>JBCCUQ010000009.1:0-72199 GCA_039196665.1 Pseudomonadota bacterium | reverse complement strand
GGGCACTTATCCCCCCGCTGGCCGTTTTATTTTTTTGGGCGTCAAGTCGCTGCTGAACGCCCCACACAAATCACACAAGAACCGCCCCCCCGCCGCCCAATGTCTGCGCCGCTTTTCTTTTGAGCCGGGTTTGACCCTGCGCCATTCTGAATTAGGGTGCGCCCTAACAGGAGCAGGCTATGGTAAAGTCCTATTTTTTCATTGTGACGGCGACAGCGGTAGTTTCGATCGGGTTTTGTGGTGGCGCGGCCGCTCAAAATTTAGCGACAGGATTGGTTGAGTGTCGTGGAATAAGCGATAACTCAGACCGACTTGAGTGCTTTGATCAACTGGCAAACGCGCTGGACGCTGAAAACCTCCCTGTGTCTGCATCAATGGAGGGCGGTGAGGATTCGCCCGTTGAACCGGTCTTAACTGCGGAAGAGCGATTCGGTTCCGAGGATTTACCGCAGACGGTTGAGCGAAAACGCAAGGAACGAGAGAAGCTCAAGTCTCTTACCGCGGCAGTCGTTGATATTGGTCGCAACGGCCGCGGAAAATATGTTGTTATTCTAGATAATGGTCAGGTTTGGCGGCAACTTAATGCCGATACGAATAGGCTTCGCGTGCCAAAGGCCGGCGCAGAGGGGATGAGTGTCGAAGTCAAGCGTAAAAAGCTCGGCGGTCACTCGCTTTATCTCAATGGCGATAACCGTTCAATTCGTGTAGAGCGCATCAAATAACAAAGAGCCGTGCGCTTTATGTAAAGACGCCATATTCTTCAATTCCATCGAATATTGCGGAAATAAAACCACGTTCATCCTCGCCAAGTTCAGGCCGCCAAATATCAAACAGTAATATAATACGGTCAGAAGCGCTCTGATTACGCGCTTCATGTTCGATGGAATCGTCAAAAATCAGCATTTCACCCGGTTTCCATTGTCGCATCTGATTGCCAACGCGCAGGTGGCAATTGTCCGGAATGATGAGCGGCAGGTGGCAAATAATCCGTGTATTCATTAATCCCGTGTGCGGCGGTATGCGCGCGCCCGGTTTTAACCGAGAAAACAGCGCGATTGGAGATTTGCCTTTCACGTTAGGTTGTGGGGTAAGGCTCAACGCGCTCATAGTTGCAGGACATTTTGTGACGTTATCCTGAATACGGACGCCATCTTTGATAAGATGGAAGGCGCCCCAGTCTGTGTTGCCCGTTAGCGCGCTTTGGTGCAAGTGAGGGGTATCCGAAGATGCAGGCACATACGCCTCAAACGCTTCAGTTCCGGATAAAACCGCCTCAAGCTCGGAAAGAATTGAGTTGGTTTGTGCGATCAACTCCTTCGTCCAGGCGAATTGTAACGGGTCATAAAACTGAATCTGTGGGAGTTCCGGGAAATAGAACTTTTCAGGTTGCTGATAGTATATCTGTTTACGTCCGAATAATATGTCGAGCGCCTGTTCTCCGCGCGTATGACCGAGGCCGTCAAATATACCCATTTCTTTGACTTTTGATCTAAGAAACTCCTCATACCGCACGGCTGCATTTTGACACTCTTTCTTTGCGCGTTCGATTTCAAGGGCGAGTGGTCCCGACATCTGGGGAGGGGCGGATTTGACAGCGGCAAAATAAAATTCTGAGGCCTTACGCAGGTTGCCTAGTGAGTTCAGTGCGTCGGCCTTTAAAAGCATCGCCTCGAGATCGCCGGGGGCTCTGGATAGTAGCTTTTCAGCAGCCTCGAGACTTTCATTTGCATATCCTGCTTTCCTTGCTGCGAGCGATAAGCCGCGCAGAACAGGGGGGCTGTCCTCACCTGCTGAAACGGCGTCTGATAAAATCTTATAAGCTTTCCGCGTGTCGCCGGCTTGCAGGGCGCGCAACCCATCGGCGGCTTGTTGAGCAGCTTCTGTCATCTCGGTTGTATCCTTTGCGGGCGCGAAAAACTAAGCAAAAATAAGAGTTAACCATACGATCGCACAATTGAAACGGACAATATCGTCACGGTGCGTCGATGCGGACTGATGCTGTTACTGTACATTGGAGCCCAAATATCCTACATTATCACGCTTGTTGTGCTGTTAATTGAAGGGAATAGCGCTATGGACTTGAGGCTAGCCAAGTTGGGGATTCCAGCTTTTGCGCTGTTATTGGGCGCATGTACGACTTATGAAACGCAAACCGCATCCAATGTGACGCAGGAAACAGTGGCCACCGATGAGGCTGCGGCGGAAGGTGCTCAAGCTGAAGGCGAGGTTACTGAAACCCAGGCTGAAGCTGGCGAAGACCGGATTATTTGCAAGCGGATTATTCCGACCGGGACCCGTTTCGGTAGAAAAGAATGCCGTTCCTGGCGTGAATGGCGGGAAATGCGGGAAGCGACGCAAGATATCCTGAATGAAGGTCAGCGCCGTAATCTTCAGGTTGATACGCCTCGCGGCGGTTGATCTAAGCTGAATTCAAAAAATCGAAAACCGCCGCATCATGTGCGGCGGTTTTTTTGTATATCTTAAGATTTGCACTAAAGAGCCTCATCGGCTTGTATTTTCTGGCCGCCGCATTGACGACAGCAGCGATACGCAGCGCTGTTTGAGCTTGTTCCGTTGTCAGCCCCGCTTTGCAGACGGCTTTTTCGTGAGAATCGAGACACATGCCGCAGCCATTGATGGCGGCGATGGCGAGCGACCAAAGTTCAAAGTCAACTTTTTCAATTCCAGGATTGCCGGTCACATGATGTAACGTTTGGCGTGCACTGTCTACCGCCGGCAAGCTAAGTTGTTGAGATCAAATGAGTATGCTATGTTCAAAATTAGCAATATCAGCACTGGCTAGATTCAACTCACTGCACGCTTCTGCTGTATTATAAAGATCGCCCATTTAACTCTGAGGCGCTTACTGGTGAAAAGGGGGCTTAAAATGAAATATGGACTGTTAGTCGCGCCTGCAATAATCGTTCTGTTATCTGCGTGCGCCACGGTTCAAACCCAATCTGCAGCGAACACTGAATCTGAGACGTATACTGAAGCTGAGAAGTATGATGTAATGGCCGACGGTTCGGTAGTGGATGCTGAGGGCAATCCAGTTGGAGCTGATGAAGACCGGATCATTTGCAAGCGAACCATTGCATCAACTACGACTCGTCTTGGAAGGAAGAGGATGTGCATGAGCGTGCGCGAATGGCGTGAGATGAGAGAGGCCACCCGGTCTATTATGGATGAGGGTCAGCGGCGAAACCTTCAGGTTGATGTGCCTGGAGGCGGCTGACTATTAGACCGTTAGAATTTTCTGTTACAAGCGCTGTCGCGATATTCGCGACAGCGCTTTTTTATGTTTAATGAGTTTACGATAACTGGTCAGGCGATAGCATTTTCGGCGATGAGGATCCGGGCCGCCGCGTTGACGACAGCGGCGATGCGCAACGCCGTTTGAACTTGCTCTGTCGTCAGTCCTGCTTTGCGGACAACTTTTTCGTGAGAGTCGAGGCACATGCCGCAGCCATTGATGGCTGAGACAGCGAGCGACCAAAGTTCAAAATCTACTTTTTCAACACCGGGATTGCCGATTACGTTCATCCGCAGTTTTGCGGGCAAGGTCTGGTACTCGCTTGCTTCCATCAAATGGGTCGCGCGGTAGTAAACATTGTTCATCGCCATGATCGCGGCGGCTGACTTAGCGGCTGTTTTCGCTTCGTCGCTGAGTTTGTCTTCGATTTCCGCAGCCACTGCGGCGATGACATCTGATTGCCCGGTGGCCAGGGCGGAGGCGTAAAAAGCGCCCCATTTTTGTTGATCTGTAAGGGTTTGTTCGCTTGCCAGGGTTCCGAGGTTGAGCCGGATATCCTTGGCGTAGTCGGGAATTTTTTCTCGTAGCTCGTTGATGCTCATAATCGCCTCCAAATACCGCGCGCAAGTGATCGTTCAGCCCGAAGGCTGCGTCGACGGTGATTAAAAACTGAATAAATCCACGTTGGTGCGAACGGCGGCGATCCGCCGTTCGCGTCTGTACTGATGGGTCTTAGAGAGTATCGCCGCCAACTGCACGGTTGCACGGGCAAAGCTCATCAGTTTGCAGAGCATCGAGGATGCGCAGCGTTTCCTGCGGGTTGCGGCCAACATTCAATCCATTGACGGCGACGTGTTGAATGACATTGTGCGGATCAACAATGTACGTCGCTCGCAGAGCAACGCCTTCCGGCGCGCGAATGCCAAGGCCGTCGATCAGGGAACCGGTCGTGTCAGCGAAGCTCCACGCCGGATGCTTGTCGAGATCCGGGTGATCGCGGCGCCATGCAAGCTTACAGAATTCATTATCGGAGCTGCCGCCAAGAACGATCGCGTCACGATCTTCGAATTCCGCTGCAAGCCGGCCAAATTCTGCAATTTCAGTCGGGCAGACAAAGGTGAAATCTTTCGGATAAAAATAGATGATCTTCCACTTGCCCGAAAAGCTCTCCTGCGTGATGTCTTCAAATGCGGATTCGCCGTTTTCTTCGTGCGCGTTGAACTTTGGCTTGACGCCAACAACGGAAAAGTCGGGAAGTTTGTCGCCGACACCTAACATGCGTGTCTCCTTTGGTTCAGTAATGAAAAACTGTTTTCGCACCCGCCGGGGGACGCGATAAAGGTTAGATAAACCACTTGGAGAATTAATCAAATAGATTATATTGCGACATATGATCGAAAATATCGATTCTTTATGGAGTTTCAATGACGCCGCTGCCGACCCTCAGACAATTGCAGTTCTTCATGGCGCTGGTGCGCCGGGAATCCTTTTCAAAAGCCGCTGATGACTGCCTTGTATCCCAGTCGACCCTGTCCTCGGCCATTAAGGAGATGGAGGGACTGCTTGGCGCCCAGCTGGTTGACAGATCAACCCGGTCCTTTGCGTTGACCCCTGCAGGAGAACTAGTCGCGGCGCGCGCCGGCGCCATCCTGGCGTCAACGGAGGACCTTTCCCGGGCTGTCACTGATCGAAAGCCGCTTGAGGGCGAATTCTATCTGGGCGTCATTCCGACCATCGCGCCTTTTGTCCTGCCTGAAGTCACGAGCCGGCTTCACAATGCTTTTCCGAAGCTGAAACTCTATTTGCGTGAGGATTTAACCGCCGCGTTGGCCGAACGTCTGGCGGCCGGGCTGATCGATGCGGCGCTCTTGGCGTTTCCATATGACATCCCCGGTGTTGAGATCGAAGAGATTGGCGAAGACCCCTTCTGGTTTACTTGTGATCCCGCGCATGAAATGGCGAAGAAAGCCAGGGTCACCACTGAAGATTTGAAAAATGCTGAAATCCTGTTGCTTGAGGACGGTCATTGCCTGAGAGAGCATGCTGTCGACGCGTGTGATTTATCCGACCGCGCGCACCCGGCGACTTTCGGCGGGACGAGTCTGTTTACCCTGACGCAGATGACCAGGTCCGGCCTTGGCGCGACTCTCCTGCCGGAAATAGCGATCAAGGGCGGGCTGGCGAAAAATTCTGACCTTGTCGCCATTCCTTTCGCCGCCCCGGCGCCGTGCCGAAAGATCGGCGTCGCCTGGCGCAAGGGATCGGGGCGTCGCGATGAAGCGCAAGCCATTGCAGCGGTGATCAAGGAAGTACTGAACGATAATGCGTGAACGAACGTTTATGCCGCCTTGCCTTGTAGAGGCGGATGTTTGATTTCGGCAATCTGGCCGTTATCAGACAACATGACGGCGATCGGTCGTGTGGACTTGAACTGAGACAGAACAATCATGACGGTGACAGTGATCGGTACGCTCAAAAGCAGTCCGGCGAAGCCCCAGATTGAACCCCATACGCCAAGAGAAAACAGGATCACCAGGGGACTTAAATTCAAAGAACGCCCGACAATGCGCGGTTCAATGCCATTACTCATCACCTGTTCAAAGCCAACAAGCGACACCAGTGCTATCAACGCCATACGCAACCCGCCGCCTTCCGGCTGAACGAGGGCCAAGAGAACCGGCAGCGTAATTGCAGAGGCGGCGCCAAAAATCGGTATGTAGTTCAACACAAAAATCAGCAAGGCCCAGAACCCTGCGAACTGAATGCCGATAAGGCTCATGATCACATAGCTGACGATAGCGGTGATCAGATTGGTGACGGTTTTTACGGTGATATACTGACGGACCATGACGCCGATATCAGAGATCGTTTCATTTATCGCCTGGCGCTCACGGTCGCTTGAGCCGAGAAAGTTGATTTTTCGGAAAAACCTTCCCCGCTCAATCAGCATGAAAACGAGATACAGAAAAACTGTAATGAAAGTGACGAAGTTTGATGTCAGCGCGCGAAGGCTGCCCGCCGCTTGAGATAAAAGCGGTCGAATGACATCGAGCGCCGCCTGTTGAAGTTGTTCAACACTGCCAACAAGCTCCTGAGGCAGGAAATCCAGTGTGCGCACAAATGCAAGACCTTCTTGAATCAGTGAACGTAAACGCGCCTCATAAGACGGCCAGGTCTCAAGCAGGCTTTCCACATTCGATTTGATGATCTCAACGAACAGCATAATGCCGAAACCGATAAGCACGAAGGCAAAGAGATAGCTTAGCCAGTTCGGCAGGAATTTTCCGATAACCGGGGCGCGGCGGATGTTTTCCTTCAGCGTGAAAATCAGGAAACACAGGAACCCGGCGACCACCAGCGGGATCAGCACGCCGCGTCCGATATAGGCGATGAACCCGATCAGAACGGCAATCGCGAGGCCGTAAAATGTACGCGCCATGCCGGCCTGTGGCGCTGAATCTGGCATGAATGTCTCCGATCTTTTCAATCTGATCAGCTAGCGGTGTTCGCTGGGTCTCGCCAGCGCTTTTCATTGGGCGATGACAGGATTACGAGTAGCTGGATGATATGCCGGGAAATCAAATGGCGCAGTCCGTATTCCGCCTTCGCCCCTCTTGCCGGAGAGGTCCACGCGCATCTGCTGCATGGAGGCGATCTTTCAAGCGCTGCTGAGTGGTCGGTGATCGCGGCGTTTCCCGAAGATGTATTGACGCTTGAGGGACAGGATGGCGACGCCTGGTTGCAAGCGCTTCAGGCGAAGTTAAATGAGCGCGCGCTTGAGCGTGAGGCTTTGCCATGCGATGCGCCCTTGTTGTCGGGCCTGGTCGGTTATGTGGGGTATGAGGCGTTGGCCGCCCTGGAGCCATCGCTACGGTTGCCGCCAAGCCCATATGGTTTTGCCGATGCGGTATTCGGCGCCTATGACGCTACAGCGGTTTTTTCTCGCCAGAAGCGTCGGGCCTGGATTGCTGGGCGTTCCGAGAAAGCATGCGCTCGGCTGGAGGCGGCGCTCGGAGACAATGACGCGCTGCCCGTGAAGCCGCCGCCGTTCACGTCACTCACATCGAATTTTTCCCGCCGCGACTACGTTGCTGCGGTTGATGATATCACTGCGCGCATTCGCAATGGTGACTTCTATCAAACGAATATTGCTCAATGCCTGTCCGCTAAAACCGACGCGCCGTTTTCGCCTTTCGACTTGTTCCGGTTTATCGCCGGTGGCAGCGACTCATTTTTTGGAGCGTTTTTGCAATATGAACAAGGCGGCATTCTTTCCAACTCGCCTGAGCGGTTTTTTCAAGTCCCGCCAATGGGAAATGCACCAAACCGTATTGTGGTGGAGCCAATAAAGGGTACCCGCTCGCGCGCCGCATTTGCGGATGAGGACGCTCGTCTTGCCCGTGAACTGCAAGACGATCCTAAAGACCGCGCTGAAAACATCATGATTGCAGATCTGATGCGCAATGATTTGTCAAAAATCTGCAAGGATTATTCAATTCGGGAAGATGCGATTTGCGAGTTGATGAGCTTGTCGCGCGTCCACCACCTTGTCTCGCGCATTTCGGGGGAGCTCCAGGAAGGCGTCTCGCTGACCGATATCTTGCGCGCGCTATTTCCCAGCGGGTCTATCACCGGCGCGCCGAAAATTGAGGCGATGCGCGCAATTGCAAAGGTGGAGGGCGTCGGGCGTGGCCCTTATTGCGGCGCTATCGGCTATATTGACGATGGCGGCGGCGCGGACTTCGCTGTTGCAATCCGGACCATGATGACGGGCGATGCAGGTCAGCGCTTAAGTGTTCCCGTTGGCGGCGGCGTCACGCTGCGCTCGGAACCTAAAGCAGAATATGAGGAAACGCTGATCAAGGCGTCGGGCGCGCTTGGCGGGGCCATTGATCCGTGGCGATATCTATCATGATACTGATTATTGATAATTATGATTCTTTTGTTCATAATCTTGCGCGTTATTTTAGAGAAGGCGGCGCTGAAACGAAGGTCGTGCGTAATGACGAGATTACCGTTAGGGAATGCCTGGGGCTTGAACCCGCTGGAATTGTGATTTCACCGGGCCCGAAGCGCCCGGTGAACGCCGGCGTCAGCCTCGCCCTCATCGGCGCGATACCGCCTGACACACCGCTTCTCGGCGTGTGCCTCGGCCATCAATGTCTTGTGGAAGCTTTTGGCGGCAAGACAGTGCGCGCAGCGCATCCATTGCATGGGGAAGCGCGCGAGGTTTCGCATAATGGGCAGGAATTGTTTGAAGGGATTTCCTCACCGATGCTGGCGGGCCGGTATCATTCCCTGATTGCAAAACTGCCCGCGGATGGGCCGCTGAATGAAGTTGCCTGGAGCGATGAAGGGGAGGTGATGGCGGTTTCGCACCGAAAAAATCCGTGGTTCGGCGTCCAGTTTCATCCGGAATCGCTGCTAACCTCTGACGGTATGGCGATGATCCGTAACTTTCTTTCCCGGTGTAATGAGCGCAGGCTGGCATGACGTACTGGCTTAATGGAGAGTTTCGAGAAGACGCACATGCGATTGACATCGCCGATCGCGGCTTTTTGCTCGGTGACGGCGTTTTCGAGACCCTGCTAGTTCGAGATGGGTTGGCGGCGTTTCTTGACGATCATCTGGCGCGCCTTCAAGGCGGATTGTCCTCCTTGCAGATTTCCGTTGATCTGCCCAAAGATCTTGAAAAGATCGCCAGTACATTGATTGCAAAAAACGAAATAGATGGCGACGCATCTTTACGTCTCAGCATATCGCGCGGCTCGTCAGGGCGAGGATTGGCGTTTCCGAATGCAAAGGAAAACCAGCCTACGATATTGCTGACTGCGCGAGCCGCCCTTGGGGCGCCCGCTGAAACTGCAGCGCCTTTATCTATAATGATTAGTAGATATAGGCGTTCTGAGCATAGCATTTCGAGCCGGTGTAAGACGTTGAACTATCTCGACAACATTCTGGCGCGTAACGAAGCGGTCCATGCCGGCGCCGATGAGGCGGTTATGTTGAACGGGCAGGGGAAAGTGGCTTGCGCGTCAGCCGCGAATATTTTTGTCATCGCCGACCGGGGCGCAGTTCTGACGCCATCGGTTGATGAGGGCGCGCTTCCGGGCATTGTGCGCGGCGTGGTGCTGCGCGCATGCGAGCAGATCGATGTGGAGGTCTGTGAGGCGTCTTTTGATACTGATACATTGCAAAGCGGTCATGTTTTTCTCACCAACAGCCTCATTGGCGTACGTCCTGCGTCGCTGTTGGGGTCAACAAGCGCATGGCCGCCGGCGCTCTTACAAATTTTGCAGCACCTGCAATCATGCTATGAGGTGTCACTTCGCGACAGCCTTTCTTTGCAAGCCCGGGCCCAATGAAATCATTTTCTATTAATCAGGATCAAATCTCGAGCATTATCGGTGCGGCCTCAGCTGATGAATTGTCGCGCCGTTTTAACCGCCACTTCGATTTTTTGACGATTGCAAATTGGTCCGCGGAAACCCCGCTTCAGCATGGCGGCGTTGGCATGTCGGATGAGGAATTGGCGGTGTGCGCGCGGCGAATGTCTGTTTTCTTCGGATTTGAAGAAGCTTACCTGGACGGGCAGGCATCAGGCGCAATTTCGGATTGGGCGGAGGCGCTGGCGACAGGCGCCGGCAAGCATCTTTTGAATTTCGGATTTAAGGCGGCGACGCGAAATAATAATGATACGCAATGTATTCATTCTGCTGACGAGATTTATCAGGACGCCGCTGCAGCAGCAAACCTGTTCTATGGCCGGCGGCGTCTTTTATCTTTCGTCGCGCCCCACAGCCTTCTCGGATTCGTGCTATCGGTGTTAACGCCGAACCTGCAGCACATTCAATCGGTTGATGCGCGTGGCATGACGCCTGAAGCGCTATCCGGCACCTTGCTTTTCGGTGACGTGATGATCGCGACACCGACCTTGTGGCGATACATGATGCGCGAGGAGTTGGCCGCGCCGGACAATACCATGGCGGTATCGTTCGGCGAGCCCATGTCTTATGAATTGAGCGCGGAAATGCGCAAAGCCGGGTTCGGCGTCATGCGTGAGCTTTATGGATCGACAGAATCCGGGCTTATCGGTTGGCGCGATTCAGCAACGGAGCCGTTTGTTTTGTTCGATCATTGGCGTCGCGACGGCGACCAATTGTTGCGCGCGACGCCAGACGGCGCCGAGAAACCGGTCGAGGCGATGGATGTGATAGAGTGGACTGGCGAGCGCACATTCAGCCTGGGCGGCCGACGCGACGGGGCGGTGCAGATTGGGGCGGTAAATGTTTTTCCCATGCAGGTTGCTGAGGCGCTGAACGAACATCCGCGTATCAAGGAATGTCGCGTTAAAGCGGGACGCCGCGGTGATGGCGTCAACCGTTTAATCGCTCATATTGTCTTGAAGCCTGAATTCCAGCCGAATGACCAAACCGCGCGGGAAATTGACGCCTGGTGTCGAATGAAATTGCGTCAGCAAGAACGACCAAGAATCTATAATTTCGAAAAATCACTCAGCAAATAAAGCAGGGGCTATTGCTTATACGATAAGCGATAGCCCCTGTACTATTAGTTTTCGTCACCTGCGGCGACTGTCGCCTGCTGCAGTTTATTTTGCACTTGCGCAGCGACGCCCGTAAACACAGTCGGATCGTCGCCAACTGTGAGTGTTGGTTCGCAATTGTTGGTGCAGTTATAAGTTGTTCGCGCAATGCCACGCTGCATTGTCAGCATGTCTGTGCCGGATGAACGAACGCGAATGATTAGATTGTCAATCGCCTCGCCCTTCTCATTGAAAATATACATATTGGTAAGGCCAGGCGCCTTTCCGAACAATAAGAGATTTTCGTTGTCCTGAACTGTGACGTCAGCGATGGCGGGGTTGCCAACAACAATGCTTTGCGCCGGATTTTCAAGTTTAACCGGACGCACCTGGTCCATGGTCAGCCAAATCTGGCCAGCATGCGCTGTATTTGTGAGCGCCATCAGAGCAATAAAAGCGGATAAAATCATGCGCATGGGACGTACCTTCAGAAACTGTTGTCTGAAGACTAAGAGTGATGAGTCAATGATTAATTAAAAAAGCCGCATAGATTATGGGCTTCTGCGCATATTTAAAGTTCTCAGTTTACTGTGCTTTAAATTGATGATGGTACTCCATTGAGGCCGGTGGAGATATTAATGTCAGCAACGCCTCTTATTCCGACAGTGCAGGAAAGCGATTTCTCTGACGTTCTGACCGCGTTTTCGGTGTTTCAGGATCTCCCGGACGCCGTTATCGATGCGATCTCCAAAAGTGGTGATGGCCGCAATTATGATGCCGGCCATACAGTGTTCGCGGCTGGCCAATTTGACGCTAACGAGTTTTACCTGATTATCAAAGGCTGCTTGCGCATTTCTCTCGTGGACGCTGAAACCGGCGCCATGATTATTGAAGAAATAGGCGAGGGCGCAATTTTTGGGCTTGAGCTTTCGTTTGGTGAAAGTGCGCCTAATTTTTGTGGCCGAATTTCCGCGACTGCGGAAGGGTCTCTTTCTATGATCGCAATTGATGCGGAAGCATTTCGCGCTTTGGCGTCGCAACGTCCATCCTTGATGCGCAATATCGCCGCGTATTTCGCGCAACAACTCTCAACTGTCCGGTTTGACCCGGTTCACACGGAAACAGCGCCTCATCAGCGCGTTTATGCTGCGCTTTTACATTTTGTTGAGCGTGATGCGATGACAGGGCAATGGCGCATAGAGCGCATGCCAAAGCACCGCGAACTAGCTGATAAGGCTGGCGTGGAAGAGGCCGTTACTGCGGATGCGGTTGCCAGCCTCATTCAGGACGGTGTCGCCCAAAGAGATTACCCCGGTATGGTGATCAATGATATCAGTCGACTGAATGAGCTCGCAAGTTAGGGTTAATATGCATTAACCATAATACGTATACAGATGAAAAAGTTACCGAAGGTTTATCATTTGTTTACGCATATTGCGCATGATGACGATGCTTAAAAGGAGAAACCTTTTGAGTGGTGCAAGTAAAGAGTAGTAGGAGTCGACAATGAAAGCTCTAATTAATCGGTTTAAGGCCGACGAAGACGGCGCCACGGCCATCGAATATGGTCTGATCGCTGCATTGATTGCCGTTGCTATTATTGCTGCGGTTAAGTCACTTGGCGGCACGCTGAATGAGACTTTCTCGGACATCAATCAGGGTCTGAGCGAATAGTACATTCGGTCAATACAGCAAACTTTGCTGTTTGAGTATCCAAAAGGGAGGCTGTAAAGCCTCCCTTTTTCTTTTTATGTCTAACTGAACATTAATAACACTCTGCATACGATCAGCGCTCTGTTTTTATGGAGAGCGCCGCGTGATTCCGTATCTATTATTATCGATTTTTCCTGCGGCGCTGATCGTCGCTGCGGCGAACGATATGTATGAATTCAAAATCCCGAACTGGATCTCCATTATCCTGATTTTGACTTACCCGGCGGCGGGGCTCGCGGTCGGCGCCTCGATAGAGACCCTTCTGGAAGGGTTTTTGATTGGCGCCGGCGCTCTGGCGCTTGGTTTCGGGCTTTATGCTGGCCGCGTTATTGGCGGCGGTGACGCGAAACTAGCAGCGGCTACAGCGCCATGGCTTGGAGCGGGCGCCCTTGGTTCGTTTCTTTTTCTGACGGCTATTGCAGGCCTCGGGCTGGCGATCGTGATGATGATGTTTCGCAAGATGCCGATCTTGCCCATTTACTCTCATGCGCCTTGGTTAATCGAATTGCATCAGCGCAAAAAGGATTTGCCCTATGGCGTTGCTATCGCAAGCGGCGGACTTCTTAGCTTTTCGCAAACGCCTTTCTTCCAATTGGTCTTTGGCGGTTAATAAGATCAGTTAACGTAGTTTTGAGGAGTTTCTTTGACACTGTTCCCGGGTGGCGTCGGATGCGGACAGCGTCGTTAGTCGAGGTGAGTAAAGATGAATATTAGAATCATAGCCGGCCTGGGAATAGCGTTACTTGCAGGCGCCGGAGCTTTTTTCCTTGTAATGACGATGTCTTCCGATGAGCCACCGGTTCAAATTGTTGAGCAGGTGAAGGAAGAAACAGTGCGCGTTCTTGTTTCGACACGTGATATTACGCGTGGTGAGCGTCTGATGCTTGAAGATACGCGATGGATCGCATGGCCTAAGAAAGCTGTTCAACCTACATTTATTACAGATGAGACACCTGACCGGCGTGAGGCCCTAACGAATGCGGTTGCGCGTTCATTAATTGTCACCGGCGAGCCGGTTGTCGATGCGAAAGTCGTGAAGGCTGGCAATTCCGGTTTGATGGCGGCGATTATTTCTCCCGGCATGCGCGCGGTGACTATGCGCGTCTCACCGGAAACGGCGTCGGGCGGTTTTATTCTGCCTGGCGATCGTGTTGACGTTTTTCATACGGGATCGCGAGGCGGACGTACGCGAGTTCTTTTCGAGGAAGTTCGCGTTCTGGCCGTCAACACAGTTTATTCGGAAAATATCGAAGCGTCCCATATCGATGGCGTGAATGTAACGCTCGAAATGGCGCCAAGCGATGCGGAGACATTTACGACGGCGCGCGCCGCTGGCTCCCTGAACCTTGTGTTGCGCAGTATTTTTACTCCCGAAGGCGACTTGGCGGCGTTGGAACGACGTTCGTCGGACGTGAATGTCATTCGTTATGGCCGCTCTTAAGAAGATTGATCAGGTGTTGAAAATGAGTTTCTCAGTAAACGTATTAAAAAAAGTCGCCAATATGACTATACGCGCTGCGCTCGGCGCGGTCATACTTTCTGCTTTTGTTGCCGGACCAGCGGCGGCGCAACGCGGTACGCAGCCGGTACGCATCGATATGGGCGGTACAAGCGCTGTTTCGAAAAGCATTGTGTTGCCACTGGATAAAGCCGCCATCGTTGAGCTGCCTTATGCTGCGGCCGACGTCCTGGTTTCGCAGCCGACAGTTATCGATGCGGTGGTGCGTTCACCTCGCCGTGTGTATTTGCTTGGCCTTACTGTTGGTCAAACTAATGCGTTCTTTTTTGACGCTCAGGGCCGTCAGATCCTCAATCTCGAAATCCGTGTTGAGCGCGATATGGATACGCTTTCTGAAATTATGAGCCGCGTTATGCCAGACAGCCGGATTGAGATTGACGCCGTCAATGACAATGTGATCTTGCGCGGTACAGTGCAAACGCCAGGCGAAGCAGCCAACGCCAGTTCGCTAGCGGGGCGCTTTATCGATGACCCGGCAAAAGTCATCAACTTACTGAAGGTGCGCGATCCAGAGCAGGTGATGCTTAAGGTTCGCATTGTCGAAATGCAGCGCCAGCTTCTTAAGCAGCTTGGCGTTTCAACAAACGGCTCAGTTTTATTGAGCGATTCAGTTTTCAACTTTGGCGCAGCGAATACTATTGCAACGACTGGCGGCCTTGGGCTCAGCGGGACGAAGCTAGATACCGGTGATCTAGAGCGTCTCGATGCATCGCTGCAGGCGTTTGAATCAAATGGCCTGGTTCGCATCCTCGCAGAACCAAATCTGACCGCTCTTTCCGGTGAATCGGCGCGCTTTCTTGCGGGCGGCGAGTTCCCGGTGCCTGTAGGGCAGGATGATGGCGTCATCACGGTTGAATTTAAGGAGTTCGGTGTTGGCCTAGGCTTCACGCCGCTGGTGATGAGCAAGGGGCGCATCAATCTGAAAGTCTCGACCGAGGTGAGTGAGATTACCACCGAGAATGCGTTCTTTGTTCCGGGCGCGACAACGGTTGATGATGATGGCAACCTGACGACGACAGCAGGCCTTTCCATCCCGGGTCTCTCGGTCCGCCGGGCGAATACGACGATGGAATTACCGAGCGGCGGCAGCTTGGTTATGGCGGGTCTCTTACAGGAAGATCTGCGTTCTACCATCGAAGGCGTACCGGGCATGAAGGATGTACCGGTGCTGGGACAGCTTTTCCGTAGCCGCAACTATCAAAACAGCGAAACGGAACTTGTAATTATCGTGACGCCTTATCTGGTTGATCCGACGCATGAGTCAGAATTGCTGGATCCAACCAAGGGATTTGTGCCTGCAAGCGATGCGGAATCGATCCTGATGGGCAAAATCATCTCCACCTACGGACTGGCGGGCGCAGGCGTTACAGAAGCCTCACTGCAAGGACCGATGGGTTTCATCTTAGATTGAGAGGACTGAATAATGTTCACTGTAAAAACGAACCATGCGCTCCTCTCTCTGGCGGCTTTGTCGCTCACGGCTTGCGCCAGTGGCCCGTTCAACGGCCAGCAACATGCGCTAACCGTTGCAGAAGAGCATCCGATCTCGGTGGATAGTCAGGTTGTCACGTTGACGATTGATAATGACCTTTCGACAACGGACCTGTCTGAAGTCGATAGTGCGCGTCTGCGGGCTTTTGCTGACGCCTATATGAATAACGGACACGGTCCTCTGACAATCACAGCGCCTTCGGGAACTTCGGCTGACTTTGATGGCCAGGAAACCGCCGCTGATATTCGCGGGGCGTTGCATAAAGCTGGCGTGCCGTGGTCTGCGTTGGCTGGCGCAACCTATCGTACAGGCGGCAGCGCCGCCGCCGATCAGTTGATCCTATCCTACACGCATTATGTGGCGACAGCGAGCGAATGCGGAATTTGGAAAGGTATTCGCGGCCGCGATTATCGTAATTTGCGCACTCCAAATTTCGGATGCGCCACTCAGAACAATCTAGCTGTCGTACTTGCCGATCCGCATGATTTGATTGCGCCGGCTGATCAGGATCCGCGCGATGCGACAACAACGGTGCGTGCAATCGACGCCTATCGTGCAGGTGAAGTTACGTCTTCAGCGATTGACGCCGCCATTAATGCGCAAGTCTCGAATAACTAAGGAATAGCGACGCCTAAGGGGATTCGCAGGGAGAATAAGATGAAAAACGCTGCTGAAAAGTCATATCAGCCCGATGACGAAGAAGGCGTCGCCGACGGCGCAGCCAGTCTCGGGGCCGATGGCGGTCCGCTTGTCTCCGTTGGGCAGAATGTTGAGGATATCGAAAGTGATCTTGATGAGATTGCTGACGAAGACGCCTGGCTTGACGAAGAGCTGTCCGACGAGGAACTCGCTGCACTTGGCGAGGAAGACTTCGACGATGCGGAGTTTACGGACGAGGAATTGGCCGCGGCTGAACTCGAGGTCGAAGGCCTTGAGAATGAAGGTCTGTACGATGACGAGATTGATGCGTCATTTGACGCTTCATTTGAGGACACTGACGATGCCGCCGCCGAACCCGTTGAGCCATCGATGGATTATGAGGGCGGCGATCAATCTGCTTCCGTTGCGCCTCCGCCGCCAGCAGCCGCTGATGATGTTGAAGAATCTGATTCCCACGAGATAGTGGAAGAAGGCGCTGGCGCTCTAGTCGCCGCTTCCGGAATGCCGATGGACCCTGCCGGATATGGGGGGGAGATCACCGACCTTGGTGATGAGGAAGTTGACCACCGCCCAGTGCCGCGTATTTCTATTCACGCGTTCTGTGAAACGCCAGCGACAACTGCGCTGTTAGAAAAGGCTGCTGTTGATCGGCGTTTGTCAAAAGCACATTTGACAATTCACATGGGCGGCGTTTCGAAAGCTGTAGATCAATTCCAGACATCGTCTACGCCGAATCTGATTATTTTGGAGACGATGGCCAGCGGATCTGAAATATTCGCGCAGCTCGGAGAGCTGGCGGAAGTATGTGATCCGTCTACAAAAGTTGTCATCGTTGGTCAGGTCAATGACATCATTCTTTATCGCGAACTAATCCGTCAGGGCATTAGCGAATATATTGTTCGTCCTCAATCTCCCCTGCAAATTATCAAGACCATTGCAGAGCTTTACGTTGATCCGTCGGCGCCGCCGATTGGACGTACTATTGCTTTTGTCGGCGCGCGCGGCGGTGTCGGGTCCTCCACCATCGCGCATAATGTAAGCTGGTGCGCTGCAGAAGAGTTTAAGAGCGACACGGTCGTTCTCGATCTGGACCTGCCCTTCGGGACTGCGAGCCTCGACTTCGACGAAGACGCGTCCGCCGGTCTTGTGGAAGCGCTTAGCTCTCCGGAACGTCTTGACGATGTTCTGCTCGATCGCCTGCTTCAAAAGCATACTGATCATTTAAGCCTGTTCACAGCGCCTAGTGTGCTCGACCGCGATTATGAACTTGATGACCAGGCGTTTGAAACAGTACTGGATGTTGTTCGCGGGACCGCGCCAACCATTATCGTTGATGTGCCGCATGTCTGGACAACGTGGTCAAAACGCATTCTGACGACGGCCGACGAGATCGTTGTTACGGCGACGCCTGACTTGGCGGCGTTTCGAAACACGAAAAACCTTGTTGATATCCTCAGCGCCGCCCGGCCTAACGATGCTGCGCCGAAACTGATTATCAACCAGTACGATCCAAAGGCGTCCGCCGTACAGCCGGCCCAGTATGCCGAACATGTAGGGCTTGAGCCGGTGCAGGTGTTCAATTGGGAGCCACAGTTGTTTGGCGCTGCGGCAACCAACGCGGCCCCGATCCTCGAAGTCGGCCCGAAATCGAAAACGGCGTTGTCGTTTCTGGAATTGTCGGCGGACCTGATCGGCAGAAGCGATGCGAATATCGCCAAGCCGAAATTCAGCCTCTCCGGATTGTTTAAAAAGAAACGGTAACCTGATCGATGTTTGGACGCAGAACAGCTCCAGCCGAAGCGCCTCCGGCGCCGAAGCAGCCGGCGAATACGCCAAAACCCGCCCCAGCAGCAAAGGCGCCGGCCAAGCCCGCGCCTAAAAAACCTGCGCCAGCAACGCCAAAGGCTGCGCCAGAAGCGCCGCCGCGTGTTGCGAAGGTCGCCGCTAGCAGCGCCGAGCAGCAGGCAGTTGAAATCGGCGGGCGCAGTGACGAGTATTTTCAGACAAAGACGACAATCTTCAATGCGTTGATTGATACGATTGATCTGTCACAGCTTGCACAGCTTGATACGGAATCGGCAGCGGAAGAAATTCGCGATATCGTCAACGAGATCATTTCGATCAAGAACGTTCAGATGTCGATTGCAGAGCAGGAAGCGCTCCTGCAGGACATCTGCAACGATGTTCTCGGTTACGGCCCGCTTGAGCCATTACTCGCACGTGATGACATCGCCGATATCATGGTCAATGGATCAAGCCGCGTCTTTATCGAAGTCGGCGGTAAAATCCAGCTGACCAATGTGCGCTTCCGTGACAATGCTCAGCTGATGAATATCTGTCAGCGGATCGTGAGCCAGGTCGGTCGTCGTGTCGACGAAGCCAGCCCGATTTGTGACGCGCGTTTGCCGGATGGTTCGCGTGTTAACGTGATTGCGCCGCCGCTCGCGATTGACGGCGCTGCGCTGACCATTCGTAAGTTTAAGAAAGACAAACTGCGTGTTCAGGATCTTGTCAATTTTGGGTCCATTTCGCCAGAAGGCGCGCGGGTGCTCGAAATTATCGGTCACTGCAGGATCAACACCCTGATCTCCGGCGGTACGGGTTCAGGTAAGACGACGCTTCTGAACTGTATGACCGGCTTTATCGAGCATGATGAGCGCATCATTACCTGTGAGGATGCGGCGGAACTTCAGCTCCAGCAGCCGCACACGGTTCGCCTGGAAACGCGCCCGCCCAACCTGGAAGGCCAGGGCGAGGTGACGATGCGTGATCTTGTTAAAAACTGTCTGCGTATGCGCCCTGAGCGTATTATCGTCGGCGAGGTGCGTGGCCCGGAGGCGTTTGACCTTCTACAGGCTATGAACACCGGTCACGACGGCTCCATGGGCACGCTTCACGCTAACTCGCCACGCGAAGCCCTGCAGCGTATTGAATCCATGATCACCATGGGCGGTTACAATCTGCCATCGAAAACGATCCGTGAAATGATCGTCGGGTCTATTGACGTTGTCATTCAGGCGGCTCGTCTGCGCGATGGTTCGCGCCGCATCACCCACATTACTGAAGTGCTCGGCACTGAAGGCGATACGATTATTACACAAGACCTTTTTGTCTATGACATGACTGGCGAAGACGACGATGGCGGTATCATCGGCAAGCACAAATCCACAGGTATTGCGCGCCCTGCGTTCTGGGATCGCGCCAAATATTACGGCAAAGAAGCGGAACTCGCAGGCGCGCTCGACGCCGCATCGGAGTAAAAAGAAATGGATCAGCAGATCCTGATACTGATCTTTATCGGCGCCGTAGCAATCGGCGGGCTTTCACTCGTGGTGATGGCGCCGACGCAAAAGGATAAAGCGAAAAAACGCGTCGCATCACTGCAGACGGCGAAGTCTTCGCGTCGTGCTGCGTCTTCTGGCCAGACGGAAGCGCAAAGCAAGGAGCGCCGCCGCAAGCTTGAAGAATCCCTGGATGCGATTGACGACAAGACAAAGAACCTTAAAAAGAAACGCCGCATTTCGATGGACCAGATGCTTGAGCAGGCTGGTCTGCCGATCAAGCGCAAGGAATTTTACATCGCGTCCGTAGTGATGGCGCTTTTCTTTGCGCTGATCGGCTTTATCTCCGGCCAGCAATACTGGATCACGGGGCTGCTGACGGTGGTTGGCGGCTTTGGGTTCCCGAGATGGATCGTGAACTTCCTGCGTGGGCGTCGCCAGAAGAAGTTTGTGACAGAATTCTCGAACGCTATCGATGTGATTGTTCGCGGTGTTAAATCCGGTTTGCCGGTCAATGAATGTTTGAAAATCATCGCCCGCGAGGCGCCGCGTCCGGTCAATGATGAATTCCATATGCTGACCGAAGGCCTTCGAATTGGCATGACGCTTGAGCAATCGCTTGACCGAATGCATGAGCGGATGCCGCTGCAGGAGGTCAAGTTTTTCGGCATTGTGCTGATGATCCAGCAAAAGACCGGTGGTAACCTTGCGGAAGCCTTGGGCAACCTTGCAACCGTCCTGCGCTCGCGCAAGTTGATGGAAGGCAAAATCAAGGCTTTGTCTGCGGAGGCCAAAGCATCTGCTTATATCATTGGATCGCTGCCATTTCTGGTCATGGGATCGGTGAAGCTGTCTTCGCCGGATTACCTCGATCCGCTGTTCAATACGCGAACAGGAAATTTCATCTTGATTGGCGCTGGCATTTGGATGCTGACAGGCATCCTCGTCATGAAAAAGATGACACAGATAAAGGTCTAGGAAAGTCGGCATGGACGCAATTATCAACGCCGTTACCGATCGTAATTTTCAGATCGCGTTGCTTGTCTCGCTTGCTGCGATTGCGACCGTCTTTACGGTCGTCGCGCCGCTTTTGGAGAAAGACAAGCTGAAAGAGCGTATGAAGTCGGTGACGTCTCATCGGGAGTCGCTGCGCCAACAACAACGTGAAATGCTGGCGAAAAAAGCCAACAAAGGCTTGCGCAATACGTCGCCCGAAGGCGCCGTCAAGGAAATCGTTGAGAGTCTCAAATTGCTTGAGGTTTTCGATGCGGAAGCTGCACGTAAAAAACTGATGATGGCGGGCTTTCGCGGTCAGGGGCCGGTTTTTACGTTTATGGCGGCCCGCTTGGGATTGCCATTTGTCGTTGCGATTTTGGTCGGCGTCTATGTTTATTTTTTGGATGGTTTCGAGCTTGATAGTTTTGGGCGCTTGCTTGCGACTATGGCCGGATTCCTCGCCGGATTTTATCTGCCGAATATTTATGTCACTAATGCAGTGGGCAAACGGCAGCAAAAGATTCAGCTTGCCTGGCCGGATGCACTTGATCTTCTGCTGATCTGTGTTGAATCAGGCATGTCGATCGAAGCGGCGTTTCAGAAAGTTGGAGACGAGATTGGCGAAGGCTGTCCGGAGCTCGCCGAAGAGCTTGGACTGACGACAGCGGAACTTTCCTATCTGCAAGAGCGTAAACAGGCCTATGTGAACCTTTCGGAGCGAACCGGACTTGAAGTCGTCAAGGCGGTCGTGACCGCCCTGGTGCAGTCGGAAAAATACGGGACGCCCTTGGGGCAGTCTCTTCGCGTGATGGCGACGGAAAGCCGCGACATGCGCATGCAGGAAGCGGAGAAAAAAGCCGCCGCCCTGCCGCCAAAGCTGACCGTGCCAATGATTGGCTTCTTCCTGCCGGTGCTCTTCGCCGTTATTCTCGGTCCGGCAATCATGCAGGCGATGAGCCTTTAAGCTGAAGCGCTTGCGTAAAACGCGCTTACATGCAGCCTGTAGGACATCAATCTAATTTGAGTTGCGTGAATGCTACGTCGCCAACAGGCTGACAGCTCTTGCGAAGAATTTAGTCTCCGGCAATCTGGTCCAGAGCTTCATAGAGCGGCAGTTCGCCGGCGGCGACTTTCTCTCGTGACGGTGAGGACTGGCCAAGGCGCGCCCGATAAATCCAGAAATTTGTCAGGACATGTTCGACGAAGTCGCGGCTCTCCGGGTTCGGAATGCTTTCGATAAAAAGAAGCGGGTCTTCAATTTCCATCTTACGCTTCCAGCGGCGTAAATTTCCCGGGCCGCCATTGTAAGCTGCAGCCAGATGAAAGAGATCGCCCTTCGCCGCCGTATTGATCAGTTGATCAACATACGTCTGCCCAAGCGCCATATTGAACGCTGGATCGTAGAGGCGGTCACGCCCGCTGCGATATCGGAGGGATCTGTCCTTCGCCACATAGCTTGCAGTGCGCGGCATCAGTTGCATGAGGCCGCGCGCGCCGACACGGCTTGTCGCTTCCACTTTGAACTTCGATTCCTGACGCATCAGCGCATAAAGTAACGCGCGGTCAACTTTGAAACCGCCGCGAGGCGTATAAGACGGAATTGGAAATAAACCGGCTTCAAGGTGTTTGCCCTCGCCGGCGAGCGCGATGTCGATTTGCGACGCTGGAAGGTCCAGCGCATTAGCAATCGCCAGCAGGTCACCGTCATAATCATCTGAAATGAAACCATTGGCCCAGCGCAGCTCAACATCGGCGTCGATTGTCCGGCCGGCTTGTTTAAGCGCAACGGCGCGTTCGATGCGTGGTTGCTCATCAGTGAGTTTGTTAAACCGCTCAGCTGTAAGCACAGGCGCCTGCCAGTTGTATTCATATTCCTGACCGAGAAGGGCGAGGGCGAGCTGACCATAAAAAGTGAAAGGAAAAGACGCTGCGATCTCAAGGCTGGACGTCACGTCTGCCGGTTGTCCAGCGGCGAGCGCTGTGCGCGCCGCCCAGAATCCGGCTGCGGCGCGCAGGCTATCCTCCTGATACGGAACAGCCGCCATGCTTGTAAAATATTGATGCGCCGCCTCATTATCGCCGTTGCGGAACTTGATCAGACCGGCGATCCAGTAAGCCATCACGGCGGTATCGCCGTTGCGGTTCGCCGCCTCGGTGGCGATGGCGCTCGCGCGGTCAATGTACCCCTGATAATAGAGGCTCGCCGCAATCCACGAACGCATCCGGTCATATTGGCGTTCCGTGATAACGCGTTGTTTCAGTCTGCGGTCGATTTCTTTCAGGGCGGTGAGCGCCTGTTCGCGTCTTACGAGGTAACGCACTCGTCCTTCAATCTGGCGCAGGCGCGGTCCGCTGGTCTCTGCGTAATCGGCGACGAGATCGGGATGAAGTTCTTTTTCGGGCGTCGACCGCCATTTGCGCGGTGTCGGGCGAACCGGCGCGCTGGCGTTTCTCGGGCGGCGTTTGCGCGCCAGGGCGTAGATTTTTTTCGCTTCCGGATGGTCGGCGTAATAGGCCATCCATCGCCGCAGTTCTTCATATTTGGAACGATAGGCGGTCGGATGCATGTAGCGCTGATACTGCACATAGCCGAGGAGAATATCGTTTTCGAGAGCCCCGATCCTGGCGTCGGCTTCTCGCCAGCGGCCGTATTCCTGTAATTCGAAAATCTCGCGGTAGAGCGTAGCGTCTTCGGCGCTGAGAACGCTCGGGGCGAACGGTTCCGCGATCGTTTCCGATGGCTGCGTCTCGATTGTCGCGTCAACGGGCGGCGCGGCTTCTTGCGCGCTCACTTGGGCGGTCAGACAAAAACACAACAACAACGCAACGGCGCGAACAGAATGCATTCTTATTTCCTGATTGAAGCGATGCATCTCACCGCGAGAAGCTAACGATATCAAGTTAATTCCTCGGATTTGACGCTGATCGCGGCCCCCAAATTTCAAATCTTTCAAGTCTCAATAATACTGAAAGGTCGGTTAACCTTTCCTTAAGCGCGCCTCAATCGCCTGCAGGTCGGCCCAGGCGAGGCGTTTGTTGGCGGGCTGGCGCAAAAGAAACGCTGGATGGAAAATCGGCATAACCGGAAAGCGCGCGCCGCTCGTCAGCTCCAGCTCGCGCCAGACGCCGCGGGCGCGCATGATGCCGGTAATTTCCAATAGCGCCTGCATGGGAGCGCCGCCGGCCAGGACGATGATCTTAGGGTCCGTCAGCTCGATCAGCCGCTCAACGAAGGGACGGCAGGTTGCTGTCTCAATCTGGGTCGGCGTCCGGTTGCCGGGCGGGCGCCAGTAGATAACGTTGGAGATCAGCGTGTCGGCCTTACGCGAACGCCCGATGGCGGCGAGCATCTTGTCGAGGAGCTGTCCTGCGCGGCCCACAAAGGGCTTGCCGATGCGGTCCTCATCGCGCCCTGGCGCCTCGCCAATGACGAGAAGGTCCGATCCGGGGACCCCGTCAGCAAAAACGGTGTTTTTGGCGCCCGCCTTCAAAGGGCATCCCTCAAACGCCGTGACGGCGGCCTGAAGCTCTTCAAATCTGGCGCAGGCGGCGGCGCTTCTGCGGGCCGTTTCAATGGCCTCATCCGCCGCAGGGGCGGCCTCAGCAGCCTGGAAAACAGGGGTAGTGGGCCGTGCGGCGCGCGCCTTCGGCGCAGGAGCGGGCGACTTGGCGGCGGTCTCCGAAACGGCCTTCCATGCGTAAAGATCGGCGGCGGCGCTGCCCACCGCCTCGTCGACGCCCATATCCGCATACCAGCGCAAAAGCGCCGCAGCGGCCTGTTCTTCAGAAATTTCCATCTTGGGCCAAGCCTAACAGAAACTCATAAGGAAACAGAAGCCGCCAGCAGGAGTTGCGCAGCGTAATAAAGCGGCAAACCCCATAGCCTGTTGAAAAATTCTTGCTTCACAAATTGATCGCGCGCCACCGAGATATCCGAGATTGCAAAGCTGATTGCGCCGACCACCGCCAGCCAAAAGGGTCCGTCGCCGTCAGGGTTTTGGGTGGCGAAGCTCGCGACCACCATCACGCTGATAATGATACAGTAAACCGCCACAGGATAGCGAAACGCGCCGAGATGCGGCCATAGCCACCGCAAGATCAAAAGAACCGGCGCACCTATTGCGAATAATACAAACCCAGTCGTCAATGAGAGCGGTGCGCCGATGACGGCGAAGGCGCCGATATAAGCCAGATGACCTAACGCGAAGGCGCCCATGCCCGCCAGAAATGCTGTTTGCGCCCTCGCGATAAGAAAGACATCGCCAGCAAGGCAAAGGGTGAGGCCGGCAAGAATCCAGCGGCCATAGTCGGTCCCCAGGGCGCCGCCATGAAAGGCAAGCACGATAAACGCTACGGATGCGGCAGGTTTGAACAGCCATTTAAGCTGTTTATCGCCTCGGTGATCGGCGACGAGAAGCGCAGACACCAGCGCTCCACACACAATAATGATGATCCCTGCGGTCATGGCTTCAGCTTATTTCTTTTGTTGCTGCGCTTTTTATCGCAGGCGCCTGGCGACATGGCTTTTTATCACAATATTTGCCAAAACCGCCGTTACCAGAGACGCAGATGATTGAAAGAGACGCGAAATGACGAATGAAGCGCCCGAACGCGAAGCCATGGAATTTGACATCGTAATTGTCGGGGCCGGACCGGCGGGCCTGTCAGCGGCGATCCGTCTGAAACAGCTCGCGGCCGAGCGCGGCGGCGAGATCAACGTTGTCGTTGTGGAAAAGGGTTCGGAGGTCGGCGCGCATATCCTTTCCGGCGCAGTGCTTGATCCGTCAGGTCTCGACAAGCTCCTGCCGGACTGGCGCGAGATGGACTCACCCATCGATACCCCGGTGACGTCCGAGAGCTTCAAGGTTTTCGGACCGTCAGGGTCGATGGGGCTTCCGGTCTTCGCGATGCCGCCGATGGTGAAGAACCATGGCTGTTACATTGTCTCCATGGGTAATGTTTGCCGCTGGCTCGCAGAGCAGGCCGAAGGCATGGGCGTTGAGATTTATCCTGGCATGGCTGCTTCCCAGATGCTCTATAACAGTGACGGGTCGGCGCGCGGCGTGGTTGTCGGCGAAATGGGCATCGGCAAGGATGGTCAGCGCAAGGACAGTTATGAGCCCGGCATGGAGCTCGTCGGCAAGTATGTGTTGATCGCTGAAGGCGTTCGCGGGTCTCTCGCAAAACAGCTGATTGACAAGTTTGATCTTGACGCAAATAGCGACCCTCAAAAATTTGGGATCGGCCTCAAAGAGCTTTGGGAAATCAAGCCGGAAAAATCACGTCCCGGTCATGTGCAGCATTCCTTCGGCTGGCCGCTTAAAAACGACACCGGCGGTGGATCGTTTTGCTATCATTATAACGACAACACCGTCGCGCTCGGTTTTGTGGTGCATCTGAATTACAAGAACCCTTATCTTTATCCTTACGGGGAGTTCCAGAAGTTTAAAACGCATCCCGAGATCGCGGAACTGCTTGAAGGCGGCAAACGCATTGCTTATGGATCGCGCGCAATTACAGAGGGCGGATTTCAATCCGTTCCCAAGCTGACGTTTCCAGGCGGCGCTCTGATCGGCTGTTCGGCGGGCTTTGTTAATGTCCCCCGCATCAAGGGCAATCATAACGCCATGCTGACGGGCATGATGGCGGCGGAAGCGGCGTTTGAGGCGGTGGCGGCGGGTCGTCATAATGACGAGTTGGTCGCTTATCAGGAAGCTTACGACGTTTCGGACGTGAAAGCTGAACTCAACAGGTCGCGCAATGCAAAACCGCTCTGGACGAAGTTCGGTACATTTCTTGGCGGGATCGCTTTTGCTGGGCTTGATCTGTGGACCAATACGATCGCGCCGGGCTTTTCGGTTTTCGGAACATTGCACCACACGAAGACAGACGCCGCGTCAACCGAGGCGGCGACAAAGCATAAAAAGATCGAGTACCCGCGCCCGGATGGCGTCACCAGCTTTGACCGGCTGACCAATGTGGCGTTTTCCGCGACCAATCACGAAGAAGACCAGCCCGCGCATCTCAAACTTAAGGATCCGTCAATCCCAATCGACGTTAATCTGCCAACTTATGCGGAACCCGCGCAGCGATATTGTCCTGCGGGTGTCTACGAAGTGGTGACGGAAGATGGCGGCGCTGATCCCAGATTCCAGATCAACGCGCAAAACTGCGTTCACTGTAAGACCTGCGATATCAAGGACCCATCGCAGAACATTGTTTGGACAACGCCAGAAGGCGGCGGCGGTCCGAATTATCCGAATATGTAAGGAGTGTTGAGTTGCGTCTTATGAAATCAAAACGCCTTGTGTTGCTTGCGCTCTTTTGCGCTGGGTGTGTAACGCCGGGTCCGGAAGAATCGGTTGTCGGGGATTACTTGTCTGGCCGCCTTGCCGCGCGCACGAATGATGTTGTCGCGGCGGCGGACGCCTTTGGCGATGCTCAGAACGAGATTCCAGGCGCAACGAAGATTCTACGCGATGCGTTCTTTTTCCATATGGCCTCCGGCGACTTCAATACGGCGCTGCCGTTGGCTGAAAAGATCGCCGCCGATCCGAAACAGGGTGACGATGGGCTGGCCAGCATGGTGCTTGCCGGGCGCGCGATGAAGCTCGGGCGGTATCAGTCGGCCCGGGACATACTCTCCGACGGCGTCGAGGCCAGCTATTTTACAGCGACGGCGAAAATCATTGACGCTTGGGCGGCGGCGGCGCTCGAGGGGCCGGGCGTTGCGGCGCAGCTGCTGGCGGAAACGCCCCCCAGTGAGTTTAAGGGCTTTGATCCGCTGCATATGGCGCTGTTTGCCGAGAAAGCCGGTCGGCCAGACGCTGCGTATTCAGCGCATCAGCTTTCCGTTGTCACTTATGGCGGTTCTGTCGGGCGATCAGCCTACGGTGCATTTCTGGAGCGCAGTGGTGATGATGCGGCAGCACGTGAATATTACGATTTGTTGTCTCAGGATGCAGGGCCCGACCGCCAGACAGCGCGACAGGGGCTGGCGCGTCTCGATGCGGGCGAGGTCAGTCAGGCTTTTTCGAATGTGACGCCGGCGCAAGGCGCTAGCATTGCATTTTACACGTTGGCCGGCGCCATTCTACAGCAGACATCCACCCAGCGCGCTGCGGCCGAGCGCGCCGGCTTTAATGTCGGTGAGATCAACTACAACCTGCCTTTGGTACTCACTCAGCTTGCGCTTTATGTAGACCCGTCCCTTGATGATGCGCGGCGGTTTGCCGGCTCTATCCTGAACGCCTATGGCAACCACGAACAAGCCATCGCGATGATGAGGGGCATTGCGCCGTCATCTCCTTATTATGAACTCTCCAGGGTGGAGATCGCATCCGGCCTCGCAGCACTGGAAAGGGACGAGGAAGCGATTGCGGTACTGCGCGACGCCGTTCGCCGCGATCCCGAAACGCTTGAACTGCGCTTGTCGTTGGCGAACCTGCTTGCCTCCAGAGAGCGCTATGGCGAAGCGGTCGTCATGGTTGACGATCTCATCGCGCTTTTGCCGGCGGAAGTGGAAAGCGACGCCTGGCGATATTTCGTGGCGCGCGGTGCGTTCCATCTGGAACTCGACAACTGGCTACAGGCGGAAAAAGATCTTGAGCGCGCGGTGGAGATCGCGCCCGAAGAACCAACAGCGCTTAACTATCTTGGCTATTCTTGGGCGGAACGGGGCCTCAATCTCGAAGAAGCGTTTGACCTCATTGAAAAAGCTGTTTCCTTGCAGCCGGATTCTGGCGCGATTATCGACAGCCTTGGTTGGGCTCATTACCAACTCGGTGACTATGATGAGGCGGTCGGTCATCTTGAACAGGCGGCGTCGCTGGCGCCTGAAGATCCAACGGTTACGGAACATCTCGGCGATGTGTACTGGCGCCTTGGGCGCCAAACGGAAGCGCGCTACCAATGGCGCCGCGCGCTGGAGCTTGAGCCCTCGGATGAGCAAGCGGCTGTGATCAATGAAAAGCTCACAGACGGCATGCCGGATCTGGAAAAATGATCACTGAAACGGCGCCGGCGAAGGTCAATCTTTACCTTCACATCGGCGCCGTGCGCGCCGATGGCCTGCATGATCTCGCCAGTCTTTTTGTCTTCACCGATGATGGCGATGTGGTCCATGTTGAAAAGGCTGATCGGCTTTCTCTCAACGTGACGGGGCCGTATGCCGGCGCGCTCAATGATTCCCCCTCAGAGCAGAACCTCGTCTGGAAAGCGGCTGCGCTTTTAAGAAACGAATATGCGGTCATCGGCGGCGCGGCCATAACGCTGGAAAAGAACCTGCCAGTGGCGGCGGGCATTGGCGGCGGTTCCGCCGATGCGGCGGCGGCGCTGCGGGCGCTGGTCCGGCTTTGGGGCCTTGATATCGCTGAGGAGACGCTGGCCCGGCTGGCTTTTCAGTTGGGTGCGGATGTTCCCGCCTGCCTTAGCCGCGCGCCAGTTAATGTCTCCGGAGCGGGGGAGGTTTTGTCGCTGGGCCCATCACTGGCGCCGTTATGGGTATGTCTCGTCAATCCGGGCGTTGCGATGCCGACAGGGCCGGTTTTCCGCGCTTTCGATGCGGCGAACCCGTCGCCACCGGCGCCGGTTCTTGCAACGCAAACCGGCGCGACGTGCGAGGCGGCGGCCGAGCTGCTCCGACAGACCCGTAATGATCTGGAGCCGATCGCCTGCGCCATCGCGCCTGAAGTCAAAGCCGTACTTGCTTTTCTGGCTACCCGGCCCGGCGCGCTCGGCGCGCGCATGTCGGGCAGTGGCGCGACCTGTTTTGCGCTATTTTCGTCATCGGCGGGCGCCAAGCGTGCGAGCGTCAGCGCCAAAGCGCGCGGCTGGTGGGCATTGGCTTCACGCCTTTGTGTCGGCTAGGGTCTTCCCGCCGGATAGAGAGCTGACGATGGATTCGCTGGACGACCCGTTGATCCTTATTGTTGCCGGGTGGGTTACCTTGGTGATCACCCTGGCGGCTGGGCGTCTTCTGTCGCGGTCTGCGGTGCTGCCGGACAAGCCTAACCATCGATCCAGCCATGAGCGCGTGACGTCCAGAGCCGGCGGTTTTGCGATCTGTGGCGGCTGGTTTGCCGGCGTCGTGATTCTCGCCGCATTCTCCGGAACGCCGGCGATTGCACAGGTCGCACTGGCGTTTGGAGGGCTTGCGCTTCTCTCTTTTGCTGTGGGCTTTGCTGACGATACCTGGTCGATGTCATCCTATTGGAAATTCGCCGGGCAGCTTGCCGTCGCGGCGCTGTTCGCCGCGGTGTTTGCACCGCTTGCGCTCGCGCCGGCGCCATTTGTCGGCGAGGTGACGCTTGGCGGGGTTGGTGTGGTGTTAACAGTCATCTGGATCGTTGGCTTCATGAACGCTTTCAATTTCATGGATGGCGCGAACGGCATCGCTGCTGGGGCTGCTTGTGTCGGGATGTGCGTCTTCGCTGTTATTACGGCGCTTCTGGGCGCGCCGGTGGCCGCCGCCGCCTCGATCCTGTTGGCGCTTGCCTGTTTCGGGTTTTTACCGGTCAATCTCGCGCGCGGGAAATTGTTCATGGGGGATAATGGCAGCCAGTCGATCAGTTTTATCATTGCGGGGCTTGGCGTGTTCGTTGCGAATGATACCGGCGGACGCGTCAGCGCACTGGTGATGCCGGTGATTTTTCTCCCCTTTATTTTTGATGTCACCTGGACGCTGGGCCACAGAATGCTCCGCAAAAAGAGCATCGTCACTGCTCATCGCGAACATCTCTATCAACTGATGTTGCGCTTCGGCGCATCGCATCTGCGCGTTGCGATGATCTATATGGGCCTGACGGCGTTCTCGTCGGCGGCCGCGATCATCATGCTGGCTTTGGCGCCGCAGTGGCAATGGACTGTCCCAGCGTTGCTATGTATAGCTTTTACAGTCTTTGCTATGCGCATTCATAACGCTGCGATGGCTCGCGGATTTCTTGACGACAGTAAAGACGTGACTGAAACGCAAGCACCCGCGCTCGACCCGCTCAGCAGGGCGGCGGAATAGACCTGATCAATAAACCGCGTTGTTATGAGGCGCGCGAAACAGATGTTTCGACCAGATCGGCGAGCGCCACCGTATAGTCGTTCGCGGGGACTTTCGATAGATCGTTAAGCGCCTTGTCCGCATATCGGCGCGCGCAATTGATCGTGTCGGCAATTGCGTCATCACGGTCCATCAGCGTCCGCGCAGTTTCAAAATCATCGGGCTGTTGGCGGCCCTCTGAAATGGTTCGGCGCCAGAAAGCTTTTTCGTCAGGTTTCGCCCGTCCGACGGCGTAAACCACCGGCAGGGTCATCTTGCCTTCGCGAAAGTCGTCGCCAACAGTTTTGCCGAGGCTGGTTTCAAAGCCCGCATAATCAAGCGCATCGTCAATGAGTTGATAGGCGACACCAAAATTGCGCGCATAGCATCGCATCGCTTCTTCCTGCGCATCATCACCGCCGGCGATCAGCGCGCCTGATTGCGCCGCAGATGCGAACAGCGCAGCGGTTTTGGAATCAACCACCTCGAGATATTGCTCAAATGTCGTTTCAATATTTTTTTGCGTTGCGAGCTGCAGGACTTCGCCTTCAGCGATTACGCCGGAAGCGCGAGACAGGATTTGCAGCACCCGCAGATCACCCGCTGCGACCATTAATTCAAACGCGCGTGAGAACAGATAGTCGCCGACGAGAACGCTTTCCTTGTTGCCCCAGATGACGTTTGCTGTCTGAGCGCCGCGCCGCAATGACGACGCATCGACAACATCGTCATGTAACAGCGTCGCGCCATGAATAAGCTCAACGGCGGCGGCGAGTTTCACGTGATCTTCGCCTTCATAATCAAAGACCCGCGCGGCGGCCAAAGTCAGCATTGGCCGGATGCGCTTGCCGCCGGCATTAACGAGATGACCGGCAAGGTCGGGAATCAAGCCGACCGAGGACTGCATATGCGCAAGGATCTGATGATTGACGGCTTCAAGATCGCTGTCGGTTAGTGCGCGCAGAACCGCGACAGCCCCTAAAAAGCCCTGTTGGCTTTCGGGTGCGGTGTTGTGCTCAGCGCTGGCGGCCAGACCGATGGACACTCAAATCCTCACAGGATTGTTGCGAATGTCTTTCAGATTGGGCATTGAGCGGCTTGCGGTCAAGCATGCTCCCCCGCGACCGATAGCGCCCCTTTCGGGAGGCAATGGCCTGTAATTTTTGAGAAAATCGATTGAACAAGGACGGCGGCAGGCCTAATTGACGAAAATGTCAACATCAGCAAATCCCTTAACCAAGATCTGGCGCGCCTTGCCGTTTACCGGCAAGTCCCAGCCGCTTGTCACTGTCATTGAGCTTTCCGGCGTCATTGGCGTTTCCGGGCCGGGCCGCAAAGGTCTTTCCCATCAAAAACTCGAAAAAGCGATCGAGTCCGCATTCAAACCTGCGGATCTTGACGCCGTCGCGTTGGCGATCAACTCACCTGGCGGTTCACCGGTTCAATCGCGGCTGATTTTCAGCACGATCCGTAGATTGGCTAAGGAAAAGGATGTTCCGGTCCTTTCCTTCATAGAAGATGTCGGGGCGTCCGGAGGCTATATTCTCGCCATTGCAGGGGACGAGATTTACGCCGATGACAGCTCCGTTGTTGGATCGATTGGCGTGATTTCCGGCGGATTCGGCTTTCAAGAGGCGATCAGCCGTTTAGGCATTGAACGGCGCGTTTATACCGCTGGCGAAAACAAGGCGATGCTTGATCCGTTCAAGCCGGAAGACCCTGAAGATGTCGCCCGCCTTCGGGACATTCTTGAGGACCTGCACGTGCAATTTATCGATCTGGTGAAATCCCGCCGGCCAGACAAGATTACCGATGATCCGGAGATATTCTCCGGAGCTGTCTGGACGGGCCCAAAAGCGCGGGAAAAGGGGTTGATCGACGGTACCGCTCAACTCGACGATTTCCTGCGTGCGCGATACGGAAAAGATGTTAAGATCAAACGTGTATCGCCGGAGAGCGGATCCCTCCTTAAACGACTGCTTTCCAGCGGTGATGCGATGGCGGGGACAAAGCCTGCTTTGTTTGACGCCGAGGCTTTACTCGATGCCGCCGAGCGCAGAGCTTTGTGGGCGCGTTTCGGGCTTTAGATTTGCGTCATGCAAGCTCGCTTGCCGCAGGAGAGGATGAAATTATGGGTGCGGTGACGACTCTGGTGGCGACAGTCGCAGCGGCTGCAGGCGCGGTTGCGCTTTACCGTTTTGTCGACCGTCAGACCCGTGAGTTCAAGGACGCTCTCCGGGATAAGACGAAACGCTCAAGCGACATGATTATTGACTATGAACGCGACCCTGAGAGCGGCGTTTACAAGCCCAAACACTAATTAGTCCTGACGCTAACGGGTCACCCCTCCTTTACGGTTGTTGCGACAATTCGGCGTCGATGCGGCGCATGGCGATGTTCGAATACATAAACGCCCTGCCAAATCCCCAGCGCCAGTTCGCCATCTATGATCGGCAACGATAACGACGTCGCCGTCAATGCGGTCCTGATATGGGCGGGCATGTCATCAGGGCCTTCGGCGTCGTGGATATAGCCATCGCCTTCCGGCGCCAGTTTTTCAAAATAGGTCAGGAGGTCCAGCCGCACATCGGGATCGGCGTTTTCCTGTATGAGAAGCGACGCTGACGTGTGTTGTAAAAACAGGTGAATAAGGCCGTTGCGAACTTCGGATTGGCGCGCTAATTCTCGAATTTTTTCAGTAATTTCAATAAGATCGCGACCGGGCGTGTCAATTGTCAGGATATGTGGCATAGGCGCGGTTTAATCGCAATTGTGGCGTCTGTGAAGAAAATCGCATTCATTGATCTAGAGGCTTCCAGCCTGGGCGCGGCGTCCTGGCCAATCGAAGTGGGCTGGTGTTTTCCAAACGCTGAGCCAGAGACGTATTTGATTGCGCCCGCTGAAGACTGGTCAGACGAGGCGTGGGACGAACGGGCGGAAGCGCTTCACGGCGTTTCGCAATCGATATTGCAAAAAAAGGGTCAGCCTATCGACCAGGTCTGCCGCCGTCTTAATGAGGCGCTCGCCGGGGTCGATGTCTTTTCCGATGCGCCGGACTGGGATGCGTTCTGGCTCTACCGGCTTTTTTCTGCTGCTGGCGAAAAGCAGGGGTTTGGGCTCAAGGATTTTGGCGAGCTTTTGCGAGAATTCACCCCGGAAAGTGTTAGCGCCGCTATTTCGAATGCATCTCAGACTACACCGCACCGTCATCGGGCGCGCGAAGATGTTCTGCACATGCAGGCGATCTATAAGCTGGCTGCTGCTAAGTGAAATTGATTTTGCCAGTGACAACGTCACATTAGTCAAATGCTTGACGCTGCTTCTCACGCTAATCCCCAACGCTTTACAGTCGCCCTTGATGACGGCGAACTGGCCGGTTGGCGATGGGCGAACGATAATGCGCCGGCTTTGCTGTTTTGCCACGCCACTGGCTTTTGCGCATCCGTATACAAACAAATGCTGCAGCATCTCAGTAGCGAGTTTGACATTTACGCGCTGGATATGCGCGGCCATGGCAAAACAAGCCTTCCGGCGGATCCTGAAGGCCTTCGGTCCTGGGGAGTGTATGCGGGTGATGTCATTGCGTTCCTTGACGCCCAGCCGGAAAAGAAATGGGTTTTGGCCGGTCACTCTCTGGGCGCAATTACAATCGCCCTGGCGGCTAAGGCCCGCTCGGATGTCTCTGCGCTGGCGCTGATCGAACCTGTCGTCATTCCAGCGCCGGTGGCGGCCATGGCGAAAACGCCCTTATGGCGGCTCATGGGCCGGCGTTCGCCCATGGCGCGCCGCGCCGCCAAGCGCCGCTCGCAATGGGCTGGCCGGGCGGATGTTCTCAAATCCTATGCGGGCAAGGCCATTTTCGCGCGCTGGGCCGATGGTGTCCTTGGCGACTATTTGGAGGACGGCCTGGAAAGCTCGGCGGCTGGTAAAGGGGTGACGCTGGCCTGTCATCCTGAATGGGAAGCGGCGACCTTTGCGGCGCTGGATACGGATTTTGCCAGCGCCGTTCGTCAGCATACCGTTTCCATGTCGATTTTCGCCGGGCGGCTTGATGACACCACGATAGACAAAAGCGCCCGGCGTCGCTGCGTGAATTGGAGCATTCCGGTAACAGAATCATCACGGCTGTCTCACTTGGCCCCCATGGAAGGCCCTAAAGAATGTGCTGATTTTATCCGTCACGCCGCCCAAATATCATTGATTTCGCGAAAACCGGACTGAAGGCTTGGACCTCGCGCGCGTTTTTGCTAAGCGTGCCGCCGAATGAAGGGCGCAAAGCCCCGCGCCGGCGCGACGTTGGCGCGACGTAACGATAGGAAGATCTACGATGAGCGAGACGCAAGGGACCCCGGAACTGACGGGTAAGATGTTTCTGTTCGAGCGCCCTGAGCTGCTGAACAAGGAACAGCACGGACAGCTTGGCATGAGCAATCCGACGAAACGGTTTGGCTTTTGCAGCAAGGTGCGCGCGATCCCGATTACAGTGGGTGAGGTGCCGGCCGCATCCCAGGACTATCCAATCGTTTTCATGGGAATGGATAACCCTGCTCTCCTGGCCGTCGTGGGCTTAATTGACGATGTAAACTTATTCGTCGACGAAAACGGAAACTGGGAAGCCAATCGGTACATCCCTGGATATGCGCGCCGATATCCGTTTGGACTGGCGAATGAGACCGGCAGCGATCGCATGGCGATTGTCGTCGATACGGCCTTTGACGGCGTCAAGCCGGATGGGGAATTTCCTTTTTTCAATAATGGCGAACCGACAGAGATGCTGCAGTCGACGATCGATTTCTGTCAGGCTTTCGAGCAAGACCGTATGCTCACGGATGAATTTGTTTCGCGATTGAAGCCTTTTGATATCATCCAGGGCCAGAACGCGCATTTCACCCCAAAGGGTGAGACGGAGCCAAAAACATTTGCTGAATATTTCGGCATTGATGAGAACAAGCTGAATGCGCTGTCGGACGAGCAGTATCTTTCATTACGTGAACAAGGCGCTCTCGCGGTGATTTACGCCCTGATCATGTCTATGGGTAACTGGCGCAAAATGCTGCAACGCCGGGCTGAACGTTTCGGCCTGACCGAAGACAGAATTCTGGATCGCGCTGTTAACTAAATTATCGATGCGAATCAGGGAGCCCGGCGTCGCAACATGCGCCCGGGCTCTCTTTTTATCACATTCGCCTGATGTGCTCGCCTGTGACGCTGAATTGTATTGGCGCGCCAGCCCGCCTTCGATAACAAGGCGCGATGATATTTAGAGTTTCTCAGATTGTAGCCCTAGTGCTGACGGCACTCGCGCTCGCCGGTGCGGCGAACGCCGAGTCGCGCGTTGAAACAGAATATACGACGACGGAAATCATTCCGGAGACCAGCGGCATTGTTCCGGGCGAGACGTCATGGTTCGCCATCCGTCAAGAGGTCCGCGATCACTGGCATGTCTTCTGGGTCAACCCGGGTGACGCCGGCATTCCACTCAACATGCAATGGGATTTGCCTGACGGGTTTGAGGTCGGTGAAATCCTCCATCCGGCGCCGGAGTTTATCCCCGTGGGCCCGCTGGCGAGCTACGCGCATGAAGGTGAGCCGGTATTTCTGGTTTCGGTAACGGCGCCGCTAAGCGCCTTACCGGGCGACACGATCAATGTCGTGATTGACGCCGCCTGGCAGGCTTGCGAACAGATCTGCGTGCCCGAAGATGCGCGTTTTGAATTTGCATTGCCCGTCCTGTCGAATGCGGAGCGAAGCATCGACGCGAGCCCGGTATTTGACGGCGCTCGTAATGCATTACCGAAGTCCCATAATGGCGAGTCGCGAATAACGCGCAATAAAGAACAGCTGGCGTTACAGGTTGAGCCATGGGCTGATGACAGCGCAGGGGACATTTTCTTTTTTCCCGTTGTTGAAGGACTGACAACGCCGGCGGCGGCGCAAAATGCGTCCGTTAAGGATGGCGTGCTGACGATCTCGATGGAGCCAGGCTGGGTCGACAGTTATGACGCGGATAGTGTTGAAGGCGTGATCACTTATCGGGACGGCGCTGGGCGGAAAAACGCATTGAGTGTGAGCGCCCTTATTGACGGCTTGCTGATGACGTCTGGCGATTCCAGCCCGCCAGTGGCGGTCGCGACCTCTGCCGGCGGCGTGATCTGGTATTTGGTGCTCGCCTTCCTCGGCGGCGTTATCCTGAACATCATGCCTTGCGTCTTTCCGATCATCTTCGTTAAAGCCGCCTCCTTTATGGAAAGCGCGCAGACAGACCAGAAAGCCGTGCGAGAGCACGGCCTCCTGTTTACAGCTGGCGTGCTGTCAACATTCGCCCTGATGGGCGGGCTGTTGCTGGTCCTGCGTGCGGGCGGCGAGCAGCTCGGATGGGGTTTTCATTTGCAATCTCCGGTCGTTGTCGCCCTATCGGCTTACGTTTTGTTTCTGGTTGGCCTTAACCTCTTTGGCTTTTTTCACGTCGCAGAAAGCCTTGCAGGCGCTGGCGATAGTTTGGCCCGCAAAGGCGGCGCTGCCGGCGCTTTTTTCACGGGAACGCTTGCGGTCGTCGTCGCCGCCCCTTGCATCGGTCCTTTGCTGACCGCGCCCATGGGCGCGGCGTTGATGCAACCGGCGGCAATCGGCATGCTGATTTTTCTGTTGATGGGGTTCGGCTTGGCGACGCCTTATCTGGTCTTGTCCTTTATTCCTTCCGCTGGCCGCTTCCTGCCGCGTCCGGGTCCATGGATGGCGATTTTGAAACAGGTGCTGGCGTTCCCGGTTTTTGCGGCGGCGGCGTATTTCCTCTGGGTGTTCTCGCGCCAGACGGGCGCCACGGGCCTTGCGTTTATTCTCGCCGGCGCGGTCTTGCTGGCGCTTGCCGCCTGGCTCTTTGAAAAGAGCAAAGGCGACGGCCCATGGGCGCTTGGCGTGCGCGGCGCATCGGCGCTGGCGGCCCTTCTGGCTATTCTCCCATTGATGAGGATTGAACCGGCGGCCGCGGTCGCCGCATCGCCTCAAGGCGCTTATGGCGCTATCGCTTCAGAAGCATACGACGCTGAGCGCCTCGCCGCCTATCGCGCGGAAGGAACGCCGGTATTTGTTGATTTCACCGCCGCCTGGTGTGTCACCTGTCAGTTCAACAAGATGACGGTTCTGAAAAGCGATGAGGTCGCTGACGCTTTCGCCGCCTCCGGGAGCGTCCTGATGGTGGCTGACTGGACCGTCCGCGATCCGGCAATCACCGAAGCGCTGCAAGCCTTTGGGGCAAGCGGCGTGCCGCTTTATGTTTTTTATCCGGAGGGCGAGCCCGCGCAGATTTTGCCGCCTGCGCTTTCCCGAAAAATAGTGGTGAGCGCGCTATCGGGCGCGTCCTGACCAGTGCGCCATTTTTTGCTTACTTGGTGGCCTGACGAGCTTCTGTCATCGCTACATGCTGAGCGCTGACGTCCTCGCGCTGGCTCTCAAACGCTTTCATTCCGAAAATGGCTGAAACAGCGGCGATTGCGGCCAGGCTGGTCAGCATTCGGGGAAGAAGTTTAGCGGGGGCTATAGCGTTGCTCATGTGTAATGAATAAACGTTCATCCTTAAAACGCGTTGAGGATGACTGTTAAAATCCGTATCAATTTGAAGATGAGCCACGGAACCGCCCCATGAGCGATATCTCGCAATCAAACATCTGGAATCTGCTGGAGCGGGACGCTGCTACACTCGCCCCGACAACGATGCGGCGTCTGTTCGGAGACGACCCGGCGCGTTTTGAGCGTTACGGGATTGAGGCTGCCGGTTTGTTTCTCGATATCTCCAAAAACAAGATTAATGACGATGTCATCGACCATCTGGTCGCGCTGGCGGGCGAGGCGGATGTCGAGGGCGCGCGCAAACGCATGTTCGATGGCGAACCGGTCAATGTGACCGAGAACAGGGCTGTCCTGCATCCGGCGCTGCGTGACTTTTCCATGCGTGACTACCATGTCGGCGGCGAAAACATCTCGCCGGCGGTGCGGGCGGAGCTGGAAAAGATGAAAGCCTTCGCTAGCGCTATCCATTCTGGCGCAATTGCCGGCTATACGGGCAAGCCGCTGGATACGGTGGTGAATATCGGCATTGGCGGTTCGGACCTTGGTCCGCAAATGGTCGTCGAAGCGCTGAGGCCCTATTGGCTCAACGGACGGCGGGCATTTTTTGTTTCCAATGTCGATGGACAGCATCTCGCCGATACGCTGGCTGAGATTGATCCTGAGACAACGTTGTTCATTATCGCTTCCAAGACCTTCACGACGCAGGAGACCATGACGAATGCGCAAAGCGCAAAAGCCTGGTTTCTGGCGAGCGGCGCCGGTGAAGCGGATATCGCGAAACACTTCATCGCGCTTTCCACCAATGCTCACGCCGTTGAGAGTTTTGGCATAGACCGCGAAAATATATTCGTGTTCTGGGACTGGGTTGGGGGACGTTATTCCCTCTGGTCGGCCATCGGGTTGTCGATCGCCTTGCAGGCAGGTTTTGAGAGTTTCGAGAAACTGTTGCGCGGCGGGCACGCAATGGATGAGCATTTCCGCACCGCCGCTTTGCGAGACAATATGCCCATAATGCTGGCGCTGATCGGCGTCTGGAACCGCAACTTCATGGGTGCGGCCAGTCATGCAGTCTTGCCTTACGATCAGCACCTGCACCGCTTGCCCGCCTATCTTCAGCAGGCGGACATGGAATCAAACGGCAAACGCGCCACAAGCGCTGGCGAGGCGGTTACAGTAAAAACCGGCCCAGTGATCTTTGGCGAACCTGGGACAAATGGTCAGCATGCGTTCTATCAACTTTTACATCAGGGGACCGATCTAGTCTCCGCTGATTTTATCGCGCCTGCGATCAGTCAGTCAGAAACAGGGGATCATCATCCAAAACTTCTGTCGAATTTCCTGGCGCAGACCGAAGCGCTGATGCGCGGGAAAACGGAGGAGGAAGCGCGCGCCGAACTCGCCGCCGAGGGTCGGCCGCAGGCAGAGATTGACGCGCTGGCCGCCCACAAGACATTTCCCGGGGACCGCCCGACAAATTCAATCCTGATGGATAAGCTGACGCCTGAAACGCTGGGCGCCCTCATCGCGCTCTATGAGCACAAAATCTTTGTGCAAGGCGTGATCTGGGGCGTCAATTCTTTTGACCAGTGGGGCGTTGAACTCGGCAAGACGCTTGCCAAGACTATCCTGCCGGAACTTGGCGGGGAGGCTTCGCCCGCGTCAGGCCATGATGCATCGACAAACGGCCTTATCGACCGGATCAATAAAATTCGGAAAGGACATTGAAGATCATGAAACACCGCCCGAGACCTCTTTTATTAATTTGTACGGGCATCATTTTTTCAATGCTCGCCTTTACAACCGGCTATGCGCAAGATGCGGCCCACGCAAAAATCCAGACAACCATGGGTGACATGATTGTCGAACTTGTGCCGGAAACGGCGCCCGCTACGGTCGCAAACTTTCTCGAATACGCCACAAGCGGTCATTACGACCGAACCCTTATTCATCGCGTGGTCAAAGATTATGTCATTCAGGGCGGCGGTTATTCAACGCTGTACACCGAACGCGCGTTGCGCGATCCGATCCCCTATGAGGGTGATAAAGGGCTGAAGAACCTGCGCGGGACAATCGCCATGGCGCGCGGCGACCGTCCCGAAAGCGCACAGGCGCAGTGGTTCATCAACCTGCATGACAATGAAGAACTGGACCATCGTGTTACCGATCTCGGCCCCATTTACGGTTATGCCGTGTTTGGGCGCGTCGTTGACGGAATGGACGTCGCTGACGCTATTGGAAATGTTGCAACCGGACCCGGCGGCCCCTTCGACGTGGAAGCGCCTCTGGAGAAAATCTTCATTACCCGAATTGACCCGGTCGAGTGGCCGGAAGTCGAATAGGGCGTCTCAGGCGCCTTTGCTTTGGCGCGGATTGAGCTGCAACATCCGAAAGTTGAGGATGCCCGCCAGGCTGACCCAGGCGAGATAAGGTAAGAGCAAGATACTTGCGAGCATGTTCACGCCTGCAAATAGCGCCATCACTAGCGCGATGGAAAGCCACAGCGCCGACACATCGACAAGCGACAGATCCATGCGCCGCATGCCGAAAAAGAGCGCTGACCAGCCGGCGTTGATGGCGAGGCTGAGGCCGTAGGCCGTGAAGATCAGCAGGTCGTTAGGTGGCGACGCCTCCCAGACAAGCCAACCGGCGACGGCGTTCATTAAAAAGAGCGTTGTCCAGACAACCGGAAACGCCCAGTTGGGCGGCGTCCATCCTGGTTTTGTCAGAGACTTGTACCAATCGCCGGGTTTGAAGATGGCGCCGCTGGATGCAGCCAGAAAATTGGCGGCGACGAAAACCCCCAGCGTTATGAGAGAATAGCTTTCAGGCATGTTTCATTGCTTTCGCCCCGGTTAGCTATTGGCGCGGGATCAGATAAAGCTCGGTCTGCCGGCCATCGAGATACTTAACTGTCTTACCATCGAAGAAGGCGTCTTCTTCGAGTTTGAACATGACGTCTTCACCGCCCCATTCCGGCACTGAATGCGTTGCGTTCAGCTCAATCGACCACGCCGTGTCGGGCTGTAAAGCGCGATAGCCTTTCGGGTGGTCCGGGCCCTGGTTGTCCCACCAGCCGATGGGGGAACCGGCGCCGTGTCCGTGAAAACCGAGCGGATGCGAATAAATGCTTGGCCGCAAACCGGCGGCGATGGATTTGGCCCGCGCGGCGACCAGGATCTCGTTACTGCTCGCCCCCGCCTCATAGGATTCAGTGAGAAAATCCTGTACCTGGTTGGCTGCGGCGAGGCCGTCTTTCAATCCTTGCGGCGCATCGGTCTCGCCTTCCTTCAAAACATAAGCGTGATGTTGGGTATCCGTGTTGAGGCCAAGATAGGTGATCCCGAAATCCACATGCAGAAGATCACCGGGTCGGATCACCTTGTCCTCTTTGAGGGCGGCCATGGAGACTGACGCATCGTCGTTGGCCTGGCGCGCAACGGAAACGCTCGGGTGAAACCAGGTGATGAGATTTAAATCGCGCACCCGTTCGCGCAACCACCAGGAAACGTCATCCGTTGTTGTCTCGCCCGGCGTGATGACTTTCTCCGACAACGCTTCGGCGAGGATGGAATGGGCGATCCGAACGATCGAGGGGTAGACTTCCATCTCCGCCGGGATGCGCGTTTCCAGCCAGCCGATGGCGAGATCCTCTGAGCCGTCGACGCGACTGCGATATTTGCGCGGCAGGGCGGCGATGAACTCCTCATATTGCTGATGGCTGGTTCCGTCAGCGAGGCCGAATTCTTCTGAGACATTGACGGTTATGCGTTTCGGATCGCGCTCGGCGACGATCTCGGCGAGGCGCGCCCACTGGTCGGGCTGTTCTTCCGGCGCCCACGCGGCGGGGAAGGCGGCGCCCACCGGATAGCGCGAAACCGCAAGGCGTTCGACCGGGCCTTCGCCGGGATCGAAAAACACAAGCACGGTGCGTCGACGCGCGCGCAGCCAGGTCGCGGGCAACATCGTTGTAACCACGGGGTCTTCATTATATTCGCGGGCGATCAAGACCCACATATCTGCGCCTTCCCGGCGCATCACTTCAGGGATGACGGTGTTGAGCCGTTCAGTCAGCCAGGCGTCGCGCACCGCCGCCCGCTCGCGCATCGAGAGGATTTCCGGCGTCGCCGGGTCAGCGACTTCCTGCGCAAAGGCTGGCGCAATCACCATCAACGCCGCGACTCCCAGAATTACTCTATAAAAGTTGGTCATCACGTCACCGTTCGTTGGTTTCATACCTGTTCAGACTGAGTATCCAACGCTCCGCCTCGCAATGTAAACATTGAGGGTGTCGGACGCTCAGCCAGCGGTGTCCATTGCCCCGGCCATCGCCATCGGCTATCCCCCGCCCATGGCCCAGAACCAAAACAAGAACCAGAAAAAGAAACCGAAGACTTTCCGCCCGAAGGCGCGTGTCCCGCGTGGCTTTCGCGACCGGCTAGGCGCTGAGATCGTCGCCGAGCGCGAGATGCTGGCGCGCATCAGCGCGGTTTATGAGGCGCATGGCTTTGACCCGCTGGAAACGCCGGCGTTTGAATATACCGATGCCCTCGGCAAGTTTCTGCCGGATGTGGACCGGCCGAACCAGGGCGTCTTCTCGCTGCAGGATGATGACGAGCAATGGATGAGCCTGCGCTATGACCTGACGGCGCCGCTCGCACGGTTTGTGGCGGAAAATTATGATGGCCTGCCGAAGCCGTTTCGGCGGTATCAGGTCGGGCCGGTCTGGCGTAATGAAAAGCCGGGGCCAGGACGCTTTCGTCAATTCACGCAATGCGACGCCGATACGGTTGGCGCGCCGGCGCCATATGCTGATGCGGAAATGTGTGCGCTCTTTGCGGACGTGATCGAAGCGGCGGGCATCGGTAAAGACGATTTTCTTATTCGCGTCAGCAACCGCAAGATCGTTGACGGATTGTTTGAAAAAATCGGCCTCGACGGGGAGCACGATGTTGAAACGCGCCTGACAGTCATGCGGTCCATGGACAAATTCGACAAGTTTGGTCTTGAAGGCGTCGCGCTTCTGCTCGGCGGCGGGCGCAAGGACGAGTCCGGCGATTTTACCGACGGCGCGGGACTGAGCGATGAGAACGCGCAGGTTGTTCTGGATTTCCTGAGATCGGGCGCTGACAATTCCGACGCCGATCCGTTATCGGTGATGGCGGCGCTTCTTGGCGATACGAAGAGCGGCGAAGAAGGACTGAACGAGCTGAACGGCATTCGCGCATCCGTACCGGATTTCGATGATCGCCCGATCATGTTCGACTGTTCGATCATTCGCGGGCTTGAATATTACACGGGCCCGGTGTTTGAGGCGGACCTGACATTTGAGGCAAAAGACGACAAGGGCCGGCCGGTGCGTCTCGGCTCGGTTGGCGGTGGCGGGCGTTATGACGGATTGGTCAAACGCTTTAAGGGAATGGAAGTTCCTGCGGTTGGGATATCGGTTGGAATTTCCCGATTGCTTACCGCGCTTGAATTGCAAAAAGGCGCCAACGTCAAAGTCGCCGGGCCGGTCGTCGTGCTGGCGCTCGAAAAAGACCAGCTGGCGTCCTATCAAACGATGGCGGCCGAGCTGCGCGAGGCGGGCGTTCGCGCCGAGGTTTATCTCGGCGGCTCGAACTTCGCCAAGCAACTGAAATATGCGGACAAGCGCGCCGCGCCAGTTGCAATCATTCAGGGTGAGGATGAACGCGCAGCGGGTGAAGTAACGATCAAGGACCTGGTGCTTGGCGCCGAGTTATCCAAAAAGATCGAAGACAATACCGAATGGCGCGAAGAACAGCCGGCGCAGCTCGCGGTAAAGCGCAGCAAGCTTGTGGAAGCGGTGAAGAATATTTTAGCTCGTAATATTTGAAGTTTTAAAGTCATATGACAGAAAAAATTAATTTAAAGGACTTCTTGAATAGAGAATACGACGTTAATGGCGTCTTTGTCTTTGATTTTGACGGGGTTCTTTCTTCGCCCGACGAGCACCGGGTTTATGAACCAGAGTCACTTGCTAAGTCTGATAATCTGCTCAATGAAGCGTGTGAAGCGTGGAAGATAAATTCTGATGGTGTTGATACGAAATATATTCGACACTTGGCTTTTCAGCATGCTTTACGGCTTAATCATGTACATATTAAGCCCGGGCCCTGTTTGGATTTAGCGCGTCATGTTTCCAAGACTGCACGCATTATAATCTTGACTGCACGAAGTGGTTGGAGCGCAGTAGAACGGGTGCGCTTGTTTTTGAAATACCATGACATAAACGTATATGAGATGATGTGCGTTGGGCGCGGAAAAAAAATTCAGCAGTTTGATGATATAACGCGTGAAGCAGCGTCGGCATCACTGCCTGTATACTTTTTTGAGGATAATGATTCGCACCTTGATGATATTGAGGCGCGAGCAGGTGAGTTGGCGTGTGAGGTCACGCCTGTATTCGTCGCATCAAAGCCGAAGGCTAGGGATTGGGAGAAAGTTGTCGATGAGTTTTGTTTTTTACAGATAAAAGCTGCGTTGATGGCCGTTCACCATGCTGGTGATGTTGCTCTTGTTGATAAAGATTTGACGGAGCCATTAAAACATGCCCGGGATCTATTTATTTATCATGCCGGCCAAAGACACACATCTATACGATATTTTTTACTTGCTTTTGCAGCAGTCGCGACAGTTTACATGACCCTTCTGGGGAATGAGGGACTTAATCAGCAAGTGAAAGGAATAGCCTTGTTGGTGATCGGCATCGTCGGTTTTATATTTACTCGGTTTTTTAATAAGCTTGACAGTCGAAATGGTAGAATAGTTGAAGCAGATGAGGCGGCGCTTAAGGAACTAGAGGCAAATATTGCTGAAAGACATAAGCTGTCTCGATTTGAGATTATGGCTTATGCTGAAGTCATATCTCCTGATAACGAGCAGTATAAGGCTATTATTCCAAAGTTTCTATACGGTATAATGGCGGTTTTCGGGTTTGGTGTCATTGTGGGAGTACTTACTATTTTTCCAGTGATTTTGGACTGGTTATATAGTGCATTTGCAACCCAGCAAGCCAATACCTCACCACCATTGCTTCCGGGTATGTCTAATTTTTAAAGTTTTAGTGTTGAGGTGAATGCGAACGCGAATAGCGTCAGCGCTGAGACAAGCCCGGTTATCACGCTGCTTCCGCCCACCGAGTGAACAGTACGCGGGTCAACCAGAAGAACAATACGCCAATGACGGCGAAGACCGGCGTGACAAGCACGTGCAAGACACGGATCGGTTCCGGTATGACTTGCGACTGACCGAGAAAAAATGAAGATGTCGCCATCAGCAATGCAAAACACATGCGCCAGAGATGACGCGCAATGCGTTGGCGTCCGGCGAGGCCGCGACGGGCGATCACGGTGACATCCATCAAGGCCGCAAATGCGACAATGCCGCCAAAGGCGTAATAAAGCCCCGCCGGAAAACCGTCTTTTCGTCCCGCTTCACTCGCCGCCGCTTCCATCCCGGCGCTCAGCCCGTAATAGGCGACGCCAACGGCCCAGAAAAACGCGATCATTTCAAAGGGGCCGACCGTTTTCTCCCGGCGCATGACCGTCGCCCAGCCGGTCGCGACCATGTAAAATGTCAAAAGGCCGGCGACAACGGACGCAGCGGCTGGTTCGAAATAAGCGAGGAAAGCGCCCGTACCCGACATGATCAGCATAAAAATAAAAAAGATGTTTCCTGCGATGCGATGGGGCGTTGAACCTTTTGTGATAAGGACGGCGATGGCGCCTGAGAGTAATCCAACTGTTCCGCCTATGATGTGAACTGGCGTCAGATGCAGATATTCCATTGCGTTTCCCCTGCGCTTTACCTTGTCGCCAGACAAGAGTGCGTGTTTCTAGATAATCGCTATGGGAATTAAAATTCGCAACACAAAAGCGTTCGGCAGTTCTGATGATGCGTTGGAATCTAAAATTTTCTAATTTTGATGACGTCGCTATGTCGCTAGTTATATGAATAATACTGACGAAAGTTAGGGACTCCAGGAAGCAACTTGCGCCGGTAACCTCAAAATCAGAACGTCAGTATATAGTGTGAACTTACGCGAATACCATCAATACGCCCGCAACGGTCAGTATCGACAAAAGCGTCGTGAAACTCACCGCCGCCGCCGTCTCACTTTGGTAAACGCCATACTGGCTGGCGATGATGAACGATCCGACGCCGGAGGGGACGAAGACGAACAGCGCCAGCGCGCCGAGATAAGCCGGATCTTCAAGCCCCAAACCTATCGCAACGCCCAGCGCGATTGCGGGCAGCGCCGCCATTTTCATGAATGCGATGGCGCCCACCCGTCCGGCGACGGATTTAAGTTCCGGAAACTGGTGTGTCGCCAGAAACAAGCCGAGGGAAAACAGGGCGGTCGGTCCGGCTGCGCGTCCCAGAATTGAAAAGAACGTCTCCGCCGGTCCTGAGAAAGAAAAGCCAAGCGCCGAATAGACGAAGCCTGCGACCATGGCCAGCACCAGCGGGTTGCGCAGCGGGCCGGCGAAATATCCCCCTAGTCTTTTCAACAGCGACCCATCATTATTGCGCGGCGCCATCAATGCGGCGCCAATAGCGATGACGAAAATCCCTTCGATCAGCATAAGGACGACAAAGGGACGCGCCCACCCGTCAATCGTCAACGCAATAGGCAGGCCGAGAAAAACGGCGTTGCCAAGGGTCGAGGCGAAGCCATGGGCGCCGGCTTCGGGTTTGGATAAGGGAAACAAGACTTGCGCCAGAATATACCCGCCGAACAGAGCGACAGAGGCGGCGGCGGCATAGGCGACAGCAATGGCGGCGTCCTGCGCGTCTGGCGGGGGCGTTCCCGCCGTCAGGCCGAACAGGGCGGCGGGCATCGCGAAGCGGAAAACAAACTTGTTGAGCGCCTGACTGTCAGCGGCGCTCATCAGTTTCGCGCGGCCCGCGAAAAGGCCGACGGCGATGATCGCGAAGACGGGAAAAGCGACAGTGATGACAGCGTTCATACGGCCAAGGGTGTCGAGCCGTTGGCCGGTGTCGTCAAGCCAGTCGCATGATATTGCCGTAGAGGCGAAAAAGCGCCGGACAGGCGCTATTGCCTGAAATCCCGGGGGCTGGGGGCGATGGTTAAAACCGGAAACTCCGGACCGTCGCGCTTGCCCGGCCGACAGATATTGGCGGGGGAATTGGGCGGTGGCAGGGATCAATTAAGGCTATTTTAAGAACGTTTTTCCCCTGATGGTTGTGGCTATGCGCAGAAAAAACCGGGTTTTACGTCTTGCTCAAGCGGGCGTGGCGGGCAAGACTTAGGGCATGCGAATCCAACACGCCGCGCCGCCGCCCCGCCGCCGGGCTGACCCCATCGCCTTCACTCGATCCGAACTTACCCGCATTCTCGGACTCTATGGTCAGTTTGTCGCCACCGGCGACTGGCGGGACTATGCGATTGACTGCCTGGAGGAGGCGGCCGTCTTCAGCATTTACCGCCGCGCGTCGGAAGTGCCGCTTTACCGGATTGAGAAGCGCCCGAAGCTGGCCCGCAAGCAGGGTGCGTTTCTGGTCGTCTCAATGAGCGGCGCGATCCTGAAACGCGGTCATGACTTGGCGCAGGTGCTACGGGTTTTCGATCGTCAGAAACTGAAGCTGGCGACTTAGACCAGACTCTATTTGAATTCTTTCTTCATTCAGTAAGCTGATATTATCATGTCCGGATTTATTCCGGGCATCCAGAGTTAAAAGTAATATGTTTTCGTATTTCTTGCCTGGATTGCCGGAACAGTTGATGGATGGGAACCATCAACCGGCAATGACAAGGGGGATCTGTTTTGATCTTCCGCTCATTCCCGCGAAGACGGGAATCCACAAATCATAGCACCCAACCTCTGGATCCCCGTCTTCGCGGGGATGAGCGGACAGGAAGAGTTTCGCTCTATATCAGTTTGCGCGCCTGTTGTGCGCCGCCATCTAGGCAAGCCTCCAGCGTTTCCACAAACACATGACGCTGTGCGTGGCTACCGCCAATGCGGTAGAGATCGCTTAATATAGGCGCCAGTTGTTCGGCGGCGGCGTCGTGTTTGCCGGAAGCAAAGGTGAGAAGCGCTTGCGCAGCCGGGAAACATTGTTCGCGCCAGACATCGCCAGATGCGTCATCGGCGGCTTTGTTTTTGATAGATGTCAGGAACCTGTCGGCCTCGCCGTCATCGCCGGTGCGCGCCAGGGCGTAAAGATAGTGCAGATCGTGAAACGGGAAGAGATGTTCGCCGGCGCGCATGCGCGCCTGTTCCACGACCGGCGCCCATCTTTCGCCGACATCGACGCCGCGCAGTTCCAACCGCCACAGCATGGAAACGGCGCCGATCTGTTCCTGCGGAAATTCCGGCCATTCGCCCCATAAACGATCATCGTAGATTTTCAGCGCTTCGTCCTCTCGTCCAAGGGCAAGGCGAAACAGCGCTGCATGCCACCAGTTATGGTCGCGGATAAAGACGCCTTTATTGTCCCATGTGTGAGCGCAGTGATCGAGCCAGCGCGCGCCTTCCTTTGCGCGGCCTTCCGTTTCGAGAACATGCGCAACCGCGTGATGCGCCCAGGCGTCGTCGAGGGCGATTTCGCTTGCGTGCATGCCCGCTTCTTCCGCTTCGCGCAGGCGATGGTTTTGCTCCAGCCCGAACGCCGCCATGCCATGGGCGTAAGGCGCGTTTTCATGAACGATGACGGCGCGCTCGCCAAACCGTAAAAGCGCAGCGGCGTCACCCAGATTGAACGCGTGATATTGCGCCCATTTGAGCGCGCATAAATCAGCGGGCCAGCGCACGGTCAGGTCTTCCAGATGATCAAGCGCGCTTGAGAAATTCTTCGCCGCCCAAGCTTCGGTCGCCGCGCAGAACAATTGTTCGCGGGTGTTTCCGTAATGCATGGTCTCGCGCATGCGCGCGAGATAAGGCGCAGCGGCGGTCCATCCTTCCGCGCCTTCGAACGCCATGTGCAAGGCGGCGGCGTGAGCGTTCAACAGCGGCGCTTTCGGATTAGCGTCCGCAACGTCAAACAGCGCGCGCAAATTCGGGCCGTAGCTTAAAAACTCTGCAACATAGCGGTCATAGCCGCTGGCGGCGTCCGCATCGACATTGGTGACGGGCAGGTCGAAAGAATCTTTTGCAATCATGGGCGGACACTAGAAGCGATGTTTGTCACCGGCAAATCCCTTTTGCTGACATTCGATCACAGGGCGGTCAGAGGCAAAAAAAACCCCGCCGTCAAGGCGGGGTTTTAAGCGAGTTTTGTCAGTGCTATTCGCGCATGATCCCGAGGATATTCAGGATGTGCACAAACAGCGTCACGAACGAGCCATAAAGCATGAAGGCGCCAAAGATCGATGCACGATCATTGGTTTCGCTGCCTTCGCGATACCAGGATTTAATGGCTTGCGTTTCATAAGCGGTGACCGCTGAGAACACGAGTACAACCGCCGACGATGTCAGCAGGCTCATCATGCCGCTTTTAAAGATCAGAGCATTGACAATAATCGCGATGATCAAGCCAACGCTCGCCATAACGAGAAAGCTGCCCCAGCCGGAGAGGTCACGCTTGGTTGTATAGCCGTACAAGCTGACCGCGCCAAAGACGGAGGCGGTGATGAAGAACGCTCGATAAATATCCTGCGCAGCGCCGGCTTGCTGGAAAAAGAACAGCATCGGCGCAATCATCAGGCCCCAGAGCCCGGCATACGCCCAGAACATGCCATGTGCGGCGGCTTTGGAGCCGTTCATCATGACGCGCGGCGCAAACCAGCCAAGGCCGAGGATGCCGGCGAAGCCGACCCATTTGAGCGGCGTGGCGGCGATTTGATACATCAGCGCTTCGTTGCTCGCCATGAGCATCGAAACAAAACCGGTCGCGGCGACGGCGAGCGCCATATAGTTGTAAACGCCAAGCATGTATTGGCGCAGGCCCTCATCAATCGCGACACCGCCGGTCTGTGCGACCGTGCCAAACTGTCTGCGAGGTTCATTCATAAGGTGTCGTCCTTTCCGTTTCGACCCGTTGAAATATCGGCCCTTAATATCGTGGGCGGCGGCCTTGGGATCAAGGGGCAAAAGCCCCGAAATCCGCTTATTTCAGGGGGCTTTGGTAAGGTTAAGGAATGATTAACCTGTCTAGCCGGCCACCCTGAAGCGCGCCGCGAAAAACCCGTCCATGCCGCCCTTGTCCGCGAGCATGGAGGGCAGGGTGCGCATATCGCCCTCTCGGTTGACCGCCTGGACAAGCCCGCCGATCTCGTCTTTCGTCACAGGGAGGCGGATCAGGGAGGGGTGACGCTCCAGCGCCTGGCGGGCCTGGCGCTCGCCCTCTTCGCGTTGCAGCGAGCACACGCAATAGACCAGCATGCCGCCGGGTTTGACCAGCGTCAGGGCATGATCGATCATTCTCGCTTGCAGGCTGGTGAGCGCCTCAATATCGGTTTCGGTCTTCAGCCAGGGGATATCCGGATGGCGCCGGATCGTGCCGGTCGCCGAACAGGGCGCATCGAGGAGCACGGCGTCCGCCTTCGCCGACGCTTTCCACCGCAAGGCGTCTTCCGCAATGATCTCCGCCCTTAAGCCCGTTCGGCTGAGGTTTTCCGAAACGCGCGTGAGGCGAGGCGCGGAAATATCGACCGCTGTGACGTGTGCGCCGCGCGCCGCGAGCTGCAGCGTCTTGCCGCCCGGCGCCGCGCAAAGATCGTATACGGTCTTTCCCGATACGTCGCCGAGAAGACGCGCGGGCAGGCTGGCGGCGACATCCTGCACCCACCAGTCGCCTTCCGCGAAGCCGGGGAGAGACGTGACATCGCGCGCGCCGGTCAGGCGCAAGGCCCCGTCAAACAAAACCTCCGCCTCAAGACGATCCGCCCAGGCCTTTGCGTCATCGGGATTTTTTAATTGCATATCGAGGGGCGCTTCGTGCGTATGCGCGTCGGCGATGGCGCGGGTTTTTTGCGGGCCATAAGCACGCTCCCATGAACGCCACAGCCAGGCCGGCGTATCGGCGCGGGCCGGTAGCTTTTGCGTCGCGCTTTCGCCGAGCTTTGCGATCTTGCGCGCCACCGCATTGATCAGCTTGCCATAGCCGGCGGTCTCTCGCCGGTCGGCGGCGAGATTGACGGCGGTGGAAACCGCGGCGTGGGCGGGCGTGCCAAGAAACACAAGCTGCACGGCGGCGAGGCGCAGGATATCCATCACCCGCACCGCCTTTTTCGGCAGCGGCCTGTCGATATAGGCGCCGAGAAGATGGTCGAGCGAGCCGCGCCGGCGCAGGACCGCGCTCGCCAGCGCGCGGGCGAATCCCCGGTCCGGCCCTTCCAGCACTTCAAAGGAGCGGCAGGCGCTGAGCGCCTCGTCGAGGGTTTCCCCGCCATGGATGCGCTCCAGGATATCGAGCGCGGCGCGGCGCGCCTCAAGCCCGGCGGGGGCGGGTTTTTCGGAAATTGCGTTCATGGGCCCCGCGTAAACCACGGGCCGGGGCAAAAGTCACCATAAACAGGCAATTGCCGACCCGCTTTGCGGGGGCCGCGCTTTTCGACTAAGCTCCTCGCCGACTTTAAAGACTACAGTTGATCAATCAGGGGAAGGTTTGGGGTCATGAAGCGATTTTTTGGGGCGGTGCTTGCGAGCGCCGTTTGCGTATCGGGCGCGTCAGCGCAGAACTCTCAGCTGAGCGCGCCGGCGACAAGCGCGCCTGTCACGAATCCGACAAGCGTGATCAGCGATTTCGGCGTCGACAAGGTCGGCCCGATCTTGAACGAGCTTGGCGTGACCTGGCAGTCCTACGTTGCGGACAACGGCCAGCCCTTTATCGATGCGAATTTCGCCGGCGCGGTTAATTTCAGGCTTATTCCGACGGCGTGCAGCGGCGAGAATTTCAGCAAATGCGTTGGCCTTTCCATGCTGGCGGCTTATGCGGGGAACGCAAATCAGCAGACGGTGAACGCGTTCAATTACCGCTATGCGTTCGCCAGCGCCGGTCTCGACCCGTCCGGATCGGCCTATATCAGCCGCTATGAGATCAGCGACTACGGCATGCCGCGGGGCAATCTCGCGACGTCCTTGATGGTGTTCGTTCAGCAGACGGCCTATTTCTCCGAAGAGCTGTCATCGGCCAGCCAGACGGTCAGCCTTGAAGGCTACGCCGACGACCTCGCCGCATCGAAACTGAACCGCATGGCGCGCGAAGAAATCACTGGCGTCAGGGAAGTCGCCGCCAACCCGGTTCAACTGCACCAGCAGGGCATTGAGGAGATGGCCGATCACGTTCGCCATTTCGTCACCGACAAGTCGGCGCCGAAAAACAAGATCTCCAATATCGCCAAACAATAGGCTGACTGAAAATTTTGAGACTGAGAAAGGGGCGCGTGATCGCGCCTCTTTTTTGTTGTTCTGTTGACACCCTACGCGCTTCATGCGCATTGCCTTGAGGTTTGCGATCAAGGTCAATGCGCGCCGTGAATAGCGGGCGATTTATCAGGCGGGGGCTTGTTCAAAGGCGCTTTCGCCGCCGATGTCGCCAATGTTTTCTCCATTGACGAACAGGCGGGTCAGCGACGGCGTCGCGGCGGCGGTTGTCTGCAGCGCCATGCAGGCCTGACGGCACCAGGCGACGAAATTTTCCAGCTTGTCCTGCGGCTCGTCGCTTTCGACCAGCAGGTTAAGCTCCATACGCTCGCCTTTGCCGAAGACATCCGATGGATGGATGCCGCCGAAGTCGAGGGTCGTCGTCCATGACGAGCGTTGCTCAAGGCGCACCGCTGTCAGCTCGATATCCATTTGCTTGCTGAGCATCTCAACATGGCTCATCAGGCAAAAGCCGAGGCCGGCGGCGAAATACATCAGCGGTGACGGCGCCGTGCCGCGCCCGCCGACGGCGGTTCCTTCATCGCTGATCAGTTCCCAGACGCCGCCATTGGGCACGTTCGAGAAAACCGTCGCTTTTTTAAGATGCATGCCTTCGGGCATCGATATGACATTGGCATGGGCGTCGAAGCGCATCCGCTCGCCTTGCTTTACTTTTTTCAGATGCGGCGCGGGCAGCGTTTCCTGTTCCGGTTCGTCGCCGGTTTTCCGGACGATCGTGCGCTTCGACATGTCCCAGATAATATCAGCCATGGTCATCTCCTTTTTCTTCGCGTGCTTGGGAAAATTGGCCGGTCCCGCTGTTGGGGGGGGGCAGGGCGTCAGCGGGACCGGCTGTCTGGCGACGCGCGCGCCTGGGGAGGGCGGCGGCGTCGCTCGGGGGCGTTTCCTTTCGTTTAATGACCGAACAGTTCGGTCATTTACGTGATAATTGACAAACAAGACCTATAGAGTCAATAGTGACCGAACGGTTTTGTTGAAAAAATGGAGTCTGATAAAGAATGTCAGCAACAATCGACCTTGAGGGCCCGAAGGCGCGTCAGATCCTCGACGGCGCGAAGGACGCCTTTCTTGAGATGGGCTACGAGGGCGCGAGCACCGATGCGATTGCGCGCCGCGCCGGCGTCTCAAAGGGCACGCTCTATAACTATTTTCCGGACAAGCGGACCTTGTTCGCCGCCTTTGTGGAAGATCAGTGCCGGGAACAGGCGCGGCTCATTTTCAATGTCGACGCCGCCCCTCACAATATAAAAGAAGCGCTGCATGCGATCGCGTATAACTACATCGAACTGATGATCTCGCCCTTCATGCAGGGAATTTTCAGGGTTGTCGTCGCGGAGGCGGAGCGTTTTCCGGAACTGGCGCGGTCCTTTTACGATTCAGGTCCGGATATCGGCCATCGCCGGTTGTCGCAGTTGCTCGCCGCGGCGGTCGCCCGCGGAGAGCTGGTCATTGACGATATCGACCTGGCGGCGAACCAGTTCATCCAGCTTGGCCGCAGCGATCTTTTTTTCAAGCGCCTGTTCTGTATTAGGAAGAATTTCTCCAAAGCCGAGATCGAGCGTGTCGCCGACGGCGCCGTCGAGATGTTTTTGAAAACCTACGCCGCGAGATCCTGACGATGTATTGTGTATGCGCTGTCGGCGTCAGGCGCAGCGCATCCGGTCCATGGCGCGGCTGTTATAAAGCCTCGCGAACAGGCGCAAGGCGCCCCGCGTCGCGAAGGGCAAATGCTGCGCATAGACCGCTTCATATTCGATGACGCGATGACAATCGCGCCGTCGTTTGAAGTCGGGGACGGACGTGCTGAGATTGACGGTCTTGCCCTCCTCCAGCCCTTTGCGAAAGACCGAGCCGACGATCATGCGGTAGAGCCCCACCTCGCGCGGCGCCGATAAGTCATAGCCGCAGGTGCCGACATTGATCCCGTTGGCGTCGGGATAGGAAACGACGAACCCCTTGATCGCCTCGCCGTCTTCTATCGCGAAGACATCAAGGAACCCCGTGTTGCAGGCGAGCGCCATCCAGCGCTGGGTGAAGTCGGTGTTCATGTCGGTGTGCTTGCCGATGTAGAGTTGGTTGTAGAGCGCCGCGCATTGTTCTGCTTGGGCGCCGCTCATTCGTTTCAGATAGCGCGTCGTAAGCGCCGTCGCCTTCAACAGTTTCTGGTCGTAGCGGAACGCCTTGGTGCGTTTTGCGGCGGCGCTTCGGAAATGCATGAAGCGGAACTTGATGAGTGAATAACCCGTTGAGCGCACCGCGTCGATGACGCCGGTGGGGTCGGTCTCGGGCAGGCTTTTGAGGACGATGAGATGTTCAGGATACAGCGCCGTCAGATGATCGGTGAAGGCGCGCAGATGCGCGGGCGAGAATGCCGGGGTCGGATTATTGGTGAGCCACCAGTTGTTGAGCGTCACGGTCTTTTCAAACCGCGCGAGGCGGCGCGCCGCGCCCAACAGAAAGTTTGAAACGGGCGCGGGGCGCCGCCCTGTGCTGTTGCGATAAAGAAGGCGCGGATAGTCGAACCAGCAGGTCTTCGGCGAGACGCAGAAGACCCGTTCTTCGCGGGAGACGACCGTGAAGGGCAGGGCGCAGCCGCGACAAACGATCAGGCGCTGCGCCGCGTCCCGGGGCGCATTGGCGATGTAGCGCCGCGGCCCGTTCTTCACGAGCCCCTGGAGATAGGCGATCTGCGGCCCCGTCAGGTTCCAGATCGACGCGCGGTCGAGCGTGTCGATCGTCTTCTCGTCATAGATGATGCAAAGCTCGCCCGCCGGGGAGGACGGCGGGACCAAGTACTCGCGCGTCAGCGTCTGGATGGTCACAAGCCGCCCCTCGATTATGCGCAACTGCATATTATGCACATGTGCATAACAATCAATGCCATTTTTCGGCTCGTGGCTGACTTTCGAAAAAATCTGGCTGAAAATATCCGCGCGAGACGCGGTAAGATGACCCAGACGGCGTTCGCGCTGAAAGTCGGCGTCAATCAGGCGACGATCAATCGAATCGAACAGGGCATCCAGAACGTCACGATTGATACGTTGCAGCGCCTTTGCAGAAAACTGAAATGCAGCGCCGGCGATTTGCTCGACCGGAAGCCAACCTGATTGCTGGATGCGCGGTTTGCGCCTTAATCTTCTCATTTTTGCCAATCGTGCAGGCTCATTCGATTTCCAAAGAAGAAATTATAGTTCCGTATACGCACATTTGAAATCAGGCGAAGCTGCTTGCTTTGCAGGCAAATGGGACCGCCGCCTCAGCGACGGCCCCATGTCGCTCGCCTTTTGGGGGAGAATGAAGGAGAACGACGGCGCTTTAAAAATGCTGCCAATGCAGATTATAGCGATTGCCGCTCTTATGTCGTTGGCTGTCGGTCTCAAGGTTTAATGACGCAGAGTCTCGATTGGCCGAGCTGATTGGCATGTCCGTTCAAATGATTCAGCAGGTTGAACGCGGCGTGACAGCGCCGAGCTTTTGCACTCTTGAGGCTCTTTCCAACGCGCTGAATGTGCCGCTCGCAATGATGTTTCCTGTGACGGTTTCGGCAAAACGATCCATGGCAAAAGACAAAGCCGTCTCCGCCATCACGGCCAACGCCGTGAGACTATCCAGAGAAGACGCCTAGACGTTGCTGGCGCTTGCTGCGCACCTCAATGAACGCAGCCGCCGTAGCGGGGTGCGGATCAAATGCCTCTCATCGCCGCGTATCCCCGCCTGCGCGGGAATGAGCGGTTGAAAAACTTATCCGATACGCAAACGACCTGCCTGACCGGCAACCAACCTGATTGAACCCGCGCAACTGGCGAGCGTCCTGTCGCTTGCGTGTTTATTCTGATGCGTAATTTTTCAACGGCGACCAGTTGATCGCGTATCTTCCAGACAAGAGTCTAGCCTTCATCCTCAGCCAGGACTCGCTCAAGGGTTTTTGCGAATGTCGCTTTCTCGCCCGCGGGCAAAGCGTTGAACAGCCCATCAACAATAACGGTAAGCACATCCTTTATGCTCTCGACCTGTTCTTTTCCCAATTTCGTCAGACTCAAGACGGAGACGCGGGCGTCGGTTGCGGATTTTTCGCGGGTCAGGAGACCCTTTCGCTCAAATCGCTGAATAAGACGAGAGATTTGCGACTTATCCCGTCCCAAAAGGTCAACAACAGACTGGATATCAATCGAACCGTGCTCGCCAACTGTCAATAACAGCATACCGCCAAGCGGTCCGACCTGGTGGTGATCAAAATCGGCCGCGCGAGGATGCAATTCCGCGTGGATGCGCCGCATCAGGCGATCAATGTTCAGGGCCAGTAATGTGGCGTCGTTTGTGCGCTTCTTCATTTTGTTGACAATATCCACTAATTCTTGCAGGGTTGGTTCTGCGTCCTGCACATCGCTGACGCTTAGTTCTACAGCGAGGCTTGCACATGTCACAAACGCATTTAATGGCGCTCAAAGCGGCGGCTGTTCTCTGGGTGATCTGGGGTCTGGTGCATATGCTGGCTGGGTTCATTGTGATCCCTGCAGATGCAAGCGGCGGCTTCGCGGCAATTGCGGATGCTGTCGACCCTGAAGCGCTGGCTGCGGATTATCACCCAGCCGTCAATGGCATCCTCGATCAACATGGCTGGAATTTACTTTGGGGCGGCTTCGCTACGGTGGTGGGCGCAATATTCATTTGGCGGCGCAACCTCACCGCAATCTGGGTAACGGGCATGATCGGCGGCTTGTTAGATGTTGGCTATCTGGTTTTCGTCGATATACCGGGCTACGTAAATTTTATGCCTGGCACAGTCATGACTTTGGTGTCTGGTTCGGCGATTGTTTTAAGCTTTTGGGTTTGGCTTTCGAATCGAAGCTGACCATCGCGAATAGGCCACTCCGCGATCACAGCCAACGCGGTGAGACTCTCCAGCGAAGACGCTGAAACCCTGCTGGCGGTTGCGGCGCATCTCAATGAACGCGGGTGATAGGGTAGGTGCTAGTCGCATAAATCTTATCTCCGCTCATCCCCGTGCAGGCGGGGATCCATCAAACGAAAAATGACGAGCAAAGCTCGGCTTATTATGTATATTTGGATTCCCGCCTGCGCGGGAATGAGCGGTTGAAAAACTCATCTGATACGCAAACGATCTGCCTGACCGGAGGCAAACCTGAGTGACCCCGCGCGATAGGCAAGCAGCGTGTCGCTTGCCCCAGGCGATGGATTCCCGCCCCACGCGAGGATGAGCGGTCAAGAAACTTACCCGACGCGCAAGGCGATTTGTTTCCAGCGTGGGGGCGACGCCGACGAATTTCAGCTGGTTCGTGTTGAGAACGCGCCGATTGACAGGATGCAAGCTGTCACTTATATAAGCAATAACTTATATAAAGGCGATATCCATGTTGACCGATGTCGAACGCCAGCTTGGCGCAGTTGAGCGCAAGGTCGTGTCGCTTGAGAAAGATGGCGCGCCGGCGCGCGCGGTGATTTTGAGTCGCACATATGAAACGACAATCGAAGACCTCTGGGACGCGTTGACGACAAAGGAGCGGTTGCCGAGATGGTTCGCCCCTGTTGAAGGGGACCTGAAATCTGGGGGGCGGTATCAGGTGGAGGGCAACGCTGGCGGGAAAATCATAGAGTGCGAACCGCCGCGTAAATTTTCCCTGACATGGGAAATTTTTGACGATGTAAGTTGGGTCGATGTCGCACTCAACGCTGAAAGCCCTGAATCCGCCCGTCTTACATTGACGCATACGGCGAAACTTTCTCCGCACTGGGAGCAATATGGTCCTGGCGCGACGGGCGTCGGCTGGGAACTCGGCCTTTTGGGTTTGGCGCTCTATGTCGCAAATCCCAAAGCAGAAAAAATTGACGAGGCGGCGTTCGCAGCAAGCAGCGAAGGCAAAGCATTCGCCAGAGGAAGCAGCAAATATTGGGGCGAGGCCGCGGTCAGCGCTGGCGAAGCGCCGGAGGCGGCGCACGCCGCCGCTGCGCGCACCGCCGCCTTCTACAGCGGCGAGTCTGAGGCCACGTAATGCATGCATTTGACGTGCTCGGCGATCCGGTGCGCCGGCGCATCATCGAATTGCTTGCTGATGGAGAACGCACATCGGGAGCCATCGTAGATATTATTCATAGTGAATTCGGAATCACGCAAGCCGCCGTCTCTCAACATTTGAGGGTATTGCGGGAGGCGGGATTCGCCGATGTGCGCGCCGAAGGCGCGCGGCGCTATTACAGTGTTTCGACTGCGCCGTTGCGCGAAGTTGATGCTTGGCTTGAGCGTTTTCGCGGTTATTGGGAGCCGAAACTGGATGCGCTCGCGACGGAAATCGCGCGCGGCAAGAAGCGACGATCTACGACGAAGAAGAAAACAAAAACAAAAACTCGTTCCAACCGCTAGAGCTCGCTACCGGAAGTCACAAAGCGAATGCCGACCGGCGGCTGACCGCTTCTGCGCGCGAGAGCGGAAGCTGCAAATTTCAACCCGACGTGGCTTCCTGGCGAATAGCGAAATTCGTTCTCTACGTTTCCGCCGCTCATCCCCCCACGCGGGAATGAGCGGTTAAAGGACGTATCCGGAGTCCAAACAAATCCAGTAAAACGTCGCCGCGAATTGCGGGGTGTCAATCAGCGTTGTTGCGCAACCCAATTCATGACGACATCCTCCCCGCGTCGATAACTTTCGAAATCTTGCGGGAGCGCGATTTCGGGCGCCAGCGATCCGGCCGGGACTTCGTGGATTTCATTCATGGTGTAACAGTACGGCTCGCCTTTGCAGCCGTTCTCCCAGTCATGATATCCGGTCGCGTAGTTTATGTAGTATCCTGAGTTGGGTAATCGGAAGTCCGATCCGCGTTCAGCCCAGAATTGTTCGCGGTCGCCCATCTGTTCGCCGATAATAACGCCGCGGTCTCCGGAATAATATTTGAGCAGCGCAACCGTCACAATCGCTGCGGAGAAGGTATTCGGACCGGTGATAATGTAGATGTCGCCGTCCTCTTTCACCGCCTTTGGCGCCGCCTTCGCAAAGGCTATTGACTTTGTATAGTCGCCGCCATCGTGGAGTCGAAAGTCAACAACGAGATAATCCAAGCTTCCTTCCGGGTGTTCGGCAAGCATCGACTTGTAAGCGTTTTTGATGGACTGATCGCCCGCTGAAAATCCCGGCAGCGCGCGAATATAAAAGCCGTTGTCATCGAGGGCGTAGAATAGGGGTTCGTCGGGATTTGTCAGATACCGGGGCGTCGCGGCGTCTTCAGCCTCAAGAACGTGCGGCCAGTCGGTAAAGCCCGGCGAACCTGCGTCCGGCGTCAATGTTTCCCAGGCGCTGCGTCCGGGCACATCCTCCGTGCTCTCTAATGAAAGTCCCTCGAACTGAACCTGCTCCGTCTCTCCGGTTGGGGACTGGAGCGTTATTTCAATAGCCCGGGCCGATGCAGCATGACCCGCCGCGCCTAACAGATCGGGCGATTCTATAAGCAGCGCGCTGTAAAGCGTGCGCCACGTTTCGTTTCCGCCCCGATATTTTCCAAGCGCCAAACGCAGATCATCGATCGACGCGCCCTCAACGGAGACGACACGGCGACCGAGCGTATCAACCTTATCAGGCGCCGTGCTGAGGACGAACACGCCATCGCTGAAAGCGTAAAGCCTTGCGCCTATTGTGTTGAACTGAGTATATTGAGGGCGATAGCTGACATTCGTGTGGCCATTATCGGCGAGCGCGACGGCTTCGGCGATAGCGAGATAAAACTGCACATCGGACATGTCGGCAGCCTTGTCACGCATGGACTGAAGCTTTTCGGAAAAAGACGATTTTGCTGTCTCGCTAAACGCTCTGTCGTACTTTGTAAGGGTGGAAAGATAATCGATATCCTGAAGGCGCGCTTCGGCGTCCGTGGATGGCGCGTCATATTTCGGGGCCTGCACAATCGGTAAGAAAACCCAAACCATGCGCGCGTAAGGCCAATATAATGGCAACGTAATAAGGCTCAAAACGAGCCAACCGATTAACCCGTACTTTAGTATTTTGAACATGTTGAGAATTGCCCCGCTTGCATCCGCCGATGATGGATGCGTAGACGATAGTCAAGCACACTGCGATCCAGCGGTCCATATCCGCTGAACAATCCACAAGAGGTGTCGCTAATCCTCACGCCTATGCTTGGTGAGAGTCTTTTGTCAGCATTGAACAGGCGCAAGTGAAGAAGAAGCGTGTGAGCAGACGTTAAAATTACAATGTCTGTTTAGCGTGCATTGCCGCCAATCACGGCGCTCATGAAATCGCATTGCTTTCCAGGACCCTCGGCGTTGCGACAAAGGGATGATTACTGAGTGACTGGATTGCATTGGAAATTCGCGTGCGGTCCGCCAATAGACGAATATACTGCTGGTCACAGCCCGAGATCGGTGTCGGGTAGGCTTTCAATTCCGCCAGGATAAGCCGCCTCGCCTCGTACAGCGCTTTTCGCGCATCAGACACTGCCTGTTCGTACTGTTTTTGGGTCATCTGATCATACCGTAAATGCCTGCAACGATATTCTATAGGAGATTGTTCTGCACCGATAGCATTTATCGTTTGATGGATCCCCGCCCCACGCGGGGATGAGCGGTTAAAGGGCTTACTCGATGTGCAAACTCTCTAACCGAGATGCAAAGATATGCCGACGATGTCGCCTGAACCCTCAAACCGGACATTGGCTCTGCACGATCATTCACGCGCTTCCGTCCGGAAGATATGAAAGGTTGAAACCTTTAAAGATGAGCCAGATTGCAAGCGCCATTTCATTAATCCATATGGGCAGCGAAAGTAGAAGATCCGTCGTTCCCCCCATTTCTATCCATCCAAAAAGAATAGACACGCAGGACGCCAACAGCATCGCACCGCCAATCAGACCCCAGACGGACAGCATTTTTGGAACAATGCGGAACTGAAACAGCATTGGATAAAGCAAAAACGTTCCAATGCTGAACACGATAAGAACCAATAAAAACATCCAGTCGTGCATCACGAAAGCAAGTTGGGTGAGCGGGCTTGTTGTCTCCAGCAATATGATCAATCCGATCACAGCGAAGACGCCGACGGCGGCTTCAATCAAACGCATCCCGAGATAACCCGTTGCCGGGAGCTCGGCGCAACGCCGTAAAACTGGATAGAGCGTGATCGCAATTCCTGCGCTTGCCAAGGCGTTGATGATTTCAAAAAGCGCTGCGGCGGCGAGCGTTCCCCGATGGCGATCCGCCATGTCAGTCAAGCCGGCGTCAGCACGTAAAGGCTCCATCATGATTTGACTGATCATTGTCGCGCCCGTGGCTGTGATGAATAGCGCCCCAGCTATTCGGGCAACGCCGATAGAACCGACTTTCAAAGATGGTTTTTTTGATCCGCCAGCCGAAGCAAGATGACCCCTGGCAGTGTTATTCATAACATCCCCCTTATGACGTGAGTCAGCCAAGAGCGCTTATTCCACCGAACCCGGCTGCAAACATTGATGGCGGTCAAATTTTTCAAAGAAGAAACAGCCTACCTTCAAAAGTTTGAAGCGCCTTCATATGTTGACGCGCAAGGCGATTTGTTTCTAGCGTGGGGGCGACGCCGATGAATTTCAGGTGGTTGTGTTGATAACGCGACAGGCGACGGAGCAAGCCGACATCGATCGCGCGATCGCCATAGATAAGATGGCGATCGGGTCGGGAGACCGATCTGCATACATCTCATCCGTGGCGGCGCGCGGCGGCCTGAGCGTCGCGGTGCGACAAAATGAGATTCGCGCGTTTTGCTGTTTCGATGATCATTACTTTTTTGAGAGGCCGTTTATTTCATTGCTCATCGTCGACCCAGGGGCCAGGCGGCGCGGCCTGGGGCGCAGCCTGCTTTCGTTCAACAGCCGGGGACGGCGGGAAGTCTGGACCTCCACCAACCGTTCCAATGCCGCCATGCGCGCCTTGCTGGCGAAATCAGGTTGGCGGTATTGCGGTGAGCTTGACGGCCTGGACGCCGGCGACCCGGAGCAATTCTTCAAATCACCGTAACCGCTGCGCCTTGATTCTAATCAAATACGGGTTTGGGCCCATCGCCGCGCCTTCCCGCGAGAGGCGGGAATCCGGATACGCCTCAACCGCCGACTATCGCTCGGCCTGTCCGTTCGCTTCGCGAAATGCGTTTGGCGTCATTCCGGTCTCCCGCTTAAAGGCTTTGTAGAATGTCGAGCGCGAGTTGAAGCCGACCTCCAGCGCAATCGCCAGGATTGAAGCTTTGCCCGACAGGATGCGCGGCTTCGCCGCTTCAATCCGCCAATGGGCGACATAGTCAAAGAAGGTCGAGCCGATTTCTTCGTTCAGGGTTTGCGACGCCAGGTTGGGGGGCGCGCCCACGTGACGCGACAGCTTTTGCAGGGAGAGGTTGGCGTCAAGATAAAGCGCGTCTTCGCGCATCGCTTTTTCAATGCGCTTAGCGAGCCGCCTGGCGTGATCTTCCGACAGCGCCGAGCGTGCATATTTTTCTTGGGGCCCGTTATCCGGCGCGGTGACGGGGCCGTTCGCTTCGACCGCCTCGGCCGTCGGTGGGATAGAGGCGAACGCGATGACAAACAGGAGAAGGGCGGCGGCGAGTACAAAGACAATCTCTCCCGGGAAGACAAGACCTGGTCCGAAATTGTCGCTGATGAGGGACAGCGCCGCCGCGCCCCAGAGCGCGACAAGAAACGCCATGAGCCAGTCGACCCAGCGCAGCTCTCGCGTATCGGTGTTAGAGTAGAGATCTTTCAGCCTCGCGCGAAAGGCGCCAAGGCGCCGAAGCGTCGCGACCAGATAGCCGAAAGAGGCGAGCGACCAGAAAAAAATCAGGGCGAATGTCGCAAACGCAAGCGCAGATGGCGCAACGCCCGGCGGCATTTCGCCATCGACAAACATGGCCGTCCTGGACGTTGCGGGCAGCAGCCAGTAGCCGAGGGTGATCGTCATTCCCGCCGCCGGCAAGACGCCGTCGCGCCAGTGAATGGCCAAAGGAGTCGACTGGGGCGCCGTTTCAGCCGTGCGCGCCGCGACATAATGATAAACAGCCGGAGGCAAAGCGAGCAGCATGGGCAAGACGGCGGGCATATAGAAGACGTAGAGGTCGCGCGCGAAAGCAACGACAAGCGGGATCGACGCGACGCCAGCGAACAGAACGAACATCGCAATGAGATAAAGGCGCGCTCTTCCCGCATCCGCGCCGCGGACTGCCGACAGAACGCCCGCCGCAGCGATAGCCGTGGTCGCCGCGGAAAGTGCAATCATCCCTTCGCTTTCCATGCTTCCCTTTTGGTTCGCGTCCACGATGAAATCAACGGGCGCGATGAGAGGACGTTTCTTTCGCCAGCAAGTGTCCGCACCGTCCCGCGCGGACGACATCCCTCTGTAATCACGACTGAATTCAACCATGTTCTCGTCGTCGCGATGCGTGTCGGCGGGATCAGGGAAAATCAGGATCAGGATAGAATGACAATGTTGGATTTAAGCGGCGCCCCGGTCGGCGTCATTATCGGCGCCCATATTGGTTCCGGCGCACTCGCCGTCGCCGCCGGCGCTCTCGCGCTTGGCGCCCGGAAGGGCGCTGCGACCCATATCGGCGCAGGCCGGATGTTCGCCGTCGCCATGATCATATCGTCCGCGCTCGGCGCCGTTTTGGGCCTTATCAAGGTGGATGAGTTTTTCATCACTTTCCATGCTGGCGTCCTGAGCCTCACGCTGATCCTGAGCAGCTGGCTGACGGCGCGAACGCGCGAGGGACGTCCGGGCCGGGCGAGCCTGGCGGTCGGGATCGTGAATTTTATCAATGCCGCCGGTTTGATCGCCGCAGGCGTCTACGCGCAGTCGGCGCCGGATGGTCTCCTATTCGGCTTTCATGCGACCGACTATTTCTTTCTCTCAGGAATGGCTGGCGTCGCAGCACTTTGCGACATCAGCATCCTCTTCCGAAAAACGCTATCCGATCACCATCGCGTTGCACGGCACTTGTGGCGCATGTGCCTCGGCTTCTTCATCGCAGCCGGTTCCGCGTTTACCGGTCCCGGCGCCGAGGCCTTCCCCAAAGCGGTCAGGGCTTCCGGCGTACTGTCGGCGCCGGAGTTGATCATCTTTGTGCTTATGCTGTTCTGGCTTGCGCGCACGCTTCTTCGCCGGTCAACGTCAGCAAATGGGGGTTCGGCGTGAGCGAACCGGAACTCCTTGGAGACGCCCATTTCTGGATCGGGTGTATTTCGATCATCGCCGGCTTCACCGCCTTTGCTGCGCGCAAGGGCAACGCAGTTCATCGCGCAGCCGGCGTGATATTCATAGTTGCTATGGTGCTCTTAACAGCGAGTGGATTATGGCTCAGCATCGCGCGCGAAATTCTGTTCACGGTTTTCCTGTCGGCGATTGCGTTTCACGCGGTCGCCACCGGCTGGGCCGCGGCGGCGCTTGAAAAACCATTTGGCAGGTTGACGACTAAGGCGTCGCCCGCCCTTTCAGGCTCCATCGTTCTCGGCGCAGTTTATGGCGGCATGCATGCGGCCGCCGCGCCGAGCGGCATGCTGAACGATCTGCCGCCCGGCGCCTTCTACACTGTCGCCGGGATCAGTTTTTTCATTTTCGTATTCGATATCGTCTTCGTGCTCGCCGAAGGTCCGGCGGAACAGCGGCGCATGACCAGACACCTTTGGCGCATGGGCTTTTCGTTCTTCCTGGCGACAGGCATCTTTTTCTTCGGCAACAATCACGTGTTGCCCGAAATGCTGCGCACGCCTGCGCTTCTTTCCGCACCGATTATTGCAATAGTTTTGTGGACGCTTTTTTATACTTTCAGTACCCGGTTTTCAAAACGGGCTCCGGGATAACTCGGCGCGGCTGCGATATTTGGGACTATTGGGGCGATCGCCTTTTGTAAGAGCGACTTGAATTAGCTTTGTTATTCCAAGGGGGCACCGACAAGACTCGTTGTGATGCGGATGTACAAGATTCGATCATTGCGGTTTCAATTGCCGCGCCGCCAGGCGATGAGAGCGTCGCTATTGCGCTCTCGGGTTATTCTATATTGAAAAGGGTGCGGCGAGGCGTGTCGCCCCGCCGCTCTCCCCCAACTCGCGTCAAACCATCAGGCGCATGCGAAGAACGCCCCATGGCTTCGACGGTTTATCATTGCGTGACGAGCACGCATCTCCCACCAATGGGTCGGACCGTAATCTCGAAGGCACTGATTTCAAAGTGGTTTTTTTGCGTTTTTTCGATTCGAAAATGCAGGTCTCCGCGCCTCGTTTATCTGGTTCTAACACTAGCGACGCGCCGGGAATCCCAATTGCGCCGGGGCGGTTCGAATTGTTAGGCCGGACAGGAAATGCGAATGCGTGGCGGCGGCATTTCCCGGAAAACACCGAAAATTTTTCGTTTTGAAAATCAGCTGTCTTTCGACCAGGGGCTCTTTATTCGAGGGGCGGGCGGGGACTCATCGATATAGGACGCAATTAATCTGTCGATAGCCTTGCGCGTCACCCGACTGTGCTGACGAGAAAAGCCGAGGCTGGCGACAAAACTCCAATGGGCATGCATCATTGAAACAAACAGGAATGACAGTTCCTCACAGGACGGGCCGTCGAGTTCCGTATGCGCAATCGCCAGTTCCTGGGCGATGACCTGACCGAGCGTTTTGTACTGTGCGCACAAACGCTCCTTAACCTGATTGGAGCCCACGGCATACGCAACCATGGCGTCATAGGCCTCAAGATTGGCGGGCATGCGATACTCTTCAGCCAGATCAAATAGAAAATCCAGAAAGAAACGAAGGCGCTCAACCTGACCGACGTCTACAATTCCCGCCACGATCATCTCGCGATAGACATTGCCGAGATAGTCGCACAACTCGGAAACCAGCATGTCCAGATCGGAAAAGTAATATCGTACTAACTGACGCGACAGACCGGCTTCGTTGGCGACGCTTTCGAAAGACAGCCCTTGCAGTCCCTTCTCGTTGAGTATTTTCGTCGTCGCTTTCAGAATGTGCGTTTTTCTGTCTTGCGACTGATCGCCGTTGCTCAACTTTCTCTCCGCAGATTCTCCGTTTGTAATCGTGCCGCCGAAAGGCGCGATGAGCAAGCCAAACTTCGGTCTTGCGACCTGGCGTCCTGTAGCGCAACGCCAGGGGAATTTGGTTTCGGGCGCAGATCATTTTAGTATTGACGTATCGAAGATGGGAGATGCGCAATGCGAACCGACATGTCTGGTCAAAACGTCCGAACGGCGAAAACCTGGCGGCGGTGCTGCCTGACTGTGCTCGCGGGGCTCATGGGTTTTGCGGGCGCGGCGTTCGCAAACGGGGCCTGCCCGGAAAGGCCATCTACACCCTACGATCCCGATGACTATGAAGCGCTTCTGGATGAAATCTATGCAACGGGGCACGTTTACAAAACAGAGTTATCCGTGGGCGATCAGGAGGTTTGGAGATTGCGACGGCGCAGCGCGCAGCATCGTCCGGATAGTTTGCTCTCGATGCTGAATTCGCTGAAGCCCCGGCTTGAAGAAATGCAATCGCATTTTCCAACATCGCCCAGTCGACCCGTCCTTCTGATCGAAAGCCGGCTGGACGGCTTCGGCTCCACCCTGGCCTTTACCGATTGCGCAAGCCCTGGCGCGGAAGGGGCCGCCGCCGAAGAGGCGAGGCGAGATGGCAGCGAAGAAGTGCGAGACGTCGACCTCGCCAAACACGTTGTCTCAGGACTGGAGGGTGTGCCTGATTCAGAGGGTGAGTCCGATTCAGAATGGGAGGACGAGTTAAAAGCGTTGCCTGAGGGGCTATGCCTGATCGTTGTTTTTCCTGACCGGCTTGAGAATGAACGCAAGCGCCGGTTCGCCCTTGCCCATGAATGGATGCATACCATGCAAAACGGGTTCTACACCCGCGGTGCGATGGAAAGCCATTGGTGGGTCGAGGGATCGGCGGAATGGCTTGCGCACAAGGTCAACGACGGCGTTACTGAACGCGATCACCGGATCGAAGAATTTTTCATGCGGCAGAAAACATGTCCGCTGACTGAGCATTCCTATGACGCTCAGCCTTTCTTTTTCTGGGGAGAGCAGGCTTTCAATACGGCGTGGGCGATTTCGGTCGGGCTCGGCGGCGAGGAGTATTTGACCCGGCCAGGAAGGGCCGCCGAAATATTGCCGCCCGAACGCTGGCTGGACTGGGCGATCGCGCAAGTCGACCAGACCATCACAATGCCGGACGGACGCCCTTTGCCCGTCCAGGCGGAAGCGGAGCCGATGGATCTGACCCGCGCCTGCGACGCCGTCATTGAGGGCCCGCCCCTTTCCGTGCAGTTGCGCGAAGTTTCTCTTCCCTCGGGCGGTGATCCGAAACTACGGATTGAGGCCGGCGCGGCGCATCTCGCTATCCGGGGTCGCGACGAGGAGGACTGGCGGCGCGTAACAGGAACGGTCGAGATCGATACTCCGGTCTCTCCCATGACCGTTGCGGCGATCACGCCTTCGGGCGAGAATCTTTCCGCAAGACTTTCGATGAACAATAGCGACAGGCTGACATGCGCCTGCCAGATCGGCGTCTGGATGGAAAGTCCGACGCCAGATGAACAGGCTGATGACGCATTGGCTGGCGCGCTGGAAGCGCTTGAAGCAGCCAAGAGTATGGGTATGGTTCCGTCCGATGAAATGGATGGCTTGCGGGAGGCGGAAGCAATGCTTCTTGCGGCGAATGCGAAAGACACGTTCCGTTTTCGGGGTAATATTCCCGCGATCGTCGATGAGCTGGAAGGCGATGTCGAAACCACTTACAGCTATGACGGTCCAGTTTTGACGGTACGCCCAGGGGGAACGTTTTCGATCGATGATCCGCATACCACACGAGGCGACGATACAACGATCAACTATCATAAATACCGCCACTATGGCCGGTGGACAGACGGGGGCGGCGTTTTGAAATTCGATATCGAGGGCCTTATTCTCGACGGTTTTGTAACAGCGCCGCCAGACTACGAACCAAGAAGCATCGGCTTCACAAACGAGTCCGCCTCCACCGCCTCCTATGTTGGCGGAGGCGGCGAATGGCGTATGTCATGCGAGGCGGAAACCATGACATTGACCTCTACAAGAGTTCGGAATCCGGGACGGAGTGACCAGGCGGTATTCGTGAGACGCTGACGACCCGGGTAGAGTTTAATGCAAAAAGCCATGCTGATATCGCTGTTGCTCGCGGTTTTCTACTGACCTATCTCATCGCCATTACACTGTTGGCGTTCGGACGACCGACGTCGCCTTTTCAGCAAAGCCAACTGTAGAAATTTCCGATCGATGCGTAGAATCGTCATGGTCTGAACGTGCGACTTGATTAATCAGCCGGAATGCAATTGCGATTGTTTTAGTTGTAACGATTTTGTCGTAATTTAAATCGATCACAATCTAGGGTTGACAGTTTTCGAGCGCCGTGGAGTTATCCGCGGGCGCGTTTCAAGTTGTGTGAGTATGGCGTCCCAAGCGACGCCTTTTCTTTTTTACTTCTTACAAGCGCTCTGCTTTGTGGAAAATTTATCGAGTGACCTTTATGCTTCGCCCTGCCATTCTTTCCGTATTTCTTCTTGCGCTCTTGAGCTTAACCTCCGCTTGGTCGCAAGAGTCCGGCGCCAGCGCCGTTTATCAGCTAAATGCTGAGCGTGATCCGGAGTCCTTTACCCCGCGAGAGCCGATAGAATACGCGCCGGAAGCTGCGTCAGAAAAGAAAGAGGAAGACGAGGAAGATGCGCCCGGCGGCGGCTTTGCGCCGATGAGCGGCGGGTCGACACATCTTCCGGTTTACGAGTGGGAGCGGCGGGTGCAGGTAGAAGAACGCCTGCGCACATATGGGCCTGACCTTTTAGGCGACCAGATCGATCCACATTTCGGCGGGATTAGTTTTGAACATACGGATGTCAGCATTCCCGGTAACTCTTCACTTGAAGTCGCCGTGCGCCGCCGCCGCGCGCAGGGTAATTTTTATCATGAAAGCAGCAAGGTTGAGTTCGCCGACTGGCAGATTGTCGTTCCGCGCATTCATGCATTAAGTGCAAGCGTTTTGTGGACCGGCAATCGTTGCTCAAACAGCTATAACACAAGCTTTCCCGTTTCCGGCAGCGGGGGCAATCTATACGTTGCTGGCGACTATACCCAAGGGCCGACGTTGGATGTCGCCGGCGCTGGCCAGCTTCCCATTCTGGAGCAGCCGCAAGGCGCGCAATGGCCCGCCGCGAAAACCCATGTCACGACCGCAAACTGGTGGTTTGAATGCGGAACCGCAGACGATGGCGGCGAGGGATTTATCGGACACGCGCCAAACGGCGACATCTATTATTTTGATACCTACTATACAGAACTGGCGGACGCCGTTGGCGTTTGGGGCGCGAGCTATCAGGGCAGAACACGCAATATCCTCGCCGCAAGCGAGGTGCGCGACGTTCACGGCAATTGGGTAAAATACGATTACGACGCGAATGGCAGGCTGACCAGGATCCATGCCAATGACGGACGCCAGATCGATCTGACCTATTCCGGCGTCTCCAAACTGATCTCGACAGTTCAAGCGAATGGTCGGACATGGACATACGCCTATGGCCCGTCAAGCTATTCGGAAGCTGCGTGGATCGGTTATTACGAGGGCGCCGGCGGCGTGGACGTCTTGCGCAGCGTCACTCAGCCCGATGGGCGCGCCTGGTCGTTCCAGCTCGACGGCATGTTCGCGAAAGCCGGCCCTGGCGGCTCCTGCATTCAGGCGAGCCAGACATTGTCCCTGACGCATCCTTACGGCGTGACGGGAACATTCAATTTGGATGAGCAGACCCACCGTCAAAATGAGAACGCCGGCGGGCGTGAGATTCTGGAATGCCCGAAAAGCAACGAGATCATTGGCGGTGAAATCCCGCCCCCGATCATTCCGGTCACCACAATCGACGCCATGACGGTGACGGCGAAGACGCTCTCCGGCCCGAACCTTCCGACATCGACCTGGACCTATGATTACGAGAATGACCTGTCGGCGGTGACCGGGATCGATCCGACCAACTGGACCAAGGTGCAGGGACCGGACGGAACGCACATCACCTATTATCACAACTGGCCGTCTTACACGCCGCCGCCGGGCGAGGACGCCATAGGGGGCAAGCTGGTCGAGCGCCAGTTGCGCGACGTCAACGCCGCCGGCCCGCTCCTCGAAACGACCTTCCATAATTACGAACTGGAGCTGGGCCTCGGCGGGACCTTCGCCCGGTACGGTCCGTCGCCGGCGACCATCCAGCAGCCCGCCAGAAACTACCAGACGACGGTTTTTCGAAACGGCGATTACTACCGCACGCTCAACACCTTCGACACGAACTACGCGTCGGCGAATTACAGTTTCGGTTTCCCGACCAAAGTCGAGGAATTCAGCAATACGTCGGGCGACCGGCCGGGCGCGCGCATCGCCGACACCGTCTATGAGCACAACAAGACAAAGTGGATCCTCGGCCTGCCGACATCGGTGACCCGCAACGCCAAGCTGTTTGACGAATATGACTATGACAGTTTCGGCCGGCGCCTGTGGCACGACCGCTTCGGCGTTCGCTGGCGCACCTATACGTATCATCCATCGGGCGTCCAGGCGGGCCTTCCGCATACGGTGAAGGACGGGCTGAACCGGACGACGACGCTGTCCAACTATAAACGCGGCGAGCCGCAAACGATTACGCGTCCCGACACCGTCAGCATTTACAGCACCGTCGACAACAATGGGTGGCGGACAAGCGAAACGGACGCGAAAGGCGTCGTCACCAACTACCAGTACAACAATATGGGCTGGCTGACATTGATCGACAGACCGAACCCGTGGGCGGACAGCGTGATTTCGTATCTGAATGTCGGGGCGGGGAACTTCCATCAGGTGACGACACACGGCACGCAAAGAACGCTCACTTTCTATGACGCGATGCTGCGCCCCTTTCGGACACGCCATGAACCGGTGAGCGGCGGCGGGCTGTCGGTCGTGACGCGCATTGAGTATGACATCCACGGCCGCGAGACGTTCACGTCCTTCCCCGACACCTATTGGTGGCCGGCGAACGGTACGGAGACGACCTATGACGCGCTCGGCCGGCCGACGCAGATTCGCGAGAACGTCTCCCCCTTTGCGACAACGGCGATCGAATATCTCGCCGGGGCGAAGACGCGCACGACCGATCCCGAAGGCAATGTGACGACGACAACGACGCGGGGCTATGGCGCGCCGGATGACGGCGGCGTCATGAAAATCGAACAGCCGACGGATATCACGACGCACATCACCCGCACCATTTACGGCGATATGACGAGCGCGCGCCAGCTCGGCGCCCATAACGGCCATGCCGTGGACGAGCGGCAGGTCTATTACTATGACTGGCGGTTGCGGCTCTGCCGTCACTCGGTCCCGCAGACGGGGGACACGCTCTACGCCTATGACGACGCCTATCAGCTCGTCGGCGAGGCGCGGGGCCAGTCGGCCGGCGTCGGCTGCACGGCCTTGCCCGCGGCGGAGACAACGGCGCGCACCTATGACGATCTGGGCCGTGTCGAGCTGATCGATTACCCGACGGGAACCTGGGACACGACGATCACTTATGACAACAATGGCAATGTCACGCAGAACTCGCGCGGCGGCGTCGTCTGGGATTACGAATACAACACCCTCAATCTTCTCAACAAGGAAACGCTGTCGCTTGACGGGTATCAGTTCCGCACAAGCTACGCCTTTACGGTTGAGGGGTTCCTGCAACAGCAGCTGACCCCCGGC
>JBCCUQ010000008.1:0-84951 GCA_039196665.1 Pseudomonadota bacterium | reverse complement strand
GCAATTGGATCGGCGGAAAGGGCGTTTATCGGCCAATTTGCCGTGACCGCCGCGCCCGCCTGGGCGGGAGTGTCTCCCCAGCGTCTGTTTTCGAAAGCGACGTCAGCGCCAGTGCCTTCCAAAAGGGTTTTTGCAATGAAAAACCCGAGGCCCATGCCGGCCTTTTTTGCGGATTTGGGGCGATGAGCCGCGCGCGCGCTCACGTAAGGCTCGCCCAGGCGCATCAACACGTCCTGCGCAAAGCCGGGGCCGTCGTCGAGGATCGAGATCGACAAGGTCTCGCCGCTCCATTCCGCTGACATCACGACAACGCCGCCCGCATAGCTGACAGCGTTTTCAACGAAATTGCGCAATCCGAATATGATTTCCGGATGACGGCGTAAGACTGGTTCTTGCAGGCCGTCGCGGCTGATCGTTTCGATGCGGATTTGCGGCCCGTCCGGCTGGTTGAGAAACGGCGCCGCCGCCTCCTTCATCAGTGCGTCCACGCCAAGACGATCATGAAGCACATCGCCTGAATCGCCATGCTGAGATAACCGGCCAAGAATATCGCGGCAGCGCTCCGCCTGGCTGACCAGCAGCGCTGCATCATCGGCAAGGTCTTCGTCTTTGCCGGCGAGATCGCGCTTCATCTCTTTCGCGGTCACCTGGATTGTCGCCAGCGGCGTCCCAAGCTCATGCGCCGCAGCGGCGGCGAGTCCGCCAAGCGCGGCCATGCGTTCTTCACGTGCGAGGACAAGTTGCGTCGCCGCCAGCGCGCTACGCATCTGTGCTGACTCTGCAGCGATGCGATGTGCATAGGCCGCGAAAAACAAAACTGAAAAAGACAACGCCGCCCAAACGCCTGCATTGTAAATCGGCGCGATCGATAATTCTTCGCCAGGCGTCCATGGCAGCGGCATGTGAAACAGACCCAATACGCCAATGCCTGCGACTGCGAGCGCGCCAATCAGAACCGTCAGCCGCAAAGGCAGCACGCTGGCGGCGATGGTGACTGGCGCGATGATCAGCGCGGAAAACGGATTTTGCAGGCCTCCTGTAAAAAACAACAGCGTACAGAGTTGTACGATATCGAAGGCGATATAGGCCGCCGCTTCGCGATCGCTTAAAAAGCGCTGCGGTGAAAACCGTAAGACCGTGAAAAGATTGAGCCAGGCGCTGGCGGCAATAGCGCCCAGACAAAGGCCCAGCGGCGCCGGGAACCCGAGCCCGAAATGCACCAGCAGGATCGCCACCGTCTGTCCGGCGACGGCCAGCCAGCGCAATGTGGTCAAGGTGCGCAAGCGTACTGGCCCGCGCAGCGCATTCATGGCGGCCTGACTGTCAGCGAGTGCGTGCGGCATTCGGCGCTTTTAGCGCGACTGTTCATGGGAATGGAAGGCGTCTACACAAAGCATGGAGTTTCACGCCTCAAAAGGAGTCTGCGATGCATGCGCGTCATTTGTTCTGGATCGCTCTGGCCGGCGTAGCGGCGGCGTGCGGGGGGCCGTCCAGCGCGCCCCTGCCAACCGAAGGCGTCATCGCCCTTTCCGACCAGTTCACGGGCGATTTCGCCCTGGTGAACAAGGATGGCGCGCCGCAAGCCGACGAGGATTTCGAAGGCAAGGTGATGCTCGTCTATTTCGGATTTACGCACTGCCCGGATGTTTGCCCGGGCGATGTGAATGTGATGAGCGCGGCGCTCAACGAATTGGGCTCGAACGCTGACGAGGTTGCGCCGATTTTCATCTCCGTCGATCCTGAGCGCGATACGCCACAGGCGCTGACCGATTATTTTGCCTTTGACGAGCGGATTATTCCGCTGACGGGATCGCTCGAAGCGTCTGCGGAGGCGCGGCAAGCCTTCAAGCTGGTGGCCGAGAAAGAGCCGCTTCCCGATAGCGCGCTTAAATACACCGTCAATCATGGGCGATTTTTCTACATTACCGACCGCTTCGGACAGCCGGAATACGCTATCGTCGGTGGCGTCAGCCCGCAGGAACTGGCTGCGCTGCTGCGCCGCAATATCGAAGCCTGACGGGCGTTTTTTGAAAAGTTCAGTAATTCCAGAAGCTTAAGCGATCTGACACCACTGCTGAATTTATTGCAAATTCGTCATGAATGATTGATTTCGCCCCGCAATTCGGCTCATAGTCCAGCGTCTTTAAGGATTTCTGCACATTTTGTGCTATGCAGCATCTTGTTGAGTAGCGTTTAGGGGCGGCCTTTTCATGTTGTACACCGCTTATGAGCTTGCCTACGCCGCCGTTTCGCCGGCGCGCATTGCAGCTGGCGTCAGCGCCCGGTTTTGGCGGTCTCCGTTAAATCCGGCCGCTAACAGCTGGATGGCCCGTTCGGCCGCTGCAGCTTTTGATGTTTTCGAACACGCCATGCGGCGATATCCAAAACCCGAATGGGGTATCGATGCGGCGGTGGTTGGAGATGAGAGCGTGCCGCTGACGATTGAGCCGGCGCTCAAAAAAGATTTCTGTACGCTTTTGCACTTCAAACGCGATGAGTGTGCGTTGGCCGCGGCGCGCGGTTCCAGTGCGCCCGATCCCAAGGTTCTGATTATCGCACCGATGTCTGGTCACTTTGCAACGCTGCTGCGCGGCACGGTTGAGGCGATGATCCCCGATCACGACGTCTACATCACGGACTGGGCCGATGCGCGCAATGTGCCTGTGGGGCGTGGCCGCTTCGATCTCAATGACTATGTCGACTATCTCATCGAGTTTATGCGCCATATCGGTCCTGGGACGCACGCTATGGCGGTATGCCAGCCTGGCCCGGCGTTATTGGCGGCGGCGTCCATAATGGCTGAAGACGGAGATGATTGCCGGCCTGCGTCGATCACCATCATGGGCAGCCCGATCGACACAAGGCGTTCGCCGACAGTGCCCAATGTAATCTCGCAAGAGCGGCCCTATTCCTGGTTCGAGCAGAACATGATTTACACCGTGCCGGCCCCTTATGCCGGTGCGATGCGGCGCGTTTATCCCGGCTTTGTACAGCTTTATTCATTTCTGGCGATGAACTCGGATCGCCACCTCAACGCCCATCACGACTATTTTCAGCACTTAGTTCAAGGCGACGGCGACAGCGCTGAAAAACACCGTAACTTTTATGATGAATATCTCTCTGTCCTCGACATGACGGAAGAATTCTATCTGCAGACCATCCGCGATGTGTTTCAGGAGCACTCTTTGGCGGAGGGCAAATTCATGCACCGGGGACGACGCGTGAAACCGGAAGCGATTACCGACATCGCGCTAATGACCGTTGAGGGCGAGAACGACGACATCTCCGGCATCGGACAGACGCAGGCCGCACACGATCTGTGCACGAACATTCCAGATGCCATGCAGCTGGATTATGTCCAGCCGAAAGTCGGTCATTATGGCGTGTTCAACGGCTCGCGATGGCGCACTGAAATTCAACCTAAAGTGGCGAAGTTCATGCGCATGGCTGCGAAAGAAACGAAAAAACGTCCGCCACGCCAAATGGCGGCGGAGTAGGAACAGCTTTTTGTGCTGTCAGCAACGCAACGGCTTCATTCAGTGTTGCCGAGCACGCAAATCTCATCTGTCACTACCGAATACTCTTCGTCTCGTTTAACTTCCCAAATCACGTCGAGGCGACCGGCTTCCGTCATGGTGACTTTGTGGCGAAGCTGTCTTTGTGACCCATCACGCTCATAGGCGGAACCTTCAGAGATCAGCGTGGACCCTGCCCGTTGAACGACCTGCATATGCACAAACCGGCCGTCGCGACCGAACTGACGTCGATCCGCCAGGCGGCCATTTTCGTCATACGCCCATCCTTCAAAGGCGGCCCTTTCATCATCGAAAAACACTTCTCCGGTAAGCCACCCTTGCGGGGCGCCATTTTTGACAATCCAATCAAAACGCATGTCATTATTCTTGGCGGAACACTGCCATCGCCCAACCATGTTTGAAGCAACAAGCTCGCTCGCGTTGACGACCGATGAGGCGACACAAAAAATAATGACAGCTAATGGCAATGTGGACTTCATTCTGGCGCCTTGATTATGCGGTATTTCCTGAGTTGAGCTGGTCAAAAAAACTTTTATGGACACTGGCTATTTCGCTTTCGACAAAAATGCGACCGGCGTTCCGCCGGGGCCTTCCAGATAATAAATTCGCTCGCCATGGGCGTCGTCCGGACCTTTGACATCTGCGCCGTTTTCTTTGGCGTGGGCCGCCCAGGCGTCAGCATCATCGACAACAATCTGCAGCATGGTCATCTCAGGCATATTTTCACCCGCCGGCCAGATTTCGACCCAGCTTCCCTGGCCCTGAGGCGCATCGCCAACCGGAAAGACCGCCCCATTGAAGCCCTCCGACGGGCCCATGTCTGTCGCCGTCAGGCCCAGCCCGTTTTCCCCAAGCAGGGCGGCGAGGCCTTTTGCGTCTTCACTTTTGGCGACTTTGCAAAACCTGATCCCTAGAACTTTCACGGCGTCTCTCCTATGCAAGGGGTAAAACTATCAAGGGAACGCTACGACACATGGCTGCAAAATCCAAAGAGCCCGTGCGGCTCTATCTCGTTGACGGCTCCGCTTATATTTTTCGCGCCTATCACGCGTTGCCGCCATTGACGCGAAAGTCCGACGGCCTGCCGGTCGGGGCCGTCTCCGGTTTTTGCAACATGCTCTACAAATTGCTCACTGACATGGCGGATGAACATGATCCGACGCATTTTGCGGTGATTTTCGACTATTCATCAAAAACGTTCCGTAACGAGATTTATCCGGAGTACAAGGCGAACAGACCGGAGCCGCCGGAGGATTTGCGCCCGCAATTCTCGCTGGTGCGCGATGCGACCAGAGCGTTCAATGTTCCGTGCATTGAAATGGACGGCTATGAGGCGGATGATCTGATTGCAACCTATGCCCGCAACGTTGAAGCGGCGGGCGGTGAGGTCGTTATTATTTCGTCAGATAAAGATCTGATGCAGCTTGTCACAGACAATGTAACGATGCTTGATACGATGAAAAACAAAAAAGTCGGGCGCGAGGAGGTGATCGAGAAATTCGGTCTCGGTCCGGAGCATGTCATCGATATTCAGGCGCTGGCCGGCGATTCCACCGATAATGTTCCGGGCGTACCCGGCATTGGCGTCAAAACAGCGGCGCAATTAATTGAAGAGTATGGCGATCTTGAAACGCTGCTTGATCGCGCCGAAGAGATTAAACAGAAAAAGCGCCGTGAAAACCTCATCGAGTTTGCCGATCAGGCGCGGGTTTCGAAAGAGTTGGTAACGCTCAAAATCGACGCTCCAATTACCGACAAGGTTGAAGACTTTTCAATCCGCGCCATCGATCGGGATAAGCTGCTCGCTTTTTTGAACGAAATGGAATTCACCACGTTGACGCGCCGCGTTTCCGCTGATCTTGGGGGTGACGAGAACACGAGTGCAGTATCGCCGGGCGCGCCTCCAAAGACGGCCAACTATGAAACGGTGTTCGACGAAGCGCGTTTAAAGGCGTGGATTGCGAAAGCTTATGAGCGCGGCGTTATCGCTGTTGATACGGAGACGGATAGCCTGAACGCCATGCGCGCGAATCTTGTCGGCGTCTGTTTATCGGCAACGCCTGGCGAGGCCTGTTACATTCCATTGGGACATGGTGGTGACGGTCTTGCACTCGACGATGAAGATGTCGGTAAGCAGATCAAGCTTGAAAAAGCGATCAAGCTTTTAAAACCGATGCTCGAAGATGCATCGGTAATGAAGGTCGGGCAAAATCTAAAATATGATGCGGTGGTATTGTCGCGATACGGCGTTTCGATTGCGCCTTATGACGACACGATGCTGATTTCCTATGCGCTGGATTGCGGCAAGGGTGGCAATGGCATGGACGAGTTGGCTAAACGCCATCTCGACTATGACACGATCAAATTCTCGGATGTTGCTGGAACCGGCAAGAAAGCGAAAACCTTCGATCAAATCCCGATCAAGGAAGCGGCGAAATACGCTGCAGAAGACGCGGACATCACACTACGCCTTTATGAGATTTTGAAACCGCGCCTCGCCGCGGAAGGAAAGGCGACCGTTTACGAAACGCTTGAACGTCCGCTCGCCCCCGTGATTACCGGGATGGAGCGTGAAGGGGTAAAAATCGATCCGGGCGTTCTATCACGACTGTCCGGGGATTTTGCGCAACGCATGGCGGCGTCGGAAGCGCAAGCCTATAAGCTTGCCGGTGAGGAGTTTAATCTCGGTTCGCCGAAACAGATTTCGGAAATCCTTTTCGGCAAGCTGGGACTGCCGGGGGGCAGAAAAACCGCCAAGGGCGCCTGGTCGACCAAGGCTGATATTCTCGAAGAGCTTGCTGTTGAAGGGCATGACCTACCGAGAGTGATCCTCGATTGGCGGAGCCTTTCAAAGCTGAAAAGCACCTATACTGACTCCTTGCCCGGCGAGATCAACAAAGAAACGGGCCGCGTTCATACGTCCTATGCGCTGGCGTCAACGACAACTGGGCGATTGTCGTCAAACGACCCGAATCTGCAGAACATTCCGATCCGCACTGAGGATGGGCGCAAAATCCGCACCGCCTTCGTTCCTGAAAAAGGCAATGTTTTGATCTCGGCGGATTATAGTCAGATTGAATTGAGGTTGGTTGCGCATATTGCGGACTTGAAGTCGATGAAACAGGCTTTCGCCGACGGCGTTGATATTCACGCGATGACGGCGTCTGAGATGTTTAATGAGCCGGTCGAAGGTATGGACCCGATGATCCGCCGCCGCGCCAAGGCGATCAATTTCGGCATTATTTATGGCATTTCCGCTTTTGGCCTCGCCAACCAGCTCGGCATTTCGCGCAGCGAAGCAAAGGATTATATAGACAGCTACTTCAAGAAATTTCCCGGCATCCGTCAGTATATGGATGATACGATTGCATCAGCGAAAGCCAATAGTTTTGTGGAAACGATCTTTGGACGGCGCACTTATGTGGGCGGCATCAATGATAAGAACCCTGCGATGCGCGGCTATTCCGAACGTCAGGCTATTAATGCGCCGATACAGGGCGCCGCCGCTGACGTTATCCGCCGCGCGATGATCCGCATGCCGGATGCGCTCAAAAAAGCGAAGCTGAAAGCGTGCATGCTGCTGCAAGTGCATGACGAATTGATTTTCGAATGTCCAAAGGCGGAAGCCGATAAAACCTGTTCGACTGTCTCCAAAGTCATGGTTGGTGCGCCGTCACCGGCGGTTCAATTATCCGTCCCGCTAGTGGTTGACGCTCGCGCCGGCCAAAATTGGGACGAGGCGCACTAAAAACTACAACGCTCGGTTTGCGATGTTAGCGTAAAGAATGCAAAGCGCGGATCGTCCGGAAAGGCCTCACGACCGGCCCATGAAGGGATGGGGTTGATGGCGTCCGCCGCCATATGTGGAGCCAAAAGATCACTGACCATACTGTTATGGAGATAAACGCAGCGTCCAGCCGCTGCGAAGGCAGTCGCTGCCCGAACAGCTTCGGTGATATTGTTTTCGTACGGGACCATTGCGAACGCGCCATTGTTCTCTGCGTGAATGAGCAACACAGGAAGCTGTGTGAGAATAAGCGCGCCATCCGGAATGGACTTTGAAATCGCTCTGGAGTGCGCCAGCAATTCCCCTCTCGCCTTTTCATGACTGGCTTCATTCTCAATGCTCAAGAATGCACCATAGGCAAGGGCAAACACACTGATCAAAATTGTCGCGTGTGCTGTTGTTTGCGTTGGCCGCAGAAGAAACAAGCCGGAGAGGCTTGCAACGCCCAAAGCGATCACCCATTGGGGATATAGCGATGCAGGTGCATAAAGCGCCGGCGCCATCCGCCCGGCTTCCTGCATGCCGACAAAAATAATCGCGGCGCAGACGCAAGCGATCAGGATGTCTCTGCGATAGACGCCGCCCGTAGCAGCGATGATGTCGCGCAAGCCGACGGCGCACAAAATTGCAATAAATGGCAGCGCGGGAATGAAATAGCGCATGTTGTAGCTGCCGCCCCCATGCCATTGCTTCAGCGCATAGAAGGTGATTGGCGCGGCGATCGCGAGCAAGCAGAGCGATATCGCCTGAACGTTTCTTCCGCGTATAAATAGTACTAGCGGGATCAAGATGAGCGGCAGGTAGGGAAGGCTCTGGATAAGCGCTTTCTTCGGATATCCCCAGAACATCAATTGTCCGAACTCATTGCGTTCAACGCCCGCCTGAAAGTAAGCGTCATGGGCTTGCAGGTTGATGACCAAGACATAAACCCCATAAAGCGTTTCCCAAATAAACCGATGGGCGAAGACCGCAACTGTAAGCATTGTAAGGACGACCGCGATCACTAGTGAGCTGTTGCTTAATCGCTGCTTGATCGACGCCAGTGTTGCGGGAATGTTGACTGCCCAAAGAGCAGTTAACATGGCTGCGCCACCCAGAATGATAAGTCGGTATTCTTGAATATCTGTCACGCCTTCGGAAGGGCCGTATGAAAAAGGTGAGAAGGCGCCGAACTTCAACTGATTGAGCCAGGCGGCTAGTATAACTGACGGTGTGGCCCCAATGATTAGCATTAGGGGCGCCAAACGGTCTGTGGGGCGCACGAAAATTCTGAGCCATAAGAAGGCCACAGTAAAAATAAGAATGCTGTCTACACGGATATTGACGCCGAGCCCGATAACGAAGCCTGATGCACACAGCCATAAAGCACGGCTTCGCGCATTTATCGCTTCGGCCCCGTTAATGGCACAGGTAATCGCACTCAACCAAACCAGTAGCGCCAGCATATGAGGCCATATTGCTAGAGCATAGTTTGAGGCAAATGTCGCGAACACGAAAATCGCGAGTGCTAAAAAACTGATGGTTTCATGCCGAAACAATCGCGCTGCAATCTTAAAGAGCAGAAACGAACTTGCGACTAATGACAATGCATTGATCAGCATAAGTCCGCGAACGCCGAATAATTTATAAAATGGTGCGGCAATCAACGCGTAACCACTTGGATATTGCGGGTAAACAAGCTCGCCATCGGTCCAGGTGAGGTACTTCGTCAGCGGCGGTGCGCCATCAATGCCGCCATTGCCGCCAATGGCGAGGGCGCCTTTGCCAGCCATAGCGCTCGCCATGTTGAGGTAGATTCCACCGTCGATGATAAATGGCATTGCCGGGGATAAAACTGTCGCAATCACCATTGCCACTATTGTGAACAGCCACCATGACGAACGTAATCGTTCGCTCGAAGTGAATACGTCAGAACCAGCTTTTGTTGAAGAGCATGCCATATCAGTCCTAGCTCAAGCCGGCTCTATTGCGCACTGGGCATGTTGGCCATTTAAGGCATATAGCGTAAAGTCGCCGGGATCGGGCGGGAGGCCCGGCGTCGGAATGACCGAAAATGAAAAATCATGATCATCGCCGAAAAAGGTTTTCGCCAAACCTGTGTGGATATATACGCACTTCCCGGCGTCTGCATAAGCTTGCACTGCTGCGTACATAGTTTCACGGTCTTCCGGAGCGCGCTTTGCTCGTGCAACCACAACACCATTGGCGCTTGCACCCATTAGGAAGTCTTCGCCAATTGTTAAAACTAGTGATCCTTCTGGGAAGATATGTGCGTAGTAGCGTTCCATCTGCGCTTTGACACTTCGCTTAGCTAGATATCCAAGCGTGTCGTCAAGACTGATAGCGCCGGCATACCCCAGGGACACGCCTGCAACTGATAGTGCAATTATGCCGTTCTTGAATCTACGTTGACCCAGAAGATAAAGCGCTATTGATATTGCAAGGATAAGAAAAAGGATCAGTTGTGGGTAGAGTTCAAACGGCGTTGATAGCGGCTTAAAAGATAGCGCAGCATATTTATAGATACAAAGCGCCCCTGCGATGCCAATTATTATTGTTCGCAGCAATATATCAGCATTGGCTTTTTGTGACCGTTGCAGAGTTGTCAACCCATGTGCAGCAAGTATCGCAATAAAAGGCGTACATGGAAGAAAATACCGCATATTGTATCCGGGACCGCCATGCCATTGCTTTATACTATAAAACATAATTGGTGTGACGATCATCACAAGCGCAAGCGATAAGTATTGGAATTTCCAGCCTCGAAAGAAAAATACTGCTGGAATCAATAAAAGCGCTGCAAAGGGGAGGCTTTGTATGAGGGCTTTCTTCGGATACCCCCAATATGAGAGATAGCCATATTTATCTTTGATCAGGCCGTCTTGAACAAAGTCGCCATTAAACGCTTGTAGATCGACAACCAAAACATACGCACCATTTATTATGCGGAGTAAGAATTCTCCAGAAATCAGAAATGCGATAGAGCCGATTGCTAAAAGCGTTAGCGGCCAAAATCTTTGTGCTATTGCCAGAATCCTGCGGAAGTATGGGCGACTAGTATCAACGAAAATACTACCAACGAAGAGGGCCGCGCCCAGATACCCCAACATAGTATAAGCGCTCGCCGAATCAGGACCCTCTTTTGGGCCGTAATAAAACGGCAGGAAGACGCCAAATTTTATGTCGTTGAGGTAGGCCGCGTATATTAGATGCGGGGCTAAGCCTGCAATAAAAACAAGTACGGCAAGCCGGTTTGAGGGTAAAGCGACTAGCCGCAGCCATAGGAATAATGCAGCAAAGAGAAAAATGCCATCGATACGAAAGTTCAGACTGACGCCAAATGCAGCGCCTGCCAGCGCCATGTATAGCAAGCATTTCTTGTGTGTTTTTTGGGCGCCTAGCAGCCCAAAATAAACACCGGCAAGGACAAGTCCGAGAGCGCTTAAGTGCGGCCATATCGCAAATGCATAACCATGAAAATAGGTGGCGAGCCCCAGTATGAGTGCGGCGGTGCGGGCGATAACTTCATCGTTAAAAAATAAAAGAGCGATGCGATAAGTTAGCCATAAGATGGCGACAGCCCCAAGCGCATTCATCAAGATTAAGCCATGAATACCGAAGAGTGCATAAAAGGGCGCTGCGAGGTATGCATATCCGCTCGGATACTGGGCGTAACCATAAGCGCCATTGACAAAAACGCCCGCACTGCTTTTTGTTAGCATTGGGGCTGCTTCAATATCGCCTTTTTCTATAACATGCAGAGAACCACTTTCCGCCATTGCACGAGCCATATCAGTATAGAGAACATCATCAATGAAAAATGCCGCTGGCGGCGCAAAATATAACGAGATAATAATGGCTAATACTATGCCGACGAATAGAATATAGATGCTTCCCGTCAAATTAAGACGAGTGGGAAAGCTTATCTCGCTCTTGAAAGAAGACATCAAAATGTTTCTCGTAACGGCTTAGAGGATTCTATCGATGCGTGAGTAGCGTAAAATATTATTAAACATATTTTGAAAAAGCGTTTGTTGGTCATTCGTTCGCGGCCAGGTAATCGTAAAGAGATAGTTAACCTTGCGATCTTATGTTTGGCGCTGTTTGGAGTGGATCATGGCAAGCGTCACAGATGTTATCCCCATAGGAAATTATGAAGCGAAATATGCTTCACAAAACCCGATCTCCCGTTATCTGGTTAATGGGTTTCTCCGTCAGCTGGATGCTTTTGTGGCGAAGTGCGAACCGACATCTATCCACGAGGTTGGGTGCGGAGAAGGAGAGTTAATTTACCGATTGGCAAAAACCAGAGCGAATAGCATAAAAGGCACCGATATTTCTGATGATGTTTTTGCCGCCGCGCGTACTGAACTGGACCCTGAACGATTCAGCTTTGAGCGAAAAAGTATCTATGATTTATCACGTGACCAAGACAACGCGGAACTCGTGCTTTGTTGCGAAGTTTTAGAACATGTCGATGATCCTTTCCGCGCTTTAGCGAGCCTTCATCATCTGAAGGCGAAAAAATATATTTTCAGCGTGCCGCGTGAACCGTTGTGGAGAATAATGAATATGGTCCGTCTGAAATATTTAAATGACTTTGGTAACACGCCAGGCCATCTCAATCATTGGTCGCAACGAGGGTTTCGGCAACTTCTTGAAGATCGTTTTGAGATTATTGACCTGAAGGCGCCGCTGCCATGGACAATGGTTTTGTGCCGGGCCAAGTAAAAACACTTTTGTCATCTCAATGGGCGTCGCTTGCCCGGCCAATAGCCATGTTGATGGTCTTGGCTTCCGTTTATTATCTATGGCGTTCGTTATTTGCGGGTGGTTCCACTGACATCAGCATTAGCGGACAAAGCGCAAATTTTTACATGTTCATTGCGATCGCAGCATGCGTCTATGGGTTAAGCCTGACCTTTTTGGCGATCGCATGGGTTTCATTTTTACCGGCTACGGACCGACGTGGCTATGAAGTTAACCTGTTAAAGATCTATGGCGTGACCTCAATTGCTAAATATTTACCAAGCGGAGTATTACACTTTGGCGGTCGACAGTTGGCTGGCGCGCGTGTGGGTCTTTCCCATCTGGCTTTGGCCAAAGCAAGCACGCTTGAAGCCGCTTTTAGCGCAATGGCGGCGGCTATGCTCGGCGTCTTTATGCTGATGCTGGGTTTTGGCGTCACAATAGTGGTTCTGAGCGCCTTCGCTATTTTATCTGCTTTTGCGTTGCGCTCGAATCCGGCCATGCAAAACGCAACGATTTTCGGTGTAGCTTCGATCGTACTTTTTATGATGAGCATGGCGAGCATTGCCGCTATGTGCGTTTGGCTCTTGGGCTCGCAAGGGGCGTTGAGTACGGCCGCGGGCGCTTACCTTATGGCATGGGTTGCAGGTTTCGTTATTCCAGGTCTTGTCGCAGGCATAGGGGTGCGTGAGGCAGTCTTTGCTTTTCTGGTGAACGACGAAATTTTGCCGGCGGAAATCGCTTTAATCGTTGTTTTTATGCGCGTGCTCACAACTGTCGGGGATGGATTGTTTTTTCTTGCATTTAGCGCATGGCCGAAGACTGAAAATACGCCTGTTAAGGAATTGTGAAATTCGTATCGGTAAATACAAAAGACGTTAAGTAGATTAACCTCTTATGACTAAGCTTATTGTTCAAATCCCTTGTCTCAACGAAGAACAGACGCTGGCGTCAGCGATTGCCGATATTCCGCGGGAAATCGAAGGCATTGATAAGGTTGAGATTCTTATCATTGATGATGGCTCAACGGATGGCACAGTAAAAGTTGCGGCGGACTGGGGCGCAGACCATATCATCCGGAACGGGACCAATCTTGGCCTTGCGCAAAGCTTTCAGCGCGGCCTTGATGCTGCGTTGCGGCTTGGCGCAGACATTGTCGTTAATACCGATGGCGACAATCAGTATCACGGGGCGGATATCTCCAAGCTTGTAGCGCCGATCCTTGCAGGCCAAGCTGACATTGTCGTCGGTGATCGGCAGACGGAAAACATCGAGCATTTCTCACCGTTGAAGCGAGTGCTGCAAAAAGCTGGCAGCCGCACGGTCGGGCGGCTTGCTGGTGCAGATGTAGCTGATGCTGTCAGTGGCTTTCGAGCATTCTCACGCGCCGCCGCCATGGGCATGACGGTTCGCTCGACTTTCTCTTACACGACGGAGACATTGATTCAGGCAGGCCGTAAGCGCCTTCGTATCGCATCCGTTCCCATACAAACAAATAAAGTTGAGCGTCCGTCTCGGCTCTTTAAATCTATTCCCCAGTTTCTCTCGCGGACCGGACGCACTATGCTGCGCGCCTATGCGATGTATGAGCCATTGAAAATTTTCCTCATTTTGGGCGTAGTGCTAATGGCGGCGGGTGCGCTGCCGATCTTGCGGTTTGTTGCGCACTATGCCTTTGGTGACGGCGAGGGGATGATCCAGTCACTGGTGATTGGCGGCGCCTTGTTTGTGATGGGGGGGATCTGCGCCATGTTCGCACTGATCGCTGATCTCGTCGCTTATAATCGCTTGCTGCTTGAGCAAACGCTGGAGCGGGTGCGCAAAATCGAATACTCGCTCGACCAGCGTGAGGCAGAGCGCAAGGGCCGATTTCCGGCGGAGCGTCTGCGCAACGAGTTGAGCGCGCTCACCAAGCGCATCAGCGGCTAGCGTCGACAAAACAGCAAGATTCGGGCGGTGTAAGGGCGTATTTCATGTTATGGAACCGTCATGGAAACGCCTGCAGTGATATTGTTTGACACAGCGCTCGGACGCTGCGGTCTTGTCTGGGGACCGGCGGGTATTCTTGCGTCCAGTTTTCCCTATTCAAGCGATGACGAGACGCGTGCGCATATGCGCCGCCGCGCCCCGAACGCGGTTGAGGCGAAGATCGCATCGCCTGCAATTGTATCCGTTATCGATGACATCGTTGCACTGTTTGAGGGCGAACAGCGCGACCTATCACAGACGGATCTTGATATGACAGGCATTCCGGAATTTGAGCGGATTGTTTACGGGCTGACACTGGCGATCAGTCCCGGTGAGACGAAAACCTATGGCGACCTGGCCCGTACGATGGGCGATGTCTCCCTATCGCGGCGTATCGGCCAGGCGCTTGGGCGCAATCCCATCCCCATCATTGTGCCCTGTCATCGCGTTGTCGGCGCCAATGGCGCGATGACAGGGTTTTCAGCGCCCGGCGGCGCCGAGGCCAAACGGCGGCTCCTCAAAATCGAAGGGGCGCTGGAGCCGGAATTGTTTGATTGATGAGACAGCGAAATCGCTGCGTCGCAGTGCTTTCACAGCAACGTCTTCAGCTTCGTTAGTGTAAAGCAGTGCTTTATATTCTTGTCTTTGTTTAGAGCATTCATGGCGAAGTCGGAGAATGCATCGGTTTCTTGGCAATCCACCGTCAGCAGAATATCGAATTTCCCAAGGGTTAGATCGATATGAGAGACTTCCTCGTACTCTTTTAATCTGTCTACGAGAGCTTTCAGCTGTTCATGACTGTCGTTGTGTAATTCAAGTAGGAGATACATCCGCAAGCGGCGTCCTAAAGCTGAGGGATCAGCGACAGCGCGGGCGCCAGTGATAACGCCTTGTGCGCGCAAGCGTTCAAACCGGCGCTGTACAGCACTTGGGGACAGGTGAATGGCTTCACCTATCCTGGTGTGCGTAAGCCAGGCGTCCTCGCGCAGCATTCGTACGATCTCAAGATCCTTGTCGTCTAACCGGTGTTTCTCGCTCATGAGTTTCTTGTCCTGAAGCGCAAAAAATGTGCGCATTTTCGAAGTAATTTCGGCGCATTTTGCGCACGCATTCCGCTATATCGATGTCGATGCGCATCAAAGAAGTTGTAGTCAATGCGGATCGCGCATTTCAATAAATATGGGAAAACGAGTTTGCCAAATCGCAATTTCAAACACAGCTTTATCGCAGTGATCTCGGGTGCAACCAGCTTTCTCGTGGGTTCAGTGATTGCTGCTCCGCAGACAGGCGATGTGGAGCTGTGGCGCCTCGATTGCGGTGAAATGGTTATCGACGATATTTCGTATTTTTCCGACAGCTACAAATATGAAGGACAGTCAGCGACGATCAGCAACGGGTGTTATCTTGTTCGGAACGGTGATCGGTATTTGCTGTGGGACGCCGGATTGCCGCGCGAGGTACTGGGCAATACCATTGCAAACCAAGGTTGGACATCTTCTATCAGTATTACGATTGCCGACCAACTCAGTGAGCTTGGTCTTGGCGTTGATGATATTGATTTCATCAGCATCAGCCATTTCCACGGTGACCATATAGGGCAGGCCGGGGAATTTAGCAGCGCCACATTACTGATGAGTGAAGCGGATGCTTCATGGCTTCGTCAGCGCTCGCCAGGCAATGCGCGTCGCAGATTAGCCGCCTGGTTCCAAGGGGATGCCTCAATGCAGGAGTTTTCCGGAGATCACGATGTTTTCGGCGATGGGCGGGTAACAATCCTGGCCTTGCCCGGTCACACACCTGGTCACAGCGGGCTTTTGGTAAACTTGGATGATACTGGTCCAGTTCTGATGACCGGCGACTTGTTTCATTTTCGCCGCGAAGTTGGCATGCGGACTGTTTCGAAGTGGAACTCGAGCCGGGCCGAAACGCTGGCGTCGATTGAACGGGTTGACGCTCTCGTCGCTCAGTTAGACCCAGTACTGATCGTTCAACATGATCCGGTTGACATTGACCGGCTGCCGGCATTCCCCGAGAGCGCAAAATAATGGTTTTAAATTAGCCCCAAGGGCCCCGCTGTCCGCCTGCTGTCGGCACAGACTGTGAGAAAGACGACGGCGCGCCGTCCGCCATGGCCATCAGTCGTTCGATGCGGTTTTGCGTCGCCGGATGGGTTGAGAACAGATTATCGCGTCCTTGCCCTGACAACGGGTTGATGATCATCAACTGTCCGGTTTCCGGGTGGCGTTCGGCCGTGTGGTTGGGAATACGCGCTGCGCCGTTGGAAATTTTTGCGAGCGCCGAAGCCAGCCATTCCGGATGACCGCAGATTTCCGCGCCCATACGGTCTGCTTCATATTCGCGGCCGCGGCTGATCGCCATCTGCACCAGCCCCGCCGCCATGGGCGCCAGAATCATAATCGCCAATGCGCCGATAATGCCCCCGCCATTGTTACGATTGCCGCCGAAGAATAATGCGAAGTTGGCTAGCATGGTGATCGCGCCGGCGATGGTTGCGGTAACAGTCATCGTCAGGGTGTCGCGGTTTTTCACATGCGCCAGTTCGTGCGCCATTACCCCGGCGAGCTCCTCTTCGGTCAGTATGCGCAGCAACCCTGTGGTTGCCGCAACAGCGGCGTTTTCCGGATTGCGGCCTGTCGCGAAGGCGTTTGGCTGATCGTTCTCAATAATATAGATTTTCGGGACCGGCAGCCCGGCGTTTTGCGCCATGTTTTGCGTCATCTGCGCATAGCGGCGGGCGGCGCCTGATGCGTGGTTCCCATCGACCTTCTGCGCCTTGTACATACGCAGGACCATTTTGTCTGAATTCCAATAGGCGAAAATATTCATGCCAGCGGCGACCAGAAAGGCGATTCCCATGCCGCCGGCGCCGCCAATCATATAGCCGACACCCATGAAGAGCGCTGTGAGCGCTGCAAGCAGCATGAAAGTACGGAGCGTATTAAACACAGGCGCTGGTCCTTTTTTCGGTTTGTGAACGGCCTATATATGTAACCGGAAATGCCGGCTTCAATATGAGCGCCGGTGAGAGATGTCAGATCGTGGGCTCCAATGGATGAAGAAAAGCCTGAAGTTTCGCCGAAAAAAGACCTGCCGCCGGCGGCCGTTCGCGCCCTGGAAGAGGCGGCGGCGCGACGCGCGGCTGAAGATAAACAAGCCGCCCCAAAAACCGCGAACCATAAGGAATTGGGCGGGCCAAAGGGTGAGGAGCCGACGCGCTTCGGCGATTGGGAACGCGGCGGTCGGGCCGTCGATTTTTAGCGCCGCCTAGTTTGCCGCCAGCCAGAAGGCGAGATCGGTGAAATCAACCGTCCCGTCGCCGTTTAGGTCGGCCGGGCATTCCGCCGGCTGTGGCGGACAGGGGCCGAACGAAAAAAAGATCGTGATCAGGTCGAAAATGTTGACCACGCCGTCACCATTGACGTCGCTCATCACCTCTGAGGGATCAAAGATTACGGATAGTAAAAGGTTCTGATCGTTCTGCACGACATTCCAGGCGACGCCTTTGCCGGAGATGTCGGGCAGGATGTAGTTGGAGAATGCGCCGGTAATCTGACCGTTCGCCTGAACCATGCTGAGGACAAGTCCGAAAGTAGGCTGGAAGCCTTCTTCAAGAGTGAGGATCAGTGATCCGTCGAGCTCAATGTCACCCTCAACAAAGAGAAGGTCGGCGTCGACGCCGGGTTGCTGACCGGCTGCTTCATAAAGGACTCTGGCGGCGGAGCCGAGCGTAGTGGTCCCTTCAACGACGCCGATGCCTTCAAGTTCGACGGTTCCGGCGAATGTTAGCACGCCTTCTATCGTTCCATCGTCGATGACGACGCGCTTTGGCGGCTGTGATGAGAAGGCTTGGGTGAAGCCGTCGGAGAAGCTGATGCGCCGGTTCGGCCCAACTTCCACGCGGCCGCGATAGGCGCCGCTAAGAATGGCGTCGATATCAAGATCGCCGTCGCGGGCGATGAGGCGCGCCGTGTAGTCAAATGGGTCCGGCCCGTCGAGATCTACAACGGGCGGCTCGATAACGACCCCGCCGCCCTCCGGCGTCGCAATACGCAGCGTTCCGCCATTGGCGCGAACAGTCGACTGGTTTGAGAAAAGCCGTGTGACGCCGACAACACCATTGCCTTCGATGCGGCCAAAATTAATAACATCTTGAGCCTGCACGCCAGCGTCGTTGGATAGCCGCAGTGTCGCCGGAATAATCGGTATGCCAACATCATCCGGATCGGACGGCGGCGGCACGACGACAACCGGCCCGATTTCAGACGCAGGCGTTACCGTTCTTAAAAACCGCGACAGGATCAGGTTGACACCGTTAACTTCCAGAATGTTGCCTTCTGAAATGGTCGCTGCGCGAGCGCTGCGATTAATATTGACCTCGATTTTCGTGGTCGTTGAATTTGCGAGAAACGCTTCGTCATTGCCGTCCGGCGCGCGCGGCCCGAACCAGCGTGAAGCGTCTTGCCACAGACCTGAGCTGAGGCTGAACTTTCGTTTAAAATCAATTTCTTTCCAGCTTTCCGCAGCTGCTGCAGCGAGTACGTCAATAGCACTTGGCCGCGAGCGCGAGCGCGGGTAAAGCGCCGGCCACATCAGCGCCTGATGCGCAGTGCATTGCTGCACCGTAGTCCCCGGCACAGTGCTTGGGTCGTCGCTTAGTGTGGATTGCTCCGGAAATGTCTTGCACGCCTGAATTCCACCCAGGGCAAGATGATTGCAGTCATTATCATCATCGCCGTCATTATTGACGAACTTAAAAGCATCGAAAACAAACTGGACATCCGTCAACGCCGGCGGGGTTGCATAAAATGGTTGCGCTCCGGTGCACTGGTCTCTTTCTTTCGAAAGGCCGATAACGTGACCGACCTCATGCAACGCAATCGTATAGAGGTCCGCATCATAATCTGGTGTGCTGTCCTCGGAAACACCGATATCAGCAAGCTCGACCGCGTCCCATTGCGACATAATCGGCTGAACGGAAAAAGCTTCAAATCGTTCATTGGGGTTCAGTGTTCTGAACAGCGCCGGGCGCATATTGAATTCGGTGTCGTCATTCGGCGTCGGGTCGTAGAAATATTTCAGCGTTGGTCCGATCCTAATGCGCGCGACTGTGGTGCGCCCATCCGCATCGGTGTCTTCAATCGACGCTTCCGGTTTGCTGCCAAAGGCGGGGTTAAACCAGGCCGCCTTGATCAAAATAGAGTGGTCGTCTTCAATGATGTCAGACCAGTGGGCGGCGGCGGCTTCAATAATGTCCACCATTTTTTCTGTGTCGGGCGCGCCGTTCGGGCAAACTTTAAAATCCATATTCGGTGTGCACGGATCAATGCCTTGAGGATCGTTGGGGTCGTAGACGATAACGAAGTCGACGGCTTGTGCGGACTGCATCGCGAATGCCGCGACAATAGCGTGCAATATTACACGGAGGGTGTTGTGTTTCATGACAGGGCTCCTTTCCCGTGTGTTTCGGGGGGAGAGTGCGACTCAACAGATTAAATTGAATGCCAGTCGGTAGGCGGCGTCCATCCAGGGTGCGCCACGGCGAATAACCGCGTCATTGCGCGGCTGTCGTTAATATCTGCATTCAGTCGAGGCGCAGTCTCTCCTCTGCGCCGGAAGTCAGGGTATGGTGCAGGAGACAATCGGGCAAGTGTCTCAAGGCGCGGCGACCGGGCAGTCGATTTTTGACGGCTGTAAGGCTGACCCGTCAATATTCCCCATAATCCCGGTCGCCGGGCTGACTACGCTTAATTAATTCAGTCGCAAGTATATTGAGAACATAAAAAGAACATGCTACTTATGAGTGTGCATGTTAAGATTATACACTTATATATTGCTGTTTGCAATGGCTGCAGCCGATGCGCACGCCGCCGGGAACGCCATTGGACCGGCCCCTGCGGTTGTTGAGCGGGTTATCGACGGGGATACGGTGCGGATGCGTGTCGCCATCTGGATCGATCAGGAGCTTGTCGTCTCCATTCGCTTAGCCGGGGTGGATGCGCCGGAGCTGTTCCGGCCCCAATGTACTGACGAACGTGATAAGGCCGAGCTCGCCAAACGGTTTGTCGAGGATTTTCTTAAAGGTAGCGACGCGACGCTGCACGATATCGGACGCGATAAATATGGTGGACGTGTCGTTGCGCGCATTGAGACACAAGACGGCGATCTGTCGACAGCCTTGGTTGAGGAAGGCCTGGCGGTTCGCAGCGACAAAGGCGTTTGGTGCCAATGAACGTGGCGAGTTCTAATCTATCCGTCTGCAGTGACGGCAGGCGTAAGGGTTAGAGACTGTAATCGCGGGTCGTCTCTGAGTGGATCAATTCCCGGCATCACATCGTACCAGCTCCACCACCAGCTTTTTTCATTAGGCGGATTATTCAGGAGCAGCTCTATTGCAGCGTCGTTCTGATCCAATGCTGCAAGCAGCGTTGCGTGAGGGAGCGTGATTTGCCGGTAGCTTTGCGGATTGGCGTTGCTGTTTGTCGCGGCTGCTGATGCAATCGCGGACAGACCTCGGCGCGCCCCTTGCTTATTGGCGATAGCACGAATTTCCGCCCCGCGCTCATTTGGCAGCCCCCGCGCCAAAGCATGATTGAGCCAGCTTTCAAAAGCCGCTAATTCGTCGTTACGTGCGAGATGGATGAGCGCTTCATAGACATGCACCGGTGGTGCAATGCGGCGCGCATTCTGCGCTGCCGCGAGCGCTTCATCCGGGCGGTCGGCGACATAGAGAAACCAGACTTTGTCCCAGGCGATGCCCGCGGAAAGAGGGTCGAGATCATGCGCCCGCTCTATCGCCTGCAGGCTTATGCGGGCTTCGCCGGCGGCGCTGGCGATCATGCCTTTGGTCTGCCATGCGACGGCGTTGGCTGGTTGCGCCTCAATAGCTTTATCGATCTCCGCTATGGCGCGTGGGGCGTCGCGGTCGCGGAAAAAAGCAAGATAGGCGCGGGTGATGAACGCTTCTGCAAGATCAGGGTTTAAGGCGAAGGCTCGTGCAAGATGATGTTCTGCAAACGGATAGGTTTCGGATCGCTCCAGACCCAGTTCTTCCGCCGTCTTGTGCGCATAGATATCCGCGATGGCGGCATGCGCCGGCGCATAGCTGGGCGCTTTGATTACGACGCCTTCCAGGATGCGCAGCGCCTGGCGTATCGCTTGGTGCTCCCGCAAACTCCACAGGTAACGCGCGCGCCAATAGGCCTCCGCGATGTCCGGCTCAGCGGCGGCGTATGCCGCCGGGGGCTGCGCAATTCTTAGAGGCTCGCGAAGATCAGCTGCGATAACATTGGCGAGGGTGGCGAAGTTGGCGTCAGTCATTGGATAGGCGCTCGCCCAAATTGATGCGCCGTCTGCCGGATCGATAACGTCCAGGGTAAGAATGGGCGTTCCGCCATCAGTGATGATGCGGCCGGAGACAATTCTGTCATGATCCATTGTCTGAATGTCGTTTGCAGCGGCGAAGGGCGCGCGCCAGCGAACCAGTCTAAGAGCGCCGCCGGAAAGAGATACCGTCAGCATTTCCGTCGCAGCGTTGGCCGCAAGGTCATGGCGAGTTTGCCCCGTCGCATTTTCAATGTCAGTAAGGAATAATCTCGCCGGCGGGGTTGGCCGCAAAAAGACAATGGCGATGACGACCCCGACCAATAGAGCCGACGCGACAAACATCCAGACTTGCGGCATTGAATGCTGCGATGGCGACACGCCCGTCGTTTTATTATTCCCGTCCGTGTCTATCGTTTGCGCGGTCTGGATCAGACGATAACCGCGCTTTGGAATGGTCTCGATATAGTCCGGTTTTTTTCGATCGTCGCCAAGCGCCCGGCGCAAATCACTGATTGCGTTGGCTACAGAATGATCGCTGACGGCTGCGCCATTCCAGACTTTTTCGATCAATTCTTCCTTGGCGACGACGCTCCCGTTCGCCTCGATAAGTTGCATGAGCACGGCCATGACGCGCCTTTCCAGCCGCACGACCTTTTCCTCGCGTGTCAGCAGATTGGCGTGCTCCTGGATAGTCCAGTCGCCGAGTTGAAGTTTCATGAGGGCATCGTTTTTAGTGTTGGCCAGAGCACTCATAGTGCCGGAAAACAGCGAAAATCCCAAATGCGCCCGCGCCGTTAAGTCGTGGAAATCACATTGATTTTTGAGCCCTGAGGAAATCTTGGACTTTTCTTGAAGCGCTCTTGGGGACCCTTGAAGCGGATCGCCGGTAATTCTGCCGTCATCGTCATCAGCAGGATATCGCTCAATGCGCCAATTACCGGTTTTGTTTCTCGCCCTCGCCGCCGCAACGCTTCCGACCGCGCAAGCGGCGCCAGGGAATGTGATGTTTGAGGAAACGTCGCATCAAGCTGCGTTTAAGGCGGTAATGGTGGCGGAAGGATTGTCTTTTCCTTGGGGACTCGACTTTCTTCCCGATGGCGGGCTGATCGTTACGGAATGGACTGGCGCTGTGCGCATCGTTCGCGATGGAGAGGTCTCGGCGCCACTGACGGGCGGGCCGGCGTTGTTTAATCATCCGAACGGTCGACGCCTGGGCATGCTCGATGTCGCCCTCCATCCGGACTACGCTGACAACCAGCTGGTTTATCTTTGCTATCATCACGGGACTTACGACTCCAATGTCAGTCGCGTCGCCCGCGCCCGTCTGGACGGTGGCGAACTGCATGGCCTGGAGGTCATTCTTGACGGGGATAATCGTTCCAATGAAACAGCCCATGCAGGGTGTCGGCTTGTCTGGGATGAAGAAGGGCGCCTGATTGTCACGACCGGTGACCGACGTCACTTGCCCAATGAATCGCAAAACCTCGCCAATCTGACGGGCTCAATTCTTCGTCTCAATGACGACGGATCAATTCCGGCGGACAATCCGTTTGCACGTGATGGAAGTGCGCGTCCGGAAATCTGGGCCTATGGCGTCCGCAATGTGCAAGGCGCCGCATGGCATCCGGAAACAGGCGCGCTCTGGTTCTCAGAACACGGACCATTGGGCGGCGATGAAGTTAATATCGCACGGCGTGGCGGCAACTATGGCTGGCCAATCGCAACTTACGGCATCGACTATGATGGTGCTGTGATCACGGAAGACGAGCAGTTGCCCGGCGTTGAAGGCCCTGTTGTATACTGGCGCCCTTCTACCGCGCCGTCTGGCCTCACGTTTTATACCGGCGATGATTTTCCCGATTGGCAAGGCGACCTGTTCATGGGCAGCCTCGGTGACCGGCGGCTCATCCGCATGGAGCTTGATGGCGATCGCGTCCTCTTTCAGGAACCGTTGCTTGGGGAACTGGACGAGCGCATTCGCACGGTGCGCATGGGGCCGGATGGGTATCTTTATGTGATGACGGATGCTGAACCGGGCGTGATTTTGCGTCTGGAACCGGTTCAGTAGTTAGCCCTCAAGACTAGGAAGACCGCATGAAAAGAATCTGTTTTATGGCGTCCGCCGTTGTTTTGGCCGGCTCGGTTTATGCGCAAACGCCGCCTGCAGCATCAATGTCCGACCTGGAGCCACTCATTGGCAAGTGGCGCGGCGAAGCGAGTCACTATCATCCGAGGGATGCGAAGGCGGAACAGCTCACGGAAACGGTCGATGGAACGTGCCGGCCAATTCTTGACGGCTATTACATAGAATGCGCTACGCAATGGGTGCGTTCCGATGGGCGCAAGCGCGCGCATAATTCCTATGTGAACTACAACCTGGAAACAGGAGCCTTCGAAAATCTTTTTATCTTCCGGGGATGGCCTGCGAAAATTACCTATCCGTTCCAATGGAACGAAGACAAAACTATGTTCATTGGTTTTCATAATGATGAAACACGTGACGGATTGCCGGTGCGGGTTCGCGTGGAGTTTGGTTTCAGCGCAGATGGCCGCGAGCACTGGGCCAAAGAGTACACTCATATTGAAGGCGAGCCATCTGATTACTGGCCCCAGACATTTGAAATGACATGGATAAAACAATGACAGTCAGGCTGTATAAGGAAAACCTATGAGAATTCTTGCAGTATCAACGGCATGCATGCTGGCGGTTCCATCTGCCTTTGCACAAGTCGAGGAAAACGGGCCTTCTATCGCGGATCTCGACTTTCTGATTGGGACCTGGGAGGGCCAAACCACGTTTTTCTTTCCGCGCGATAACGATAGAGAACCATCCCATGAAGTGGCTGGCCGTATTTGTCAGTATATTCTGGCGAACAATTACATCCAGTGCGACAGCACGATGACCCGTTCGGACGGACGCACTCGCTCGCTGCGTAGTCACTTCAATTATGACCCTGAAGAGACCGCCTACCAGGCGCTGTATATCTACGACAACTGGGCGGGACATGTGACCTATCATATCCGTCGTGGTGAGGAAGCGAACACTTATGTCGCTTTCATGGACTATACGACCCCGGAAGGCGTAGTTGCGGACGAGCGAATCGAGTGGCGACTTTCCGAAGATGGCCGCAAATGGCGAGTCTCGGAATTCCATCATTTGCCGACGGACCCTGATGGATATTGGGCTAAAAACTTTGAAGTGGACTTGCGCCGAGTGGACTGATTTTCTTTGAGTCATCCAGCCCCGTCGGGGCGAAAGCTGGATGCGAAGTCCGACACAGCAAAGACAAACCGTCTAAAAGGGCCGCCTGACCGACGGCCCTTTTTCGTAAACCTGTACAGCCTATTCGACTTGCAGTGTTGCGTTCAGTGCGACAGCACGGGATAGATTGTAGAAATTCGGCGAGGTTTTCATCACCGCCTGATGAATCTCTTCAAACTGCTCCGGCGTGGCGTCGCCCTTGATGCGCACAACGTAATCGAGATTTTCGTACCCCTCTGCGACTGTGTCATCGAGATCTAGAAAGCCACGCAGGTCGATGGCGCCGTTGGTTTCAATCTCAAGACTTTCAATACGGATGCCGGCAAGCGAGCACAGCGCCACATAACCGACCATCATGCAGGAGTTCAGCGCCGCGAGCAGGTGCTCCTGCGGGTTGGCGAATTGATCGGCGCCGCCGAGCTGTGGCGGCTCGTCCATATCGATCGTGAATTGGCGCTTCACCTCTTCCCCCCCGATATGAAATGAAGACACCGTGGCGCGATTATGTGTGCGCCCCTGCCATGCGCTGGTCACGCGCCATTTCGTTTCGCCATTTGCTGCGTCAGCCTTGACGCTTTCAATCAGCGCGTTGACGTCATCGACATTCATTCCATTGATTGCTTGTGGTTGTGTTTTATCCAACATGTTTTCTCTCCGTTGATTTTTGTATGGGGTCGTTAGTGACGTGATTTTTTGCGGCAGAATTGGCTGCGATGAATGGATACCTGCACGTCGTTGCAGCTGTTTGGTCCGCAGCCGCCGTTGAATTGCGTCAGCTGAGCTTTCAGATCCGCAGGATCAGCAAGGGCTTCGCCGTGTTCGCGCACGACGAGATGAATCTCCGAACGACGCTTGATTGCGGCTTCGATTCCGGGAAACGGAATTTGGTCGTTACCGGTCGGTAACGCGCCGTAATCGATTTCGCCGGCGAAGTCGGCCTGGCCATGCTGGTCGGTCATGCGTCCGCCAGCGAAGAAAACGCCTGCGTCAACCGCCGGATCGGCGAGGTCTACAAGTCCGCACTCGCACGCCGAAAGGCATTTGCGCGGGCGGTTAAACGTCACCCACCACATGGTGTAAGGCGCGTCCGGTTCGAGATCGGCGGTGTTGTAGTCAAAGCCGACGCCGTCTTTGGTCCAGGTCAGCGACGATGCGCCGCTGATCTGCGCATCGGTGTCGCCGACCAGCGCGTTAATGTCGCTGATCGTGACTTGTGTCGCGCCGCCGCGCACATAGCGCGCCGCGATTTCGCGATCTACGTCTGCATGCACTGTGCTCGCCGCTGCGAACAAACTGGTCACAGTCGTCGCGATGATTGCGCCGATCTGGGCCAGCACCCTTGCTACTTTTGCTCTTGGTCTTACCAACATAGTTCTCTCCTTTAAGTTTATTGCGTGTGATTCAGTTTCTGGTGATCAGCAGAACGCCGGGGCGATGTCAGCAATTTTCGCCGCGCCTTCGGGCGTGATGCGTTTCAGGGTCGCTTCAACTTGCGGATGCGTGAGGCCGGAGCCAAGAAACGTCCAGCGCAGCGCCTGATGTTGTTCGCGAACATATTCTTTACGTTCTGAGTCCGTCAGCACACGGCTAGTCGTGTTTTCAAAAGCATCGGCGTCAAATTCGGCTTGTTGCGCGAGTCCGCCATCCAGAAAGGCGCCGATTTGTATGTATTCTTCAGCGGCCGAAAGACATTCACCAGCATCCCGGCTCTCAGCGAGCGCTTCGATCATCAACGTGTCGAGCTGCGCATGCTGCATCTCTTCCATCCAGTGATGTTTCAGCAGACTCTTGAACTGTGGGTCGAGGCTGGCATCGTCGCGTATACTTTCTGTATAGTGAATCTGTGTCATCCATTCGATGCCGAGGATAGCGAAGGCAACCGCGAGCGGGTCATGTTTCATCACTTCCGCGGCGATCGCCTGGGGTGGTCCGATGACAGCGCAATCAGTTCCGAAACCGTCAATGAACTCTTCGCGAAACCGCTTGAAAAGATGAATGTGCTTGGCTTCTTCAGTCGCGAACTGAAGAAGCGCACGGACGCGATAGTCATCGCCGTCGGCGAGCTGCTTTTCTACGTGCTCCATAACGAACGGCAGGATGAATTCCTCGACCAGGCCGAATGTGTAGAGATAGCCGTGGCCGCGAATTTGGTTGACGACGCGCTTCTCATCCTCCGATAGAAAGGAAAGGCTTGCTACGCGCGCTAGCGATTCCGGCAGGAAGGGCTTCGAAAAGTCGAGAGATTTGTCACCGCCGATGAGATCCTCAACCCGCCAGGTTATCTGTTCGGATCGGGCGAGGGCGTCTTTGTAGTTGAAATGAGCAGTCATGATCGTCTCCACAATGAGTTGTCTTCAGAGAAACGATTGCAGGAGGGCGTTTTGTTGAGCGTTGTAGCGAGCGTTTAAAAAATGCGAGCCGCCGTTGAAATTGTTGTTCTTCAGTGAAAAAAGCCGTCTTCCGAAGTATGAAAGGCGGCTTTTGAAAGCAGACAGGATGCTGCGGAATGCGTAAGACACGCTAAACGAGCGGCGCCAGCGCAACGAATACGCCAATGACGACAATGGCGGTGACAACAGCGCCCAGCATTGATTCGACTGAGTTAGGCATCTTGCTCTCCTGTGGTTTTCTGTTAATGCCGTCGCATGGCTGCGACGCTTCCCAGATTTGCACAGCCGCGTTGGGGCTGGCGTTGAAACGCCCGTCGAATTTGACGATCAAGCGTGGTAAGTTCCTGTTTTCTTGAGGAGAGTGGCGGCAATGAGCGCCGGCGATCTTGAACTCCGGCTTTTTGGCGACATCGTCGTAATAAGAAACGGCGAACGTCTTGCCCTGCCACAATCTAAGAAGACCCGGGCGCTTCTTGCCTATCTCGCGCTTAAGGGTGCGCCGGAAAGACGCGAGCGCCTTTGCGAAATTTTCTGGCAAGTGCCGGACGATCCGCGTGGCTCCCTGCGCTGGTCGCTCAGCAAGCTGCGCGGCATTGTCAATGACGAAAGCGCCGCCCGCATCAAAGCTGATCGGGAGCGGGCTGCATTTGATACATCCGGCGTGCATGTCGACTATCTGGACTTTCAGTCGACCGTGGACCGACTAGATGATCTCGATACAGCTGATCTGATCAAGCTTGCGGATCGATATTCCGGCGAGTTGATGGCCGGTCTGGATTTACCGAATCAGCCGGAGTTTGAAACTTTTCTCCTGGTGCATCGTGAGAAAGCGAGGGCCATGCGCGCCGCGCTGTTGCGCGCAATTGTAGCGCGGCTCGGGGAAGATCACTCTGCAAGGGCTGACCGTCTTTATGAACTTATTGAGATTGAGCCATACGATATCGACCTTCACGGCGCCCTCATCACTGCATTGGCGCAGGTTGGGCGCAACAAGGAAGCCAGCCGGCAGGTCAGGTTGAGCAAAGAAGCGCTTAACGGTGTCGACGGTATCGATCTTGGTCTGCTGGACGCCGCATTAATGGCGAAGCCCTCCGCTACGAGGGTATCGAGTGGCCAAGCGGCAATCATAAACCGTACTGACGGGGGTGCATCCGAGGCGCCGCTCGGCCGCCAAGATATTCGTTTCTGCAAGACGGCTGACGGCGTTCAAATAGCGTATGCGACTGTCGGTTCGGGCCCACCACTAGTGAAGACAGCAAATTGGCTCAACCATCTTGAGTTCGACTGGGAAAGTCCGGTCTGGCGCCATTTCTTTCGTGCTTTCTCTGCGGATCGCACGCTCATCCGTTATGATGAGCGAGGCAACGGCCTTTCGGACTGGCGCGTAAAAGACTTTTCCTTCGATTCTTTGGTCACCGATCTGGAAGCAGTTGTGGAGGCAACCGGCATCGACCAGTTCCCGCTTCTCGGCATTTCGCAAGGTTGCGCTGTTGCTGTAGAATATGCCGCGCGTTACCCGGAGAAGGTCTCCAAACTCGTACTCTTCGGCGGTTACGCGCGCGGGTGGCGCGTCGGGCGCGGGGAGAAGGTAATCGCCGACACCGAAGCGATGATCACCCTGATCAAAAGCGGCTGGGGAAAAGACGACCCCGCATTCCGGCAATTGTTCGCGTCCCTTTTTATGCCGGACGCGCCGCCTGAAAATCATCAGTGGTTCAATGAACTACAACGCATGACGACCTCGCCTGAAAACGCTGCGCAGCTGTTGGAGGCGTTGGGGCTTGTAAACGTCTATGATCGCTTGAGCCTAATAAAGGCGCCAACGCTGGTCGCGCATGCTCGCGGCGATTTGCGCGTACCGTTCGATTTCGGGCGCGAGCTTGCCGCCTGTATCCCGGATGCGCGATTTGTAGCGCTTGAGACGAATAATCACCTGATGCCGGAGGGTGATCCTGCCTGGCCGCGATTCTACGAGGCGGTTCGCTCGTTTCTCGACGAATAGGGCTGCTGCTATAATCTTGATTCTAAGGGCGATGTCGCCGAGTGCGATCAGGCAGAGCGGCTTTGTTACCGGTAAAACACCGTTTCATTTCCGGTAAAGGCCCACGGTTCCGCCAGGTCAATGCAAGCAAGCGCATCGCCTCGCGCTTCAATCTTCAAGGCGCCGGGGCCATCTCCACCATTGCGCTGCACTAGAATGACACCATTAATCTGTGGCCCGACGAAGTTCGTCCGAAGCCGTTCATAACAATAGACCTCACCGTCCTTTACGGTGCTGAACGGAGTGTTGATCCGACCGTCGCCTTTCGGGACGGATAGAAAATCCTTTGCCGCTTCGGCGCGTTCCTCATCCATGTTCGGCGCCATGGCGACCAACGCCGGGCTTAACGACGGAAGGCGACCATGGAGGGCAAAAATCAACCGGTCCGGATCGATGGAATCGCTCGCTAGGGCAATCGCGCTGATTTTTGTCGTTGCGCCATTATGCGCAGAGTCGGTGTGCCAGACGCCTTCCGCCGCGCCCGGTTCGTCTGGTAGAGCGGTGCGGCAGGCGTCTTCGCCTTTCGCCTTGCGGATGCCCCAGCTGTCCCCGAGTTTTGCGGACCATTCCGCCTGCAGATCTTTCGGCAGATAATCGAGAGCGCAACGGGCTTGCGCGGTATTCGGTGTAATTGCTTCGATCAGCGATGGTGGCGCGTCGAGCGCTGCGGCGCGCGCATAAGGGTTTGTGCGGTAACGATCAGGGCGCTCCAGTGCTTTTGGCGCAGCGGCCAGGTCATGCAAGCCCACGTTAAAACCATTGGTCTCGCCAATGACCTCGCTTTCGGGAACGCGAATTTTTGTTTCCAGCGCAATGTGGTCCGGCCCGCCGAGTTCCGTGAACGCGTTCAGACCGCCAGCGCGCTCAAGGATGGCGTCGCTTATCCAGTCAATGTCGTCATAGTAAAATGAAATATTTTCACAGGACCGGAAATGCACCGTCCATGACTGCGATGTGGCGCGTCCATACGGGTCACGTTCGATCTTGCGCTCGAGCGCTACGATGTCCGCGCGCGCCGGCGCCAATGCGGTTGTGGTCCGACGCTCAAAAGCGCTGTCGCCTTTTTTCATATTAATTCGCAGATAGGGCGCAGGCAGCACTTCGCCTGGCGCAGTGACGCCGCCAAGCGGTGAAATGCTGAGCACATCCTCGACCGGCGCAAACGGACCGGAGAGCGCCGGGTCGCCGATGGCGCAGGCCCGCGCGGAAAGCGGTGTTTTTTCCACAGAGCCGGCAATGCTGGCGACGCGCGCGACTGCGTCCTTGCCGGCGTTTGGCTTCATAATGACAAAGGCGAGCAACGCTGCGGTAAACAGCGCGGCGGCTAGCCTCGTATAGTGGCCTGAACCCGACATGGAGCTCCCCATCAATCCCCGAGCTAGAATCCCCGCTGAGCGGCCCCAAGTCAAGGCGCGCCGCAAACCGGCCCGGCGGGCGTGCGGGAAGCCGCGGCGGCGCTGGAACCCTCGACATTATGGATTGTTTTCGGTTTAGCTACGCCGCTTGGTTAACTGTGCAAGATAAGGGGACAGTGACATGGTGAAATGGCGAGGGCGGCGGGAAAGCCGGAACGTTGAGGATCGCCGTGGAGCGGCCGCCGCCGCCGGCGGCGGCATCCTCATAATGCTGGTGCGCTTCATCATTGGGCGGTTCGGCATCCGCGGGCTATTCATGCTTGGCGTGGTTGGCGTTGGACTTTACCTGGCGGGGGCAAATCCCATCGCCCTGTTACAGGGTCAGCCGGCGCAGCAGCAGGCGGCGGCGCCGATTGATGACGAGACGTCGCAATTTGTCCGGGTGGTTTTGGCTGAAACCGAAGACGTCTGGTCGCGAGAATTTCAGGCTGCGGGATCCGATTACCCTGAACCCACGCTGGTAATGTTCAGCGGCAGCGTATCGTCAGCATGCGGATATGCGTCGGCCGCATCGGGTCCGTTTTATTGTCCTGCGGATCGGAAACTTTATCTCGACGCCAGTTTCTTTGAGGAACTGGCTCAGCGCTTTGGCGCCCCCGGTGACTTCGCTGCAGCCTATGTGATCGCGCATGAGGTCGGCCATCATATTCAGACAGTGACCGGGATTTCGAACCAGGTGCGAACAGCACAGCAACGCGCGCGCGGCGATGGTGAAGCGAATGCGTTGCAGGTGCGCATGGAGTTGCAGGCCGACTGTTATTCCGGCGTGTGGGCGCATCATGCGGACCGCACCAGCGGGCTTCTCGATGAGGGCGACATTGAGGAAGGTTTGCGTGCTGCTGAGGCGATTGGCGATGACACATTGCAGCGTAATGCGGGACGTCGGGTGACGCCGGAGAGTTTTACTCATGGGACTTCTGCCCAACGTCAGCGCTGGTTCATCAACGGATATCGCTCAGGTGATGTCGATGTTTGCGACACGTTCAGCGCGTCAGCTCTTTAGTCCCGCCAGAATGTAGGCGAGAACAGCACAAGAATAGTGAATAGCTCCAGCCGGCCAAGCAGCATGCCTGCGGCGAGAAGAAGTTTAGCTGCGTCAGGCAAAGGCGCAAAATTGCCCGCGGGACCAACCACTTCGCCAAGACCTGGGCCGACATTAGCGATTGCGGTGCCAGCCGCCGACAGTGCGGTTAACGTGTCGAGCCCCAGCCCGGATAACAGGACCGCCAGGGTCGCAAAAGATGCAAAATACACAAAGAAAAAGCTTAGCACCGATACGAATACATCGTCCGTCAGCGGACGGTGATTATAGTGCGCCACAAAGACGCCATTCGGATGCGCCAAACGTCGCGCGTAGACAATCAGCGCTGCGAGCGCAACCTGGAATCGAAAGACTTTCATGCCGCATGAAGTCGATCCCGCGCAGCCGCCGATGAACATAATGCAAAAGAAGACGCCATGCGCAAACGGTCCCCAAGCATAATAATCGGTTGTCGCGTATCCAGTGCCGGTAATGATGGAGACAATGTTGAATGCTGAGAGTCGAAACGCTGTAAACGGATCCACCTCCAACACCGTTTGAACATGCAACATCATGGCGATGGTCAGGAATGCAACGATCACGAGAAAGAATTGTATCTGACTGTCCGTAAACAAGCGCCGCCATGCGCCGCGCAAAAGCGCTGCGAGAAAAATGCCAAAGGGAAGGCTGCCAATGATCATAAAGACGGTCACGACCATATCGAGCGGCGCGCGACCGACCGTCAGAAATGCGCCGATGGATGCGTCTTTTGTTGAAAACCCGCCCGTCGCGACGGTCGTCATGGCGTGATTGACCGCGTCCCATGCAGGCATGCCGAACGCCCACAACAGTAGAAAGCACAATATAGTGAAAAACGCATAGATCATTGAGAGCGACAGCGAATATTGCGCGGCGTTGGCGATGAATTTTTCAGACGTGTCCCAGGCTTCGCTCTTGAAAATCTGCATGCCGCCGACGCGCAATGCCGGCAGGACCGCGAAGGCCATGATGATGATCCCGACGCCGCCAAACCATTGCAGCATGGAACGCCACAAGAGCGCCCCCGGGGGCGCGTCATCAAGGCCGGTCACGACCGTTGAACCAGTGGTGGTGAGGCCCGACATCGCCTCGAAAAATGCGTCCACATAGGAAAGTTGGAGACCGCCGAGGGTGAGAGGGATGGCGGCGAAGACGACGAGCGCAAACCAGCTTGCCGCTGTGAGTAAAAACCCCTGCCGCGTCGTGATCTGGTCAATCGGTCCCCAGCTTGCGGCTGCGGCGCCGCCGCCGGCGAGTACGCTGATAATGGCGCCGATGGCGAACGCGCCCCAATCGGCGCGATGCACCTCGTCAGCCGACAGGAGATCGGCAATCATCGGTATCAGCATGGTGAGGCCGAGGGCTGTGACAAGCGCACCCGTCACCAGAACTACCGGTCGGAAAGCAAACATCTGATCAATGCCGGCGCACAGGATTACACATGTCCTGCGGCGGTCCTTATTCGCCTAGTGGATCTGGCGTAATTCGTGAGGGCTGTCGAGGGAGAACGCCGGGATGTCGACTTCGAACGCCTCGCCCTCCGGCGTTTCCATGCTGTATCGCCCGACCATCAGGCCCGATGGCGTCGTCAGCGGCGCCCCCGACGTATATTCGAAACCTTCGCCCGGGCGAATGACCGGCTGCTCGCCGACAACGCCGTCGCCGGCGACCTCGTCGGTAAAACCTTTGGCGTCCGTGATGCGCCAGTACCGCCCGCGCAGCTGTACGCTTTCCGCGGACTCGTTATCAATGCGAACGGTATAGGCCCAGACATAGCGCGGCTCTTCAGGATCAGATTGATCCTCAAGATAATGCGGGCTGACGCTCACGCGAATGCCGCGCGTAATGCGCTCATACATGGCTGAGTGCCGTCGATTTTCTCTTCGCCGTCCCAATTGCTGAACGTCCTTGCCCAATCAGTCGCGCCCATAGCTTTAACGCATGACGCCGACCAAAGGGTGCAGTTTAGTCCGCGCCGGGGCAAAGCGCCAGACAGGACATGCATTTCAACGGGACGGGGAAAATGGAGGGCGAGGCTCGCGCATGACGATCTTGCGCGCCGGGCTCGCGACGGGCAAACCGGTCTTATGGATGATGTGAAATTGGATAGAAAAGACGGCGTCTTCGCCGCAGGGATGATCGCAGAGCTTATGCGGCGCGGTGAGATCACGGGGGCTTCGCCTTCGCGGCTGCAACCGGCGAGTCTTGATCTGACCCTTGGGACACGCGCATGGCGGGTGCGCGCGTCATTCCTGCCATCGCGTGCGCGCACGGTCGCCGCCCGCCTTGATGATGGCCTCGTCATGAACGCCTTCAGCCTGAAAGGCGGCGTCGTTTTTGAACGCGGTTGTGTTTATCTCGTCGAGTTGAACGAACGGCTACGCCTGCCGGCGGATGTTTCCGGCGCCGCCAACCCCAAAAGTTCCACAGGCCGTATCGATGTCTTTGTGCGTCTGGTTACGGATCACGGCGCGGCGTTTGACGAAGTCCCTGCGGGCTATGACGGGCCATTATACGCAGAGATCAGCCCCCGGACGTTTTCAATTTTTGCGCGCACCGGGTCGAGCCTGAACCAATTGCGTTTGAAACGCGGCGATTTTCGCCTTGATGATGACGCGCTGCGCGCACTGGACAAAGAAAGCCCGCTGGTTGATGGCGACAGCGATATCGACGGTGGGCTGGGCTTAAGTGTTTCGCTGAAAACTGACGATGCAATCATCGGCTGGCGCGCCCGACGCCATTCAGGGCTAATCGATGTTGACCAACCGGGCGCGCTCGACGCCAATGATTTTTTTGAACCGCTGGGTTCGCAAAAATCCGGCTTTATCATTCTTGATCCGGATGAGTTTTATATTCTGGCCTCCAAAGAGGCGCTGGTCATTCCGCCGGACTATGCAGCGGAAATGACACCGATCAATCCCGGCCTCGGCGAGTTTCGCGTGCATTATGCAGGCTTTTTCGACCCTGGCTTCGGATGGTCGGCAGAAAGGGCAGGGGGCGGTGCTAACGGATCGCGCGCAGTTCTTGAAGTTAGAAGCCATGATGCGCCCTTCGTGCTCGAGGATGGGCAATTGGTGGCGCGCCTCGTCTATGAGCGTATGGCCAAGCGTCCTGAGCAGCTTTACGGCGCGGATGTGAAGTCAAACTATCAGGGGCAGGGGTTGAAGCTGTCGAAGCATTTTCGGTGACGGCGCGCTAATGTGCTGCCGGTCGAAGCAACCCGAGAAAGCCTAATAATAAAACAAAAAGGGAGCTGCCGAAGCAACTCCCTTTCGTCCGCTCTCGCGGAATATCGAAGGACACCCCAATCCAGTGAGAATCCGAATGTTCTCCGACGCGACAGTTAAATCGAAACATTACTGCTCCGCTTTTCCGCCACTAGACCTTTCCGGCGCATCATCCCGAGGCTCGTTAGCCGCCACGACCGCTGCGTCTTTCAGATCCGCGTCATCTCTTGCCGTATCCGGCTTGCACCTTCCTCGACTTTTAACGCCGCGCGCCGATTTGCAACTTGCCCGTTGCTCACGGCGATCCCGGGACCTCCTTGCGAACACGCTTTCGCGCATTCGTCTGGAAGCCGAACCGCTCAGGTTCGTCAGATGCGCGTTGGCCTACCTTTGACCAATTTTCCAGTCAGCGCCTGAGCGTTGCTGCTGGTTTGCTCATCATTTCGTTAGCTCGTGTAACCCGTCGCTAGGCAAACGCTTCGAATTACCTGATAGAACCGCGAAACATGATCAGGATACCAACTTTTCGGGCTTGGTCGAATCATACTTTTCCACAATCTTTCGAAAAAGATTTGGGGAAGATTCAAGAGAATGATTTCAGCAACTTGTCAGTGTTTGTTGAAGACAAGGGAAAGATTGTTCGCCGGCATTTCCACAACTGTGTCGAGCGTCAGTGCATTTTTCTGCGCCAATGGCGCAAGATCGTGCTCAATGTCTCGCACGCCCCACTCCGAGTTTCGCGATTTCAGACTGGCGTCAAAGGCTTCGTTGGACGGCGCGGTGTGAGCGCCATTGCGTGAAAACGGGCCGTAGAGAAATAGCTTGCCGCCAGGGACGAGCAGCCGGCCTGCGCCAGCGAACAGGCCTGTCGCTGCACTAAATGGCGCAATGTGGATCATGTTGATGGAGGCCAGCCCTGCAAACGGCGCCGCATCCTCAACGCCCCAGTCGTCAGCGCTGACATCGATGGCATGCGGTCCATAGAGGTTCGAAAGCCCGCTATCCCCGATCCAGGCGGCAATGGAGGCGCGGGACGTCGCATCCGGGTCGCCCGTTCGCCATTGAATGTGGGGGAGCGCGCGCGCCATGTGGACAGCGTGTTCGCCGGTGCCGCCGCCAACTTCCAGAATGGTCCCGCTGGCGGGCATATGCGCGACGATCACGTCTCGGATGGCGTCGCGATTACGCGCCGCCGATGGCGAATAAAGCTTTTCGCCTTCAATTTCGCGGTTCTCCAGCGCAATTTCGCGCGGAGATTTGTTTTCGTCTGCTGGCATAAGGTTGGTTTAGCCGGAACAGCTGGCGCCGCCAAGGACACAGAATTTCGCGCAATGGGGATGGTTCAACTTCACCGGTGCTGACGCTTCTTTGAGCGTTTTCCCCATTTCGAATTGCGGATCATAGGGCAGCAGCGTGCAGGAAAGAACGGCGGGCGCGTCGGCGCCTTTGCGCTTAACGAGCATGCGAGAACTGGCGCACATCATGTCGGCGGGCGATTTATCGAGCAGTGACCAGCATTCGGCGGTGATTTCGGGGACCGGCGCTGTTTCGTCCATTTCCGGAAACAGGATCAAATCCTCCGGCGCATGGGCATCAAGAGAGATGCCAGTTTTTTCGAAAAGCGCGGCAAAGCCATGGCGCATTTCGGCCTCATCTTCATTCCAGAGTGTGCGGCCCGCGACGCTGAAAGTAAAACCGTGCCGCGCCAGCCAGATCAAGCCCTCCATGCCCACGGCAAAGGTTCCGGGCCCGCGTTCTTCATCGTGGCGGTCGGCGCTGTAATGATCGAGACTGACGCGCAAGGCGAGCGTTTTGCCGAAACGCTTGTGCAGCGATAATAACTGCTCCTGCATTCTGGGGCGCATCATCGGGCGCATGGCGTTGGTCAATACCAGAACGGAAAAACCACGATCCAGCGATGCTTCGATCATCGCGATCATTCCCGGATTCATGAATGGCTCGCCGCCGGTAAAGCCGATTTCGCGTGCGCCCATGGCTTTCGCCTCGTCCAGAAACGGCGCAAGCTCGTCGCATGTTAGATAGGCTAGGCGGTCATTTGTGGGCGAAGATTCGATATAGCAGTGGGCGCATTCCACATTGCAGAGCGTGCCGGTGTTGACCCATAGCGTATCCAGATGTGTCAGGCTTACGCTGGCGCGCGTGGCGCCGTCAGCAGTTATGTTCGGGTGCTGAAATTTTCCGAACGCAGCTGCGCAGTTGTTAGCTTGGCCGTCAGCCATATTTTCCCCGTCCGCCGTCACGACCCATGGCTATGACAAAACGCCCGCCGGCGGCAACCGGCGGGCGTTCACTTCAGGATCGCGTTGCTGTGAGGTCTTACGCCTTATTCGTCTTCAATCGGCTCCAGCGGCGCGCCGTAAACGGCGTCATCCTCATAGACCGGCTCTTCGGGCAGTGGCTCGCCGGTAACCGGATCAAGCTGCGTCGGCTGCACTGGCGCCATCATTGTCGGCGCATCTCGATTGGCCAGCGCCCAGACCGCGTTTTGCAGTGTCGCCGATTGCGGGCGGGCGACCTTTTCGCGGAAGATGATATCCGCCGGCGTTACGTCCGCGCCGTAATATTCGCGGTTCCAGCTGTTTCGTGATTTCAGCAAAGCGCCTTCAAGGCTCAAGCCTCCATAAAGTCCGCGCGAGCGTGAAAACGCCAAAATATCGGCCGTCTGCGCCTTAGCGCCGCCGCCGATCGGGCCCGCGGCGAGAGAAACATCGGCGCCGAGTTTAACGGTCGACGACAAAAGTCCCTCCATGCCGCGATTGGTCATGACGAGCAGCACGGATTCCGACGCTTCACCGCCGATCTGCAAACCAAACGAGATCGATCCGATAGTGAAGAAGGTCGGCTCCGACCAGCTGCCATCCTCATTGCGCGCAATCATCAGCGCGTTGCCGCCGGAGGCGCCGAAGACAAAACCGCCGCGCAGGGACCGTGGAATAACGACCATGGCTTTCGCGTCATCAGCAAGGTCCCACAGCGGCTCATAAGCGGGATCATTGGCGAAATACGCTACCGTATCCGCTGACTTGGCGACCAGGATTTCCGCTTTTTCGCGCTTCGTTTTCGCTTGTGCAGGGGCGAGCGCGACCCCGATGGCGACGCAGAGCGCGCCCAGAATTCCAACAAGCCGCATCAACATTGACGGCCTCCTTTCCATGCCGGCGAAAACAAAACACACCGGCTGTTTCCAACATAATGCCGTTCGCTCGGGCCGGAATATGGCGCCGCCCCGGCGCAGAGATGAATTCTTGGTGAGATTTGGCCCGCAGGTCGAGACCTTTTCGGCTCCGAACGGGGCTTTATGTCGCCAGCTTGACGTTTTTCGCCCAACGCGCCACATCTGGCGGCCCAAATCTTCCGGTCATCGGGCGGGTGTAGCTCAATGGTAGAGCAGGAGCTTCCCAAGCTTAAGACGAGAGTTCGATTCTCTTCACCCGCTCCAGGATTTCAGGCTGCATTGGATACTTTGAGCATTCTGACAGTCGTCATTGCGAGGGAAACTTCAGCGCTTGCTAGAAATTATCCTTGCGCCGCCTTGTCTCCGCAAAAACCTCTACTGCGCCCGCGCCGCTCATGCCGAGCGCGGCCTGCAGATGTTCATCTTCCGCGCGAAGGAACGGGTTTGTCGCCAGCTCGATTTCAACATTGGTCGGCACGGTGGGCGTTCCCTCCGCACGCAGGCGATTGATCTCATTCGCACGTTGTTTCAACGCTTCGTTGAGTGGATCTACGGTCAAGGCGAAAGCGGCGTTTGCTTGTGTATATTCGTGTGCGCAATAGAGTTTTGTCTCAGTCGGCATGGCGGCGATTTTGGATAACGACGCCCACATCTGATCCGGCGTGCCTTCAAACAATCGCCCGCACCCCAATGCGAAGATCGTGTCGCCGACAAACGCGGCCTGATCATCCGTGAAGTGATAAATGATGTGGCCGGACGTATGGCCCGGCGTGTCGTGAACGATTGCGCGGCTTTGGCCAAACGCGACGATATCACCTTCTCCAACGGCGCGATCAAGACCGGGAATTCGGTCGGCTTCGCCTTGCGGGCCGATAATCTCGCAACGCCATTTGTCTTTCAGCGCCAGATTGCCGCCAGCATGATCCCAGTGGTGATGGGTGTTCAGAATATGGGTCAGCGTCCATTCAGCCTTCTCCAACTCCTCGTTGATGGCGTTTGCGTCCGGCGTATCGATCGTCGCCACTACGCCGCTCTCGCGGTCACGGATCAAAAACCCGTAATTGTCGTTGAGGCAGGGAAACTGGCGGATCTCGATCGGCATGTGATGGCCTTTCCGGCGTTAAGCGGCGATTGACGCTTGCCGCATAACCTAAGCATAACGGCTCCGCAGCGCGCGGCAACGCGCGCGTTCAGGAACATTGCGATATGCGCACGGACATTCTGGAATATCACCAGTTCTACCGCTCGCCCCTGGGCGCGATGGTGCGCGATTTTATTTCCGCGCGGCTGGCTGATGCATGGGGCGATGGCGCGCAGATGGCGTTCGCCGGTTTTGGTTACGCCAACCCTTATCTCGAAGCGTTCACCTGCGCCGTGCGGCGGCTCGCGTTTTCGCCGGGGGCGCAAGGGGTGATTCGCTGGCCGGGACGCGGCCCCAATCTGGCGAGCCTTGTGGGTGAGACCAAATGGCCGCTGCCAGACGCCTGTCTTGATCGGGTGCTCATCATCCATGGACTTGAAGAATCGCCTGATCCGCATCGGCTGATGCGCGAGGCGTGGCGTGTGCTCGCTGATGATGGGCGAATGATTATTATCGCGGCTCATCGGCGCGGGCTCTGGTCGATGATCGACTCAACGCCGTTTGCGGCGGGCCGGCCCTATCTGAAGCGCCAGTTGAATGGCCTTCTTGAAGGCGCGATGTTTCGAGCGGTTCAGTGGAATTCGGCGCTCTATTTTCCGCCTTTCTCAGGGAAAGTTCTATTGCGCGCCGCAAGGGCGTGGGAGCGGGCGGGCGCACGCGTCTGGCCGGCGCTCGGCGGTGTAATCATGGTCGAGGCCGCCAAGGACTTGATGGCGCCGGTGGGGCTGGTGCGCAGCGCGCGGGGACGCGCCCTTCGTCCGGCGATCGCCGCGCCGCAGCCTTCGCGCCGGGACGCAAAGCCGCCAAAGGGGTAAGGCGGCCGGGTTGAAGCGAAGCGCCCGGCAGCGCTATATGCCGGAAAGCTTTGAGAGAACCGTCATGACCAAGCCGACCCCGCAGCCAGGCATTCTGGACATAAAACCTTACGTGCAGGGCGCGATGCCCGAAGAGGGCGCGCAAAAGACATATAAACTCTCGTCGAACGAGTCGGCGCTGGGGGCGAGCCCGCTGGCGGTGGAAGCCTATAAGGCCGCTGGCGGCGACGTCTTTTTGTACCCGGACGGCGGCGCCCACGCTTTGCGCAATAAAATTGGCGAGATTTACAATATTGATCCAGCGCGGGTGGTTTGCGGGTCCGGTTCCGATGAGATCCTGCAGCTTCTGACCAAGGCCTATGTGGGTGTCGGCGATAATATCGTGCAGTCGGAACACGGGTTTCTGGTTTATGCGCTGGCGGCGAAGTCCTGTGGCGCCGAGCCGCGTTTTGCGGCGGAAAAAAATCTGACCGCCGACGTCGATGCGATCCTTAAAGAGGTTGATGACCGCACGCGGATCGTTTTTCTGGCGAACCCGAATAACCCGACCGGCACTTATCTGCCCGATAGTGAAGTGCGACGCCTGCGCGAAAATCTGCGCGAGGATATCATTCTCGTCATCGACGCAGCCTATGCGGAATATATGGAAGAGCCTGATTATGCTGGCGGCGAACAGCTTGTCGATGATTTTGACAATGTCATCATGACACGGACATTTTCTAAAATTTACGGACTTGGCGGGTTGCGTCTTGGATGGGGGTACTGTTCAACTGCGATTGCAGATGTTCTGAACCGGGTGCGCGGGCCTTTTAATGTCAATTCCGGCGCCCTTGCCGCGGGTGTTGCGGCGCTTGAAGACCAGGCATTTGTCGAAAAGAACCGCAAGTTCAATCGGGAAGAACGCGACTGGATGGCGCAACAGCTTGGCGGCATGGGGCTCGATTTCGTGCCAGGGTTCGGAAATTTCATCTTGGTGAAGTTCCCTACTGAAGCCGGTCGGAACGCTGACGACATTCTCGGCTTTCTGAAATCAAACGGCGTTTATGTCCGTGAAATGGGCCCTTACAAGCTTGGCGAATGGCTGCGTATTTCAATCGGCGAAAAGGATGGCAATCGGCGTTGTATCGAATTGCTGAAAGAACGTTTCACTCATGCCGACTGACAATCCATCAGCCTTTAAAAAGGTTGCGCTTATCGGGCCGGGGCTGATCGGATCGTCGCTGGCGCGCGCAATGCGCTCGTCGAACATGGCCGACGCGATCATCGGTTACGATCAAAACGATGACGTCGCCACCCGCGCAAAGGCGCTGGGCATTGTCGATGAGGCGACTCCTGATTTTGCCGGCGCGGTCGCCGGGGCTGATCTTGTCGTTCTTGCAACGCCTGTGGGCGCAATTAAAGCGCTGTGCGCTTCGCTCAATGCTCATGCGCCTGCGGGTGCTCTGGTGATAGATGTTGGCTCAGTGAAGGGCGCGGTCGCAAGCGCCGCTGAAACACTGCGCGATGACATTGCGTTTGTGCCTTGTCATCCGGTGGCGGGCACAGAGCAGTCGGGCCCGGAAGCGGGGTTCGCCTCATTGTTTGAAGATCGCTGGTGCATCATCACGCCGCTTCAGCGCAATACCGATATTTACAAAGCCGCAATTGCGCGTGCGAGCGCGCTTTGGGAAGCGGTCGGCGCCCATGTTGAGATTATGGATGCCGCCCATCATGATTTGGCGTTGGCGGTGACCAGTCACTTGCCGCACCTGATTGCGTTTACGCTGGTCGGCGCCGCTGACGACATTGAATCCGTCACTGAGGCGGAAACGATTAAATATTCAGCGGGCGGTTTCCGGGACTTTACGCGTATCGCCGCCTCGGACCCTGTTATGTGGCGCGATGTCTTTGTCAATAACAAGGACGCTGTACTGGAGGTGCTGGGTCGGTTTTCCGAAGAGCTGGCTGTTCTGCAGCGCGCGATTCGGTGGGGTGATGGCGATGCGCTTTATGATGCGTTCACGCGCGGGCGCGCTTTGCGTCGTGCGATTGTAGAGGCCGGTCAGGAAACAGCGGCGCCGAACTTCGGCAGGGACGAGACATCGACGGAAGACCAGTCGTAACCAGTCCTCCGTCTTGTTTTGATGCGGGCCGTTATTCAGGGCTTGGCATGTTTATTGTCGCCTCAGGATTGAAAACGCTATGCATCGTCTCCGATCCTCCCGAGATGGCGAGAAACCTTGCAAACAACGCTTCGGCGGCTTCATCGCCTTCGAGCATTTCATTGATTGCTGCGTTGGCTTGCGCCATGGCGACCGCGTTTTCGGCGAAGGAGATAATGGTGATTGAGTTTCCTTCAACGCCAAGACCGTCCCAGTTGACCTCGTAGGCGTAAGGGCTTTGTTTTGATTCCATCAACGCTTTGTAGTCCGCGAGAATAGATTCCATTTCCTCGTCGGCGCCATATTGATATTGAAAACTATCAATCTCCATGAACGGGCCTGGTTCTGAGCCTTCAGGCGAATAGGAAAGGTCGGCGTCACGCTGGGTAAAAAATGTATGGGACGTCATCAATGCGTCCTGAAAACTCGCGATCGCCTTTTTATATTTCTTGCCGCCGGCTTCGGTCACCGCCTCTCTGGCTGCGAAAACAGCATCGACATCGGCGTAGCTGTTGATAGGTGTCGCAATCCAGCGTTCATTGCGCATGCCGCCGACAAATTCTGTGTAGGGATAATCGTTTTCCGTAGCAATCTCCTTGATCGTCATCCAGGCGCTGTCGAATTGCTGCTCTTTTGCGGGCGTCACTTCCAGCAAAGTGACCATGCTCATGCTTGGCCCATCCTGCGCAAAGCCTGTTGTTACCGTGAACGCCGCGGCTGCGCCGATCGATATCAGTCTCTTGAATAAATGCATTTTATTCGTTCTCCCTCTGGTCCGGTAATGATAATGGAATACGCAACAATAGGACGGTTGCAGCGAGGCTGCGCCGTTTGGGCATGACGATCCTTATTTGAAAGTTTATAAATGCGCGGGTGCTTTATCCTCTTCCGCACAAACCATCGCCCTACGGAGCATATGTTTCATAATAACATTGAAGAGTAAATCGTGCGGTGCAGCATCAAGCGGGCTATTGAAGCCGGATCAGCGTTCAAGCATCTGCCTCGTCCAGGGCGACCTCATAGCCCCATAAGGTTTCAACATGGGTAAGGACCGCTTCCCTGGTCTTGTCAGCAAGCTTGCGGCTATTATGCATTTCGTGACGAAGATGCAATGTCCGATCACCCTCAAGGTCGGCCGCAACGACCTGAAGATTAGGCTCGCGCATGCCAAGATCGTATGATCTCGCGAGGCGTTCGCGCACCTGTCTGAAACCGCGACTGTCGTGAATGTCTGAAATCTCCACATGGGATTCTTTTGCGACATCGGAAATCGCAAACATGCGGAAATTACGGATCACCGTGGGTGAAAGATACTGCAGAATGAAACTCTCATCGCGGAAATTCGCCCAGGCGTCTTTCAGGGCGTCACGCCATTCATTATTGCCGGCGATTTCAGGGAACCATTCGCGGTCTTCGTCCTTCGGATTTTCGCAGATGCGTTTGATGTCTTCCATCATCGCAAAACCAAGCGCGTAAGGATTGAATCCCGAATAGCGCTGGTCATTGAAATCCGGCTGGAAAACCACGGATGAATGCGAATGCAGGAACTCCATGATCGCGCCTTCGCTGATCTGACCGCGATTGAAAAGCTCGTTCATGATGTAATGGTGGACGAAGGTGGCGCAGCCTTCATTCATGACCTGCGTTTGCTTCTGCGGGTAGAAATATTGAGCGACATTGCGCACGATCCGCACGATTTCACGCTGCCACGGGCGCAGGACGGGGCTTGCTTTTTCGATGAAATAGAGAAGGTTTTCTTCAGGCAGTTTGATGTGACGGACTTCAGCCTGGCGCTCTTCTTTTTCTTCTTCGTCTTCTTCGGTGTTGGGCAGCGTGCGCCAGATATCGTTGAAGGTCGTCTCTGCATGCTTCGCGCGCGCCGCAAGCTTGGCGAGGCGGTCGGCGTCTGAGAGGCGCGGCGGGCGATTATAGCGAAAAACGCCTTGATCCATCACCGCATGCGCGGCGTCGAGAATCGATTCCACTTCTTCAAAGCCAAACTCGTCTTCGCACTTGGCGATATATTTTTTTGCAAAATCGAGATAGGGGAGGATGCCTTCGGCGTCCGTCCACTGACGAAAGAGATAATTGTTTTTGAAGAAGTGATTATGCCCGAAACAGGCGTGCGCCATCACCAGCGTCTGCATGGTCATGGAATTTTCTTCCATAAGATACGCGATGCACGGATCGGCGTTGATGACGATCTCATAGGCAAGGCCGGAATAGCCTTTCTGGTACATCATTTGATCGCGGGCGAAATGCTTGCCGAATGACCAGTGCTTGTACATCAGCGGCATACCGTGACTGGAATAGGCGTCGAGCATCTGTTCCGATGAGATGATCTCAATCTGGTTAGGGTAGATGTTGAGGCCGAGATCGTTCAGCGCGATGTCTTCAATCGCATTGAGGGTATTATTCAGGGTTTCAAAATCCCAGTCGGCGCCATCGAAGAGGAGGGAAGGTTTTTCCAATACTCTAGTCATCACGCCGCCTCCCGCTTGTCTTTAGCGAAGAGTTCGCGGAAAACCGGGAAGATATCCTGGGGCCTGGCTATGCGGGTTTGCGCGAAATTCGCCCAGGCGGGCGCGAAGGTACGGTAAGCGCGCCACAGCTCGGCGCCGCTATCCGCATCGGAAAAAACTTCCAACTCGCGTTCGTCAAGAATTTCAATATAGGCGTAATACTGAGAAATCGGCATCACATCGTCATTCAGCATCTCAACGCAACGCTTTGCATCGCCGGACTGGGTAAAACCGTCGGAGGCCTGCGCCACATAAATATTCCATTCGCCCGCCGGGAAGCGGTCTTTCTGCACTTCCAGCATTTTTTCCAGCGCCGTGGAGACGACCGTGCCGCCGGACTGGCGCGAATAAAAAAACGTTTCCTCGTCGACTTCTTCTGCATGATGGGTGTGACGAATGAAGACAACTTCAACGCGCTCATAGCGGCGTTTCAGGAACAGGTAGAGCAGCATGTAAAAACGCTTGGCGAGGTCTTTCTCGCGCTCGCCCATGGAGCCCGAAACATCCATCAGGCAGAACATCACCGCGGCGGTTGTTTCCACCGGCGTTGGTTCAAAGGCGTTATAGCGCACATCGAGCGGGTCTATGAACGGCGCCCAGCGTCGGCGCGCCTCCATCTCTTCCAGCTTGACGATCGTGGCTTTCTTTTCGGCAATCTCGTTTTCGTTCGGTTGCGCAATGCGCTCCAGTTGGAACAGGCGCTCCTTCAACTCATTCATCTCTTTCGTCGATGGACGGCGCAAAGCGAGGCGCCGGCCATGTGCGTTACGCATGGTGCGAACGAGATTGAGATTGGTGGGCGAGCCGGCGACGGTAATACCGGCGCGCTTATAAGCGGTCGCTTTGATTTCTTTCAGGGAGCGTTTGACCAGGTTGGGCAGCTCCAGATCTTCAAAGAAGATGTCGAGGAATTCTTCCTGGGTCAGGGTGAACTGAAAACTGTCTTCTCCGTCGCCGCTATCGCTCGCCTCTTTACCCTTGCCTTTGCCGCCGCCCTTGGGCGGTTTTTTGACTTTGTCACCGCGCGCAAATTCCTTGTTGCCGGGGTGCACGACTTCTCGCTCGCCGCTATCGGGATCGAGATGGAACTTCGGCTCGGCCGTGGACTTCGACGGGATCGTGATCTTTTCGCCCTTGTCGATTTCCTTCAGGGAGCGATCGCGCAGGGATTTATTCACGGCGTCCTTGATCTGCGCCTTGGCGCGTTTCAGGAAACGCTGACGATTGCCAAGAGATTTGCCTTTGGGATTCTTGCGCCGGTCGATGAAGTGAAAAGAGGTCATGTTTGCTTTCTAAGCCAATTGGTAACCCGTGAAAGTGACGCGCCTTCTGCGCGCCACTTCAGGATGCAGGCTGATGCACCCATCACCCCGCCTTGTTAACGCGCATATACCATTCGACCAGACGACGGACCTGACGCGGCGTGTATCCGCGCTCGGTCATCCGGGCGACGAAGTTGTCGTGCTTGGCTTCTGTCTCCGAGTCTTTCTTGGAATCGAATGAAATCACTGGCAGCAGGTCCTCAACTTGAGAGAACATGCGCTTTTCGATGACATTGCGAAGTTTCTCATAAGAGGTCCAGCGTGGATTATTTCCGTCATTATTGGCGCGTGCGCGTAATGCGAACTTCACGACCTCATTGCGGAAGTCTTTCGGGTTAGCGATGCCCGCAGGCTTTTCGATTTTCGAAAGCTCAGCATCAAGCGTTGCGCGGTCCAGCAGCTGACCCGTGTCAGGGTCTTTGAAGTCCTGATCTTCGATCCATGCGTCCGCATAGGAGATGTAGCGATCAAAGAGATTTTGACCGTACTCAGAATAGCTTTCGAGATAGGCTTTTTGAATTTCCTTGCCGATAAAGTCGGCGTAGCGCTGAGAAAGCTCGGACTTGATATAATCGAGATACTGCTTCTCGGTCTCATCTGCATGTTGCTCGCGCTTGATAGCGTTCTCGAGCACATACATCAGGTGCACCGGATCGGCCGCGACTTCGTCGGTGTCAAAGTTGAATGTCTCCGACAAAACCTTGTAGGCGAAGCGCGTGGAAATGCCGTCCATGCCCTCATCCATCCCAGCCGCATCGCGATATTCTTGATGAGATTTTGCTTTCGGATCGGTGTCTTTCAGCTTATCGCCGTCATAGACGCGCAGCTTGGAATAGATGTTGGAGTTTTCGTGCTCTTTCAGGCGCGTCAGCACCGAAAAGCGCGCCAGCAGGTCGAGGGTTTCCGGCGCGCATGGCGCATCGGAGAGTTCAGATCCGGCGAGCAGCTTTTCGTAGATCTGGCGCTCTTCGGTCACGCGCAAGGAGTAAGGGACCTTGATCACATTGATGCGGTCGAGGAACGCTTCATTGTTCTTGTTGTGACGGAACTGCTGCCATTCGCTTTCATTGGAGTGCGCAAGGATAATGCCCTGAAACGGGATCGGTCCGAGGGCTTCCGTGCCGACATAGTTGCTTTCCTGCGTCGCTGTCAGCAGCGGGTGCAGCACCTTGATCGGCGCCTTGAACATTTCGACAAATTCCAGAAGGCCTTGATTGGCCCTGCACAGCCCGCCGGAATAGGAATAGGCGTCGGTATCATCCTGGCTGAAATGCTCCAGCTTGCGAATGTCGACCTTACCGACCAGCGCGGAGATATCCTGATTATTCTCATCTCCGGGCTCGGTTTTTGAAACGGCGATCTGGCGCAATTTCGACGGGAACATGCGCACCACTTCGAATTTCGAAATGTCGCCGCCGAACTCGTCGAGCCGCTTGACCGCCCAAGGGCTCATCAAGCCGTTGAGGCGGCGCTCTTCGATATTGTATTTTTCGTTGAGCAGCGCTTTCAGTTGCGGCGCCTGGAAAAGGCCGAGAGGGCTTTCAAACACAGGTGAAATTTCATTGCCGGCTTTCAGGACATAGATGGGATAGGTTTCCATCAAATCTTTCAAGCGTTCGGCAAGCGAGGATTTGCCGCCGCCGACAGGACCGAGGAGATAAAGGATCTGGCGTTTTTCCTCGAGGCCCTGGCCCGCATGACGGAAGAATGAGACGATCCGTTCGATCGTGTCTTCCATCCCGAAAAAGCCGTCAAAAGCTTTATAGCGGCGGATCGTACGGTTGAAGAAGATACGCGATAGGCGCGGATCTTTCGATGTGTCGATCATTTCCGGTTCGCCGATCGCCTGCACCATCCGTTCAGCGGGGGAGGCGTAGAGCATCGGATCATCGCGCGCTGCGAGCAGATAATCGCGCAGGCTCATCGATTCCTGCTTCACCCGGGTGTAACTTTCCGAGAATGCGTCAAATACATCGAGTTGTTGTTCAGTCATGATCCACGCTCACCTTTTACGCTGCCAGAAATGGTCTTGCCGCCGCCGATTGAAGACAAAAAAAGCGCCGATCGTGCAGACCCAGCGCCTTTCGGTTTAATGATATAGATGTCGCCGCGCTTGGCGAATTCAGTCATTGCCGCAACTCTTGGTCTACTAATTTCAATTGTATCCTTGATGTAGGCGTGATGCGCGCCGAAGCAAGGCCAGGCGTCGCTGGCCAGGTTTGCTGTTGTGTTCGGTCGCTGCGTCATGTCGCTGCTCGCAATGTTGTTCAGACCTGTCGGTCCTCGTCACCCATTCGCCACCCGCCATAACACCCAGTCACTTTTGCGGCCTCGCACCGCATAAACCCGCCCCCGCGCCCAAACGCAGCGCGCGAAATCAAGGTTAATCCTGGGCCCCTAATATTTCGTTTCGTCTTTTATCGTTGATGATATTTTGTATCATAATTGCGGCGCCGATGCGACCTAAGAAATTAATCAGAACCCGGCCCAATTCGCGCCACAATTCATTAACGCGCTGACAATCATGCGCAATTTGGAATCTGCACTGCGTTACACTTTATTGTCGCAAGCTTGTGATTGAAATTTTATGCTACAGATTTTTGCGAATGCGGCGCGTTGCGTAGAGAATCACTTCTGGCGGTCACGCAAGTCGACTGCTAAACCTGTTCACGAAAAAACAAGCTTTGTTTATTGAACGATAACGCCAACGACTAAAGAGCAAGAAATCTGGAACCTGCCGCTGCAATAAACACTGGTCCTGAAACGCTTGCTGCGGCGATCATGGCGCAACCCTTATGGCTGCAAGCCTGGGTTGGCTGGATGGTGCTGGTCAATTTCGTCGGCGGCCTCGTTTTTATCAGGCGGACGGAAGCGAGGTGGATCCTGGGCGCGATTATATCGGCGGGGCTCTTCATGGAGTTTCTTTATGGCCAGTTCGGCTATCAGCGGATTCTTGGCTTGGCTCACGTCGTGTTCTGGACGCCGCTGCTGGTTTATCTGTGGAGCCGACGCAGCGCATGGAATATCTCCGGCCTTTCCGGGAAGTGGCTGGCCGTTGTTTTCGTGACAGATTTAACCTCGCTGATCATCGACTATATCGATGTTGCGCGCTATCTCAGCGATGAGCGGCTCTAGCCGCGCTTTCCTTCAACAGTTTGGATGATTCCGGCTTATGTCCCTCTTTCCGAGCCTGCCAGAAAACCCCCATCTCGCCGAGGTTTACAAGGCGTTCCCTGAATGCGTGAAGCCGCTACTTGATTATCATGACGCACTGTTGCGGGGTGAAAGCCCGTTGAGCGTTGCTGAACGTGAATTGATCGCAGCCTTTGTGTCCGGCTTGAACGCCTGCAACTTTTGCTTTGGCGCCCACAAGATTTATGCGCGCGCTTTCGGGGTCGATGAGGCTGTAATTGATGCGCTGGTTGCTGATGTGGATAAGGCGTCTGTCGATAAAAAGCTGAAGCCGTTGTTGAAATATGTCGCAAAACTAAAAGACCTGCCGCCGAAACTGACCTCCGCTGACGCGCAAGCCGTCTATGACGCCGGGTGGTCAGAACGCGCATTATTCGACGCCATTCAGGTTGCCGCGCTCTTCAACTATATGAACCGGATCATCGAAGGAACGGGCGTGACGTTCGATTATGCGCTCAACCCCTTGAGTGAGGAAGAGTTTGAGGCGCGAAAGACGCGACGTTACTCGGACTTTGGAAAGGCCATCGGGATAGATTAAGCTTCGCGCAATCGTTTTCGCCGCCGCACATGAAGGAAAACGAAAAGGCTCGCGAGTGCGGCGAAGAAACACCAGACCGACGCCGCCGCGTAGTGGAACACGAGCTGTGTTATGACCGAACCTGCAAGAATGACCCCGCCAAAAGCCATGATGTAGCGATAGCGGGAGATCAAAAGCGGCGTAGCCACGGCGACAAGGTACAACCCGACCAGCCTGTCCTCGAATTGGTGATCGGTGGCATATCGTAAGCTGTTTCGCACGATGTGCACCGTATATTCATTCGTGAAGAGAATGGTCGCGAGCGCCGCTGATACAACAAGACCAGCCGCCAACAACAGCCAAAGCGCGAGCCGCCGCCGCGTGTCATCTTCCAGTAGCAGAATGCTTAGCGGCGTATAGGTTGGCCAAAAGACCTGCGCTAACAGGAGATAAGCGACGACAAGAGAATTGGGCGGCGCGCCGCCCATAATCGAAAGCCACACAAATCCTTCAATCAGCTGGTGGATTGCGAATATTAGCGGTATCAATGCAAATGCGAGACGTTTGCGCTCGGGCTTTTGTGCAAGGGTCGCAACGCCGACGGCGCCGAGCAAGGCGGCGGCCCCAAAGCTTGCCGATGCTGAAAAGCACATGGCCGCAGCCTAACTGCGCGCCAGCCCAGCGTCGATCAGTTTCGCCATCGCGTCAGCGCCGAATATCTTGGTGAAGGCGCCCATGCGCGGACCTTCGGACTGGCCGAAGACAACCTCGTAAAGGCCAGTGAACCATTCGCGAATGTTTTCGTAGTCTTGCGCCTTGCCCGCATCGAAAACCGCCGTCTGGTAGTCATCTTCCGTTTTGTCATCGCCAAGGTTGCGCAACTGCGCAGCCAGCATTTCAAGCGCAGCGCGCTCGCGGTCCGTTGGCGCCCGGAATTTTTTGCTCGGTTTGATGAAGTCATCGAAATACCGCCCGGCGAAACTGATCATGGCGTCGGCCGCATTGATTTCCGCCTCGCTTGCATCAGGACGGTACTTTCGGATGAAGCCGCGCAAGACCTCCGCATCCGCAGAGCCGGACGCGCTGACGAGGTTCAGGATAATCGCAAAGCTGACCGGCGGCGTGTCCGCGGGGGGGTTGCCCTCGTGGATATGCCAGGCAGGGTTGTCGAGCGCCTTGGCGCCGTCCTGGTCACGGTACTTTTCGACAAAGGTCCAGTATTCATCGACGGTTTTGGGGATCACGTCGAAATAGAGCTTCTTTGCTTTCTTTGGCGCCTGGAAAACATAAAGCGCTAAGCTCTCCGGTGAGGCGTAGGTCAGCCACTCATCAATGGAAATGCCATTGCCTTTCGACTTTGAAATCTTCTTGCCGTGTTCATCCAGAAAAAGCTGATAGTTAAACCCTTCCGGCGGCTCGCCGCCGAGCGCGCGTACGATGCGTGACGATAGTTTTGTGGATTCAGTCAGGTCTTCCCCCGCCATTTCATAATCGACGCCAAGCGCAAACCAGCGGCCGGCCCAGTCGGCCTTCCATTGCAGTTTGACAGCGCCGCCAGTGACCGTGGTTTTGACCTTCTCGCCATTCTCGTCTTCAAAGACGACCGTTCCTTCCTTGGGGTCGCGTTCGAGCATTGGCACGTAAAGCACGCGGCCCGTGCTCGGCGATATCGGCAGGAAGGGGGAGTAGGTCTGCTTACGTTCATCGCCGATTGTCGGCAGGATGACGTTCATGACGTCATCATATTTTTCGAGCATGCGCATCAGCATCGCGTCGAAATTGCCGGACGCATATTCCTCCGTCGCCGAACGGAATTCGTAGTCAAACCCGAACTGATCCAGAAAAGTGCGCAAACGCGCATTGTTGTGATGTGCGAAACTTTCATATTCATCGCTGAACGGGTCAGGCACTTTCGTCAGCGGCATCTGGAGATATTGTTCGAGCATCCCCTTATTGGGGACGTTGTCCGGGACTTTGCGCAGCCCATCCATGTCATCGGAAAAGGAGATGAGTTTGGTCTCGCGTCCAGTCAGAAGCTCATACGCGCGGCGCACCATGGTCGTGCGCGCCACTTCCTGGAAGGTGCCGATATGAGGCAGGCCCGACGGGCCGTAGCCGGTCTCAAAAATCACCGGGCCGTCTTTTTTAACCCGCTCCATGCGTTTGATCAGGCGGCGAGCCTCCTGAAACGGCCATGACTTGGCGTTTGCCGCGTCGTCGGCGGAGAAAGGTTTCATCTGGACAGCGGACATCGGCGTTTCCCGGTCGGTTAAGAGCGCCGAGGTTTAGGACTTCCGTTGCCATCCGGTCAATCACTGCTCGTGCCGATGCGGCTGAGCTGCGACATCGAAGAGCCAAACACCGGTTGCCGCAGCCCGCGCGGCCCGCTAGCTTCGCGGCGACTCTCGAAAGGAGAACAGGCGTTCCATGGCTGAAGGTATCGAAAATCTCACACCGCAGGAAGCGGTTATCTATCTGATGGTTATGACCTCGGCCTCCGATGGCCGGATCGAGGATGCGGAGCTGCGCACCATTGGCCGCGTGGTCCGGTCTTTCCCGCTGTTTTCTGAAAGTGATGAAAATGACCTTGTCTCCACATCGGAAAATTGCGGGAAGCTGATGTCCTCCGATGGCGGTCTGCACAAGGTGCTTGAAGCCGCCGCCGCCGCCCTGCCCACGCATCTGGTCGAGACGGCCTATGCCGCCGTGGTGGATGTCGTCACGGCGGATGAAAATCTCGACATGACGGAAATTCGGGTGCTGGAGTTGATCCGCAACGCGCTGCGCGTGCCCGATGATGGCGCACAGGCGATCGAACACGCGGCGCGGGCGCGGCATATGACCGTGGACGGCGTTAACTAGCCATTTCGACGCCCGACCAGCAGCTGCATAATCGGAAAGAGTCCAAACACGATCTGTCCAGCAAGGCCAAGAGCGCCCGGCATTGTCGCATAATGTGCGAAATGTTCACCAACGCTTCGGCTGAAGCCATAAACACCGAGGACGAATTCAGCGAGAAGCAGAAGGATGAGTGCGGATGCGCCCATCAGCAGTCGTTTGGAGAATACAGGGGCTACGCGATATCTCGTAATGAGAAAACTGCACGTGAACCAGGACGCCGTCAGGATCAACGGTCCCTCCAGCAATACCGCGTTTGTCTCGCCAACGCGCGGTAATAAAACCAGCACACGGATGGTTCCGAGAACAAAACCCAATGCGAAAATCAGCGCAAAATATGCGGCGCCCGCGCGCAATGAATTGCTCATCTCGCCTCCCGAACAGAACATTCGTTGTAGCTAGCGCAACAGCACCCAGCAAACGCCGGCCACAATAAACGCGATCATCACATTGAGGACAGCGCCTTCGCGCGCCATTTGGGCGATTGAAACCTTGCCTGTGCCATAGATGATGGCGTTCGGCGCCGTCGCCACCGGCAACATGAAGGCGCAGGAAGATGAGATGACGGCGGGGATCATCAAGAGTTCCGGCCTAACGCCAGTCCCGGCGGCGACGGCGGCGAGCAATGGCATCAGCAAGTTCGCCGTCGCCGTATTCGATGTCATCTCGGTCATGAAGGTGACGGAGAGGCAAAGACCCAGCATCATGTAAAATACCGGCATGCCTGCGAGCTGGCTGAGGCTGTCGCCGATCAAAACATCAAGGCCGCTCGCCCGAAACGCGCTTGCAATGCAAATGCCGCCAGCGAACAAAAGCAGCATCCCCCACGGGATATTGCTTGCCGACTTCCAGTCGAGAAGCGCGCCGCCTTTGCCGTCGGGAACGAGGAACATCAAAACGGCGGCGAAAACCGCGACCGTTGAGTCTCCGGCCTCAGTTATGCCCAGGGCGCCCGACCAGCCGCCAAATGGTTCCGCCCGCGTCACCCATAAGAAAATTGCGAGTGCAAACACCATCATGGTCCGGCGTTCGTCCTTGCGCCAGGGCCCAGGGTCTTTGAGCGTCGGCGCGGTGACCCCGCCAAGCGATCGTGTTAGCCATAACCACATCAGCGGAACGCCAATCGCGACAATAGGAACGCCGACGACCATCCAGCGAGCGAAGGAATATTCCTCACCCGTCGCTTTTTGATAGGCGTCGGCGAAAATCAGATTGGGCGGCGTACCGACCAGCGTCGCCGTGCCCCCAAGGGAAGCAGCGAATGCGATGCCGAGCAGTAATGGAACGCCGAGCTTAGTGTTGCCCGTTCGCGACAGGATCGCCAGCGCCATGGTCGCCAGCATGATCGTTGTCGCAGTGTTCGAAATCCACATGGAAAGGATCGCTGCTGCGAGCATAAAGCCAAGCACGAGGCGCCGCCCGGACGCGCCGACAAGATTGATCATATAAAGCGCCAGGCGTTCGTGAGCGCCGGATTTTTCCAGCGCCTTTGACAGCATCAATGACGCCATCAGCAATATAATGACATAAGACCCGAGCGCCGCAGCCGCCTGGCGCTGGTCCAGAACGCCTGCGAGCGGGAAGAGGGCGAAAGGAACCATTGAAGTCGCCGGTATGGGCAAGGCTTCCGTCACCCACCAGCTTGCGGTCAAAACGGTGATTGCGATTGTCCAGACGACTTTTTCTGGCAGGGCGAAATACTGCGCCGTCAGGCCGGCGCAGGCGGCAAGGAAAAGGCCCAGTAGAATGCGCGCCGGTTTCATGACGCACATCTGGGCGGAATCGGCGGCGAATGTCTAGATTGTGATGATCGGGCTTTAAATTCCGGTCTACTGTGGCATGAGTTGATATGGTGTGCGCGTTGCGGTTTTTATTGGTCATTGCCTTCTGGGCCGGAGTTTTGTGCGGCGTTCACGCCGCGCCGGCCCCCGAGGCGATTCAGTTCTTTGAGGCCGGCGATTACGACAGAGTCCTTTCGGTCGCCGACCGCCTTGGCGGCGCCGAAAACTACGCCTTGGCGGCGCGCTCGCTGAATGCGCGCGCCTATCTCGAAATGGATGATAGCGATGCGCGAAAGGTCGCCGACCGGGCGCTCGAATATGCCGAGGCAGCGATTGGCGCCGATCCGGAATTTGTAGAAGGGCGGTTGCAGGCGGCCATTGCGCTGGCGCAACGCGGCGCGCGTATGGCGCCCTGGCGGGCGTTCTTTTTGAACCTTGCCGACCGTGCGCGCGACGCTCTTGATCTGGCGCTGGCGCTTGAGCCGGAAAACGCCTGGGCCCTGTCGAGTTCCGCCGCTTGGCATCTGGAGGTTTCGCGCCGCGGCGGCGAAGGACGTTTCGGTTCCGACCCTGAGTTCGGGCATCGACAGTTTCTCGCCGCCCGCGCCGCCGATCCCAAAAATGTTCTGATAGCCTATGAATGCGCGCTCCGTCTGATCGCCTATGACCGCGAAGAATGGCGCGCCGATGCAACGGAAGCTTTGCAAACCGCCATCGACCAGCCGCCGCGTACGGAATTTGAAGCCGCGGTTCAAACGCGGGCGGTTGCATTGCGCCAGGCGATGCGGGAGGGGCGCGAGGCCGAACGCGCTTTCATCAAAAGCCAGCCCTAGGCGCTATCATGTAGACCATTCCGGTACAACGGGCTAAGCCTCACCCATGGCTGCGGATCAACCAAAACCGGAATTCGTCTATCGCCTCGCGGCGCGCGCGGAATGGGCGGAGGCGCAGAAAACAGGCCGTGTCCCTTTGCGAGAAATCGATCAGGAAGACGGATATGTTCATCTGTCAACACGCAACCAGCTTCTGGAAACTGCTAAGCTTCACTTCGCTGGCGCGCGTGACCTGCTGGCGCTGGAAATTCCGTTGGCGGGGATTGAGTCGCAGGTGAGATTCGAATTGGCGCCAAAACGCGGGGAAGAATTTCCGCATCTTTATGCGCCGTTGGAGACAACGTCCGTCAAAAGGGCGCTGGCGCTTGTTCGTGTCGATGACGGCTTCGCAATCGGGGATGCGATTTGAGGCCGCCTGTTTTTCTTGCGAACATTGGTTCAAAGGCGCTTGGAGCGCTGGATCCTGAAACCGCGCATCACCTAACGGTGCGTATGCTGAAGGCGGGTCTTGGCCCGCGCATACAGGTTAATAACCCGCGCCTGAGTTCAAAGGTCGCCGGGCTAGCATTTTCCAATCCGCTTGGCCTGGCGGCGGGTTTTGACAAGAACGCGGAAGCGCCGAACGCCGCTTTGGATCTTGGCTTCGGTTTTGTTGAAATCGGCGCCGTGACGCCACGGCCCCAGCCCGGAAATCCGCGTCCGCGTGTTTTCCGTCTGCGTGACGATGCGGCTGTAATCAATCGCTATGGCTTTAACAATGATGGGCTTGAGCAGGTTGCAGCGCGGCTGAAATCTCGCGACCGGCGCGGTATTGTCGGGGCTAATCTTGGCGCCAATAAAGACAGTGAAGACCGCACAGAAGACTATGTAAAAGGCGTCTATGGGCTTAGCGGCCTGGTTGATTTCTATACAGTCAATATTTCCTCTCCAAACACGCCGGGCCTGCGTGCGCTTCAGGGAAAGGCGGCGCTTCATGATCTGATGGCGCGCGTTCTCGCCGAGCGCGATCAGGCTGCGCCGGGCGTTCCGGTTTTTTTAAAGATTGCTCCCGATCTGACGGAAGAAGATAAAGCGGATATCGCTGATGTCGCACGGACCATGTCGCTTGATGGGTTGATTATCTCCAACACCACAATTGAACGTCCTTCAACGTTGCGTGGCGCGCACGCCCCTGAAAAAGGCGGGCTTTCCGGACGGCCGCTCTTTGCATCGTCGACGAGAGTGCTGCGGGAATTTTACGCGGCGCTTAAGGGCGATGTTCCGCTGATCGGCGTTGGCGGTGTTTCATCGGCGAGAGATGCTTACGAAAAAATTCTCGGCGGCGCATCACTCGTGCAGCTCTATACGGCGCTTATTTATGAAGGCCCCGGCCTGCCGTCACGCATTTTGAAAGACTTGCCTGAGTTTCTCGACGCCGATGGGTTCGCAAGTGTTGAGGATGCAGTTGGCGCTGGTCAGAGATAACTGGCTGCTGACGCTCACAAATGCGACGGCGCAAACGAACCTTCATAAAACCTTCTTGAACCGTTTTAGGAACGCGCACGTACATTTTTTGTTAACCAATTGCAATTGCACGCAATCGTGCGTTTAACATTGTTAGGAGTACGTGCATGCCCTTCAAAACATTGAAGATTTTTGTTGCGACATTGACGCTCGTTGGGTTGTCTATGAGTTCCGCATTCGCGGTGACATTGACAGGAACGACCGTCGTTGAGACTACTTTTGATTTTGACGGCGCCGGTCTGACGCCATCCTTGCTTGGCGATACCGGCGTTACCTCGCAAGGTTTTCTCGCCTTCCCGATCACTGGCGGCGATCTTGGCGCTGGCCTTATTGAGCACGAAAATTCAGGCGTCCGCTTGACCGCAGGAATGGTCTTTGTCGACCTTGAGAACTTTCTTATCGACATTTCAGATGCGGCAAACGCCTTCATTTTGGCTGATGTTACGACAAGTGCAGGCGCCTCCGTCATGGATGCTGCAATTTTTTCATTTGATCTGACGTCAGTCGCTGACCCGTTTGATCTTATGGATCCGTCGATCGAATTATTGTTCACCGCCGCCGCATCCGGGTTGCTCAACGATGTCTTTGGGCTCGGCGATGAGAATGCGCTGACGGATGTGCAGTTCGGTTTTGCCGCAACCGCTCCTTCTGAGGTGCCGCTTCCTGCTGCTGTTTGGCTTTTTGCCGCTGGCGCCGGCGCCCTTGGTTTCGCTAAACGGCGTTCGGTCAAAGGTTGATAAAACTACACTGCGAATAAAACCGCTCACTGGCCTCCAGTGGGCGGTTCTTTATATATGTCGCGTTTTCCAAAGCTGGCCTTGATGCGCGGCAGATAAACTGCAAGGCTCGCGGCGCGTAAGAGAAAATAGATCGAAAACGCCCCCCAAAGCCCATGATTTCCAAACCGTTCCAGCAGGAAAAGAGACGCTGGTAAAAATATGACGGTTGAAACAATCATTGAGTTGCGCATTTCCACAGCGCGTGTGGCGCCGACAAAAATCCCGTCGAGCTGAAAACCAAGAACAACGATCAGGGGACTGATGATAATCCACGGCATGTAGCGTTCCGATGCGGCCCTGATTTGCCCTTCCGGCGTCAGCAATGCGATCAGCCAGTCGCCCCCAAGCCAGTAAAGCAGGGAAAAGAAAACTGCCGCGCCCGCTGCAAGAATGAATGTGCGCCGCACGGCTGTTTGATAGCGTCCCCGGCCACGATCGCGGTCACGCATGCCGAGCGCCCGGCCAACAAGCGTTTCCGCCGCAATCGCGGTTCCGTCAAGCGCAAGGCCAGTGAACAAAAACAGTTGTAAAAGCGTCTGATTGGCGGCGAGGGTGACATCGCCGAAAGCGCCGCTGCGCTGGACAAACCAGGAAAAACAGAAAGCCAGCAGAACGGTGCGGATGAAGATATCCCGATTAACGGATATGGTTCGCCGTAAACGCTCCGGCGCCCAGAATTCGTGGCTGCGCCAATGGCTGGCGATGCCGCCATGCTGATTAAGGACGAGCACGACGAAAACTAGGCATGCGAAAAAGCCTGCGATTTCGGCGATCAACGTACCGGCTGCGACACCAGCGGCGCCCCATCCAAAGCCGACAACAAACCAGTAATCCAGAATAATGTTCAGTCCCGTGATCAACAGGCTTACGATCATTAAGTAATCAGTGCGTCCTCGCGCACTGAACCAGCCAAAGGCCGCGTAGGAAGCGAGCACAAAAGGCGCGCCCCATATCCGAATAGAAAAATAGTTCTGCCCTGCGCCGAGGGTTGCCGCGCTGGCTTCGGAATCGATGGCGAGCAGCCGGAAAGAAAGGTCGCCAATCGGCGCCTGTAACAGAACAAGCGCAAGGCCAATGGCGCCGCCGATTACGGCGCCGCGCACGAGCGCTGCGCGCGCCTCGGTTTCGTCTTCGCCGCCAGCGGCCTGCGCGGTCAGGCCGGCGACGCTCATGCGCAAAAAGCCGAAGCTCCAATAGGCGAGGGAAAAGATGACGGAGCCAAGACCGACGGCGGCGATATCGAGCGGTCTTGTGGATTGGGCCAGCGCCCAGACATCAATAGCGCCAAGAAGCGGGGTCACAGACGCCGCGACCGAGGCCGGCCAGGCGAGGCGGATGATTTCCTGAAAAGAAACATCAGAATGAGACTGTCGGGGGGCGGTCATCGCGGCTCCTCTTCGCCTCTTTGCGGATAGCGGCGTCAGCCAATCCTGTCGACCACCTTGTCACGGTATGGCAAATGCGACGACAATCCTTCCCATGAGCGGTGATTGGAAAGAATGGAAGACGCCGGAAGGGGGCACCGGCAACGAATTTGACAACGCCGAGATCGGCGCCCTTGCGCATTTGTATCGCGGCGAGGTTTACCGTTCGACGATCTGGCGCACGCGTCTGGATAACACCACCAACTGGTCGGTGGTGACGCTGGGGCTCGCCTTGTCCGTCACCTACGCGTCGCCATCGGCATCGCCCTTGCCGCTCTTGCTTGTAGGCATTCTGATCTGCATGTTCCTGATTTTAGAGTCGCGCCGTTATCGGTTTTTCAATGTCTGGCGCGCGCGTTGCCGCTGGATCGAAACGAATTTCTATGCACCGATGCTGTTTCGTTCAGCATGTCCGGAACCTGGTGAATGGCAGGATGTTCTGGCTAATGATTATTTGCTGCCGCAATATCATATTGGTTTCTGGCGAGCGATGGGGCGCCGCCTCAGGCGCAACTATATGTGGATTTTCAGTTTTCAGGCGGTCGCCTATTACGGAAAAATTATCATTCACCCTGAACCGCTCTCAACCATGGAAGAATTTTTCGCCCGTATGACCGTGGGTCCGTTCGATGGCGTTCTTATTTTTGCCGTCGGCGCCGTGTTTCATCTTTCATGGATCGCCCTCGCGCTTTGGACCAACATTCTGGACAAGCGCAAGCATGGGCGCACTGAGGGGGTCGGCGGGATGGGTTAGAGCGTGGCGCCGCCTCCTGAAAAAATATGAGATCCTTGCGAGGCTCCTGACAAAACGCTGTCAGGAGGGGTATGCAATGGTTGCGGCGTTCTGAAACGCCAAGGAGAGAGACCCATGAGCTTCACCCCCGAAAATTTCACTGTTTGGGCCGAGATTCCCGTCACTGACATCGATCGCGCGATCAAGTTTTATAATGATGTCTTTGATCTTGATTTGAAGAAAGACGAAACCGGCCCCAACCCGATGGCGATGTTCCCGACATCAAACCCCTCAGGGGTGGCCGGCCATATTTATCCCGGCAAGCCGGCGTCTGATGGCGCCGGCCCGACGGTGCATTTCGCCTGCCCCGATAAGCTTGAGACGGCGCTGGAGCGCGTTGGCGAAGCCGGGGGCAAAGTTGTCTCTGACGCGATCGCAATTCCCGCCGGGCGCTTCGCTTATTGCCTGGATACCGAGGGTAATTCCATCGGCGTCTTTTCCCGCTAGAGGGTTTCATGCGACGCGCCGACCGCCTTTTTCAGATCGTCCAGCACCTTCGGGGCGGTCGGCTTATCACTGCGATGCAGCTTTCCGAAAAACTGGAAGTTTCTGAGCGGACAATTTACCGGGACATCGCCGACCTGCAGTCTTCCGGTGTTCCAATCGACGGTGAGGCTGGCGTCGGCTATTTGATGCGCGACGGCTATGACTTGCCGCCACTGATGTTTACGCGTGATGAAATTGTCGCGCTTGTCGCCGGGGCGCGGCTCCTTCGCGCATGGGGCGGCGCGGCGATGGCCAGAGCCGCAGTTGAGGCGCTTGTAAAGATAGAGACGGTTCTGCCGGATGCCGAACGCAGCCGCGCCGCTCAGGTCGAAATCCACGCCATGGCGCCGGAAATGACAGAGGATGTGCGCGAGCGGATCGACGTGATGGATCGCGCGATTGAAAAACGCATACGCCTTGAGCTTTCCTATCGCGACGCCGGACAGCAGCCGACCGAGCGGGTAGTTCGGCCGCTGGGGCTTTGGTTCTGGGGTAAGGTGTGGACGCTGATCGCCTGGTGCGAGTTGCGGGATGACTTTCGGATGTTTCGCCTTGATCGCATTGCCGATATGCGCGTGACCGGAGATGCGTTTCGGCATGAACGCGGAAAGATGCTGGCGGACTTTTACCGTGCGATGGAAGACTGTGACCTGGCCCAGGGCGGCGCATCGGATTGAACTTAGGGCCAGCCCGCAGCGATCATTACGATTTAATCATCTCTTTCAGTTTGGCGTTCTCAACCTTGAGCGCTTCCAGCTCCGTCCGTATGGGTGCAATGGCGCCCTCAATTTCATCTGTCGTAAAACGCTGCGGAATATGTTGCGGGCAGTTCCAGTCAAACGCTTCGACAGTGATGATGACGGCGCGTTCTGGTTTTGCGTGGTAAGTTTTGTCGTGAAGACTGGCGATCAGCGATGGATCGGTTTCATGGTCGACAATCTTTGTCCGCCCCCAAACTTTAAGGCGCCGCTGGTTTGGGTAATCCATGAAGAAAAGCGAGACGCGGTCATTTGCCGTCAGATTGCCAATGCTTAAATACTGACGATTGCCGCGAAAATCCGCATAAGCGATGGTTTTGGCGTCAATGATTTTCACAAAACCTACCGGGCCACCGCGAAACTGCACGTAGGGCCAACCTGTCTCTGAAACGGTTGCTTGATAAAACCCGTCGCGGGCGGAGATAAACTCGGCTTCCGCAGCTGTAAGCGCGCCCTTTCGATCTGCATCCGCCGTCAGGAACTTGGCATAGGCGTCAGCGGAGCCATATTGCTTCTGTTTTTTGCGAACAGCGTCAGTAAAGGCGATTTCAGCAAATGCGCGCGCCATAACATTTTCCTTTCTGTATTAATCGAAGATGGAGGCTGTTGTTTGCAAAGAAGCGCCACGTTTTAAGGCAGCGCCTCTCTTTTTAAGTTTCAAATGTCTTGGTCTTTCAGAAACTCCAGAATTTCAGACCCGATGACATCGCCATGATCTTCCAGCGCGAAGTGACCGGTGTCCAGAAGATGAAACTCCACATTCTTCAGATCACGTTTGTAGGGGTGTGCGCCCTCAGCCGGAAATATGTGATCGTTTTTGCCCCAGACAACCAGCGCCGGCGGCTGGTGCTCGCGGAACAGAGCCTGCCATGTCGGGTATAATTCCACATTGCTGGCGTAGCTGAGAAACATATCCAGCTGAATTTCATCGTTGCCGGGCCGGTCAAGCAGATATTGATCCGTATGCCATGTGTCTGGGCTGACCGCTTCAACGTTTGTGACGCCATGGGTGTACTGCCATTTTGTAGCGTCAATTGTTAAAAACTGGCGCAGGGCGTTGCGATTTTGGTCTGATGGTTCGCTCCAATAGGCTTTGATCGGATCCCAGAATTCAAGAAGCCCCTCTTCGTAGGCATTGCCGTTCTGGATAATGAAAGCGGTGACTTGCTCGGGATGTTTGGCGAAAAGGCGGTACCCAACCGGCGCGCCGTAATCCATCAGATAAAGCGCGTAAGAAGAAACGCCCTTTGCATTCACAAAGCCTTCCACCATGTCGGCAAAGTTCGAAAAGCTGTATTCGAATTCATCACGGGACGGCATCTCGCTCGCGCCGTAGCCAGGATAATCCGGCGCCAAAACATAATAGTCTTTTGCGAGGACCGGGATCAGGTTTCGGAACATTTGCGAGGATGTAGGAAAACCGTGCAGCAACAAGATCGCCGGTTTTGCTGGATCGCCCGCCTCGCGATAGGCGATCTCGACGCCATCGACATTAACGGTTCTGTGCAGGACGGTTGTAACCGCCATTTGCTTGGCGCGGGCCGGCGAGGCAATGGTCATTAAGGGAACGATTGCGCCCGCCAGCACGACCACAGTGATGATGGCGCTTATGAGCAGCGCCGTCAGATCGGTGCGGCGCAAATAAAATGTTGTTGGTAATTTCTCGGTCATGTCTCTCTCCAGTTTTAAATGGCAACGCTTGGGTTGCTCCGGCTGACCGGTTTTTTTGATCGTCAAACACCACATTTACCGATCGGTTAATCTTGAAATAATCAAGATAAACCGATCTGTCAATGTTAAATTAAGTAAATTATGGAAAATCACATAGCTGAGCTATTTGAGAAACTCATAATGCACTGATTTAATAGATAAAATATAGATCATCTTGATTGCGAAGGCAGAATATTTTATGTAACAGATCAGTTATTGTTAAATGGATGTGCAAATGAGCGCCTCAAAACGCGACGATCTCGTTCAAAACGCTTTGAAAGCCTTTAATCGGGGCGGTTATCACGCGATCGGTATGGACAAGCTGGCCACTGAGACCGGCGTTTCAAAGACTGCGATCTACAAGCATTTCCGGACCAAAGAGGATTTAATCGTCGCGACGCTGCGTTTGCGCGATGAGCAGTTTCGCAACTGGATGGTCCGCCGGGTCGAGGCGTTGGCGTCAGAACCAAAGGGCCAATTGCTGGCGGCGTTTGACGCGCTGGCGGAGTGGTTTCGCGAGCCTGATTTTCAAAGCTGCATGTTTATCAAGGCGTCTTCGGAATATCAGGACCGGGCTCACCCGATCCATGCGACGGCGGCGGAACACAAACGCCTTCTGTTGCAGTACCTCAGCAAATTGGCTCACGCGGCTGGCGTTGAAGATGCTGAAGCGTTGGCGCACCAGCTCTTGATCCTGACAGAAGGCGCGATTGTTCTGGCGCATTTGCACGACCCGGAAACGGCGGTGACGAACGCTCGCGCCGCAGCCAAAACCTTGATTGATCAGGCGCTCATCTAGTCGTTGAACGCAAGCGCGTTTGTGGATTTCACGATGCGATAAAAGCAGGATTTCCGATTCGTATGACAGGCGGGTCCGGTCTGTTCGACCACAAGCTCGATTGCGTCCTGATCACAGTCGGTTCTAATCTCAACCACCTTTTGAATGTTTCCGGACGTCGCGCCTTTACGCCAAAGGGCTCTTTGCGATCGCGACCAGTACCAGGCGTCGCCGGTCTCAATCGTCTTGGCGAGCGCCTCTTCATTCATGTAAGCGAGCATCAACAATCGCCCGGTCTGTGCATCGGTCGCGACAGCCGGGATCAGGCCGTCGCCGCCGAATTTTGGGGCGAAAACGGGCGTTTCCTCTATTGTCTCGCCAATGGCGTCGGGGGCGGTGAATGCTGTGTTGGTCATAGGCATGAGTCTAGCAGCGCGCAGGCCACGGGCACAGCCCCCTTGGAAGCTGCACGCTTGTTGCCTTACCGGCGCGGCGCGGTTAGCTAACCGGTGAAATGGAAGGTCGATCTCATGTCGCTGACGATTTATGACTCGATGGCGCGCGAAAAGCGCGACTTTGAACCCGCCGATCCGAAGCGCGTCACCCTCTATGTCTGCGGGCCGACGGTTTACAGCTACGCCCATATCGGCAACGCTCGAGCGGCAGTTGTTTTCGATCTTCTCTATCGTGTGTTGCGCCAGCACTACGGCGCCGACCATGTCGTCTATGCGCGCAATATCACGGACATCGATGACAAGATCATCAAGGCGTCGCGCGAGACCGGCGCCCCGATCAGCGCGATCACAGCGAAATTCGCAAAAATCTATCGTGATGACATGGCGGCGCTTGGCGTTCTGGCGCCGACATCAGAACCGGCTGCAACCGGTCATATCACGCCGATGATCGCCATGATTGAAAAGCTGATCGGCAAAGGCGCGGCCTATGAAGGTGAGGGGCATGTCTTGTTCAATGTCGATAGTTATGACGCCTATGGAAAGCTTTCCGGCGTTGACCGCGATGAGATGATCGCCGGCGCGCGCGTTGAAGTCGCGCCTTACAAAAAGAACCCGGCGGATTTTGTTCTATGGAAACCGTCGCGCGATGATGAGCCCGGTTGGGACAGCCCCTGGGGCCGCGGGCGTCCGGGTTGGCATCTTGAATGCTCCGTGATGATCGAATCTGAGATGGGCGGTACTATTGATATTCATGGCGGCGGTCAGGATTTACGCTTTCCCCATCATGAAAACGAAATCGCTCAGTCCGCTTGCGCTCATGACGGTGCACCATTGGCGCGTTACTGGATGCATAATGGTTTCCTCCGTATGGGAAGTGATAAGATGTCGAAATCGCTTGGCAATATTGTGCTTGCCCATGATCTGTTGAAAGACTGGCATGGGGAGGTCATTCGCTGGGCGTTGTTGTCGGCGCATTACCGCCAGCCTTTGGAGTGGACTGAAGGTCTGCTCACGCAATCGAAAAAACAGCTCGACCGTTTCTATCGGCTGCTGGAAGAGATACCGTTTTCCGAAGAGATCGGGGACGCGCCGCAGAGTGTGGCGCTTGCCCTTGGCGACGATCTGAATACGCCGGAGGCATTCGCCGGTCTTCATGAATTGCGCGATATCGCCGGGCAGATGGATGGGGACGCGCGCGCCAATGCGATCGCGCGGCTGCGCAATGCCGGGCGCCTGATGGGCTTTTTCAATATCGACCCTGCTGTGTGGTTCAAGGGTGACGCCGGCGACGGTCCGTCTGATGAAGAAATCGACGCCCTTCTTATCGAGCGCGCCAATGCGCGCAAGGCGAAGGATTTTGCGAAGTCCGATCAGATACGTGACGACCTTGCAGCGAAAGGCGTCATTATTGAAGACGGAGCCGACGGCGCAACCTGGCGCCGGGCTTAGAAATGCGCCTGATTGAAGTCGAATTCCCCGAAGACTATCGCGAGCGCGTCCAAAAATACGTGGAACTGGCTGAAGCAATACACTGGCGCATCAGTGATCCCGACTCTTCCGGGCATTGCGTTCTTCGCGCCGTGTTTGAAAGCGGCGCGACGCAGGAGATCATGGATGCTTTGCAAAGTCTGTTTGAGAGCGAAAAAGATTGGCGCATCATCGTGCTGCCGGTTGAGGCGACGGCGCCAAAGCTGGAAGCAAAACACGTAGACAGGGAAAAGCGACGAAAGACCTCCGCTTCGCGCGAAGAGATTTATCACGATACCGCCGGGGGCGCGGCATTGACCAGTGATTTTCTGGTGCTGACTGTCCTGTCCACAATCGTCGCGGCCATCGGGCTTTCCACCAGCAATGTCGCGGTCGTCATCGGCGCCATGGTCATCGCGCCTTTATTGGGCCCTGTTGTCGCTTTTGCATTCGCAGCGGCGATCGGCGATCTCGCGCTTCTGTTGCGTGCTTCCCGTACGGCGCTGGCCGGTCTGGGGTTGGGTGCGTTGGTCGCCGGCGCCATTGGCGCAATTTTTCCCGTCGATTTTGCAAGCCCGGAGTTGAACGCAAGAACAGCGTTGGGGTTGGATTCAATCGCGCTTGCTTTGGCTTCCGGCGGCGCGGCGGCGTTATCTATTGCGGCTGGGCTGCCGGCGGCGCTTGTGGGCGTGATGGTCGCCGTAGCGCTTTTGCCGCCTTCCGCAGCGGCGGGCATGTTTCTTGGCGCCGGCGATATCGACAACGCCGTTCGCGCGGCTTTGCTGCTTACGGTGAATGTTGTCTGCGTCAATCTCGCAGCGCTTGTTATCTTTGCCTATAAAGGCGTTCGGCCGCGCACTTGGATTGAGAAAATATCCGCAGCAAGGGCGACACGAGTGAACGCAGGTGTGCTAGTGTTTTTACTCTTAGCACTGACAATCGCTATTCTGCTTTTTCAAAGCGGCCATTAGCTTAGGGGAGGCGGCGACGCGACAATGACTATAGACGCCGCCAATATAGTCCAACTGATCTTTGCGTTTCATGCAGCATTTTTTGCGGCTTTTATTTTTTCACACATGAAAAGGCCGGTATTGGTGTTGCTGCTAGCGGTGTTTTCAACGCATATGCTGTTGAACTTTCTGGCCGAGGCGATGGGATTTTCATGGGCGTCGCACGCGACCTTCGCTTTTGGATTCCTTTACGGCCCTTTGCTGTTTTTGTTTGTCCGTGAGCTTAGTCGGTCGGATTTTGCCTTGCGCCCTGTTGATACGCTTCACGCAGTTCCCGCTGCAATCGTGATGTTGGCGCCTATGAGCATATCACTGCTAAGGCTTGCGGCTGGTGCGAGCATCTTGCTCTATTTTTTGCTGATCGGTCGGGATCTGGTGCGCTTTCAAAGCGCGTCGCGCAACCTGCGCACTGACGAGAATACCATAAGCCTGCGCTGGCTTGCAGCGGTGATTGCGGCCTTTGTTGTTTTAACCCTTGTCGATGTACTGCGAATCTCGCTGTCCGGGCGAGCGCCGCTTCTTCTTCAGGACGTCGCTTATTTTGGCGTTCTGGCGGCAGTCTTTATTCTTATCAACATTGTCATTCTGAGGGGAATGCGCCAGGCGGCTATTTTTAAAGGGTTTTCTGTAGAGGATCTACAGGCGAGCGATGAAACCGCCCACGCGCCCGTTGGAGTCATCGCCAGCGCGCAGGATAAAAGCGCCTTTGAAACGCTGACGGCGAAAATTAAAAATGACGGCGCCTTCAAGGAGCCCAGACTGACGCTGAATGACCTGGCGGCTCGTCTTGATACCGATCCGAGAGCCTTGTCGCGCGTGATTAACATTGTGGCGCAACGGAATTTCTCCGATTTTATCAATCAGATCCGGGTGGAAGAGTTCAAGCGATTGCTGGCCGATGAACAGAACCGGCAAAAGCCGTTGCTAAATTTGGCTTATGACGTCGGGTTTAATTCAAAGTCGGCGTTCAACCATAGTTTCAAGAAAGAGACCGGGATGACGCCAACCCAGTTTCGTCACGCTCTTGCCGATGGCGCCCCCCATGAAACGAAATAATGCGCACTCAATGTTTGCAATGTAGCATTTAATTCGTCCCGGATCGTGAAACAGGACGACGCAGGGTAGGTCAGGCCTCTATTTCCAGAGCGGAAATTTCTGTTCTGAAGAGGCAGTCGACATGAAGCTGTTGATAAAATTGGCTGCGCGCGGCCTGGTTGCGCTAGTTGTATTATGTGTCGCGTCGGCTGGGCTTGTCGGGCTGTCTATTCCATTCGCCGCAATGCAACGCTTCGATCCTGGAATCGATGCGCCGCTTCTTAAGCGCGTTGTGATTGAACGGATCGACGTTTTGCCCATGACCGATGAAACACCGGAAATATTGGAAGACCGCTGGGTGGTTATCGAAAATGGCGTCGTTTCCGGGATTTTAAACGAGAACCCGGCGCCTGTGGCCGACGAACTCCGTATTGACGGCGCCGGTCGAACGCTGACGCCCGGCCTGATTGACATGCACGTCCATGTTTTCGACCGAACGGACCTGCTGCTCTACCTCTCACATGGCGTAACGACGGTGCGCAATATGATGGGCCTTGAGGGCATACACCTTGAGTGGCGCGCGGAACTAGAAGCCGGACGATATCCGGGGCCGACATTGTATACGGCAAGCCCTACGTTAAATCAGAATGATTCAGCGCCATTCCATAAATATGTAACGTCAGAAGAAGAGGCCCGTGCGCTTGTGCGGCGTTACGCCGGCGCCGGTTATGATTTTATAAAAATCTATAACGGGCTCGAGGCGCATATATTTCATGCAATCATGGATGAAGCTGCGGCTTTGAACATCCCTGTCACCGGACACCTGCCACAGGCGGTCGAGTTTGATGACATTCTTGCGTCCGGCATGCATTCGATTGAGCATGCCGAAGAGATTTACGCTTACCCCCTCAATCGTTTGCGCGAAGGCCACCCCTCGATTGAAGCTATCGCCAGCAACGTCAAGGCGTCCGGCGTTTATGTGACGCCGACATTGACGGCTTTTCATAACCTTTCAAAGGCGGCCAAAGACAAAGACGCGTTCATGGCGACTATTCCAAGAGATTACATCAACCCGGTCATTGCTTTTTTTGGCGATAGGATGATGGCCGATCCGCTATCGCGCGAAGATCCCATCAGGTACATTCGCGCGGCAGAAAATATGGGACGGGTCACAAGGGCGCTTTATGAGGCGGGAATGCCGCTGCTGCTTGGCTCGGATACAGGGCCTTCCCTGACGGTGTCCGGCGCCGCCACCCATGACGAAATATTGCGCCTGTCGGAATTTGGCCTTTCGCCCTACGACATTCTTTATTCGGGCACGGCGCGCGCGGCGCAAGCGCTTGGGCGAAACAATGATCTCGGCATGATCAGCGTCGGCGCGAAAGCTGATTTGTTGATTGTCGAGGGGGACCCGTTGTCCGACCTGGCCACATTGCGCGAGCCCGTTTTCGTCATCAAGGGCGGCGCCGTGTATGACCAAGCGGCGCTCGCTCAAATGAAACGCCGCGCCCGTCGCAATATGAGCGTTTACGAAACGGTCGGGCGCTTGTTGCGCCATGAACTCATCAAATAGCCTTTCTGAAAGCTGTTTTCACAGCCTTGTGACCGGCCTTTAAATCCAGTCTGCGGCCCCTAAATATCAAGCAATTCATCGACAACTTACGCTGCGCCTGACGCGCAGCTTAACATGTCCGGACTGCTCTTTTCGAATGGCGCATCCGGCAAGGAGGAGTTATGATTTCGATCCGCAAGGGTATTGATCGCGGTCACGCCACCCATGGCTGGCTCGACGCGCGCCATACATTTTCGTTCGCGAATTACTACCATCCCGACCATATGGGATTCCGGTCACTGCGTGTTATGAATGAGGACCGCATCAATCCGGGCGCCGGTTTTCCGCCGCATCCGCATCAGGACATGGAGATCATCACCTATGTTCTCGATGGCGCTTTACAGCACAAGGATTCAACGGGCGGTGGCGGGACCATCACGCCGGGCATGGTGCAATATATGTGCGCCGGATCAGGCGTGACCCATAGCGAGTTCAATGCGTCGGATGAGGATCCGCTGCATCTTTATCAAATATGGCTGCTGCCGAATATGAAAGGCGCGAAACCCGGCTATGAGGAACGTAGAATAGGCGATGCGCGCGATGGGGCGCTTGCGCTGATGGCGTCCGGCGACGGCCGGGACGGGTCCATCCGGATTAATCAAGACGCTGATCTTTACGGCGCGGTCATGAAGAATGGTGACGGCCTGTCGCATGATTTTGCGCCAGGGCGTTATGGCTGGCTGCAGATCGCCAAAGGCGGCGTTGAACTGCCTGAAGGGTCTGTGATGCAGGCTGGCGATGGTGCGAAGATCGAGGACCTCGACCGCCTCTCGTTCAAGGCGCTCGACGACAGCGAAATCTTACTGTTTGATTTGTCGTAAGCGAGCGTTCTCGTAACAACGCGGCGCGAGCTTCTCTAATAAGTCGACGGAAAAGCTCGCGCCCTTTTTTAATTGCGAAACAACACCTCCCGCGCGATCTGAACCCCAAGCATTGTTCTTTCGGCGCGCACTCTCTCACCCGCTTCCTGTTCCTGCTGGCGTGTGCGGAGGATTTCGGCGTCGACCCTGGCCCAGTTCTCCCAGAACTCGTCATAGGCGGCCATGTTCGGGAAGACTTCGATGATGAGAACATCCCAGTCATCAGGGTTCGCCGGCCACTTTGCGAGAACGTGATGGTCCAGGACAAAGCCCATTTCTTCGGCGAGCTCAATCTGTTGCTTCCAGACACCGCTTAGGCTTTCAATATATTGAGCCTGCTGACCGGGGCCTGTGCGCATGTAAATCATGTGCCAGACAGGGCCTTCGTCATAGGTTTCCATGACGGTGCGCGCGCTTTGTGCGTTAGCCGGGGCAGTTAAAGCTGCCAGCGCCAGCGGCGTTAAAATCGCAGCGAGGAAAAAAGAACGCATTCTGGTTGCCTTTCTATCCCAATATGTCGCGCCCGTGGCGAGCGTGGCCGTTTAAACCGGGCACCCTAATGGTTTGGTCCGGCAGAAATTGCGAATTTTGGAATACGCCCCCTTTGATTTGTCGTCAGAAAGACGCCACATAAGCTGCATGATTAGCGACCTTTATTCCGGCGGCATTCTGGACGCGGCGGCGGCGATCCCGCCGGCGCGGCGTCTCGAGCATCCGCAGGCGAGCGCTGTGAAAATCAGTCGTGTCTGTGGGTCGGAAATCGAAGTCGATCTGTCGCTTAAAGATGGCGCTGTCTCTGAGTTCGGCATGTCCGCGCGCGCCTGCGCCCTGGGGCAGGCGGCGGCGTCAATCGTCGCGCGCAATATTATCGGCGCAACGCCGGATGAGCTTTATCGGCTGCGGGATCAGATGTGCGCTATGCTGAAAGAAAATGGCTCCCCGCCAACGGGCGAGCGCTGGAAAGACCTCGCCTTACTGGAATCAATCCGCGATTATCCGCAGCGTCACGCCTCAACCCTGTTGGTTTTTGAGGCGGTATGCGATTGTCTTGATCAGCTTGCGGCGGATTCGTAAAACCTAAGTCCCAGCTTACGTTTTTGTAAGCTGGGTAACCTTGCAATAAATGCTGCGGGCTTTATCTCCAACCGACTGATGCGGCCCTTATGTCTCCCCCAAAGGGTTGTTTCTTAGCGCCCGTGCTCAGTCTCCCCCATAATGAGCGCGGGCGCAAAATTTTTCACCCTATCAAGCCGCCGCTTCCTGAGACTGGGTTGCATCGATTGTCGTCGCGGCCTCTTCCTTCAGCCACGCCGAAAAGGCCTTTACTGCGGGTGCGGAGGATTTTGAGGGCGGGTGGACAATGTAATAGGCGAAATTGGTTGGCGTCGTCATGTCAAATGGAATGACAAGCCGCGCCGCTTCGAGATCCGCTAAGGCCAGCGCTGATTTTGCCAGCGCCACGCCTTTTCCGGCGACAGCGGCTTCGATCACCAGGCTGGACTGATTGAATTTCAGGCCGCGTTCGCCGGCCTTATGGCAGATGCCGGCGGCTTTCATCCACATTGGCCATGTTGGGCAGCTTTCATCCTTGTCTGGACTGATATCATGCAAAAGCGTGTGATGAATGAGATCTTCCGGTGACTTCAGCGGATGATCGCCGGTCAAAAGGTTCGGGCTGCAAACAGGAACGATGGTTTCCGCCATCAGATGCTCGGCAATGAGGCCCGGATAGCGCCCGCTCCCATAACGAATGGCGAGGTCGACATCATCGACGGCGAAGTCGACAACATCCATGTCGGCCGAGACCCAGACATCGATGTCGGGATGGGCTTCCTGAAACCGGTCGAGGCGCGGCACCAGCCATTTCGAGGCGAGAGACGGCGCGACCGATACGGTAAGCCGGCCTGTGTCAGCTTTCGCGGAAAGGATTTTTCCCGCCTCAGCCAGCTTGTCGAACCCCTCACGCAGGATCGGCAAGCTTGCCTGAGCTTCGTCGGTGAGCAGCAGTGAGCGTTTCTGGCGGCGAAAGACCGGCGTTTGCAGGAAATCCTCCAACGCCTTGATCTGCTGGCTGACGGCGCCGGGGGTGACGTTCAACTCTTCCGCAGCTTTAGTGAAACTCAAATGTCTGGCCGCGGCTTCAAAGACGCGAAGCCCATTTAGTGGCGGTATCTGTTTCATTTTTCTCTCTCTACCCGGTCAGATTTAATCACATTCCATTAGCTGATCTATTTAAGCAAGCTATTAGCGTATAGTCACGCCAATGTGAAGAACAGACAGATAATCTATTTACAGAAAAAACCTCGGATAAATACGCCCTTGTCAGAAAATCTCTAAAAGTGGCGAAAAATAATGGTTTGAGCGTCTTGCAGATAACCCATAGCTTCGCATCCACTGCCTCATCTCAAGGTGCACACAAATTTATTGATAGAAAAACTAACATGAAACGGTTTCCAGCTTATATAGACCTTCAAAACCGGCTCGTCGTGATTGTCGGCGGCGGAGAGGCCGGTTTGCGAAAGGCGCGGCTGGCCCTCGCCGCCGGGGCCAAGGTCAAGGTGATTTGGCCCGAGATTGAGAAGGCGGTCCGGGAAGAGCTTCAAGATGCGGCGGCCTTTGTTAGTCGAGAGCCGGTTGAAGCGGATTTCGAGGGCGCCGCCCTGGTGTTCGTCGCGCTCGATGATGCGGAACTGGCGGAACGCTGGGCGCAAGTTGGGCGAAATGCAGGCGCGCTGATCAATGTTGTCGACAAGCCGGCGCTTTGCGATTTTACGACCCCGTCCATCATTGATCGCGGCCGGCTGACCGTGGCGATCTCAACCGATGGCGCCGGACCGGTCTTTGGGCGCGCCTTGCGGTCAAAGATCGAAGCCATGTTGCCTCGCCGCGCCGGCGCGTTGCTGAAGTTTGCGCAAAGCTATCGCGATGCGGTGAAGGGCAAGGTCGCGGGTGATGATCGCCGCGCTTTCTGGGAAGCTTTCTTTGACGGTCCGATCGCCGCACAGGTGCTGGCCGGCGACGAACGCGGCGCTCATGAGGCTATGCTCGCCGCATTGAAGCGTGAGGCGGGCGCGGAACGCAGCGGTGTTGTTCATATTGTCGGCGCCGGGCCGGGCGATCCCGAACTTCTTACATTGAAGGCCTTCCGACTTATTCAGTCAGCGGACGTTATTCTCTACGACCGCCTGGTTAGTGACGAAGTTCTAGACCTCGCGCGCCGTGATGCGGAACGGCTCTATGTGGGAAAGGCGAAAGCTGAGCACACTGTGTCACAGAAAAATATTGAAGCGCATATGATTGCGCTTGCCCGCGATGGCAAAATTGTTGTCCGTCTAAAAGGCGGTGATCCTTTTGTCTTTGGACGCGGCGGTGAAGAGCTGGAAGCCGTGCGCGCTGCGGGCATACCCGCTTATGTGACGCCCGGCATCACTGCCGCAACCGGTTGCGCCGCCAGCGCAGGCCTAGCGCTCACCCATCGCGATCACGCCCAGGCCGTCACATTTGTGACTGGTCACGCGAAAGGTGATGCCGACCCCGCCCTGGACTGGGCCGCGCTGGCGGCGCTCAACAACACCCTCGTTGTCTATATGGGCGTCGGCAAGGCGGCCGCGATAGCTAATAACCTCATCTCTAACGGCCGCGCAGGCGCAACACCAGTCGCGGTGATTGAGAACGGCACGCGCGAGAATGAAGTCATCGTCAAGGGAACGCTTGCCGACTTGCCGAGGCTGATTGAAGCGGGGAGCATAAAAGGTCCCGCGCTTCTGGTAATCGGCGAAGTGGCGGCGCTTGCCGATGGCGCAACGCTTCAATCTCTCATCAAACAAGAAAGGCTTGTCGCATGAAAGCGGTGACAGGAAATCGATTGGCCGATGGCGCCGTCGTTTATCTCGACGATAATGATCAGTGGACGGTGCGCCTGGCTCAAGCGGCCAGATTTGAAAGTGACGACGCCAGTGTAGTCCTGACGGCGGCGCAGTTACGCAAGGATGAAATTGCAGATGCGTATCTCATTGAGATCAGTGAAGAGGGTGCGCCTGCGGGACGTGAAGCGTTGCGTGAGACCATTCGAAAGTCGGGACCGACGGTGCGCCTCGATCTCGGTTATCAGGCGGGAGCTTAGGTCATGGGGAAGTTGAAACTCTATGGCGATCCGATCAGCGGTAATTGCCTGAAAGCCAAATGGACGGCGGATTATCTGGGGCTCGATTATGAATGGGCGCCGCTCGACATCATGAATGGCGAAACCCGTACGAAAGAGTTTCTGGCCGTCAATCCTTTTGGGCAGGTTCCGACAGTTCTGCTGCCTGACGGGCGCATCATCACGCAGTCCAACGCTATTATCGTCTATCTTGCTGAAGCGCACGGCGGAAAGCTTCTTCCTGAAGCCCCTCTCGCCCGGTCCAAAGTCTTTCAGTGGCTGTTCTGGGAGCAGAACTCCCATGAACCCTACATCGCCGGTCGGCGGTTCCGTAAAGCGTTTAAAAAACTCTCCGATGATGAGATCGACAGCGAATGGCTGCCGCGGGGCTATGCGGCGCTGGATCTGATGGAGCGTACGCTGACGGATGCTGATTATCTCGCCGGTGATGCATTGACCCTCGCTGACATTGCGGTTGTGGCGTACACGCGGGTCGCTGAGAGCGGCGGTTTTGATCTCTCGGATTATCCAAAAGTGCGTTCTTGGATCGCGCGCGTCGAGCGCGACCTTGATCTTGAAGCTGTGGAGACCGCCTGATGTACCGCTACGATGAATTTGACGCGACAATCGTTAAAGAGCGCGTGGAGCAGTTTCGTGGCCAGGTCTCGCGGCGCCTCTCCGGCGAACTGACAGAAGATCAGTTCAAACCGCTCCGCTTGATGAACGGTCTCTATCTGCAGCTTCACGCTTATATGCTGCGCGTTGCGATTCCCTATGGCGCGCTGTCGTCAAAACAGATGCGCAAGCTTGCTTATGTGGCGCGTAAATATGACAAGGGCTACGGCCATTTCACCACGCGCCAGAACATTCAATACAACTGGCCGGCGCTCGTTGACGTACCCGCCATCCTTGACGATCTCGCCGAAGTTGAGATGCACGCCATCCAGACGTCGGGAAACTGCATTCGCAATGTGACGTCGGACCAATATGCGGGCGCGGCGCGGGACGAAGTCGCCGACCCCCGGCCCTATGGCGAGATGATCCGTCAGTGGTCGACTTTTCATCCGGAATTTTCTTTCCTGCCGCGCAAGTTCAAGATCGCCATCACCGCGTCCAATCATGACCGCGCCGCCGTGAAGGTGCACGATATCGGCCTGCGGCTTTACAAAAACGACGCTGGCGAAACCGGATTTGAAGTTATCGTTGGCGGCGGGCTCGGCCGCACCCCTTATGTGGGGCATACGATCCGTGAGTTTTTGCCGGAAGCGCAATTGCTGTCTTACCTGGAAGCGATTTTGCGGGTTTATAATCTCTCCGGTCGGCGCGACAACAAATACAAAGCCCGCATCAAAATTCTCCTGAATGCGGAAGGCCCCGATGCATTCGCCCGTCTGGTTGAGGATGAGTGGGCGAATATCAAAAACACCGGGATCGATCTTCCTCGTGAGGAGATGGCGCGCATTCAGGATTATTTTGCGCCGCCTGTGTTTGAAAAGCTCGCCGATGACAGTGCGGTGCTTAAGGAACAGCGCGTCATTGATGATGAGTTTGATCGATGGGTGCGCGTCAATACCGTCGCGCATAAAGCGCGCGGTTACGCCATCGTCAATATTTCGTTGAAAGGGATCGGCGCCATCCCCGGGGATATTTCCGACAAGCAGATGGAAACGGTCGCGGATATCGCCGAACGTTATTCCTTTGATGAGATTCGCGCGACGCATGAACAGAACCTTGTGCTGCCTCACGTCAAAAAGGATGATCTTTATGCAGTCTATAAGCTGCTAAAAGCGGACTGCCTTGACACAGCGAATATTGGTCTCGTCAGCGATATCATTGCGTGTCCCGGTCTCGATTACTGTTCGCTCGCCAATACGCGCTCTATCCCGATCGCCCAGCGTATCTCCGAGCGGTTCGCCGATCTTGGGACTCAGGAAGAACTGGGTGAGCTAAAGATCAAGATTTCCGGATGCATCAACGCCTGCGGGCATCATCATGTGGGCCACATCGGCATTCTCGGCGTCGATAAAAAAGGTGAGGAATTCTACCAGATCACGCTCGGCGGTTCCGGCGCGGAAGACGCATCGATCGGCGAGATTGCCGGTCGGGGACTTTCCTCAACGGAGGTGGTCGACGCTGTTGAAAAACTCGTTGGCTTTTATCGTCAAAACAAACAGCAAGATGAACGATTTCTCGATACCTATCGGCGCCTTGGCGCCGACCCATTCAAGGAGGCGCTTTATGCCGCTGCTTAAGCTTATCCATGGCCGGTTTCTTCCGGCGCTCGATGAGGCCTCACAGGAAGTCACGCTTGATGACTGGTGCGATAATCCACAGGCCCATGCGGATGCGACCGTTCTGGTTGTTTCCAACGATGCGTCGCTTAGCGGTATACAAAAGGATTTGAACGGGTTTGACAGTATCGTTCTTGATTTTCCTTCGTTTACGGATGGCCGCGCCTATAGTCAGGCCCGGCTGTTGCGTGAGCGCTACGGTTTCACAGGCGAGATTCGCGCACGGGGCGATATCTTGCGCGATCAGATTTTGTTTATGACCCGATGCGGCATTGATGCGTTTGAATTTGATGGCGCTGGAGCGTCAGCAGCGCAAGACGCGTTGCGCGAGTTTACGCTCGCCTACCAGCCGGCGGCGGATGGCGCAGACCCGGTGTGGCGCAAGCGCGGGCGCCGCGCCGAGGCCGCTTAAAATTTCACAAACATTGACGTTAGCGAGCTCATCATGACCGCGCAGGTAATCCCTTTATCGTCAGCTCCAGCGGACAATGGCGAAAGTTTACTCAACCTCAGGGCGCGCAGCCTCGCCGCGCGTTTCGTTTCGGCAGACGCGCGCGAGGTTCTTGCGCACGCCATTCAGCAGGAGTTTAAGAGCCGGATTGCTTTAGTGTCGTCCTTTGGGGCGGAGTCTGCTGCGCTATTGCATCTTGTATCGGAAATTGATCCGGCGACGCCAGTCGTCTTTCTCGATACGCAAAAACACTTCGCTCAAACGCTGAGTTATCGAAAGAAGCTGGCGGCGCGGCTCGGTCTTACCAATGTCATCGATGTGAGACCTAATAGCGTCGCGGTGAAGGCGCGTGACGCTGACGGCGACTTATGGAAAAGCGATCCCGATGCGTGCTGCACATTGCGCAAAGTTGAACCCCTTGGTGACGCGCTTGAGCCATTCGACGCCTGGATTACGGGCCGTAAGCAGTTTCATGGCGGCGGACGCATGGGCCTGCCGGCCTTTGAAGCAAACGACACGCATATCAAAGTCAATCCGCTGATCCGTTGGTCTAAAGACGATGTGGCGGCATATGCTACGGAACATGATCTGCCGCCACACCCGCTGGTGGCGCAGGGCTATCCCTCAATTGGCTGCTGGCCTTGCACGCATCCCGTGGCAAGCGGTGAAGACGTACGCGCCGGGCGCTGGCGCGGCGCTGCGAAAACCGAGTGCGGTATTCATGGCGTCGCTTTGGAAAAAAGCTGAAAATGCTGTTTCTGAAGCATTGAGACGTAGTGGAATCCCATCTTGCGACAATGCTCAGTCAACGACAAAAGGCTCCAGATGTACGGGTATAATAACCCGGGATTCCGGTGATAAAGCTTTTACCGTATCGGCAAATGGATGCAGCTTTTCGCGGACGTTCGCTTCCTGGGAAAAGTCGTATGGCAGGGTGAAGCTATCCCAGTGAGTAGGGATGATCGTTGGCGGGCGGCCTGTAGCCTCCACAAGGCGCTCGTCATAATTATAAAGGCCCAATCTCGACCCGTTGATCCCGGCCAGCAATATATCGGGATCCAGGCCTTCCATCTCCCGTTCAATGAAATTCATTGAACCCATGGTGAGAACTTTATGATTGTCGAAGCGCGCCAGAAACATCAACGATCCGCCTTCGATAAACTGGTTGATGCGAAGAGGCGCTTTCAACTTGGTGTCCCGGTCGTAGCGCCTTGAGTCGAAATAGTGTTTTTCATTCAAGGCTGAGTGGATCGACGGTACGACCCGCACGGAAAAATTTTCAAACTGGTAGTCTTCGCCGCCGCCAACGGCATAGAGTTGGCCATCGGGGACGCCATAGGCGCGCAGAATGGTCATTGTGGTTTCTGTGCCGATGACCTTGGCGCCGGTCTTTTGGGCGATATAGGGAACGTCGCCCAAATGATCGAAATGTGAGTGATGCACCAATATAAAATCAGCCTTTGATATGGTTTGATCAATGAGCGCTTCATCGGAGACGGCGATATCGTCACGCGCGAATGCCCGGCGTTCGTCGTCCGGATGGCCGCGGTCGGTATATTTTAAGCGTGAAATATATGGATCGATTAACACGACAATCTTGCCGTCGGAGATTTCCCAGCCGGCTGCGCCGAGATATTTAAATTGCAAACTGCTGGGCTCAGCTGTGTTTTCCTGCGCGCTGGCATGTAACGACATCAGCATGACGAGAATTACTGTGATAGCGCGGGTCAATATTGCTTTGAGCATTTTTATGTTCTCCGCTTTAATCCCGCACTTCTACAATCATTTCAATTTCGACCGCCTGGCCTCTCGGTAATGACGCCATGCCGACTGCAGCGCGCGCGTGCCGCCCACGCTCGCCAAAGACTTCAACAATCAAATCGGAAAACCCGTTTATGACTGCAGGCTGATCGACAAAGGATGGGTCTGAATTGACCATGCCCAAAACTTTTACGACCCGTGTGACCCGGTCCAGGTCGCCGAGCATGTCCTTCAAAACCGCCAACTGATTGATTGCGGTCAGCCGGGCGCCTTCATAGCCCTCTTCAATGCTCAGGTCAGCGCCGAGCTTGCCCGTTATCTCCGTGCCGTCCACCCGCTTAGGGCCCTTGCCGGCCAGGAATATCAAATTGCCCGTCCTGACGCCGTTTACATAATTCGCAACCGGAGTTGGCGGCGTGGGCAGGGTGATGTTCAGTTCTTCAAGGCGCGCTTCGGGATCGTAAATTTCCACAGTTGCATCGCTTGGCTCCGCAAAGGCCGCATGTTGAACGTTGAACGACAGAAAAATGGAAAAAACGCAAAGCCAGATAATTTTTCTTTTGTTCATGTCTGAGGATCCCTTTTTTGATGCGATGTAGTCATGGCTTGTCAATCAAGCGTTTTCAAAAATGTAGAGACTGCGTTCCATGCGGCGGGCTCCGTCATCATTGGCGCATGGCCGATGCGTGGAACCTCTGTATACTGAAAGGCTGGATGAACCGCACGCATCCTGTCGATGATCGGGGGCGTTAAGAGGTCGCTGAGCGCGCCCCGCACCACAAGCGTCGGCGTGTCTTTCAGGCTCTCAAAAGCCGGCCACAAATCGGGCGCAGGGCCGAGCTCAGCGAGCGCGCGGGCGATATTCATGTCATAGTCGAGGACCCAGCTTCCATTCTCGTCCTGACGAAAGGTGCGCTCGGCGAAAACAATCCATTCCTCGTCTGTCGCATCCGGAAAGGCGACGCCGTTGATTGCTTTGATGCGCGCGGCCGCCTCATTGAGATCGGCAACGGGACCGGTGCTGGCGCCGACATAGCCGGCGATCCGCGCGATGCCCTCCGGCGCCAGGTCCGGCCCGACATCGTTCAGGATGGCGGCCTTCACACGCGCCGGCGCAAATTCGTTGGCCAGCATGGTGACAATGCCGCCGAGCGACGTACCGATGAAAATGGCCTCTGGCGTATTCATCATATCCAGCACCTTCAGGACATCGTCCCGATAGGTTTGCGGATGATAATTAAGATAATCGGGATCGTAGCTTGAACCACCCCGTCCGCGCAGGCTGACCGCAATGACGTCATGCCCCGTTGCGGCGATTTTTGGCGCGAGGTCCGCAAAGTCCTTGGCGTTTCGCGTCAGGCCGTGAATGCACAGAACCGGTGTCCGCGCGCCGCCTCGATAATGTCTGCCGCACAGGGTGATTGCCGGCGCCACCGGGAACTCAACGTCTTCATAGGTCATTTTGCCGCCTTTTTCCCGCTGCTGCATTCACCGCCATTGCTGCTATTAATGGCGTCCATTAACAAGCTCAACGCTGCATCTATTTGGGACGCCGATGCAGCAGGCATCTGAAGGCGCGAAAAATTGTCCAAAACCTTGAATGAGCTAACGGATGAAGCCCGAACCCTGAAGTCGCAAGGCCGCCATGTTGAGGCGCTCGAGGTGCTCGGGGCGATGGCGGCGCAAGCTCCTGACAATGTCGCCGTCCTTCACAATTACGCAGCCGTTCTGGGCGAGGCTGGACGTAACAAAGAAGCCGTTGATGTGATGCGCAAGGCGTTTTCGATGGGGCTCAACGCCCCGGAAAGCTGGCTTGTCTTTGGGCGCGTGCTCTCTGGAAATCGCGAGTTGGAAGAGGCGGAAGCGGCGTTGCGGCAACTGGTGCAAATGCAGCCGACCGAGCCGGACCCTCATCGAGAGTTGGCGCAGCTCATCTGGATGAAAACCGGGGATCGCGACAAGGCGCTTGCTGTTCTGAATTCAGCAATTAAGGCGTATCCTGAAGTTGCGCCCTTGCATATTGCCCGCGCTCAAGTTTACGGCGAAACGGGCGATAACGACATTCAATATGCGATTATTAAAGAAGCGGCGCGATTGTCCAATGGCGATCCGTTTCTTGAGTATTCAGCCTGCAATGCGGCCCTGGCGGCGAAAGAATTCGATGAGGCGCTTGCCTATGGCGAGCGTGTCGCCGCCCAAATGCCGAACGACAATGGCGTCGTCAGCGCCTATTGCCAGGCGCTATTGGCGACTGGAAACGGGAAAGGCGCTGCGGTCGTTGCCGAAAACTTGTCCCGACGCGATCCCATGAACCAGCTGTTTATTGCTCTGAAAGCGACCGCTTACCGTATGCTTCAGGATGAGCGATATCACGAGCTATTTGACTATGACGCCTTTGTCTTCACGTCTCCGCTGGATGCGCCCAAAGGATGGAGCAGCCTGGAGGCCTATCTCGATGATTTGATCGAAGGCCTGGATGAGGCGCACAGCTTCAAGTCGCATCCGTTCAGCCAGTCAGTGCGTCACGGCAGCCAGATTTCGTCGATCAACGGATCAGACAACCCTGCTTTGCGCGCCTATATCGAGGCGATGGCGGGGCCTGTGCGCCGCTATATTGAACGTCTCAGCCCCGGTGATGACCCTCTGCGGTCCCGCAATATTGGCGGCTTTCGAACGTTCAGCACATTTTCAGTCAGCCTCCATCCCGAGGGTTTTCACGTCAATCACGTTCACCCGCAGGGCTGGCTGTCGTCCGCCTGCCATTTGAGGCTCGCGGAGCATGATCCGGCCAACGAAAAGGCGGGATGGCTGAAATTCGGCGAGCCTGGCGTCCCGACGGCGCCTGAGCTGCCGCCGGAAAAATATGTCGAACCTCAGCCAGGCGTCATGGCGGTGTTTCCATCATATATGTGGCACGGCACCGAGCGATTCGACACCGGCTCATCGCGCCTGTCTGTGGCCTCGGACATCGTTCCCGCAGAGCCGGCGGCGGGCTAGCCGATAGGCCCGTTTTAACAATTCATTAGGTATATTTGTTGTGATATTGCCACACTCACGGCGAGAGTCCCCCTTGCATTCACTTGCGTGTTGACGCGCTTGACCTTGCGACCATAGCTTGGGCGTTAGCCGTCGGTCTGCCAATCGACGACCATCGTGCCCTTATTTTACGGGGGGGCGAAATACGCTTTGCGGCTCTGTCTGTCGGGTCAAGGTCGCAGAAACTACGTTTAACTCGGAGGGATACAATAATGAAAAACTCACGTCTCGTCGGGCGATTTTTGCGCTCTACGATGCTCACGGGTGTCGCCGCCGCAATGGCCGCGCCGGCATTCGCACAGGACGATGACACGATCATCGTTACTGGCTCTCGACTGAACCAGGCCAATCTTGCTTCATCCAGCCCGGTCTTCCAGGTCGACGCCGAAGAAATCAACACACGCGGTGTTACGCGCGTTGAAGACCTGATCAACATCCTGCCTCAGGCTTTTGCGGCGCAAACATCTGAACTCGCCAACGGTTCAAACGGTACTTCCACCGTCAACCTTCGCGGTCTCGGCGCAGCGCGTACGCTGGTCCTCATGGACGGCAAGCGCTTGCCTTATTCTACAGTCATCGGCGGTAGCTCCAGTAACGCTTCCACGGCCAACCTGGACGTGATCCCAGCACAGCTCGTCGAGCGTGTTGACGTTGTGTCAGGCGGCGCCTCGGCTCTGTATGGTTCTGACGCCGTTGCAGGTGTTGTGAACTTCATCATGCGCCGTGACTTTGAAGGTCTCGAACTGGATGGCCAGGTCGGCTTCTTCCAGGACGGCAACAATGACGACTTCGCGAATGCGCTGCTGGATAATTTCGGCATTGATCGCCCGGGCAGCGAGCTTGACGGTCGCGGTGTCAACGTCTCCGCTACATGGGGCGCAAACACAGCGGACGGTCGCGGTAACGTGACGGCGTTCTTCCAGTATCAGGATCAGAACGAAATCCGTCAGGGCGCGCGCGACTATAGTGCTTGTTCGTACAACTCGGACGGCGGCGCTACGCCAGATCCACGCGGTATCGGCCGTGTTACTTGCGGCGGTTCATCGACTTTCCGCCGGATCGGCCTGTCGAACTCGAACACGAACTTCCCAGCCGGTCTCTTCCTGAACGAAGACGGCACGCTGGTGCCGTTCACGGGCTCGCCGGATCAGCTCTTCAACTTTGCGCCGGACAACTTCATCCAGCGTAACAACGAGCGCTTCAACATCACGGCGATGGCGCGTTACGAAGTAACCGACAACATTGAAGCGTACATGGATCTCACATTTACGGAGAACACCACTGATTCGCAGATCGCGTTCTCGGGCACGTTCTTCCGTAACTTCTCCATCAATTGCGACAACCCGTTCCTGCAGGCTGCAGTGCCTGGCGGCGGCACGCTCGCTGAAGCTGGTCTTGGCTGTTCGGCAGCAGACGTTGCGGCTGGCACGGACGTCAACTTTGGCGGCGTCGCAGGCCCAGGTTACCGGAATGTCAATGGCAATCCGCGCAGCACCTTCACTGGTTTGTCTACTTTCCGCGCTGTCGGCGGTTTCCGCGGCACGTTGGGTGACAACTGGGATTGGGATGCGTTCGGTCAGTTCTCACGCACGCGTCACAACTCGAACTCAACTGGCGACCTCTCATTCGCACGGGTTCAAGATGCGTTCTTCGTGGTCGACAATGGCGCTGGCCCGGTTTGCCGTTCCGGCAACACAGGCTGTCTGCCGCTTAACCTCTTCCAGCGTCCTGGCGGCGTTGATCAGGTGACGCCAGAAGTTGCTCAGTCCATTCAGGGCAACGGCTTCGTTACGGGTACGGTCGAGCAGATCGTGATCGGCGGCACCATCAGCGGCGATCTCGGCGGTTACGGCTTCCAGTTCCCATGGGCGGAAAGCGGTGTTCTCGGCCTCGTCGGTGCTGAATATCGTGAAGACCGGTTGGATCGTCGTCCTGACGATGTTTCCCAGATCCCGGGCGGCCTTGGCCTGACCGGTGTCGGCGGCGGCACCCCTCCAATTCAGGGTGAAGTCAGCGTTTGGGAACTCTTTGCGGAAACCCAGATCCCGATCATCGAAGGCAAGCCTTTCTTCGAAGAGTTCGGCATCAACGGCGCTTACCGTTATTCGAACTACACGACAGATTCGGATGCGACAGCACAGACTGACTTCGACACGCATACTTTTGCGGCCGGGATCAGCTGGACGCCTGTTTCTGACCTCCGCTTCCGCGGTCAGTTCCAGCGTGCGGTGCGTGCGCCGAACGTCTTCAACCTGTTCAGTGCGCAAAACACTGGCCTGTTCAACGCGGTTGACCCGTGCGCGGGTGACCTGGATCCGTTGACGCCTGTTCCGGCTCCGACCGCAACGGCAGCGCAGTGTGCGTTTACAGGGCTTTCAGCGGCTCAGTTCGGCACGCTGCCTGTTAACCCGGCGCAGCAGGAAAATGCTGTTACCGGTGGTAACCCGCTCCTCAACCCGGAAAAATCCAACACCTATACGTTCGGTGTTGTGATGCAGCCGCGTTGGATTGACGGTCTGACGGTCTCGGTCGATTACTTCGACATCTCGATCAAGGACGCCATCACAAACGTTCCGCCGCTAACCACGCTTACCCAGTGTGTGCAGACTGGTGATCCTCAGTTCTGTAGCCTGGTCCAGCGTGACCGTGACGGTTCACTCTTCGCCAGCCCGGTTCCGCCGGCAGGCTCGCCATTCCAGTTCGCTGGTGTTCAGGCGACCGTGGTCAACATCGCGCAGGTTGATACGCGCGGTATTGACGTGTCGGCTTCCTACGGCCTCGACATGGCGGATGTTGGTCTTGGCGGCTGGGGTTCAATGAACTTCAACTATGTCTCGACCTTCCTGATGGAACTGTCATCGATCCCGGTTCCGGGCGTGACGACAACGGTTGAGTGTAAGGGCTTGTATCGCGGCGGTTGCGGCGGCCCGAACCCTGAATACCGTCATCGTTTGCTGACAACATGGCAGACACCATGGAACATCGACATCACGGCCACGTGGCGTCACTTCAGCGGTGTTGAGTTGGCCGCTGGACAGCAAACCGGTGGTACGTTCACACCGTCAGGCAACATCCTCGACGACAATCTGGACTCCGCTGAGTATCTGGACCTCGCCGCACAGTTCTATGTTCGCGAGAACTTGACGCTGCGGGCTGGTGTTCAGAACGTCTTCGGACGTGACCCAGAACTGTCGACGGTCGCTGGTACGGCGCCGGGTAACGGCGATACGTTCCCGGGCACTTATGACCCAGCTGGTCGCTTTATCTTATTTGGCGTGAACTTGCAGCTGTAAGCTCCTCACCAAAGAGACAATAAACGAAGCGGCGCACAACAAAATGTGGGGCGCGTTTTTTTTTTTACGGGTTTTAACCAACGCCAATATTAAAAATTGTGAGCCCCAAAAAGAAAACGCTAAGGGTAAATACTAATTTTTAAATTTTAATGCGAAAAGCGTAGTTTAGTT
>JBCCUQ010000007.1:0-98947 GCA_039196665.1 Pseudomonadota bacterium | reverse complement strand
TTTCATTGCAAAAACCCTTTTGGAAGGCACTGGCGCTGACGTCGCTTTCGAAAACAGACGCTGGGGAGACACTCCCGCCCAGGCGGGCGCGGCGGTCACGGCAAATTGGCCGATAAACGCCCTTTCCGCCGATCCAATTGCTTGAAAAATATCGTTAAAAAGCGCATCTAACGACCAGTAACGAGATATAAGCCCTATGGATGACCAGACGATGACCAGCTTCGAGGAATCCGGCGATGAAGCGAGATCGCTGCCGGCGGATGCAACGCTTTTAATCGTTGACGATGACGAGCCATTTCGTAACCGCCTGGGCCGCGCGATGGAAAAGCGCGGCTTTCAGCCGATCCTCGCGGCGGGCGTCGCCGACGCTGCAAAAGTGCTTCAGGACACAACACCGGCCTTCGCCGTAGTGGATCTTCGCCTCGAAGACGGAGACGGTCTTCATATTGTCAATCAAATCCATGACAAGCGCGAAGACTGCCGCGTTGTCATGCTGACAGGTTACGGCAACATCGCAACGGCGGTCGCAGCCGTCAAAGCCGGCGCCATCGATTACCTTTCAAAACCGGCGGATGCGGACGATGTCGAAAAGGCGTTGCTTGCAAGACCCGGCGAGCGTCCGGCACCGCCGGAAAATCCGATGTCCGCCGACCGTGTCCGCTGGGAGCACATTCAACGGGTTTACGAGCTCTGCGATCACAATGTGTCGGAAACAGCACGTCGTCTCGGCATGCACCGGCGCACCTTGCAGCGCATTCTCGCCAAACGCGCCCCTCGATAAATTCAAGACAACGCCGTGTCGCCTGGCGCGGCGAAGCGTTACCCTATTGCGACCAATAAATACGTATAGGCTTGACCGCATCGCCCCGGGTCTCAAAAGTGGGTAGCTTTTTCGACTATTCTACTGTCCAGCCATTTGGAGTTTCTTCATGCGCCTTTTGACCGCCCTGTGCGCCGCCTGCATTTTATCGGCAGCGCCTGCGTTATCAGCTGATATCGATCTCAACTATGAAAAATTTCAGCTGGATAACGGACTGACCGTTATTGTCCACGAAGACCGCAAGGCGCCGGTGGTCGCGGTATCGATCTGGTATCATGTGGGTTCCAAGGACGAGCCGGAAGGCAAAACCGGCTTTGCGCACCTTTTCGAACATCTGATGTTTGGCGGATCGGAAAATGTGCCCGACTGGGATACGCCTATGGAAGAAGCCGGTCAGACGGATGCCAACGGCACAACCTGGTTCGATCGCACAAATTATTTCCAGACCGTGCCAACGCCGGCGCTCGATCGCGTCCTGTTCATGGAATCCGACCGCATGGGGCACCTTCTTGGTGCAGTAACCCAGGAAAAACTCGATAACCAGCGCGGCGTTGTGCAAAACGAAAAACGCCAGGGCGACAACCAGCCCTATGGCCGCGCGGAATATTCCGTACTCGCAGGATTATTGCCGGAAGGACACCCATACAGCCATTCGACCATCGGCTCACTGGAAGATCTCGACGCGGCGTCGCTGGAAGATGTCAAAGGCTGGTTCAACGAATATTACGGCGCGGCGAATACAGTCTTAGTACTTGCCGGCGACATCGACGCGAAAAGCGCGCGTCCGCTGGTTGAAAAATATTTCGGCGACATTGAAGCTGGCCCGCCGCTGACGCAGGCGAAGTCAAATGCGCCCAAACTTGATGTGAATAAGCGCGAAATCATGCTCGACCGCGTGCCCCAGCCGCGCCTTGACCGCAACTGGGTGGCGCCGGGGCGCACCACGAAAGACGCCGTGTCGCTAAGCCTCGCAGCGGACATCCTTGGCGGCGGCAAAACCTCTCGTCTTTATCGCAAACTCGTCGACGAATTGCAGATCGCAACATCCGCCTCAGCAAATATGCAAGGACAGGAATTGTTGAGCTTTTATTCAGTAACCGTCGACGCCGCCAGCGACGCAGACCTTGAAGTTGTAGAACGCGAAATGGAAGGCGTCGTGGACGCGTTTCTCGCGAAAGGACCGACGCGCGAAGAGCTTACGCGCGCCAAGACCAGCCTTAAGGCAAGCGTCATTCGCGGACTTGAAAAAGTCGGCGGATTTGGCGGCAAGGCGGGAGCGCTCGCCGAAGGCGAACTTTACGCCGGTGATCCCGGACATATTCTAAAACAGCTAGACTGGGTTGAAGAGGCGTCTGCGCAGGACGTGTTGCGCGCCGCACGCGACGTTATGAACGCCGGCTATTATCAGCTCGATATTCTTCCCTATGAAGATTATACAACAACGCCCTCGTCAGTAGACCGCACCGCCGGGCTGCCTGGAATTGATAATTCACCGGAGCTTGTTTTCCCGGCCGTTCAGGAAGCTGTATTGTCGAACGGGATGAAGGTGGTGCTTGCGGAACGCAATGCGATTCCGGTTATTGAAACATCAATCCAGTTTGACGCTGGCTACGCAGCTGATTCCGTCGATGGCGGCAAGCTAGGCGCCGCATCTTTCACCGGTGCGATGCTCGATGAAGGCACAGCCCGACGCAGCGCGCTCGAAATCGCGGAGACGCTGGAAGGTCTGGGCGCCACGTTAGGCGCGGGGTCAACGCTCGACACAACCGGGGTTTCGATGTCGGCCTTGAAAGAAAACCTCGCGGCGTCACTCAATATTTTGGCGGATGTTCTGCGCAATCCTGCGTTTGAGCAAACCGAGATCGATAAGCTGCGCACCCGCTGGCTTGCTGCAATCGATCAGGAAAAGGCGAGTCCGGTGCAACTGGCGCTGCGTGAACTGCCGCTTGAAATCTACGGCGCGGATCACGCCTATGGCGTTCCTTTCACCGGGTCGGGCACGAAAGCATCTATCACGTCGCTGACACGCGACGATCTGGTCGGCTTTCATGAAACCTGGCTGCGCCCCGACAATGCGACGATCTTTGTTGTCGGCGATACGTCGCTTCATGAAATTCAACCCATTCTGGAACAAGTCTTCGGCGGATGGCGCGCGCCATCCACGCCCCTGCCGCAAAAGAACATCGCAACTGTAGCGCTGCCGACGCAGGCGAAAGTCATCATCGTCGACAAGCCCGGGTCGCCGCAGTCACTGATCCTTGCAGGCCATGTAGCGCCCCCCTCGAACGCGCCGAACAGTGTCGCGATCAGCGCCATGAACGATGTGATTGGCGGACAGTTCTCCGCACGGGTGAATATGAACCTGCGCGAGGAAAAAGGCTGGGCATACGGCGCGTACACATTCTTCCAGGGCGCGCGCGGCCAGCGGCCATGGATGGTCTATGCGCCGGTTCAGACGGACAAAACAAAAGAGTCCCTCGCCGAACTCGTCAAGGAACTGAACGATTACAAAACTACGCGCCCTGCGACGGCGGATGAGATTGAACGCGTGATCCTCAGCAATACCCGCTCACTGCCGGGCGCCTTCGAAACCGCTGACGACGTGCTTGGCAGTCTGGTGTCAAGCGCGCGATACGGGCGCGCATGGAACTATCCATCAACGCTGACAGGCAAATATCAGGCGCTGAACGCGGCGCAGATTTCTTCAGCCGCCAGTGAAGTCATTCATCCCGAAAGCCTTGTTTGGCTGATTGTCGGCGACAAGGAGAAAATCGAGGCCGATATCCGCGCGCTGGAAATTGGCCCGGTCGAGATCAGAAACATCGACGATCTCTAAATATAAAAAAGCGTTTCCGCCTGATGGTGGAAACGCTTCAAACTTTTGTTGGGATTGTTTCGTTTATGCGCGAACCATCCGGGCGAGGTCCTCTTCCAGCGCGATCGCCTCGCCATCGAGGAAGATCACCGTATAGGCGACATAACCGCCATAGCCGCCGCCGGGAAGACGCGCTTTCACGCGAACATCGACCGCCCAGCAAGGCATGCCCTCATATCCCTTGAGGTCGGCAAAAACCTGATACGGCTCGCTGCGGTATTGATACCGGGCCGAGCGTGGGTCCTCCAGACGTTCGGCAAAATAGCCCTCAACGGCTGATTCATAATCCGCCGGCACCGGGCCGAAATCTGCTGCGATGGCGGCCCCTGCAAACGCCAGAGCCGTTGCAAAACCAATGATTGCGCCTTTTATCGACATGATTTTTCTCCTTATTCTTGTTATCGATATGTCACATTAGTGTCATATAAGTGTAATTTTACTGTCATGTCAACAAAAAAGCGCAACTAGTGCGCAACTGCGGGTCCCGCCCCAAAATCCTGTCCTCACTGCGCCCGGACAGCACCAGTCGGCGAAAAAATACGGCCATTAACCCTGCTGCGTTCACGCGGCGTAATTTTTGAATTAGACTAGCCAGCTGACGGGGTGGTTTCCAAAGGGGTATTCATGGCGCGCTCGCTTGAACGGTCGGTGAAGTTTGTCCGGCCTGGTCGCTACATTATGAACATGATCTTGTTCCTACTGGGCGTAGGAGCAGTCATTTATTATCTGTCGCCCTGGAGCCCGCAGCCAACGCCGCTTCTGCTCGACGCATTCAACGCCAATCCGGCGCTGAACGGCCTAATCCTCGGCGTGCTCGCCATCGGCGTCATCTACAATCTGAGGCAGGCAGGCGTCATCGCCCCGGCGGTTCGCTGGGTCGAGGCGTTTCGCGAGTCCGTCGATCCTGGCCGGTCGCGCCTTCCCCGCGCGCCAAGCCTCATCAACGCTATGGCGAAGCTGCTGCTCGATGCCGATACGCGCTCCAGCCGGATGTCGCCGGAGTCAAGCCGCGCAATCCTTGATTCTATTGGTACACGGATGGATGAAGGCCGCGAGATGGGCCGCTACATCATGAACCTCCTGGTGTTTCTCGGCCTCCTCGGTACATTCTGGGGACTTTTGGAAACCGTCAACGCCGTCGCGGCCACCATCAACGGCCTGGCGACAACATCCGGCGCCGCAGAAGACGCGGTCGCCCAGTTGATCAGCAATCTGAAAGAGCCGTTGTCAGGCATGGGTACGGCGTTTTCATCATCGCTCTTCGGCCTTGGCGGCAGCCTGATTGTCGGCTTTCTCGATTTACAGGCCGGCCAGGCGCAAAACCGGTTTTACACCGACCTCGAAGACTGGCTCGCCGGTATGACCGAGACTGTGCGCGCCGCAGCTGGAAAAGGCGGCGCACAATACGCGCTTGAAGACAACGAGGTTCTTGCAGCGGCCATTGAAGCGGCGCTGGCCGCCAATACCGAAACGCACATCAAGGCGCAGGCCGGTCAGATGGCGGAGCTGAAAGATGAAATCCGCGCCCTTAATCGAACGCTGATCCGCTTCGGCGGCGGAGAGTAGCCCATGGCGCGCAGGCGCACGAGAAGCGAGGCCAATATCTGGCCAGGCTTCGTTGACGGGCTGTCAACGTTGCTCCTGGTGCTGATGTTCGTATTGTCGATTTTTGTAGTCGCGCAGTTTTATCTCGGCGACCGCCTGCAAACGGTCAAGGATGAGCTTGCCTCAAAGGACGACGAACTGGCGCGCTTGATCGCGCAGATCAACAGCCTCAATGACCAGCTTGGCCTTGCCCAGAGCGAACGCGAACGCCTGCAGGCGCAAGTTCTCTCACTGGAAGATACGATTGCACAAAAAGATGCAGAGCTGGCGGGTCTTGGCGCAGCGCTCGCGACAAGCCAGGCGGCGATCGCTGCATCCGCCGAAGAACTCGAAGCGGAAAAGGCTCTTTCCGAAGAACAAAAGAGTGAGATCGCGACGCTCAACGCCCAGATCGCGGCCCTTCGCCGACAGCTAGCAAGCATTCAGGAAGCGCTCGAAGCCGCCGAAGCCAAGGACCGCGAACAGCAGGCGCAGATCGAAAACCTTTCTCAACGCCTCAACGCCGCGCTTGCCCGCAAGGTGCAGGAGCTGCAGGAAGTCCGTTCGCGTTTCTTTGAGGCGCTTCGCCAGGCGCTGGGTGAACGCACGGATATTAAAGTTGTTGGCGATCGATTTATTTTTGAAAGCGATATTCTTTTTGGGTCATGCTCAGCAACGCTCGGTAACGCCGGCATGCTGGAGCTCGACAAGCTGGCCAGCGCACTTCTCGATATTCAGGGCGACATTCCGACGGAAGTAAACTGGGTCTTGCGCGTCGACGGTCATGCTGACGCCTCGCCGCTCGGTCCTTCATGCCGCGCCCTGTTTGATTCCAATCTCGATCTTTCCGCACAGCGCGCCATCGCCGTAGTTCAATATCTCGACAGCCGCGGCGTGCCGGGCCGACGCCTGCTCGCAACCGGTTCCGGATCAACGTCGCCAATCGTATCCGGGTTCAGCGCCACCGCGCTCGCGCAAAACCGGCGCATTGAGTTCAAACTCACGGAGCGCTAAGAACAATGGTCGGCCTGGGGAGGGGCGCCATGAAAAACACAAGCCTTTTGCTGGCGGCGACAGCATTAATCGTTGCGGCTACGCCATTTGCCATCGCGCAGACGCGCAACGCCGATGATGCGGAAGCCTTGCAGCGCGAACTGGAACGCAAGGCCGTACGCATCCCCGCCATACCGCCAGCAGCGGAAATACGCGCCGCCGGCGACGCGCCGTCTGATCGCGCACGCCTTGTACCTCGTACTCCGGACCTTTCGGCGCTGCGTGACGATTTACGTCGGACACGAAACGACGATGCATCTCGTCAAGATGATCCCACACAGCAAAGCGCAGCGCGCGGGCCCAACGCTGGGGAGCGTTTGCCCCCACCGCCGCCGGGGCTGCGCGCCGTCGCAGCGAGCCGTCTTGAGAATGCCGACGAAGAGGAGGTTGATCGCGTCCTTCTTCCCGTACTCATCCCGGCGCATCCGGACATTCGGGACAAAATAAAAATATATGGCATGCGGAATGTTTATACCGCGACAGCCGCGATTGACGCCGATGCCGGCTTTTCCATGACAGGCACCTGCAATCGCGTCATTGGCGGCGACCCCGATGTTGTCGCTTTCCGCAAACGCATTGCCGAAGGCCCACCGCGACTGCCCGGCACGCGTGCGCCTTATCATATCAGCCGCAATGACTTTGGCGTTGATTTGAGTTTCTCAAAATTCGGATGCGGTTATGTGATGACGATTGAGTGCGGCGATCCCGCGGGCGATCAGCGCTGCTCAGCTGACGACTATATTACAGGACTCGCGCAATCGTTGATCCTTGCGAACCCTGAACTTGCGGGAGACGAATAATGCGCAATCTCGCAACCATTCTGGCCGCTGCTGCATCCTGCCTGCTCCTGACCGCTTGCGGCAATGAAGCGAGCCCGGAACCGGATGCGCCCCCTGTCGATGAGCCGTCGAACGATCCGGATCCTGTTGACCCAACGCCGGATGACGATTTTCTCACCGATGAAAATGGCAGCGTCTTCAGCTATGTGCCCGCCGGCGATCTGCTGCCACAATCGGGACCAGGCCATGCGGATACAACGATTTACAGACCCGATATTGATTTCCCGCTAGAAGATCCCGCGTTTTTGAACAGCCAGGTCTATCGTTATGGCGGCAGCCAGGGCTCGCTCAACGGCATGAACGGCGGCCAGTGCGAGGCTTCAAATTATGATTATCCCTGGCAAGACACGTTCTGCGAATCGCGGTCGCGCAACCAGATCATGTGCCCCGATGGCGGCCATGAAGGTGTCGATATCCGCGCCGCCACCTGCATCCCTGAAACTGACAATACGCACTGGGCGGTCGCGGTGGAGGATGGGCGCATCATCGCGCCGGAAAGTTCGAGATACACCGTCAAGCTGCAAACGGATGACGGTACGCTTTATCGCTATATGCATTTAAAGATGGATGAACTCGCCGTCGCGGACGGGGCCTTTGTCACAAAGGGTCAGCGGATCGGCAAAGTCTCAAACGATTTTTTCAATTCATCGGGCGACCCGGTCCCGACTACTTATCATCTTCATTTTGAGATGTATCAGAACTATGCGCCGGACGAGGACACCGACCCGATCTTCGATCAGGTCAATCCATACATGACGCTTGTGAATGCCTATGAGAGGAAGTTGAGAAGCGGGGAGTAAAACTTTCGCCTTAAAGCGTCAGGCTTTTGCGTCGCTGCCCGGCGCCAAACGAGACGGCCAACAACAGCGCTGGCGCCAGCGACATGACAGCGAAATAAAATAAATACTCTCTGCCGAAACCATCATAGATGGCGCCGCCGGCCAGGGGGCCAAGCGCGGCCCCGGCGCCGCTTGCGAGCGCAGCGACGCCAAATGTCCGACCCTCTGCGCCTTTACCTGAAAGATCCCCAATCCAGGCGCTTTTCGTCAGTTCCGCCAAAACGCCGCCAATGGATGACGCAACGAACGCCCCGATAACCCAGTATAAACCCGTGATGTTTGGAATCGCGACGTAAACCAGCGCCAGCGCGCCTAATCCGATCGCCATTGCCGTCGTTCGGCTGAGCCTGTTGGTAATGCGCCCCAACCAAACCGGCAGAATGGCGGCTACGATCCCGATCGGTAGAAAGGCGACAGCAAGCTGATAGAGTTCGAGCCCGAACCGCTCACGCAGGTAAATCAGGTAAAAGGGCTGGATTGTCGCGCCTGCGAAAGCGGCGAGAAAGATAATTGCCAGAACGCGCGCGAACCCTTTCGGCGGCTCAAAAGATTGCTTCGTCGCTCTCTCCCATGCACTGGTCTTGGTTTCAGGGATGAAGGCAAACGCAAACACCACCGCCAGCACCGCGGTCACAGAAAATACTGCGAAAGAAAAAAACCAGGCCTGAAGCGGCAAGGCGCCGACGAGACCAAAGCCGATAAACCCGCCAACCATACCGCCTCGCGTCTGACTGGCGATGTTGCCGCCCATCGCCGCGCCGCGGCCATCCGGTTCTGTCAAATCCGATGTGATCGTTTCTGTTGTTATCGCCAGAAACGCAAAGCCCAGTCCTTGACAAAGCCGCGCAATGTAAAGCGCTGTGACAGTCTCGCTCAACGTATAAAGAAGGTTTGCGCCGAGATAAAAAAGCGTCGCCGCAATGAAAATCGGCCTGCGCCCGATGTGATCCAGTCCAAACCCTACAATCGGGCGGATCACAAACACGGATGCAGTAAAAAGCGCATACAAAATTCCAATCTGGAATGCGGTTGCGCCCAAGTCTTCCGCCCGTAACGGGAGGGCGAAATTAATAAAAACGACCGGCGCTGAAATCAAAAATAGGCATCGCCGCACCAGACTGAGGGCTTTCGGCTTACTCATCGTCATGACCTTAGGATGTAACGAAAATTTTCACCGCATCACGCGCCGAAAACGACGGCGTGCATAATGCGCCCGGGAAGGAACGCAAAAGCGCCGGCAACAATCAAACCGCCAATATAGATGCTGGTGAAGGGCCGGGAATGATATTTCAACGCCTTACCGCCACGACGCAACAGGATGACGCCATGTATGATCCCATATGACGTCAGTGTGGTGAAGATATGGATTGGCCCAAACCACTCGATGAATGGCAATCCAGGATATAGCGAGGGGCGAATGAAGATGCTGGAGATCGCAATCACGCTCATGATCACAACCCACAGGCCGCCGAACGCGCGATGCGGCAACGTTCCTTTCGGCGCAGTAAATTGAACAAGACCAAGTAAAAACGCCGCCGCCGCGCTGAAGGCGTGCACTTGTATTACCCATGGCGCATCAAGCAGTGGCTGCAGAGACATCGCCGCTCTCCTTAACGACGGCCGCACTAGGTCAAGCGCAGCCTGCGCTGCAGGCGCACATGGACCAAAAACAGGCCAGTCAGCTATTAAGCTTTATTTTTTAAAGTTATTTAAAATTTATCGTCTTGGCAAGGAAAAAGCGCACCACACGCCGATTAAGGTCGCAGCAAGGCCAAACCAGGTCAGCGCATATTCAAGGTGACGATTATTAAAATCGAGGCGCGTCGTACCGCCCATAGGCCATTCGCGGCCTTCCATAGCGAAACTGTCGATATAATAGGGAACCGTCTCTACGCCTGTGCTTTGTGCAAACCGAGACGGATTGCGTACGAACCATAATCCATCCGCAGATTGTTCAACGGACCGAAACCAGGACGCAGGCGGCGAAGGCTGTTCCGCAGCTCGAAAAAGGCCGGTGACTTGCATCGCCGCCATTTTTGCGCTCGACTCTTCAAACAATCGAAACTTGGATAAAGACTGCGGCACAAAGCCGAAATTTACATAGACGGAACGCCCGCTCTGACCTTTAACCGGCGCAAAGTAATAATAACCTGGCGCCGCTTCATACGATCCAAAAACACGCGCACTATCAACCTGATTGATACGCCCGGAAAAACGCACCGGGACATATTCCATGTCCTCGCCGACCTCGGCGCGACGAACGGCTTCCTCAAAGGAAACAGGCGCAGCATCAAGGCGCTGTTCCACCTTTTCAATCAGACCAAGCTTCCATTGCAGGCGCTTGAGTTGCCACATGCCAAGCGAAACCAAAATCGCTAGTCCCAGCGCTGCGAAGACCGTCAGTACAGGACGGAAGTGAAAATATCGGCCTGAGAGCATTATTCGTCTTCAAGCCGGCCTTCGGCCGCCTTATTCGCATATTGCAAGGCGATGAGCGTTGCTTTGAGCGGCCGTAACAGGGTGAGAGTCAAAACCGTTGCGCCGCCGGCGCTGATCAGGAACGCCAGCCAGATCGGCGCATACCAGGCAAAGCGGGCAATAAAAGCGACGGCGACAGCGGCAAAACCAACGATGAAAATGACAAACACCGCAGGACCATCGCCGGAATCGGCCTTCGTATAATCAAGTCCGCAAATCGCACATTGCTGGCGCAAACCCAGAAATCCGTCGAACAGCGCCCCCTGCCCACAGCGGGGGCATTTGCCGCCAAGCCCGGCGGCGTAAGGAGAAATCGGCGGGTAATAGGTCATTCGTTATCAGGCTCCGGCGTGAGCACAAATGCGATTTCCTCTTCGTTTTCCACCTCGCCGCGATGATAGGCTTTCGCCGCCGCCGTCAGACCGTTACGGCTTTTGACGATACAGGTCTCAAAGTTATCGTCTTGTGTTTCAAGATCGCCGCGCTCAATTAAACGCATGCGAAGAGCCGCCTGCAAATCCGAACACATCATCATTATCAGGCGAAAACGGCGGGCGTCTCCGGCGCCATAATAATAGGCGTATCCGTCATCTTCTTGCGACTGCGCCGCGTAGCCGTGACGCCCGATGCGCCGGAAGCGCATGCTGGTCGGCGCCTCGCTTTCCGAAACAAAGCTGTAAAGACCTGTGGCGTCACGCTCCACAGTCATGGACTGACATTCATCTGCCTCGTCATTGACCGGACACATGAGATGCAGACCCTCGCCGAGAGGCCTCGCGCGCCCGTTCGATGCGTCAAGAACCGGCTCCTCGGACACAAGGCAACCCGTCAACAACACACAACCGGCAAAGATTAAAAAAGCCCGGATTTGAAGAGAGCGCATGAACCGCCCTCCTTTCAGATTGCGTTCCGCAACCTTACGACAAAAGGCCCTGATTGCCGAGAACATAGATAAAGGCGAACAGGAACAGCCAGACAACGTCGACAAAGTGCCAGTACCAGGCCGCCGCCTCGAAACCGAAATGACGCTCAGGCGTAAAGTGTCCGGCCAACGCCCGGAAGAGACACACGATCAGGAAGATCGTCCCGATAATCACATGCAGACCGTGGAAACCGGTCGCCATAAAGAACGATGCGCCATAGATGCCGCCGCCAGAAAACTTAAACATGTCGAGCGACAATGCTTCGTAATATTCAACCGCCTGCAGGCTGGTAAAGAATAGTCCGAGCACAATTGTCATAATCAGGCCCTGAACCAGGCCTTTTTGATCATTGTGCTGAACGGCATGGTGCGCCCACGTAACGGTCGTCCCGGAAAGCAATAGGACCAGCGTATTGATCAGCGGCAAACCCCATGCGCTCAATGGTTCAACGCCGACCGGCGGCCATACGGCGCCCGTCGCGTGAACGCGTCCGTCATTACCGATAAAGGCCGGATCGCCATTAGGGTTGAGCATCTGCGTTCCATCGGCCAGCAATACAGGATCGCCCGCGCCTGGAAACAAGGCTGCGCCGAAAAACGCCCAGAACCATGCCGCAAAGAACATCACTTCCGAAGCGATGAACAAGATCATTCCATAACGCAGACCCAAGCGCACGACGGTCGAGGTATTCTCGCCGGTCAGACTTTCCTTGATGACATCCCGCCACCAGCCGACAAACGTTATCAGAATGACCGCGAAGCCGATCAGAAAGAGCCATGGCCCCTGCATCCCGAAGAGGCCCGATTCGTTCGCGCCTGACTTCATCCAGGTCACGGCGCCGATCATCATCGTCGCGGCGGCGACCGACCCGACCAGCGGCCACGGGCTTGGATTGACCAGATGATATTCGTGTTTGACTTCAGCGCCGGCCATAGATCGCCCCTATTCTCAGAAAAATCCTAAATATTGAAGGGTTTTCTATACTGGCGCGGCGGTAAAATCCAAGCATCGCCGCCCGTCCAGCCCGCGCTATTCAGCCGCAGCCAGAGCAAGGCCTGACAGACACTTCAGACCGGAGACGATGGGCCTTACCTTGCGCCGCCAAGGCTGGCCGTTTGCGGCGCGTCGTCCCAGACGAAGAAAGTATAGGCGAGCGTAATGGTCTGGACTTCATCAAGGTTCTTATCGTCCGCCAGCTCGGGATCGATGAAGTACGTTACCGGCATGGAAACTTTTTCGCCCGGCTGCAGGGTCTGCTCAGTAAAACAGAAGCACTCGATCTTTTTGAAATAGATCCCTGCTTTGGCGGGCGACACATTGAACGTCGCACGCCCCGTCACAGGCTTGCCGGTGAGATTTTCCGCTTCATAGAAAGCAAGCCCGGTTTCGCCGATCTTGAGAGTCTGGGAAGGTTGCTCGGGCTTGAACCGCCAGGCAAGGCCCTGACTGACCGTTGCATCGAAACGCACGGTGATGTCGCGGGCGACAACGCGGTCGGCTTCGGCTTCTGCGCGCTGGGTTGTTCCACCCCAGCCGGTCACCTGACAGAATGCGCGATAAGCCGGCACCGCCGCAAAGGAAAGCGCAACCATGCCCGCAGCAACGCCTGAGACAATCATTGCGGTCTTTCGATTTTTCGCAGCGTTTTCCATTGTCAAAGCCAGTTAAAAAGAGCGTTCAGCCACCGAGCCGCCAATACGCACGATCGTGACCACAAACACGATCACGATAAACGCCAAAAGGCCAAGTGCGATTGCAACATTGCGTTGCTTACGCTGTTTCAACTCTTCAGGCGTCAGCACCGCGCCTCCCTTTGGGGGCGCATTCTTTTCGGCATCCCTATCCATGGAGACCTGTCATCCGTTCAAGCAATATCGTCGCGAAAATCGCAAACAAATAAATGATCGAGAACCGAAAAAGTTGTCGCGCCGGTATCTGGTCGGTTTCGTCAGTGTGAAGCACTTTCCAGGCAAGCCAGACAAACATGGCGCCAAGAAGCCCCGAAACGAAAAGATAAATAAGCCCCGCCATGCCGATTGCATATGGGGCGACGCCGGAAAGCGCGAGCGCGATTGAATACCCAAAAATTTGACGGCGGGTGGCCCGATCACCCTCGACAACCGGAAGCATAGGCACGCCGGCGCGCTCATAATCGCCTTGCTTATAGAGCGCGAGCGCCCAGAAATGCGGCGGCGTCCAGAGAAAGATCACAGCAAACAGTACCCATGGCTCCAGCGGCGCACCGCCGGAAACCGCAGCCCAGCCGACAACCGGCGGCAACGCGCCGGCTGCGCCGCCAATAACAATGTTCTGCGGTGTCGAGCGTTTCAGCCACATGGAATAAATAACGACATAAAAGAAGATGGTGAAAGCCAGCAGGCTAGCCGCGAAATAGTTTGACGCCAGCGCCAACAGCGCCACAGACAGCGCCGAGAGAAATCCGCCAAACGCCGCCGCTTCTGCGCTCGGCACGCGTCCCGCCGGGATTGGCCGCTTTGATGTGCGCGACATAATCGCGTCGATATCCGCGTCCCACCACATATTCAGTGCGCCCGATGCGCCTGCGCCGACCGCAATCGAGAAAAGCGCCACCGCCGCCAGAACGGGATGGAGCGTCCCCGGCGCCAACACCATGCCGACCAGCGCCGTAAAGATCACCAGCGACATGACGCGGGGCTTCAAAAGCGCAAAATAATCGCGGGGACCGGCTAGGTCATATTGGGCAGGTTTTACAAGCATATTGGTCATGCTGCGGCTTATGCCCCAAAGACGCTCTTGGGGAAATACTCATTTGACGAAATCAAAGCGCCGCGTTGTCGCGCAGCGCCAGATTTTTCAAGATGGCTGGGTAGCGGCGCTTTTTAGCCGCGGCCAAAAACCGACTTCGTCCCGAAAAGGATCAGGATCATCAGCATGAAGGCGATAAAATACGCCAGCAGGGTCGCCGCGGTCAGATTCATGAAAACGCCCCAGCTCGCTTCCAGCTGATTGACCAGCCGTCCGCCGGTAACGGTTCCGCTTTCAGGCGTTGGGCCGGCAAAGACCCCGCGCAAATAGCCACCGATTACAAATAATGTCAGCGCGAGCAGCGTCATCGACCCGATCTGCGTGCCGCGGCGCATCACCAGGGCGGCGATCAACACTGAACCGACCGCAATCAGGATGCTGATCCAGTCGCCATTCAAAAAAGTCCCGCGAATAATCGACAGAACGTCGTTCAAAATCATTTCGAGCATATGCCCCCTCCACCAAATTTCGCTTCGCCAAGCCCTTCCCCAGAAGACTTTGAGAACACGCGATCAAGTAAGCCGCGTGTTCTCCATCCCCAGCGACGCAAGATCGATCTACCCTCTGAAAAGCAATGACTTCCCAAGAAACAAAACACCGATCACAACTGCAAACGTAACCAAATAGCCGACCAGGATTGAACCGGATGTCTGGGTCATGGACGCCCAACCGGCTTCCAACTGCGCGATCCAAGTTGCGGGATCAGAAGGCGTCGCACTTGTCGCACCGCCATAGACGAGCCAGACAATCGCTAACACGACCAGCGCCAATACGCTGACGCAAAGGATCTGGCCAAGATTGCGCATGGCGAAAACGCCCACAAGCAGCGCTCCCAAAACCATGGCGAGATACGTCCAGTCGCCGCCAAGGAAAATTGATTCCGCCACCGCCCGAATATCAGAAAAAATGAGTTCCATGAGAAACGCCCCTATTCGCTTCGTTAAGTTTTCTTTAACTTAGGTTAACGACATTTTTTTTACTGCGTCACGCTGCGACGCAGCAATTTTTTTCACATACAAAAAAACCCGCTGTCTGAAACAGCGGGTTTTTTGATCGTGTGGCTTTTTAGCCCTTTTAAAACGCCTTGGCGTCGCCTTTGTCGAAGCGCGGCAGCTCATTGAACTGGTGGAAGGGCGGCGGCGAAGGCAGCGTCCATTCCAGGGTCGTTGCGCCAACTCCCCATGGATTGTCGGCCGCCTTACGGCGGTAGACGAAGAAGGCGTCAAACATGGCGATGGCGAAAACACCCATGCCAATGATGGTGATGAAGTAGCCCCAGGTAGAGACCTGATTCCAGAGCGCAAAGGCTTCCGGGTAATCAATATAGCGGCGCGGCATTCCCTGCAGGCCCAGGAAGTGCTGCGGGAAAAAGATCAGATTCACGCCGACAAACATCACCCAGAAATGTAAAGTGCCGAGCCACTCGCGATACATTTTGCCGGTCATTTTCGGGAACCAGTAATACCAGCCTGCGAAGATCGCGAATACGGCGCCGAGCGACAACACGTAATGGAAGTGCGCAACGACATAATAGGTATCGTGCATGTAGTGGTCTATGCCGGCATTGGCGAGAACGACGCCCGTAACACCGCCGACAGTGAACAGGAAGATAAACCCGATCGCCCAGACCATCGGTGTTTTGAACTCAATGGAGCCGCCCCACATCGTTGCGATCCAGGAGAAGATCTTGATGCCGGTCGGCACGGCGATCACCATCGTCGCGGCGACGAAATAAGCTTTCATATTCACGCTAAGGCCCACCGTATACATGTGGTGCGCCCAGACGATGAAGCCGACAAAGCCAATCGCGACCATCGCATAGGCCATGCCGAGATAACCAAAAATCGGCTTTTTCGAGAAGGTCGAAACAATATGCGAGATGATGCCGAAGCCCGGCAGGATCAGGATGTAAACTTCCGGGTGACCGAAGAACCAGAACAGGTGCTGGTACAGGATCGGATCGCCGCCGCCGGCCGAATCAAAGAACGACGTGCCAAAATTGCGGTCAGTGAGCAGCATGGTGATGGCACCGGCCAGCACTGGCAGCGACAGAACAAGCAAGAACGCCGTGACCAGAACGGACCATGCAAAGAGCGGCATCTTGTGCAGGGTCATGCCTGGCGCGCGCATGTTGAAAATCGTGGTGATGAAGTTGATCGCACCGAGGATCGACGACGCGCCAGCAAGGTGCAGCGAAAGGATCAAAAGATCCATCGCCGGCCCGGGACTCCCGGTGTTGGAGGACAAGGGCGGATAAAGCACCCACCCGCCGCCAAAGCCGATCTGCGAGCCGTAACCCGGCGCAAAGAGAGACAAAGTAATCAGGATGCCCGATGCGCCGTAAAGCCAGAACGAAATATTGTTCATGCGTGGGAAGGCCATGTCCGGCGCGCCAATCATGATCGGCACAAACCAGTTGCCAAAGCCGCCGATCAACGCCGGCATCACCATGAAGAAGATCATCATGAGACCATGATAGGTGATCAGGACGTTGTAAAAATTCGACGCGGCGGTGAGGTCGCCGCCGGTGAACTGGGTCAGAATGGTCACGCCCGGTTCGGCGAGCTCCATCCGCATAAGACCTGACATGGCGCCGCCGACGATGCCCGCGATAATCGCAAAGATCAGGTAAAGCGTGCCGATATCCTTGTGGTTGGTTGAAAAGAACCACCGGACGAAAAAGGAGGGTTTGTGATCGGCGTGATCCCCGGCGCCGTGTGCTGCATGTGCCTCAGCCATTATACCAGACCTTCCTTATTCCGCAGATGCGTTGGCGTTTTCAGCCTGCGCGAATTTAACATTTTCATCAGCAAACATGGTATCGAGCCCGGCGAGCGCCCGCTGACCGTCAACCCAGGCTTCAAAAGCCGGGCGCGAGACAACTTCAACCGCGATCGGCATAAAGGAATGGCGCACGCCGCAAATCTCAGAGCACTGACCGTAGTAAACGCCTTCGCGTTCAGCGTTGAACCATGTCTCGTTAATGCGGCCTGGAACCGCGTCAATCTTCAGCGCAAAGGCCGGCAACGCGAAAGCGTGAATAACATCACGCGCCGTTGTGGTGATGCGGATCGTTTCACCCACAGGCACCACAACGCGATTATCGACCTCCAGACGGTAAAGCTCCGGCGTTGTCTGATCTTCCGGCAACATGTTCGACGAGAACTCAAAATCGCCAAAGTCAGGATAGGAATAAGTCCAGCCCCACTGATAACCATTGACTTTCAAGGTCATGGTCGGCGCCATCACGATCTCTTTTTCGCAGGCGTCAAAATACCGTTTCGCGTTAGGGCAACCGGATACATTCTGCGTTGAACGCCCGCCGCGCAGAATTACGCGCTCGCCACGCGCCGGCGGCGCATCGAGTGAGACGACAACCTCCGCCTCGCCAAGACCTTCCAACCGGTAATCCGCGCGGTGTTTAAGCACACGCTGTTCGGAACCGTTATCCAGAATGACCTGTATGTGGTCGCGGCGCGAGACCATCCGGCTTTCTGCAAAGTCATTCGCAAAAACAAAATCGGCGGTCTGCCCATCTCCGGTGGCGACGATTTGTTTTCCATCCGGCGTGACGTCCTCTTTGTAAAGAAGCTCGAAAGACGGCAGCGCAATGACAAGCAGAATGATAATCGGAACGCCTGTCCAGATGATTTCCACGAGCGTGTTGTGGCTGAACTTGCGCGCTGTCGGATTGCTCTTGGAATTATAGCGCAAGATCACCCAGATCAGAAGCGCCAGCACAAACAGGCTGATCACGGTAATGATCGGCAAGAGAATGCCATTGTGGAAAAAGTGCACTTCTTCTGCGAGCGCAGAGTTCGCCGGCTGCATGGCTATGCCGCCCGGCGTTAGTTGGGCGCTGGCGGTTGCGGCGGCCCATACGCCCAGTCCGCTCAACATCGCGGTCAGTTTTTTCATCATTGATTCCTGCATCTTCGCATTTCGAAGGATATAACCGTCTTTGACAGCACTGAATGCGGTCGATACGCCGATCCAGCCCCGCGCGTCAATTTCGCCCGCTTATAGGACGCCGCCGCCGCCAGCGCCATTGCACAAATGAAGGAAAAATGGTCGCAGCGGCCAAGTCTGCCGGTATGGAATACAGCGTCAGAAAACAATAAGATATGAAAACGCAAGACACCCTTCAGGAGGCCGTCATGATGAAGCCCACCCCAAAAGCCCTCACCGCATTCTTTTTTTGGATTGCCCTCATCACCCCTGCCTTCGCATCCGAAGCGGAAGAATGGGAGATGAAAATTGTGCTCGGAGACAAGACGCCTTTTGCCGGCGCTTGCTACGAAAACGCTCGAGACGGCCGGGAAGATTATGAGGCGGTGAAGCCGTGTAACGTCTCACTTGAGAACGAACTCCTAAGTCAACGCAGACGCGCTGGCGTGCGCGCTAATCGCGGCGTCATTTACTACAATATCGGCGAATATCAGCGATCAATCGACGACTTTACCGCATCGCTAGACCTGGACATCAATGTCGTCGCCAAAGTCAGAACAAACCGTGGTCTCGCCTTTGAGGCGCTGGGCCATGAGAGCCTCGCCCGCGCGGATTACGCTGCTGCTCTCGCCCATAATCCAACCTACGCAGTGGCGACAGAGCGCCTTAAAGAGCTGCGAAAACCGATTTATGAGCGCTCAACATTACCGCGAAAAATAACTGTAGAGGCGCCGGAGCCCTCAATGACCGGGATATGAAACCAATGGCGCCGTTGCTGTTGTCCCCTGCTCATCCTACATCTGTCGTATGACAGAATCATATTTTTTCTCCCGCACCGACCTTGACCGTAACCGCGCCCAGAGCGTGCTCGACGATGCGCTGAACGGCGCTGACGATGGCGAGCTGTATCTGGAATACGCCCAGTCGGAGGCGTTTGTTTTCGACGACAACCGGCTGAAAACCGCAAGCTTCAATGTCGATCAGGGGTTTGGCCTGCGCGCTGTCTGCGGCGAGTCCACCGGCTACGCCCACGCTTCAGAGCTTTCCGAAGACGCATTGAAACGCGCTGGCGCGGCGGTCCAAGCGGTGAAATCCGGTAAGAGCGGCGCCATCGCCGACGGCCCCGCGCGCACCAACACGAAACTCTACCCGGATGAAAATCCGCTTGGAGAGATGCCGTTCGAAGCGAAGACCAAGCTGCTGGAAGAAATCAACGACTATGCCCGCTCAAAAGACGACCGGGTGCGCCAGGTCTCCGCGTCTCTGTCCGGCGAATGGTCGGCGGTGGAAATCCTGCGGCCCGGCGGCGAAATCATCCGCGATTTCCGCCCGCTTGTGCGGCTGAATGTGTCTGTCACGGCCGGTGACGGCGACCGACAGGAATCCGGCAGCTATGGCGCCGGCGGCCGCGAGGGGTATGCGCGCTATGTCAGCGCCGACGCCTGGCAGCGCCAAGTCGACGAAGCGCTGCGCCAGGCCCTCATAAATCTGGAGGCGGAACCCGCGCCGGCGGGCGAAATGGAAGTGGTGTTGGGTCCCGGCTGGACCGGCGTTCTCCTGCACGAAGCGGTCGGTCATGGTCTTGAAGGCGACTTCAACCGCAAATCGGAATCAGCATTTGCCGGGCGCTTGGGCGAGCGCGTCGCATCGCCGGGCGTCACTGTTGTCGATGACGGCACGATAGCGGGACGGCGCGGTTCCCTGACCGTTGACGACGAAGGCACGCCAACATCGGAAACTGTGCTGATCGAGGACGGCATCCTGAAAGGCTACCTTCAGGATCGGCTCAATGCGCGCCTCATGGGCATGGCCCCAACCGGCAATGGCCGTCGCGAAAGCTTCGCCCACCAGCCGATGCCGCGCATGACCAACACATTTATGCTGGCGGGCGATCATGACCCGGAAGAAATCCTGAAATCCGTTAAGGATGGCGTTTACGCGGTCAACTTCTCCGGCGGCCAGGTTGATATTACTTCCGGCAAGTTCGTCTTCAATTGCACAGAGGCCTATCGCGTGAAGAACGGCAAAGTCGGCGCGCCGCTGAAAAACGCCGCCCTCATCGGCGATGGACCAAGCGTTTTGACCAAGGTTTCGATGATCGGAAACGACTTCTCCCTTGATCCGGGCATTGGCGTCTGCGGCAAGGCGGGCCAAGGCGTGCCGGTTGGCGTTGGTCAGCCAACAATCAAAATTGATCGACTGACCGTTGGAGGCGCCGCAGCATAATCTTTGCGCATCGCCTTTGGTCTAACGCCGCTGAGGTCACCCAGAGGCCTGCCAGATAATGTTGGCGACAATCGCCATGACTATTGAAAGCATGATCACCCAGTACAGCAATCCGGACATTAGGACAGTCCAAATGGTCTTCACCCAACCTCGGCCATAAGCGCGTTTAAGCGCCGCAAGATAATAAACGCCAATGCCCAAGAAAGCCCCAAACCCTGTGTGCGGCACGCCTAACTGCGCCAGAACCAATGCAACAGCAATGACAGCAAACGCGGTTGCATGGGTGTAAAATGACAGCACCAAGTGGTCGAAAACCAGCGCATCACGGCCTCTTACAAAGAGCGTCAAAACCAAGGCTAGAATTGGCGTCATTGCCAATAGAATGCGCGGCAGCCAGTTGTTAAATGAATTGTTTAGGGCGTTTGGGTCAGCGACAAGCCAGTCTGCGCCAGTTAATATTCGTTCCATGATTTCAATCGCTTGCCCGTCGGAAATATTTGATCCGCTTAGTTCAATGCCATTTTGGTCAGTCTGCGGATTTTCAATTTCTGCACGCCCTTGATCACGCACCTTCTTGAGGCACGCGTCCCAAAGGTCGCTATTTAGCTCCAGGTCTTTTTCTTTGACGAAAAATCGTGATCCGAAACTCAGTCCGCAATCCAATCCGGACGACGGAAGTTCGACATTTGCGTCAGCATTAATTGCGGCGACAACCTCTTGTTCTACCGGGGACGCTTTTCGCACCTCAACCGCAAAGAACAGCGTCTTCGTCATCGCAATGGTCAAAAAGAAAAGAAAACTGACGACCAGAAACATTCGAACCGGCGGCGTGAAACGTGACCGCTTACCGTGTGCATAGTTTTTTGGAACAAGCCCGGGCGCAATCGCCATCAAACCCAAGGTGCGCCACATTCGTGATTCAAAACCAAGGGTGTCGCGCATGAAGTCTCGCGCCAGCAAAAATGAACTGCGCCTTAAGTCATCATTTTTTTGTCCGCACCAGGTGCAAAACGCCCCGCCAATCGGGTTTCCGCAAGAAAGGCAGTCAGCTTCAGCTGTTGTTACAGTAACTTCATTAGCATCTGCAGGAGCGTCCCCCTTCGTTTCGTCCGCGCCCTCGTCAATATCGTCGAATTCGCTCACAATCGCCCCTCTTTGAATAAGTCTAGCAGGGAGTTGCTTAGCATTGAAGACTGTCGCGCGAACGCGAGCCGCATTAAAACGAACGCCATGACGAATTTTGTGACGCGTTTCGCGCCTTCGCCAACCGGACTACTCCATCTCGGGCACGCATATTCAGCGCTGACCGCCTTTAACGCAGCTCAAAAATCTACTGGTCGCTTCCTTTTGCGCATTGAAAATATCGACCAAACGCGCTGCCGTCTCGAATACGAGCAGGCGATCTATGATGACCTCGACTGGTTGGGCCTGGAATGGGAAGAACCTGTTCGCCGGCAGTCGGATCATTTCAATGAATATGAAGCGGCCTTAAACACCTTGCGCGAAAAAAGCGTCGTCTATCGCTGCTTCAAAACCCGCAAAGAGATCGCCGACGAAATTGCGCGCGCCCCGCATCTGACGCCTGATGGGCCGGAAGGCCCGCAATATGTCGGTGAATTGTTAGCCGCAACGGAAGAACGGTCATTACTTGCAGAAGGCGCGCCTTTCGCCTGGCGTCTATCCATGCAGGCGGCGCGAAAGCATTTGGGCGCCGCTTTCGACGCGTTGACTTTTATGGAAGAAGGCCGCGGCCCAAAAGGTGAAACAGGATGCATCAAGGCGACACCGGAGATTTTTGGCGATCCCGTGATCGCGCGAAAAGGCCTGGGGACAAGCTACCATCTTGCATCTGTTTATGATGATGCGCTTCAAGGCGTGACGCACATTATTCGAGGAGAAGATTTATTTCCTGCGGCGCACTTGCATTGCTTATTGCAGGCGTTGCTGGATCTGCCAGAGCCAGCCTATCGTCATCATCGTCTCGTCACGGATGAAAGTGGCAGGCGATTCGCGAAACGTGATAACGCCGTCACACTATCCTTCATGCGCGAGAATGGCGTGACGCGCGAGGATCTCCTCGCGCGTCTGGAGCTTTCCTAAGCGTTAGGCGTTCAATGTAGACGCCGTCGTTTCAGGATATCGCGACCCCGCCACCGCCCCTGGCGGGACAGCCTTTTCAATCGCAGCAATGTCGTCGGTGGAAAGCTGCACCGATATGGCTCCGATATTTTCCTCAAGCCGGGAAATCTTTTTCGTTCCGGGAATAGGGACGATGTCGTCGCCCTTGGCCAATACCCAGGCCAGGGCTATCTGCGCCAAAGTTGTGTCTTTGGCTGCTGCGATCTCCGCAAGCTGGTCGACCAGGGTCAGATTTTTCTCCAGCGCCCCATCACTGAAACGCGGGTTCGCCGCCATACGGTAATCGCTTGCGTCAAAATCTTTTTCACTGCGATAGGCGCCTGTGAGCAATCCACGCCCCAGCGGAGAATAGGCGACGAGCGCAATACCAAGCTGGCGGCAGGCGGGAATCATTTCCGCTTCCATCTCCCGCGTTACAATCGAGTATTCGGATTGCAAAGCGGCGATTGGGTGAACCGCATGAGCCTTTTTCAATGTGTCCGCGCTGACTTCCGACAAACCAATGGCGCGCACTTTGCCCGCTGTTACAAGGTCAGCCATAGCGCCGACGGAATCTTCCACCGGGACATCACGGTCGCGGCGATGCATGTAGTAAAGGTCGATGACGTCGACGCCGAGGCGTTTCAGCGAAGCGTCGCAGGCTTCCTTGATATATTTCGGGTCGTTCGAAAGGCCGAGCCATTCGCCGTCGTCGCCACGACGGATTGCAAACTTCGTCGCCACCACGACGTCATCGCGGTTTTTTTTCAGAAAACCGAACAGCTGTTCTTCATTTCGCCCGCTGCCGTACATATCCGCCGTGTCAAAAAAATTAATCCCACGCTCCAGCGCGCCGGCGAGAACCTTTTCCGCTTCCGCATCGGAAAGCGCGTCGCCGTAAAATTCGGCGAGCCCCATACAACCAAAACCCAATCGTGACACTTCAAGGCCTGCACGACCTAATGAAACCTTGCGCATATGCGCCTCCTGAAAATGTAATGAAGCCGGTGCATAATAACACCGGCAATTCATTATGCGCCGTGGAGACGCCGTCGATCAATTCTTGAAATTCCAAGACTGCGGTCTTATATATGTGACCTTAAAAAATACCGCTCAACCGATAGTGACCGGTAATTTCCCAGTTAAACAGAACATCTTCCAGCCTCGGACCGGCGCCGATATTATGAACGATCATTGGCTTTCCTGAAGGCGCAATATCATTTGTCACAATGCCAATATGCGGCAGCCAGCCGCCTTCTGCGCCGCGTAAATTCCACGCAACAATATCACCCGGTTGATAAGTCGACGGATCATCGCTGACGGCGAGGCCTGCGCCCTTCCGGGTAAAGAAGGTTTCTAGATTAGGTACGCGCCGGTGGTCGATATTCGTATCGGGGCGGGAAAGACCCCAATGGTTTGGATAGGCGGAAAACGCGCCAGCCATATCCTCGTGAACAAGCTGTTGCAGATCGATATCGAGCGAGCGCAGCGCACGCACAACAACATCCGCACACACACCCTTGTCCGACGCCACATCGCCACCTGGATAGTCAAGCCTCACATAGGCGGGATCGTAAGTGACGCGATGCTGCGTCCGCTCAATGGCGGCCTCGGAAAGGCGTAAGCCAAAATCGCTTTTTTGGGCTTGCGCGGCGCCAACTAATAAAAAAACACCAAACAGGATTGTGATCAATTTATGATACGGCATGCGCCGATCACGCCCGATCATTAGGGCGATTGCATGGCCTGAGTGCGGCGCGTCACGGTGAGTTGAGGACGATTTGCGACAAGGCGCCGCTGAAACCGTTCATGCAGCGCTTATATTAAGCGTTCAGAAGGAGACCCGACCATGTATCCAGACCATCCCCTAGCCGATGAACGCGGCATTACGCCTTTCGCACTGGCGCTGAATATTATCTGGCTCGTCCTCGGTGGCGCGCTCGCAGCGCTCGGGTGGTTTATCGCCGCTTTCTTCATGGTGATCACCATCGTCGGGATCCCCTGGGCGCGGGCTGCATTCGACAATGGCGTTTACACACTCTGGCCCTTCGGCGCGAAGCCCCTCGCTCGGGATCGGCTTTATGGCGAAGACATCGGCACCGGCCCGCTCGGCTTTTTGGGGAACCTTATCTGGTTTGTACTCGCAGGGTGGTGGCTCGCCCTCGGCCATGTGGTCGCGGCGATCGGCCTTGCAATCACGATCATTGGTCTGCCCTTCGCCTGGGCGCATCTGAAACTCGCGGGCTTTGCGCTCTGGCCAATCGGGCGAACCATTGTCGCCAGCGATCTGCGGCGGCGGGCTTATTAATCCGCCGGCAAGCGGCTGCGCTTGCATTTTGCAACTTGCGGGTGAATTTGCCCAGCGCCTTGTAAAGACTGCCGCTTTTCGGTCTTCCACCTTTTCAAGATGCCATCGGGCAACGCCAGTCGATCAAAACTGCGTGGCGAGCCCTTAACCCTCTACCGAATGAACGAGCCCTGCGTTAAAAAGCACCTATGGGTGTGTTGTGGAGAGTCGGTCGGTCGATAGCCGCCGCCGGGGCGGTGGTGTTGAGCCTGTTGGCGAGCGCCTATGCGCAAATCCCGGCGCCTATAAACACCGGCAAGGCCTGGAAAGTTTATAAAGAGAGCTGGGCGGCAGCGGATGAAGCCGGTTACGCGGCTTTCGTCCAGGCGATTGGTCGCTCCGACTGCAGCTCTCTCGAAAGCTGTCTGAAAAGCGACGCGAACCCCTATCGGTCCTCCGTTGATCCGCGCTTGCCAGGTGACTGCGCCGATATGGCGTATGTGTTGCGCGCCTATTATGCGTGGAAAAACGGCCTTCCGTTTTCATATCAAAATGCGATGCGAACGGCTGACGGCTCGCGTCAGGACATCCGCTATTCAACGGAAGGCAATGTTGTCGCCGGGCGGCGGCGCATCCTTAATATCGTCAATGATGCGCCAAGCTTTCTACGGCGCATTGGCGGCGAAGTATCGACCGCCATGTTCCGGACGCACCCTGACACCGGTGGCGGACGCAGCCATGATGATTTTTATCCGGTCGAGATTTCGCGCGACGCCGTGCGCCCCGGCGTTATCGCCTACGACATTTATGGTCATGTGGGTATCGTCTATGACATCCTCGAAAATGGGCGCGTCCTTGTTGTTGCTTCGCATCCGGATAATTCGGTTACACGCTCAGCCTACGGCCCGAACTTTATGCGCTCTAAACCGGAACTCGGCGCCGGTCTGAAAGCCTGGCGGCCAATCAGCGTCGTCAATGCGGAAAAATTTCCCGATGGCGCGCTTCGCGGCGGAGACCTCAAAGTCGCCTCAAACAGCGATCTCAAACATTACTCTCTTGAACAATATATCGGCAATGTTCCTCACCCGTCGGAGATCTGGCATTTCGGCGAGTTCCGGCATGAAGGCCGCACACTGAAATATTACGACTATGTGCGCCGTCGGCTGGCGTCACCGGACTTCCGCTATGATCCCGTAGACGAATTGCGGTTTGGCCTACAAACGATTTGCGGCGCCATCAAGGCGCGTAAGACAGCGGTAGACGCCGCCGTTCGGGCCCGCGTGCACTTGAAACCGCACCCGAGAAAACTTCCGCCCAATATCTTCGGCACCTATGGCGAGTGGGAGGAGTATTCGACACCGTCGCGGGATGCCCGATTGAAAGTCAGCTTCATCGAGCTGCGCCGCGACATGCAACGGCTTGTTGAGGCCACGGAAGTGGGCGGAGATCGCGTTGATTACGATGGCGATGATCTGGCTGGCGATCTGATGACCGCCTTTGACGAAGAAAAAGACGCCTGCACATTTACCTATCGCCGCGCTGACAACATGCGCATGCGGTTGAACCTCGCTCATGTCATGGACAGGCTGTTTGATCTGTCATTCGATCCCTATCACTGTCCGGAGCGGCGCTGGGGCGCGACTGGCGCAGAGCTGGAAAGCTGCACGGACGATGAGACCAAGGACCGTTGGTATAATGCGCAACGGTTCCTACGATATCAGGCCCAGCGCACCTATGATATCCGCATGGATTTCACAGTCGATGAATTAAAGCCGCCGATGATGGCGCCCCCAAACGAGGGCGGCCTCGGGGTCGATAAACCGGCGGACGCGGATATCCGCGCTTATCTGTCGCGGCTCAACGGCGCCGTTATCGCCGCCAATTCAGGCCCGGCGACGCCGATCACTTTTACCGCCAGCCCTGCTGTTTCAGGGGATGACGCCGTGGTTTTCCCGGTCTGGCACGCACATGGCGGTTACGCTGCGCCGCGCTGAGTTCACCGGTCCGACAAGCCCGCAAAAGCGTAGAATTACCAGACGCACACGCCTATAACGCTTGGAGAAAGGCGCACATTATGAGCAGCTTCATATTCTTCCTGATCCCTGTCGGCCTTGCCGCGACAGCTCTTATTCTTGGCGTTGGGATTTACTCCCTCGCTAAAGGCGGAACCTTCGCCAAAGAAAACTCCAACAAACTGATGCGTCTGCGGGTCGCCGCCCAGGCCGTAACGATTGGGCTGATGATGCTGTTTTTGTTCCTCGTCGGTAGCGGCGGTTCGTAAAGTCTCGTTTGTTTTAGTGTTGATTTCAGGCGCCAAGGCGCATTGAAACGCTGTTTGCGGCCCGCTATGGTGCGCCGCGAAATCGCTAGGCGACACACCGCCTCGCATATTTGATCATTCCCAATCCCTTTGGGTCCGTCAGGAGCAATAGATGAAAGTCCTCGTGCCTGTTAAACGCGTGATCGACTACAACGTGAAAGTCCGCGTCAAATCAGACCAGTCGGGCGTTGACCTCGCCAATGTCAAAATGTCGATGAACCCGTTCGACGAAATCGCCGTTGAAGAGGCGATCCGCCTGAAAGAAGCCGGAACGGCCACAGAAATCATCGCCGTTTCCATCGGGCCGGAGAAAGCCCAGGACCAGATTCGCCAAGCGCTGGCCATGGGCGCCGATCGCGGCATTCTGATCAAGACCGATCAGGATGTTGAGCCGCTCGCCGTCGCCAAGCTTTTGAAAAAAGTTGTTGAAGAGGAAAGCCCTGAACTTGTCATTCTCGGCAAGCAGGCAATTGACGACGATTCCAACCAGACCGGCCAGATGCTCGCTGCGCTTCTTGGGTGGGCGCAAGGCACTTTCGCCTCCAAGGTTGAAAAGACCGACAGCGGACTGAATGTGACGCGCGAGATTGACGGCGGCCTGCAAACCGTTGCGCTGAACCTGCCGGCGATTGTCACGACCGACTTGCGCTTGAATGAGCCGCGCTACGCCTCGCTGCCGAATATCATGAAGGCGAAGAAAAAGCCGCTCGATGTAAAAGAAATCGGCGACTATGGCGTTGACATCGCACCGCGCCTTGAAACGCTCAAAGTCACCGAGCCGTCAAAGCGCGAAGCTGGCGTGAAAGTCGAAACCGTCGCCGATCTCGTCGACAAGCTGAAAAACGAAGCGGGAGTTCTTTAAGATGGCTGTTCTGGTCGTTGCAGACGTACACGGAAATTCAATCGACGAATCGACGCACAAAACCGTAACTGCGGCGATCGCCATTAACAGCGATGTCGATGTGCTTGTCGCGGGGACCGGCGCCGATGATGCGGCTTCGGCGGCGGCGAAAATCGCCGGCGTGCGCAAGGTGCTCCACGCAGACGCTCCGCAATATGAACACCGCCTCGCTGAACCGATGGCGGCGCTGATCGTCGATCTCGCCGACGGCTATGACGCGATCCTGAAAACTGCGGCGACCACGGGCAAGAACGTCATGCCCCGCGTCGCGGCCCTCCTCGACGTCATGCAGATTTCAGAAATTGTCGCCGTCGAGGCGCCAGATACGTTTGTGCGCCCGATCTATGCGGGCAACGCAATGCAGACAGTAAAGTCGAATGACGCCAAAAAAGTCATCACCGTTCGCGCCACCGCATTCAAAGCCGCTGAAGAAGGCGGCTCCGCGAGCGTTGAAAAAGTTGACGCCGTGGACGATCCATCGCTGTCGTCTTTCGTTGGCGAGGAATTGACGAAATCAGACCGACCGGAACTCACCGGCGCGAAGATCGTCATCTCCGGCGGTCGCGCGCTCGCCTCCTACGAAAACTTCGAGCAATATATCTTTCCGGTTGCGGACAAACTTGGCGCCGCCGTCGGTGCTTCTCGCGCCGCAGTCGATGCAGGCTACGTCCCGAACGATTATCAGGTCGGCCAGACCGGCAAGGTCGTCGCGCCGGAGCTTTACATCGCGGTTGGCATCTCCGGCGCGATCCAGCATCTGGCGGGCATGAAAGACTCAAAAGTCATCGTCGCCATCAACAAGGACGAAGAAGCGCCGATTTTCCAGGTCGCCGATTACGGCCTTGTCGCGGATTTGTTCAAGGCGCTTCCGGAGTTGAACGAAGCGCTGGGCTAAACAACAGCTTTAAACTGATCTGAAACCCCGCCTTGTGCGGGGTTTTTTTTGCGCAAGAAACGGGTCGTTTGATGAAAGTTCACGACTCATGATGGCTCCAACAACAATGGAGCAAGCTCATGCCTTTCACCGTCATCGGCCTTCCCGTCGAAGAATTCCAGAATCTGTTTGCGCTTTCCGACGAAGAGCTCAAAACGCGCGGCGTTATCCGCAAGACCGCTGACGCCAAGCCTGGGTATCCCTGCCGCGTGACGCTGAACGACGCCGAGGCGGGCGAAAACGTTCTTCTCCTGAATTACGAAAGCCATAAGGCCGATACGCCCTATCGCTCATCCTATGCGATTTATGTGCGCGAGAATGCGACAACCCCAGCTATTTATCAAGATGAGCTGCCGCCAGTCTTTAAAGGGCGCCCCATCGCCCTGCGTATCTTTGACCAGAACGGCAATTTAATCGGCGCCGATCTCGACCTTAATGGCGAGCTCAAAGATACTATTGAGCGCATATTTGAAAATCCGGACGCCGCCTATCTCCACGCCCACAACGCCATGCATGGGTGCTTCGCGGCGGAGATCAGACGTGCCGAGGCGTAACGCTCAGCGGTATTCGGGATTGGGATCGTTAGGCGCAAACGCTCCCTTCCAGTCATTCTTGATATTGCCGTGCGCAGGCACGCCCCCGGCGTCTTTCAGCATCCGCGCATAATGTATCAGATTCCAGGTCATGAAGGTCGTGTTGCGCTGGGTGAATTCATTATCGAATCCGACGCGCGTCCCATCATCCTTTTTATCGCCATAGCTGGGGCCGGGGCCCGCTTCGCCGATCCAGCCAGCGTCCGCCTGCGGCGGCACGGTGAAGCCCACATGCTGCAGCGAATAGAGCACGCTCATCGCCACATGCTTGATGCCGTCTTCATTGCCGGTAACCAGGCAACCGCCCGCCTTACCGTAAAATATATATTGGCCTTTGTCATTGGTTTGCGATGAATGGGCATAAAGTCGCTCGATCAGTTTCGTGCACTCCGATGAATGCTGACCCAGCCAGATTGGCGTTCCGACAACCAGAATATCTGCATCTTTCAGCCGCTTCCAAATTGCCGGCCAGTCATCTTTGTTCCAGCCATGCGCAGTCATATCCGGATAAACGCCAGCCGCAATGTCATGATCAACAAAGCGAAAGCTTTCGACCTTAACGCCGTTCGCTTCCATGATGGATCGCGACACATCCATGAGACAGTCCGTATGCGATGCGTCCGGGGACTTCTTTAATGTACAGTTGAGGAAAATAGCCCGTAGATCGTTGTATCTCGGCTGTGAAGCATCGTTACTTTCCGGATTTTTTTTAGCAGCGAAAATTTTTTTAATCATCGGTCATTCCTTGTTAGATGCACAGCTTACTTCGCCAACGCTCAAGCGGCGGCGGCGTCTCGATCACTAATCTGTCAGGCAGGATTTTGTTGCAACGCAGCATTGGCGTGTTATGCTTTCCCGAAATTGCCCTGACAGGCAGATATCCGGAGCCGCTCATGAGTAGTCAAATCAAATCCATTGGCATTATTGGCGCAGGCCAGATGGGAGCCGGGATCGCACATGTCTTCGCCCTTGCCGGTTATGACGTCCTGCTCAACGACATTGATGAGGCGCAGATCGCCAATGCACAGTCTCTGATCGGGAAAAACCTCGATCGTCAGGTCGGAAAAGGCGCGATCTCTCCTGAAGATGCGACAACAGCACAATCGCGGATTACGGCAACCGGCGATCTTTCCGGACTAGCTGAGTGCGATCTCGTAATTGAATCCGCGACAGAAAATCAGGCTGTCAAAAAAGAGATTTTTACAAGCCTCTCAAAGGTTTTGAAAAAAGACGCGATCATGGCGACCAATACGTCATCGATCTCCATCACAGGGCTCGCCGCCACCACCGACCGCCCCGATCAATTCATCGGGCTGCATTTTATGAACCCGGCGCCACTGATGAAACTTGTTGAGGTTATTCGCGGTATTGCGACGTCAAGAGAGACATTCGAGACCACCAAGACCGTCGTTCAAAATCTCGACAAGACAATGTCGGTTTCGGAAGACTTTCCTGCGTTTATCGTCAATCGCATCCTGATGCCGATGATTAATGAAGCGATCTACACGCTGTATGAAGGCGTCGGGTCAGTTGAAGCCATCGACACGGGCATGAAACTGGGCGCCAATCACCCGATGGGGCCGTTACAGCTTGCGGATTTCATTGGACTCGACACCTGCCTCGCGATCATGCAAGTGCTTTATGAGGGGCTTGCAGATACAAAATATCGTCCGTGTCCGTTGCTTGTGAAATATGTCGAAGCCGGATGGCTCGGCAAGAAAACAGGGCGTGGGTTTTACGATTATTCCGGCTCAACGCCGGCGCCGACGCGATAGGCGTTGATTCACTTCAAAATGATGCTCTAATGCGTCCTGAGACGCGCCGCCGCGCGTATTGCAAGGGAGTTTTTTATGTCTGTCGCCAGAGTTACGGAAATCATCAGTGGTTCGCCAAAGAGTTTTCAGGATGCTATTGAAAAAGGTATTGAGCGCGCCAACAAAACGCTCAGCAATATTGAAGGCGCCTGGGTGAAAGATCAGTCAGTGATCCTCGACAAGGGCAAGATTAAGGAATATCGCGTCATGATGAAAGTAACGTTCATCTTGAAAGACTAGTGACTGTGATAGCTTATGGCGTATGCGTGACTGTCAGGTTCAATACATCCGGCAGCGTTTGTGGTGAATTGTTGAGCATCTGAAGCTCCTGGAAGCTGACAGGCTCCACCGGATTCATATTAATGGACAGCGCACCACCGGTTTCGATAAAGCCTGCGAAAGCATCCAGGTAGGCGGGAATGCGCGGATTCATCGCCGCCGCCTCTGCGCCCGAAAGTCGGATCAACGCCGGCGCCGCCAACCGCAAGTCTTCCGGCGTCTCGCCTGATTGTGCGGCGACATAGCTGAGAACACGGTCAATCATCTGATAATCCGTTACGGAGAAATTGAGCGCGCCAAGCGACATCTCGTAGCGGCCCGAGTCAAAGTCGTCGCTCCTAAAAGCTTCATCCCAACGCGCAAGCGTTGGTCCGCCAACGGCCGCGCCATATTCAAAGCGGGCAAAATCAACTATATCCGCAGCGCTTTGCAATGACGCATCCCCGGTCTCGCCATTCCACAGCCAGTTAAACGATCCGTCAAAGGAGATTTGTTCAAGTCCGAGCGCGCTTACAGCCTCATAAGCCTGAGCGGTGTATTGATCCGCTTCAGGCATGTCTTTCGTCATCATGTCCAGCAAACTCTTGACGTTTAACACCGCGCCGGTTTCCACGTAATCGATCCTGGAAGGAACCAGCCAGTAGAAATCCGCGGCTGTAACATCGGCGCGCGCCCGCTCATAAATCACCGCGCCGTTCATGAACTGCTTTTCACCGATAATCGTCGATGATCCGAGATCAATAAGGTCCGTCTCGGTAATGGGGGGCAGCTCCCATCGCGCAAGCCAGGACATGGCGCCCTGCAGATCGATGTCGCGCATTTCCAGAAATGCAATCTCGCGCTCATTCGAACCGGCGCCGGAAGCGGCGGCGATGGCGGCAACCGGATTTTTCAGGGCGGTGCGCATTTGCATGCGAACATCAGGTTGCAGGATCTTGCTCACAGGATTGGCCTCGCCATCCATGCCGATCATTTGTGAGACTTCGGTCACCAGATCGCCGCTACCGGTAAAGGTTTTCGTGCGAACGCCATAAGCGCTGTTGTACTCAACCCGGCCGGCGTCATAACCGCGAGCAAAGGCTTCATTAACAGTCAAAGACGCGACGTTGCCCTGATTATCATTCATTTGAAATGAGAAGTTGGAATAAGCGCCGCCATCGTAGGCGTATGACGTCGCCAAAGCCGCAAACATACGAAATATCGCTGCGCCCTCCGGCGCACTTGCTTTATCCGCGAGCGCAAATGATCGCGCTGAAAGGCCGTCCAGCACCAGCTTGTCGATGGACAGTCCAAGGCTTTGGGCGCCGGTATCCCATTGCATGCCTTCTGATGAGATATTCTCAAAGGCGATGCGATCGAATAAGGGCGTCATCACCGACAAATCTCCGACGCCGCGCAACACCTGCGCCATCGCCTCCACATCCGCGTCCCAGATCGTCGCGCGACCGGCGCGGATACGATAGTCAGGCGCCGCACGCAACGAGAACGCCAGGTCATCCACCACCATGGCGCCAATCCCGCTGTCAAAGGATGCGCCTGCGTAAGAAACAGACAGCCAATCCGGGAGCGCCGAAAAAAAAGCATCAACATCAAATGCCCGACCGGACGAGAGGACATAAGGTTCCGACAAAAGATCGGACGCCGTCAGCACAGGCGGCTGCGTCACACAAGATTGCAATATCAGCGCGCCAGCGCTCGCCAAAAAAAGCTTGCGAATAGACATTTGAACGCCCCCTTCCCCTCACCAAATCCCCTCGGACGCCAACCCCAGCGCCACAGCTGGAAAGACTAGCGCATTATTCCTTGTGGGTCACCGTCAGGTTGATCGTGTCCGGCAAGTCTTGCGGTGCGGCGCCGGCGCCCTGCAGATCAGAGAAGGCGAGCGGCTGTTTAGGATTGGCGCTGATTTCCAGCGTCCCGCCCTTGGCGACAAAATCTGCGACAGCATCAATATAGTCCGGCAATCGCGCATTCATTTGAGCGAATTGCGCACCCGACAGACGGATCATCGCCGGTGCGGACACGCGCAAATCTTCCGGAGAGCCACCCATCTGCAACGCTGCGAGCGCAAAAATCGCATCGAGCGCCTTTTCATCCGTCAACGATAGAGTGAAATTATTGAGTTTCCCAAAAGCAGCGACTGGTTTCGCTTCGCCTTCTTCCGTCGCCTTCGCGATCTCTTTTAATTTCAGACCGCTAAGATCAAGCGCCATGGAGAAATCAGCAAGACCTTCGGTGGTTGCGACATAATCAAGATTCGCCACGCCGGAACTATCGTTCCAGCGCCATTCCATATAGCCGTCGCCATTGACCTGATCGAGTCCGTTATCTCTGAGCGCTTTAAGCGCAGCCTCTTCGGTTTCCGGCACATAGGCCGTCAGATCATAAACCGCACCTTTTGTATCGATACGGATCGATGACGGCGCCAGCCAGGTGAAATCGCCGTCCGTCATTGTGACTTCCTCAACGGTCGCAACCCGGCGGCCAGCTATAAACGATTCGACATCGCGCGCTGTGATGTCGCCAAGGTCGATCAGATTGTCGGCTTCCATAGGCGGCGCCTCGCCTTTCAGGCCCCAGTCGAGCAAACCTGACATATCGACACCGCGCCATTCGAATGATTTGAGCACAGTGCGCTGGTTGTCCGGCGCCAGAATATTCTTTAAAGGGCCGCTCATCAGTAATGCCGCCTGCGGGCCCATCACATCATTCATGGCCTCCAGCGTTTCCGGCGATTGTGTAACAGTATATTCAAGATCATTGGCGATGACCGCGTCGAGCTTGCCACCGCCAACGCCAACGATGCGAATGTCCGGCGCCGACAGAGCGAAGAGCGGCGCATCGGCGCTCTCGGCGTCCATCGACACATCCTTGAAATATAGGCCCGCAAGATTGACTGCGTTGAAAAACCTGGCACCCTCGTCGCCTTCGCCATTGCCTTCAACACCGCCCTGTCGGATTGCAAGACCGTCAATCTCTATACCGCCAATCGCAATGCTCGCCTCTTCCTGATCAAAGCCTTCGGTTTTCACATTCAGGAACCGAACTTTCTGTAACACTGTTTCGAAGGGCGCATCAGGCGCAGGGTCAACCGCGTTTTTCACGCGTTCGATTGCTTCAAGGTCAACACCGTAAAACTCGGCGCGTTCAATCACGACGCTTTCACCATCATCATTATCAGCAAAGCGCAGCCCGGAAACCACCGTCGCGCCAAGCCCGCTATCGAACGCCGCGCTTTCGTAAGTCGGCCGGGAGTCAGCTGGCATCAACGCAAACAGCGATGCCACATCAATTGGTTCTGCGTCCTTCAGGCGAAATTCTGCGTCCAGAGGTGAGGCGGCGTCCGCTTTTGCCGCCTGCTGGCTACTTTGGGTCGTCGGCGCTGTGGAATCGGATTCTTTTTTGCCGCAGGCTGTGAGCGCAAGTGCGGCGACGCCCGCCAGCACGAATTTCGAAAATGTCATCTGGAAGAACTCCCTGATTCTCTGCTGCTGCGGCCCCCGTGCGCCAAAGCAATAATCGTTTTACGCGACCGTCCTACGCGGGGCCTTGAGAAGGCGCAAGCGCTAGCGCATGGCGGACCGGACCAATTCAAGCGCCTCAGGGCTCGCCCAATCCGCTTCGCCAACGAGACGGCCAATTTCATTGCCGCGCGCATCATAAAGAATACTCACCGGCAAGATGTTGGCGCCGCCGATCGAGGATGCAAAAATCAGCCTGGGGTCCGCATAAAGCTTGAGGTTTTCTATATTGAGGCGATCCAGAAATTCGCGCGCAGCGCCAGGCCCGCGAGGGTCGGCGGCGATCGCCACCACCTCGAAGTCTGAACCGCCAAGGCGTGCTTCCAGCATATCGAGCGACGGCAACTCTTTCAGGCAAGGCGCACACCAGGTCGCCCAGAAATTGACCAGAACGACTTTGCCGCGAAAATCCGAAAGTCGAACGCTCGCGCCTTCATGCTCAAACGCGATGTCCGGGCCTCCGCGTGGCGGATAGGCGTATTCAAAATCGGCCATCTCACCGATAAGCAGCGCGCGATCGTGATCAAGCGCAGACAGCGCTTCGCCATTGCGCGGCTGGACGCTGGCGGCAATGATAAAGTACAAGAGCGCCGCCGCACCGACGATGCTCCAAGCTACGAGCCAAAAACGCGTTTGTTTTAAAAGCTCCACGAAAGACGCTCCATTCCTTCAAGATCCATAATTGCAATGAAAAATAAGACTGAAACCGATGAAAACCAAATGTGGGGCGGACGCTTTTCCCGCGGTCCCACCGCCATCATGGAGGAAATCAACGCCTCGATCGATATTGATCAGCGTTTATGGCGCGAAGATATAAAAGGATCTAAGGCCCACGCGTCAATGCTCGCCGCAAAAGGTATCATAACTGAGGCCGACAGGGACGCTATCGAGAAAGGACTCGATCAGATCGCCGGTGAAATCGAGAGCGGCGCGTTTCAGTTCTCAAAATCGCTCGAAGACATTCACATGAATATCGAGGCGCGGCTGAAAGAAATTATCGGCGAACCGGCAGGACGGCTGCATACGGGGCGGTCACGTAACGATCAGGTCGCGACGGATTTCCGGTTATGGGTGCGGCGCGCCTGCGATGAGACGCAAGCGGCCCTCAACGCCCTGATGCGCGCGCTGGCGACGACAGCGGCGGCGAACGCCGATGCGGTGATGCCCGGCTTTACCCATCTGCAGACGGCACAACCAATCACGCTCGGTCATCACCTTCTCGCCTATGTTGAAATGTTCGCACGCGACGCCGGCCGGTTCGCGGATGCGCGCAAGCGCATGAATGAAAGCCCGCTCGGCGCTGCGGCGCTCGCAGGCACAGCTTTTCCAATTGATCGTGAAGCAACAGCAAAAGCGCTCGATTTTGACGGACCCGCCGCCAACTCGCTCGATGCGGTTTCCTCGCGCGACTTCGCGCTGGAAGCCCTCTCCGCCGCCTCAATCACCGCGATACACCTGTCACGGCTCGCCGAAGAACTGGTGTTATGGACGTCGCCACATTTTGGGTTTGTGACACTGTCAGACAGTTTTTCCACCGGCTCGTCAATCATGCCGCAAAAACGCAATCCCGATGCGGCGGAACTGGTACGCGCGAAAGCAGGCCGCATCATCGCCTCTTTGAACAACCTCATGATCGTGATGAAGGGTCTTCCTCTCGCCTATGCCAAGGATATGCAGGAAGACAAAGCCGCGACATTCGAAGCGTTTGACGCTCTGGCGCTAGCCCTGGCCGCTACCGCTGGCATGATCGGAGACATGACCCCCGATCACGCAGCCATGAAAGAGGCGGCGGCGCGCGGGTTTTCAACGGCAACCGACATCGCCGACTGGCTGGTTCGAGTGCTGAACATGCCTTTCCGTGACGCGCATCATGTCACCGGCTCAATCGTCGCCCTAGCAGAAAAGAAAAATGTTACGCTTGACCAGCTCACATTGAGCGATATGCAAAGCGTTGACCCCCGCATCACGCAGGATGTTTATTCCGTTTTGTCCGTGGAAGCGTCCGCGGCTTCTCGCGCATCGTATGGCGGAACGGCGCCAAGCAATGTCAAACGCGAAGCGGCGCGCTGGCTTTCCGCCCTAAATCAGGAGCAATGATATGCGCAGTCTTATCATCATGATCACTCTCGTGTTCGCAGTAACGGCTTGCGGAAAGAAGGCGCCGTTGCGCCCGCCGGAAGATCCCGAAACACTGATCGCGCGGTAACGCCTTGCACCATTTTCAATATCTGGAAAACCGTCTGTTTGCGGAGCAAGTAGATATAACCGCGCTCGCTGAAGAGATCGGCACGCCTTTTTATGTCTATTCGGAAGCGACGCTGCGCCGTCACATGCGAGTGTTCCACGACGCCTTTGCAGGTACGGACGCGCTCGTTGCCTATGCGGTAAAAGCCAACGCAAATTTGGCTGTCCTGAAAATTCTCGCCAGCGAAGGCGCCGGTGCGGATGTGGTTTCCGGCGGCGAATTACGTAGAGCGCTAGAAGCCGGCATCGCACCGCAAAAAATCGTCTTTTCCGGGGTAGGAAAGACAGCCGATGAAATCAGCGCCGCTCTTGATGCAGGCATCTATCAGTTCAATGTCGAATCAGAGCCAGAACTAGATGCGATTGCCGCAATAGCCGGTTCAAAAAATAAAACCGCGCCGATTGCTTTGCGCATCAATCCGGATGTCTCCGCAGGCGGTCACGAAAAGATCTCAACTGGCCGGTCGGAAGATAAGTTCGGCGTACCCTGGTCGCTTGCCCGCGCGCTCTACGCCAAAGCGCGCGACATGAACGGCGTCGAGATCAAAGGTGTCGATGTTCATATCGGATCGCAGATTGCTGAGCTCGCCCCTTTCGAAAACGCCTTCAGAAAAGTTGCGGCGCTGATTAATGACCTTCGCGCCGACGGATGCGCGATTGAGCGGCTGGATCTAGGCGGTGGTCTCGGTATTCCTTATGGCGAGGGTGTCACACCGCCGCATCCAAGCGATTACGCCGATATGATCAAGCGTGTCACCGCGCCGCTTGATGTCCAGCTTATCTTTGAACCCGGACGCATGATCGCAGGAAACGCCGGCATTCTGGTGACGCGCGTCATCTATGCAAAGGACAGCCTGTCAAAGCGCTTCCTAGTCGTTGACGCCGGCATGAACGATTTAATGCGCCCCGCCCTTTATGACGCGTGGCATGACATCTGGCCGGTTGAGAAAACGACGCGTGAAATGACATCGTATGACGTTGTCGGCCCCGTCTGTGAATCAAGCGATCGCTTCGCGAAGGAACGCCCGCTACCGGAAATGCGCGCAGGCGAACTTGTTGCGCTCATGTCAACCGGCGCCTATGGCGCAGCGCAGACCTCGCAATATAATTCGCGGGCTTTGATCCCGGAAATTCTTGTATGTAACGCACAATACTCCGTGATCCGCAAACGGCCGTCTTTTGAAGACATGATCGAAGGCGAAGCGATCCCGGACTGGCTCCGCTAAAGCACCCCTGCAATCGAAAGATTGTTGTAGACGACAATCGCATTGCCGGCGGTCGCCAGTGTAAAGAATCCGATAACAATCCAGTGCGGGAACCACAACACCATGAAACTGATCACGCCTTGCAGCGCCAGCTTGGCGAATACCCAGCCGGCGCCTGCATGGTCCATGGCCGCGCGCACTAACGGGTTGGATTCATATCCAGCGCCGGAACTGATCGCGTAATTTGTGGATATAATATCGGCCACGCCGATGAGATTATAGATGATAACGGCGACAAGGGCGACGCGGCGGCGCAAAACCGACGCCCGCGAGCGCTCGGCGTCTTCGGCAAGCCTCTTGCGGCGTTTCGCGCTGGCGAGCGACCAAACCAATATTCATCTCCTGGCGTTAACCTTCTTCGCCGCCGTAGCGACAATGTGAGCCCTGATTAAGACAAAGAGGGCGTAGTGCAAGTCGACGCGGCCCTTTCCACACGCTATGGTGCAAGAAGTATGACGAGTGAGTTGGCAACACCGCCTGTTTCGACAAAACGGCGGCGCAAAAAGCGTGCGCCGGGCGCGATCGCCATATTCACCACCCGTTTTGTGCTGTTCTGGGAAGAGTTTTGGCCGGCGATTATTCCAGCGCTGGCCATCCCCTATATCATTCTCATCATCAGCCTGTTCGATCTCTGGCGCTTAGCGCCGGCATGGCTGCACTGGACGACATTAACCCTCGCCGCCGCCGTCTTTATCAATTTGCTCTGGCGCGATGGGCGATGTCTCCGTTTTCCGTCACGGCGCATGGCGCAGGCGCGGCTGGAAGAAGACGGCAAGGTCGAGCACGCCCCATTGCAGGCGCTGGACGATGCGCCGTTTCAGTCATCTATAGCGACTGGCGCTTTGTGGCGCGCGCATATGCGCGACAGCGTTGAGCGCGCACGCGACGCCCGCCTTAGCGGCGTCCGGCCCACAGCCGACGATCGCGACCCTTACGCCCTGCGATTTACCGCCCTTGGTTTATTGGCGGTTGCAATGGTCGCCGCCGGTGAAGACTGGCGTGACCGGCTTCAAACCGCGCTTGCTCCCGGACAAGCGGAGATGGCCGGGCGGCTGGTCGCGGATGTGTGGATTGAACCACCGGACTATACGGGCAAGGCGCCGATTTACCTGATGCGCCCCGGTGACAAACTTGTTGAACTCGCCGCGCAGGTGAATGCGCCGCAGGGATCAATTCTGGTAGCACAGATCAACGGGCGTGGGCGTCCGCGCTTGGCTTTTGAAAATGAAATCGAAAAAACCGAAGCGACCTTTGACCGTAAGGGCGGCGCATCGCGAGCGCAGTTGGCGCTCACCCAAAGCGGTTTGCTGAAGTTACAACTTGGTGGTGCTCAGCTGCGCTGGCCCGTTGCAGTCGTCAGCGACGAAGCCCCACGGGTCAGCTTTGCGGCTTTACCAGCCGCGACTGAAGAAGGATTGCTCGGTTTTACCATTACAGCCGAAGACGATTACGGCGTCGCAGCGGCGCGTCTTCAGTTTCGTCTTGATCCGGAACAGGAGCGTCCGCTTGATGCGTCGGCTTTTGATGAAATAGCCCTGAGTGAAATCCACACCGCTAATATTGACGGCATTGATGGCGGCGCCGATGAGCAGGCGGTCACGCTTGAAATTCAGGAAGACCCTTGGGCGGGCCTGACCGTCCTCGCCAAAGTTGTGGTCACCGACGGCGCCGGCCAAACGGGTGAAACGGAAGAGGTCGCCGTAACGCTCCCTGAACGAAGCTTTTTTAATCCGTTGGCGAAAGCCGTTATTGAGCAGCGACAGACGCTTTCCGTCGCCGCGGCGGATTGGCGGCGTGTCGGCCGCTCTTTCGATGCGGTTACGCTCGCCCCGGAAGCTTTTTATGTCGACGACCCGACAGACTTTTTATTGTTGCGCGCAGCGTTCTGGCGCGTCATGCGGCAAGACGGCGAAAGCTATGACGACGCCATTGAAAGATTCTGGCCTTTGGCGTTGCAATTGGAGGACGAAGCGCTCGAACTCGCTCGCCAGCGTCTCGAAGCAGCGGAAGAAGCGCTGCGTCAGGCGCTTGAAAACGGCGCCAGCGATGAGGAAATCAACCGCCTTGTCGAAGAGTTGCGCCAGGCCATGAATGATTATCTGACGGCGCTGGCGCAGTCCGGGCAACGCGCCGACCCGTCACGCGCGCAAAACAGTCAACAACTCGATAAATCCGACCTCGACGAAATGCTCGATTCCATTCGCGATCTTGCGCAATCAGGCGCAGAGAATGCGGCGCGGCAAATGCTGTCCGATCTTGAAAATATGCTCAACAATCTGCGTCTGGCGCAGGGAGGTCAGGGAACTGGCCAAGGTATGCCGGGCCAGTCCGGCCAAACCGGCGAAGGCGACGACAGCGCCGCCGGGCGCGCCGGTGAACTCATTGGCCGGCAACGCTCGCTCGCAGATGAATCATTCGAACGCGGACAGTCCGGCGGCGAGCCCAGCGATGATCTCGCACAAGAGCAAAACGGGCTGGGCGGCGATCTCGAAGAACTGATGGGAGAATTGCAAGCCGACGAGAACGCCGACCCCAACGGTGAAGGCGCACGGTCTTTCGCCCAGGCGCGCAATAATATGCGGGAGGCGGAGCAAGCGCTTTCTAATGGTGATTTTGACGCCGCGGCCGGCGCTATGGAGCGCGCCATCGAAAATCTTCGCGACGGAGCAGAAGAGCTCGCGCGCGAACAAATGCGCCAGGCCGGCGAGGGTCAGGAAGGCCAGAATGGCGGCCCGCTCGACCCTCTCGGCCGCCCCATGGGGCGCGCTGCCGGCGAAGGCGTTGAGGTGCCGGAAGAAACTGACGCAGGCCGCACCCGCGCAGTCATCGAAGAGCTGCGGCGGCGCCTTGGCGAGCCTGGGCGCTCCGAGGAAGAAATCGATTATCTCGAACGCCTACTGGAGCGGTTTTAACCGTCCTGTAAAAACGCTTATAAGGCCTTTCTCGGTGCGAGGAGGCAGGCGTGAACACTGGTAAAAAACAAGAATCGGGAATAACCCGGCGCCGCATATTACAGTCTGGCGGTTTCGCCGCCGCACTCGGCATGCCGATCCCGTTTCTGGACCGGCTGCCCACCGGGATTACGCCTGTGGCGCTGGCGCAAGATGACCTTCTTTCTCAGAAGCCAGACCTTACGCTTCTCAGCGATCGTCCGCTCAATATGGAAACACCGCCACACCTTCTCGTTGACGAAGTAACGCCTGGGGCGCGGATGTTTGTACGCAACAACGGCTCGCCGCCGGCTCTGACCGAAGATGATATCCGCAACTGGCGCCTTACAATTGACGGCGAAGTCGAGACGCCTCTTGATTTTTCGATTGAGGCGCTGCGCCGCGAGTTTGAAACAGTTACGCTCCGTCTACAGATCGAGTGCGCCGGCAACGGGCGGCGTTTTGTCAAACCTGCCGCACGCGGCAATCAATGGTCGTTTGGCGCGATCAGTTGCGCCGAATGGACCGGTGTGCGCCTGCGTGATGTTTTGGCGCGCGCCGACCTCAAGGCAAGCGCTGTCTATACGGCGCATTACGGCGCCGACACGCATCTTTCGGGCGATCCGGAAAAGTTCCCGATGTCCCGAGGCGTTCCGATCGAAAAAGCAATGGAGCCGCACACAATCATAGCCTTCGCCATGAATGACGGGGACATGCCTGATCTCAACGGCCATCCCTTAAGGCTTGTGGCGCCCGGCTGGCCGGGTTCATGCTCACAAAAATGGCTGACACGCATTGAAATCCGCGACCGCATCCATGATGGCGCAAAAATGACTGGGCAGTCCTATCGCGTTCCCGCCTATCCGGTCGCACCCGGAACGCCGGTGCCGGATGAAGATATGACCATCATTCAGTCAATGCCTGTGAAATCGCTTATTACCTTTCCGGAAACCGGCGCGCGCGTTGCACCTGACAGCGGTATACGCACGCAAGGACATGCATGGGCTGGGGACAACGCAGTTGCCAGCGTTGATGTCTCCATCGACTTCGGCGCAACCTGGCGTAATGCGAATTTGCAACGTCCTTCAAACCGGTATGCATGGCAGCAGTGGGATGCAGACCTTACCTTCCCGCAATCCGGTTATTACGAAATCTGGGCCCGCGCGACAGACAATCAGGGCCGGGCGCAGCCGGCGACACCACCAGGATGGAATCCGCGCGGCTATCTCAACAATATGCAACACCGCGTTGCGGTCTTCGCGTTGTGACGCCTGCACAGAACTTCCTGACGCGTATACTGATCATCCTCGCGATGGTCGGAAGTGTTCTCATGTTGGTGCGCCTTACTGGCGGTGAAGTAACATCATCGGCACAAAAAACCGCATACGACACGGATGCGACTCATGCCGCTGCAGCACCCAAAACTCAGGCTGCGCGCATCACAGCCATGGCGGGCGCTTGGTCTGGCGTAATTGCTTTTGGCGATACATATGCAGCGCTAACGCCGCTTGCAATAACACAAGACGCCAACCAAAACGCGCGCTTCAATCCCGCTGACGACTATTGGGGTCTGCCTAGAAGTGAGGGCGTCGAAACAGTCGCCGCATTATGTGGCGCATGTCACTCCCTCGCTATTGTCATGCAGCAACGCCAAACGCAAGACGGCTGGAATTACCTTTTTGACTGGATGATCGAGAAGCAGGGCATGCCAGAGCCGGTCCCAGAGATGCGTACTGAAATCATCGCTTATCTGTCTCGCGAATTCGCCAGCCAATAGGCGGCGCAGAAGCCTCCCGTCGCTCTTTTTCAGAAAAACATTCTTTCTTTCTCAGGTTTTTCCGCGCCGGTTCGGCGATGCTCCGCGAAAGAAGCAGAGAAGAGCCAGAAGCGATGTGCGTCAAGAGTGCAAGCAATCAATCGTATAGCCACTCACCCAGTCGACGTAGCTTTATCGCCATGACTGGCATCGCGACGGCTGCAGCCTGCGCCTCAACAACAGGCGGAAAATACAGCGCACCAAAACAACAACACAATGATAGAGAGGGGTTCGTGATGACACCCAGCGTAAAACATGTCGTCTTCATGAAATTCAAAGCAGGCATTAATGAAAAGCGTATTTCAGAACATAAGGACGCTGTGGTCGGTTTGAATGGCAAAATCCCAATTTTACGGAACATTGAGTTTGGCGCCGACTTCGCGGGCCGCGTGGATGGATTAACACATTGCATCATCGTAACACTTGGCCGCCGATCGGATGTCGAAGAATATTTGAACCATCCTGTTCATGTCCCCGTCGCTAAGGCGCTGGTTGCAGATCTAGAGAGCATTTTAGTGATGGACGTGGAGTTTGGCGTTTAAATTTTGGATTAAATCCGCGCCTTTAAAGCTTCAAGAACACGGCGATAGCGCGTCGTAATCGCATCGCGTTTGATATGCCGGCTACCCGTTACAACGTGACGGCCCGCCGACCAGACATCCGTAATCAGCCGATCATCGCCAGCGAAAATATAGCTATCGAGGATCGCGTCTTCTTCTTTATCGAAGAGATTGATTGCATTTCCATCAAGCGCAATAAGATCGGCATAGCGTCCAACCTCAATGACGCCGCTATTGCGACCTACGGCTTGAGCGCCGCCCCGCGCGGCGCCTTCCAGTAAGAAGCGACCTGTTGAAGTCTTAGGCGTCGCCAGGACAGCGCGCGCTTGCCCCTTCAAACGTTGCGTATATTCAAGCAGCCGCAACTCCTCAGCTAAAGAAATACGAACATTGGAATCTGTACCAACGCCAAAGCGCCCATTGTTTTCAAAATAACGCTCGCCGTCGAAAATACCATCGCCAAGGTTGCTCTCTGTTGTCGGGCAAAGTCCTGCAACGGCGCCGGCGCCGGCAAGCGCTTTCGTTTCATGCGGTTCCATTTGCGTTGCATGAACAAGGCACCAGCGTTGATCAACCTGATGATTATCAAACAGCCATTCCACTGGGCGGCGTCCCCAGACCATTTTGACTTCATCGACTTCCGCCTGCTGCTCAGCAATATGGATATGGATCGGCCCTTCCGGGGCTAATGACAGCGACTCCGTCAACCCTTCCCTGCTGACGGCGCGCAAAGAATGCGCCGCAAATCCTAGCCGTGAATCGCTTGGCAAACCAGCAATAACTGCCGCTGCACTTTCATAAATTCTGGAGAAACTCTCAGCGTCATTGGAGAAACGCAACTGCCCTCCCTCCAATGACCGCCCGTCGCAGCCACCCTGCTCATAAAGCACCGGCAACAGAGTCAATCCAACACCGGTCTCGCTGGCGGCGGTGGCGATCCGGTTTGAAAGCTCGGCGACATCATCATAAGGCGCACCGCCCGGCTGATGGTGAACATAATGAAACTCGGCGACCGCCGCATAGCCCGCTTCCAGCATTTCCATCTGTGCAAAAGCCGCGATCGCTTCAATATCGTCCGGCTGCAGATGGTCCAAGAAACGGTACATGAGCGTACGCCACGTCCAGAAACTGTCATGCTCAGGGCCACGGGCCTCCGTCATGCCCGCCATGGCGCGCTGAAATGAGTGAGAGTGAAGGTTCGCGGGCGCAGGCAACAGGATGCTGATTTTGTAGCCTTCGGCGCCTGCATCACCGGTGATGGTTTCGATCCGCCCGTCAGCGCCAAGGTCAATACGAACGCCAGCCGCCCACCCTTCAGTGGTTAGCGCCTTTTCAGCCCAGATCGTTTTCATCTACTCATTCTCATGGGACAACATATGCTATACGAGACATACATCATGAACCCCGTTGAAGTCATCCGTGGCGCATCGCCCGTCATTCTCGCTGTTCCCCATGCAGGATTACATGTCCCGAGCGATATAGAAGCGCATTTTAACGAGACCGGACGCACGCTGGCCGATACGGACTGGCATGTAGACCGGCTATATGAAGACCTCATGGCTGAGGCGACAATCGTTCGCGCAACGTTTCACCGTTATGTCATCGACGCCAATCGCGATCCTTCCGGGAAAAGCCTATATCCGGGACAAAATACGACTGGGCTTTGTCCCCTCACCGACTTTTTTGGCGCATCTATCTATGACTACGGATACGCGCCTGATGAGGCGGAAATCGAACGCCGCAGATTAGCGTTTCACGCGCCTTATCACGCTGCACTGGAAGCGGAAATCGGACGCGTGCGAGACCACTTTGGCGCCGCCATTTTGTATGATTGCCATTCCATTCGCTCCGAAATCCCTTTCCTGTTTGAAGGGACATTGCCTGATTTCAATATCGGCACCAATGACGGCGACACCTGTGCGCCAGAGATTGAGCAAACTGTTTTTGACATATGCAAAAGCGCTGTGACCTATACGAGTGTTCTGAATGGGCGTTTTAAAGGCGGCTGGACAACGCGCCAGTACGGACGCCCGGAACGAGGCGTCCACGCCATCCAGATGGAACTAGCGCAATCCACTTACATGCTTGAGAAAGCGCCATGGACATATGATCCAGACAAAGCCGCTGACATACGCGTCTATTTAGAAAAAATTCTGAATGCGCTCAGCGATGTAGCGCGAAAACTGGTCGCCAGAAACTAAGCGGCGCCGATCACTGGCAGGCCGCGCCCAAGCCCGTTATCATCCATGCCATAGCCGATCAGGAAATCATCCGCGCCCGCTTCAAAGCCAATATAGTCAGGATTTAAATCTTCTGCGTGCCCGGTAAGTTTTTTTACCAGCACGCAGGTTTTGACATCCGTAGCGCCACGATCAGCGATCATGCCTTTGCCAAAATGCAGCGACCGGCCCGTGTCTAGAACATCATCGACCAGCAGCACATGCCGCTCTTTCACATCCACCGAAAAGTCTTTCAACAGCGTGACCACGCCGGATGAACTGCGCGCGCCGCCATAGGAAGAAAGCTGTACGAAGTCGACCAGCGGGTCCGCGCCATGCTTATGAAGCGCCCTGATCAAATCAGCCGCAAAAATAAACGCGCCGGTGAGTACCGGCGCCAGTAAAAATTCCCTGGGCAGGTCAGCCGCCATGTCACGCGCCATTTCGTCAACGCGTTTGGCGATCGCAGCTTCATCGTAAAGAGTGCGCATAAGGTTGGCCCCAACTTCGCTTAGAGCGTCGTCATAAGGGCTTTCCCTGCTAAGCGCCAGTTACGCACACATTGGTGATGCAACTTAAAGCCTACTCGCCGCGACCCGGCAATAAATCGCTGACCGCAGTCTTAGTTGGCGCGAAAGAGAGCGCGACTTCCGCGACGCCTTCAGGCGCCGGCGCACGGGTGACAAAGGCGACAGCGCCGCCCGCTTCGACCTGTGTTTCCGAGGGCGCAAATGTCCAGCGCGACAGCAACTCGCCCCTGGAGCCCAGCGCTTCAGCCTGCAATAACGGCGCATCGACGGCGCCGAAGCTTTGATTGGCGAGATCGCCAGTGATTTCAATGGTTGGCCCGCCAGTGGACATCGCCAGGCGGTGGCGCACATTCTGGATCGCAAGGCCATAAGGATTGGCCTCAATGCCGACAACCGCATAGGCGTCCGCCGTCTTTGGCGCGATGCGCACAATCTCGTCGCGATACGCAACGACAGCGTAAATCGTACCGGCCACCGCCGCGACCCAGGCCGACCAGCCAAAAGCGCGCAGCGGCGTCATTCGGTTTTTCTCGCGCGCTTCAGCGCGCCGGCGCGCTTTTGTGACCGCGCGCTCAAGCTCTCTCGGCGTTACACGCAAGGAGGCGAAAAATTCTTCGTCGAAATAAGATGGATCGAACTGGCGCACGTCTTCCATGCGCGCAACGGCTGTCGCCCGGCGGCGCTCAGCGCGCACACGACGGCCAAAGCCGCGAGACGGACCGTCATAGTCACCGACATCTTCCCAGTCGGCATCAACGATCGTCGCTTCGCCCGCAATATATTCCCGATCGTCTTCATGAAGCGCATCCCAATCGGAAGGCGCGTCCTCGTCGTCAAAATCTTGATGGTCTTCATCGTCATAATCGGCAAACCGCAGCGCCTCACGCGCAGCTTCTTCCCGCCTCGATTTTTTTCCATCTGATTTGTCAGCACTATCCTTGCGCTTGTGCGAGAAAAACGGGCGGCGGTCGTCTTCATCATCGTCTTCGACGATGAACTGACGGCCTTTGCGCCAGCCTTTTTCAACTGGCTCATCGTCCTTGTCGGCCTTGCCGCGTTTGGATTTCTTGCCTTCATTTTCGGTCGATTTTGCTGATTTCGCCATTGACTTGGCCGCCGTGAGCGGCGTGTCGAACAGCGCATCATCCTCATCATCATCGAAATCCACGTCATCGGCCGCGAAATCATCTTCCTCCATAGCCGCCTTCGCAGCGGTCTTTTTCGGTTTCGCCGGACGCTTCGTTTTTGATTTAGTGGGCTCTTCGTCCTCAATCCGGACTTTCAACCGTCCACGGCCTCGTTTAGGCTTGTTCTTGTCTTCTTCCTCATCGACACGGGCGGCGGGAGACAAATCCTCGATGGGCGCAACGTCGAGTTCTTCGGGCGCGGGCACAAACCAGCTTTCGCCGCACGAAGTACATCGTACGGACCGGCCGTTCGGGGTGAACCGCTCGTCGTCTACGTCATATCGCGTGGCGCAATCCGGACAGGTGATTATCATAAGCGGCCAGAATCACGTATTTCAGGTTTACAAGAGCCGGCAACCAACCCAGAGGAACGAAACGGTTGATCGTCGAATTTGAAAAAGCAGGGCTCGCCTATGGCGGCGAACCGGAAACGCTGAGCGATATTTCCATGCAGCTTCGCGAAGGCGAATTCCGTTTCCTGACGGGACCTTCGGGCGCGGGTAAGACGTCGCTTCTGAAAATGATTTACTTGGCGCACCGACCGACGCGAGGGAAGTTTTCGCTGTTCGGCGAAGACGCCATGAACGCGCAGCGCGAAGCTTTGCCCGCCCTGCGCAGACGCATCGGCGTTGTCTTCCAGGAATTTCGCCTGCTCGATCATCTTACGGCCTTCGATAACGTCGCCCTCCCCATGAAGGTCGCCGGTATTAACCAAAATCAATACCGTGAAGACGTAAGCGAACTCTTAAACTGGGTCGGATTGGGTCACCGCATGGAAGCAAAGCCGCCAACGCTGTCTGGCGGCGAGAAGCAGCGCGTGGCGCTGGCCCGCGCGCTTGTGTCAAAACCGGACCTTATTCTGGCGGATGAACCCACGGGTAACGTTGATCCGGCGATGAGTGAACGAATTATGAAATTATTCGTTGAGCTGAATAAACTGGGCGCCGCCGTGATTGTCGCAACCCATGACCTGCATCTGGTGCAGTCACTTGGTAAGCCTGTGTTAAGGATTTCGGATGGCCGCCTGTCGCGCTCGTCATCGCTCGGGGGCGAGGCATGACCGGACCTGATCCAACAGAAGCGCCGCCAATTGAAGACGGCATGCATGACGGGCCGCCGCCGAAGCGCACCTTCATGACGCGCATGCGCGCCGAACCTTTACTGCCGGAAGCCGGCGCTGGCGGCGCGCCTTTGACCGCAGTGATCGCGGTTATCTCATTTCTAGCGGTCTTGGCGATGGCGGCTGTGTTGATTATTAACACCGCCGCCAGCGAGTGGACGTCGACTCTGCGCTCGGAAATCACAGTACAAATCAAAGGCGCCGACGCGACTGAAATCGCCATGCGTACGGACGCTGCGATGCGGGTGCTGGAATCAACAGACGGTGTCGTTGAAGCATCCATGATCAGTCAGACCGAAGCGGCGGCTTTGCTTGAGCCTTGGTTGGGACAGGGAAATGCCGCCGCCTTCCTGAATGTGCCTGCGATTATCGAAGTAAAAGTCGCGCCAGCGCTGCGTAACGATCTCGATTTATTGCGCAACCGGCTCGCCGCCGCCGCGCCGGGCGCAGCGCTTGACGACCATGCAAGTTGGCATGATCGGCTGGCCACCGCCGCGCGGTCTGGACAGGCGCTTGCCTTTGCTGTGTTCCTGATCGTGATGGGGGCGGCTTGCGCCATATCGGTTTTCGCGGCGCGCGCAGGCCTCGCCGCCAATCGCGAGATTGTCTCGGTGCTCCATCTCGTCGGCGCCACTGATGATTTCATTGCCGCCGAAGTGCAGCGGCGATTTTTCATCCTTGGGCTTCGCGGCGCAGTCGTTGGACTGTTGGTCGCGCTTTTGGCGCTCGGCCTCGCCGCACTCGCGATGCGCGCCGGCGTCGGCGCAGATGCCTTCCTGCCGCAGTTCACGCTCGGCGGGTGGCTGATTTTATGGCTCCTCGCCGTGCCGGCCGTTACCTGTTTCGTCACCGCTTTGACGGCGCGATTGACGGTCCTGCGCGCGCTTCAAGAGCAATATTGACGATTGATGGCGCTATGGCGCGTCACTGAGACGCTAGGTAGCCCGCAACCCATTTTGCATCCTGGCTTGATGGAAATAACCTCAACTGAAACGCGGCTATTCGGCGGGCCTCAGGCATGTCGCCAAATTTCATATACGCCCAGATCAGTGAGGTCAGAGCTTCTCGCGAAATTGCATCAGCCCCTCCATTGCTTTTGATGTAATCGATAACGGCATCAGCACTCGCAGGCGAAAACGCCGCCAACGCCAACCGGTCATGTGCATATATCGACGCCAACGCTTCACGTTCAGCCAGAATCGCACTGCGCGGCTGATAGACACCCTTGCGCAGCAGAGCGTTAAAACGCGCCAGCGCCGTAATATCCGACAACGGATTTTTATCAGTAATAATAACATTTGCGGTCGCGCCTACACCGATACGCCCATGCCGCCTGCCGCCAAAAATACGATCACTTGCATCCGTTGTTGCGCTTTTCAATATTGCAGGCGAAGAGATGCCGGCCTGCGCCAGCAAGTCGAGTTCTTCATGCAGCGCAAAACCTGGAATTGTCGTCGGATTCGGCGCATCAGTTCCTGCAAGGACAGTAACGCCACGCTCATCGAGCGCGCCTACAAGCTCCAATAATAATGGCGTCAATCCGCCGCCGGAGCGCGATGAACCATCATGAGATGATTGATCTAAACTACGGTAGGGGTTGTATTCAGATGCCCAGAAGACTTGCAGAAGCGGCGGCGCATAGTGCACTTCGGCGCGCGCAAGGTTTGCTGTAAAATCCGTTCTTTGGTCATCAATCATCTTGTTATTGACGAGCGTCGTCGTCAGCGCCGTGTCCATATGCAGCATTGCGTCCGCTACTTGATCAAGGCCACTTCGCCAATCATCTGATCCGACACGCATTGCGCCTAACAACTCTTCAGCATGGGCAATGTCGCCATAAGCGCCGGTAGAGATAGCCTGCGCTGCATCAATGTCATCAGGAAGATGGCCGGTGACTTTTGCGCCTGACTGAAGCGTCAAGTCGCTGACGACCTGCAATGCAGATATATCAACATCGTCATAAAGCTTGACCCAATCATAGCCGCGCGTCTGTTCACGTTGGATTTTCTCTCTCAAGTCGTCAGACGACTTAAAACTTGCGCCTTGAAACTGTGCGCCGGCCGTAACAAGGTCCGCGCGAGTATTAATGGCGTCTGTCCGATCCCGTAGCCGCAAATGCCAATCCCAACCGTCCATATTGCGAACAGCCATAACGCCAAATGTCGAATACATCTGCAGGTCACGCTCATCAAAAAGATGGACATGCGCGTCAATTAGAGCGGGAGTGACGTAAAGCCCCGAAACAACAGGCCGTCGCGCATAATCCGGCCACTCTGACTGAACGCTGCTTGATATCTCTGCAATGACGCCGTCAGCGATCAGGATTGACTGGTTTTCCTGAATGATCCCTTTCTCCGCGTCGACGATATTGACGTTTTCCAGAATTACAGCGCCTGGGTTGTCTCGAGACGGTACGCTGGCGCACCCCACCGCAAAGCCCGCAAGAATCAAAACACCAACAGCCGCCACCCAGTCTTTTCGCATAATCGCCTCCCTTTCATCACGCTCATGCTTGTGCGCAATCAGGAAGCTAAACGTCTCGTTATTTGAAATCGTCTGAGTTTTGAAAAGTCGGACTTTATTTTTTGCGATGCTGACGCCGGAATTCTCCAGGCGAACAACCGATACGTTTTTTAAACTCCGAATAGAATGACGATTTTGAATTAAAGCCCACCTCATGCATGATTACATCAATGGGGTCGCTTGCTTGTCGAAGCAGCTCTTTAGCGGCATCGATGCGATAGGCATTCACAAAATCAAAAAAGTTCGCCGCTAGCCCACGCCGGATGGCCTCTGTCAATGAATTTTCAGCAGCGCCAAGGAAATTCGCCAATTCTTCGCGCTGAAGCTGAGGATGTTTGTACAATTCATGAAGCTCCATCGCGCTGCGCAACCGGCGTTGAAGGCTACGCACTTCTGCGCCTGTTAATTCATTTTTTGACTGCCGCTTTCGATGAACCGGCGTGTGCTCCGTGTTGCCTGCGAAAGCTAATTTCGGCGAAACCGCTACTGACCACATGGTGGCCGCCAACAAACTCAGAAAAGCGGTGAATGTGGCTTTTGTTAAAACGTCGCTGACCGCTGCTGGGGTGAACGTTTCAGCGGCGCTCTGTGACAGGCCCAAAATTACAACCAGCATAATCAGGCTATGGGTGATCTTATGCCGGGTGTCGCTTGAATCAGTATTGTATTGAGACGTGCGAAACCTCTTCCAGACGTCTATACCTGAATGCGTTGCAGACCACATGAGCGCAGCGAACAGTGTGGCCTGCATCAGGCCTGATAGCACACCCCGCGGTAAAGGCGCCCCCCAACTGTAGGTCAGCGATAACAAGGCAAGCGCACACACAACAGCGACAACACCGAGACTCCATTTGATGTTCTGAAACAAACTAGTTGTGTAAAAAATAAGAAACGCCGCCAGCAAGAACCCGAAAAACAAATCAAGGCGCATCAAGAAATATGGACCACCCGTATCTTTCGCGATGACAACCATGAACAAACCGGCAAAACTCGCCAAAACGCCGACATAACCGCCCATCAAGCGACGATTACCGCCCTTTGCAATCACTAACGTTACAATAAGAGCACACTGGCCAAGCGCCGCCGCCAACAAAAAAAGATTAACTGTCATCCACACATCCTCGGGGGCGACACTATCGAGTCTGCCTCACCCCGCGATTACCAAGCGCCTGAGGCAAACTCTAAGCTCGACGGCGCCGCACGGAAAGAGCATCCATCGGTTAAAAACGGCAATTTAGCGCGTCATAAAATTGATCTAGAGGACGATCGGCCCGCTGGACCGCTGCAGGCGCATTCGGCTATTCTCTCCAAAGAGTGTTCAACCGATAGGCGGCTTCACGTGCAACGTCTGTTTTTGGGGTTTATCTTGCTCGTCCTCTTGTGGGGGATCGGGCTCGCCGTTTTCATCGGCAAATTGCCGGCGCCGTCCCGTGACGCGCCGCCTCGAACCGATGGCGTCGCGGTTTACACTGGCGGCGGCGGCGCGCGCATCGCAGCGGGCATGAACTTGTTTGCAAAAGGGACAGGTCAACGACTGCTCATTTCAGGCGTACACCCTGACACGAGCCGCAACCGGCTCTCGGAATTATGGGAAGGCTCAGCTGACCTCTTCACCTGCTGCGTTGACCTTGGCCGCGAAGCCATGACGACGAATGGCAATGCGGCGGAAGCCTCTCAATGGGCGGCGACTAACAATTACAATGCAATCGTGCTCGTCACTTCGGACTACCACATGCCGCGCGCCATCTCCTCGACACGCACACGCATGCCAGGCGTGACGGTTTACCCGTATGTGGTTGCGTCCGGCTATTTAGATGATTCTGGACGACCGGCTTCCCGCAAAGCGTGGAAGAAACTTGCGGGCGAATACACCAAATACATTCTCGCGCGCGTCAAAGCAGTTATTCCATTCGTCGGAAATTGAGGCATTAATGCAGCTTGCGCGGTCAATCGCCTATATGGCGTATTTCGCGATCAGCATTCTGGTGACAGGAATTTTTACAACACCCGTCGCCTTGCTGGCGCCAAAAACAGCGCGTCCAATCGCCAAAGCCTGGGCGCAGTCTAACCTCTTCATGCTCAAACTTCTCGCTGGTGTCGGCTATAAAGTTGAGGGCGCCGAAAACATTCCTAACCGCGGCGCACTGGTCGCCGCCAATCATCAGTCACAGTGGGAAACCATGGCGCTTTATGCACTGTTGCCACGCCCAGTTATAATATTGAAAAAAGAGCTGTTGCGTATTCCGATCTATGGATGGTGGTTGCAACAGACCGGCAATATTGCTGTGGATCGCAGAGGCGGCGCCAAAGCGTTGCGGGCGATGCGCCGGGAGGCGGCTACACGCATCGCTGCAGGAGAGCAAATTGTGGTGTTTCCGGAAGGCACGCGCGCGGCCGTTGGCGAACGCCTCTCATTTCAATCCGGCGTCGCCGGGATCTACAAGGAGGTGAACGGCCCTTGCGTGCCCGTCGCGCACAATAGCGGCGAGCACTGGCGCCATCCGGGCGCCTTAAAAACGCCAGGAGAAATTACATTACGGTTTTTACCCGCGATCGCGCCTGGTCTTGACCGAAAAAAATTCTTACCCGCTTTGCAGACGCAGATTGAACAAGCGCGGCCCGACCTCAGCAGAAAAACAGATAACCGGAAACCTTCCGATGACTGAACAATCAACAAGACTAAAACGCCGCTGGCTATACATTCCCTTCGTCGTCGCGGCGGTGATTGTTTTTGCCTATTATCTTTTATGGCGCGCCGGCGCCAGCCAGATGCAAGTCGCCGTCACCGACTGGATCGAGGATCAGCGCGCGGCGGGCTTTGTTGTCGATCACGGCTCCATCAAGGCTGATGGCTTTCCATTTTTTCTAAGGGTTCATATCGACGAAGCAGGCATCGCCTCCCCGGATGGATGGCGCTGGCGCACAGACGGCCTCTCCCTTGATGCGTTGCCTTACGATCTTAACAAACTGCTTTTTTCGCCAGCAGGAGAACAGTTGATTAGCGTCGAAGGTTATGGCGACTGGCGCATTAATGCAGGCGACTTGCGCGCCAGCATCGCCAATGACGATGCGCGCGGCTGGATATTCGCGATGAATATTGGCGACGCAATAGCCACGCGTGATGATGGGGCGACCCTTACTCTTGGCAGCCTCGTTTTTGATCTCGCCCCTGATGCGAGCGACATAACAACCCTCACCCTCACACTGGCCGCCGCACAAACCAAAGCTGCGATTGACGGAGAGGCATATACTCTCAACCAGCTACAGGTTGTAACATCGCTTTCTCAGATGCATCTGTTGTCATCTAATGACAATGGCGCGCAGTGGCGCGCAGGCGGTGGCGAACTGATTATCACGGGGCTTTTTGTTGATATTGAAGAAACGCAACTATCCGCATCGGGAGAAATCAGCCTCGACCCAGACAATCATCCTGCAGGAACTGTCACAGCTGAAATTAAAAACCCGGCAGGCTTAACACGAATGCTCGGCAAGGCTGGCGCATTAACCCACAATGAGGCGGAGGCCGCCGCGGCGGGTCTGAGCCTGATGGCCTTTGCTGGCGGCGGGAAAATTGCGGCCCCGATAGAGTTAACCGATGGCGAGGCGCAAATCGCGGGAATCAAAATCGCTGACTTGCCGAAGGTGGAATAACCAACATTCGAACTGCTGAGCTTATCAGGCGTAAAGCGCGCCAAGCGGTTGATGGTCCATACGAGATTCAACAAGGTGCGCAAACTCATCAAGATAGATGGCGCCGTCGGCGGTTTTCTGCACCAGAACGATGCGCTTGTCTTTCGGATCGCGAACACGCTTGACGAAACCGAGAATGGACAGCGCGTCAAGCGCGCGTGAGATCGCCGGCTTCGGCACATTCAGATCACGCGCCAGCGCACGCACCGTATGCGGGCCGGGATTGAGATAAACGGTCAGCAAAATTGACCATTGGCGCATAGAAAGATCGGGGCCGTCGGCGCGCACGGCGTCGCACATCACTTCCCGCCAATTGGTCAAGATATCCGTTGACGCCATTGTTCAAACCTGCCTGATCCGGCGTTTTTTCTCGAAGGTCATGCTTGCAACTGTTCGCCTGCCAAGGGCAAGGGCCCCCGCCCAAAACCAGCCCGAAACGAACGCTGAATCACGATTGATAGCGCTTCTTCAACATGTCGAAGAGTGCGCGAATCGCCTGCGCCTCGCCACCGACTGGCCGGCCGGGCGCAGCCTTTGGCCTCCAGGCGTAAAGATCGAAATGCATCCAGCGGCCATTGGCGGGCGTGAAGCGTTTCAAAAATAACGCCGCCGTCACCGACCCGGCAAATGAGCCGCCGGAGATATGGTTCACATCAGCGATGGTCGACGACAGCATCGAATCATAACCGCGCCACAGCGGCATGCGCCAGACAGGATCGCTCTGGCGCTCAGCGGCGGCCTCCAGCGACCTCACCAAGTCGCCATCGTCGCAATAATAGGGCGCGAGATCAGGGCCGAGCGCGACTCTCGCAGCCCCGGTCAGCGTCGCCAGGGAGATCATTAGGTCCGGTTCCTCCTCGCTGCCTAGCGCCAGCGCGTCACCTAGAATGAGTCTTCCCTCTGCGTCTGTGTTGCCGATTTCAACCGAGAGACCCTTGCGGCTTTTCAAAATGTCACCGGGCCTGAAGGCATTACCCGACACCGCGTTCTCAACCGCCGGTACGATTGCCCGCAAACGCACTGGCAAACCTGCAGACATGATCATTTGCGCCAGCGCCAGGGTATGAGCGCCGCCGCCCATGTCCTTTTTCATCAGTGACATGCCCGCAGGCCCCTTCATATTGAGCCCGCCTGAATCAAAGGTGACGCCCTTACCGACCAACGTCACTTTTGGTGCGTTTTTCGGGCCCCATTGCATGTCGATCAGCCTCGGCGCCACATCAGCAGCACGCCCCACCGCATGGACCATCGGAAAATTCCGCTCAAGCAGGTCATCGCCAACAATGACCGAAATATCCGCATCTTGCTTGCGGGCGATATCGCGGGCCGTCTTTTCAAGCCCCTCCGGCGTCATATCCGCCGCCGGCGTATTGACGAGATCGCGAACCAGCTCGACCGCGTCACCATCGCGCCGCGCTGCAGCAAGATCCGCATTCTGTGGGGCAATCAGCCGCGCGAGCGCTGGCCTTTGCGATTTGTAATGATCAAAACGATAACCGCCGATCAGCCAGCCAAGGCAGGCAAGCGTTGCCTCGTCATCCCCAAGCGGCGTGGCGATAACATAATCGCCGTCCGGCAATTTATCCGCCGCCGCCGCGGCAACAAAGGCGTCCGCCCCATCACCAACCCCAAGAAGAACGCCCGCTTCGCCCGCCAGTACGGCGCCCGCCTCGCCCGTAAAGCCATTGGCGTGCGCCAATGCTTTCAGCGCGTCCGGAGCACTCGCATCGTCGACGCTCTTTTCCCTGATGAAGAAGATTTTTTGCGCCGCATTGGCGGCGTTTTCTTCATAGTCCTTTAACTGATCATTTCGCATCAATTACTCGTTAACTTCCCAATTCGATTGCACATTAAGCATACGGTTAAGCCTTTATTGAACTCCTTTAGCGATGATCGCTAGGAATTTCACGCATTGACCGAGGCGCAATCATGACTCTCCGCTCTCTCCCGCACGCCCTTAAATTCGCCAGCGCCGCCGCCTTTGCGGTGTTGCTTCCAGCTTGCGGGACCACACAAAAATCAGCAACCGCCGATGTCAGCAACAAAGAATATCGCGAAGCCATCGACGTCTTTTCAAGCCCCGCCAGCGACGAAGGGATGGACCCCATCGCCAGCGCCGCCTTCTGGGGCACACGCTATAACACAAATCAGGCTGATCCGAACGCCGCTGTCAACTTTTCCAACGCCTTGCGCAAAATCGGATCGACCGACGAGGCGGTTGGCGTCATGCAAAAGGCGTCAAACCTATTTCCTGATAACGCAGACATATCCCTTGAATATGGCAAAGTGCTGGTTGACGCCGGGCGCGCTTTTGAAGCGGTACGCCATCTCGAAAGCGCTACAGCGCAAAAGCCGGGCGACTGGCGCGCACTTTCCGCATATGGCGTTGCGCTTGACCAAATCGGCGAACATGAAAGCGCTCGCAAGAAATATAACGAAGCCCTGATGATTGCGCCTGGCGCAGTTTCAGTTATCAATAACAAAGGGCTTTCTTTCGCGATGCAGGGCGATCTCGCTATGGCGCGGACGACATTGCGTCAGGCTTCAGGTCGCGCAGGCGGCGATGCACGCGTCCGGCAAAACCTGGCGCTTGTCTTGGCGCTTTCTGGCGACATGCGTGAAGCCGAACGCCTCGCGCGGTCTGACTTGCCACCGCAAGTTGCTGACAATAACATTGATTTCTTCCGCCAGCTGATGAACCAGCCTGCCTATTGGGGCGAGTATGCAGCCAGCAATGTAGATGTTCCAGAATTCGACGATGCGCCCATGGCCCCGCTGACGCCATTGCCGTCTCAAAAGCCGCAGCTCAAGGAAGAACCAAAGCCGAAAGAAGAACAGGCTGACGATCAGCCGATTGCGCTGATGGAAGTGGCGCCTGTAACAAATGCGTCGACCGGGATCGAACTGAAAGACGACAACGAATAACAATCTTATAAAAGGTTGTTGCGCACCAAAGCCGCCTCGTGCTGGTTAGCCGGGGCGGCTTTTTGCTGCGGTCGCTTTTCATAACGGCGCACGCTAGGTTGCGCGCATGTTCAAACGACTACGCTCCATAGGACCCGGCGCGCTGACGGCCGCCGCTTTTATCGGCCCCGGTACGGTGACGACAGCGACTGTCGCAGGCGCAACCCATGGCTACGCGCTTGTCTGGACCCTGGTCTTTGCAACGCTTGCCGCCATTATTTTGCAGGAAACCGCAGCGCGCCTTGGCGTTACCGGACGGCTTGGCCTTGGCGAAGCGATCAAACGCGCCGTTTCCGACACGCCGGTTTTGAAATGGAGCGCGATTGCACTTATTATCGCCGCACTATTCGTCGGCAACGCCGCTTATGAGGGTGGCAATATCGCGGGCGCGGTTCTGGGCCTTGAAGCGGCGTTTTCCGAGCGGACGCCCCGCGCTGTTTACGCAAGCGTCATTGTCGTCATTGCGGCGGCGGTTTTGCTATTTGGCGGCTACAGGACAATCGAACGGGTCTTGATCGGCGCGGTTCTGATTATGACTGTCGCATTTGCTGCGGCCCTCTTCGCAATCGGTCCGGATTGGAGCGCGCTGGCGAAAGGCGCCGTTATGCCGTCAATTCCGATGAACGCGCTCCCGCTTGTCATCGGCCTTATCGGTACAACGATTGTTCCGTATAACCTCTTTCTGCACGCCGCCGCAGCAAGGAAGCGCTGGCCTGACGCATCGCATCTGCCGGATGCGCGTTTCGATGCGCGTCTTTCGATCGGTGTTGGCGGAATCGTTTCAATCCTCGTCATGGCGACCGCCGCAGCGAGTCTCTTTACACTGGGACTAACCGTTTCGAATGCAGGCGATATGGCCAGACAGTTGGAGCCCGCCTTTGGCCCTGGGGCTAAATATCTGCTGGCGACAGGGCTCTTCGCCGCAGGGCTTTCTTCAGCCATCACCGCACCGCTTGCAACAGGTTTCGCCGGGGCGGAGCTGTTCGGCTTTGAAAGCGATCCTAAGGCGGCGCCTTTTCGCCTGATCGCAGGCACTGTCCTTACGGTTGGCGCGGTCGTTGCGATTACTGGCGTCAGCCCCGTAGAAATCATTTTATTGGCGCAATTCGCCAACGGGCTTTTGCTGCCGATCATCGCCGCGTTTTTATTGTTCGCCGCCAACAGGAAATCGCTGCTTGGCGCCCATGTAAACGGCGCGCTCGCCAACATAGCCGGCGGCGTCGTTGTTTTGGTTACGGCGGGGCTCGGCCTGCGAGCCATCCTGCGCGCACTAGGTGTCCTATGAGAAAGCGTTTTATCGACCTCAATGCTGATATGGGCGAATACTCCGACGGAGAACAACAAGCTAATGAGGCGGCCCTGATGCCGCTGATCTCATCCTGTTCAATTGCCTGTGGCGGTCATGCAGGGGATGAAACAACCATGCGCGAGACACTCCGCCTCGCGAAAGCTCATGACGTTAGCGTTGGCGCACATCCTGCCTATCCTGATCGCGAAGGCTTCGGTCGTCGTCATCTGACATTTGAACCTGCCGTGCTTGCATCATCCCTGCACACACAAGTTTCTGAATTAGATGCAATAGCTAAAAGCGAAGGCATGACATTGCGTCACGTCAAGCCCCATGGCGCACTCTATAACAACGCCGCCAGAAACATTGATCTCGCCAATCTGATTGCGGACGCGGCGGGCGAGGCTATCATTGTTGGCCCGCCGGGCTCAGCGCTTGAGACGGCCGCGCTTGCTCGTGAGCGCGCCTTCGCTGCAGAAGGGTTTGTGGACAGGCTTTACCTCGCATCCGGCGCACTCACGCCCCGTTCGGAACCTGGCGCCGTCATCGCGGACATTAGCGCGCGTGCGAAACAGGCGCTGGCGATTGCACGCGGTGATCACTTCGCAGCCGCCGACGGCGAATTGCAATTGGCGGTGAAAACTTTGTGTATTCATAGCGATTCTCCCGGCGCCGTGGACACCGCGAAGGCCGTAGGTCTTGCATTGGAGAAGGACGGTTTTGCTATTCGGGCGTTTGAATGACCGACAGCATTCAATTTGACATTCAACCGTTTGGGGAACGCGGCTGGCTCGCGCGCCTCTCCGGGTTTGCCGGTGATGTAGAAAGCGGGCTTTTCGCCAATGCAGCCGCCGATGCTATCCGGCTAAATGAAGGCGTGACGGATGCCGTTGCTGGCATCGACAGCGTTACAATGCGATTTGATCCCACCCTCATCAATGCCGAAATGGCGATGCGTACGCTTTCGGATGCTATTGAAAAGACTGGCAGACAATCAGAAGCGTCCATAACAGACAAAGAAATTGAAATTCCAGTGCTGTATGGCGGCGAGGCGGGGCCGGACCTCGAGCTGGTGTGTGAGCGTAATCAACTATCTCCTGCCGAATATGTCGAACGTCACACCCGCGCGTCCTATCGCGTTATCACCCTTGGCTTTGCACCGGGCTTTACTTATCTCGGACCTCTAGACGAAAAATTACAAGCGCCGCGCCTCGCAACGCCGCGCCCGCGCCTCACCGCAGGCTCCGTTGGAGTCGCCGGCGGATTCACTGGCGTCTATTCCCTGCCGTCGCCCGGAGGCTGGAATATTATCGGTCGCACGCCGCACACGCTCTTCGACGCCCAAAGCCCTTCACCGTTTTTTTTCAAACCCGGCGTCAGCGTTCGGTTTCGCTCAATTGACGAAACCGAATTCAAGAAACACAGCAAGCAAAACATATGAACGCTGTTGCAAAAGTCATTTCGTCGGGACTACAGACAACCGTACAGGACGCCGGGCGCACGGGTCTGCGCCATCTCGGCGTACCGCAATCTGGGGCCACGGACAGGGTCTCTTTCGCTCTTGCTAACGCATCGGTTGGCAACCACTGGGACGCGCCAGCGCTTGAATGCGCACTTGGCGGACTGGAGTTGGAGTTTATGATGAAAAGCGCTGTCGCTCTCGGCGGCGCCGATATGACAGCGACGTTAAACGGCGCTCGGATTCCTCTATATCAACATCTTGCAGTCCAGCCCGGCGAGAAGCTTGTTCTGGGCCATGCCAAATTTGGCCTAAACGCATATGTCGCGATTGAAGGCGGCGTCACGGGCGCAGATTTTCTTGGCAGCGTCGCCACTCACCTGCCCGCACGGCTTGGCGGCATTGAAGGTCGGGCATTGCAACCGGATGATGTCGTTACAAGCGGCGGACCTGTCGGAACGCCTTGTGAGATTCCAGCTCATCTGCGCCCCGCGCTTAGTAATGACTGGTTTTTGAGAGCGATCTCCGGTCCGGAGTTCAATTTGTTTGATGCGCCGGCTCAGCGTCGGTTCTTCTCTTCATCATTTGTCGCTGACAGGCGCGGCGACCGAATGGGGGTGCGCCTTGATGGCGAGCCAATCAGGACGCCGAATACGCCCCCAATGAAAAGCGGCGCCGTTTTTCCGGGTACGGTGCAGTGTCCGCCGGATGGCGCGCCATTTGTTTTGCTGTCCGATGCGCAAACCCTTGGCGGTTATCCCCGAATCGCCCAGATCATCGATGCTGATTTACCTCTTGCTGGCCAAATCCGCCCAAGTGATCGGATTTGGTTTCGTGAGACAACGCCTGAGGCGGCGCGTTTGATCACCGCGCAGCGCGCTTCTTATTATAACGACATCATAAAAGGGTTTCGCTTTACCTAGCCGCCGGGTTTCAAGACGGCGCTGACTCATCGGCCGGCTGACGCGCTGCGCGGATCTCCTCAAACCATGTAGTTTGCAACGCAACGACGACCGCACCCATGGCGATCAAAATGAATAAGCCGGGCAGACCGCCGAGATTGGACAACATACGCACGCCGTCAATGCCTGTGGTTGCGGTCATCACCCACGCTACGGCGCCAACCAGCGCCCCCCAAAAGACTTTCACAAACAACGCGGATTTCCCGTGTTGTCCGCCCGGCGCCTCAGGCTTCAGGCACACCCCGGTAATGGAATGGGTGTTTGAGTCCATTGCCGTGACAAAAGAAATAAAGGTCAGCGTTACAAAGACGACCGCGACAAGGCCGGCAAAAGGGAGCGCGCTGAAAAGCGCATAGACCACTGCTTCCGGACCGTCGCTGTTCAACGCATCAGTCAAGGATCCATTCGTGGCGACGTCAATTTCAATCGCCGCGCCGCCAAAGACGGTCATCCACAACGCGCCGAAGGCGGCAGGCGCCGCAAGATTAAACAAAAGGAACTCCCGCACCGTATAACCAACCGAAATTCTACCAAGAAACAGCGCCGTAATTGGCGCCCAGGCGAGCCAGTTAGCGAAATAAAAGACGGTCCAGTCACGGGTCCATGGATCGCCCGCCCGCTCGCCCAACGCCAGGGAACGGGGAATAAAGTCAACGATATATTCAAGCAGCCCCCGCCCTCCGAGCGAAATGATCGTCAAGGTCGGTCCCGCGATAAATATGAAAGCGCATAAGGCGAAAAAGAAACGGATATTGATATCCGACAGGTATTTGATGCCGCGCTGAATACCGCTGACCGAAGAGGCGACAAACAAAGTTACAATCGCCAGCGTAATCAAAAACCTCAAAAAAGCGCCATCGCCAAACCCGACGACAGCGTCAAGCCCACCTGCAATCGTCATAACGCCCGCACCAAGAGACGCAGCGACGCCAGCAACTAGAGCATAGAGGCCAATCGCATCGATAATATCACCACCACGGCCTGTCGCCGCTCGACCGAATATGAGTGATAATGGTCCGCTTAAAGAATAAGGACGTCCGAGATTATAATGCGCTAATGCAAAGGCTAGCGCAGGAACGGTGTAAATCGCATAAGGCGTAATCGTCCAATGCATGAACATTGATGACAGGGCGAATTTGGCGGCGCCGTCAGAGCGCGCACCAACACCGGCGAAATCAGGCGGATCGTTGACATGAAACATCGGTTCCGCTGTGCCCCAGAATAAAATCCCGATTGCGATCGTCGTACACAGCGTAATCGCAAACCAGTTCCATCGTTTAAGGATCGGTTTTGCATCGGGACCGCCAATGCGCACCTTACCCAGAGGCGAGAGGACGACCCAAATTAACAAAAGGACCGCCGCAAAAGAGGCAAAGCTGAAGAGCCAATCAAATCGGCTTAAAATCCAGTTATTCGCCGCACTGACGCGCGCGTGAAATCCATCGAAATCAACGAGACTGAACCCAAGGGCGAGCAACAACAGCGCAACAGGCGGCCAGAAAACCCATGGCCGCGTCCATTTCAAAACATGCAAAAAGATGCGCCGTCTCCTATATCTGTTGGCGAGCGGCATAGCCTATCCCGTCAACAATCCAAAATCCGGCACGCATGCGCTTGACACGAGCCCGGGATAGGGCTCGCATAGCATTCATATTAAGATGAACGGGGAGTTTTCATCATGAAAAGCCGCTTTTTCCCAGCCTGGCTGGCGGGATTGTTTGTGTTGACGCTCGTATTTTCAGGATGCGTCAGCGCTGGCGAAACGAACGCCCCCGCGCGCATTATTGCGATTGGCGATCTCCATGGGGACTACGACGCCTTTGAGGCGCTCCTTAACGAAGCCGGTCTTACCGACAAACGCGGTCGATGGACAGGCGGCGAGGCAATCCTTGTACAGACAGGCGATGTTCCGGATCGCGGCCCAGACTCGCTGAAGATCATTCAACGGCTACAGGAATTGCAAAAAAAAGCGCCGCGCAAGGGCGGCCAAGTCATCACGCTTGTCGGCAACCACGAAGCCATGAATGTCACCGGCGATTTACGATACGTTCACCCGGAGGAATATAAAGCCTTCGTCAATCGAAACTCGCGACAGCGGCGTGAGGCGACATATGAAGCCAATCGCGCCGCCATCGAAAAATTTTACCTGGAACAGGATTCCACACTTTCCAGCAATGACATAAAAGCAAAGTGGTTTGAGGCGACGCCGCTCGGGAAACTTGAACATCAACGAGAATGGCGCCCGGATGGGGATGTAGGCGGATGGATCGCCGGCAACCCGGCGATTGCAGTTATTGGCGATAGCCTTTTCGTTCATGCTGGGATCAGCCAGAAATATACGTCTTTCTCCATCGCTGACATGAACACCATGACCCGCGACGCGCTTGTCGCCCGCACCGCAGGGCCGGGCAGCATTCTCTACGACGAAAAAGGCCCTTTATGGTATCGCGGTAATGTCCGTATGGCCTCTGATAAGGCCGCAGCAATGGAGAGCAGCGCCGAGGAAACAATCGATACAAGCCTTTCTCAAGAAGAAGAGATTGATCTTGTATTGGAAACCTTCGGCGTTGCGCGGATTGTAATCGGGCATACCCCGTCGCTCGGCGGGATCAGGGCCACCTATAACGCTAAAGTTATTCAGATCGATACTGGCATTTCGGACTATTACGGCGGCACACAGTCATTTCTAGAAATTACAGACGGCGTCCTTATCGCCCATGACAATGGCGTCGCGACACCTATTACCGCTGAAGACATGGAGACAGAAACGCCATGACCCAATATTTCATTACGCGCTCCCAAACACTCTGTTTCCTGGCGGTTTTGATTATTGCCATGATGATCAGCGCCATCGCTTCCGCAAAAGAGCCAAAGCCGCTTTTTCGTGATGATAGCGTTTTAAAGATTCGCATTGAAGCGCCGTTTAAAGACCTGACACGAAAGGCTGCACGGTCGACAGACCCTTATCCCGCAACGCTTATTCTGGAAGGCGATGCGCCAGAGCAGCTTGCCTTCACCTTATCTGCGCGAGGAAAATCACGCCGCAACCGCAACCTTTGCACCTTTCCGCCACTGCGCGTTTCGTTTGATGAAAAGCCCGACGCCCCTTCGATCTTTGACGGTCAAAAACGGCTGAAACTTGTCACCCATTGCCGCAGTTCAAGCTCATATCAGCAATACTATCTGTTGGAATATACCGCCTACAAACTTTCCAATGCTCTTACGCCATACAGCTTGAAGGCGCGCATGGCCGAAATTGATTATGTCGAAGCCGGTAGCGGCAAGGTCGTCGCCAGCAAATTTGGATTCTTCATTGAAGACACCGATGATGCAGCAAAGCGCAACGACATGAAGGAAATTGATACGCCAGACATTGACGTGGCGCAGCTCGCGCCTGCAGCAGCGGCGCGCTACGCCTTGTTTCAATACATGATCGGCAATCTTGACTGGTCGATGCATAACGGTCCAGATGGCAATGACTGCTGCCACAACACCAAACTGATCGGCGCTACCGGGAAATCGCTAAGCGATCTTATTCCTCTCGCTTACGATTTTGATTATTCAGGATTGGTTGACGCGCCCTACGCTGTCGCACCCGAAGAGTTACGAGTTAGCAGTGTCCGTACACGCCGTTATCGCGGGTTTTGCACTCATAATGAAGAGGCGCGCGCGCAAGCCGCCCTTATCCGCGAGAACCGTCAGGCGTTTTACGACGCCGTCAATGCTGTGCCGGAACTGAGCGATAGAAATCAACGCAGCACCGAAAAATATCTCGATAAGTTTTTTGACGATATTGAGAGTGACGAGCGGCTTGAAAAACGGCTTTTGTCCGCCTGCAGGGACTAGTTTCGCATCGTATAGACGGATAGCTGGCCAGGTCCACGCCCAGCGCCTTCATCGGCGATAATAAGATCGCCCGATGGGGCGAGCGCGACTCCTTCGGCTTGAAGATGCAGGTCCGCCGACAAAGTCTTTTTTGCTGCAACGGAACCATCCTCGCTTATTACCATGAGATGGCGAGAGCGCGCCGACAAGACCACAAGCGCTTTGCGGTCAGGGTCCCACTCAACAGCTGAAGGACGAAACACCTTCGCCTCCTCCTCGTTCAGAAAATCCCGATACGAAACCTGCAGCCAAGGATCAGCGACAGGCTTCCGATCACGCAAGCTCCAGCGATAAATTGTCAGCTTTCCTTGTAAGTCCTGTACCTGCGCTGCCTTGCAAAGGACCAGGAAAGCGCCCTCTTCAGTTGCATTCGCGAGCCCTTCGACTTCACAAAAGGCGCCGATGCCCGTGTTGAAAACATTATACAAAACCCGGCTCCGATGACCTCCGATCAGCGCCTCATAGATGAGTCCAGTACTGGTAACGAGGTAGATGCGCTTACCCTCTGTCGCCACGCCCTCAAAATCCGCGCTCACTGTAGGGTCGCCAAGCGCGAATGCAGACTTTACCGCGCCATCAGCAAGCATCACCTCATAAACGATACCAAATTCATCATTATGCGCATATACGGAATTAGCGGACGCCATCGCCAGGCCTGATGCTTCACGCAAACCATTGACCAATGATAATTGACGTGGAGGACCGGCTAATTCAAATTCAATAAGCGCCGGGCCTTGCTCTGTCTGCGCGAAAACTTCGCCCGATATATAAAAAAAAGCACACACCCCCGCAAAAATGCTAGCGACATAGTTTTTCATTTCGCTGCTCCGGCATCAACGGATTCCCCATTGTGATGCTTCTTCTGTGTACGACGCATGTAGCGATGAGTGCCTTTTTTGGCGCCATAGTCAGTGATCCACAGCGCTAGAAAGCAATAATTAAATGTCATCGACATGACGACGGCGATTTCCATGGCGCCGATCCCTGCGGATAATCCGATCCCAATCGCCAAAAGAATGTAGAGCGCGTCACCGGAACTCTTCAGCGTATTGCGAAACCGCACGCCGCCGACAATGCCCGCAAGGCTGAAGGCGAGCGCAAGGGAATTATGAACAATGATCACAATGCTAGTGACGGCGATCGGGAGAATGATGATCGTTTCAACCAGCGACTGGTCATATTCGTCACGGTTGCGGATCGCCATATATGTCCAGCTTACCGGCAAAATTGTGAGCAGCGCGCCAATCACCGCGATCAATAACCAGACAAGACTTTCTGAAAGACCGGAAACCTGATCGGCGCCAATTTCAATGGACTCGAACGGATCACCGCCCGGTCCCCGTAAAAGCGATTCCGCGCCGCCGATTGGCATAAACTCAGCAAGGCTGGGCTGTAAGGTTACCGCCGTATAAACGGTTGCGCTGACCGCAACATAATAGACGGTCAGTCGAATAAAGAGATGAAACGCCCGCATAATCGCTCCCCGAACCGCTCGTCAGACGCCAAGCAGATCAGCAGCATAGGCCGGTCCGGTTCGTGGCGCAAAGGGTGCGCTCAAAATGCCAAGGAATGCAAAGCAGTCAAAACACTAGGTGCGGAAGTTGATCCCGAAAAAGATACGGCGACCTGCGGAATCATAAAAACCGGGATATGTATTCCCATTACCGGGCGCGGTGCCAGCTTGTGTGAAAAGCTCGGGGTCTCGCCCAAGCAGGTTTTGCACCCCGGCGCGAATGGTCAAGTTATCACTCACATACCATTGCATGCCGAGATCAAGATAATTCGCTGCATTCAGAGAACTATCAAGAATATTATTAGCAGACGCGCTGTTTAATAACGTCACATTATCGGCGCCGCCAAAATAGCGCCACGTTGCTGTAAGGTCGACATCCCAAGGCGTCTGCCAGGTCGCTAGAAGTCTGTGCCGGTATTTCGGCCTTGGCGACACGCATGAGCCAGCGAAGAAACCAGAACACTCGACTTTATCTGTAATACCCGGAATCGCAACGATCGAATTCTCAAGCAGGTAGGTTGCAATAAGGTCGAGATTAATGGAGCCCACTTTACCTGCATTAAAGTCATAATTAGCCACAATATCGACGCCCCTTGTCGATAATTTCGCGACATTGGTATTGATAGCGGAAACACCGGCAAAGTCTTCTGTATTTAAAATATTATTGATGAAGAGTGTCCCAAAATTATCTCTTCTAATCAGACTACAGAACGACTGGTTACCTGTAACAAGGCATTCATTTAGCGTCGTCGGCGGGGGAATTACCGATATGGCGTCGTTAATCACAATATCGAAATAATCGACTGTCAGATTGAACTCGGGCGCGAATCTCGGGGTGACCGCCACACCAACAGAATAAGTATTCGATTTTTCGGGATTAAGGAATGGATTGCCGCCTATAACTGAGTTCAACTGGCTTGTTGTATTAAATGGAATTGCACCATATTGAGTCGCAGTGACGCCCGTGTTGGCGCACTGCGCCAGACTCGCTGTCGGCTCCGGGAACGATGTCGACGAAGAAAAATCTCCAGCACATGGGTCTATCCCGTTGAACAGGCCAAAACTTTCCCCGGTAAACAGCTCGATCACATTCGGCGAACGCACCGCCCGCTGAAATTGACTGCGCAAACGAATATCTGGAATTAGTTGCCAGGAAGCGCCTGCTGTAAAGGTGTGCGTCTCAAAGTCATTTTGCACATCGTTGCCGCGCGTCGTATAGTTTGAATAGCGATACGCGCCATTTATTCCAAACTCCTCGAAGAACGGCCTATCTTCGATAATCGGAATCTGAGTTTCAGCAAAAATTTCCCAAACTTCAACTTTGCCTGCAATTGGTATCGCACCCCCAATAATGCCAGTAAGGCCTAGCCCGCCAGAGGTTTGCGAAAGCTCATCCGGCATGCGCTCAAGTTCGTCACGGCGATACTCAACACCAACCAGACCCAAAACACTGCTTTCCACCCATGGCAGTTGAACGCCGATCACGCCAAGGTCACCGCCTATCGTAGCGCCAAGTACGGTTTGCTCAACTGTGCCCGTAATAAAGCCGTTGGTTTGAAGAGACTGCGCAACTTCTGGCGTTACTTGGTCAACACCACCCGGACGCTGAAAGATATTGAGCGGCAGGCACCCAGAATTTCCTGAACGACAAACGGGATTCCCCATACCATCGTCAACAACGAAAAATGCATCCTGAACGCTCGCGAAGGACAAATCACCGTTCGACCGGCTGGTCATACGCGTCCGTGAAAACTGACCAAATATATCCCAGTTCCAGTTGTCTCCCAACTCGCCGCGCACGCCGCCAATCGAACGGAAGGTCGATAAACCAGTGAAAGTGCTGCGTGGGTTGCCATTGACGTTACGATAACCTGGTCCGAGCGTTCCCCCGAAGCTAACGTCCTCACCATTCGCCACGTCTTCAGCCGAGCAACCCAGAAGCCCTGTCGCGACGGTGTTTTGTCCAGGAGCGCCGGGCACTGCCGCCTGCAAGAACGGATTATCACAGTTGATGGAATAGTTTCGAAAAAAGGTGCCAGAGAATGCAACTTGTGAGTCGGTGGCGTTCTCCGTAAAGCCAAGGTCCAGATAGACTTCAATATCGTCCGCCACTTCATATCGCGCAAATGCGGAAATATTGAAGCGTTCGTTATTACGCTGAATAAAGTTATCGGGTGCAAAATTGAAAAGCTGGTCCGATGAACCATTAAATGGCACAAGGGTTCCATCATCTTGCAAAAATAGCCCAGCCGGAAATAGCGGGTTTGAGCTTGGGTTCGTATCCGGATCTATAGCGAAAGCTGGGTTAAAATTCGGGTTAACCGAGGTAAGGCCAAGCCGGCGAAAGGTCGATGAACCGCCACATGTGACGTCACCCACTGCACGCGGATCCATAGAGGACGTACTGAAAGCGCAAGCACTGTAATCACGCGCAGACTGGCGGATTTCGTTCTGATCCTGATACTGCAAAAATGCCGTAACGTTGCCGCGACCATCAGGCGTATTGGCGCCAAACAAAGCGCTGACATTCACACCGCGGCCATCAACCTGTCCGCCAGGGCGTGGAATATCAAAATTTTCTAAAAGCCGATTGGCGAACTCATTACTATTACCATCCTGAAAAAAGCCGACCAGACCGTCAAACTCAACGCCCTCAAAATCGCGCCGCAATATGAAATTTGCGACGCCCGCAACAGCATCAGAACCGTATATAGCCGAGGCGCCGCCGGTCACGACGTCAACACGCTCGACAAGCTGCGCCGGCACCAAATCGAGATTAGCCGGCGATGTGCTCGGCGAACCGTAAGGAAGGCGCTTGCCATCAATAAGGATGAGCGTGCGCACCTCACCCAAACCACGAAGATCCAAGCTCGACGTGCCGGTGGAACCATTGGCAAGCTGGCTTGTCTGAGCGGCAAAAGCTTGAGGCAAGATGTTTATGAGGTCTTCGATGCGCGTGGCGCCGCGCGCATGCACTTCCGCGGCATTAATAGTGATTGACGGAAGTGTCGACTTAAAATCAGGAAGCAACAGCCGACTACCGGTGACAATGATTTCATCATTTGAAGCTGGCGTTGAGGTCGCATTTGAAATTTTAGGTGTATCGACAACGACCATAGCAGGAATAGGCGCAGGTTCAGAAATAACCAGAGTCGAACCGTTTACTTTGTGAATGTCGAGACTCGCATTCGAAAGGATTGTGGTAAGCACTCCGACACAATCCGGCGCGCCTATGATCGCGGGCGACATGAGCCCGTCTATCAATCGATGATCCACGACAATTGATACACCCGCCTTAACAGAAAACTCTTCCAAAACATCGCTGACGGCTCCAGGCTCAAGAGCAAGCTCTCGACAGGCCGCATCTGGAGCGTAGTCACCGTTAGCGGCCATGGTGTCGCCAATATGCAATCCAATCCCGACCGCAATTGATTGGGCGCAACAAAACTGCAAAAGGCGCTGTCTGCTAGTCATCTGGATAAAGTACTATTCGGCTGTCGCTCTCCGATTCCGCACGCAAGGAAAGCGCAATGCTGAGAGCTTCGACAGCGACCGACTGGTCTTTTGTGTCGAAGCCGCCAGTAACAGGAATATCGTTTAGCGCACTGTCACCAAGCGCCAGCTCGATGGAAAAATACCTGTTTAGATCGGCAATGACTTCTGAAAGCGGCGTATTTTCATGATAGGCAAGCCCCCGACGCCATGACGTAACCGCAGCCGGTTGGAAAATACGAATCTCTGGCTGGCCATAATCTTCATCAATGGCGACTTCCTGGCCGGCAATTAATGTGACGGCAGAGTCGTTCGCCAGTTTCGACGCAACATCTACAACGCCTGAAAAGACCGAAACGATTGTCTCGTCGTCCTTTTCGTAAATATTAAAACTCGTACCCAGAACACTTGTTTCTGCGATTGAAGATATAACGACGAAAGGTCGTTGTGGATCTCGAGCCACATCAAACAACGCCTCCCCTTTAACGAGACGCACTGACCGGCGTTTTGAATCAATCTCGACCTGGATTTCCGTGTCGGTGTTAAGTGCGATTACGGTACCGTCAGCAAGGTTTATTTCTTCCGTTTCTCCACGAAGAGTAGCGTAAGTCGAGTAGCTTTCGCCTTTATCCATAACTGCAACAACAAAGACTGCCGCCGCCGCAATGGAAGCGGCGATAGCCGGAACGCCTATAAACCAAGGTCGGCGCGCCGCACGCTTTTCAGCAAATTGTATGAGGTCATTTTCGAGCGATAGTTCAGCAGCAGAATCCGCAGCCACAGATGCACAATTTGCAATATGCATATATGAATCAAATGCCTCGCGGTGACGATTGTCGGTCGCCAGCCACGCCGTCATCGCCGCTTCATCTTCAGCTGAAAAAGCGCTGGAAAGACTTCGAGCCACCCATGCTGCGGCCTGATCGTCTATAGTTTCCCGCAAAGACTTAATCATTACACAAACTTTCTATCACCGTACGCATAATTACGATATCCGCCGGCGTTGCAGGCGCGCAAATTTCACAATTTTCGTTTTTCCCGCAGCAGCTTCTTCAATTGAGAGACGTAATTTTTTTAGCGCCTCTATCATATATTTTTCAATGCTGCTTTCGGAGACATTCATCAACTCGGCGATCTCCTTATAGCTAAGACCGTCAAACCTGTTCATGACGAATGCCCGGCGCGGACGGTCGGGCAATGCCTCTATAGCCGCCATTGTGATCGACACATCCTCGCGGAGGCTTGTCTGTTTTTCCGGTGACGGAGATAACGAGGCCACATTATGGAGTGGGTCATTTTCGGAAGTATTGCCAGGCTCCACGTGCCGGCGGGTAAAACGATTTCGGCGCTTCAGTTCGTTCAACGCCAAATTTCCGGCCGTCTTGAACAACAGGGCCCGAGGGTTCTCAACAACGCCATTTTCCGCAAAAGCCCATACCCGCAAGAAAACGCTCTGTAGAACATCCCGGGCAGAATCCGGATCGCCGAGTTTTTGTGTAAGCCAGCGGACAAGGAGCTTCTCCTCGCGCCGCATGGCGCGCTCAATCTCAGCTTTCTGTTCTGGCGTCATGGACGCTCACCAGCATCATTGGAGCGCCCCACATTTGGTGGAATTCCCCCATATCCGCTGTCATATCGATTAATCAAACCGCTTGCCACGTCCTGCCTCACTTTAAAACAGAAGGCGCAAAGCCCCCTATTTGCGACTTGATCGCAGCAAAGATCGTGCAATACGCCCCTGCCCGCGAGCATGCTTAAACAGCCCGACGCCCTAAAAGCGCCCCTTATCGCAAAAATCCCCTCAATCCATTGAGGGACTCGCTTTCGCGATTGTCTACTGTTTAGGCACGCAGGCTACTCCTCCGAGGGCCAACGTGTTTGTACCCGAGAGCCAGGGAGCATGGCAGTGCTTCCTGGCATTCTCTTGCCCAAGATACCCGCAAGGTATTCAGGGAGGCAAGGGTTTGCCTGCGTTCGCAGGCATGCGCGACTTACCGGCGGCGGCCAAAGTCGGCGAAAACCCTGTTGTTTATCCGCCACACCCCCACACAACTTTCGATTTCCCGCTGAGGAGCCCCTGCGGGTCCATTGTCTCAACACACTGGCGGACTGCGCCGGGAGGGGCGTGTTTTTCATGCGTTCGGTTTCGCGGGTTCGCCAACGTTAACGTTGAAAAATAAGAGGGAAATCAAAATGACAAAGAAAGCGATTCCGTCGGTTCGACGGAGCTTGCTTACAGCCACGGCGCTTACCGGGGTTGTAGCGGTCTCCGCACCGGCATTTGCACAGGACGATGACACGATCATCGTTACTGGCTCTCGCCTGAACCAGGCCAATCTCGCCTCGTCGAGCCCGGTCTTCCAGGTTGACGCGGAAGAGATTAACACTCGCGGTGTTACGCGCATTGAAGACCTGATCAACATCCTGCCGCAGGCCTTTGCTGCGCAGACGTCCGAACTCGCCAACGGCGCCAACGGTACTTCCACCGTCAACCTTCGTGGTCTCGGCGCAGCGCGTACGCTGGTTCTCATGGACGGCAAGCGTCTGCCTTATTCCACTGTCATCGGCGGCAGCGCCAGCCAGGCTTCTACGGCGAACCTGGATACAGTTCCGGCGCAGCTCGTTGAGCGTGTTGACGTTGTGTCAGGTGGTGCGTCAGCGCTGTACGGCTCTGACGCTGTTGCAGGTGTTGTGAACTTCATCCTGCGTCGTGACTTTGAAGGTCTCGAACTGGATGGCCAGGTCGGCTTCTTCCAGGACGGCAACAATGACGAGTTCGCGAATGCGTTGCTGGATAATTTTGGGATTGATCGCCCGGGCAGCCAGCTTGACGGTCGCGGCGTCAACGTCTCGGCTACCTGGGGCGCGAACACGGCCGACGGTCGCGGTAACGTGACGGCGTTCTTCCAGTATCAGGATCAGAACGAAATCCGTCAGGGCGCACGCGACTATAGTGCTTGCTCATACAATAACGACACAGGCGTTGTCGCGAACCCGAGCGGTATTGGCCGCATTGTTTGCGGTGGCTCAGGGACCTTCCGTCGCATTGGTTTGGTGTCGGTCAATCCGAATTTCGATTCGACCATGCCTGTCAGCGCCACCAATCCGACAGCAAACCCACTGTTCCCGGCAGGCCTGTTCCTGCAGGAAGACGGTACGCTGGTGCCATTTACGGGTGCGCCAAATCAGCTGTTCAACTTTGCGCCGGATAACTTCATCCAGCGGAACAATGAACGCTTCAACATCTCGGCCTTTGCGCGTTATGAAGTAACGGACAATATTGAAGCTTATATGGACTTGAGTTTCACGGAAAACACGACTGACTCGCAGATCGCGTTCTCGGGCACGTTCTTCCGTAACTTCACCATCAACTGCGACAACCCATTCCTGGAGGCCGCTGTACCAGGTCCTGCTGGTCAGAATACGGTCGCGACGGGTCAGCTTGGTTGTACACAGGCGCAAATAGACTCCGGTGCTAGCGTCAACTTTGGTGGCGTCGCTGGTCCTGGCTACCGGAATGTCAATGGCAATCCGCGCAGCACCTTTACTGGTCTGTCTACTTTTCGTGCAGTCGGCGGTTTCCGCGGCACGTTGGGTGACAATTGGGATTGGGATGTGTTCGGTCAGTTCTCACGTACGCGTCACAACTCCAATTCGACCGGTGATCTTAATTTCCAAGCCGTTCAAGATGCGTTCTTAGTCAGGCGGGCAGACACCGATGGTGACGGCATGCCAGATCCTGATGGCGCACCTGTCTGCATTTCTGGCAATGCAGGCTGTCTGCCGCTTAACCTCTTCCAGCGCCCTGGCGGTGTTGATCAGATCACGCCACAAGTTGCTCAGTCGATTCAGGGCAATGCGTTCGTGACGGGTACAGTCGAGCAGATTGTGCTTGGCGGCACCATCAGTGGCGATCTTTCCGACTATGGCTTCCAGTTCCCATTGGCCGAAAGCGGCATTCTTGGCCTCGTCGGTGTCGAATATCGTGAAGACCGGCTGGATCGTCGTCCGGATGATGTCTCGCAGATCCCGGGCGGGCTTGGCCTGACCGGTGTTGGCGGCGGCACCATGCCGCTCCAGGGCGAAGTCAGCGTTTGGGAACTGTTTGCGGAAACCCAGATCCCGCTCATTGAAGGAAAGCCGTTCTTCGAAGAGTTCGGCATCAACGGTGCTTACCGTTATTCGAACTACACGACGGATTCAGACCAGACGGCACAGACTGACTTCGACACGCATACTTTTGCGGCCGGGATCAGCTGGACGCCTGTTTCTGACCTCCGCTTCCGCGGTCAGTTTCAGCGCGCGGTGCGTGCGCCGAACGTCTTCAACCTGTTCAGTGCGCAAAACACCGGCCTGTTCAACGCTGTTGACCCATGCTCGGGCGCAGTACCAACTGCAACGGTGGCTCAGTGTGCTTTTACAGGCCTTCCTGCGTCGCAGTATGGATCACTGCCCACCAACCCGGCAGTGCAGGAAAACCAGGTTACCGGTGGTAACCCGCTTCTCAACCCGGAAAAATCCAACACCTATACGTTCGGTGTTGTGATGCAGCCGCGTTGGATTGACGGTCTGACGGTCTCGGTCGATTACTTCGATATCTCGATCAAGGACGCCATCACGGCGATCCCACCGCTAACCACACTGACTCAGTGTGTTACGACGGGCGATCCAAACTTCTGTAGCCTGGTCCAGCGTGACCGTGACGGTTCACTCTTCGCCAGCCCGGTTCCGCCGGCAGGCTCGCCGTTCCAGTTCGCCGGCGTTCAGGCGACGGTTGTCAACGTCGCGCAGGTTGATACGCGCGGTATTGACGTTGCGGCATCCTATGGTCTCGACATGGCCGATGTCGGTCTTGGCGGTTGGGGTTCGTTGAACTGGAACTATGTCTCAACCTTCCTGATGGAGCAGTCATCAATCCCGGTTCCGGGCGTGACGACAGTTGTTGAGTGTAAAGGCTTGTATCGCGGTGGTTGCGGCGGTCCGAACCCTGAATATCGTCACCGTTTGCTGACCACATGGCAGACACCGTGGAACATCGACATCACGGCGACGTGGCGTCACTTCTCCGGCGTTCAGTTGGCTGCTGGCCAGCAGACCGGTGGTACATTCGCACCAACAGGCAACATCCTCGACGACAATCTGGATTCTGCCGAGTATCTTGATCTCGCCGCTCAATTCTATGTCCGTGAGAACATGACTCTGCGCGCCGGTGTCCAAAACGTCTTCGGACGCGATCCGGAACTCAGCACGCTTGCCGGTACGGCGCCGGGTAACGGCGATACGTTCCCGGGCACCTACGATCCGGCAGGTCGCTTTATCTTCTTCGGCGTGAACTTGCAGCTGTAAGCACACCCTGAAGAGACAAGAAACGAGAAGCGCCGCAGACGAAAGTCTGCGGCGCTTTTTCTTGGCGCATAAAACAATTAATTAAACACGCCATGCATTTTCATCGCAGCATTAAGCAGTTTTCTGTTTTAGGAAGAGCGGTGCGGGTCGATGAACAAACATCGAACCAAATCTTTGAGACATTAGCAGATTGGGACCGTCACAAAGTATTAGCTCAATCGGATTTCGTTGAAGCCTTCGAATAATACTGGCCAGCATTAGTCTGATGAGCGTCTACCAAAATGTTTCAGCCTTCTTCGAAGCGCATTGCGGCCGACGCGCAATTTTCTAACCCACTCATCAATTCCCCCTGGGACATCAGAAAGCACATCTTGCAACTCTTCGTCTGAGATATCGTCGATATCCCGCACGCTGCTAGAGTTGGACATAAGTTCATAGAGGCTGGTGCGTGACACGTTTAACCGAACGGCCGCGTCTTTGATAACCCAACCCGTTTCATTGAGCGCGTTGATCAGTTCGGCGTCACTAATATCCGCAGGGTTTTTATATTTCCGCGCATCGCATTGATCCACTTCCAAATTGTGGTTTCCGGCTTCCTGATTCATTTGCAAAGAGGGTTTGACCTGGCGCACGAGATCAGTTGGAAGCCGCCCCAAAACGATTTGCTGCACCACATTGCGCAATTCCCTCACATTACCTGGCCATGCATAGGTCGCGAGGTGCGTAAATTGCGCAGCGAGGTTCTCAGATCCGTCTACATTTTGATCTTCGCCGCCTGCAAGCGACCACAAATGGGTGAACAACACTCCTATATCGACGCGGCGGTGACGCAATGGCGGCGCCTCAATTGAAAACCCTTGAAGCCGTTGCAACAGCGGTTGATTAAACGAAGGTTCCCCCTCAACCCTCTCAAGGGAGCGGTCTGTCGCCGCAATGATCCGCACATCAACATTACGGCTCTTGTCGCCGCCAATACGCCGCACCTCGCCAAATTCAAGCGCCCGCAACAACATTGGCTGCACTTCCGATGGCGTATCGCCAATCTCATCTAGGAATAACGTGCCGCCATGAGCGCGTTCAAACAAACCCAGCTTATCTTGCGCTGCGCCCGTAAAGGCGCCTTTCTTGACGCCAAAAAGCTCCGCCGCAGCGAGTGACGGTGAAAAAGCCGCCATGTTGATAGAAATCATTTCTTTGGACGAACGTTCACTTACTCGGTGAATGGCGCGAGCAATGAGCTCCTTTCCCGTACCAGTTTCCCCACGAATCAACACTGGAATGTCCGATGACGCCACGCGGTTGATCGCATGTCTCGTTAGCTCAATTCCATTGCTCACGCCGATTAAACCAAGATCATCTTTAGCCGGTATGGGTGATGGGCGCGCCGGCGCGTTGAAAATCGATAGAATGACAGCGTTCGACAAGGTGATGATGATCTCGTCGCCCAACTCATCCATGTCAACGGTTTGAGATTCCGTGAGCGCCCGACCATTGATTGAAATTTTCAATCTCTTTGCGGGCAGGGTGAAACTAAATTTTCGGCTGGATACACGTTTGATAATCAGGGGTGTGCGTGACAAATGTTGATCGAACAGCGGCGAACTTTCGGCGCTATCGCGATTATGGAACTCCGGCGTGAGGCGAGAAAGTTCCATCTTGCCCTCACGGTCAAAACGAAGCGGCGCCGTCGCGCCAATGCGAGAATAGTCAAGATGCCAAACAACGCCAAGACTTAACACGGTAGCGCCAAATGCCGACCCGTCTTCGGAAGAATGCAGAGCTTCCTCCAGCGTTTTTAGCATCAACGGATGATCTTTGGTCTTGTCAGACAAACGTGTGGCTTCTCTCTACTATTGATTGCGCAACTGCGAAACATGCTTTTTCAATCGACGTTACCAGCTGGCAATAGCTACAACCACCTCTTATAAAAACAAAAATGACGGCGCTGCCAGGCGGAGGCCTAAGATGATATCGGGGGATATGGGGAAATACGAGATCATGGGCGAGCTCGGCGCCGGCGCCTATGGACGTGTTGTCCGCGCCCGCGACACGGTGTTAGACCGCACGGTCGCGCTAAAATCTTTGAAGGCCCCCAAAGGCGACGCGCAAGCTGCACTAAAGCGGGAAGCCAGGTTACTCGCCCAACTTTCCCATCCCAATATTGTCACTCTATATGAACTAATTGAGGCCGATGACAGCCCCATTCTGGTGATGGAGTTTGTTGATGGCGCACCATTGGCGGCCCGCCTGGCTCAAGGCGCTTTGTCTATAGAAGACTCGATCGCCATCATCGAAAAACTAGCGAGCGCCCTCGATTTTGCCAACAGCATTGGCATCACCCATGGAGACATCAAGCCCAGCAACATCATGCTAGACCAGAAGGGCGATCCGCTGCTGGTCGATTTCGGTCTTGCAAAATTTTCCAGTCGAGAATCGGCGTTGGAAACACTCTCAGATTCTGGCGTAACCAGTACATCGCTGGAAGGCACTATACCCTATATGGCGCCGGAAACGGTCATGGGCGGCATGGGCGATGAACGCGCCGATATATTTTCGCTTGGCGCGGTTTTTTATGAACTGATCACTGGAAAACGCGCTTTCGACGCTCCGAGTCAGGGGGCGGTCTTGAATCGTGTTTTGAATGATCCGCCCGTCCCGATTGCCAATTTTCGTCCAGATGCGCCCCGGTGGATTGGCGTACTCATTGACACCATGCTGGAAAAAGACCCTTCATTCCGGTTGCAGTCGATGACGTCAGTTCACGAACGCCTTGTCGCAAGAGGCAAACGTGACTGGAAGACCAGAGCAAAGTCGCTCAGTACCCGTATCATGCGATACACACAACGCAAGCGCACCACCCCACAATGGACCAGCGCCGCAGCACTTGCCGCCGCCCTGGCCCTGTCGATCTGGGCGATCAATATCATCATCATTGATGTGGCGCCGCCGATTAGCGTTCAAATCGATCACGGCATTGACCTTGTCCAACATTTTGAGCGCAAAAACGCAGTCGCTGATGCGCAAGATGTATTCGGTCGTGTCCTTTCGGACGATCCCGATCACGCAGCGGCGCAAGCGGGCCTCGCCCTCGCCTTAATTCGTGAATATACATCGATGGAGACCGACCCGGCGACCCTGCGACGCGCCACAGCATATGCTGAGGCGGCGTTAGAAAAAGACCCCCACCTGGCTTTGGCCAATATAGCGGCGGCCTGGACGGCGGAATTCAACAGCGATTTTGACCGTGCTCATGGACTCTATGACGCTGCAGACAGTCTTGATAAAGAAAACCCCTTAATGCTCGAAGGCCGCGCACGAACATATAAGAAGCAGGGAAATTATGAGTCCGCGATCAACACCTTTCAAAAAGCGATTGATGCATTCCCAAAAGAGGGAATTTTCTATGGCGGTGTTGGAGATTTGATGGCCCGTCAAGGGCGCTACAAAGAAGCCGAGAAGGCTTTCAGAAAGAGCCTAGAACTAGATTCCGAGAATGTGATCGCCTATGCGAATCTAGCTCAGGCACAACACATGCAAGGAAATACTAGAGATGCAATTTCAACCGTACAGCAGGGGTTGAGAATCTCTCCCGACGCCAATCTGTACAATAATTTGGGTACATATTTGTTTTTTGACGGCCAGTACATAAAGGCTGCGAGTGCTTTTGAACGAACTCTCGAGCTAGATGGGAACTCACACAAATTTCTATACTGGGCTAATTTAGCTGATGCCTATCGCTGGGCGCCCGGCAAGCAAGCTGACGCAATAATTACTTATCGTCGCGCAATGCAACTTCTGGAACAAGAAATTGAAAGGCGACCCGATCATCCGGGATTACACAGCCGAATGGCGCTGTATGCGGCGAAGGCCGACGAGATTAATCGCGCCCGTGATTCATTGATAAAAGCATTAAAACCGCCGGTATCGCAACCCATCATTTTTTACCGCGCCGCAGTCACAGAAGAGATTATGGGCGACCGAACCGCAGCTATCACCATGCTCGAAAATGCTGTTAGCGCTGGATATGCTGTAAATGAAATCGCCAATGATCCCGAACTTGGACTGCTACGCCAAGACACGGATTATCAAAAATTGCTGATTAAAAAGGGAAAATACTATGAATAAGCGTCACTTCACGTTGGAATTGATTCTAGATGTCGATCAAATTACACGCGCACTTCACTACGAGATCAACGGAGAGCAAGGGACTCCCTTTCAACCATCGGGGCGTCTTGCAGGCACATTCCATTTCAATCAAGGCGACGAAGTGGATGTCTGTGTCAAAGCCATTTCAAACAAAAAAGACGATGTGCAGATCGCAGTCACCGATTTCACTATTGCCTCTATTCCAACGCTGAATGTCGCGCACTCATCCAAGAACTACCTCTCGATGTTCGACCGTGACAAGGCCGTCGTCAACGTGTCCACCTGGGGCTTGCCGGAGAAGAAGAATTGTAGCGACGACCGAATTGAAACGACCATTGGATCGCTGCACACCTTCCAAGTGGTTGCACCCAACGGGCAATGGCGAATGTCTGGATATTTGTCCGTAGTACTCAAAAAGACCGGCCAGTCTAGACCTATCCCTTGCATGTACTACTTTGACCCCGAAGGCAGCACCGGCACCGGCGGCGATATTGAAGAGTAGTATCGCGGTCCCACTAGAGGGCATAGGAAGTCAAGAATAATGACTGAACGATCGCCGTTAGTTTCAACCATAATGCCGCCTATTAGGGATGTTCGTGGATGTACAATCTTGGCGTGGTTTCAACTCAACTTATCGATGGGAGGTTTTCGAAACGCCGGTGACAATCGATCTTGAAGGCGGTGGCGGCTCCGGCGCGATACTCGAGATCAGAGAACTCCAGCACCTTGTCACTACCTCAAAGGCCTGCGAAAAAGGACAATATTTGCGCCACCTTCTAACCATAAACTTCAATGCAGCGGCGAACAAACCCGCATCGGTCGCCATCACAGGCCCCGACGATCACGCCGTCCAAATGACCCAAGGCGACACGCTGGGAATTGAAGCGCATTGCTGCACGCCTCAAGCCAGTCAAATCAAGATCTTGAGCCTTTCGCTTGTCGCAACGCCGGCGGGAAAGAAATCAGAAAAGCAGCTATCGCCTTTTGACCACTATGACGCTTGCACATTGATCAAGTCTTGGGGCATTCCAGAAAGGCGCCTCAATCCAGATGGCGACCTTACGGTGATCAACACTTTGAGCGATCTCAGTATCACAGCCAGTACAGGCGCATGGATGCTCTACGGTTATCTTTCAGTCCTCATCCAAAAACCGCGCAAGACCGGCAGGGTAAAACTGCGGGCGCGCCTTCATTCATTCAAATTTAAAATCCAAATGCCTGCGTATCAATAATCGGCGCGCCAGGAGACGCGCCGATTGTATAATTAGGTCGATTAGGTGGTCAATTGATCTACTGGATATACAAGAGCCCCTCATCTAGCGGATAGTTTCGCTCTGGTGATTTGATATACATTTTAGTCACGACCCAGAAAGCCTGCCCGCTTTTTTGCTCCTTGCGCAAACAGTAAGATAGCTTTCCACGAGGCGCATAAATTTTGCAAGTGATTTGCGCTTCATTGAACAACCGCCGCAATCGTTTGGCGAAAGTGTCAATTGGGCGATTATCTTGGTGCTGTTCACTGATGTTGCACGCCATTAAATAGATACTGGTGAAGGCGCCCTCTTCGAAACCTTTTCCCTTCAACATACTGAAGAATGTGTCAGCATCACAACCTGCAAAGACGGAACTATTGCCATGCGAGTTCACAACGAGCGATGCACCACGCGAGGCGTTCGCCTTGGAAAGCTCAGTATCAGTCAGCATATTGAAAGCGTGAGGCTCGCCGGTTTTGAAATATTTCCGAAGGGCGGCGAGTTTAGCAGCGCGTTTGGGAGCAGAGTCCCAATCAAGTCCCATGAAAGTCAACATTTTTTACCTCGAATTTTATATGAAACGGTGAATTGAAATCGGTTGCGACGGCTCCTTACTCAGGAGACCGTCATATTGAGTTGTTCAAGCGAACTCAGGAGAGCATTCAGAAATAATTCTGCGGCTTGCGGAGTTGCATCCAGGAACTGTTTTTCATTGCTCAATTTGCCATGTACGACCGTCAGAGCATTTTGAGAATTCTGCACGATCTGCAATAGTTGACTCAGCATAGACTCCAAACCGCTGACTTGCGGGATCAACGAGTTGATATGACCGATTTCCGACTGCACATCAGAAATAGAACTGGTCAGGGAGGAAATGACCCCTTGCAATGCGTTTTGCCGCACATAGAGATTGGCCAAAGCGCCTGCAAACGGATTGAAAATGCTGATGACCGTAGTCGCGGCGGTAATGGACGAGTTGACGCGCGCCAATTCCGCTTCTTTTTTTGTTTTTTCCATCGACAGTTTTTGTGCCTTCGCAGCAATATTGACCTTAAAGGTCGCTAGCGCGGCGCTATCGGCGCTGAACTCATTGTGAAAACTATCAAACCCTGCGCTTACATCGCTATTCTTGGCGATAATCGCACTCAATGCAGCATTCAGTTTCTCTAATTCCGGTGTAAGGTCTTTGGGTGACTTTCCGGATTTGATCGCGGACAGCATAGAGTGGACGCTTAGTGTCGATGTTTTCACAAAGCTGCTTGCATCGCCTGCGAATTCCGAGAGCATTGGAATAATTGACGTATCGAATGTTTTTGCATGATTGACGACGCCTGCGGGCTGCTGATCTGTAAATTTCAGTCCCGCGACTTTTTCCGCAGCGTTTTTTGCGTTTTGTATGACGGTAGAGAACATAGTCTAATTCCTTTTTAGTTGTCTGGAGAGGGATGCGCCGCGCCGCATGGCGTGACGCATCGAGACATCACGCGGCTTGCTGCAACGCTTTTTTCGGCAAGCTTTCGCGAATTATGACGCCGGGACTTTTGTTGGTGTTGATGTCCTGCCGAACACCGCTGAGCTGTTGCTCAATCGTCGACAAATCATGCTGAATATTTTTGACATCACCCTTGGCCGCTGCCTGGAAAAGGCGCCGAACGTCATCAACCGTCGTTTTCCCTTGCTCCAGTGAAGAGGAAAGGTTGCCAAGATGGTTCTCGAGCGTCGTCCATGCCGACGCCATGTCCTGAGTTGCAGCAGCGGCGCCCTTGGCGGATCCTGCGATCATCTTGAAGTTGCTCGTCAGACCCAATGCAAAATTGACTTCCGCAGTGAGCGATGATTTCTGCGCCAACAATTTTCCTTTTTCATCAAGCAGATTGGAAAGCGTAATCGATGACGCCACTTCCCCGGCAACCCCGGCGGCTGCGACGCCGACACCGGCGACAACCAGTGCGGTAGACGTCCCCGCGGTGACGAGCTCAGCAATGGCGCCAACCGCGATCATCAGACCGCCTGCTAGGATCGTCAGGCCTGACAGTGCAATACCGGTTATGGCGCCGGCGATATCGCCATCCATCGATGACAATGTCCCATCGATAGATTTCATCAACCCGTTGTCGCCATTGACCGCCGCATTTAGCTTACCCGTATAGGTCGTAAAGTTACTGGCATCGGTTGAAAAATTCGTACGTAAAGTATTGAGCCGTTGGACCAAGCCTGTTGCATCGGTTTTGTATTGCTGCGCTTTGTCCTGAGCGATTTTAATTAAAGCAACGGCCTTCTTGGCGTCCTCGTCGGGATTTAGGGCTGCTCCCAATGCATTTTGCACGTTGAAATAGCCGTCCATATTTGTCGTTTGCTTTATCATCGCTGGCAAAATGATATTGAGATAAGTCGTGGCATGTTGTTTGGCGCCACTGATTGTATTGTTGATGTCCGTCTGGAAGGGTTTCAGATTTTTGAAACTCGAGAGATCAATCGAAGGCTGTTGCTGAATCATCAGCGAGTGCGCCTGGACAATCGATGCCTGGGTGGCGTGATTGCTAAGCGTTGATTTCAACGCTTTCGAAGTAGCGTTGGATTGGACCAAAAGAACCGGGATCATGATGTATTCCTTTCTGTTGAAGACAATTGGAGGCTCGATGCAGCGCGGCTCCCGTTACGATTTGTTTGGTGAATCAATGATGCTTGGTGGGCGGAAATAGCTTGCGACGCCGGCCATGGCGGCTTCTATTTCACGCGTGGTCTCAGAGACTCGCGTCCAGCTTTGAGAAGAAACGCGTATCTTTGTCTTCAAGTGAATGAACGCTACGTCATCAGCGTTTACTTTTTTCAAATTAGCCGCAAGGGCTTTGAAATTTCCAGAAACAATACCAAGCGTCTTTGTATAGTTTGACAGCACGGTAGTAAGCTCCTCATAGAGAGCGGAAAAAGAGCCTGTTTGCTCCGATATCGCCTTCGCGACGGAAAGGATTGCATTTAACTCCGCAAAATCTTGATATAAAACGCCAAGCCTTTTGAAGTTCTCGTCCAATGCGTGACGCGCTTCCGAAATGCCTTTGACGCCTGAAGACGTAGTGCTGATTGATTCAACCGGAAACGATTTGAATTCTGGCGCTTTACCATTGTTATCTGAGTTTGATGCGCTATCGTCACCGTCATCCTTGTCGTTGTCATCGCTATCTTTATCTTTGTCCGTAGGCGGATCCGCTGGCTCGTCTTTCTTCGAGTTGCCGGAGATGGTGGTGACTATTGACATGAAGAAATCTTTCAGGCCGTCTCCAATAACGTTGGCGTTATCGATGATTTCCTGAATGTTCCTCTGAATTGCCGATTCCGTGTTCGAGATGGCGGTTGACGCAGCCGTCAATTGTCCATCTTCATTGTCAAGGGTGGCAATTGTTTTCATCAAGACGCCCTTGAGCGTCGCCGTATTTTTGCCGGCGCTGTTCGCGTTGATTTGCGTTTCTTGATAGAGTTGCAGGGCGTTTTTGTGTACGTCCTCAACACGGCTGGAAACAAGCTCGCACAATTGAGCGATTTTTCCCGGATTGTTAGCGATATTGGGGTCGTCGCTCACCGTCGCAAATGCTTGCACAATGTTGTTGACGGCATCGACACTTGACACGACCTGCAGGATACCCGGCAGCACGAGATTCAAATAATAAGTAGCGTGTTTTTTAACGTTGGCCTGGGCGTATCCCGCATAAGACGCAATGTGCGTCGGGTCATTGAGCGCGGATAGTTCCGCTTGCTGCTGTACAACAAGCGATTGTCCCTGCAGCTGAAATGCCACATTACTCAATCGCCTCAGCTCTTCGGAAATATCCCTTGGCGAAGCTGGGTTTTTGTCGGGATGGGTTATTTGATCAAGCGTATCCAATGGCATATCGGATTCCTTTCTATGCTGAAGAAAATGAAAACTGACGGACCTGCCAGCGGCCGACAAACCATCCGCACGCGTGTATTGACCGGGACAAAATTATGAAAAGAGCCAATCAAGCTCAGCCTCCGTCAGTGATGCGGAGTGCTTTGCAGGCTGCATGCCAAAATTAACTATTTAGAAGCTTGTTATTGCAAACTTATTATGGCTAATTATTTTACAAACAAAATCAAAGGCATAAATACCCACCGTAGAGCACTATTCCCAGCGCAGCGCCGCTTAAACCCGTAACGTGAAGACATGAATGCGCAGACAAAGCCGGGTCACGATATGTCGGACATGTCGGACGCGCGTGCTGCGACTGCGCGCGCATAGGCTCAAAAATGAGTTGGAATGTCTGCAACTGCAGAGATCAAAAATTTGTATTTCCTGAATGGGTGATTGTGCATGATAGCAAACGAAGCACTTGATCGAGCTTGTACAGATAGCACCGACAGCGCGGAACCTAAGTGCTTCTAAAAAACAAGCACGCTCAAAATATGTTTTATTGTCGTATCTCACGCCTTAACGAAATTGGAGACGTCAGGTCCGCGCGGTTGGCGTTTGTCTGATTGCTTTGGTGGCCAGATAGCCCGAATGACTTATCCCAAGCAAAACATTCATCCCATCCTGAACAGCAGGCAACGCCGTGATTGGTGTGTCAGCATTGAACTCCACGCCAATCGCAGCGCCATAACTGACGAGCAGAACAAACGTGAAGATGTCCGCACCACGCCAAGCTTGCTTTGCTGCGCTAACATCAACATTGCTTATCTTGCTAGAACCAACGCCACTGCTTGAACTACCGCTCCCTGAACCTGCACGGCTTCCGCCGCCGCCGTCGCGGTGCACCAGTGTCATTGGCCAGCCTCTCGCCAACCCACTCGGATCTCTTCCATTCACGGGGTCGCCGCCGACATAATTGTACATGTTCATGCCATCGCCATAGCCGATCGGGTCGGTCTGCATGAAGCGGCCGAGCTCGGGGTGATACTGGCGGGCCTTGTAGTGATAGAGTTCGACCTCCGGCAGCCACAATTGGCCCGTATACTGAAAGCTGCCCGTATTGCCGGAATCCGGCATGCCATATTCATCGTATATGTTGATGAAGGTCTTGGCGCCGTTATCGTTCGCCCCGGCGATAATGCTCCCCCGCTCGTCCGCATAGAGCCAGGTCCTGACGTCACTCGCGCCGGTCGTGTCATATTCGACCAGCACCTCGTCCGCCCCGGGCCCGCGCACATAACGCTTTTCCATCACGTTCGACGTCGTGTATTCGGCGATGATTTCGGACCCGTCGTAAAGGAACTTGCGTTTCGCGGCCCCGTCCTCCGCCTGGTAAAGCCGGCCATAAGCATCGTACCGCAAAACCTCCCCGGTCCCGCGCCCCTTTACAAGGCCGGTCGTCGTGTAGCTATAGGCATGCGTCCCGTCATTCGTCAGCTGACCCGCCCGTCGGCGAAGGCCGACAAATCATAAACGTCTCGCGCGCGGCGAAGCTCTCGCAAGGCGAAACGTCAGCACCCGGGCGGGATTTTCAGTATACGCGCCTTCGCGCGCGGGGCGCATTATGGGTCACCGCCACGCCGCCGACCGAGGTCGGCTCGTTCAGACTGTTGTGGTTGGGCGACGCGATCGTCACCGCTGATCAATCAGACCCTTCTTCCTCCTCAAAAATCACGTATCCGCGTTCGTCTGAAGAGTCGCTTCTTACAAAGACGCGCTTAAGTGATAAAACTTCAGCGATCGCAATTACAGATGCACCGGACCTAACTTCAACTCGAGAGCCAACAGTAACATCAGTCTGCAAAAGTGCATCTGTTGGCATCAGAATTGTTATTTTCCCAGACGCACCTGGCACAATTAGATTATTGCATTCCTGAATAATACTTATGTAGTGAAGCCCGTCGACAAACAATGAGGGGCGCATTCCGCGTTTTATTCCCTCGAAATCATACCCTCTGGTTTCTTCGGGTTGCATAACCACTACATCTGCATCAATTAGAATACCTGGTTGTTGAATGCGTTGCTTACCCATTTCCACACTTTTGAACTATTTGTATGCCAGTTTTAGCTGCATCTCGGTTAAGTGCAGGCAATGCCGTTGGCGGAAAAGACATGGAGGCTCCAAAACAATAGAACTAGCAGAGTATTTTGCAGCAAAATTGTTTCAAATTCCGGGATTTAATCTGTTTGTTCAGAAACAGATAAGACGCTTCCTTCCGCGACTGTCAAGCTACCATTTTTTAGTTCAAATGTAGCACCAGCACAAATATCGCTTCGCTCAGGAAAAGAATCCAACATAAATAGAGTCACTTGTCCTTTGTGAGATGGCATGATCACGGATTCGCAGGTGACCACTCTGGCAGGATAGTGATTTCCGCTAAAATATATGCTCGAAGAGAAGCCTTCCATAATTCCTTTATCCTGCCCAATTTCTTCTGATGAACGCATACAGATTGTGGCTTTAATCACTAGAGTGGGGCTTTTTTCAAATTCTGTCATTGGCCGCATCGCTCCACTTCTTGAATTCCAGTTTTTGCAGCATCACTATTTACTCTTGCAAGGCCACCTTGATCAAACGAAACAACAGTATGGCCCGCATCTGTAAATGTATGACCTGACTGTATTGTTGAAGGTCGAACATGCGTTTGCACAATTGCCTCAGCCGATCCCGGCCAATTTGCTGTCGAATTAGCATACCAACGAGCGTCCTGTATATTAGTGAAAAACTGCTTTTCACCAAACCCACTTGGCGACATTCGAAACTGCGCAGGCGTAGTAGAGTAGATGTCTGCCAATTCAGCTCCTCCAACCGCTCTAAATATGGGCACATGAGGGTCGTTCCGGACCCCAGGCGAAAGCAATTGATGTATCGCCAATGGAATCGCCAGCTTAGATAACAAGCTTGGAGCTTTTTGGACTGCGGTTTGCGTCGCAACTGCTGGCAGGGGTGGTTGTAAGGCCCCCGCTGAGCACTGCTCACTTCCACTTCCACTTCCACTTCCACTGCCGCCGCCTCCGGCTTCGCCACCACCAATTACATTGTTACCGTTGCCACTGCTCCATAACCCTAGCTGGTTGTCATCACTTATACGTGTTCCCGTAACGCAAATGTGGCCCGGAGGGCAATCGATCGGTTGATTTAGCTCCGAATCCCAGCCTCTGCTTAACCCTGTTGGATCGCTAAAGTTGATGGGATCGCCGCCGACATAATTATACATATTCATGCCGTCGCCATAGCCGATGGGGTCGGTCTGCATGAATCTTCCGAGGTCGGGGTGATACTGGCGGGCTTTGTAGTGATAGAGCTCAACCTCCGGCAGCCACAATTGCCCCGTATACTGAAAGCTTCCGGTGTTGCCCGATGCGGGGGCGCCGAACTCGTCATAGATGTTGATGAACGTCTTGGCGCCGTTATCATTCGCGCCCGCGATAATGCTCCCCCGCTCGTCCGCATAGAGCCAGGTTCGAACGTCGCTGACGCCGGTCGTGTCATATTCGACCAGCACCTCGTCCGCCCCGGGCCCGCGCACATAGCGCTTTTCCATCACGTTCGACGTCGTGTACTCGGCGATGATTTCGCCGCCATCGTAAAGGAACTTGCGTTTCGCGGCCCCGTCCTCCGCCTGGTAAAGCCGGCCATAAGCATCGTACCGCAAAACCTCCCCGGCGCCGCGCCCCTTTACAAGGCCGGTCGTCGTGTAGCTATAGGCATGCGTCCCGTCATTCGCCAGCTGACCCAGCGCGTTATGGGTCACCGCCACGCCGCCGACGCTGGTCACCTGGTTCAGCGCATTGGCGACCGACGCAATCGTAACATCCGCAAAGTTGGTATGGTCATGGGAATAGTTGTCATTGTCGGAATCGCGCACCGTGATCTGGCCCGCGGGGTTGTATTCAAAGTCGATGGTCAGGTCGTCGCCGGTGTCGAAAAGATCATGGGACAGCGCGCCCAGCCAGCGCGCGTCGTTGATGGTGTAATCCGTCTCCGTCCCGTTGCCGCGGATCAGCTTCGTGCGCTGACCGAGGGCGTTGTATTCGAATTCCGCGAGAACCCCGATCCCCGTCGTCTCCCCATTCTCGCGGATCTTTGTCAGCGCGCCCGCATCGTCATAGTCGTAATTGACGTAGAATAGGTCCGGCCATTTTATCTCTGTGCGCCGGCCGGCGGCGTCATATTTATAGGAAACCGCGCCGGGGTTCGTCGTGACGCTGGTGACCCGAGACAGCGCGTCATAGGCCGTGGTCACGGTGCGCGTCGTGGTCGCCGCCGATTCCGCCTTCGTCATCCGCCCCATCACGTCATAGGTGTAGGTGATGTCGTGGGTCGTCCCGGGGCGGAGCACCGACTTTAACAGGCTGCGATTGTAGTAGGTGTAATTGATCGCCGCGCCGTCCCGGCGAATCTTCTGCGTGAGCCGCCCGCCCGCATGATAGCTCAGAATCTCGTCGGAGTTGTCGGGAAACGTCGTCGTCTTCAGCCGGTCGTGACCGTCATAGGCGTATGTGGTCGTGTTATTCTTTGCGTCTTTGACGCTCGCGACTCGCCCATTGTCGGTATAGGTGGTCAGAACCTCGTCGCTAACGCCGGTCGCGCCGACGCCGGTGACGACTTTGGTGACGCGGCTGGCGTTGTCGTAATGGTTTTGAGTGATGCGGTCCGGGCCGAACATCCCCGCCGTGTCCGCCGTGCAGGCGTCGGACGGCGTCGTGATCAGCTGGTTCATCCGCCGCGCGACGCACTTCACCTGCCCCGCCGCGTCGTAGCTCGTCTGCACGGTCTCATGGGTCGTGTTGAAAATCCGCCGGGTTTTCACCGGCCGGCCATGGCCGTCGTAATCGGTGTCGGTGCGATTATGGGTCGTAAAGCCGGTCTGAAGATGGCTGAGGGTCGTCCCGGCGACCGTGCCCTGGCGCACCTCGTCAACGCCGCCGCGGGTCGTATAGCTGGTCTTTGACGCGCGGCGAACCGTGCTCGTTCCGTTGATCGTCGTTTCCGGAGAAATGACGCCGATGGGCCGGCGCAGATTGTCGTAGAAGTAATAGGTCTTGTCGGCGGCGCCCGCCATCGGTCCGTTGACTTCGATAACGTCCCCGAAGTCGTTGTGGGTAAACGTCGTCTGCACGATAAAGGCCCCGGAGCCGTCGCCGTTTTTGACATTGGCGAGCCGCAAATGCGAGCCCTGATACGTGTATTCGGTTTTTGATTCATTCGCGGAGCCTGCGCAGACTTCCGCCGTCGCGCAGGTCGTCGTCTTGGTCCGCCGCCAGACCGCGCCTGAAATATATGAGGCGTAGGTGTTGGTGACGCGCTGCCGGACGCCATTGACGCTCGGATATTTTACCCAGACCAGACCGCCGTGAAAATTACTGTAAAGATAGTCCGTGACCTGGCCATAGGCGTCGGTGGTGGTCGACGGCTTGTTGCAGGTTTTCTCGTTCGATGTCGTGCAGGCCGGATAGGTCGCGGACGTGATAATATCCGCCAGGCCGGAGCCGGATTTCGCAACCGCCTTGGTCTGCGTCACGTTCCCGCGCGCATCATAGGTGTATTCGACATAGTCGCCTTCGGGCGCGGTGACTTTCTTGATCCGGTTTTTTGAGTCGTAAGTGTAAGACGTGACTTTACCGACGCCGTTCTCGCTGGAGGTGATGCGCCCGGTCGTCAGGCTCGATTTGACGATGCTCTGGGTTGAAAGCGGCCCGGTGACGGTCACCGTGCGCTCCCCGGCGCTGTCCGCTGTCGAATAGTTGTGCGTGACGCCCGCCGCCGTGACCGAGGCGACGCCTCCAGCGTTGTACGTATAGGTAACGTCATTGGAACTGCTGCCCGGCAGCTTGATACCGGTTAGCGTCGATACATTGTGGGTGAAGGTGGTGGTCCGCCCTAGAGCATCCGTGGCGCTGGCGACCGTCCAGAAATTCGGGCCTGTATAAGCAACATGCGGCCAGGTTTGCGAAAAGCTGCAGCTATTGGCCAGCGGGTTGCAGGTATCCACATCCGTGTCAAAAGCGGTGGCTTTGGTGATCCGCCGCCAGTCAATCAGATCAGAACCTGTCGTGATCGTATCGCGCGCATAATCAAGATGGATCTGATAGCCGAGATTATTGGTGATCGACTGCAATCTTGCGCCTGCAAGCGCCCCTGCAAACATAACAGAGATATAATTATAACTGATCACTTCGCCGTCCGGCATGAAGGCTTTGGTCAAGACACCCTCATTAATCGCAGCGTTGCCGACTGCGCCATTCGCGACGATAGATTTATCGAAATGGTACACGGCGCCGTAACGGTCAGTATAAGTGTAACGCTGATAGGCGCAGAGAGTTTCGTCAATTTCTGGGATGTAGGTGCAGTTTTCCTCATATTCCAGCGTCGCGCCAGTGCCTTGGTCGGAGGTATAAGTTGACCCGGATTTGGTGAAGCTTTCCGCACTGCCCCCGGCGCTCACCGAATAGGTCGAGCCCGAACTGCTGACCGACCCAAGCGCGGAGTGGCGCCAGCCGCCATCCGAATAAACGCGCGAAAAGGACAACCCGCCGGCCCCCGGCTGTCCGATGGAAACGCCGCCCAAGCCGCCAAGTAGCAGCGTGCGATTAACAAGATCAACGCCGTTCGCGTCCGTTTGCGGCTGTATCGGCAGCGGCTCCGGCAATGTTTGCGCCTGAGCCGGCCCAATGGCTGCGACGCCAGTCAACAGCGAGACACACGCAACACCAGCAGTCCGGAAAAGATTTCGCATCAGTCGGCCTCAAGAAAAATGTTGATCAAGAATAAAAATCGCCAGCACGCCCCTAAGGCGGCGGATCAACGTCAACCTTCTTTTCGGTGCGGTTATCGGCGGCGTCATACTTATAGTCGGTGTCGACATCGTCGTTGTCGCCGTCACACATATCGTCCGCGCCGCAGCGCTGAACCTTAATCAGCCGGCCATGCACGTCATATTCATATTGAACTTTCTCGGCATATGCTGAGCCGCACCCCATCGCGAGAATGGAACTTATTATCAAAAATTTACGCAAAGAGACCTCCCTTTACGCGCAATGATAGATTGCGCGCAGTGCAAGAATTGCTTTCTCGAAGAGTATACTGAACTTTTTTGAGGTTAGTTACTCGCGAGGCGAAGTCAATTATGGTCGACGCGAAAATTATGAAATATTTTTTGACAGCTTGAAAAAATAACCAGTCTGCGTCTACACTCATCGCCATAAAACTCAGTACACAATGCTATAGTGTATCTGAATTTTCCGTTTCGTCAGCAAAGGGGTGATAATGTTCGAATTTGCAGCCATGTTGTTGTCGGCCAGCCCGGTGGTGACGGATGTCGTTAGCGAAACCCTTGCCTGCTACGCCTCAAAGAATGAGCAAAGCGATCAGGCCATCGTTATTACAAACGAAGCCAAGCCAGAGCTATCTTCAAAGGGCCTGCGAAGAGTTGCGTGCCCGGAAGCGCTAGCCTGGAGCCCGGAAGCCGCGCGTCAGCAATGCGATTTTCTCGCCCATTACGACTTCGTTATGGCCGTCTACTACATTGAACTCCACGGCATCGCGCCAAATGAGGTTTGTGATGAAGGCCGTATGGCGGCGGGCTTACGAGTGAGAGGACAGGAATAGTCGGTAAGTCAAACTTGGTCGTCTGGATCAAGGTCCGCCACTATGCCCTTGTATATTGTACATCCCATGCATGGTGTTAATATGTCGGTTGAACTGAACGGGCAGTTCGCTGGCATTTAATTTGATCACGAAGCTTTTCTAGAATAGCAATATGTCGATTGTCTTGTCGTAAAAGTAGAAACTAAGCTTCATGCGCGTCACTGGGTCAAATTCCATCGCATATTCAACATCCCCTTTCCAACAGCCGTTAGATTGGCTCCGCTACTATTCTGCATGTCGACCAAGCTGGACCAGCTAAAGCTCTTTCACGGATGCAGTATCAGCGGCGGCGGGGCTCCACCCTCAATACGGAACGCTGGACGGATCAGGCCGCTTTCTTTAATGACCGGATATGGCTGAAAAAACTGATCGCGGATTTGTACCGGAAGTCTGGTTTCACGCGCCCGTCTGGTCGCGCAAGGTGGTGGCGCATGAACGCGTCAATGCCAGTATCATGCAGGTGCTGGCCAGACTTGAGGCGGAGACGCAATCCATAACCCGTTCAAATGTTGGCGGATGGCATAGTCACGATCAGATTCATTATCGCGAAGACCTCTCCGAAATTCGAAGAATAATTGGAACTAATTGCGTTGGCTGCGCGACATTTATGGAGTTCGATTTTGATAATTTCGAACTCGTCATCAAGGAGATGTGGCTCAATAAAAACGGGCGCGGCGATTTTAACAAAGCCCACATTCACCCCAATGCAATGCTGTCCGGCGCTTATTATGTGAAAGTGCCGGAAGGGTCAGGAAATATTGAGTTATATGACCCGGTGCCGGCCAGATTGATGAATGTTTATCCAGTTAAGAAGCGCAAACCGATTAACCTGCAGGCTGTCGAATATCGGGCGGAAGAAGGGTTATTGCTGATCTTCCCGTCCTGGCTGCAGCACTCTGTTCAGCCGAATAAGAGCGATGATTTTCGTGTCTCAATCAGCTTCAATGTCGGCTTCAAGGCGAAGCAGGACAATTTAACGAACGACCAGGTGAGAAAAACTGAAACCCATAAGGCGCCGCTCGGGATTGTCAGCGACTAAGGCGCCGGGGGCGTTGTTTCTGTCTTTGTCGGCACGATCCGAAACGCTTTTGACCCTTTAATACCGGACCAGAACGATAGCTTGGCGTAACGTTCGAACAGTTCGGGCGGGAGTATTGTTTTGCGGGGGCGCGGTTCGACTTTTTTGTGCACTTTATGAAGCCCCTGCACGCCTAACTGTGAGTCAAACGCTGGCGCATCATACTCAACATTTTCAAAATTATGAGTATACGGTTCTTCTTCAAGAAACTTGTAGATGAGGCCGATTACTTCGTCCGGACGCTGTGAAAAGATATCATAGTCAACAATAACAATGCGGTCTGCATATTCGCTCCAGACAGCCTCCTGCAATGCATGCCACGCATAGCCGACAAGTCTGTTCGGTCCTGCAAGCGCTTCAAGGCGCGTGTAGACGGTGGAGCGTTCGGCGGGCGTATTAAACAACCTTGTATGTTCGAAAACGTTACCTCGAAACTGCCGCTCAAGACTGTCCATCACCCAGGCCACGTTACGCACCGTACAGATCAATTTTGCTTCCGGAAAAAGGGTCATGAGCGCTGGGAGCTGCGCTGTCCATGCGCGGTTGGTGTCGATAATGACCTCTTCGGAGAAGTCCTGATAGTAGCTGTCGAAGAGGCCACGCACGAGCGCCGCGCGCTGGTCGTCCGTAACCATAGATGACAACTCGGTCCCGGCGGATACCTGGGCGATGACGCCTTCCATCAGGCTTGCGACAGGGCTCGACATGCCGGCGTGAAAGCGCGGATTCTGACGCAACAACGCGCCCATCAATGTTGACCCGGAGCGCGGCAGCCCGGAGATGAAATGAAATTTTCGCTTAGTTGATTTCTTTTTGCTCACGCGAACTCCGTTTTCATCAATCAGTTGTCATAGAATAGTCATGCAATGATTGCGCTTTTTTTTGATAGTTTTTGCTAACACTATGAAACGCAGACAGTTTTTGCACAAGCAGCCTGAACGGCGAAAATTGACGAATTAGAATAACAAGCGTTATGGTTTTTAGCATCTGGGGCGTATTCCCGATCTGTATGTTGGTAACAGAACCTAGAAATGCTGTAGCGTTTCCGGTTCGGGGAAAGGGAGGGGCTGCGCCATGGCGACGCTAACAGTTACGACACTCGATGATGAAGCATTTGACGGTTCGGAAACTGTAGGCGTTCCAGACGGCAATGGTTTGTCGCTGCGTGAGGCGTTAGCGCTAGCGAGTGACGGCGACACGATCACATTCGACAATTCCCTTTCCGGCGGCACGCTGACTCTCACTAATGGTCAGCTCGATATAAACCTCGACGATTTCACGCTGGACGGCGACCTCGACAATGACGGCGACGCCGACATCGTCATCGACGCTAACAACGCCAGCCGGGTGATAAACATTTCAGCAGGCGCCGGCGAAGGGGAGGGCGACCCCAGCAACGTTCTGATCGACGGCCTGGTGATTACCGGCGGATACCTGCCCGACGGATTCCGGGGCGCCGGCGTCAATATCGGTAATGACGTGTCTGTAACGATTTACAATTCAACTGTAACAGGGAACACGATTCAACTTCTGGAAAGCGGTGGCGAAAGCGGCGGCGGGGGCATTTATGTCGGCGGCGCCAGCACAACTTCGCTATATGTCACGAATTCCGTCATTTCCAATAACACTGCGCGGCTCGGGGGCGGCATTTCGAGCTATACGAACACGACGATTAACATTAGCGGGTCAGAGATCAGCGGCAACAATGCGGTGCTCGGCGGCGGCGTTTACGTCAACGGCGTTACGACAATTAACGGCGGGTCCAGCATCTACGGCAATGAAGCATCGGAAAACGGCGGCGGCGTTTACAATCTCGGGCAGCTTACCCTGAACGAAGGCTCGTTTATCGCGGGCAATGACGCCGGCCAAAGCGGCGGTGGGCTTTATAACGGGCTCTCTGCGACCGCAAATATTTACGACGGGTCTATCTATCTGAACGAAGCCGCCGACGGCGCGGGTGTCTACAGCACCGGCGACTTGTCGATCGATAATATGACGATTTCCGATAACGTCGCATCCAACAACGGCGGCGGCGTTTATTCCACCGGGCCCGGTTCGGAAACGACGATTACAAACACGACTTTCCGCGACAATACGGCGTTGAACGGTCAAGGCGGCGGGTGGCAGATTGATGAGCCGACTGCATTTGGCGCGAACAATACTTTTGAGGATAACCGCGCGAGTTACGGCGGCGGCGTACATCTTAACAGTGGGTCGACGACGCTGACCAACACCACTTTTTACAGCAACGATGCGACGTATAATGGCGGCGCCATTCTAACCGGCGCCGGCGCTGGCTTGACGATAAGAAACGGTACGTTGACGGGGAATTACGCTGGCGGAACCGGGGGCGGAATTTTTCAGGATGGGGATTCTTTTGAAATCTCAAACTCAATCGTACTGGGAAATTTTGATAGCGCCGGACTAACGGGCGGATCGGCTGACTTTGGCGGTGGCGAGGGGACATTATCTTTTCAAGGAACAAATTTCTTTCAATCTATCGGATATGGACCTTACGAGCCAGGCATCACAATTGTGTCGGATGTATCGGCCGTATTTGCCGAGACAACAACGCAGGAAGGCCGTACTTATGGCGTGCTTGGCGATAATGGCGGTCCGGTAGAAACCGTAGCGATCAACCCAAATGGCATCGCTGTTGACGCCGGCGACGATACCGAACTGCCCACGGATTCCAACGACCTGGATGGTGACTTAAATACCGGCGAGATATTACCAGTCGATGCGCGTGGCTTAGACCGTATTTCGGGCGGGACTTCTGATGTGGGCGCGCTTGAGATTCAACAATTTATCGTCACGACAAACGCCGACGGCGGCGCAGACAATTTCGGTGGCGGCGATCTCGCGGCGGAAACCGCGGATGGCGGTGGGCTCTCCTTACGCGAAGCCTTAGCGCTCGCACCGGAAGCGTCTTTGATTACCTTTAATGCCGGCATGACAATCACGCTCGCCGGCACGCAGCTCACCATCACGCAAGACAGCATCGCCATTGATGGCGATCTTGATAATGATGGAACTGCCGATGTAACCATCGACGCGAATGATCAAAGCCGGGTCATTCAGTTTACTGGCGGCGGTGGTGAAAGTAATCCGGGCCAACTTTCCCTCGACGGGCTTGTCATCACCGAGGGCAACGTTACCGACGCGAATGGCGGCGGCATATTGCTAAATAATGATACGGAGACGACGATCACCAACAGCGTGATCAGCAGTAACTATTTAAGTATCGAGGGCGGCCAGGCTTTTGGCGGCGGCATCGCTGTGAACGGGTCATCCGCTGTGCTGCGTCTTTACGGATCAGAGGTCAGCGGAAATTATACGCAAGGTCTCGGCGGCGGCGTCTTCAATAATGGCGACGCCTATCTTCATGATACGACGTTTTCCGGAAACTCCGCAAATGAGCAAGGCGGCGGGATTCACAACACAAGAGATCTTTATATTTACGGCGGGTCCTTTGATACAAATAGCAGCGTCAGCGGCGGCGCGATCTTCAACTTCGGCTACTCTGCTGACGCAACGATTGAAGGGACAGGCTTCGAAACAAATTCATCTAGTTTGTCCGGCGGCGCTATTGTAAATTATCAGGGCACGCTTAATGCCGATGGGGCGTCATTTACGGGGAATTATTCCGAGAGCGGTAACGGCGGGGCCATTGCCGCGTCGGAAGCAACAACAACAATCATAAATTCTGGTTTTTACGGGAATTCCGCTGGCAACGAGGGCGGCGCTATTCATAACGAAGATAGTGATTTGGGTTTCGCTAATTCACTTTTCTCTGGCAACTCGGCTGAGGGTAATGGCGGCGCTATCGATACGAACGGCGCCAATAGTGAATTGTTTAGCGTGAATTCCACGTTTTATGGCAATCAGGCTACCAGCGGTGGCGCTATATATGGCGACTTAACAAACAACCAGATTTACAACAGCACCTTCACCGGCAATTACGCTTCAAATCGCGGAGGCGCATTTGCGCACAGGTCTAATGACCCGAACTATACCGCACGCGTCCTGAATTCAATTTTTAGCGGCAACGATGCGGGCGTGGCGGGAGCAGATATAGCGCAATTGAACGGAACCTATGTTTACGCTTATGGCGGCAACATTGTTGGCGGCCCAGGTTTTTCAGATGCCGGTGTGGTAGAGATCGCGGATGTAGCGAGTGTCTTCAATGAAACGATAATTAATCCGTACACAGGGTTATTAAGCGGCCGCTTGCGCGATAATGGCGGCCCGGCTCACACAGCTGCGCCATTGCCAACTGGATTTGCGATCGGCAACGGTGTTGCCAATCATCCTATATTAGGCAATCTTCTCCCATCAGATATTTTAGACCTCGATGGTGATATGAATATCGTCGAGGACATTCCATTTGACGGACGCGGCGATGAACGCGTCGCAAACGGATCATTGGATATCGGCGCCGTCGAACTTGAGATTACAAATGGAACGAATGGCGCTGATAATCTTGTTGGCGACGGCTTCTCCGAGATCATCAACGCGTTTGCTTCAGCTGACATCGTCATGGCTGGCGGCGGTCGCGATACGGTCGTTGGTGGGGACGGCGACGATAATATTAATGGACAGGCCGGCGCCGACCGGCTCCTTGGCGGTTCTGGCGGCGACACGCTTGTTGGCGGTGTTGGCGCAGACACGTTGGCTGGCGGCGGCGGTTCGGACTCTCTTGTGGGTCAGGACGGGAACGACCAGCTGTTTGGCGGCGACGGGAATGACACGCTGTCGGGTG
>JBCCUQ010000006.1:2500-243327 GCA_039196665.1 Pseudomonadota bacterium | reverse complement strand
TGAACTGGTTGGCGATAGCGTCGCTGAAAACAACGCGGGCGCTGTGGTGGGGTCGTTAAGCGCCATTGATCCGGACGCCGGCGATACGCACAGCTTTGTCGTATCCGATGATCGGTTTGAAGTTGTCGGCAATGAGCTGAAGCTGAAAGACGGCGTTTCTCTTAACCACGAGGAAGCGGATTCTATTGACGTAACTGTCACGGCGACGGATGCGGGCGGGCTCGCCACGTCGGAAATATTTTCGATTACAGTCGCCGACATCAATGAGACGCCATTCGATATTGATTTCTCCGGCAGCAGTGTTGACGAGAACAATGCGGGCGCCACTGTGGCGACGCTATCTGCATCTGACCCAGATGCAGGCGATACGGCGACATTCTCAGTTGCAGATGATTCTTCCGGACTGTTTGAAGTCGTCGGAACGGAACTGAAACTAAAGGATGGCGTTTCTCTTGATCATGAGGGACTGGATTTCTATGACGTCACGGTCGCCGTCGAAGATAGTGCGGGGAACGTTTACAGTGAAGTTGTGACGATCAACGTCACCGACGTAAATGAAGCGCCGATTGATATAGAGTTATCTGGAAATATTCTCGATGAGAACAATGCTGGCGCTGTCGTTGGAACATTAAGCGCCATCGATCCGGACGCCGGAGATACGCATACATTTGAAGTTTCTGACGACCGGTTTGAGGTCGTTGGCAATGAACTGAAGCTGAAAGACGGCGTTTCTCTTAACCACGAGGAAGCGGACTCCATTGAGGTAACCGTAACCGCAACGGATGCGGCGGGTCTGTCGACATCGGAAACGCTTGCGATCACAGTTGCGGACGTCAATGAAGGGCCGACGCTTGGACTGGCGAGCGGTGAAGGCTTAAAGGCGTCCTACTACGATATCGGCCATTCAATCCGGAACCTTAGCGAGATCGATTTTAACGCCACGCCGGATGCTGAGGGCGTTGTCGACAGCCTCAACTATATGACCGGCAATGAAGTGTTTTGGGAAGGCGCCCCCGGCAACTTCTTCGCGGCCAAATATGAAGGTCAGCTGGTTGTCAACGAAGGTGGTTCTTACACGATCAATCTCGCCAGCGATGATGGCAGCATGCTGTTCATTGACGGCGTTCCGGTGCTCGATAATGATGGGCTGCATGGGACGCGCACCCGCTCGGTCACTGTCGACCTTGATGAAGGTTCCCACGACATCGAGATTCGCTATTTTGAAAATGGCGGCGCACAGACTTTGCAGCTCTCTTGGAATGGTCCGGATACAGGCGGCGCCAATGAAATCATTAGCGGCGGCGCATTCGAGCATGGGGACACATTCGATAACCTAAGCGTTGCTGAAGATATGACAGGCGCCATGGTTGCAACGCTTGCGGTTGCTGATCCTGACATGGGCGACACCCATACATTTACCGTTGATGACGACCGATTTGAGGTTGTTGAGGTCGATGGCGAGCCAGTGCTTAAGCTAAAAGACAACGCCAGCCTCGATCATGAAACTGAAACAAACGTCGATGTCTCCGTTACGGTGACCGATGCGGCGGGCGCCAGCGACACGCAGATTTTCTCCGTTGATGTTGATAACTCCAACAGCGCGCCGGAAATATCCGTTACCGGCGGTGAGGGGCTGCAGGCGTCTTATTATAATGTGGGCCACTCAATCCGAAATTTGAGCGAGATCGATTTCAATGCGGCGCCGGACGCCGAAGGCGTTGTCGACAGCCTCAATTACATGACCGGCAACGAAGCTTTCTGGGAAGGCGCGCCGGGCGACTTTTTTGCGGCGAAATATGAAGGCCAGTTGCTGGTGGAAGAGGGTGGGTCCTACACGATCAATCTCGCCAGCGACGATGGAAGCATGCTGTTCATTGACGGCGTGGCGGTTCTGGACAATGACGGCCTGCACGGAACCCGTACGCGATCAGTAACAGTGGACCTTGATGAAGGCGCCCATGACATCGAGGTTCGCTACTTTGAAAATGGCGGCCGGCAGACATTGAAACTTTCCTGGAGCGGTCCTGATACGGATGGCGTCGAGCAGGTTATTGGCGGCGAAGCCTTTAGATTGCCGGGCGTCACAGATGGCGACCGTGTCGGCGTGACCGAGAATATTGACGGCGATGGCGCGGCGCTTTTGTCTATTGTCGATGCGGAAGGCGACAGCATTGTCTATGGCGTTGACGATGATCGGTTTGAGATTGTCGAAACGGATCATGGATTCGCCTTGCAGCTGAAGTCCGGCGAAACGCTGGATCATGAAGTTGAATCTGAAGTCAGCGTGACAATCACGGCGACGGATGAGCACGGCGAAAGCTCGACCCTCGATCTTTCCATTCCGGTTGCGGATGTGAATGAGGCGCCGGTTGACATCGATTTCTCGAACGCAACGGTGAATGAAAATAATGTCGGTGCAACGGTCGCGATGTTAACTGTCGCTGATCCTGATGCCGGCGATACCCATACATTTGAAGTCTCCGATGATCGGTTTGAAGTTGTCGGTAATGAGTTAAAACTGAAAGACGGCGTGTCGCTTGACCATGAAGCAAGCGAGACAGTCGATGTCACCGTTACGGCGACAGACGCAGCCGGGTTATCCACATCTGAAACGCTTGAAGTTGTGGTTGCCGACGTCAATGAGGCGCCGGTCGATATTGAACTGTCGGATACGAGCGTTGATGAGAATGCGACCGGGGCGACGGTCGCGACATTGTCGGCGTCCGACCCTGACAGTGGCGATACGGCGACATTTTCTTTGGCGGATGACGCATCCGGCTTGTTTGAAGTGGTTGGCAATGAATTGCGACTGAAAGACGGAACGTCGCTCAATCACGAAGAACAGGATTCCTATGAAGTTACAGTCGCCGTCGAAGATGGCGGCGGAAACGTCTATTCAGAGGCTGTGACCATCAATGTCGCAGACGTTAACGAAGCGCCGACTGAAATAACACTGGCTTCTGCGCTGCCAAAAGAAACAGTAGAGGCTTCGATTGTCGATGCTGAGATTACGACGGGGCAGGGCGGCGGCGTCGATTCCGCGTTGATCGATCTTGCTGGCGCCGACACTGACTCTGCGCAAATCATTGTCAATTTTGATTATATCGACAATTCGTTTGAGATTGATGTCAACGGCGAGTCCCTGACCGGCGGCGTAATCCAGCTTGAACATGCTCATTATAATCCGGCCGAAGAGAGCTTTCTGCAGTTTGGCGATGGCGCCGCGATCACCAGGCCCTGGGTTGCGAACACCGATGGCAGCCCGCGTATAAAAGTCGTGATTACCGAAAACGGGGTTGAAGCTTTTGCAACGCGTACGCCGAGTTCCGGCGTCATGGAGCCGCTTGATCTTGTGAACGGAAGTTTTTCAGCGCCGGACCTGGTGGATGGCGAGAACAGCGTTCGGGTCTTTAACCCTGACCAGGGTGGCCCCGATGGCCTGAATGCGACTATCTCAGCGACCTATGAGAATGGCGCAGTCGTGACGAATGAGAATGTCGAAGGCGTCGTCATTGGCGAGGTCGCAACGGCTGACCCGGATGCTGGCGACAGTCATTCATATGCAGTGGATGACGCGCGCTTTGAAGTTGTGGATGATGGCGCTGGCGCCATGCAGCTAAAGCTGAAAGATGGCGTCAGCCTGGATCATGAAAATAACGAAAGCGTCGATGTCACCGTGACGTCAACCGACGCCGGTGGTTTATCCACAAGCCGTACATTTTCCGTGAGCGTAACGGATGTCAATGAAGCGCCAGTCGATATCGAAGTAACCGGCGGCGACATCAGCGAAAATATTGTCGGCGCGACGGTGGCGACTCTTAACGCCAATGACCCCGATGCCGGCGACACGGCGACGTTCACCCTCGCGGATGATCCGTCAGGCTTGTTCGAAGTTGTCGGTAATGAGTTGAAGCTAAAAGCTGGCGTCTCGCTGGATCATGAAGCCCAGGACTCTCACGAAGTGACAATTGCTGTCGAAGACAGCGCAGGCAATATCTACACAGAAGCCGTGACAGTCAATGTTAATGACATCAACGAGGCGCCGACCGATTTATTGCTTGAGCCGATAGAAACACCTGGCGTGTTGTCGCTTAATCAGGATGGCGGCAATGATGACGTCGCGATTTCGTCTAACCTTGAAGGCTTTCCGACGGATGCGATCACGGTCGAAGTCACCTTCGCGTCATCGCAAACCGATGTCGGTAATGGGACGCCGCTCTTTTCCTATGCCGCCAACACCGGATCGAACAATGAAGCGCTTATCTGGCTCGAGGGCGGCAGCAATAATGTTTCGATCTTCCTGGCCGGCCAGAAAATTTCGACGGGCATTCCAAATGCTTCGCTTCTGGACGGTGAGCAACACACGGTCTCATTTACCTGGGACCAGGCCAGCAATGAGCTGAAAGTTTATGTGGATGGCGACGAGCAATTTGCGTCAACCATCAATATCAGAGATTTGAGAGCGGATGGCACGGTCACCCTAGGCCAGGAGCAGGACACCGAAGGCGGCCGGTACGATTCACGTCAGATCTTTGAAGGTGAAATCGCGGAAGTACGGATATTCGACTATGCGCGCACCGGCGAGGAAATTGCGGACAATGCAGGTGCGCCGCTTGATGATCCATCGAGCGAAGCCGGCCTTGTCACCAACTGGATGATGAATGAAGAAATCGGCGGGGTCGTCGAAGACCTTGCCGGGAATAATGACCTCCAGTTGCAAAACGATGCGAGCATCGAAGGCGGCGCCGCATATGAAACGCCAACCGTTGTCGAAAATGAAGCAGGCGCTGTTGTCGGAACCCTTTCCGCCAATGACCCGCAAACCGGCGGCGCGGTAACGGATTTTTCGATCGCGGATGATCCATCCGGGATGTTCGAGATCGTCGGGAATGAATTGAAATTAAAGGATGGCGTTTCCGCAAATTTCGAGGGACAGGGCTCCCATGAAATCACTGTCGTCGCGACAGGCGCCGACGGTGAAACAACCGAGCACACGGTGACGGTCAGCGTCGCAAATGTGGATGAAGCGCCTGTTGACCTGTCGCTTACGCCTGTATCGGCCGGCGCGAACGCGTTGTCGCTCAATCAGGACGGCGGCAATGATGACGTTGCGGTTTCGTCAAATCTTGAAGGCTTCCCAACGGATGCGATCACGGTTGAGGTCACCTTTGCATCGTCGCAAACTGATGTTGGTAATGGGACGCCGCTGTTTTCCTATGCTGCGAGCACCGGATCGAACAATGAAGCACTCATTTGGCTTGAGGGCGGAAGCGGTAATGTTTCGATATATCTGGCCGGCGGAAGGGTCGCGACGGACATCCCTAATGCCTCTCTTCTCGACGGCGAGCAGCACACGGTCTCATTTACCTGGGACCAGGCCAGCAACGAGTTGAAAGTATACGTTGATGGTGACGAAGAGTTTTCATCCAATATCAACATCCGGGACCTGCGAGAAGACGGCACAGTTACCTTTGGCCAGGAGCAGGATGCTGAAGGCGGCCGGTATGACTCACGCCAGATCTTTGAAGGTGAAATCGCGGAAGTGCGGATATTCGACTATGCGCGCACCGGCGAGGAAATTGCGGACAATGCAGGTGCGCCGCTTGATGATCCATCGAGCGAAGCCGGCCTTGTCACCAACTGGGTGATGAATGAAGAAACCAGTGGCGTCGTTGAAGACCTCGCCGGGAACAATGATCTTCAGCTACAAAATGGCGCCAGCATCGAAGGAAGTGAAACCTTCGGCGAACCAACCGTCACCGAAAATGACGCCGGCGCTGTCGTTGGAACCCTTTCCGCCACTGACCCTAACACCGATGAAGCTGTCACTGATTTCTCAATTGCAGACGATCCATCCGGGATGTTTGAGGTTGTCGGGAATGAGCTGAAATTAAAAGACGGCGTTTCCGCCGATTATGAGGGGCAAACCTCATATGAAGTCACGGTGACAGCGACTGGTTCCGGCGGCGAAGCCACGGACCATACGTTTACTGTAAATATAGCGGATATCGATGAGGCGCCGATTGTAACGGACGTTGACCTCGGTTCATCAAATGAAGATGCGAGCGTTGTAATCACCGAGGCGCAGCTTCTGGCCGGGAGCGCTGACCCTGAAGGCGCTGCGGTTTCTGTTGCAGACTTATCCGTTGATCCATCGTTTGGCGCCGTCGCCGACAATGGCGATGGAACCTGGACGTTTACGCCAGCCGATGGCCTTTCTGCCGATGATGTAGAATTCACGTTCACTGTATCTGACGGTGCGCAGTCGACGACTGGCGCCGCTACAATTGATATTACCGCCGTCGCCGATGCGCCGACTCTAACCATCGGCGCCGTTCAGCAGATTGAACTGGGGGTTTCGAATACGGTCAGCAGTGGTTTTGAAGGCGGCAATGTTGATACGTCTGCGGCCAACTCAGCCTGGATCGGGTCTATAGGAGACTGGCGGACGACGTCGGATGCGATTGAGATCAAAACTGAAACGCTTGCCGACGGGTCGATCAATCAGTTTATCGAATTGAATGACGACCGTATTGATTACTATGACGATGCGACAAACATCTTTCGGGTAATCGATACCCAGGATGGCGCGACATATACGGTTAGTTTCGATCACGCCGCGCGTCCGGGCTATAATGATAGCGTTAACGAGTTTGAAGTTGTCATCAATGGTGACGTGATTGATACGTTCAGCGCGGACGGAACAGGCTCCGGTTCAATCAACTGGTTGAACGACAGCATAAGTTTTGTTGGCGATGGTTCGGAGATGACGGTGGAATTCCGCGCCAGCGGCGTCGCGCAAAATTATGGCCGCGGGATGTATCTGGATGATATTTCGATTACCGAAGACTTGCCGGCCGGCGTTGTTTCCGGCGGCGATAGCGGCTCTATTGCTCTTCCGGAAATTAGCGTAGCGTCTAACGATGCGGATGGTTCGGAAACGCTTTCAACGGCGATTTCCGATATTCCTGATGGTTTCCTCATTACCGATGGCGTCAACACTTTCACTGCCGGCGCAGGTGAAAACGAAGTCGATATTTCCGATTGGGCGCATGATCAGCTTAGCGTTACACCGGCTGACGGCTATTCGGGCGAGGTTAGCCTGACGGTCACAGCGACTTCTGTAGATGGCGCCGATCAGGCGCAAGCTGTTGAGACCATAACCATAGACGTTCAGTCGAATGATGAATTGCTGAACGGTACGGATCGCATTGATATTCTCGACGGCGGTGTCGGGAATGATACGATTGACGGCGGCCTCGGCAATGATGTCATGGTTGGCGGCGATGGTTCGGATGTGTTCGTCTATGCGCAGGGCGACGGCGCTGATGTCATTGACGGCGGCGCCGGCGGTTGGACCGATGCAATTCTGATTGAGGGCGGTGTTTCAAGCCTTGGCGAATTTGGCGTTGACTGGACGGTCGAGCTAACGGAGGGTGCGATCATCTCTCAGGACAGCGACAGCGTTATTTTCAGCGAAGACTCTGCCGGGTCTATTTCCCTGAATGACGGTACAACGCTCGAATTCGAAAATCTGGAACAGATTATCTAATCGTTTTCAGGCCGGGCCATTTCGCCGGCATAATCGAGGATAAGCCCCGTAGCGCTCGCCAACTCATATTGTGCGACAAAATAGTCATGCTCTGCCTGTGACAGATTAATGTACGCCGTCACCAGATCGCGTTGCCCATCCAGCACATCGATAACAGTGCGCTGACCGGCTTCATATTCAATCTGTAACCCTTTGACAGATAATGCAGCAGCGTCGATACCGCCCTCTGCAGCAATGCGACGTGTACGTACTTCGATAAACTGACGCCAGCTGCGCGCCACAGCTTCCGTGACGCCAAGCTGGGTGTTGGTCATTTGGCCGCGCTGCTCAGTGACAGTGGCGCCGGCTGATCGCAGCCCGGCAATGTTTCTACCCTGTTGGAAAATCGGCATGCGCATGCGCGCGACCAGTTGATACTCTTCATCCTGTTGCGGCGCGAGCAGGCTGTCTTCCCCGAAACGCCTGAAATAACTGCCCTCAAGCGCCAGGCTTGGCGCGAAGTCGCCCTTCGCAGCGCTCTTGGCGTATTCGACCGCTTTTACCGCTTGGCGTGCAGCATTGAGGGATGGATTATTTTCAAGAGCGACAGTCTGCGCTTCGTCCAGTGAAGAGAAACTCACGACTTCTTCGTCATTGTTTTGAACAAGGCCCGGTGGCGGCGCATGACCGACGATACGCTCATAGGCTGCTTCGCGTTCCGCTAATACGGCGCGCGCCTGGGCAAGATCGACTTGTGTCTGGGCGCGGCGCATGCGTGCCTGCTCAACGCCGGTTCTGCTTTGCGCGCCCGCTTCCATACGTCTTTCCGTGATTTCAAACTGACGGGAAACGAGGTTTAAATTTTCCACGCGATGATCGACAATCGCTCTGGCCAGAATAACGCCTGCATGCGCTCTCGCAGCGTCAAGGGCGGTTCCCTGGAGCGCCGCCAGCAAGGCGAAATCAGATTGCGTCAAGCGTGCGCGGGATTCACGATACCGGTTGAGTGCGGACAAGCCCTGAAATATTGGTTGAGACGCGGTGACGCCGACCGTTGTGCCGTCACGATCCTGAAGCGTTTGTAGCGTTGAGCTGCGCAAGTCATCATTCGTGTAAGCCGCAGTAGCTTCTATTTCCGGCAGGAACTGTCCGAAGGCGCGCAATCGATCGGCTTTTGCGGCATCCAGTTGAGCGTTTGCAATATCAACACGTGGATTGTGGCGCAGCGCCGCCTGGATTGCGATTGCAACAGTCTCTCCATCGGCGCCGTTCTCCGGGGTCTGGTCTTCGGCTGCGGGCTTTTCTTTAAACGCCGTATAAATGTCGGTGGCTTCAGTCGGCGCAGCTACGCAAACGCTGAACCCAGCGCTCGAGTACAAAAGGCCAATGACAAATAATCCCCGTACGGTCATTTTTAGACTTCAAAACCTGACACTTGCGAAGCTCGTAGAGTCATTGGACTCACTATTGGCCGCACACCCAATGGCGATGTGATACTGTTAACGAATCGTTAAACCTGCGTTCGCCTGTCTGGTCAATCACTTTGGATTGTTGCGCCTTGTGCATGCGATCTGACTGCGTTGATGAATTGATGGGCTTCCTTGGGTGAGGTGCAAGGTTTGTTGCGCTCCCTCGCTCTCGCCGCCACCATCATGATCGTGATGGTGCTTCTGGGCCCTGAATAGCTCTTCAACGTTTAGTCACTCTCTGGCGCATCAATGAAAAGAACCGACCAATTGGTCGTATACTTCTTTAATTGTATTCATTGGCTGTCGCCACATTGGATGAGTGAACGTTGATTGACCGATATAGATTGATGCAGCCCTTATTAAGCTGTTGGAAATTTAATGTGCAGAGAGGATGGCGTATTATAAGGCGGCTAGCTGGTTTGCTACACAGATTTAGTCAAATTGAGCCTCTCGCGTATAAGTTCTTTTTTACTTCCGCTCGCTAAATCCAGCACTGGAAGCTGGGAAAGTGCGAGATGGACATCCGTAAATTTTCACGAGCTACGGCTCGTGCATCATTTTGCTGTCTTGGGTTATTGCTGATGGCGGCGTGCGGTTCCGCCGGCGATGACGCGCCGCCGCCCCCTGATACGCCGGACCCGGCTGCGCCCGGTGCGCCGGTGACGGGCGCCGATGCTGTTACGGCATCGGAAGCATCGCGGTTTTTGACGCAAGCCACCTTTGGCCCCTCCGAGCAGGATGTTGATCGACTGACAACGATTGGTCTTTCTGCATGGCTGCAAGCTGAGTTCGCAAAACCACAAGAATCATTACTGCAAGAAGTCTTGCTGGATGAGGCTGCCGGCCAGGATGTTGGCCCTGACCAGCTTGGCGAAGCATTTTGGACGCGCGCCGTTTTAAGCGATGACCAATTACGCCAGCGTGTTGGTTACGCCCTTTCGCAAATCATTGTCGCCTCCTATGCCGACACTCAGCTTGCGGACCGTCCTGTCGCGATGGCGAACTATATGGACATCATGGCGGCGGGCGCTTTTGGAAATTTTCGGCAAGTACTGGAGAATGTCACTTATAGCCCGGCAATGGCGATATATCTCACCTATCTTCAAAATCAGAAAGCGGATGAAGATCGCGAAGTGGTGCCGGATGAGAATTATGCCCGCGAGATCATGCAGCTCTTCACAATCGGGCTGCTTGAGTTGCAACAAAATGGCGAGCTGCGCCTCGATGGCGGTGGTGACCCAATTGAGACTTATGACAATGACGATGTTACAGAGCTTGCAAAAGTTTTCACTGGCCTGAGTTGGGGCGCGCGTAGCCAGTTCTTTGGCCGTCCGGATAGCCTGGAATCCGAGTATTCACAAATGGTGATGTTCGATGAGGAACACTCACCTGAAGCTAAGAGTTTTTTAGGGACGACAATCCCGCCTGGCGTCGGCGGCGACCAGAGTATTTCGATTGCGCTTAATACGCTCTTTAATCATCCGAATACGGCGCCGTTTATCTCAAAACAGTTGATTCAACGGTTGGTGACGAGCAACCCTAGCCCATCTTATGTGTTGCGTGTCGCAAATGCATTCGACTCCGGTTCATATCTGATGCCGAACGGTCAAAATGCTGGAAGCGGACAGCGCGGCGATATGCGTGCGGTCGTTGCTGCAATCCTTCTGGACCCAGAAGCGCGCGATGCAACCGCTGCAAACGCTGCGAGTTTCGGGAAAATCCGTGAGCCTGTTTTGCGGTTCACTCATTGGGCGAGAGCATTTGGCGTACAGCGCACCGAGATCGATGAGATTGACGAGCTGCAGGACACGCGATCGCCAAACCGCCTTAATCAACAGGCATACAGGTCTCCATCCGTATTCAACTTTTATCGTCCAGGTTTTGTAGCGCCGGGCAGTTTAAGCGGTGCGGCGGGTCTGGTTGCACCCGAATTGCAAATCACGACGGCGTCCAGTGTGACCGGCTACGCAAATTTCATGGAAGAGTTCATTAGCGGTGAAGGTGCGAGCATCAACTTTTCTCCAAACTATGCCGATGAGTTACGTCTTGCCGGGGATTCTGCGGCGCTTGTAAATCATCTTGACGGCATTTTGACGTTTGGCGCCTTGAGCGCGGTCACGCGCAATAGAACAATTCAGGCCGTCAATTCCATCACATCAGGCGATGGCGGTTTCACCCGGGATGAGCGCCGCGTTCACGCCGCCATCCTGCTTATTATGACCTCATCTGACTACGTCATCGTGCGATAGGGGGCTTCATGCACACGTCACGACGCAACTTTCTGAAAACCGCAGGCGCAATGTCGCTGGGCGCCGGTGCGGGGTTTGCATTTGACCTTGCGCGCTTCAACGCCTTTGCGGCGGATACAAGCGGCTATAAGGCGCTTGTCTGTGTATTCCTGTTTGGCGGTATGGACGGTCACGATACGATCATTCCTTACGATACCGGTAGTTATAACCAATATGCCGACGTAAGGCGCGCGCTTTTCGATCGTTATGATGACCTCGAAGGCGGGTCAACCCGCACGCGGGACCGCCTTTTGCCAATGTCGCTTGCGAACGCCGGCGACTTCGCCGGCCGACAATTCGCCATGCCGCCCGAACTGGGTCCGCTACACGAGCTTTTTGACCGAGGCGATTGCGCTGTTGTTTCCAATGTCGGGCCGCTCGTCGTGCCGATGACGCGTACGGAGTATGAAAACAGGTCGGCGCCAAGGCCGCCACGCCTTTTTTCCCATAACGATCAGCAATCCGTCTGGATGGCTTCGCAGCCGGAAGGCGCGCAATTCGGTTGGGGCGGACGCCTCGCCGACATGGCGCTGGCGGCGAACGCCAACCCGGATGCAACCTTCACTGCAGTATCAGTGTCGGGGAATGCAGTTTTCCTGTCTGGCGAAATCGCCGGGCAAATTGAAGTCGGGTCAAATGGTCCGGCGGAAATCGTCGGCGTCGGCGATGAGTCATTTTACGGCTCAAACAGTTTGCCTGGTTTGTTCGAAGCGCAACTACGTGCGGAAAATGAAACCATCGCCAACCTTATCAAGCGCGATTATGTCAATGTCGTCGATCAATCGATTGACGCCAACCGCCTGCTGCGCGAATCCTTTGAAAGCGCTTCGCCGTTCACTACTGTATTTCCAAATAGCCGCCTTGGCAGACAGATGCAGATTGTTGCGCAGATGATTGCGCTTCGCGATACGCTTGGCGTTAAACGACAGGTTTTCTTTGTTTCCACTGGCGGTTTCGATACTCATTCCAATCAAGCGAACTCGATGCCAAATCTTCACACAGGCATCGCGGAGGCGATGCGCGCACTCTATGACGCTACGGAAGAGATTGGCGCGCAAAATGACGTTACCTCATTTACAGCGTCCGACTTTGGTCGCACGCTGACCGTCAATCGCGATGGTACTGACCATGGTTGGGGCGGCCATCATTTCGTTGTTGGCGGCGCGGTAGACGGAAACCGAATGGTTGGCCGTTTCCCGGGGCCTTCGCTCGGTCATGATCTCGATACCGGCAACGGACGATTGATTCCAACAACGTCTGTTGATCAATTCGCTGCAACGTTAGGGGGCTGGTTCGGTCTCAATAACACCGAATTGCTCGATGCGCTGCCGGGACTTTCTAATTTTAGCGAGAGGGATATCGGCCTGTTTAGCTAAGCAGGCAAATCAATCTAAGCGGGTCAGCCGCCCAGGGGGGCGCATCCATAACAAAAAGGCAAGAGCCATTCGGCCCAAGGCTCGCTTCGTAAAAAGACAATCAGGCGGCATTCGATGTTAGTTCTAAAAAAATACCTGCTCTGTGGCGCGGCGCTCAGCGTACTGGCGATCTCAAATGTTCGAGCGGCCGACGAAGCGTCTGTAGGACCGTTTGTTACAGATACGGAAGCGGGCGAGTTGAGCGCCGTCACCTTAAGGGACAGATCGCTGTCGGAATATGAGCAATGGCAAATGCCAGCCGCCTCGGACGTTCGACCATCAAGCGACTATGTTGACAATTACGCCAGAAACGCCGGAGACGCGCTTTTCTTTTCGCCCGGCGTATGGGTGAACGCGGCTGATCTTAATGAACAGCGCCTAGTACTGCGCGGTTTTGCGTTTAACAACCGCCAGCAGCGGACAAACGCTACAGTGTTGCGCGATGGCGCGCCGTTGACAGATGTTCATGGCAATACAAATCTGCGGGAGATTGATCTTCTGGCGGTTAATCGCGTCGATGTGTTTCGCGGCGGCGCCGGCAGTCTGCGCACAGGTGGCGATAATCTTGGCGGCGTAGTGAATTTTACATCCCCGACCGGCGTTGACATGCTCGCAGGTCTTGGCGGGCGCATTGACGCCGGATCCTCCATTGAGGGGACGCCTGGGGGCCGGGCGCATCTTGACCTGGCGGGCGTCTCGCCGTCTGGTGATTTCGATTATTTTGTGAGCGCAACCGGCGGTTACGAATCCGGCTTCAGAGAAAACAACGAACTTCAGGATGGCGTCTTCAACGCCAATTTCGGATTTCGGTTTTCACCTACATTCAAGACAAGAATGTTCTTCGAAGCGATTTACAGCGACGCAGAGCTGGCGGGCGGTTTGATCCCCGGCGATGCGGTAAACGATCCGTCGCAGGCGGCGCCGCCAATCACGTTAGGGCCATTGTTTCCCGGCGGTCCGATTATTCAGTTCGCCGATGGCGCTGAGGCGGATAATTTCAATCGCAACCTGCTTGTCGGGCGCGTATCGAACCAGACGAATTTCCGGTTGTTCGGTCACGATTTTGATGCAGGGCTGCATTTTACCCGCCGTGAGGTTGAAAGCGCCCAGATCGATTTTGTCGGCGTCCTGGACGAGACCGGTAATGAATGGGGCGCGCGTCTGGCCGCAAGCCGTAATCTCCAGTTCTTCAATATCGACACCACCTATCGATTTGGCGGCGCATATTCGACAGGATCGCAGGACTCCGACCGGTTTGAGAATATCGGCGGCGAAGCCGGGTTTCAAACGATCGATACCGAACAGAAGTCGACGAACATTAATGCGTTTTTCGAAGCGGCGTTGCGGCCTTTCAAAAAACTGCTTGTTGACATGGGCGCTAAGTTCATAATTGCCGACCGCGAATTGACAGTTGATGACGGCGATACGCCGGAAGATGCTCGTTTTACCGGCGTCGCGGCGAAACTCGGCGTCATCTATGACCTGTTCGATAATGTAAAGGTCTTTGCGAATGCGTCACGCACCTATGAACCGCCATCTTTCAGCGAGCTGATCGCAGGTAATCCGGAGGACTTCAGCGATCTGGATGAACAGGATGCTTTCACCTATGAGGCGGGCTTGCGCGGCAGCGTCAGTGACTGGCTCGGCTGGGATGTTACTTATTTCAATTCCGATATTGAAAACGAGATCATCAATCTCGATGAACCGGAAACAAACGGGATTAGCGGAACGCTCGCGAATGTCGATAAAACCACCCATAAGGGTTTTGAAGTCGGTCTTGATGTTCATCTTATACCGAACCGTAATGGCCGCGCCCTGACGTTGCGCAACGTCTACAGCTACAATGATTTTCGTTTTGTCGATGCCGATCCTATCGGCGACTTTGACGGCAACCGGATCGCTGGCGTGCCGCAACATGTTTATCGTGGCGAGTTGAGATATGACGAGATTGGGCGGTGGTTTGCAGCCGTCAATGTTCAGACGGCCGCAGGAGACTATTACGCCGATCATGAGAACGTCTTCACGGCGCCGAGTGATATTGTGCTTGGTTTCAGCGCAGGTCTGCAGCTAACGGACCAGGCTGTGCTGTTCGTATCTGGTGAGAACATCACTGATACGAACTATGCCGCCGGATTGACGCCGGTTACATCGCAGAACGCTGTGAACGGGCGTATCTTTACGCCTGGCGCGCGCGCCTCTGTATATGGCGGGTTGAAGTACCGCTTCTAGGTAACAGGACCCGGGCGCTCGATTATAAGTTCAGCCCGGAATAGGTTGCCGCGATCCGTTTGATAGCGACGACATAAGCAGCTGTTCGAAGATCAGGGCAGCTTTCATGCTCATGCCAGATGCCGCTTGTCGTCTGATACGCCATGCGCATCGTGTCATCGAGACCGGAGCGGACAAGGTCAAGTTCACTCGATCCATGCATGTAACTGTCTTTGAAATGGTCGTTGAATGTACGTCCGGTTAGTTCTTCGACAGCGCTCATCAGGGATGTTTGCCGCGCTTCTTCCTGCCGGCGCTGCAGGCGTCCAAAGCGGATATGAGACAGGTTTTTCACCCACTCAAAATAGGACACGGTGACACCGCCCGCATTCGCATACAGGTCGGGGATGACAACGCATCCGCGCTTGCGAAGAATTTCGTCTGCGCCAGCGGTAATTGGTCCGTTTGCCGCTTCAATGATCAATGGCGCTTTAATTTGCGAGACGTTGGATAAGTTGATCGCGCCTTCCATGGCCGCCGGGATCAGGATATCGCATTTTGCTTCCAGAATACTTGCGCCATCTTCCACATAAACGCCATCGGTGAAACCTTTGACGCCTCCATGTTCGCTAATGTGGGCTTTGAGATCGTCGATATTCAGGCCGGCCTCATTGACGATCGCGCCGTCGCGTTCGATGACTGCCGTGATGAGCGCGCCATCTTCCGTCGATAGAAACTGCGCGGCGTGATAGCCGACATTTCCCAGTCCCTGGACAATAATCCGTTTGCCGCTGAGCTCGCCATCGAGATTGGCGGTGCGCACATCTTCCTTGTGGCGGAAGAATTCTCGCAGTGCATATTGTACGCCGCGTCCGGTCGCTTCTACGCGCCCCGCAATGCCGCCGGCATAAAGAGGCTTGCCGGTGACACAGCCGCGCGCGTTGATGTCGGTCGTGTTCATGCGACGGTACTCATCGGCGATCCAGGCCATTTCCCGCTCGCTGGTGCCCATATCCGGCGCCGGTACGTTCTGAGAGGGATGAATAAGATCGCGCTTTGCCAGCTCATAGGCAAAGCGGCGGGTAATTTTTTCCAGCTCATCTTCGGACCACTCGGTGGGGTCGAGATGAAGGCCACCTTTGGAGCCGCCAAACGGAGCTTCCACCAGCGCGCATTTATACGTCATGAGTGCGGCAAGCGCTTCAACTTCATCTTGATTAACGGATGTCGCAAAACGAATGCCGCCTTTGACCGGTTCGATATGGTCGGAATGTACGGCGCGATAGCCCGTAAAGGTATGAAACTTCCCACGCAGCCGAACGCCAAAGCGAACCGTATAGGTTGCGTTACAGGTTCGAATATTCTCCGCAAGCCCATCGTGTAAATCAAGCGTGCTGATGGCGCGGTCGACCATGATATTGACGCTGTCGCGGAAGCCGACTTCAAGTGGTTGCGGGCGGTGGATGTTCATAATACGGCGCCTTATATGTTTTCTGTTTTGCGCAGTATTGACCGGCATTCATTGCTTTTTTGATAATCTTGTTTTGGTGCGGCGCACACGCACTGTTTGGATTAACAAGCGTTGAATCGCAAAGAGTAAATAACAGTATTGGTATTAGAAAAAAATCTATCAGTAAACAGATGATTAAAATAATGAGAAGAAAATACCATACTAGCAGGATTGATGGGCTTTGACGCAGTTTCTGCCCGATTGCTTTGCGTTATAAAGCGCCGCATCGGCTTTCTTAAAAAGCGTTTCCGCCGTATCGCCGGATTCGAGGGTGGCGACCCCGAATGACATCGTCACCGGGGGGAGCGGTTCATCGCGATCTGAGTGCAATTGCGCATCGCCAATCATCTTACGGATTTTTTCGGCGAGGCGCTGTGCGTCATGCAGAGTGATATAGGGCAAAGCGATAGCGAACTCTTCCCCCCCATGGCGGGCGAGCAAATCCTGACCTTTGATGTTGTTGCGCAGGATTGTCGCCACTTGAATCAGCGCGGCGTCGCCTGCGTAATGGCCCCAGGTGTCGTTAATTTTCTTGAAGTAATCGATATCGGCGACGATCAGGCAAAGCGGGTGATCATTCGCATGTGCGCCCTTGATCATTTCACGCAGGGCGAGATCAAAGCAGCGTCTGTTGCTGAGCTGAGTAAGGAAGTCCGTGTTGGCGTCAGTTTGAATGGCGTTCATGACGCGATTCAATGTCTCAATTTCTCGGGACGCATCCGACAGTTTTACTTCCATCGCAATATTTTGTTCGTAGGCGCCCTGGACCGCTTCAAGCAGCGATATGAAGAGCATCTTTTCTTTGGCGCTGAGCGCGCTGCTTTCCATCGCTGCCTGTGAGATGTGTCCACCGTTAATAGTGTCTGCGCTCAGGGCGCAAACCCGGTCTGAAAGGTATTTGATAATTTTGCTCTGGCAGACCATTCGGTTGGTGTGGTCTGCGATACGCGCCGATAATGCATGGTCAGACAGGTTTCCGGATAACGCCCCTCCTGACTGAGGCGAAGCGTTGGAATTAAACAGCGCACGACTGTCGCCGGCGTCGCCGCCAGGCGTGGCATCGTTCATTGTTTCTGCGCCGACCGTCATGTCATCGCTTTCAAATAGGGCGCAGTTGAAAGGCTGCGCCTATCTATTTTTTAACCATGACCTTTTTCAGAACAGTTAAAGATCACGCCGGAAGAGCGTAATTGATTAACAAGGTCTTAACTTACATCCCGTTGAAGCTTCCGGACAGTCCGGACGAGTTCGTGCTGACACTCTTCTGCATTGTTGAAGTCCTTGCGAGCTTTGATCTGGAAGGCCTCTATCAACTTCGCGAGGGCGAGCTCGCGTTGTAACGCCTTCTCCAGGCGTTGACGTTTGACGGCGAGTTCGCCTTCCAATTCTTCGCCTTGTTGCTTGAAGCGTTTTGCCTGAGCCAGAAGATGCGCCACCCGAGCCGCATCCTGCTTGTAGAAATCCGCTGAGAATTCTCCCGGCTCGGTCGTGGGCGGGGTTGTAGCTTCCTTGCGCAGTTGTGCCGATCGTTCCAGCACAATCGTATGTTGGCGCTTCAGGCCCTCATAAGCGTATTGCTCCACTTGCGTTTTCGCTTTCATCAGCGACAGCAAGTCTTTTGCGTCGCCGGGTTTCATGTGGAATAGGCCTTTCTGGATTTCTTGCGCGTTTCATCGGCGTAGTGGATAGCGGCGGCGACGGCGGCGTAATGCTCCTTCTGGATAGATTTGCCGACATCGACGAGCGAGTAGATCGACCGGGCGGTCGGGGGATCGCGCTTGATCGGCACGCCTGCGGCGGAGGCTGCTTCTCTGATGCGCGCCGCGATTTCATCAACGCCCTTGGCGACGCATACCGGGGTTGTGCGTTTTGCGCGATCCCATTTCAGCGCAACGGCATAATGAGTTGGGTTGACGATAATAATGTCAGCCGTCGGCACATCCGCCAGCATATGATTGGTGGCGATCGTTTCAGCCCGTCGCCGGCGCGCTGCTTTCAGCGATGGATCACCCTCGGTATCCTTGTTTTCATCTTTGAGTTCCTGGAACGTCATTTTCAGGCGATTTCGGTGCTGGATTTGCCGCCATGGCAAGTCGACCGCAGCGATCATAACCGCAGCTATCGTAATAAAGCCGCAAAAATAAATTGACTCGCGTAACAGGAACTGACCGATGGCCTGCGCCGGTAAACCTGACAGTCCCGGCAATTCCTGGAAGCGGTTCTGGTACGCAAATGCAAGCACCAAAAGTACAGCCATTAATTTAGAGGCGCTGCGTACAAATTCTGCAAGCCCGTTGAGGCTGTATTTTTGTTTGGCGTTATCGACCATCGAAATTCGCGACATCTTCGGTTTGATCTTCGATGGTGCGAAAGTGAACGCCTGTTGCGCAAAGACCGACCCAAGCGCGGCCAGAATCAGCAGAATAAATACCGGCGCAACCGATGTTGCGATCTGCACAAAGAACTGGAGCGCGAAATCGCTTTCCTGAGCGAAAAGAAACAACTCAGCGGCGGCGTCCGGTTTGTGAAGCAGCACGGAAAAGGTTGTTTGCAGCCGCGCGACGCTCCAGCCTGCAACGAGAATTAAAACCACAAAGAACCCGATGTAAATCGCGGCGGCCGTCGCTTCGTTAGAATAGGGAACGTCGCCTTTCTCACGCGATTTGCGGAGTTTTTGCTGTGTCGGCTCATGTGACTTGTCGGCGCTGCTGTCCTGTTCGCGATCGCTCATGACAGCTCCCCAAGCAGGGTGCTTACAATGTCATTCAGTATATCAAGCCAGACATCAAGCAGGATTGGCGCTGTCAATGCGAGGAGGACCATGCCGGCAAGCGTGACGGCCGGGACGCCGACAAACGCCACCATGAGCTGGGGCATGGCGCGGTTCGCCGCGCCGATGGCGAGATTATAGATGAATCCCAGCACGACAAACGGTAGCGCCAGTGACAAGGCGGCTGCGAAAGAAAAAGCCGCGCGCTCCGCCGCCCACTGGCCGGTATCGCTGGCGCCCGGGAATATGCCGAGCGGCATGATTTCAAAAGAGATGACTAGAACGCGTACAGTTTCGAAGTGCAGCCCTGTTGAAACGGCGAGAACGATTCCGACAAACATCAATAAGGTGCTGATTGGCGAGGCGAGTTCCGCGTCGATATTGGAGCCAAATAACTGCGCCAGCGACAAGCTTTGGCTGGCGATTGACCCAGCCGTCTGCAACGTAAAAATTGCGATGCGGATGCTGAATCCTATCAATGCGCCGGAGATGACTTCGGCCACGATCATCATCGCGGCTCCCGAAAGCGTTATCGGCGGCGTGGCGGTGGAAATCACCATAGGCGTCAGGATGAGTGCGACCGCCATTGCGACGGCCAGTCTTGGTCTGACGGGTATGGAGCTTTCGCCGAGTCCCGGCAACAGCATCACAAGCGCTGAAATGCGCGCGAATATGGCGGTGACCAACGCTATTGTCGGCAGGGACAGGTTGGTCAGGTCCGGAAGGGCTGAAAGGACTTCCATGGCGCTGCCTCAAGCAACGCCGAGAATGGCGGGCCGTTCCGAAGGATCGATTTCTTCGTAAGAAATGACTGGGTTGCGGATGCCTTTTGCGGAGAGAACGGTTGTCAGGAACCGGCGCCGCTTCGCACTGGTGACAATTGCCGGAAAGGCGCCGTTGGTGACGGCGTTTGAAATTTTCTCCCGGATCGTTGAGGCGAGGCGATTGAAGTCCGATGGAGAGAGGGCAATATCGTTTGCGCCGTTTTGCTGTTCAATTTCATTTTGCGAAAACAGATCTTCCCATTCAGGCGAAAGCTGTATGAGCGGCAGGTGACCCTCTCCGTCGCGCAGTTTCGAGACAAATTGAAAGCCAATTCGCTGACGGACATATTCCGCAATTTGCTCCGGAGAGGTGAGGGCGGTGCGGCCCTCTGCAATGGCTTCGAGAATAACAGGCAGGTTCCTGATGGAAACGCGCTCTTCAAGCAACAGGCGCAACACAGCTTGCACGAGGTCAAACGGTGTTTGATCGGTAACGAACTCATCGATGATCTTGCGGTTCGCCTCAGATTTGGCGCGGTCGGATGTGGAGACAAACTCATCGAAGATGCGCCGTAAGGCGCGACGTGTCATCAGCCGGCCAAAGTTTGATTTGATGACTTCAAGCAAATGTGTCGCGGCGACTTCCGCCGGCTCAACGACGGGAAGCCCTAAGATGACGGCGTCTTCCTGGCGATCGCTGGAGATCCATCGGGCGGGGGCGCCGAATACGGGCTCCTTTACATCCTGGCCGGGGATATTGAGAGGCACATCCTCGCGCGTCAGGACAAGAACGCATTTCGGATCAAGCTTGCTGCGTGCAACCTCAACACCGTGTATGCGGATTACGTATTCATTGTCTGCAAGCGCTGTGTTGTCTGTGAGACGAATGGCCGGAACAATAAAACCGAATTCCGCCGCTATATATTTGCGGATTTTCGCGATGCGTTTGTCGAGGCCTGCTTCCGAATCCATACAGGTTGGAATGATTGTCGGTGAGAACTCGATATGAATCTCGTCTAGGTTGAGAATGTCGCCGAGGGATTCTTCAACCGGCGCTTCCGGTTCGACAGCCTTGACCTCCTCTTCGGCTTTTTCTTTGGCCGCCTTTTGCTGAACGTAAAAAGCGAATCCGCCGAGCGCGACGGCGCCCGCCATAAATGGTGCAAACGGCATGCCCGGCAGAAGAGCGAAGATCGCCATCATCGCAGCGACAGTGATAATCGCCGCCGGGTATTCGCCGAGCTGATCGAAAAGCGCCTTGTCGGTGGAGCCAAGAACGCCGCCTTTGGAAAGCAGCAGTGCTGCAGCGATGGAGATGATGACGGCGGGAATTTGCGACACCAGCCCGTCACCGACGGTCAGCACTGAATAAGTTTCAATCGCTTCGCCAAAGGACAGATTGTGAACGCCGATGCCGATGGCGAGGCCGACGACAAGATTGAGCAGCGTAATCAACAGCCCGGCGATAGCGTCGCCTTTGACAAATTTCGATGCACCGTCGAGGGAGCCGAAGAATGTCGTTTCTTCCTGTTCCAGTTTCCGGCGGGCTTTAGCTTCTTCGTGGCTGATGGCGCCGGCGGCAATATCGGAATCGATCGCCAGCTGTTTGCCGGGCATTCCGTCAAGGGCGAAGCGGGCCCCAACCTCCGCCATGCGTCCGGCGCCCTTGGTGATCACCATGAAGTTGACGATCAGCAGAACCGTAAAAATCACTAGACCGAGAAAAACATTCCCATCCATGATGAACATTGCGAAACCGCGAATGACGCCGCCCGCCGCGTCAGTACCGGTATGGCCCTGGCCGATAATCAGCTTCGTGGACGACACATTAAGCGACAGTCGCAACAACAAAGACGACAGCAGGATTGTCGGGAAGGATGAAAAGTCGAGCGGTCGTTCAATAAACAGCGTGATTGTGAAAATCAGAATCGCCATTGCGAAAGATGCGGTCAGGCCGACATCCAGCACCCAGGCCGGCGTCGGCAAAATCATCATAATGATGATCGCCATGAGCGCGACGGCCAGCAACACAGTTGGCTGATAGAGGGTGCGCAAGTTTAATTCCACGGCGGGTTCTCCGCGGGAAAGAGCGGGCGCATCCCCGTATCATCTACGATTGGGCCGGATGATGAAAACATGACCAATTCAACGCCGCCCGGTTGCAGCCGGGTCAGCGGTATCGGTGAAAACCGTGGCGCAAAGAGTTCGGGCCCTGATGGTTGCGCCGTAATGCTTTCCATGACCGCACTGATCTTGCGGCCATATCGCTCGCCCTTTGTCTTAGTGCGCGAATGGTATTTTTTAACCGCCGTGTCCCAGTCGCCGAATTCGCTGTAAAGCGATTTCAGAAATGAAGCCGCATAGTCCGCCGTGGTTTCTGGATCGAACATTGTGTCGATTGTTGAAAAACTTTTCCCGTGCCACCTGGTGTTGATCTGAAAACAACCAATATCCATCGAGCCAACGCCCAGGGTGGCGCGCTCTTTGGCGAAAGCATGTGCTTCCTTCTTTGATTTAAAATAATGCCCGCGGCCATCGATGTTGACGGTCCACGGCCATGCCGCGTTTTTACCTTTGAAATCTCGGCCGGTTTCGACGATTGAGATCGCCTGCAGCAATTTATCAGGCAGTGCGTGGCGTCGTTCGGCTTCCGCCGCGGCAGTTTCACAAAGTGATTGAGAGTCCGCTGCGCGCGCCGGTATTAGCGCTTCAACCGCAACAAGGCTGATTAATATAAGAACGACACCCCACATCTCGCTATCTCGAAATATAATCAATGATGCTGTTGTTGAAGAGCGACAGCATCAATTGCGAGGCGAAGTTAGCGCAGAGCGTGAAAGCGACGAGAATAGCAATAAGTTTTGGAACGAACGTGATTGTCAGTTCCTGAATTGAAGTCAATGCCTGGAACAGACCGATGGCGATACCGACCACCAGCGCTGTAATCAACATAGGCGAAGCGATCCAGACGCCCGCCCATAAATAATCGCGCAATATACTTATAATCTCTGTGTCGGACATTCTGTCTCAACCAGTGCTGTTAGGGGTTAGATCGGCATACGAAGGAGTTCTTGATAGGCTTCAACGACGCGGTTTCGTAAGGTGACGGCTGTTTCAACGGCGAGTTCCGCTGACGCAATTGCTTCAACAACGGAATGAGGATCGGCCTGACCGGTCATGAAGGCTGACGCCGCCTGTTCGCTTTTGACAATTGTCGAGGCGACTTCCTTGACAGCGTCCATCGGCTTGAAGTCGCCTTCGCCGCTATCACCGGTTTTAACAGCAGGTTTATCCGCGCCGAGCTCACGCTGGGCGGTGTGATAGGTTTTTAAGGCGTTAAAAGCGTTGATATCCACGGGTCATTCCTATCGATTTAAGATACCCAACAGGCCCGAATACATTCTTCGCGCCTGTTGGAACATTGCGAGATTGGCTTCGTAAGAGCGGCTCGCCTCGCGGCCGTCAGCCATCTCCACCATCAGATTGACGTTGGACATCTCAACGTTTCCGCTTTCATCCGCCATTGGATGAGACGGGTTGTAAACCTTCTCCAACGGTGAGTTATCAAGCGATGTCTTGCCCGTTTTAACATTATGAACGTCGTGCTCTCTGTTAAAAACATTGTCGAATGAAACTGTTTTGCGGTGATATCCGGGCGTATCGGTGTTGGCGATGTTTTCGCTGACAACCTGCATTCTAGCGCCTTGAGCGCGCATGCCGCTCGCAGCGGCGCTCATGGATTTCAAAAAGGAATTCATCATTTCATGTCCTCCTTATGCGCCGCGTCCGAGCGTCATCCGCACGATGTTCATCGCTTTTCGGTAGATCGCGGTTGCGGCTTGGTGATCCTGTTGCGCTTCAATACTGCGCATCATCTGATCTTCGATGGAAACGTTGTTGCCGTTTGGCGACATGACGCCGCCGCCGGTAATGCTTTCAACGCGCCATGACGCCATATCATTATTGAAATCAGTGTCTTTGCCAGCCATTGCATTGTGTTTTGCGAGCCGTGTGTAGGCGTCCGAGAAGGGTTCAATATCCTTCGCTTTATAATTTGCCGTGTCGGCATTCGCGAGGTTTTCGGACAATATAGTGTGGCGCGCTGCTGCGTGGCGCGCCATCGCTGAAGCCATTTTCAAAATATTGATATCGTCCATCATTTGCCGACGTCCTGTTAAGGATTACGGTTTATGAAAATGAAGATGAAAGTTGAAAATAAAATTAATTGATGTGTTAACCATATGGTCATCGACTTTGCAGATATCGTTAAAGGGTCAGTCGACGCAATTGATGCGCATCGTTTGTGGGGGCGCGTATCGGCGATCGAAGGCGGCGTTATTCGCATTGCCGGACTGAACGGCGCAGCGCGCATCGGCGATCGCGTCAAGATCGGCGATGATGGCGCCGCCTCCGGCGAAATTATTTCCATCAAGGATGACTATCTTCTGGCGATGCCGGACTCATCTTTGAGCGGCATGTCGCCGGGAAATCGCGCTTACCTATGCTCTGATAGCGATGCTCGTCCTTGCGAGGCCTGGATTGGCGAAGTCATATCGTCGGATGGAACTTTTTTTGATGGCCGGGCAACCCCAAAAGGGCGCAGGGCCATACCGCTTAATCCGACGCCGCTGCCGGTGACGGCGCGTCGTGGTTTAGGCGCGCGATTGAAAACGGGCCTTGCCCCTTTCGATACGTTTCTACCCATATGTAAAGGGCAACGCATCGGTCTGTTCGCCGGATCCGGCGTTGGAAAGTCCACGCTTGTTGGAGATCTCGCAAAGGGCGTTGACGCCGACATTATCATTATCGCGCTGATTGGCGAGCGCAGCCGCGAAGTGCGTGAATTTGTCGATGATGTTCTCGATGAAGAGGGGCGGGCGAAAACCATCGTTTTTGCTTCAACCTGCGATGAACCGGCGCCGTCAAAGCGGCGCGGCGCTTTGTTAGCTTTGTCGACCGCGGAATATTTCCGCGATCAGGGCTTGCATGTCCTGGTGCTGTTCGATTCCATCACCCGCTTTGCTGACGCGCATCGCGAAATCGCGCTGACGGCGGGCGAGACACCGTCATTGCGTGCATACCCGCCCTCGACCTTTCGCGCGATTGCTTCGCTGGCGGAGCGCACAGGACCAGGCGTCGAAGGGGCGGGAGATATTACGGCAATTTTCAGCGTGCTTGTCGCCGGTTCCGATATGGATGAGCCGATCGCCGATATGGTCCGCAGTATTCTCGACGGTCATGTTGTCCTCGACCGTGAAATCGCCGAGCGAGGCCGCTTTCCGGCAATTAATATCCGTCGCAGCGTATCGCGAAGCCTTGTGAAAGCGATTGCGAACGAAGAGGCGCCTATTCTGGCGAAGGGCCGAAAACTGATTGCCGCTTATGATGAAGCCGCGGCGATGATCCAGACGGGTCTTTACGCCAGCGGATCCGATCCGGTTATTGACGAAGCCGTGCGTGTCTGGCCGCAGCTTGATGCGTTCGTTTCGGAAAAGTCAGCGAGTTGTGAAGAAAGCTTTCAAAAGCTGCAGGCGGCGCTGGAGCCATCTGTCACGTCGGCCAAAGCGCTGGTCGGAAGCCCTCCACCGAACAATAATCAAGCCTGAGATAATATCAGATTGATATTGGCTGATGCGCCCAGTGCGCCGGTTTGCAGCATGGACAGCGCGCTGAAGCCTGGTGTTGTCGCTGATGGTCCGTTTTGAATCTGGCGCGACAGGAAAAAACGCCGGATCATGTCATTGACCACATCAGGATCTTCAAAGATTTTTGGCGATGAGTCTCCAAGAAGCCGCTGTGCACGGTCGGCGAAAATTTCCCGCTGCCGGTCAACATCGAGTTGTGAAACTTCGGTTGGAATATTCAGCGCGGTTGAGACCAATTCGCGCAAAGGCAACTGACCCATAATTTGAAACCATGCCGTCGCTTCACTCTCGGTTGACGCGGCGATTTCGCCAATTTCTCTTTTGAAATTCATCGCCAGCCGCATGTCATTGTCGACTTCGCCAACGGCGCGCTCGAATTCAAGCGATTTGTAGCGCGCGATGATATCTTCACGGAAGGACTCCAGAAGAATGCTGGAGCCGTTTGTGATATTGCCGTAACCAAAGGCTTCGACGAGAGATCGATACCGGTTATCATTAAACCGGTTGGCGAAAGCGGTGTTGTCTTCCGTGCCCTCTTCGAGCATTTTCAGAATAAAGCCGCCCTTGTTGATCTCTTCACTTAGCCCGAAAGCGCCGAGCGCTACAGTAAGCAACCGGCGATCCTTCACTAGATCCTCTGCGGTTTCGGCTTTGGTGATATTCTCGCGGAAATATTCGATATTTCGTGTTAGTTCAGGCGAGCGTTCAAAAGTTTCGCGCTGGCGGACAGCGGTCTGCTCCAGAACGCGCCATCCGGATAATCCGCCTACGCCGATTGCCGGTTGGAAAAACACTATTGCGCCTTTTCCTGCGCGAGCGTCAGTTCTTTCGCCTTTGCAATCAGGAGAAGTTTCTCTTCATACGCGAAGACTTTTTTGAGGGTACGCATAACGCAATAAAACTCGCCGGACTGCGTGCGATCAATAGCTTCTGAAATATGCTCTCGAATAGTCTCATCCGGCAATGCTTCCAGCAATGCCTGCAAGCCTGGCATTAGATCGGTCATCGCGGTTGTGACTTCCAGATCGCCGGTAACGGCGAGCTGTGCGGTATAATAAAGGCGTTTTACTGGCGTTGTGACATCGTTCGGATGGAGGGCGTCTCGCAATCTCAAGATATTGGCGTCGCGTGACTTGATGCAGAGTTTTGCGCGCTTTTCGCCATTCTCAACGACAGCGCCGTTAATCAGGAACTTCTCATGAGGCCGAAGCCTGATGACCAGCCCGCCGGACATTAGCCTGCGCTTTCCTGTGAAGGCGAGTTACGCAAGCCACGCATCACCATGGTGTTGATGTCGACCAGAACTTTAGGGTTGGCTTCGCCGGCGCGTACTTTTGCCGTGTGATGGCGCGTGAATTCGGCGAGATAGAAAATACTTGAGCGTAGTTGTGCGGGCAGCTCATTATTGTCATTAGCGACATCGGCCGCCAGGATTGTCCAGAGCTGTAAATTTTTGTGAAGCGCTTCTGTTAGCTTCGGGTAATAGTCCGGCGCATCTTTATTCATGCTGGCGAGTTGCCGGGTGATGCGCGCAAATATTTGGTACTCTATGCCACGCGTATCGGACGAGGACTGTAGTGAGCTTTCATAACCATTTTTCGCCAGTGAAGCTTCGTACATCTTATCCCATCTTTCCCATCAGCAGTATGTTATCGGTTCGTCTAAAAGGCGTCAGGAGCGGGCGGACCCACTCCTGACCGATTGTCCGAATTAACGGAAGAGGTTCAAAAGGATCTGTGAACCCTGGTTCGCAATTGAGAGCGCTTGAACGCCAAGCTGCTGCTGAACCTGCAGCGACTGAAGGCGTGCTGAAGCTTCTTCCATATCCGTGTCCGTCAAGGCGCCGATACCTGATTTCATGGAGTCCGTCAGAGTCGTGACGAATTCGTTCTGAATATCAATGCGCTTTTGCGCCGAACCGAAGGCGGCGGCGGCGTCAATACCGATCTGGATGAAGCCTTCGACAGCAGACAGCGCTGAAGACGCGCCGGCAGATGTCGTGACATCAACATTTGCAACAGCGGCGAGGCCAGATGTTGAGGAATTGCCAACAGACGAGCCAAGATCAACAGCCGCGGTGCCGGTGTTTGTGAAGGTAATTGTATCGCCGGCGACAGCAACAGCGACGTCGTCAGTGAGTTGGTCACCCATAACGGCAGCGAGACCTGCGGCAACTTCGTTTACGCCATCACCATTTCGAGCAACATAGTAGTATGCGTCCGTACCATTGGTGATTGTGTATGTTTCGCCTTCAAGCACCGTACCGCCGATGACCGCAGTCGCAGTCGTTGCGGTCGTTGAGCCGTCAGCCATAGACGCTGGGTCTGAAATCGTACCAGTCGCTGTAATCGCCGTGCCGCCTGTAACAGAGATATCATCGCGAGAAATTGCGATGTCAGACGCTGTAACAGTGCCGTCAGCAGCGCGGTCAAGCGACGCCAAAATATCAACGGTGCCGGAACCTTGAAGCAGGTTCAAGCCGTTGAACTGAGCGGCGCCGACAATAGTGTCAATCTGCTCGGTCAACTGCGTGATATCGGTTTGGATTTTTTCACGGTCAACATTGTCTTCCTGAGCGGCAACAATCAGGTTCTTCATTTCCTGAAGAAGATCAGTAACCTGTTCAGAAGCGCCACGAGCAACCGCAACTGTTGAAGAACCAAGGCTCAGCGAGGTTGAAATCGCTTTAAAGCTGTCGACATCCGACTGCATGACGGTGGAAACAGCCCAGATCGCGGCGTTGTCACGTGCATTCGACACGCTTTTGCCGGTTGAGATCTCTTGCTGAACCATCGCGAGGTTTTTGTTAATCTGACGAAGAGTGGTCAGTGCGACCATTGAACTTTCGTTTGTAAGCAAGCTAGACATATTCTACGTTCCTTTTACACTTCCGCGTGTTTTCACGCTTTTTCATCCCAACGCAGGCTCTGCCGTCCGTTACGGGTCTGATATCTTCTGATGTAAGTGGAGCGCGTTCTGCTTGTTCCACGAAAAGTCACTTCGGACCTTCGCAGAAAGTAATACAGGCCTTGAGATAAATTTTAGTTAATCGGGCTGTTAAGCAGTTGTACACCGTGTAACGCCGCAGTCATGAGTGCGCAGTTTCTGGCCGCCTTCCGTGTAAGCGCCGACAAAGCTTTCACGCGAAACGATATTTTTTAATCGTGTTTGAGCGGCCTGAACGCCGTTACGGGCTGCGTTCAGGAGAGCTTCGTTCTCATTCGCGAGGGCCTTTATCTGCTCAATTGCGCCTTGAAACGGTTTTAAAGCAAAACTGGCGTTAGCGTCTTGCATGTAGCTAGTGAGTACTGACAGATAATGCTGTTTTTGCTCGGTTATTTCCGGCATATCTTCAAAAGAACCGCCGAGAAGGCGAGACTTCTCAAGCACAAGCAATTCAATGAGCTTGTTGACGGCGACATCAAGAGAGGGGGCTGAACTCATTACTCCCCCTGCTGATTGCGCAACTGGCCATAGATTTTTTCCGCCAGCCCAAACCCGCCATTATCGACAATTTTGCGCGCATATTGCTCCAGCATCATGCTGGAAAACGCATCGCCGCCAAAGCCGCTGTCTTTGCTGAGCGCTTTACCCATGCCGGTGTAGTTTAACATTTGCGCAACGAAAACAGATTCAAATTCGCGCGCTTTTTCCATGATGCGTTCATCGACGCCGTCAGTCTTTTGTGAAGAAACGGGCGTCGATGGCGTTTGTAATGGCGTAATGTCCACGGTCATGGTTACACCTGTTTTCTCGTATTCGCTAAAAACACGGGCAAATAGTTAGTAACTATTTTCTGTCATATTAGCTCTAACAATATCTTAAAGTGAGGTTGGCGATGGAGCTGCCGATATTTCCAGCACGGTTGGTTGAAGGCAATGGCCAAGAAGGCGCGAAAGGCGTTGATAATCATCATCGCTTGAAGAGCGGTAATGAAGATGCAGCTTCTTCGCAATCAGAAAAAAAATCTGACGACAGTTTTGCCGATCACATGGAGAAAAGCGCAGAGCCTGACGCTAAAAACGGCGAAGCTACTGCTTCTGACCATAAAAAGGCTGGCGATCACCACGCCCGTGACGGGAATACAGGTGACCGCAAAATTGAGAAAAAAGCCGAACATATTAATAGCAGCGACAATAAAGAAAGTCTGTTGATTACTGCTGATCTTACAAAGATTGACCGCACGGTAGAAAAACAGCCTGCATTAGCGATTAATACGAAGACTGTGATTTCAACTGGCGAACCTAAAATCGCCAGCCCTGTAGCGGCTGCGGTTCAGGCTGCATCTAATACCTCCCTCGCGAATTTACAGTCTGTTAACGGCTTGCAATTCGATGTTGTTAGCAAGGAGGGCGGGGGGGCGATCGTTCTTGAAAGGCAAAAATTGGATGGCCATGCGGTTTCAAGTAAAAATACGCTAAACTCTTTTGCGCCGGTGCTCGCAAACGCCATGACCGCAAAAACAGTAACAGCCGAGCAAGGCGCCATAGTCACTGGAACAGATCAAGGTGTGATCGAACTGCAAACCGGGCTGCAGGCGCCTACAGCTATCGTCGCCGATGAGTTAACTGAAGCTGAAATTCCAACGGCGCCGGTTTTCAAAGCTACAAAGACGGCGGCCCTGACCGGGCAGGCTGTGGCGAACGCAGCGCCGACATTTACATTGCAGAGCGGTGCAGATTCAACTTCGCTGAAGGACGGCGAGCTTGAAATTAAGCCGCTCATGGGCGGCCATGAGAATCTTGTGACCACAAAGCCCGGCTTAGTCCAGACTGCACAAGTGACGCCGTCTTCGCAACCGGCGGCGGCAACTTCAGCCAATGCTGCTGCGCAACTGGTTGCAGCCATCCGGACGGAAGCGAAAACCGGTAATATTGAGGTGCGTCTCGATCCGCCGGAAATGGGCCGGGTTCGCATCAATTTGTCGATTGAAACAGCCGATGCGGTCAAAGCTATACTCACCGTCGAGCGGCCGGAAACACTAGACCACCTGCGCCGGAACATGAGTCAGTTCATTGACGACTTGAAAATGGCGGGTTTTGCTTCGGTTGACCTTGAGTTTTCAGAGCAAAGCGGCTCCGGCTTCAACGACGAACCGGACGGTTTCGACGTCGACTCCACACCGGGTTACGTCGCCGAAACGGCGCCGGGCAATATTGTATATCTTGCAATGCGCGACGATGTGCAGCTCGACCTGCTGGTCTAGACCTTAAAATCAAGAGGAATAAAACCGTGATTGATACAAATAACCAAATTGGCGCCGACCCTCTAGCTTCAAATGTCGCACCGGCAGTCGATGAAACCGCAGCAGCAACAGCGGCGTCGGATTTTCAAAGCTTTCTTCAGCTGTTAACCGCGCAGATGAGAAATCAAGATCCTTTAAGCCCTATTGATTCCACACAATTTGTCGAACAATTGGCGAGCTTTTCAAGCGTTGAACAGCAAATTGAAACAAACAAGAAGTTGGACGCCTTAACTGAAGGCCTTGCAGGTTCTGAACTGGAGACTGTGACACAGTTTATCGGCAAGGATGTAGAGGTTGCGAACTCCGTTGCACAGTTTAAGGGCGAGCCGCTGACTTATGGCGTGCCTAGCAGCAATCTCGGCGAGGTGCAGCGTGAGTTTGTAGTGACGGATGCTGGCGGAAACACCGTTTATACGGCGCCAATTGCAAACAGCGCACGTGACTTTACCTGGGACGGAAAAACCACCGATGGCAAGACCGCTGCAATTGGCGATTATTCCGTCTCTGTAAATTTTGTTGCGGATGGAGCCGTTGCGGAGACAAAGCCGCCACTGGCGCAGGCTCGCGTTACCGAAGCGCGCTTTACGGGCGAGGCGGTGCAACTGGTGCTTAGCAATGGCGCGACCATAAACCAGAGTGACATTCTGGCTATCAAAGAGCCCAAGCTTGCAGCTACAGACGCTTAAGGCTGTAGTTTAGAGCAGGGCTTATTGTTGCGCCAATGCGCTGGCGTAGCCCATATGCTTTTGCTTAAAAATCCTGACGGGCGATACTGAGTATCAGAACATCGATGGCGTCATCGCCAAGTATTGTTTGTGCGGACGCTAATAGTCTGGCGCGAATCGCTTGAACATTTTCATCTTTTAGGAGATTGTCTTCAAATGCGCCTTCGTTTGAAAGCGCCAACAGCGAACTCAATAAAGCGTCTCTGATTTTTGGCTCGCGGGAATAGGCTCTTTCCGTCGACTCAGGCCTTAGCTCCAGATTGATATCGATGACGACCAGCGCATTCGTATTATCCCGCCTGATAACAGGTACGATGAACTGGCGACTGAATTTCATGAACCCCGATTGACCTGAATCGCCTTCTCCATGGTCTCCATCGCCGCCATGGCCGGACTTTTTCTTTTTCTTCTTCTTCTGTTCTTTTTTCTTATCTGACTTGTCGCCATGGTCATCTTTAGCGTCATGAGACGCCTCTTCTCCATGCGCCTCGGATTCTTCATGCGAAGCGTCACCGCCGCTCCCGCCTGATTTCAACCAGAGGCCGCCAAGCGCGCCAGCGCTGACGAAAATAACCTGAAGAACTATGGAAACAATTTTCATCATGAGATCTAATAAGGCAGTATGGCGTCGAGAACTTTTTGGCCATAACGCGGTTGTTGAACATCGCTGATCGTTCCGCGCCCGCCATAGACGATCCGCGCATCTGCAATCTTTTCATAAGTAATGGTGTTGCGCCGTGAGATGTCTTCGGGGCGGATGATGCCGGCGACTTGCAGATCTCGCAGTTCGTGATTGACCCGCACTTCCTGATTGCCATTGATCACCATGTGCCCGTTCGGCAGAACGCCAACAACGGTCGCCGCGACCCGAAGGGTCACAACTTCCTGACGGATAATATTGCCGTCGCCGCGGTTTTGTGAGTTCGATGAAGCATCAATGCCTGGATCAAGACTGAGATTTTCAGGTATGATATTTTCAAGGCCGAAGAGGTTTGGCAAAGACAGACCTTCGGTTGCTTCCCTGATCCGGTCCGTTCTATTGCGCATTTCCGCTTCTTCATCGATTTCAATCACAACTGTAAGAATGTCGCCCAGCGTGCGCGCCCGTCGGTCGCCAAACAGCGATGTTGGGCCGGAATGCCACAGGGACCCCGCAGACGCCGGTTCTGTCGCGCGCGGCGCGGCATAGTTTGCGAGCGTCAGGCGTTCCTGGGAAACCGGCGGCAACGCATCGCGAGGGGCGCCCGGCGCCGACATGCTTGGCGGGCGGTTCACATAGTCAAGCCGTCCGACGCAACCTTCGACAACGAGTGATGCGCCGGCGATAGCCATCAGTGTGAGAAATTTTGTCATGATTTAGCCCTCACGATATCGTTGCCGGAGACCGTTGCGACGACAACGCGCTTTGAGATCAAATTCATCACACGCACTCTGTCGCCAAGACCGCCCTGATCCAGCGCGCGCCCTTCGGCGTTGATGGTCATGGCGCCCTGTGCGAATTCCATTTGAACAATGGCGTTGCGTTTCACCAGGGTCGGCTTGCGCAAATCGTCTTCTCGAAGCGGCTGACCCTCATAAAAGGTGCGGACGGCTTCCATGCCGATGACATTGACAGCGCGGCGCATGGTCTCGATATCGTTTGGCGAAACGATATCCGACGCCGTGATAACGGAGCCGGCGCGGATGTTACGCGCTGCAACCAAACTGTCGGCCGCCGCAGCGGCGGAAAACATGTCGCTTGCCAGAATTGACGTGGCGATGACGCCTGCAAACTTGTTCATGACATTACCTGATCTGTGTTGTCGCGCCCATCATCTGATCGGCGGCGGTGATAACTTTGGAATTGAGTTCATACCCACGCTGGGCTTCGATCAGCTCAGCGATCTGTTGCACGACATCGACATTGGATTCTTCGAGATATCCCTGCCGGAAAGTGCCGCGTCCATCCTGCCCGGCGAGGCCCTGCAGCGGATTGCCGGAAGCCTCTGTCTCGCGATAGAGGTTGCCGCCCAGCGCTTCGAGGCCCTTGGGATTGGAAAACGCCACCAGGCCAATGGTGCCGATCAACGCAGCGGCGGGCTGGCCGTCGATCGTTACGAAGACTTCACCGGCCGGGTTGATCGCTATATCCCTGGCATTATTCGGAATGGTGATGTTGCCGGCGATCGGAAACCCTTCGGAGTTGACGATCAATCCTTCGGCGGAGCGTTGCAAGGCGCCGTCCCGTGTGAACGCCGCTTGGCCTGAAGGCAGGGTGACTTCAAGATAACCGTTGCCTTCAATAGCGATATCCAGATCGCCAGCGGTGTCTTTAAGCGTGCCTTGCGTGACATCGATCGAGATCGACGAGGTGCGCACGCCCGTGCCGAGCTGCACGCCTTCGGGTACGACTTCTCCCGTGGCGGCCGACGATGCGCCAGCGGCGCGTACGATTTGATAGTGCATATCGGCAAACTCAGCGCGCCGCGTGTTATACGCAGTCGTGTTCATATTGGCGAGGTTGTTGGAGATAACCTCAACGCGCGTTTGCTGCGCATCCATACCGGTGGCTGCAATACTAAGTGCACGCATGATCGCACCTCTTCTTTCTTACGTTAGCGCTCATGACTCCTGTCCAAGCGTTCGAACGGTCTGTCTGATGCGTTCGCTTTCATTGTCGGTAAATTGCTTACTAGCCTCATACATGCGCTGCACTTCGATAAGGCGCGCGAGTTCCGTTACGGCGCTGACATTGGAGCCTTCCAGGGAGCGTTGGCGAACTACGGCTTGATCAACCGGTTGAAATCCGTTTTCCGCGCGGAAAAGGTTTTTGCCTTCGCGCACCATTGATGCAGCATCGGCGGTTACGACGCCAAGGCGGCCCACGGCCTGCTCATCAGCGAAGATGGTGCCGTCGCCAGACGCAGTGATATTCTCAGCCTGTAGGGGAATGGTAATCGCGCCGCCGCTCTCGTTTAGAACACGGTCGCCGCTTCCGGTGACCAGTTCGCCGATTTCATTTAGGGAGAAAGCGCCGTCGCGTGTCAGACGCTCGCCGCCAGCGGTTTCGACCAGAAAAAAGCCTTCTCCCGGAATAGCGAAGTCAAGCGCATTGTTTGTGCCGACGATATCGCCAGCGCTTAAATCGAGATAGCGATGGCTCATCGCCGTCATCGATATGCTTGGATCGCCGGCGTCCAATGCTTTTACATGCTCTGCGAAAACGGAGCCTTCGCGTCGAAAGCCATTTGTGTTGAGATTGGCGATATTGTTTGCAACGGCGTTCAATTCTCGCATCAGGCCGGCGCTGCGTGACAATCCAATGTAACCTGCATTATCCATCGCTCAAGATCTCCTGAATCATCTGGATTTCACGGGTGGTGCTTTCCACATGCTGCCGGCTTCGTTGCAGGGCTGAGCCTTCGGGAGGCGCGGTGAAGAGGCTACGCATGCCGTCTGCAAGCACTTCGCTGTTTTCCGATAACACAGCGTCAGCGGCAGGCGGCATATCCGGCGATCGTGTTTTGTAGGCGGTCAGAGCAAATTGCAGCGCTGTGTTTTCATTCAGGAAGTTCGGATCGAGCGCCCGGAAGCTTTCTGCGGCGCTGGCCCATGAGCGCGCCATCCATGCGGCGCGCGACGTCCATACGGCTTTGGCCGCATCATCGGCGAGAGCGCCGGCGGCGGCGAGGGCTGCGTTGTACTGGCCGTCGTTCAAGTTCGCTTTGACAACGATTTCACCAAAGGCGGGGTCTTTTGTATGGGGCGCGGCGATCGCGATGGCTTCCTGCACATATCCTGACGCCAGCGCAGCGGCGGCCTTGGTTTTCAGGAAGTCTGCATCGTAACGGTTTTTGATATTGTTCAGCAGGTAAAACGCAAGATTGGGAACGCCAAAATCTTGCGATGTCGTTGCGCTCGCAATTTTCGTTTCAATAGCGGTTTGGTCGGGGGCGAACCATTCTTTGTGCGTGAGGAATGCATCGAGAGCGCCGGCTCGCGCTTGCGCGTCACCATTTGCAAACACGTCATCAAAGATCGCTTGCGCAGAGGCTCGCGCCGACAGTAGATCAGGCCCGGATTTTTGCGCAACACTTTGAAGGAGGAAAAGCGACGCGTCCACATTGCCGAGTTTCGCCCAGGCGTCGGCTTCCGCAAGAGTGGCCTTTGTAGAGCCTCCAAGCTTCGCAAGCGCGCCGATATCTTCCGTAAATCCGTCATGGGGCTGTGCTTCGCGTTTGGCGTATGAGTCCGCCAAAGCAAGCAGCGCATCGTCGGATGCATCGGAATTGCTGGATGCGATCTCAAGCAATGTATCGCGGGCGGCCTCGGAGTTATCGAGATGCTGATCGAGGCGCGCACGCACATATTCAAGGTCGGCGCCGGGTGCTTCGGCATTCGCAACGGCGATATTATATAGCTGTTCCGCTTCGCCGAACGCCTCAGCGGAAATCAATTTCATCGCCAGCCGCGTCGCCGTCATTTTGCGTAATCGGCGTGGTAAGTTTTCAATCACGCGTCCTGAGCGTTTATAGTGCGAAAGTGATTGCGCAGGGTCGCTGGCGACAGCCTGCCACAGGGCGTGTGCGCCGCGACAGTTTTGTGCGCCTGAAAGCATGCCGGTTGGGGCGGTTTTGCGCTCGGCGACGACGCGCGCCATTTCTGCTTTAATGGTTCCGCCGTCGCCATGATCGACAAGTAGCGCCAGGGCCTCTTCGCCAAAACCAATTGAGAGATAACCATCAACAAGACGTTGGATGGTCGCTTTGTCTGCGGCGGCATTGCCGCCTTCAATTGCGGCCTGAAGATCGGCAATGGCGACCAGCGGCTCTTCATCGAAATCCGCACCGTCAATATAAAACTGCGCATCCGGCAGACATGCCGCCGTCGGCGCCATTGAGGCGTTCGTTACAGGTGTCGGCGTTGGCGCCGCTGGCGCATCAGCGGCTGCAGTGCGTACCGGTTCTGGTGTTGGTTCCTGTAAGGTCTGCTTCGGTGCAAGCGCTGTCGGTGCATTCGCATCGCTTATTTGCGTTTTATCGGCGCCAGGCTCGCTTCTGATTGTAATCAGCCCCTCATTCGCCGCCTGCTTCAGCAGCGCGACCATTTGATTATGGGCCTGTTCAATCGACAGAATGTCTTCCTGTGACGGGGGCGCGCCAACGCGCTTCGCGGCGCGTTCAATCTTTTGATCTTCGATCTTTACTTCTCTTGAAGTCGAGGCGGGCGCCGCCTGGTCGACAATATCGAGAACGAATTTCCCATTGCCAAGCGTCATGGACCGTACAGTGCAATCGCAATTTAGCGTTAGGTCGAGCGCATCTGCATTCTCAAGGTGTACAGTCCTAGCCCCAAGAATACGATAGGCTTTTTGACGGTCATTGATATTTGCAAGATCAAAGCCTGCATCGGCGTTCACATTGAGCAGGCGAACGGAACGGCCATTTTGTTCAACAATGATACTCGCGCCGTTTTTTGGAAAGGCGATGCGTGAATAGCCCTCATGCTCTCCGGCAGACACCAGAATGCGATCACTCTGTGCGACTGCGGGCGTCAGCTGAAGCGCTGCGGCGAAGAGGGCAAGAGACAATCGCATCATGCAGCTTTCTGAACTTCGCGCAATGCTTCTTCCATGTCGTTGAAGCTTGGGCGGTGTTTTTTAGGCGCGCTGCGACGAGCGACTTCGACGCAGATTTGCGGCGTATGTTTGTTAAGGCTGGCGACCAGTGACTCACGGATCAGGGCATAAAACTGCTGCTCTTCTTCGTGGATCGCCTTTACCTTGTCGGAGAAGGGGCCGACAATACCGTAAGCGAGAAAAACGCCGAGGAATGTTCCGACCAGTGCGCCGCCAATCATCTGGCCAAGCACTTCCGGCGGTTTGTCGATAGACGCCATGGTTTTGATGACGCCAAGAACGGCGGCGACAATGCCCAGGGCGGGCAGGCCGTCCGACATTTTCTGCAGCGCATGGGCGCCGTGCAGGCTGTCGTGATGAAGACCCTCAATTTGTTTTTCCAGCATCTCTTCGACCTGATGCGGATTGTCAAAATTCATGATCATGGAGCGGATGGTGTCGCAAATCATTTCCATTGCCGCGCCGTCTTTTGCGATGCGCGGATATTGATTGAAAAGGGAGGATTCATCCGGGTTTTCTATATGTTGTTCTATTTCCACCGGACTTTCCTTGGCGATGCGCACCAGGGAGAACATCAAACAGAGCAGGTCTTGATAATCGGATTTTTTCCAGCGCGGCCCTGAGAAAACCTTTCCAATATCGCCAAGCGTGTGCTTGATGACGCCCACACTGTTACCGACGACAAATGCGCCAACGGCCGCGCCGCCGATGATCATCATCTCGTAGGGCAGAGAATGCAAAATGATGCTGAACTTTCCGCCGGCAATAACGTAGCCGCCGAAAACCATTACCAATGTAATAACGATGCCGAGAATTGCACCCATGAAATTTACACCCTGCCGGCCTTCTTGCCGAAAACACGACCTTCAGGTGTAAAGATTGATGCTTAATAAGCCGTAAAATGACGCTGATGTTTATTGATGTACAGCTGCATTTCGGCTCGCGATAATCATGCTTGCCTCATATGCTTTTTCCGTACTCATATTAGTTAGAATAAGCGCTGCATTCTCGCTGCTCATTTCTGTCAGGAAGCCGGCGGCGAAAGTCGGATTCATCTTGTCAAAGATTTCTCCGGCGCGCTGCGGTTTCATCTGCTCATACATCTTGGCGAGCATGGAGATATCTTCCTGTGAAGCTTCATTTGCATAAGCGACAAGCTTTGCGAGTTCTTCATTGCTTTTTTTAAGAACGGACAATTTTTCTTCGATACGCGCTTCAAGAATTTCCAGCGTCCGAATACGGTCCTCGATTTGAACCGACCTGTCATCCAGCATTTCGGAGCGCTCGCGGATCGCCGCCATCAAATCATTATATTGCGCAGCCTTATGGGAGGCGGAGACCGACTTTACGCCTTTGAGGTTTTCAGTCTGGGATGTAATCTGTGGAGTTTGCGCTGCGGCGGTCTTGTCGCCCTCAGATTCTGAATTATCGGGAAGCAACTGCGTTGGCGGAGCGATATCTGACTCTGGCGCTGCTTTTGTTTCTTCAGTGTCGGGTCGGTTGAGCGCAGCGTTGGCGATGCCGATCGCGCGTCCGGCGAAGGACGCGGCGAAAACAACGGCAATGACCATCAAAGGATTGACGGCGATAGCTTTACGCGAACTGTTATGCTGCTTGGGTTTCGTCATCATCCGCCACAAATTCGATATCGAGACCGTCATCGCTTATCTTCTTCCGCTTCCTCGGCTTTGCATTGTCTGCAGGCACTTCTTCGGCTTCCACGGCGGGCGTTTCCTGCGCCGCCATCTCCAGTGATCGCAGCAAAAGGTTAGCGGAAGTTTTCGCATCTTCGATATGCGGCGATAAAATGTCGACAAGATTGCGTGCGGCGGCTTCGGTTTCACCGACAGCTTGCGCGCTGACATTTGTAATTTGCTGCAATAAGTCTTCCAGTTCCGGGACTTTTTGCTGCGCCTCGGCAATTAACTGTTCCAGGTGCGAGACGCTTACATTGGCCGTGTCCTTGGTCTTTGACAAAGCTTCCTGCATTTCTTCCGCAGACTGGGAGAGGGCCACAATGCCGGTCTGAATGCCGTCTTTACTACTTGTTAAGGCTTTGAGCCGCTTGCTCAATATCCAGCAATAAAAACAGGCGGTGCCAGAGGCGGCCAGCAACAAGAAATCAATGATCAACGACATTTTATCGCTCCTAATTCAGGACGAAATCAGTAATTAAAACGTCTGACACGATGTCAGATGACGCAACAGTTTGCATGCGCCGCAACATCTGGGCGCGCAGGCGCGTCATGGCGAAAGGTTCTATCAGATCCTTTTCGTCAACGGCGCGAAGATACATGTTCAGAACATCGCGAAAACGCGGCTGCAAATGCGTTGCTGTTTTTGCATGATCTGCAGTCGTTTCAAGGCTGACGGAGATCTTAAGATATTCGGATTTAGCGTTAGGACCTAATGTTATGACGATTGGTTCGAGATTAACGAATACGATGTCGTCGTAACTTTTTGTTTTCTTTTCGTGGCTCTCTGCAACAGCCTGTTCGGGAACGCATTGACCGCCGCCGAAAGGGGAAACATAGACGATGCCGCCGACAATTACGCCTAGAAGAAGCGCGATGCCAATACTGCCCAGAATAGACATTAAAGGCGAAGCAGCCTTTGTCGCAGCTTCGTTTTCGCCACCTTCTTCTGGCTTTTCAGCGCCTTCTTTTTTGTCCTTGGCCATGACCTCTAAATTCCCATCGAAGAAACTTTTTTGATCGTTTCGATGACGTCTTTGTAACCTCCTATTAATGATCAAATGGTAAACGAAAAGCTGGGTATTAAGCGCATCACATTGATAAGCGCGTTAACGGTTGGTGAGAGATGCAAGGGTTGGTTTCAGTATGGCAGGCGTTGCCGCCATCAAAACGAGTTATGCTTGTCGGCGCGGTTGCGGCGACGGTTTTTGTTTTTTCGATCCTCGCGCGCACTGCGTCATCGCCGAGCATGGCGTTGCTTTATAGCGGGCTGGAGCCCGGCGCGGCCGGTGACGTTATTACAGCGCTGGAGCGCATGAATATCGAAACCGAAGTTCGCGGCGATACGATTTATGTTCCATCCGGCCGACGCGATTTTGTTCGTATGGCGCTCGCGCAGGAAGGGTTGCCGCAGCAGGGTCAGGCCGGGTACGAATTATTTGAAAGCTTGAACGGTTTTTCAACAACGTCCGACATTTTTGACGTCACCTATTGGCGCGCTATGGAGGGTGAATTGGCGCGGACGATTTTATCAACGCCAGGCGTCAAAGCGGCGCGCGTTCACATTGCTCACGAGCGCAATGTTTCGTTTTCTCGCCGTGGTGCTGAGCCAAAAGCGGTTGTAACCGTTACAATGGGGCGGGGCGCGCTCAATATCGCACACGCCAACTCCATTCGGTATTTAGTCTCCTCCTCTGTTCCCGGATTGCCGGCGGAGCAGGTGGCGGTCATCGATTCCACACGTGGCGTTGTTTTGAGTCCCGGCAAAGGCGATGCAGTCTTTGACGGCCAGGCTGATGCAATGGACCGCGAGAAAAAGATAGAAGAAGACGTTCTGAGCATTATTGAAGCGCGTGTCGGTTCCGGCAATGCGCGTGTCCAGGTCATGCTTGAAATCGATACGGAGCGCGAGGCGATTTCCGAGCGTGTTTTTGACCCCGACGGCCGTGTTATCTCCGGCAAGGAGACATCGGAAGTCACGGAGACATCAAGTGGAGCCAACAGCAGCTCGGTCACTGTTGCAAGCAATCTGCCCGAAGGCGACGCCAATGCCGGCGGTTCGCAATCGAGTAGTGAAAGAACGCAAACGGATGAAACGATCAGCTATGACCTTTCCGAAATACGCCGCGAACGTGAAAAGGCGCCAGGCGCGATCAAGCGCCTCAGCGTCGCGGTGCTGGTCAATCACCTCGAAACGCAAACCGCTGACGGAGAAATAGAACTGACGCCGCGTAGCGATGATGAGCTGACGCAATTGCGAGAGCTTGTTTCGATGGCGGTTGGCTTTAACGAAGAGCGCGGCGATACGCTGACTGTTCAAAACATGTCGTTCCTGCCAATCGCCAATGAAGGCACGGCTGTCGAAGGCAGTTTCGTCAGCGACTTCATGGATCGGCATCTGATGACGTCAATTCAGATTGCGGTTTTGTCGATCGTGACGCTTATCCTTGGTCTTTTTGTCGTGAAGCCGGTTCTGTCCGTGAAGTCATTGCCTGCGCCTGAAACGGCGAATCTTGCCGCCGCGCCAGCGCCGGAAGGGGAGCCTGCGACATTGACGGCGACTGAGCCGCCCGACGCGATCGAAGCCTTAAAAGGCCTCGCCAGTGAAAAGACAGATGAAACGGCGACACTGATCAAGGCCTGGCTGGAGGAGGATGCAGCGTGAGCGCGTTGAATTCCATCCTTGAGAATTTCGAACCTGTCGACGCTGGCGCGAGCGATGAAGGCGACGTTCGCTCGCAACAGTTGAAAGCCGCCGCTTACGCGGAAGGTTTTAGCGCCGGTGAAGCCGCGGCGAAAACAAAGCACGACGCTGAGTCCGAATTTTTTGCGGAAGCCGCCGATCAGATTAGCCGGGCGTTGGGCGCAATGCCTCAGCGTTTGAATGAACAGCTTACCGAAGCGCTTAGCGCCATAATGCATAAGACGTTACCGACATTGGCGGCCAAAGGCTTCGCCGATGAAGTCACCGCAGCAGTGATCGAGCACGTAAATACCGAAAGCTGCGGATCACTGGTCATCAAGACCTCAGAGGAGCGTGTTGCCGATCTTACCGCTGCGTTTGAGGCCTCTGGTGGCGACCAAAGCGTTCGCGTTGAGGCCGATCCGGCGTTCTCAGGCTCAATGGTTGCGGCCAACTGGGAAAGCGCCGGGCTTGAAATGGATGTTGAAGCGGTCGCGCAGAGTGTTCTTGAGGCGCTCGACAAATACCTATCGCAGTTCAGGAAAGAGGCATAAGACATGGCCAGTGAAAGCGTGGATGATATCGTCACAGCGGACGACGCCCAGGATGAAGAAGCGCCTGTATTGGAGCGTCGTGAAGACGGAGACGAGAACAAGCTGAAGCGCGCTATTTTCAGTGTACCAATTGACGTCACCGTTTCTGTTGGAACGGCGCGCCCATTGATTGGCGAGCTGCTTGAAATGAAGCGCAATCACCTTTTACCGCTCGACACCGCCATCAACGATCCGGTTGAGTTACGAGTTAAAGACCGCGTTATTGCGCGGGGCGAACTCACCGAAGTGCCGGACAAGGAAGGCCAGCTGGCTATTCGCTTGACCGAAGTTGTCAACATCACGGAACTACTTGAAGAATGATAACGGTCTTTAGACTTGGCGCAATCATCCTTGCGGTGATGCTGGCCGGGGGCGGCTTCGACGTCGCTCTGGCGCAAGAGGCGCCGGACGAGGCCGTATTCACGGGCGGGCTCAGCTCGCGCGTCATTCAGCTTTTCGCATTAGTGACCGTCCTCTCCATCGCGCCGGGTATTGCGATGATGGTGACCTGTCTGCCGTTCATGATCATTGTATTTTCAATCCTGCGTCAGGCGATCGGCCTGCAGCAGGCGCCGCCAAACATGCTGATCATGAGTCTGGCGTTATTCTTGACGTATTTCGTGATGGAGCCGGTGTTTTCGCAAGCCTGGGAGAATGGCGTTCAGCCGTTGCTGGATGGCGATGTGACGGAAGAACAGGCGTTTGAACGCACGCTGACGCCGTTCCGGTTTTTTATGGAAGGCCGTGTTTCCGCAGTGGCGGTTGAAACGCTTACCGAAGCCGCCGGTGCGGAGCGCATTGATACGCAGGCGGAGGGGCAAACGCCTTTATCCATTCTCATCCCGGCTTTCATGTTATCTGAAATTCAACACGCGTTTGAAATTGGTTTTGTTATCTTTCTGCCGTTTCTAATTATCGACCTCATCGTTGCGTCGGTCCTGATGGCGATGGGGATGATGATGGTGCCGCCGGCGATTGTCTCATTACCGTTCAAGCTTGCCTTCTTCGTGCTGGCGAATGGTTGGGTTCAGATCGCCGGGGCCGTCGTAAAAGGATATGGAACATGACGTCGAGCAATCAGGCATTGTCTCAAAATAAAGCGTTGCCGATGCCGGATCTGACGCCCGCGGCGACGCAAGCCTCAGGCAATCCTCGGCAACAAAACCTGACGCCCAAAACGCTGAGCCCTGCGCAAAAAGCGGCGCTGGTGATCGCGGCCCTTGGGCCTGACGCCGCCGGTCCGATCATCGAGCGCATCGAAGACAAACATCTAAAGGCGTTCGCCCGCGCATATGCGCATCTCCAGACCGTACCGAAGGCGGCGTTGAAAGTGGTGGTCGAGGAATTTGTCGGATGTTTAGGGACGGAAGAAAGCGAAGAAATCAAAGGCGGCGTTGAATCGACGCAAGAATTACTGCGTCAGTTTATCGATCAGGATGATGTCGTGCGCGTAATGGACGGCATTAATGTGCCCGGCAGCGAATCTGTCTGGGATAAACTCGATCGCGCGGATGATAACGGTCTTGCGGAATATTTAAGCGCACAGAACCCGCAGCTGGTCGCGGTCGTGCTTTCCAAAATCAATACGGAAAAAGCCTCGCGCATTCTCGATATTTTTGAGGATGACGTCGCGCAGCAGATCGTCGCCAGACTTGCAAAGCCAATGGAAATCAGCCCGGAGGTTTTGAAAGTTCTCTCGCAGACGATTGAGCGCGATTACCTTGCGCCGCTGCGCGCCGCGCCGGCCAAGGGCCACAATCCCGGCGAAATGATCGGCTCCATGATGAATAATGTGATGTCCGAGAAGCGCGACAAGCTTTTGTCCTATATCTCGGACACCGTGCCGGATATCATGGCGGATGTGAAAAAATCCCTGCTCACTTACCAGGATATCCCGGAGCGGGTGCCGCCGAATGCAATCACCATGGTGATCAAGGAAATCGACGTAGATCTCTTTCTGCAGGGCGTCAGGCTTGGCCAAAAAAATGCGCCTCAGTCTGTTGATTTCATCTTCAGCAACATCTCTCAGCGCATGCGCCAGCAATATGAAGAGCAGATGGAAACGTTGAAACCAATGTCAGCGAAAGACGCCGAAGCGGCGCAGGCGACATTTATGACGATTGTGCGCAAGCTTGTGGCGACCGGTGAGATTGAACTCAATGATATCGAGACCGAGGATGAAGAGGGTGCTGAAGGCGCATCGCCAGATGCTGAGGATGCAGGCGGCGAGGGCTAAATCAATTTACCAGGGCGCCTTATCGCTAATCGTAAGGGCTTGACGCCTGTATCCAAACGGGCCTTCGCCAGTCCAGTCTTTGCCATTCGGGAACCGAACCTCGACACCCTTTAGGTCATCGGGGTCGAACAGCCTCATATTCACCCCCATTTGATCCGCTGAAGGGTTTTGTTCTTTGAACGACTTTGTCAGCATCCAGTGTGTGGTGGTTGCGCAGATCTCGCAGGAATGAACCTCGACGCCGGGGATCTTTTTATCGCTGCGCGCGACTGAAAAAGTTCTTCCGGTTGTTTTGACCGAAGTGGATGGGAAATAGCCCCAGGCGCCGCCGACTTTGCGGCACAAGCTGCAATTACAATCGTTGATAAACTCAGGCTTAGCTCCAATGGTGACGCTCACTGCGCCACACAGACAATTCCCAGTCATTTTTTCCTCGAGGCTGTAATCGCATGCGCTTTTGGCGCCGCCGATTTTCAGGTCAACTGATGACGTAACACGACCGCGTTTGATTGTCTGCTTGCGACGAACGCCGCCCGCGTCTCATGATCCAGGGACCTGCGGGGGTTTAATAGTCCGACGCCAGGTACAACAAGGTGCTACTGAACGATCAGTTCTGCGTGCAGGGCGCCGGCTGACTTGATCGACTTCAGGATGTCGATCATTTCTCGCGGGCTGACCCCAAGGGCGTTCAGCCCGTCAACGAGATCGGCGAGGGTGATATTTTCTTCCAGGACCGCGACTTTCTGATCTTCATTCTGATCGACGGCGATGTCGGTGCGCGGAACCACGACGGTTTCGCCATTCCGGGAGAAGGGGTTGGGCTGGACGACGCCGGGCAGTTCGCGGATGCGGATGGAAAGATTGCCCTGGGCGACGGCGACGCTGGAGATGCGCACCTGTGACCCGAGAACGATTGTGCCCGAACGTTGATCGACAACGACCCGCGCCTTTTGCGCCGGATTTACTTCATAATTCTCGATTTCGCTCAGCATGTGGGCCGGCGAGCTGAAATTATCATCCATTGCGAGCTTCACGGCGGAAGAATCCTGCATGGTTGCGATAGGCCGTCCGACATTACGGTTGATGATGTTTTCAATACGGGCCGCCGTCGTAAAGTCAGGCGCGCGCAAGGTTAGCGTCAGGCTTTGCAGCGACGCGAAATCAAATCCAAGCTCCCGTTCGACCCGGGCGCCGTTCGGGATGGTGCCGGAGGTTGGCACGCCTTCCGTTACAGAAGCGGCGTCGCCTTGCGCGGCGAACCCACTGATCAATACCGGACCCTGGGCGACGGCGTATATTTTACCGTCCGCAGCGTTAAGCGGCGTCATGACCAGCATGCCGCCATTAAGGTTCTGCGCGTCGCCAATGGCGGACACGGTGACATCGATCTGCGTACCGGCGCGCGCAAAGGGCGGCAGCGTTGCAGTTACAAGAACCGCGGCTACATTCTGCGGCCGAAAATCTTCGCCCTGCACATTGACGCCAAGACGTTCCAGAAGGCTGGATAGCGCTTCCTCGGTGTAAGGAATGTTGCGAAGACCATCGCCCGTACCGTCAAGGCCGACAACGAGACCGTAACCGACAAGGTCGTTGCCACGAACGCCTTCAACTTCGACAATATCTTTCAGCTTGACGCCAGCCAGCGCCGTGTCGCCAAAAAACACCAGGGCGCTAATGAGAGAAAGAAGAAAAACGCGCATTCGCGATCACCTGATAAAGTTTGCAAGGGACAGTCGCGCCATGCGTGATGTCAAAAGGTAGGACGCCTCAAGCTGGGTCTCTAGTAATTGCAGCTCCGAGGCGGCTTCAAACGGGTCTCTCAACGTCTTTTCATTATAAAGCGTTGCAAGAACGGATTCCTCTGCTTCATAGCGAGCGGTGGCGGCGCTAATCCGCGCCTCGTTGATACCGATTGCGGCGCGCTGATCCACAAGATTGGCTTCCGCATCGAAGATCTGGCTGGCGCCGGCAGTGAGTGTTGTGCTGACATCGGCAAAGGTCGCAGACTTTGCTGCGGCGACAGTTACAAGGCCGCGAATAATGTCTTTGATGGCTGGGTCGTCAGCTTTGGCGGATGCGTCAACCCGGGTGCCGGGGGCAATTTCAACGCCTGGCGCGCGATTAGCGCCGCCCATGTAAATTGACGTCGCGAAGCCGCCGGCGGGATCATCAAAATAAGTGTCAAGTTGCGCTTGCGCATCCGCTGCATCGGTCGCGCTGGCCATGATCGCTTCCACATCGGCGATCAGTTGTTCTGGGGGCGCGAGCGGCGGTCGGTCCGTCGCGTCGCCGCTGAAGAGTGCGCGACCTGCAAAAACAGCATTCAAAGAGGAAACAGTTACAATCAGTGCGGCTTCCGCATCGTCGATCATGACATCGACAGTCGAAAGATCGCCCCGTCCAACGGCTGCGAGAAGATCGGTGGCGATGCGAGAGCTTTCAGAGCCGACATTACCGAGCGTCGCTTGCGTGATTTGCGCACGGCTCGCAGCAACGGCAAGATTTTCCTGAAACAGTTTTGTGTCATCGATGGCTTTCTTCAGGAGGTGTCCACCGCCGACATCACCCTTTAATTGCTTGGTAAGGTCTTCATAACGACCAGTCACCGACTCTTTTCGGCTTGTATCAACGCGCGATTTCAAGTCAGCCACGCTTTGAGACAGCCTAGAAAAAGAAAGCTGATCAGGTACGTTTGTAATGCTCATCTATAGCTCCATCAACGTATCGATCATTTGGCTCGCGGCCTGAATGACACGCGCATTGGCGGCGAACGCCTGCTCAATTGCCAATAATTGCTGGAGCTCAAAGTCCGTATCGACAGCGGTTTCTTGCGTCTCCGCCTCACGCAAGGCCTGTGCGCTGGCGGATGAAGCGGCGAGTTGCGTTTGCGAGTTGACGCGCGCAGAACCGATGATCGAAGTGACATTTGCGATTGCATCAATCGCCGTGCCCTGGCTGTTGAGACCGGAACCGGGGGGCGGTGTTCTAAGTTCCGACAACCCATCAAGCAGCATGAAGATAAGATCGGCGTTTCCTGCCGCGCCTTCCGAAGCGGCTCCGATGCCGTCACGCAGGCGCCAAAGTTCGCCACCCTGATCAGGGTCAACAGCGGCATTGACTGAAATGCGCCCTGCAAGGCCAGCCTCAGCCAAGGGGTCAAAGGCTGCGCCATTGTCAGTGAATAGGCCCGGTGCGCCAACGGCAAGAGTCGGATCTGCATCTTCGAAGCGCTGCATCATATCGCGTGCAAGCGCGTCCAGTTTCGTTTGAAAGTCCGGCGCAACCTGATCGCGGATTTCGAATTGACCCGCCAGGCTGCCCTGCTGCAAGGCGAAGCTTGCGCTTGTGCCCGGCGTTATGTCGATGCCTTCGACGGAAAGGCCTGAGAGTTGCCCGCCAGCGAGGGTCGTATCGAAAGCGATGGTGTTTGCACGCGTGAACTCGACCTGACGCGCTTTTCCAGCGAGAAGAAACACGCCTTCGTTTGTCATCAGATCGATTTTATTATTATCGCGCGCAATCTCCCGAACAGGGATGATGCCGGCGACTTCGTCGATCAAGATCTTGCGCTGATCTTCCAGTCCGGACGTATCCCGGCCAGTGCTGGCGCCGCGGCTGATCTGGACATTCAGCTTCTCAATCTCTCCGAGATTGGCGTTCACAATGTCGACGCTTTGCGCAATTTTTGCATCTGCTTCGGCTCTCATGCTTTGAGTTTGTGATGAGAGCTGGTTGAAGCGTGAAGCAAGTGACTTTGCAGAATCCAAAAGCTGGGATTGAAGCGGGATAGATTCAGGGGTCAACGCCAAGGATCGCAAAGATGATTCCAAATCCTGGTATTGCCCGAACATACTGAACGCATCATCGGGCTCGCCGAGCGCTGTGTTGAATTTGGCGTAGGCGCTGGCGAGCTCCTGATCGCGGTAAGAGGTGCTCTCGGCTGTTCGGCGGTCATTTGTGAGCGCCTGATTGGCGGCCCGTGTAATACCGTTGACAGATACGCCGGCGCCTTTGCCTGCGATAACATTTTCACCGAGGTCGACACCCCGACGGCTGTAGCCAGGCGTTAGCGCGTTCGCAACATTGTTGGAGACGACACTGGCGCGTCTTGACGCAACGGAAAGACCGCTATTTGCGTTTGCCAATGCTGACGAGATGGACATAGGGCACCCGGATTAGATCATCCGCTGAACTTAACGAATGAGGTTAGTGGTCTCCTGCAGCATCTCGTCGACAGTCTGTACAATCTTGGCGTTCGACGAATAGGCTCGCTGGGTTTGAATGAGATCGGTCAGCTCCGCGGCGATATCTGTTGTGGACTCGGTCAGGGCGAAGCCTTCCGTCGTTCCAACCGGGCCGGAACCTGCATCCCACAGAAAGTAGTCACCACTCGTCGCCGAAATAGCGAAGGTCTGATTGTCGAGCGCTGTCAGACCGTTCACATTTGGCACGTCGACAAGCGGCACTTGATAAATGGTCCGCCGGAAGCCGGTATCGTAAAGCGCCTCGACCATGCCGCCTTCGGTAATCTCGATGGACCGCAAGCTGCCGATCGGCGTACCGTCTGCGCCAACGCCAACCGGCGCGAAGGATGACGAGAATTGCGTCAACAACGTCGCGTTGCCTGGCGAGCCGACATTGACTTCCATAGGACCAAATAAAACATTGAAACCGATCAATCCGGTCGCAGGATCCCAGGTTGTGCCGGCGCCCGGCGTCAGTGAAAGGATTGAGCCGCCAGTGCCGGTTGCTTCGTCAAAGACAACGTCAAAAGAGCCTACGGGCGTCAGGGGGTCTCCCGCCTGATCGAACACTTCCGCTGTCCAGGTATTGCTTGGCCCCGGCCCCGAGACGTCCGGTGTGAAGACAAAGTCAAGCGTTTGCGAACGGCCTAGCGTATCGAAATATTCGACGGGAAGCGTGAAGCTATCACCTGTGCCGCCGGCTTCGGTTGCGGACGCCGGGATATTCAGGCCGAGATCAATTCGCGTTGTTGGTGATGCGACGAGTTCAAAGGTTGTCACGCGAATTGGCTCAAGCCCTGTAGAGGTATTACGGCCCGGTACGGTAACGCTGCCGTCGGGATTCGCCGGCCAGCCCATCAGAAAGTTACCGCCAAGCGTGCGCAAATAGCCGCTGTCATCAGTATTGAAAGAACCCGTTGTTGTAAGGCGCAACGGCGCCTGGCCCGGCGGCACGTCAATGCCTGCACTTGTCGTGACAGGCAGCATGCCGCGCCCGGCGACAGAAATGTCCGTGCCATTGCTGGTAGAGATCAATGCGCCTTGTGCGCCCACATCTTTGAACGTAGCGACCTGTACGCCGCCTGCGTTGTAGGACCCGCCGCCGCTGCTCAAAACGATATTGGAAAAATCGGTTTCGGCGCGTTTATATCCGTATGTTTGTGAGTTTGCGATGTTATCAGAGATCGTTGCGAGCTTTGTCGCATTAACCGCCAAACCCATAACCCCAGCGTTCAGAGAAGATGATAGACCCATGATGACTACTCACAATTTGTTAACTGTTATCCAACCGGAATAACTATCGGTTCGTATGATTAAAAATCATATAATTGTATGCTAATTGTAGGAACTCAGTATCAGGATTTTAAAATCGTGATTGAGATGCGTCGGTTCTGCGGCGCGAGCTTATCGGCCACCAGTGGCTCCGTATCGGCTTTACCGGCAACTTCGTTTATCTGCGAGGCGGGCAAGCCCGCCGCCAGCATTAACCGCCGCGCCTTGTGCGCGCGGTCCGTAGACAACTCCCAGTTTGTGTATTCCTTAACATTTGAATAAGCGAGGCCATCCGTATGCCCAACGATTGACAGCTCGTTGCTGACCATAGAAAGGCTTGCCGTCACCACTTCCAGCAATAGTCGCATGGTCGCCGACGCATCAGTTGAGCCGAGCGCGAATAACGGGCTGCCATCGACGTCTACCAGCTCGATAACAAGCCCTTCCGGCGTCACACGGGTCAGGATATGCCGCGCCAGTCCGGCAGAATCTTCATCTTCAAACTGCGCCATCAATTCTTCGCGTAGCGCCTCGAGCGATTTCGCCTGGGCTTGCGCGTCGCCAGTGATTTGTTCTTCGGCTTCGCCTTCTATTTCTTCCTGGGCTTCCTGATTCGCACCGTGCATCGATTTTGAGCCACCGGTCCCGTCCTTTGCCAGGGTCTGGTCGGAATAAACGGTTGAGCCGTTGAGCATATCCGACCCGCCACCGGAAATCGGGCTAACCGGAATCGTGGGATTAAAATAGTCGGCGATGCCTTTGCGCTGATCTTCTGTCGTTGCGTTCAGGAGCCACATCAAAAGAAAGAACGCCATCATCGCGGTGACGAAGTCCGCATAGGCGACTTTCCAGGCGCCGCCATGATGGCCTTCGCCTGATACTTTCTTAACTTTCTTAATGACAACCGAGTCTGAACCGCTCACGACACGTCCGAAATACGACTACATGCAAGTAAGGAAACTAGGTTTGCCGACGTTAATTTGGGGCTAATATCCGGTCACTGAAAGACTGACAGACTTAATTCAATCTTAAGCATGCATAAAATAATGATGTCGGCGTTATGGATTGGGAAATCAGTAAATGACAACGGCGGATAAGTCAGCTGACGGCGGCGGCGTGCTGGCGAAAAAAGTCCAAAGCGCAAGCTTTGACGTATCAGCCTATCCCAAGTTGGAAAATCTCGCCGCTGATGCGGGCAAATTTTGCTCATCCTGTTTGTCTGTCGCCGCCAATCTTTTTATACCGCCGGCCGATATCGATTCAGGCATGCAGAGCATGCAGGCCGCGCTTGAAAGCATTCCGGAAAATGCAACCGCCTACTGGTTCGGCGACCCGGCTGACGATCATGCATTGCTGGTCAGCCTTTCATCGCCTTTTGTTACTGGGTTAAGTGAAGCTTTTCTGGGCGGGGCTTTTGCGCCTCCCGAAGAGGCGCAAGCGCCGACATCGCTCGATTCTGAGCTGGCGCAGCTTTTTGCAAACGAGATCGCCACTGGCGTCAATAAATTCCTGATCACTACGCTTAGTGATGTGCGCGCGGGTAACCTCACACTGAAGAGTTCTACGACATCCCAAAAAGCGATCTTTAAAGACGGGATGACGAGCGCGCTGTTCAAATTGGACGTGACTTTCAAGCTGGAAACAGGGGAGCTAAAATCCGCGCTGGCTTTATACTTTCCAATTGAATTTCTGGAGCGCCGGGGATTGCTGACGCAAACACGAAAATCAGTGGTCGCTCAGAACCAGAATACAAAGTGGTTCGCGGACATGCTCGATAATATTCACCATACGGAGATTGAGCTTCCGGTCATTTTGACAAAATACAAGATGACGCTGTCGGAATTGACACGCCTCTCAGTCGATCAAGTGATTTCACTTGAAGAAGATGCGCACAATACGCTTGATATTACGCTGAAAACAGACGATGGCGTAGTGACCTTGTGCAAGGGAAAGCTCGGCACATTCAAGAAAAACAAAGCGGCCAAAGTCGTTTCCGATATTGGCGTCGCATAACTAAGACTCCTGTTGGCGTAAGAGATATTGCACTTGCGAAATAAACATCTTTGAGATTCTACGGGTTTGATATAAATCAAAATGCGCAGTCACGGATGCGCAGAGAATAATAAGATGAACCCTTCACCGCAAATGACGACGCCGCGGCGCATAACGATGGATGCGCCATGGTCGTGGCTTGGCGCCGGCTGGCGTGATTTGATGCGCGCCCCGATGCTCAGCATCGGTTATGGCGCGCTGGTGGTCGGTAGCGGCGTATTCATTGTTTATCTGTTATGGCGGCTTGGATATTCGGCGCTTATTCCGGTTGCTTTCGGCGTTTTTGCGCTGGTTGGGCCGATGCTTGCGCTAGGGCTCTATGAAATCAGCCGGCGGCTGGAAGCGGGTGAACCGCCGCGCCTGTGGCCGGTGAAATTCGCCGGGCCGCGGTCGCTGATGCAGATCGCCTATATCGGATTTTTCCTGATGTTTGCAGCGCTTGTATGGGTGCGCATTGCGGTGATGATCTACGCGCTTTTTGCATCGGCCAACTATGTCCCGCTGACAGACTTTATGGGTTTTGCGTTCTCAACCGGCGCAGGCCTGGCGATGCTGGTCGTTGGTACTGTGGTTGGCGGAATTATCGCATTTGTCATTTATCTCTTTACGGTTGTTTCGATACCGATGCTGATGAATGACCGCACGGACGCCTTTACGGCGATTGCAACGGGCATCAAGGCGTTTAACGAAAGCCCTGGCGCGATGCTTTTATGGGCGTGGCTGATTGCGATTATCACAGCCGCCAGCGTTGCAACGCTATTTGTCGGGTTGGCGATTGCGTTTCCGCTATTGGGTCATGCAAGCTGGCACGCTTATCGCGACATTACCCGCACGGCGTAAACCTCAGGCCTCATCCTCTTCTATATCGTCATCGAGCAGTATGCGTTGGGCAGCCCCGTCAGGGTCGTCATACTGGCCATTTTTGAGCGCCCACAAAAATGCCGCAAGCCCGGCGGCGCCCAGCAGCAAAGCGATGGGAATCAAGAATAACAGCGCAGTCATTGCGGTTTTGTATCCTGTCGGCGTGATGCGAGACGTAAGGCGTTCAATGTCACAATCATGGACGATCCGGACATCGCAATGGCGGCGATCAGCGGCGTCACATGACCCAAAGCGGCAAGGGGAACGGCGCAGGCGTTATAAGCGGCGGCGAAAGCGAAATTTTCAAGCACCCTTCTGCGCGCCTTGCGCGATACATCAACCGCTTCAATGATCGGCGAAAGGCTTTCGCCCTGATAAACGAAGTCCGCTGCGGCCTGGCTGGCGTCTGCGGCGGTTCCAGGCGACAGGGAGGCGTGGGCGCGCGCCAGAGACGGCGCATCATTCAACCCGTCGCCGACCATGGCGACTTTCACGCCCTCGTCACTTAGAGCTTCAAGGCGCGCAATCTTATCTTGGGGCGATAGTTCGCCGCGCCATTCATCAAGCCCAAGTTTATCGGCAACGCGCCGCGCCGCGCCCTTGCGGTCGCCGGAGAGCATTTCCGATTTCAGGTTTCGATCGGCCAGCGCGCCGATAACGTCATTGGCGTCATTGCGCAGTGTGTCTTCGAAGATAAACCGTATTGGCTTGACTTGTCCCTGCTGAAACCAGACTTCCGTACTCGTGGCATTGTCTGTGGGCGCCGTGGCGCCAACCCAATCGCCACGGCCTAGTCTTGCCTGCTCGCCTTCTATTTCGCCTTCGATGCCGAGGCCGGGATATTCGACAGCGTCATTACAGGCCTGCCCGGCGCCGGCTTCGGTGACGATGGCGCGCGACAAAGGGTGACGACTGATCCGCGCAAGCGACGCTGCAGCGTTCAAAGCGTCAGGCGCAATCTCCGCGCGGTTTGCAAGGCGCGGCTTGCCATGGGTGAGGGTGCCGGTTTTATCGAAAACAACCCTGTCGACCTCTGCAAGCCGCTCCAGCGCATCGCCGGATTTGACCAGCACGCCTGAGCGGAAAAGGCGGCCTGTGGCGACAACCTGCACCGCCGGCGCCGCAAGGCCAAGGGCGCAGGGGCAGGTGATGATCAAGACCGCAACGGCGTTCAGCATGGCGACGCGAAGGCCGGCGTCCATGACGAAGTACCAGCCAAGAAATGTTGCAAGCGCAAGGGTATGAACGACTGGAACATAGAGCGACGCCGCCCGGTCCGCGAGGCGGACATAACGGCTTTTTGTCTGCTCGCCGGCCTCAATCAGCCGGGTGAGGTCTGCGATCAGCGAAGCGTCAGCGGTTTTTTCCGCGCGCATGGTCAGCTGGGCGGAAAGATTCAAGACACCGGCATGAATTATATCGCCGACGGTCTTGCGTGCAGGCGCGCTTTCCCCGGTGACAAGGGAGACATCCGTATCCGATGTTCCGTCAATGATGGCGCCGTCGACTGGCGCCCTATCGCCGGGTGACAGCAACAGCAGGTCGCCAGGGGCGATATCGCGGGCGGCGACTGCTTCCAGTGTTCCGTCCGTATTGAGCCGGTTTGCGATGGTCGCCTGAAGCGCCAGCAGATCACGGGCTGCAGCACGCGCTCGCAGCCTTAGGCGGTGATCGAGATATCGTCCAATGAGAAGGAAGAACAGCAGCATCACCGCTGCGTCGAAATAGGCGTGCTCGCCGCCCTTGAAGAACTCGAAAATACTAAGCGACAGGGCCAGAACCACCGCGAGCGAAATCGGTACATCCATATTGGCGCGCCTGGCTTTCAGCGCGCCAAGAGCTGATGAAAAGAACGGCCGTCCAGCGTAAAGCGCGGCGGGGATAGCAATGATCGCTGAAATCCAGTGCATCATGCCGCGCGTTGCGAAACCCATTTCGCCGCCGCCCGCCCAAACCGCAACCGACAACAACATGATGTTCGCAGTGGCGAACCCGGCGACGGCAAGCGAACGCAGCAATCGTCGCCCTTCCGCGTCGCTTTCGGCTTCGGCTTTCTCCGGATCGAAAGGGGCCGCGCGATAGCCGAGCCCGGTGATGGTTTGCGTAATCGCCCGCGGTGCAAAAGCGCCGTCACGCCATGAAACGGAAAGCCGACCGGTGGATAGATTAAGCCGCGCGGACTGCATGCCTGGCAATGCGCCAAGTCCGCCTTCGATCTTTTGAATACAGCCGGCGCATTTGGCGCCAAAGACAGCGAGCTCCAGCCTGGCAACGCCGTCCGATGTTTTTACGAAAGGCGCAGGGTCGATGACGGCGCCGTCCGCGGGCGGTTCAAGCCCGCTGGGGCAGCCGATCTCGTCATCGATTGTTGTTGCGATAGTCATTCAAAATAGAGCTTCGTCGTAAATTCGAATGTTTCGTTCTGACTGCTTACGGCGCGCGCATTTAAAACCCAGACGCCGGGTGTAATGTTATCGGCTTGAGCTTCAAAACGGCCCGGCCCGGAAGCAGAAAAGACAATCGACTGATCGCGATCATTATCCGCCGGCTGCGAAAGTACGCCGTCGATATCAAGATCGAAGATAGGTCTTTCTTCTCTGGTTTCAAAGCTCAGTTCGATGGTTGCAGCCTCCGCGGCGAGCTCAGCTTTGTCGATATTGACGGTCCACCCCAATGCGGCCTGCGCTTCGCGCGCCGCCAGCCGGTCATTGAAGTTCAGGCCCTGCAGATAGGACTTTTTCTCCTGCTCGCCGGGGAAGGACTGAACGGCGAGGGTGAGGAAGACGATATTCACAGCAATGATGACCAGAAAAAAACCGATCATCCCAAAAAGCACGTGACGTCCAGTGATGCGGAATGTTGTACTCATCAGCGTCCCTCCGAAAGGAAAACGGTTGGATTGATCGCGCGTTCGCCAGATTGCGGATCTTCAACGGTCAGGGTTAGCGGCTCCGATGTGCGCATGATCGCCTCTGACGGCAGCGTTGCAAAGAGGCGGAACGAGCGCACATCGTCGCCATCCGCCGTGATGGTCAGGGCGTTGCCTGTGACGGTCTCGCCCACGGCGCTAAGCGACAAAGCCTCCGGCCCATCAACGGTGACGATAAAGTCGCGCGCCGTATTCGCCTTGTTGACGATTTTCACCGTATAGGCGTTTCGAACCGAGCCATCGGAAAGCTGGACGAAAGGCGGCGTGCGGTCGCGCAGGACGTTGACTTCAACGGTGGCGCGTGAACTGAGGCCGAAAACCATGATGCCGGCGACGATCAGAAAAACAGTCGCATAGAGAATGGTTCGCGTTCGAACCAGATTGATTTGTGGCGTCAGTCCCGCTTTCCGGCGCGCCATGTTTTTGTCGGTGTCATAAGCGATCAGCCCAAGCGGGCGATCAACCTTTTTCATAATGTCATTGCAAGCGTCGATGCAAAGCGCGCAGTTAATGCATTCAAGCTGCGCGCCTTCGCGGATATCGATGCCCATGGGACAGGCGGCGACGCAGGCGTTGCAGTCTATGCAGTCGCCGCGTCCGTCCCATGGCTCATTCTTTTTGTGGGGCCCGCGCGGTTCGCCGCGATCAACCTTATAGGTAACCTGCAGGCTTTCTTCATCGGTGAGCGCCGCCTGAATGCGCGGCCACGGACACATATAAGTGCAGACCTGTTCGCGCATCGTGCCGGCGAGCGCATAAGTCGTGAATGTCAGGATGCCCATGAACAGATAGGCGGAGAACGGCGCTTCGCCTGTGAATATTTGGCCAAAGATTGTCGGCGCATCATGAAAATAAAGCACCCATGCGCCGCCTGTGCCGGCGGCGATTAGAAGCCACAGGAAATGTTTTAGGGATTTCTTAGCGACCTTTTCCGCGTTCCACGGCGCTCTCGACAGGCGAATGCGTTTGTTGCGATCGCCTTCGATCATCCGTTCAACGGCGATATAAAGATCGGTCCAGACGGTTTGCGGGCATGTATAGCCGCACCAGACCCGGCCAAAAAGCGCCGTCGCCAGAAACAGCCCCAGGGCGCCCAGGATTAAAAGGCCGGTGACGTAATAAAGCTCATTGGGCCAGATTTCGATAAAGAAGAAATAAAACCGTCGTCCTGGAAAATCCACCAGCACCGCCTGATCCGGCTCGCCAAGGCCGCGCGGCCATCGAATCCAGGGCAGGATGTAATAGACGCCAAGCGTTGCAAACAACACAGCCCATTTCAGGGCGCGGAATTTGCCGTGCACAAGTTTTGGAAAGATCGGCTCGCGCGCTTTATAAAGATGCCGCGCTGAAGCGCTGTTGACGGCTTCGACATCGTGCCGGTCAACGCCGCTTGCCGATTGTTTTGGTGTAGCCAGGGTTTCCATCAGTGTGGTTACGCTTTCCGCCCAAGCGGAACTTGAAGGCGACGGTGTTACTCTCCGCCGCCAAGAGAATGTACATAAATCGCCAGCGCCTTGATCTGCTCGTCACTCAAACGGTCTGTCCAGGGCGGCATCACGCCGCCGCGTCCTTGATAAATCGTTTCCTGGATCGATACGCGATCACCGCCATAAAGCCATATTGCGTCAGCGAGGTTCGGGGCGCCCTGCGCCTGATCGCCGCGTCCGTCCGCGCCATGGCAGATGGTGCATTGCTGAGCGAACACCGGCGCTGCGCGTTCGACGGCGGCGCTGTCAGCCTCTCCGCCGGACAGGGAGATGACATATTCCACCAGATCGTCGATTTGATCGCCGGTCAAAAGGCCATCGCGCCCATAAGCCTGCATCAGGTTGTAGCGTGTCTGCGGATGCGTTGAACGAATGCCATAATGTAGGGTCTGCTGAATGGCGTCAAAGCTGCCGCCCCAGATCCAGTCGTCGTCAACAAGGTTCGGATACCCGACAAATCCTTGTCCGCCGCCGCCATGGCAAGTGGCGCAGTTGTCGCCGAAGATCGATTCTCCCGCGACCATGGCGTACTGTAAAAGATCGGGGTCGTTTTCGATTTCACTGATATTGTCGACGGCGAGTACACGCTGCATTTGTTCGCTGCGTTGTTCTTCCAGCGTCGCCATGGCGACCTCGACATTCTCGCGCTCGGAATGATTGCGCACGCCTTTCAGGTGACCGGTAACGCCCGGCCAAGACGGCATCAGCACCCAGTAAACAACAGACCAGATGATTGAGACCCAGAAAATGATCAGCCACCACCGGGGCAGGGGATTGTTTAATTCCTTGATGCCGTCCCAGCTGTGTCCGGTTGTTTCAATGCCGGTGTGCTCGTCGATTTCCTTCTCAGACATTTATGTTTTCCTCGTCTTCGAGCGGAATGCGTTTTGCTTCGTCAAATTTCTTCTGGTTTCGCGGGTTCAGGGCGTGGATCAATACAAGCGCAAAAGCGATCACGAAGAGAACCAGCCCCCAAGTTTGTGCGATTTGTGAAAGTGTTTCGTACATGATGACTGCTTTCGTTCGCGCCTAGCGGTAGTTCTCTTCCGGCTCATAAGTCGAGAAATCGACCATTGTGCCGAGCACCTGCAGATAGGCGATCATTGCATCCATTTCGGTGATCTTGCGCGGGTCGCCATCGAAATCGCGAATGACGGCGTTCGGATAGCGCTCCAAGAAAGCATCGTAATTATCCGAAAACGGATCAACCTGAGTGGCGAGGTCAAGCGACGCCAATTCGATCATCTCATCGGTATAAGGTACGCCAACCATACGATTGGCTTTCAGCCAGGCCGACGCTTGCGTGTAATCAAGCGCCCGGTCGTCGAGGAGCTTGTAGGGCGGCATGATCGACTCAGGCACAACGCTGCGCGGGTCGATTAGGTGCTGACGGTGCCAGCTGTCTGAATATTTACCGCCGACGCGCGCAAGGTCAGGGCCCGAACGTTTCGATCCCCACTGAAATGGGTGATCGTACATGCTTTCCGCAGCCAGTGAGTAATGGCCATAGCGCTCCACCTCATCGCGCAGCGGACGCACCATCTGGCTGTGGCAGACATAGCACCCTTCGCGGATATAGATATCGCGTCCCGCTAACTCCAGCGGCGTATAGGGCCGAACCCCTTCCACCTCTTCAATGGTCGATTCGAGATAGAAAAGCGGGGCGATTTCGACGAGCCCGCCGATGGCCACCGTGATGAGAATGGCGACGGTCAGAACAAGGCCGTTCTTTTCGAGAAACTTATGGCGGTCAAGCATTCGCGTTCTCCTTATTCCGCCGGCGCTGCAGCGAGAGCGGCGTCGCGGGCATATTCTTTCTCGCGAATATCGCCGCGCGCGGTGCGCCACAGATTGTAAGCCATGATGAAGGCGCCTGCGAGAAACAGAAGCCCGCCCAGCATCCGAATGATGTAATAGGGGTGCATCGCTTCAACGGTTTCGACGAATGAATATTCGAGGAAGCCGAACTCGTTATAAGCACGCCACATCAGCCCTTGCATAATGCCGGACACCCACATCGACGTGATGTATAAGAGAATGCCGATGGTTGAGATCCAGAAATGCCATTCGACAAGCGCTTTTGAATAAAGCTCCTTGCGCTTCCATAACCACGGAACGAGGCAGTAGAGCGCGCCGAAGGAGATATATCCCACCCAGCCAAGCGCGCCTGAATGCACGTGGCCAATTGTCCAGTCCGTATAGTGAGAAAGCGAGTTCACCGCGCGGACCGACATTAGCGGACCTTCGAAGGTTGACATGCCGTAGAACGCGACGGAGACAACCATCATCCGTAATACCGGATCAGTGCGGAGCTTGTCCCATGCGCCGGACAGGGTCATCAGGCCGTTGATCATCCCGCCCCAGGACGGCATCCAGAGCATAATCGAGAAGGTCATGCCAAGCGTCTGCGCCCATTCCGGCAATGCGGTATAATGAAGGTGGTGCGGGCCAGCCCAGATATAGAGAAAGATCAGCGACCAGAAGTGAATGATCGAAAGGCGATAGGAATAAACCGGGCGCTCGGCCTTTTTCGGAATGAAGTAATACATGATGGCGAGAAAGCCCGCCGTTAAAAAGAACCCGACTGCGTTATGTCCGTACCACCACTGGGTCAGGGCATCCTGAACGCCTGCGAACAGAGAATAGCTTTTTGAACCCGTAAGCGACACCGGCACCGCCAGATTGTTGACGATATGCAGCATTGCAATGGTGACGATGAAGGCGAGATAGAACCAGTTCGCAACGTAAATGTGCGGCTCTTTTCGCTTCAATATCGTGCCGAGAAAAACCAGCAGATAAGCAACCCAGACGATCGTCAGCCAAAGGTCCGCATACCATTCCGGTTCGGCGTATTCCTTTGATTGGGTAATGCCCATCAGGTAGCCGGTGGCGGCGATGACGATGAAAAGATTGTAGCCCCAGAAGACGAACCAGGGGGTAAGGCCGCCCCAAAGCTTTGCGCGTGATGTGCGTTGTACGACATAAAAAGAGGTCGCGATCAAAACATTGCCGCCAAACGCAAAGATCACTGCCGATGTATGCAGCGGCCGCATGCGCCCGAAACTTGTCCAGGGCAGATTGTCAAAATAGAAAATATTCGGAAAAGCCAGCTGTGCGGCGATGATAACGCCAACAAGAAATCCGGCGATGCCCCAGAAGACGGATGCGAAGACGCCCGCTTTGACGACGCCGAATTCATAGACGGTCTCTTGAGGGCGCGTTTGTGAAAATAGATGCGATCCTAGAGCGAAACCGCCTGCGACAAACGCAATCAGGAACATCAATGCGTGCGCGCCCATCAGCGCATCGTCGGCGCGCGCCGCTGTAAACAGCGCCCACAGCGCGCCAATGCCAAGCATTGCAGCAATCACCGTAACATCTGCGCCGGCAAGGCCGCCGCCGCTATTGGGTTGATTTGCGTTATCATGATGCATTGTTGACATGCATCCGCCCTCCTCATGGTCTTCGCCACGCTTTTGGCGCAGCTTGAAACTGATATATTGATATGGATCAAGACAGTTTGGAATTGTCGTGAGAGGCTAGATTTGTCGCAGGCGCAAGCGATAATCAGCGGAAAATGATTTTTGAGACGAAATGAAGCACGCCCGCATACCCTCCTGCCTTTGCAGTTTTTTAATCCTGTCGGTCCTGGCGCCGGCAAACGCCAGCGAGACAATACGTATGCCTATCTGCGCAGGTGACGGTGTTTCGTTCGTGTATTTGACGATTGAGCGCGATGAAGAGGCGCCGGCGAATCATCCATCGGCATGTCACGGGGTTTGCCTGTTCGACCGCCGCGCCGTTACAGTGAAGCGCAAAGGCGGCTAGCCGTCGATAGCGACGCTATGGCGTGTCAGATCGCCGATAAGGTTTTTCTTTTTTAACATTGTGAGGGTGCGGCTGAGGGTCTCCAGACGCAGGCCGAGATAGTCGGCGATATCCTGCCGTGACATCGGCAATGGCACGTCCCGGCGACCGTCCGCGTTGTCTTCGCCGATGCTTCTGTCCAAAAGCTCGATAAAGCTGACGACCCTTTCCTCGGCGGTTTTTTTGCCGAGGAGGACGATGTGGTCCTGGGCCTTGTGATATTCTGTCTGCCCGCGGGCGATCAGGCGATCCTTAACGCCGGGCGAGCTTGCGGAGACTTCTTCCAGGTAACGATGCGGGAATAGACAGACCAGACTGTCTTCGAGCGCGTCCGCTGTGTAGGCGCTTGCGTCTGTCGGGCGCACGCCGGCGAAATCGCCTTTGAATAGAAAGCCGGTGACCTGACGGCGCCCATCCTCCAAGTGCTTCGTTAGGCGAAAGCTCCCGTGGACAACGACATACAGGCTGTCATTGGGCTCGCCCTCCGACATGATCGCCTTATTTTTGGCGACGGCGCGCCGGGCCATCAGTTTTTCAACCTGGGCGAACTCACGCGGTCCCAGATCGGCGCAAATGGATTGTTCACGGACTTCGCACAGATCACAGGATTTTGGCCGGCTCACGCCGCCCTTGCAATCCATTATCATCGCATCTGTTGCGTTGGTCATGCCATCCGCCCGCATTTTTGGTATGGGCCAATGTAAGGATTGGAGCGTAAAATTTCCACCCGGACCAAACGCCTCAGCCTGATGCTAAATGGCCTGGGCGATTGTCTTTTGGGTGTAGATATAAGGGTCGAACGCCGCGGCGACGGTGCGGGAAAGGCTGCGGGCGTTCTCTCGCATGGTAATGATGGTTCCGTCCCGGCAGATGACGCCATCGCTTTCCAGAGCATCAAGGTTTGATTCTATGCGTGTCACATCACTGGCGCTTGTCAGGGACAGGACCGGCGCCAGATCGGTTGTGAAGCAGCATAAAAGAGCACTGATCGCCTCAGCCACGGCTTGATCCCGTTTGGTGCGCTCAACGCCCCGCGCTGCAGGCAGGCGGCGTTCTTTCACGGCCTCGCAATAGGCGCGGACGTCCTTCTCATTTTGAGTGTAAAGACCATTGACGAAACCAATGGCGGTCGCGCCAAAGCCAATGGTTGTCTCCGCCACATCATCGGTGAAGCCTTGAAAATTGCGGCGCAGGCGCTGTTCGCGTGCAGCGACAGCCAGAGCATTGTCCGGCTTGGCGTAATGATCAAAACCTACTTTCTGATAGCCCGCGCTCGTCAGCATATCGTCAGCGATCGCCGCGAGGTCGCGGCGCAAGGCTTCATCGGGCAGGTCGTCACTCTTGATCAGGCGCTGTCGCGGCAAAGCGGCGGGCAGATGCGCATACCCGAACACTGACACGCGGTCAGGCGCGAGGGCGATGGTTTTGGCGATTGTTGCAGCAAAGCTGTTCGCGGTCTGTTTCGGCAGGCCGAAAAGCAGGTCAAAAGAAATATCGTTGACGCCCGCCTGGCGCATGGCGCTGACGCCCGCCTCGACAACATCATAGCTCTGCACGCGATTAATCGCTTGCTGGACGGCGGGCTCAAGATCCTGCACGCCCATGCTCATGCGCGAAAAGCCTTGAGCGGCGAGGCTCATAATGTCGTCTTTGCGGACCAGCCTTGGGTCAAGCTCGATGGCGAGACCCGCATCGTCAGTCAGGCCAAGTTCCAACTCAATGGTGTTGAGAATGCGCCCCAGATCTTCCGGGGAAAGATAGTTGGGCGTGCCGCCGCCAAAATGTACGCTGACCGGGCGGCCATTGCCGCTCAGAAAACCACCGACAATTCTGATCTCGTCGAGCAACGCATCAACATATCCAAGCGCGCGCTGGTAATTGTTTTCAACGCGCATATTGCATCCGCAATACCAGCAAAGCTGTCTGCAAAAAGGAATGTGGACATAAACCGATAGCGGTTCGTAAAGGTCGATTGTTTTCAGCTTATCGATAACGCGGTCGGGATTGAGCTTTTCCTGAAAGTGCAGCGCCGACGGATAACTCGTGTAACGGGGCGCGCGCATTGAGGCATATTTTCGCCATGTGTCCTGCATGTTTATTGGTATCGCAGACGCATGCCGCGGATTTCTGATCTAAGTCAAAATGAAAACTTTGACAGGCGAAATTTTTGTCAAAATTTTCTGTGTTGCGTCACGGCATGTGACATAGATCAAAAATATAAAAATGCGCACGCGTAGTTCGGTTGCTGCAACTTAACCAACCGATAGGGGAATATTCATGCGCCGCTCATTGATGTTGACCGCCGCTCTTATTGCAGCTTCCGTTCAAACCGCCGCCGCCGAACAGGGCGACTGGCTGGTTCGTCTGCGCGCGATCACTGTGGCGCCGACGGAGGATGTCTCCGCTGTCATGCCGGGATTTCCGGGCGGATCAGCAGAAGTCGATAACGCATATGTGCCCGAACTCGATTTCACTTATTTCGTCACTGATCATATCGGTGCGGAACTGATCCTGGCGACCAGTCCGCATGATTTGCAAGGGACGGGAACGCTCGCCGGGCTCGGCGAAATCGCCGATGTGATGGTGCTGCCGCCGACCCTGACTTTTCAATATCACTTCAACCCGCGCGGCAAGTTTCGTCCCTATGCCGGCGTCGGCGTCAACTACACGATTTTCTATAGTGAGGACGCATCGACCTCGCTCGTCAACGCTATCGGCGCGACGACTGTTGATGTCGATGATTCGGTCGGCGTGGCATATCAGGCCGGTGTCGATGTCGATCTCAACGACCGATGGTTTGTCAATGCGGACTTTAAATATATTCAGATTGATACGACAGCGACGCTGAACACCGGCGGCGTGATCAATACGGTCGATATCGATCTCGATCCTATCGTCGCTGGCGTCGGCATTGGTTACCGCTTTGGCGTTTCACGCTAGACGCCGCCATCGCTGCTTACCGCTCTTGGCGGAGAGGTAAGCGGCAAACCCTCTGAATGCAGACTGGAACTGACCGGCGCCTGAACTTCAGGCGCCGGCTTTTTTCGCATAATGCCAGGCGAGCATAGCCAGCGGTTTGATCTGCTGTCCCATTTCCATCGCCTGCGGTGAGGATGCATTGCCCTGTAAAGCGCGGGCGTAAACTCCCTGGGCGATCGAGCACAGGCGAAACATATTGTAGGCTAGGCAAAAATTGAGATCAGTGATCTCGCCGCGTCCCGTCCGGCTTGAATATCGCGCAACCGCATCTTCCAGCGTTGGAATGCCGAGCGCGTCGATATCGACACCGGCGAGGCCGCCGCGCACGGTCGGCGGGAAATGCCAGACCATCAGGAAATAAGTAAAGTCTGCAAGTGGATGCCCGAGCGTTGATAATTCCCAATCGAGAACCGCAAGTGCTTTTGGTTCTGTCGGGTGCATGATGACATTGTCGAAACGAAAGTCGCCATGGACAATACTGGTCGCGTCATCGGTCGGAACTGCGCCTGGCAGCCACTCAATGAGCCCATCCATTTCTGAGATTTTGTCAGTCTCTGCGGCTTTGTATTGTTTCGACCAGCGCTCGATTTGCCGTCCGAAATAATTGCCGGGTTTGCCAAAGTTTTCGAGGCCCGCCGCTTTGTAATCAATCATGTGCAGATCCGCGAGCGTATCGATCAGCGCATTGAAGAGCGACGTGCGTTCTTCTCTTGCCGCTTCCGGCAGGCTGGCGTCCCAGAAAATTCGTCCTTCAACATAATCCATGATGAAAAACGCGGTGCCGATAACGTCCGGGTCTTCACACAAGGCATAGGTTTTGGGCGCAGGAAAACCTTGCGCGCCGAGCGCCGTCATCACCTTGTATTCGCGGTCAACGGCGTGCGCGGACGGCAATAGCTTGCCCGGCGGCTTACGGCGCAACACATATTTCTTTGACGGCGTCGTCAGAAGGTAAGTGGGATTTGACTGCCCGCCCTTGAATTTTTTGACGTCAATCGGGCCTTTATAACCATCCACATGTTCGGACATGTAGGTTGCGAGCGCCGCCTCGTTGAATTTCAAATGCTCGGGCGTGTCGGTCGCGCCGGTGAAGTCTGCGGTTGGATCGGACGACATGGGCTCTTCCCTCAAACGGTTTTGATGTGTTCGATAACAAGTAACACGCCGATCACTACAAAACCGAGCCCGGCGAGCAGTTTTAGCGGCAGCATCGTTAACCAGCGATCCGCGGCCGCGCCTAAAAGCACAGCGATGGCGGAGGACGCAGTCAACGCGATCGCGGCGGCGGTGAAAACAAGCGCCTTCGGCTTGTCGCTGTCAGCCGCGAAAAGAACGGTCGCAAGCTGAGTTTTGTCTCCCAACTCGGCAAGGAAAACTGTGAAGAAGACCGTTAGGAAAGCCGTCATGTGACCGGTGCTCCAAATTTTTGGTGGAAGCCAAAAAACGCAGCCAACACCCGCTCCGGCGCTTCGGTGTGCGGGTAATGGCCAATGTCTTCCAAAAGGACAGCATCGGCGTTCGGGACCATGTCCAGATAGTACTCATAAAGATGTTTGCCGGATACCGGATCGACCCCGCCGTCAATCAGGCGCAGGGGAATGTGCGCCTCCATCAACGCGCCGACCCAACGGCTGCGGTTTGCTTTACGCTGGGGAATATACTGCATCAGCTTGTGGAAGATTTTCCCGCCGCCATTTTCTTCAAATAACGCCCAGTGACCGTCGATTTCCGTATCGCTGGCTTTGGTGTTTGCGCCAAATATGTCATCGAAGTTTTTGCGCAGCTTGTCACGCGTCAGCATCATGCCGATGATCGGGCCAAAGGGCGTCAGCGCAAGTTTCTGCACCGGGCGCGGGCGATGTTGTTCCGGGAAAAGACCGCCATTTAAGAAGCATACCGATTTGATCGAAAAGCTGAGGGATTTTTCATTGTGTCGCGCCAGCAATTCCTGCGCGACCGTGTCGCCATAGTCATGGGCAAAGATATGTGCTTCGCTGACGCCAAGGCGTTCCAGCAACGCCTCATAGAAGTCCGCCTGATGCATGATTGAATAACGAATATTGGCCGGCTTATCGGAAAGGCCAAAGCCGAGCATGTCCATCGCGGCCAGGTTGAATTTTTCTTCAAGCGCCTTCCATATTGGCGACCAGTCCCAGGACGAGGTTGGAAATCCATGTATCAGCAAAAGCCAGGGCTTGGCGTCATCCGGTTCGGCCGTCGTCCAGAAGGCGAGCTTATAGCCATTCGCTTCGAAAAACTTTCCGTCCTTGCGCCACTGGCCTAGCGGCGTCATGAGTCATGCTCCAGCGCGCGCCAGCCGATATCGCGGCGGAAAAATCCGCCGGGCCAGTCGATGGCGTTGACCCCTGCATAGGCGCGGTCAATCGCTTCGCGTATCGTTGCGCCTGTCGCGGTGATGTTGAGAACGCGTCCGCCATTGGAAATCAGCGCGCCGTTCTCTTCGCGCGTACCCGCATGGAAAACGACAACCCCTTCTTTTGCGTTGGCGTCAGCGACGCCATGGATCGGCGTTCCTTTTTTGTAACCGCCCGGATAACCGTCCGCCGCCATAACGACCAGCGCGGCGGCGTCCCCGCCCCAGTCAAATGTTTGCCCAGCGAGGGCGCCGGTCGCGGCTGCGTGAAGGACCGGCAGGACATCGCTCTGCATACGCCGCATCATCACCTGACATTCCGGATCGCCAAAGCGCGCATTGATTTCGATGAGCCGCGGGCGCTCGTCCTTGATCATCAGACCGGCATAGATGACGCCGACATAAGGCGCGCCGCGGCGGTGCATTTCCCCGACGATCGGTTCGATGATTTCACGCATGGTGCGCTCATGCACTGTTTGCGTGAAGACAGGCGCCGGGGAATAGGCGCCCATACCGCCGGTATTCGGACCTTCATCGCCGTCATAGGCGCGCTTGTGATCCTGGGCGGCGACCATGGGGAGGATCGTTTCGCCATCGGTGATGGCGAAAAAGCTTGCTTCCTCGCCATCCATGAATTCCTCGATGACGAGGCTTGCCCCGGCGTCGCCGAACTTGCCGCCAAGGATGTCGTCGACGGCGGCGTCCGCCTCGCCCAGCGTTTGCGCGATGATCACGCCCTTGCCCGCGGCGAGACCATCCGCCTTGATCACAAAAGGCGCGGATTGATCGCGCAAAAAGGCTTTCGCCGACCCCGGATCGGAAAATGCGCCATAGGCGGCGGTAGGCGCGCCGGCGGCGACGCAAATCTCTTTCATGAAACTTTTGGAGCTTTCAAGCTGCGCGGCTGCTTGATCGGGCCCGAAACAAGCGACGCCGCGCGCGCGCAAGGCGTCGCCCATGCCATCCGCCAGGGGCGCTTCCGGGCCGACCACGACCAGATCAATTGCGTTTTCCGATGCAAATTCAGCGATGGCGCCAGCGTCAGTCTCGGCTATAGAGATCGCTTCGCCAAAAGGGTTGAGGCCGGGGCTTCCTGGCGCCAGATAGAGCTTTGACAAGGCAGGGCTTTGCGCAATTTTCCATCCCAGCGCATGTTCTCTGCCGCCGCCGCCGATCAACAGGACTTTCACTTGGGTTTTCTCCAATATCCGTTCATCGCGTTTAAGCGTACCAGCTTTCCGGATCAATGCCGCGCCGCATGACAAAACCCTCGTCCAAAAAGCGAAACGCGCAGAAGAAAAGGTCGGCCCTGGCGACAGGGATGGCCTTTGCGCGCCAGGCGCGTCAGTCCTGGTTAAAGTTCTACGGCCCGTTTGATCGCATAAGCGCGCGGTTTCTTGACCGGATCGCCGCAAATGACCGCCGACGCCGGACGGCGGCGATGCTGGTGGCGGTGGCGATCAATATGATCGTGTTGACGACGCTGGCGGTTTTTGGGCGAGTTCGCATATTTATCCCCAATGCGCCGAGCGGCACGATTTCGGTGACGCTGGTGGAGTTGCAGCGGCCGGAATTGCCGGAACTGCGCGACCCAGAACTGGCTCCGGAACCCGAACCCGAGCCAGAACCCGAACCTGAGCCGGAAATCGTTGAGGCGCCGGAACCGGAGCCGGAACCCGAACCAGAGCCTGTTCCGGAGCCTGAGCCGGAAGCGGCGCCAGAACCGGAACCTGAACCAGAGCCAGAACCGGTTATCGAAAAGCCTGAGCCTGAGCCTGAGCCCGAACCCGTGATCGAGGAACCGGAGCCGGAACTTGAGATCAATCTCGATCTCGATCCGCAGCTGGCGCCGCCGGCTGAAGATCCAGAGCCATTGATCATCGAGCCGGAGCCGCTTGCAGATGACGATCAGACGCTTCCCGAACCCACGGAAGAGGTCGTGGAGCAATCACCAGAAGAAGACGCGCCGGATCCGCTTGTCTCGGTTGATCCGGAGCAGGACCGCCAGTCCGGTCTCGACGACCTTGAAGGCGAAGAGGACGCCGCCGGCGATGATGCGGTGGCTGATGAAGGCGAAGATGAAGAAGATGATGAGGAAGAGCAAACGCTCGAAGAATTATTCACTGAGCAGCAGGCTGAACCGCAGGGCGACGACATGTTCGACGTCGAACCGACTTTTGGCGGGCGCCGTTTTGTACGCCCGCAGGTTGAGCTACCCCTTGGCGAGGCGCCCGTAAATCCCGGCTCCTCCGGCGTTGTCGCAATTTTTTGTCCGGAAGAGTTCAGCGATGAAGACAAGGCGGAGGAGTGCGCCGGACGGCGCGAGTTGCGATCCGGCTGGCGTCCCGGCGACAGCGGCGAAGACTGGTCGCGTGCGACAGAACTTTTACGCGGCGCCCGGGAGCGCGGCGAAGGCGCGCCAACCTTTGGCCCGGCGGCGCGCGAGCTGCAACGTCAGCGCGATGAACAGCTGATCCGTGACGTGACCGGGGCCGGGCGCGGTCAGGACAGCGTCAACGGGCTCGCCGATAGCCTCGACGATAATATTTCAAGGGGCGTGGAGGCGAACCGTCCCGATATCGGTCCGGCGCCGTTTGAACCGGGCTGGGCGCGCCGCGATCTGCCGGAAGGCTTGAGTCAGGACGACATCGACGAAATTCGCGAAGCGCTGGAAGAGGCGGAAGAGAATAATTAGTCTGTAGAGAGATGAACTTTAAACCCCTCACCCCGACGGCAGTCTGGGTCTCGGTCAAATGGGGCGGAGTTTGCCTTATGAGATCGCGACTTTCGTCGAGATGACCGGTTGTATTCTTTCATTACCGCTCAACCCAGAGAGGGTATTCTTATCTGAATCCCGCATTCGGTGCGTAGTTATCCCCGCTCTACAGGCTCGGGGTAAGCTACCGTCCACATGACGTTGAGTTTGAACATACAGGCGCAAAAAAGCGCGGGGCGCCCGTGGCGTCCCGCGCTCGATAGATGTGCGTTCCGTTTAAAGCGCGCTCAGCGCCGGCGTGTTTTTCTTGCCGCCGAGCCAGGCGTCCCTGAACAGCGCGGACGCATATTTCGCGCCGTTCTTGTCGCCTTGCGCTTTATAGGTCTCAGACAGGCCGTAGAGCACCCAGGCGTTGTTCGGCGACTCGGTCAGCGATTCGAGGAACAGTGCTTCGGCGCGTTCCGCGTGACCGGCCTGCAACAACATCGAGGCGAGGGTTTGCTTCGACGGGTAATACCAATAGGGCGGCTCCATATAGACAAGCGTTTCCTGCAGCGCAGTCGCTTCTTCCATGGCTTCAATAGCGGTGGTGAAATCCTTTTCCGCCGCCGCCGCGCGAGCGATAACGGTGAGGCGCGCAATGTTCAGGATATCAAGGGCCGGGACATTGCCATCGATCAGGGCGCTCATGTCTGCTTCCGCAATCAGGGTGCTGATCGCTTCAACTTCGCCGCGTGCGGCTTCAAGGTCGCCGGTTTTAATGAAAGCTTCGCCGCGCGCATAACGCCATGCGCCCTGAAGGAAAGGCATTTCGCCGCCGGGGTCTTCCGTCGCCAGAATATCGGCGGGGTCGCCAAATTGCACCATCGCGTAATAGGGCGCGGCCTTGATCGGCTGTACGAACGGCGCCGCCGTCGCCATCTCAATCGGCAGCTTGGCGTCGAGCTTTTCCGCCATCGCCATCGCGGTGTCGCTGGCGCCGGCCATTTGCGCGGATGTCAGCGCAAAATGGATATTGTGCGTGTAATATCCATATTCGTACATAACGCTGGCGTCGGCGTCCGCGAGGTACGCTTCGTCAGCGGCGACAGCTTCGATATTGTGTGCAAGCGACTGCTTGAAGCGGCCAATGCGATAATAAACATGCGTCGGCATGTGAACGAGGTGGCCAAGGCCCGGCGTCAACGCGGCGAGACGGTCAGCGTGATCGGCGGCGCGATAGGGATCGCGAGATGCCTCGGTGATATGAATGTAAAGGTGGATCGCCGCCGCATAGTCCGGGTTGCGTGCGAGAACGCCTTCCAGCAGCGAAACTGTTCGCGCCGTCCGGCCTGTGGGCGTCCGGCCGCCGTCAGCCCAATAGTTCCAGGGCTGCGTGTCCATATTGGCTTCGGCTGCAAGCGCCGCGATGAAATCATCGTCGGGATACTCATTTGCCACCTCATCCATCGCGTCGGCGAACGCATTGTCGAGCTTCGAGCGATCGACGAGCGGCGCCGATTCATAACGATAGCCGAGGGCGTTGATGAGCGCCTGTTCTTTTGCGCTGGCGTTGTCACGAAGCGCAGTCGCCTGACGCAATGCAGCCCAGGCTGGCGCGACTGCGTCGTCGCCCATCGGCGCATTGATGTTGGGACCGAGCGCAAGCGCTTCGCCCCAGAAGCACATCGCACATTCAGGGTCAATGGTTTGAGCCTGTTGAAAAGCTTTCACCGCTTCGCCGTGATTGAAGTTGTAGGCGAAAGCGACGCCCTGATTGAACCACGCCTGGGCTTCGGGCTTTGCGGTCGTGATATCATACGCGATGTCGCCGAGACCGGCGCGCATCATCGGCGCGTCCGCCGGCGTTTCCTCAACCGACTGCGCGTAAGCGGTGGCGGCGCGCACGAAAAATGCGCGGCGTTGGGCCAGACCATCGACAGTTTCACCGCAAAGCGAACGCGCGATCAGCAACGGATGAAGAAATGGCGCGGCCATTTCCTTCTCGCTCATGGTGACGCTGGTGACGCCGACGCCGGCCAACGTAATCGCGGCGGCGGCTGCGCCAAGAAACAGTTTGGTTTTCATAATGTCGGTCTCCCCTTCAGAGTTTCGACGAAACATAAACATGCCGCTCCATATGAACAGCGATTGCTGCTGGGTAGGCGGCGGCGATACGCAACGATACTGACTTTGGTTAGGGGTTTTGCGCTCCTCTTGGGAATGACCCCACCTGTGCGGCGCATCTCTTATACAGCCCCGCGAATTGTGATTTAACATGAATTATGGCGAATACGAATATCGGTAATGTGCATGAATATACGGTCTCTGAACTCTCAGGGGCGGTAAAACGCACCATTGAGGACACGTTCGGGCTGGTGCGCGTTCGCGGAGAACTGGGCCGCGTCACGCGGGCGGCCTCCGGCCATGTCTATCTCGATTTAAAAGATGAAAAAGCTGTCATCTCCGGCGTTATGTGGAAAGGCATGGCGGCGCGCCTCGCCATCAACCCCGAACAGGGGATGGAGGTCGTCGCTACCGGACGCATGAGCACCTTTCCGGGTCAGTCCAGATATCAGCTGATTATTGATTCGCTGGAGCCGGCGGGCGTTGGCGCCCTGATGGCGCTGTTCGAAGAGCGCAAGAAGAAACTTGCCGCAGAAGGGTTGTTCGCGCCTGAACGCAAAAAGCCGCTGCCGTTTTTGCCCGATGTCATCGGTGTGGTGACGTCGCCGTCCGGCGCGGTCATTCGCGACATTCTCCATCGGCTGCGCGAGCGCTTTCCCCGGCATGTCATTGTTTGGCCGACCCTGGTTCAAGGGCGCGGCGCGGCGGAGAAAATCGCCGAAGCGATCGATGGGTTTAACGCATTGCCGGCCGGCGGCGATATTCCGCGCCCAGATGTGTTGATCGTTGCGCGCGGCGGCGGGTCGCTGGAAGATTTATGGTGTTTCAATGAAGAAGTGGTGGCGCGCGCCGCTGCGGCGAGCGACATTCCCCTGATCTCGGCGGTGGGTCATGAAACGGATACGACGCTGATCGACTTTGTCTCGGACAAACGCGCGCCGACGCCGACAGCCGCGGCGGAAATTGCGGCGCCCGTGCGCAGCGAGCTGCTCAGCGAAGTGTTGAACAAGGAGCGGCGTTTTACTTCCGCGTCAGCGCGATTGTTCGAAACGCGCCGCACGGCGCTGTTGTCCGCATCGCGCGGTCTCGGGCGTCCCGAAGATATCATCGGGGCGGCGGCGCAACGGCTGGACAGAGCGGGAGAGGGCTTGCGGTCCGGATTGCGTGCGCGGCTCGATCATGCATTGACACGCATCGCCGGAATTGGCGCGCGCCTTAATCAGCATCTTTTGTCTGCAGGATTCGTGGCGCGAAAGAATGCGGTGGGGAACGCCTGGTCGAGAATTGCCGACCGCGCCGAACGGATTGCGTCTGACCGGCAGGCGCGGCTTGCGTCATCGGCGAGGGTGCTGGCGGCGGTTTCCTATCAGAATATTCTTGAACGTGGTTTCGCGCTTGTGCGCGACCATGATGGCGTGCTGTTGCGGCGGGCCAGCCAGGCGGCTGGCGCAGACGGCGGTGAAATCCAGTTCGTCGATGGGGCCCGTTCGTTTTATTTTGAGACGGACGGCGCGCCGCGCAAACCCGCCTCGGCGACGGCGAAAAAGGGCAAGGCGGCGGCGAAGCCGCGCCAGCAAAGGCTTTTTGACTAAGGGCGCGCTCGCGCGGTACATCATGATGGCAAAAGCGGCAGAGGCGACGGATGAATTTGTTTGAGTCTTTCGGTTCCGGCGATGAAGCCGTGGTCGAATACGGAGATGGCGAGTTCCATATCATCAAACCGGGCGCCTATGTGGTTTGCGCGGTGACCAGCGAGCGCATTCCCCTGAAGGCGTTGCGATACTGGAACGTGGACACGCAGGAAGCCTATAAAGACGCGGCGGCCGCCAAACAGGGTTTTGGTCTGACAGAGGAAACGTCATGAGAGTATTTGTGATCATTGGCGCAAGCATGCTCGCAGCGTCTTCGATGGCGTTCGCTCAAACGCAAGAGGTCGAGGGCCCTGACAGTGAAGGTTCGAAAGCATCGAACATTGATGCGCCGGATGCGCAAACACTCGCGCGCCGCGCCAATTACGCAGAGGCGATGCAACAGGTCACCGAGCGCCAAAAGGTTTTTGACGATGACCCGTCGCGCCATTCTCTGAGTGGAAAATTTGCGCAAGGGGGACTTGTTTTCGGTCAGACAGAGCCAGGCGCCAGCGTGCGTCTTGACGGCGATGACGTCATGGTTGGCGATGACGGTCAGTTTGTGATTGGTTTCGGGCGCGACAGCGCAGCGACCTCGTTGCTTGTCGTCACCTTGCCTGACGGTGCTGTGGAGCGCCGGTCGATCGATATTGAAGATCGCGAGTTTCCGGTTCAACGCATTGACGGTCTCGACCAGTCAAAAGTTTCCGGCTTCACAGAAGAACAGCTCGCCAAGATCGCCATCGACACCCAAAAGAAAAAAGCGGCTCGCGCGACGACCCAATCCGCGGCCGACTGGGCGCGTGGATTTACATGGCCGGTGACAGGGCCGATCAGCGGCGTCTTTGGCTCCCAGCGTATTCTGAATGGCGAGCCCAAGCGGCCCCATTCCGGCGTTGACGTCGCCGCGGCTACCGGGACGCCGATCCGGGCCCCGGCGCCGGGCGTCGTGACGCTCGCCGAAGGGGATATGTATTTCGAAGGCGGGCTCGTCCTCCTCGATCATGGCCATTGGCTGGAAAGCGCCTTTCTTCACATGTCGCGGATTGACGTGGAGCCTGGCCAGCGGGTTGAAAAGGGCGATATCATTGGCGCTGTCGGCGCCACCGGACGGGTAACAGGGCCCCATCTCCACTGGAGCATCAAATGGGTTGGCCGCCTCGTCGACCCACAGCTTATCGTCGGCGAGATGCCGGAATCTTCAGAAAGTGCGGGCGAGTAGCATCTTTGTAATTGACAATCATTCTTAATTAACCCATCTTGATGATAATGAATTGCAATCTGGCGATTCTCGAACGGGTGAAGAATGTACGTTTGTATTTGCAACGCATTGCGCGACAAAGAAATTAAAGCTGTCGCCGGCGACAACGCACGAACGGTCGCTGAAGTTTTCAATCGCTGTGGCAGCCGTCCGCGTTGTGGAAAATGCCTGCCCGACGTTGCTGAGATGATCGAGAATGCGCGCAGTATTGAAATCGGCGCTAACACAATCGCCGCTGAATAGTTACAGCGTATCATTTCATTTTGAGACACTAAGGTTGCGCGCTGACGCATGCGCGCAAGTAATAGTCGATTGCAAAGATAATTCTTGGACAGAGAATTCTATCGGTTATCTTGGAAGCCAATTCAAATAGGAGATTGATTCTGTGAAGGGCGACCAAAAGGTCATTGAGCATCTGAACAAAGCGTTGAAACTTGAGTTGACCACGGTCAATCAATACTTCCTGCATGCGCGTATTTTGAAAGACTGGGGTTTTAAGAGACTCGCGAAAATCGAGTACGAAGAATCCATTGACGAAATGAAGCATGCTGATGTGATCATTGAGCGCATCCTGTTTCTTGGCGGGTTGCCCAATGTTCAGGACCTCGACAAGGTTTACATCGGCGAGTCCGTCAAAGAGATTCTTGAATGCGATCTTCGCGCCGAACAGCGCGCGCATCCGCTTTATACTGACGCCATTGAATATTTTGAATCCGTCAAAGACTATGTCAGCCGTGAAATCCTGACGAGCATTCTTGAGTCCGAAGAAGAGCATATCGACTTTCTGGAAACCCAGCTTGGGCTTATCGAAAAGGTCGGTGAAGAACGCTACATGCAATCGCAAATGAAGGAAGGCGACGAATGAACCATTTCCTGAAGCTGGCATTCGCCCTTATCGCCGCCATGGCGGTTATCGGATGCGCAGCGTCGGGAGATTCGAATTCACCGCCCGAAGAGCCGGTCGCTGGCGAGATGGGCGGCATTTGCGGCGGCATTGCCGGCATCCAGTGCAATGACGATGGCGCCTATTGCCAGGTTGAGCCCGGCGTCTGTCGGAAAACCGCTGATTATGCGGGCGTCTGCGCCCCCAAGCCGGAGATATGTACGAAGGATTATCGCCCTGTTTGCGGTTGCGACGGTGAGACGTACAGCAATGCATGCATGGCTGCGGCCGTCGGCGCCAATGTCGCTTATTCCGGCGAGTGCAGGAATTACGAATAGATGCGCAGGCGCGTTATGCGTCTTTCGGCCACCGGCGATGAAACCACAGCCACTGGTCAGGGTGCGCCTTTATAAAACCTTCCAGTGTTTTGTTGATTTTCTCCGTCAACGCATAAACGTCGGCCGCCGTATCTCCGGAAGCATCGAACTGAATCGGGTCTTCGACAACCACGCGAAAGCGTGCGCCGTCCAGACGCACGGCTGAAATCGGCGCCAGCGGTAGATTGAACTTCAGCGCCATGCGTGCCGCCGCCGGCGCCGTCATTGCTTCGCGCCCCATGAACGGCACGGAAATTCCATCGTTAAGTTTCTGATCAACAAGCATGGCGACGGAATAGCCATTACGGATCATCTCAACTAATCCCCGCGCGCCGCGTCGGCCCTTTGGCGCCTGAACGCGGGTCATTGTTTCTGCGCGCTTGGCGATAATCATTTCATCAACAAGCGGGTTGTTGGCGGCGCGATAGATAACGCCGAAGGAAACGCCGAGTTGATTGGCGCAGACGGCGGGTATTTCCCAGTTTGCGAAATGACCTGTGACGAAGATGACTTGTTGAAAAGACCCGTCGCTATTGCGTATGCGTTCAAATCCGCTGTGTTCAATGCGCGGGTGTTCGCCGTTAATGCGAAGCTTCTCGAGATGAGCGTATTCAGCGCCGGTGCGTCCAAGATTCTCCCATACATCGCCCAGAATGGTGTTCACCTGGGTTTCGGTCCAGTCTGGAAAAGCATGTGACATGTTGCTTTTACCGCGATCTGAATATTTGCTGAGCATCGGTCCCAGCAGGCGCATAAATTTACCGGCGATCAGTGACGATAAGTTGACACCCAGCATTTGGAAAAACGCCATCAGGATGACGACAAGCGCGTATTCAAGGCGATGGAGCAGGGTAAGCGGTCTGTCTGACCGGCGCGGCGGTAACGCCGTTTGGTCCGCATCGGTGGAAGCCATGTCACTCATAGCATTCACTCTATCGATCGTCGCGCGCGGCGTCGATTGCGGAGCGAATTAAGTCCATCATCGCCTCGGATGCGTTGACCCTCATGCGCACCGGGTAGGTCAGGACCTCATCGCGGAAAGGCGAAGGCAACCGGACAAAGTCTTTTTCAGTCGTCATCAGCGTTGCGTTGGCTTTAGCAGCGATTTTTTTCAGGGCGACAAGATTGCGGTCTGTAAATGGATGATGGTCAGGGAATGAGACAGCCTCGACTATTTTAAATCCGTCACGCCGCAGCGAGGTGAAAAATTTATCTGGTTTGCCGATACCGCTGAACGCGACAACCGTTCGCGTTTCAGGCGTGTCCACTGGTTCAAGCCATGCGGCGAACGGCGATCCAATTTGCTGCGCAGCGCTTTGAGCGGTTTCGGGATCAGGTCCGACCGTAATCGTTACATCCGCGCGATCGCGTGCGCGCGCGACGGGCTCGCGCAATGGGCCGGCGGGAAATAAACGTCCGTTTCCGTCAGGATCTTCCGCATCAAGCAATAGGATCGAGATTGTTTTGTTGATCGTCGGGTTTTGGAAGCCGTCATCCATAATGATGACCTCCGCCCCATCATTAATTGCAGCATGCGCGCCGGCAACGCGCTCGCGCGAAACCCATACCGGCCCGTGTTGCGCGAGCAACAAAGCCTCATCGCCAACATGTTCGTGACTGTGTTTACTGATGTCAACTTTCGCAGGACCGGGTTCACTGCCGCCATAACCACGGGTCAGGAACTGGCAAGAAAGGCCGGTTTCAGAAAGCATTTCAAAAAGTGCGATAGCAAAAGGCGTTTTGCCGACGCCGCCTAGAGATGCGTTCCCTACGCAGATAACCGGTATGGCGGGGGTCGCCGGCGTCGTCAGTCGCCAGCGTACTTGCTGCCCCAGATCATAAAGCGCTGTTGCGGGCGCAAGCACCGTCGAAATCACCTTCGCGGTCATGGAGTGGCTGCGCCAGAACCATGGTTCGCGCATCATGGGGCGGCGGTCTTTTCAGGCAGCGTCTGCAGCAGGGTATCGCAGATATCCGATAACACCTTCTCCGCGTTCGCCTCCGCCGCGGCGCGTGCGGCTTTCGACATGGCGTCGCGAGTCTTTTCATCAGCCAGGAGCCGGCGCACGGCTGTCGCCAGTTCGCGGTCATTACGCACAAGGGCGGCGCCGCCGACATCGCGCATATCTCTATAGGTTTCTACAAAATTGAATGTGTGGGGGCCGTGCAGGATCGCCACGCCAAGCCGCGCCGGTTCAAGCGGGTTGTGGCCGCCTTTTGGCGTTACGCCGCCACCAACAAAAGCGACATTGCAAAGCCGGTAAAATATCCCAAGCTCACCAAGCGTATCTGCAATATAGACATCCATATCGCTATTGATTTTGGCGCCTTCGGATCGTCGCCCGGCCTGCAAGTTTCGCTCTTGTGCAAATGCTTGTACTTCTGCACCGCGCGTTGGGTGGCGTGGCGCAATAATAGTCAGAAGATTATCGAACTCCTTTTGCAATATTCCATGCGCCGCCAGCACAATGTCTTCTTCGCCGGGATGCGTGCTGGCCGCCAGCCAAACCGGTCTGGCGGCAATCGCGGACTTCAAGTCTTGCACATGTGTTTCGTCAGCGGGCAGTGCGGGCGCTGCGTTTTTAAGATTGCCCAGCATTTCAACCTTTCTGCCGGACAGTTCAATCAAACGGTCAGCATTTTGATAATCCTGCGCGATGATCGTATCGAATGTTGAGAGTATGTAACGAATGGTGTTTGGTTGGCGTTTCCAGTCATTATAGGACTGCGGTGAAATCCTCCCGTTAACGAGCGCCATAGAGGCGACTTTTTTGCGCGCGCCCAAAATAAGGTTTGGCCAGAATTCCGATTCAACGAAAATGGCGGCGTCCGGCTTCCAGTGGTCAAGAAATCCGTTGACGAAGTCCGGGTGGTCTAGGGGGATAAACTGATGAACGGCGCCGGCGGGCAAACGCTCTTTCATCAGTTTCGCCGAGGTGACCGTGCCTGTCGTCACCAGAAAATTTACATCGGGACGCAATTCCAGAAGGCGCCGCACAAGGGGTATGACTGATAGGGATTCGCCGACGCTTGCACCATGGATCCAGACGATCATCCCTTCCGGACGATCCCGGCCGGCGACGCCGCGTCTTTCGCCGATTCGGTCAGGGTCTTCCTTGCCAGACTTAAGGCGGCGCTGAAGCACGAATTGCGCGACAGGTTCGGACGCCCGGCTGGCTGCGCGGTAGATCTTCAGGCCGAGTGGTTCTCGTACGCCGGAGGTCATAAGAATTTGCGCCAATTAGAAATCCGGTCGGTGTTCATTGGGCTGCGCCGCTATTGCGCCCGGCGAGCGCATCTGCGTGCTGTGTCACATGCAGAAGGGCGTTTTCTACTGTCTGGCGCGCTGTTTCAACCGTTTCCGGGTCATTTTCAGGGAGAATTTTGACCGGCGGGCCTGCTGCATAGACGCCTTTCGAAAACGGCGCCGCCAGCAGGAACCGATCCCAGGTCTTAAGGCGTTTGCCGCGCGAGACTGAATAGGCGGCCGGAAGAATGGGCGCGCCTGTCATCTGCGCCAGCCGGATGACGCCCTTCTGAACCTTTTCGCCGGGGCCGCGTGGGCCGTCCGGGGTAACCCCGACAACATGACCTTGCTTCAACGCGGCGGCGATCTGGGCGATGGCCGATGCGCCGCTCTTGTTTTTGTCAGGTTTCTTCGGATTAGCGGCGGAGCCGCGGATGAATTCCACCCCGAAAGAGCTTACCCCGCGGGCGATCATTTCTCCGTCGCGGTGGGCGGAAATCAGCATGAAGACACGACTGTCTGTCTCACCGCGCACCGTGGGGACCATTAAAAGGCGTCCGTGCCAGAATGCGAGGATAACGCCTTTGCCCTCCGCCGCCGCCGCTTCGAAATGCTCGCGGCCCGAAAAGGTCCAGCGCGACGTTGCGTGCACCAGACGAATATAGGCGCCGATAGCCACACTGATGAGCCGGGCGACAAAGGCGGATTTGGCGATACGCTTCAACATATGGGGCCAACGCGTTCCTTAATTTTCATTTCGCGTCAATAGCTTGCCTCATGACGCGGCGATAGCGATGATGGCGGACGGAGTGGCAAGAAGAAGCTTTAGGGCGTGACAGGCGAAAAATCTGCAGAAGAAAGCAAGGCGGCTTCGTCGCTGTATCTCGCGGGTCGCCTGTGGGGCGATTACCTGTCGCGCTACTGGCCGCGTCTTGCGTTGTCACTCGGCGCGATGGCGCTTTACGCCGCCTCGGCGAGCGCTATCCCCCTGGGTGTCGAGTGGATTAATGCGGGCTTTGCGGGCGGCACGGACCGATTTTCGCCTGACCTGAAGCAGGTTCAAATAATTGGTCCTATCATCATTATTGGCCTGGGGCTTGTGAATGCGGCCGCCCAATATTGTCATTCACGGTTGAGTATTGGCGCTGCGTTATCGACCTTGCAGGATCTGCAAAACGATATGTTTGCGCATTTGATGGCGCTCGACTTCGCTCAGCAACGCGAGGAAGTCTCGGGGCAGATCATTTCGCGATTCACCAATGACACGATTGTCTTGCGAGAGACGTTAACACGAGCGTCGAACGCAGTACGCGATGTGCTCACCCTCGTTGGATTGTGCGCGCTGATGCTCTGGTATGACTGGGTTCTGTTTATTGTTGTTGCGCTTACCTATCCATTAATCGGCGTTCCGGTTATGCAGATCGGGAAATTTCTGCGCCGCACATCCGCCAGCGCGCAGTCGCAAGCCGGCGATGTCACCGCCCTGATCGGTGAAACGGTAACGGGTGCAAGGATGGTCAAGACTTATCAACTTGAACCGTTGGAGCGTGCGCGCGCCGCTGACGCCTTTGAGGAAAGGCTCGGCCTTTTGAAAAAGATGGCTTATGCGCGTGCGTTAAATGAGCCGTTCATCTTCTTTGCAGGCTCTGTCGCCTTGGCGTTTGTGGTGGCGGTTGTGGCTATGCGGATTTCCGCTGGAGCATTATCAACAGCGGAGTTTATCTCATTCATCATTGCTTTGTTGCTTTTGTCGCAACCGGCGCGCGGTCTCGGGACCCTGAATGCGATCATGCAGGAAGGTTTCGGCGCCTTTGAGCGGATGTTGTCGCTGGTTGATGCACAGCCGGTAATTACGACAAGGGATGGCGCGGCGGATCTTTCGCCCGGTCCTGGCGCAATCCGTTTTGACAAGGTCAGCTTTACTTATGACGCCGCCGCCAAAGCAGTCGATGAGGTAACGCTTGATATCGCAGCGAGGTCGCTTGTGGCGGTGGTTGGCGAGTCCGGCTCCGGGAAATCGACCCTGCTCAATTTGCTGCCGCGGCTTTATGATCCGACGGAGGGGAGGATCCTGATCGACGGACAGGATCTGTCGCAAGTGACGATCCGGAGCTTGCGTTCGCGTATTGCGCTGGTCAGTCAGGACGCCATCATTTTTGATATGTCCGCACTTGAAAATATAGCGTTCGGCAACCCTGCGGCGAGCCGGTCCGAAATTGTCAAGGCTGCAACGGACGCTGCGGCCAATGACTTCATCAGTTTGCTGCCGAACGGTTACGATACGCGTCTCGGGGAAAGCGGCTCGAACCTTTCCGGCGGCCAACGGCAACGCATTGCACTTGCCCGCGCATTTTTAAAAGACGCGCCAATCCTTCTGCTCGATGAAGCCACCTCTGCACTCGATGCTGAAAGCGAAGCGAAAATTCAGGAGGCGCTGTCGCGACTTATCAAAGCGCGCACCACGCTGGTCATCGCTCATCGTTTATCGACGGTCAAAGACGCTGACCTGATTGTCGTGATGGACAAGGGGCGCATAATCGAAACCGGTCGTCATGAAGACTTGCTTGCAAAGGACGGTGCTTACGCGAAGCAGGCGTCGTTGCAACTGATTGCTTAGCTATTCACGACGCAGAACGGTTTCGGTCAGGAAGTTTCCCCACCACGAGGTGAGAAAGATTTTTTTAGTTTCTTCAGGGCTGTAAATCGTATCAACCCAGTCAAAAAAGTCCGATATTGACGATAACGATTTGCCGTTCGCATGGACGTAATCCACATATTGCTGCAAGGCATAGTCGATGACGCCGGTTTTGCCTTGTTTGACATGACCATATCGAAAAGAAAGCTGGCCCATCGCCTTGTCCAATGGAACACCTTCCTGAAAAAATAAATACAGCGTCGCCATCAATCCGGCTCGGTCCGCGCCTGATTTGCAGTGCATGATCGCAGGATACGAGATACGCTGAAACAACTCGCAGGCCCCGTGGAGAATTTCTTTTGACGGCGCATCGCGGGAATAAACGCGGAAGGTTACGAACTCCAGTCCGAGATTTTGGCAGGCGTCTTCCTCAAGAAAATAAAATCCGCTTGGCCTGTCTCCACGAAGATTGACGACCGTTTTAACGCCACGCTCTTTCCAGCGTCTCAGATCTGCAGGCGAAGGTTGATAAGTGCGCCACAATTTGCCGTGAGCGACTTCATGAGTGTTGTTGTAAATCTTCCGCAGGAAGCCGTGATCCCCAAGCATAAGCGCGCGCCATGCGCGTTTACGGCCCTGCGGCGTTTCAAACTCTGCGCGTGTGATGGGTGGAGGCACCTGATCGCTTAAAACTTGCCGTCGCCATCCGGATCAAGAAGGCGATGCATATGTACGATGAAGTAACGCATATGCGCATTATCGACAGTCGATTGTGCTTTTGCCCGCCAGGCTTTTTCTGCACTGGCGTAATCGGGGAAGACGCCGACGATGTCCAAATCATTAAGGTCGCGAAACTTCACCTCGTCCGGATTTTCAAGCTCGCCGCCGAAAACGAAATGCAGCAATTGTCTTTGAGGCATCTATAGCTCCAATTGTTTAGACTAAAAAATTAGTCGCCAGCGATGGTCATGCTCGGGATCAATATGCTCGGCGCATTGGTGGCGCCGCGAAATTCAAGGTCGTCGCCTGGAATGAGGCTCCCATACATTTCCAGAAGATTGCCCGCGATGGTGATTTCACTGACCGGGTAGGCGATTTGTCCTTTTTCGATCCAAAATCCCGAGCACCCTACGGAGTAATCGCCGGTGTTGGGATTAACCTGCGGACCAAACATGTCGGTTAGCAATAGACCTTCACCCGCTTTTTGTAACAGCTCATCAAACGATGCGTCGCCTGGCTCCAGATAAAGATTAGTGGACCCGGCGCCCGGCGGTCCGCTGACGCCTCGCGTGGCGCGCCCGTTCGTTTGCAGGCCGAGCTGTTCGGCCTGGCTTGTATTGAGCATCCAGTCCGTCAATACGCCGTTTTTGATGATATCAATACGGCTGTTTGTAACGCCTTCGCCATCAAAGGGGCGTGATCCCGCGCCGCGGGCAATATGTGGATCGTCAATGACCGAGACGCCGTCAGCAAAAATTCGTTCGCCTTTTTTGTCTTTTAAAAAGCTCACGCCGCGCGCAATGGCTGAGCCATTGATGGCGCCAGCAAGATGCGACAACAGCGAGCGCGAGAGGCGGTTGTCAAAAACAATCGGCGCCGAACGGCTTTTAATCTTTTTCGGTGACAGACGCCGAACGGCGCGTTGTCCCGCGCTTTCGCCGATGGCGCTGGCCGGGAGAAGATCAACGAGATGGGTTTTTGAATCATAATCGTAATCGCGCTCCATCCCGTTTTCATCCTGCGCCAGAACGCTGACGGAAACTGAGTGATGGGAGCCGCCTGCCTCGCCGAAAAAGCCATGGCTGGTGGCGAACCATTTTTGACCTTCCGAATAACTCGCGCCGGCGCCGCTGGAATTGGCGACGCCTTTGATGGCGAGCGCGGCTTCCTCGCATTCCGCTGCGCGCGCTTTGAGGTCCTCCGTTGACGGCTCAGCATAGTCTCCGAGATCAAGATCCTTGTAAGGCGGCGAGGCGAGGCGATCTGACGGCGCGAGCCCGCAAAAGGGATCTTCAGGCGCTGCTTTCGCCATCGCCGTGCATCGCTCAGCGAGCTCGTTAAGGGACTGGCGCGAATGATCCGTCGTTGAAACCGAGGCTTGCCGCTTGCCGATCATGACCCGTAAGCCAAGATCAGTACTTTCCGAGCGCTCCACGTCTTCCAGCTTGCCGAGTCGCCAGGAAACGCCATGCGAAACGGCGTTATAGACAACCGCATCGGCGGCGTCCGCACCCGCGGCTTTGGCGTCGGCAAGGAGGGCGGTGAGAATCAGCTCTGCGTCTTTAGTGTCCATGACGCCGGGAGATAGAGGCTTGTGTCCGGGCGCGCAAGCGGGGCTAGACGCCAATCTCCGCTCGAGCGCCTTCGCCCCATGCCCGCCAGGCGTCTGTCCGCTGCATCGCTTCCATATAAGCGGCGGCCTCATCGCTGACGGCCACTGGGCCATACGTGCTGAACCGCGAGACGACGGGCGCGTACATCGCGTCGGCAATGGAGAGCTTGCCGAAAAGGAAGCCTTCATCACCGGCTGATTTGGCGCCAAAGCGGGTTCGCGCCTCGGTCCATAACTGGCTAATCCGATCGATGTCGCGCTGGACGCCGCCGCTAGTCATATGGCGCAAACCTTCACGAGTGAACATCATCGGCCACAGGGTGCGCAGCGCGGAAAAGCCGGAATGCATTTCCGCCGCCAGCGACCGCGCGAAGGCGCGCGCGACGATGTCCGTCGGCCATAGCTGTTTTTCCGGTAAGACATCGTTCAGATATTCTGCAATCGCGACAGAATCCCAGACCTGAATGTCGCCCATTTCGGTTTTATGCGTCAAAAACGGCACCAGGCCAGACGGAGATTTTTCGCTTAAGATTTTTCGTGAGTTCGGACGGTCCAGCTTTATGTTTTCTTCCGCAAACGGAATGCCGGCCTGCGTCATCAAAAACCACGGCCGGAATGACCAGGAGGAAAGATTCTTGTCGCCAATGGTGAGGGTGAGGTTAGTCATATTTACCGCTCATGGGTTTTAAAAAATTTGACGATCCAGTTTGCAAGGAGGTCGCGATCCGAGTGGGTCTCATAGCTCTCAAGGTCAGGCTTGGCGACCGCCTCCGGGTTGCGCCGGGGTCATCCAGTCGCGCACTGATGTGATCTCATACTCATGTATGCCGACGCCCCAACCCTTATCGGATTTCTGCACATGGCCGCCAAGCGCTTGCGCCATCAGCTGATGGCCAAAGCAAACGCCGACTTGCGGCTTGCTCGCCATCGCCGTCTGGCGCACCAGTTCCTCGGCAGGCGCGATCCAGTCATGGTGGTCATAAACACCGGCTGGCGATCCGGTTATCAAAAGCCCGTCAAAAGCACCAATCGCCGGGGCGGGCTCGCCGCTGTGGATTGCGACTGAAGAAAAGGAAAAATTCTGCGCCAGCGGTGACAAAAGTCGCTCAAACATTGCCGGATAGCCGCCAAATTCACGGTCGAGCGGCGCGGGCGGTTCACCGGTTTCGAGAATGCAGATATGCATTTATCAGTCCTTGCTGTTGGTAGTTCTTGATCCCGCCGGGGTGAAAGCGTCAAGTGAATTTCGGTATTAGCTGGCATGAGGAAAAAGCATGATGAGCGAGCATATAAAAGTAACGCAGGATGGTTCCGTAATGCGGGTTGCATTCGACCGACCCGAAAAAAAGAACGCCATCACCGCCGCGATGTATGCTGCACTCGCTGACGCCCTTGACGCGGCGAGAGATGACGATGGCGTGCGCGCCGTTCTGTTTGAGGCCGTCGGCGACATTTTCACCGCCGGCAACGATATAAGCGATTTCATGGCTGGCGACGCAGGCCTCGGCGATCCGCATCAGACGCCGCCTGTCATGCGGTTTCTTTTTGGTCTCGCCAGCGCCGAAAAGCCACTTATTGCAGCCGTGCAGGGCGGCGCCGTTGGTGTAGGGGTCACCATGCTGTTTCATTGCGATCTCGTTTACGCGTCAAGCAATGCGACCTTTCACACGCCCTTCGTTGATCTCGCCCTTGTCCCGGAGGCGGCGTCAAGTTTGCTGCTGCCGCGCATGGCGGGCCACCAACGAGCCGCTGAAATGCTGATTGCGGGTAAGAAGATCGATGCAGCGCGCGCTCGTGATTTCGGGTTTGTAAATGATGTGGTCGAACCGGGCTCGCTGGAGGAGACGGCGCTGACGGCTGCACATGATCTTTCCGCCAAGGCCCCGACGGCGATTCGCCTGACCAAGCAGTTGATGAAACCGGACCGCGACGCAGTAATTGCAAAGATGACGGAAGAGGGCGAGCACTTCGCGTCTCGGCTCGGTTCGAACGAATTCCGCGAAGCCGGCATGGCTTTCATGCAGAAACGCAAACCGGATTTTTCAAAGCTGGGATAGGGCTTATTCAGCCGGCGTGACGGGATGTGTCTTGTCGATCGTTTTTCGAATCACCGGCGGAAATTTGTGTCGATGGCGAAGCAACTGGATATCAAGGTTTGGCCATTTTCTCCGCATATGGCGAATCAGTCGTTGAATGACTGGAATATAAGGCGCTAGCAATGCAAAGCCGATGGTCAACATGATCAGGCCAAACGGGATCGGTAGGGGCAGGACAATTAATCCCGCAACCACAAGCGTCGATCCAAAAACCTGATGCAAAATCGGCAACATCGCCGCCTCAACACTCCCATACCAAAATCCGCAGATGGTCAGGGCTCGTTAACCGTCTGCGCGCACTCAACAAATACTTGTTGCCGTGCAATCTACTTAAGCTTCGGGCGGCTCACCGTAAAGGGTGAGGGCGAAAATACAGTTAACTCAAAGCTTCACAATTCAGTAAGGGATAGTTTGAGCTGTTTCGTGGCGTTGCAACATTTTCGTCTTGCCGCATAGGCAGCCGGATGCGGTCGCGCTAGGATTTTGCGATGTCTTATAAGTCCCTACGTGATTTTATCGAAAAACTGGAAGCCGCTGGCGAGTTGGTTCGCGTTACAGAACCAGTCTCGATCAATCTTGAAATGACGGAAATCCAGACCCGGCTTCTCGCAGAGGGAGGGCCGGCGGTGCTTTTTGAGAGCCCGGTGATGGATGATGGCTCGCCGTCTCTAATGCCTGTGCTCGTAAACCTCTTCGGTACGGTCAAGCGGGTCGCGATGGGGGTGACTCTCCAAGGCAAAGACCGCACGACGTCTGAGGAACTGCGCGAAGTTGGCGAGCTTCTGGCCTTCTTGCGCCAACCTGAACCGCCTGGGGGCGTCAAGGACGCGCTGGCGATGGCGCCGCTTCTGAAAACGGTGATGGCGATGAAGCCGGCGTCGCGAACTTTTGGGTCCGCGCCGGCTCAGGAAGTCGTAAAAACCGGCGATGAAATCGATCTCGATGCGCTGCCGATCCAGACATGCTGGCCGGGCGAGCCGGCGCCGCTGATTACCTGGCCGCTCATCGTGACAAAAGGACCAGGCGATAAGCGTGAGGATGATTTCAATCTCGGCATTTATCGGATGCAAAAGCTCGCCAAAAATAAAACCATCATGCGCTGGTTAAAACATCGCGGCGGCGCGCAGCATCATCAGCGTTGGAAACACGAAAAGATGGAGCCTTTGCCTGCCGCGGCGGTTCTTGGCGCCGACCCAGGTACGATCCTAGCCGCCGTGACGCCAGTGCCGGATACACTATCGGAATATCATTTTGCAGGCCTTATGCGAGGCAAGAAAGCCGAACTAGTTGATTGCAAGACGCAACCGTTGAAAGTGCCCGCCGAAGCGGAGATCATCCTTGAGGGCTATGTCTCGCTTGACGAGTATGTGGATGAAGGCCCGTATGGGGATCATACCGGTTACTATAATTCGGTTGAGCGCTTCCCGACATTCACTATTACCGCAATTACGCACCGGCGCGACCCGATCTATCTCTCGACCTTTACCGGGCGTCCGCCCGATGAGCCGAGTGTTTTGGGCGAAGCGTTGAATGAAGTGTTCATCCCGCTTCTGCAGCAGCAGTTTCCGGAAATCACTGATTTCTGGTTGCCGCCCGAGGGGTGCAGTTATCGCATTGCGGTCATCAGTATGAAGAAAGCTTATCCCGGTCACGCCAAGCGGGTGATGATGGGGGCGTGGTCTTATCTGCGCCAGTTCATGTATACGAAATGGATTATCGTTGTCGGCGATGATGTGAATGCGCGTGACTGGAAGGAAGTGATGTGGGCGATTTCCACGAAAATGGACCCGGCGCGTGACATCACCATTATTGAGAATACGCCAATCGATTATCTCGACTTCGCCTCGCCGGAACCATCACTCGGTTCAAAAATCGGCCTTGATGCGACGGATAAACTGCCGCCTGAAACCAAGCGCGAATGGGGTGAGGAAATTCACATGACTGATGACGTAATAAAGCGCGTCGATGAGATTTGGATGCAGTTAGGCTTGCCGGGATCGGGCAAGTCGATTTGGAAATAATCCAGGTCGTTTAGCTAGGTATTCGTCTAAATATTTATAAGAGTGTGAGCCGCTGGTAGAATAATACGCGCTCAGCGGGCAGGAGCCGGGAGGGAAACCGGGAATGCTCCTGCCGCGCTTTCGCGCCTATTGATGGGCTTTGAAAAAGTCGGCGACATAGAATTCTTCGGCAGCGCGCCATTTTTCATCAATCAGTTGATTTAGCTCGCCGGTTGATGCGGGAGCATTTGAGTTAAAAATCGTAGGTTCGGCTTGAGTTTCAAAAGAAGCGAAAATCATTGTCGTCGGCTGTCGGCTTTTGACTGCTTCTGCGCCAGGCGTTTTCTTCGAAATTCCGGCGGTCTTTGAGATGTCTGCAGCGGCCGGTAAAGTTTCGAATGACGGCGCTTGCGCGTCAGGCGCCTCAAAGGCTGCCGCGGAAAGAACCAGCGGTTGTGCATCGGCAGTCGCTTGACCGTCCATATGCGTAACCGGGGTAACGCCTGAAAGCGCCCAGTTGGTGTTGTAAGTCGCATCGAAGGCGGCGGCGTTCGTCGCTAACAGTGCGGAAACCATCGTCAGACCAATCACTCGCATTTTCATCCTCCGGTCTAAAAACGGCTCCGCCTGTTAGGGCGAGGCGGAGCCGTTGGGTGATTCTTCCTGGGGGAGAGGGGCGGAAGAAATCAGGGCTTCGGCAGCGAATTCCGGCTTGGGGTCCGGGTTCGCTGTGACGCTTAAATAGGACAGGCGCGGCTTAAAAATAAGCCTAACCAACAGAAAGTATTGATAGGAAAAAGCTATTTCGGAGCTGATTTCCGTACCAGAATGAGACGGAAATTAACCACCAAGAGCCTTAAAGTTGAGGAACTCTCGCCGGGTCTTTGGGCCGTATGTGGCGAAGCTTGGGTCAGGGTGCTCAACATAGGCGTGTTTGCGCTTGGTCAGGTCATCGCGGGCGGCGCGTTTGGTAACTTCTTCCAAAGAAATGCCATAGGGTTTCGTGGCGTTCAGGCCAAAGATTTTCGCTTTCAACTCTTTGGTCATCGCGGCGTAACCAAACCGCTCCTGAAATTCATCGGAAATTTGGAAAGCGCGAAACGCCTGAATCTGATCTTGCGGAGAGCCGTACCAAATTGAATCTGTCCCCCACAAAACATTGTCGGCGCCACAGTATTTAATGAGCTTGCCTAAGGCGTGCGCCGCCATATCCGGATCGCGCATCAAAAACCGCCAGGTAGAGCCGAGTTCCGCATAAACATTTTTATTTGGGCTGACGCCTGCATCAATCAGCGACTGACATAGGACATCCATCCCCGCTTCTTTTCCTGCGCCGGGCGTAAACGCCTCTTCCGCCACATTGGTGTCATAGCCGGAGTGGTAGAGAATAAAATTGATGTCCGGGTGGCGTTTGGCGGCTTCGCCAATATCCGAACACAGAGAATGTTCATAAGAGTTAGGCCCGAAAGAAAGTCCTTTATGGATGGCGATATTTTTAATTCCGAGCGTCTTCGCCTTCTCAATCATCGCTTCGCCGGCATCGTCGGTCATGAAAAACCCTTTACCATCGGGTCCCCACTGGGTGTAGGTTTTCCATGCGGCGATAGGAAAGTCGGCCGCTAGGCGGTCCATGTCTTCAAGATCGCCGGGCTGATTAGGATTGACTCTCCCGTGCAGCATCAGGCGGTGGTCGCCTTCCATAGCGTCCACGATGCGCCTTGTTTGATCGGCTTCTTCAATGGTCAGGGGCTCCGCATCACGCCGGCTGGGAACGAAAGACAACACCATCATATCGGTGTCGGAATCAAGGAACACGTCCTTGACGAACTCATCCGCATTCAAACATTTCAGATATTCCAGATCGTCTTTGTCTGCGGCCGCGACGCAGGCATTCGGCATGCCTGAAAACGGTTTGGCGCCGGGCGCTGCATTTTGTAGCCAGGCGCCGGTCGGGTCCACATAATGCCCCTGGACATCAAAGATAAACTCGCTTCCGTCGAGCGCCTCCATTGCTGCGTCTGCATCGAGCGCCGCCTCGGCGGCTATATCAAATGCGCCGCCGGTTTTGCCTGCCGTAGCATTAGCGTGATTGATGGCGAGGAGGGACGAAGCGGCGCCGCAGCTTGAAATCATAAATGCGCGACGATCGACGCCAAGGCGATGCGCATTTTTTCCCGCCCAGGCATGGGCGAGAGCATTGCCGACTATATTGCGTTTTTCGAGGGCGACAGGTTCGAATTCGCCATTTGACGTCGTATCGATTTTGATTGGCAGCCGGGCGCCTTCCGGATCGCGATCAGTCATAGATCCTCCCTCGTTGTTTTGCGAGGGACGCTACCACAGGTGACTGGCGCCGCCGAACGATTCGTCGTGTAAAAAGCTCGTGTCAGCTTACTCGAAAATCACGCCTTTGAGAGAATCGCTGCGATTTCGTCTTTCAGACGCATGCGGGTCTTGCGCAGTTCTTCCTCGCGTTCCTGACTGGCGGCTTCCACACCTGTTTCGACCCGATGCACTTCGCGATTGACCGTGTGATACTCATCGGCAAGGCGCGCGAAATGGGCATCATTCATTTTTAATTCGTGAATCTTGTCGGCCTGTCCCGGAAAATCTTCCGCCAATTCATGTGGCGTATGCGCCATGGTTGTCTCCCTTTTTCTTTATTTGATGTTGGCGCGCTGGCGGCAAATTTCAAATGTTCATTTGGTCGCGGGGGCTGCTAAACTCTTTCGCGGGTATTCAGGAATTTCACGTCCGGATTTTTTTCTGCGGCATAGCTGGCTTCCCACGCCGACCGGGCGAGATAGACGGGCGTGCCATATCGATCATGCGCAATAGCCCCTTGGTTCTTGCTGACGAAGGCTTGCGCCGCCTCATCTTCACCGTGGAGCCAGCGCACGGTTTCAAATCCGCAAGGCTCCAGCGTGGCGGAAACGCCATATTCTGCTTTCAGCCGTGCTTCGATTACGTCGAGCTGCAGCGTACCAACCACCCCGACATAGAAGTCGGCGCCCAGAATAGGCGTGAATATCTGGCTCGCGCCTTCTTCGGCGAGCGCTGTCATGGCCCTTTTCATCTGTTTCGATTTCATCGGATCATCAAGGCGGACGCGGCGAATGATCTCCGGCGCAAAATCCGGCAATCCGGAATATTGCAGTCCGTCTTTTTCGCTGAGCGTGTCGCCAACGCCAAGCGCCCCGTGATTGGGAATACCGATAATATCGCCGGCGACAGCTTCTTCCGCAAGCTGACGATCCTGCGCCATGAAAAAAATCGGATTATTGACCGCCAGCGCTTTACCGGTGCGAGTCACTTTCAGCTTCATGCCGCGCTTAAAGGCGCCCGAGCTCATTCGTACAAAAGCGATGCGGTCGCGGTGGTTTGGGTCCATATTCGCCTGAACCTTGAAGACGAAACCGGAAACCGCCGGATCGTCAGGCTGTATTTTCTGGTCGCCCGCCTGTTGCTCCCGAGGCGGCGGCGCATATTTGCCAATATCACGCAACAACTCCGTCACCGTGAATTCTTTAAGAGCGCTGCCGAAATAAACCGGCGTCAAGGTCCCATCGCAAAATGCGCCTTGATCAAACGCGGCATAGCCTTCGCGCGCGAGTTCCATGGTCTCTCGCGCCTCTGCGCTTTCATCGACGCCAATGATCGCATCAAGTTTTGGGTCTTCCGGTCCATTGAGCTGAACGGACTTTTCAAAACGGCCGCTATCGTCGTTCGCCAAAAGCGCAACGCGATCATGTGCAAGATCGTAACACCCTCTAAAGCGCCCCCCAGTCCCGAGCGGCCAGACCATTGGGGCAACATCGAGGGCGAGCTGGTCAGCAACCTCATCCATCAACTCGAACGGATCGCGGCCTTCGCGATCAACCTTGTTGACAAAGGTGATGATCGGAATATCGCGCAAACGACAAACTTCGAACAATTTGCGTGTTTGCGTTTCAATCCCCTTCGCTGCGTCGATCACCATGATCGCGCTGTCGACAGCGGTAAGCGTCCTATACGTGTCTTCGGAGAAATCTTCGTGGCCGGGCGTATCGAGCAAATTGAAGATCGCACCGTCATGTTCAAACATCATTGCGGAAGTGGTGACGGAGATGCCGCGCTTTTGTTCAATGGCCAGCCAGTCGGAACGGGCGCGGCGGCGCTCACCGCGCGCTTTTACCTCGCCGGCGAGCCGGATCGCGCCGCTGAAAAGCAGCAGCTTTTCCGTAAGCGTCGTCTTGCCGGCGTCCGGATGGGAGATAATGGCAAAAGTGCGTCTGTTGCGATAATCTTCAGTCATGGCTTTCAGTAGGTTGGAATGGCGCGCTCATCGGCGCGTTAGCGCTTTGCGTCAAGTCTTGGCGCTTGAAATAGGGTGGTTTTTAGGGTGGAAAAGGCTGGCCGACGCCAACCAATACATTTATTCAAGCGAAGGCGGGCGATTATCGTCAGGATTGAACCACAGCGGCGATGAAGAGCGGCATCAAAGGCGTCAGCAGTGACAACGACACGAAGCGCTAAAAGTGCTCCGAAAAAGGCGACGCTTGGCGGCAAGTTCATCATCGGATGGCGCGAATGGGTGCGAATGCCTGAATTAGGGGCGCCGCCGATAAAGGCGAAAATTGATACCGGCGCCAGAACGTCAGCTCTGCATGCTTACAGGATACGCCCGTTCGAGAAAAACGGCGTTGCGTATGTGGAGTTCTTTATTCATCCGGTGCAGCGTCGCAAGAAACCCGAAATTCGTTGTGAGGCGCCGGTTAAGGAGCAGCGACGAGTAACAAGTTCCACCGGACACAGTGAAATGCGCTATGTTATCGAAACAATGGCGGAGATTGGCGCCGAAAAACTCATGATTGAAGTGACGCTCACAAATAGAGATCAGCTTGGTTTCCGTATGCTGATCGGTCGTGAAGCTGTGAGAGATAAATTTGTTATTGATCCGGGACGCTCTTACTGCGCCGGTCGGTCTGCTGAAAAATCATATTCAAAGGACAAGAAATGAAAATCGCTTTGTGATGTTGCAAGGGTTTCTTGTCAGCACAGGCAGCAGTCTCAACGGCCCGTCGTTAACCGCGGCGATGCGTTGTTTCATGTTGCGCGTGTTGGAAGCCTGAACGAAGCGGAGGACGTTCTCGCTTCTGTCGAACATGACGCTGAAAACGACCCGCTTTTTGATGGCTTGGAGATTGTTTGAAGGCGGTTTTGCTTGAAATATAATGGCGCGCCCGAAAGGATTCGAACCTCTGACCCCCAGATTCGTAGTCTGGTGCTCTATCCAGCTGAGCTACGGGCGCGCTGAGCGGCGCGGTTGTCCCGCGCCGGAAGGCGGGGTTTAACCCCAAGGCGGGGCGCAATGCAAGCGTTGAGGTCCGAGCGGGCCGGCGCCAGCCGATAAAATCCTGAAGGCCGCAAAGTATTTAGGGTTTCGAGGCGGCCCGGTGAGCCGTATAGTCGGCGGCTAGGGAAAAATGATTACAGGATTTTTGATGACCTCCAATCGTAGTTCGCGGTTCCGCCCTGATCGGCTGGCCGCCTTTTTTCTGAGCGCCGCTTTAATGGCGACAGCAGGTTTTAAGCCGGCGCACGCGCAGTCAGCCGGCGAACAGGCGCTCATTTCTTATAATTCCCGTTTTCACCCGGTCATCGGCGAAAACGGCGCCGTCGCCGCCCAGGAAGAAATCGCAGCGCAAGTGGGCCGCGATATTCTGGCGGCTGGCGGCAATGCTGTCGATGCGGCGGTGGCGACCGGTTTTGCGCTCGCCGTGACGCATCCGCAGGCGGGCAATATCGGCGGCGGCGGCTTCATGCTGATCAAGCTTGCAGATCAGGACGCACCGATCGCGATCGATTATCGCGAGATGGCGCCGGGCGGCGCTCATCGAGACATGTTTCTCGATGCCGATGGCGAAGTGGATAACAACCGCGCGCGCTTCAGCAGGCTGTCGGCGGGCGTGCCGGGGTCCGTGATGGGGCTTGTGATGGCGCAGGAGAAATATGGCGTCCTACCGCTGAAAAAAGTAATCGACCCGGCGATCCAGTTAGCGGACAAGGGCTTTCCGATGCCGCGCGCGCTGGCTCAGGCGTTGGCGCGCAGCCGGGCGCGCTTTGAACGTGATCCTTCTTCTATCAACTATTATTATAAAGAAGACGGGAGCGTCTACCGCACTGGTGAGCGTTTCGTTCAAAAGGATCTTGCAAAAACCTTGAAGCGGATTGCGAAGCACGGCGCCGACGGTTTTTATGATGGCGAGACGGCGGCGCTGATTGAGCAAGAGATGCTGTCGAATGACGGCCTGATCACAACGCAAGATTTGAAAGATTATCGCGCCGTTGAGCGCACGGCGCTAAGGGGAACGTATCGCGGCCATGACATCATCTCGATGCCGCCGTCGTCGTCGGGCGGCCTTCATGTCATCCAGATGCTGAATATTCTTGAAGGTTATGACCTGGCCGTACTTGGGCATAACAGCGCCGATTACATTGCTGTGTTGGTGGAGGCGATGCGCCGCGCCTATGCAGACCGGTCGGAATATCTTGGCGATCCTGACTTTTTCGACGTGCCGATCGATGCGCTGACAGACAAGGACTACGCTGCGCGGCTGCGCGCGCAGATCGATCCCGCCAGAGCGTCATTGTCATCAGATGTGAAGCCGGGGCTTGGGCCGGTCGATGAAAGCCCGGAAACGACGCATTATTCTGTGGTCGATAAAGATGGCAATGCTGTCGCTGCAACGACGACGCTTAATTTCTTTTTTGGCAGCGGTTATAGCGTCGATGGCGCCGGCTTTGTTTTAAACAATGAAATGGATGACTTTTCCGCCAAGCCCGGCGCGCCGAACGGCTTTGGGCTGATCGGCGGAACGGCGAACGCCATTGAGCCCGGAAAGCGGCCCTTGTCGTCGATGACGCCGACGATTGTATTGAAAGACGGCGAGCCCTGGCTCCTTACTGGCAGTCCGGGCGGCAGCACTATTATCAACATTGTGCTACAGGTGATATTGAATACGGTCGATTTTGACATGAATGTTATGCAGGCGGTGAGTGCGCCGCGCATTCATCATCAGTGGCTGCCGGATGTCGTTGTGCAGGAGCCGGGCGTGTCGCCGGATACGCTGCGCATTCTTGAGAGCCGCGGCTTCAAGATAAGAAAAGACGATGACGGCGCCTATGCGCGGCGCGTTATGGGCAGCGCTAACAGTATTATGATCGAAGACGGTTATGTGTTCGGCGCCGCCGATCCACGCCGGCCCGGCGCCGGCGTCGCCGTTCACTGATTAAGGGAGACGACTGGCAGTACGATTTCAAAAATGGCGCCGCTTGCGTTTGTATCCTTCAGCGACAACTCGCCACCGTGAGCGCGGATGATTTCCGCCGATATGGCGACCCCAAGGCCGGACCCGCCAGGCTTTTTTGAGCCTTTGAACGGCTCGAACAGAAACTCGCGCGCATGATCGGGGATGCCGGGACCGGTATCGGTAAGACGAATGCGAAGTTCGTGATCGGACTTTTCGGCATCAATGCTTACAGACCCCAACATCGTTGGCGGATTATTGTCATTGGCGCCGTCAGGCGTCATGGCTTCAATTGAATTGCGCACCAGGTTGAAAAAGCTTCGATAGAGCTGTGTCCGGTCTGCGTTGATCTTTATATCCTCTGGCACCTTGTTTTCAGTTTCGACCCCCATTGCCGCAGTGTCTTCGAAAACTTCTGTGACCAGGTCATGTAGATCGACCGGCGTCTTACTGAGAACGCTTTCCTCCATCCGGCCATAGGTCAGGGTATTACGGCTCAAAACGATTGCGCGGTCCAGCGCTGAAATCAACCGTGGGCTGAGCTTTCGAACCCGGGGGTCATCGCTTTTCGCAAGCCGATCCGACATTAATTGCGCAGACGCTAGAATGTTGCGCAGATCATGACTGATTTTCGAAATGCCGGCGCCCAGTGCAGCAAGCCGCCGGCGTTCGCTCAACAGTTCATAAATCCTGCGTTGCATAGCGGCGAGGCTGCGTTCAGCGGCGCCGATTTCATCCTGGCGCGCGCTTGGAATATGAATATGCGCCGCCTGATCCGGATCGGCCTCAAAAGCAGTCATGTCTTTTGTTAGCCGCCGCACGGGCCGCACAATAATTCTGTTCAACGCCCAGAAGACCAGCCCCGCGGTCAGGCTGGAAATCACCAGCGACAGCCAAAGAATATTGCGGGCGTATGCGATCAGATCGCTGCGAAGCGCTCTTTGTGAAACGATAATGTCAACTGCCTGATCGGCGGCGAAGCGCGGCGCACCCGTGACTTGAATGAGATCGTCGCCTTTTGAAAAGACCGTCGCCCATGAATTGGCGATCATATTCGTGGGCATCTGATCGCGAAGATCCACCCGGTGCATGCGAGGCGGGCCGTGAGGGTCAATTTCCGGCGCCAAGATCAGCATACGAATATTATCCTGATTGACTGTGACACCAAGAATATTAGCGGTGGAGAAAAGCTGCCTCGCGACATCTTCGTCCATCATTGCGTCACGCGGGCCCTCAAGCGCCAGAGAAACAAGATACGCCGCTTCGATGCGCGCGTTAAACCAATCGGTTCGTTGCTTGGCGACAGATGGGATCAACACCACAATTTCCGCAAGCAGGATGAATGAAACCGTCAGCAGCAAAAGCTTGGTGGAGAGCGACCGGTTTTCGAGGGCAGCGACGTAAGGCATGCGCGGAACACTCACTTGAGGTTTTGGTCAATCAAAGATCGACAGAAACGATACCAGCATTTTTGTCTTTTTCGAAAAAAGCGTTGGCGTATAAAATGCGCCGGCGGCGCGCTTTGAGGCTTCTCCGCGGGTCGGGTAAGGGGCGATGTAGTTCGTAAATGCTTTTATTTTCTGCCCATTCGACAGTGCGAACGCCCATGGCTGAATGAGATCGCCTGCGCCAGGACCGACAATGGAGGCGCCTAAAATTCCACCGCTTTTGTCGGTGACGACTTTGACAAGGCCCTTCGTGTTGCGTTCGGCCTGCGCGCGGTCATTTTCGTCAAATGACCAACGTGATACCGTTACGTCATTGTGGTTTTTTTGAGCGTCTTCTTCAGTCAGACCAACATGGGCGAGTTCCGGGTCGCTATAGGTAACCCATGGCGCCTGATCGTCATTGTTGTTCGCCGGCATTTTGAACAGCATATTTCGCACGATAATTGAGGCGTGATAGCCGGCGACATGCGTAAACTGTCGTCCGCCAATGACATCGCCAATGGCGTAGATGCGTTTATTGCTGGTGCGCAGGCGTTTGTCGACTTTGACGCCTCGTGGATCGAATTGCACGTTCGCCGCTTCAAGGTTCACGCCGTCCACGGTCGGCTTGCGCCCGACGGCGACCAGCAAATGCGAGCCCGAGATCGTTTGCCCGTCAACCGCAACGCTAACGCCATCGGCGTTATGGATGACTGCATCCACCATGGCGCCTTCGTAAATTTTCACGCCTTCGTCGATCAGTTGGTCGCGCACGATTGAGACAAGTTCAGGGTCGTCCTTATTGAGAATGGTTTGGCCTTCGACGATCGAGACTTTTGAACCAAGGCGGCGATGCGCCTGCGCCAGTTCAACCCCGATCGGCCCGCCGCCAATAACGATCAGATGATCCGGAAGGGTGCGATTATTGAAGATGTCTTCATTGGTGAAGTAGGGGCCCTGGGAAAGGCCGCTGATCGGCGGAACGAAAGGCGTTGACCCGGTTGCAATGACAAAGTGTTTTGCATTGACGATTGACGGCCCTGCTTTCAACTGACGCGGGCCCGTGAATGAGGCGTGTTCGCGCAAAACCGTGACGCCGAGACCCTCAAAGCGCTCCTGACTGTCGATGGGTGCGATGGCGCTGATGACGCCGTGGACATGGTCCATGACGGCTGAGAAATCGACCTGGGGTTCTGCGCTTGTGACGCCGAACTTTCCACTGGTGCGGATAGCGTGGGCGCGCGATGCGGCGGCGAGCAACGCCTTTGACGGAACACAGCCGGTGTTCAGGCAGTCGCCGCCCATCTCGCCTTTTTCAATCAGAACAACCTTGCGGCCTAGCTGCGCAGCGCCGGCGGCGACGGAAAGACCGCCAGAGCCCGCGCCGATAATGCAAATGTCCGCCTCAATACTCTTTGTCATGCGTCAGATTTATCCAGGTGAGCGGCGTCTTTGTTAAAGCGTTTCAGAATAATCGGCAGCAGTGACAATACGGCAAGCCCGATAATCGGCAGCAGTGTCTCCGGTTTAAAGAGGATGCCTGCCAGCGTTACATTCTCGCCGGCGTCGAAAGCAGTGTCCGCCGCGTTGCCAATACTGGCGTAAACGAAGGAGCCGGGAATGATGCCGACAAGGGTGCCGATGAAAAAGTTTCTGAGGCTGACGCCGACAACCCCAGCGCCTATATTTACCGCCCAGAACGGAAACACCGGCATCAGTCTCAACAACAGCATGTAATTGAGCTCATGCTCATGAAAGCCTTTTTCCATCTTTGCGACGAAGCCGCCTGCGCGCTTACTTAAAACATCGCTGAGCGCCGTTTTTGACGCGAGGAAGATAACCGTACCGCCCAGTGTGGCGGCGATGACAATCGCCGGGACGCCCGGCCAGAGTCCGAACAGGAATCCGCCGAACACCGTGAGAATGGATGCGCCGGGAAACGAAATTGCGACGGCGCTGGCATAGACGAGCGTAAAGAGCGCAAGCGCCAGAAGAGGAGAGGCGTCGACCCAGGCGCGCAGGGCGTCCCGGTTATCGCGTAACGCATCCAGAGAGAAATACTTGTCGAGGCCCAGCGCGAAGAAGGCGATGAGGCCCGCCGCGACAAGGGCTACCGGTACAATGCGGCGCAAGAGGCTTTTGTCGCTATCTGAAGGAAGTGGCGTGGTCACCGCGGATCCGTTTTCGTTTGTGATGGTCATAAGGTGTTTGCATCCCGTCTGTCAGCGTGGTTCGTTGAATTTCAGAGCTTTCTACGCAAGACTTTCCCGGGCGGGGGTCACTTTGCGCGCCGCGACGGTCACAAAGGCGCGAAATGGCCGGTTTTTCGAAGTTTTCCGAAAATCCACTCATTTCCGGCGCAATTCGGTTGACGGCGCTCGCTTGGGCGTTTAATCCCCCGCTTTCGCTCTGTCGGCTTGGTTTTGGCCATTGTCCGGCGTGCGCTGCGAAAACTCCATTTCTTGAGGATTTGAGACAATGAAACGGACCTACCAACCGAGCCGGCTGAAAAGAAAGCGCCGCCACGGTTTTCGTGCGCGCAAAGCGACCAAGGCTGGCCGTAAAATATTGGCTGCGCGTCGCACCAAGGGCCGTAAGAAGCTATCGGCCTGAACCAGCACAAATCAGCGTCCACGGACGCTGGAGATCGCGCGAACCCCGAGCCTGTGCCCGTGTCCGTTATCAAAAAAAGACGGGATTTTCTGGCGTTGCGGGATGCAAAACGCGCCAGCAGCCCCGGTTTTTTGATGGTGGCGCGGAAAAACCCTGAAAATGGCGAGGCCGCCCGGATCGGCTTCACGGTCACCAAGAAAATGGGCGGCGCGGTGATCCGCAACCGCATGCGCCGACGCCTGCGCGCCGCTGCGGGCGAGATTTTCCCACATTATGCGTCTGCGGGATGCGATTATGTGCTGATTGCCCGCAAGGCAGCCGGGACCCGAAATTTCGCTGTGCTGCTTGACGATATGAAGCGCGCCCTTTTAAGCCTGCGCCGCAACCCTAAATAAGTTTTACTCCGTGCGGGCTCGCCCGCCCCCAAAATATTGAGACTGCTCATGGATCGAAATTTTCTTCTGGCGATTGTTCTTTCTCTGGGCGTCCTCCTGATCTGGGACCTCACAATCGCCGGCCCGCAGCGCAAACAGCTTCGCGAGGCGCGAGAAGCCGCGGCTGAGTCGCAGATCACCGATCAGGAGCGAGAGGTCGCCGGCCTGAACGGCATGCCGGCTGAAGTGGAAACAATCTCCGTTGATGAAGCGATTGCGCAAGCGCCGGGGCGTGTGGCGATCCGCACGCCCAATCTCGAAGGCTCGATCAATCTTGAGGGCGGCCGCATCGATGATCTGAAGCTCATTCAGTATCATGAGGAAGTTGACCCTTTGAGCCCGGTCATTCGCCTGTTAAGTCCGCGCGAAACCGAACATGGTCACTACGCCCAGCAGGGTTGGATCGCCGGCGGCGATGTTGGCGAGAACGCAAAATGGACGGCGCCGGATGGCGCTCAACTGACCCCGACGACGCCGGTGACGCTGACACGCCGGCAGGGCGGCCTGGTTTTTGAAAAAACGATCTCCGTTGATGACCGTTACATGTTTGCGATTGAGCAAACCGTGCGCAACGAAGGCGATGAGGCGCAATCGCTGACACCTTATGCATTGGTGATCCAGCGCGGCATTCCCGATGACTTGAAAAACTTCATGATCCTGCATGAAGGGCCGCTCGGCGTCATCGGCACAAAACTTTATGAGCGCAAATATAACAAGCTGAAAAAGAACAAGAATAAAAACGTAAACGCCTCAGGCGAGGGCGGCTGGGTCGGCATCACCAATAAATACTGGCTCGCCGCCGCCGTGCCGCCGCAGGACGAAGAAATGACGGCGTCGCTGGCGAATGTGGGCACGCAAGTCGCGCCGATTTTCCGCGCGAGTTATTCCCTGCCGGCCCGCTCGCTCGCTCCGGGTGAGACATTGAGCCTTACATCCCATGTCTTTGGCGGCGCCAAGGATGTTGACGTCCTGATGTCCTATGAAAACAAGCCCGAAGACGGCGGACTTGGCGTATATGATTTCGACAAGGCGGTTGACTGGGGTCATCTGTTCTTTCTGACCCGGCCGATTTTTTATACGCTCAACTTCTTCGGCGATCTTATTGGCAATTTTGGCATCGCCATTCTTATCCTAACACTGATCATCAAGGCTATCCTCTTCCCTCTCGCCAATAAGGGCTATGAGTCGATGTCGAAGATGAAGAAGCTGCAGCCCGAAATCAAAAAACTTCAGGAGAGTTACCCTGACGACAAGATGAAGCTGCAACAGGAAATGATGGCGCTCTATAAAAAAGAGAAGATGAACCCGCTCGCGGGCTGTCTGCCGATCCTGTTACAGATGCCGATCTTTTATGCGCTCTACAAAACGCTCTTTGTCACCATCGAACTGCGCCATCAGCCGTTCCTTTATATTCAGGACCTTGCGGCGCAAGACCCGACGACGGTTTTCAATCTATTCGGATTGCTGCCCTATGATCCGACCGCCTTGCCAGTAATTGGCGCGTTTCTCGGGATTGGCATTCTGCCGCTTCTCATGGGCGTCGCAATGTGGTTCCAGACCAAGCTGAACCCGCCGCCGACCGATCCGGTGCAGGCGCAGATTTTTGCGATGTTGCCGTTTGTTTTTGTCTTCATCTTCGCGCCGTTTGCGGCGGGCCTCGTGCTCTACTGGTTCTGGAACACGGCGCTGTCGATCTTCCAGCAATGGTTGATCATGAAAAAAAACGGCGTTTCGGTAGATTGGGGTGAGCGCTTGCCGTTCATGAAGCCGAAAAAGAGCCCGGCGCCCGGCGAATGATGTGGCTGACGCGGAAGAGTTTTCTAAAGAGGCGCTAGAAGACGGCCGCAAGCTTTTTGCGCGCGAAGCGGTCTTTATGCTGGGTGTCGTCAAGCTTGACGGCCTGCCCGATGAAGGGCCGCCGGAGATCGCTTTCGCGGGCCGTTCCAATGTCGGCAAGTCGACGCTTTTGAACGCGCTGACCAATCAAAAAGGATTGGCGCGCGCTTCCAACACGCCGGGGCGGACGCGGGAAATCAACTATTTCGATCTCGGCGACGTTTTGCGTCTCGTCGATTTGCCGGGTTACGGCTATGCGCGCGCGTCGCGGTCAGAAGTTGAAAACTGGACGCGACTGACGCGGTCTTTTTTGCGAGGGCGTTCGGTGTTGCGGCGCGTCTGCGTGCTTGTCGACTCGCGCCATGGTCTGAAAGACAGCGATGGCGAGGTCATGGACATGCTGGACGAGGCGGCGGTGGCCTATCAGATCGTTCTGACGAAAACAGACAAGATCAAACCGACAGCGCTCGCAGTTTTGGAAGACAAGACCGCGCGCGCCATCAAGCGCCGGCCCGCCGCGCATCCTATGATCCGCTCAACATCGTCGGAAACGGGCTTCGGTATTGATCTTTTGAGGGCTGACCTTGCGGCGCTGGTGGTGCAATAGATATTTCCCTTCGGGTTCGAACTTGTTCCGGCAATGACGCGGGGGTTAGGATTTTGTTAACTTTCGTTGCCGCCAGTAGGGGGACGATGGCTGCAGCGAAAAACACACCAACAAGAGGAACGTTTGCGATTTGGCAAGCGCAGTTCGAGCGCCACTTGAAATCCGAAAAGCGGGCGAGCGTCTACACGATCCGTAACTACAAAGCGACGCTTGATCGATTCGACGCCTTTTTGCGCACGCATATCGGCGGAACTGCCGACGCTGCTGATCTTGAAGCGCTCGAAACCAAAGATTTCCGGGCCTATCTGGCCGCACGGCGCAACGATGGATTGAAACCGCCGTCAATCAAGCTCGAACTCTCGGCGCTGAAATCCTTTTTTCGTTTTTTAAACAAACGCGCCGATATCGAAAACGACGCTATCGCCGTGATGCGCGGACCGAAAGCGAAAGAACGCCTCCCAAGACCGGTGGCGCGACGGGACGCAGAAAACCTGCTGACAGCGGCGGCGCAGACAAAGACATCGACCCAGACGACGCCATGGGAGCAAGCGCGCGACGCGGCGCTCTTTACACTGCTCTACGGTGCGGGATTACGCATTGCGGAGGCGCTTTCCTTGAAACGCAGCGATGCGCCGCTGGAAGATACGCTGCGAATCACTGGCAAAGGCGCAAAGACGCGGCTTGTCCCGGTGATCGATGCTGTGCGCGATGCGGTGGATAAATATCTTGATCTTTGTCCGTATGGGACGGACGCAAACGACCCGTTGTTTTTTTCAAAGCGCGGCAAGGCTCTGTCGCCGCGTATGGCGCAGCGAACCATGGCGACCTTGCGCGTCCAACTTGGTTTGCCGGACAGCGCCACGCCCCATGCATTGCGTCATGCCTTTGCGACGGAGCTTTTGTCCGCCGGCGGGGACCTCAGGTCCATTCAGGAATTGCTCGGGCATTCATCGCTCGCAGCGACGCAGCGTTATACGAAAATCGATGCTGAGAATTTGTTGCGCGTTTACGATAAGGCGCATCCGCGCGCGGGTTAGGTTCTCTTATTTGGTTTCGGTCGCTTCTGGCCACAGTTCGACATTCAGCAATGTGTATCGCTCACTGCCGAGCATATCGTAATCGATTTCCCACCAATGAGTTTTCGTTGAAATGTTAACGGTCAATCTTGGAAAGAACTCTAGGTCTATTCCTTCTCCATCGGCCAAGCGAAGTTCCTTAAACTCTAAGTATTCAATCGTTGCATCAGTGCTATTGTTTAGCGATTGAAGCAATTTTTCATATCGGGCTTTGCTTTCGCCATCTAGGTCGGATACATCAAACTTGCTCTTGAGCTTCTGTGAATCCTCAATAATTTCCATCCATAAATTGTACAGAATTTTGAACGTACCCGGCGATGTTGAACTGGTTCTGACAATGTCTTCACTTTGATGTGTTAATTCCAAATTTGGATCTAACGCCATCATTATACGGTGAAAGTTCCGTCTTGCTGACAACAGATCCTTGGCGCTTGTGGCTTTCGAGAAATGGTGAGCCGGCATTTCGTAATAATTTCTTCGGTAGAATGAAACACCATCTCTGTTGTCTATTGGGTCAAGTATGGAAAACCCAACATTTCTTTCGCCATTGCAAAAAATAACGGACGATGATTCCGGGAGCGTCTGGAGCAATGCCTGCAGCCCGGGATGAGACGGGGAATCAATTTTAGAAGAATAAAATTCGCAGCCATTTTCAGCGTATGATGAGGCAGAACTGGATGTCGCATATCCTGAAATCAATGCGGCAATTGAAATTGAAAATTTGACTAATGCTCGCATTGTTCAGATCTCTCTGTATCAACCTCAAAGCCCATGCTTCGTCTCATACGCTTTCACGTCGCTCCTCAGCTCTGGCAATAGAAAATAGAGCGCCAGAATGTTCGGGATCGCCATTGCAAACAGCATTGAGTCGATGAAATTGATGATGGCTGACAACGATACCGCCGCGCCGGTCGACAGGAAGAAACACAAGGTCAGTTTAAAGATGACGTCCGTGCGTTTCGTCGCGCCGAAGAGATAGGCGGCGGCTTGCGACCCGTAAAACGCCCAGCTGACTAGCGTCGAAAAGGCGAACATCATAGACGCGATCATTAGAATAAAAGGAAACCAGCCAAAGGCGCTTTCAAAGGCCTGTGAGGTAATTTCGATGCCGACGACATCCGGATTGAAAAGATAGGGTTCGTAAACGCCGGTGACGATGACAACGAGCCCGGTGATCGTGCATACGACAATCGTATCGATAAAAGGCTCTAAAAGCGCCACATAGCCTTCCGTCAGCGGTTCATTGGTTTTTACGGCGGAGTGCGCAATGGCGGCGGAGCCGACGCCGGCCTCGCTGGAATAGGTGGCGCGGCGCATGCCGTTGATCAGCGCCCCGACCAGCCCGCCGCCGGCGGCCTCAAGCCCAAAGGCGCTTTTAAAGATTGTCGTAATCGCCTCGGGAATGGCGGTGATGTTCAGCCCTAAGATGATCAGCGCCGAGCCCACATAAAGCGCGCCCATCAGGGGCACGATAATGCGCGCCGATCCGCCGATGCGTTTGATGCCGCCGAGAATAATGAAGGCGACCCCTGACGCCATGACGACGCCGAATATGATCGGAATTGAAATGCCGGTGACGTTGGCGAATTGCGCATGCGCCTGATTGACCTGGAAGACGCTGACCGATCCGCCCATGGCCATGATGGCGAAGAAGACAGCGGCCGCCTTGCCGAAGGTTTTGAGCCCCATGCGGGAGAACACGGCTTCGATATAAAACATCGGACCGCCAAGCGTGCGCCCGTCGGGCAAAACCTTGCGGTATTTTACGGCAAGGGCGCACTCCGCGAATTTTGTGCTCATGCCGAAAAACCCGGCGAGGATCATCCAGAAGATCGCCCCGGGTCCGCCGAGAATAATCGCGACCGGAACGGATGCGATGTTGCCTAACCCGACCGTGCCGGAAAGAGCGGCGGACAACGCCTGAAAGTGCGAGATCTCGCCTGCGGCGTCCAAATGTTCGCGTGGGTTGAAGATCAGATGCCAGCCATGGCGGAAGCCGCGCAAATTGATAAAGCCGAGCGAGACAGTCAGAATGATCGCCGCGGCGATCAGCCAGACCACCACCAGCGGTAGAGAGACGCCGAAAAAATCCACAGAATAAAAAATGATCGAGGAGACGAAATCGCTGACCGGGGTGAGGGCGTTGTCGATGCGCTCCGCAAAGCTGGCTGTCTCGGCGGCGTCGGCCATGGTCATTTCCTTATTCGGGCCGGCGCGAGCCCATGAGGCGGGTCTGGCACCATAGCAAGCCTTGCGCCCATGTCACTGATTCGGCTGCGGATTAAGGATAGCCTCTCGATCAAAGCCTCGCGAGGCTGGTAGCGGAACAGCGAGCGCTCGTTTCCCACCGGCTTGTGATCAAAGGGGACGGCTAGGGCATTGCGGAGAGGCTGATTTTCGTCACAGTCAGGCGGTTATTCCAGTCGATTCTTGGAGAATTCGCCCGATATGCTCGACATGAATGATTCCAGCACCCTCGGCGGATGGCGATTTCGGGTGTTGGCGCTTGTCGCCATTGCGATCGCGGCGTTTGCCGGAAATTCGCTGCTGACGCGTGCGGCGTTGGTCGATGGCGGTATGGATGCAACCAGCTTCGCAGCGGTCAGGCTGGCCTCTGGCGCGGCTGTGTTGTGCATGCTCGCCATGTGGCGCGGGCAGATCATTCTGCCGGGAAAAGCAGACATCGGCGGCGTCATCGCGCTTTTCGTTTATATGGCGGGGTTTTCCCTCGCCTATAATGATCTTGATGCGGCGACGGGCGCGCTCTTGCTGTTCGGCCTTGTGCAAATGACGGTTCTTATCGTTGGCGTGATGCGCGGCGACCGGCCGGGCGCATTTGAGATAAGCGGCATGATCATCGCCTTTGGCGGTCTGGTGTTGCTTGTTGGCGAACGCGCGAACCCTGCTTCCATACTGCCGGTGTTGATGATGGCGGCGGCGGGCGTTGGCTGGGGCGTTTACACTTTGCTGGGGCGCGGCGCAGGCGACCCGCTTGGCCGCACCACGCGAAATTTTATTGGCGCGACGCCGTTGGCGGTTTTGGTGGCGCTGCTTCTCGGCGATTTTCAGCTGACGTCTAGTGCTGTTTGGCTGGCGATTGCATCGGGCGTTGTCACGTCCGCGATGGGATACGCGATCTGGTATGCCGTATTGCCGTCTCTCAGCCGGATCAGCGCCGGCGTTTCGCAACTGCTCGTGCCGCCGGTGACAGCGCTCGGCGGCGCTGCGTTTCTGGCCGAGCCGCTGACGATGAAACTGGCGCTGGCGTCAGTGATCATTCTGGCGGGCGTCGCTCTCACCATCATCAAACCAGCGCGGAGGGATTAAGTGAGCGTCGCGGCGTCTTAGTGCGGCGCTTGTTGCACTAAAATCGGTCGTGGATTTGATACATTTTTTCTCCGCTCATTCCCGCGTAGGCTGGAATCCATTCAAACGAATAGAGTCGGGCTTCGCCCGGCATGTTTTGTTTGCTGGATCCCGGCTCTGCGCAGCATCATCAAAGATGCTGCAGCGCGTCCGGGATGACCGGATGATTCATCAGGTCCGTAATCCGACCTAAAGCCCCGCAAGGGCGTTTTCGAGATCGCGGCGCAGATCGTCGATGCTCTCAACGCCGACGGAAAGGCGTACAAGTGCGTCATCAACGCCGAGTTCTGCGCGCCGTTCAGGCGGGATAGACGCGTGGGTCATGATGCCCGGATGCTCAATCAGGCTTTCAACGCCGCCGAGGCTCTCCGCAAGGGTGAAAAGCTCCACCCGTTCCAGCATCGCTTTCGCGGCGTCCAGTCCGCCTTTCAGGAAGATGGTCACCATGCCGCCAAACGCATCCATCTGACGTTTTGCAACTTCGTGTCCGGGGTGGCTTTTAAGACCCGGATAGACCACGCGGTCGATGGCGGGGTGCGCGTCGAACCATTCCGCCAGCGCCATTGCATTTTGTGATGAGCGTTCAAGCCGCAACGCCAGCGTCTTCAGCCCGCGGAGCGCCAGAAAGGAATCGAACGGCGCCTGAATGCCGCCAATGGAGTTTTGCAAAAAAGCAAGCCGCTCGCCAAGGTCTTTGTCGTTGACCACAAGAACGCCGCCAATAACGTCCGAGTGCCCGCCAAGATATTTCGTCGCCGAATGCATGACGATGTCGGCGCCAAAATCGAGCGGGCGCTGACAATAGGGTGAGGCGAAAGTGTTGTCGACGCCGACAAGCAACCCATTTTTGTGCGCGATTTTCGCAACCGCTTCGATATCAACAATCTTCAAGAGCGGATTGGTCGGCGTTTCTATCCACACCATCTTGGTTTCCGACGTGATTGCCGCTTCAAGGTTTTCCGGTTTCGTCAGGTCGATGTATGTGAATGACATGTTCGCTGAGTCGCGGCGCACCCGCTCAAACAGGCGGAACGTGCCGCCATAAACATCGTCCATGGCGATGACATTCGATCCCGCCGGCATCAGTTCCAGCATCGTCCCGATCGCCGCCATGCCCGATGCGAAGGCGAAACCGCGCGAGCCGTTTTCAAGGTCGGCGATGCAGCGCTCATAGGCGAAGCGCGTCGGGTTCGCGCCGCGGGCATAAACAAAGCCTTTGTGCACGCCGGGGCTTTCCTGTGCGTAGGTGGAGGTCTGATAGATCGGCTGCATCACCGCGCCCGTGGTCGGGTCATGTTCCTGACCGGCGTGAATGACGCGGGTGGCGAAAGCGGGTCGATTGGTCTTGTCGGTCATGGGTCCCCGGAAAATGTTTTTTGAGTTGCGGACTGGCTAGCAGCTTCACGAGGCTTGGAAAAGGCTGCTTCAGTCGGCAGATGGGGCGTTTTGCGTTTCTTCCCAGTCCCGATCACGCAGATTTGCGTTATACATCTTGCGCGCCTCAAAACGCGGCTTCAGATAGCGGTAGAAAAACCAGTCCTGACGGCTGTGCGGCAGGAAATTGTAGAGCAGCCGTTCATGCAGGCGCCAGTCGACATTGCCGCGGGCGCCGCGCCGCTCGGATGTGATGCAATAATGGTCCGCGCGATAGGCAATCGCGCCGGTCTTGGCGACGCGATTGACGATTTCATGGTCGGCGACCATGAACGGCCAGATCGCCGCCGTGTACCCGCCGGCCTTGCGCAAATTCGCCGTGCGATAAGTCTGGCCGTAACCGCCGGTATGACCCTGATTGCGGGCGAGCGACGACATCAGCGCGCCTTTGTTGCGCCGATACCAGCTGCGGAACTTGCCGTCGTCAGCATAAATGCCGAACGCAAAAGCGGCCGCGACATCCTCCGATGCGGACAGCATGTCTTCCGCGCGCGCCAAATACTCCGGCGGGTAAAACGTGTCCGCGTCGCACAGCGCGACAAACTCCGTTTCAACTGCTGCAATGCCGGTCTCCAGCGCATTGATTTTGCCGGGGCGGTCGTCGCTCAGGATTTTGACCGTGCATTCCGGTGACGACGCAGCAATTTCTTCCATCACAGCCGCTGTGCCGTCAGTAGATTTGTTGTCCACCAGGATCAGCGTTGCATTTGTCACGGTCTGCGCTTTGATCGACGCCACGGTCTCGGCGAGGAAGTCTTCCTCATTATAGGCGGGGATGATGACGCTCCAGCGTGGGGGCGTCGATGGTGCAGGATCGCTCATGCCGAAGGCAACCTTATACGGATGCGCCGTTTTAGTCGCGCTCGCGCGCAAGCGAAAGGCCCGCTCGTGGAAGGGCGTTCCGCATAGGAGGTTTGCCCGCGCGCCCAAAGATTCAATTGTCAAAGAGCCCGCTGCGGCGTGCGGGCGATAAACCCGCTGTCGCAACATGCCGTCTCCGGGCGCTTTTGCTTTAAACGCTCATCAACGTGGGCCCATGATACGAGCAGTCTCTAGAGGCGGGGATAACTACGCACCAAATATAGGTTTTATGTAAGAATACCCTCTCTGGGTTGAGGGGCGGGAAGGGAGTGCAACTGAGGTTCCCACCGCTCATTCCGGCGCCCGTCGGCGAAGGCCGACAAATTGAAAAGCCGGAATCCAGAACCAAGAAAAGTACTGGGCGAATCCCGTCGTTTTATTGTTTGACTGGACCCCGGCTTTCGCCGGGGTGAGCGGCGAATAAACTGAGACGGCTACCCCCTTCTCACCTCAATCTTGCGGGTCTTGGCTTCAAGCTCCGGCGGTTTGGGCAGGGTGAGTTTTAAAACGCCGTTTTTGAAAGTTGCTTCAATGGCGTCAGGATCGACATCGAATGGCAGCGACATGGAGCGCTGGAACGATGACCAGGCGCGGCGCGAAACGCCGTCCTCTTCGTCGTCTTCAACCTTCTTCTCACCGCGAATGGTGAGAAGGTTGTCGTTCAGCTCCACATGGATGTCGTCTTCGTCAATGCCGGGCAGTTCGGCTTGCAGCTCTATTGCGTTGCCTTTGTCCTTGTAGTCGATGTGTGCTTGCCGAGCGCCACCGGGATCGGTGAACGCCGATGGCGCGCCGAAGTCGGTGAAAAAGTCATCGAACAGCCGGTTCATTTCCCGATGGAATTGAAAGAACGGGTCGGCGTCTTCGCGCAGCGCTGGGGCGTTGCGATTGCGATTGAAAAGCGTAAGCAGTCTGAACATGAAGTTGCCTCCTTGGTTAGCCGTCAGGCCGGTGAAAGATGCAAAACAATGTCAAACAGGAAGCGTCAACGAATACGCCGCCCGCTGACGAGTTTGAGGTAGGAAATGTTTTGGCGGCGTCAAGACTGTGCGCGGCAGATATGTCGACCGCTCATTCCGGCGCCCGTCGGCGAAGGCCGACAAATTGAAAAGCCGGAATCCAGAACCGAGAAAAATGACGGGCGAAGCCCGTCTTTTATTGTTTAACTGGACCCCGGCTTTCGCCGGGGTGAGCGGTAAAAGGATTTAGGCCATCATTTCAAAAGCGCATCCTGCACGTCCCTGGTCCAGCCGACGGTGACCGCGCCGTCTCGCTCAATCACCGGCCGTTTGATTAGCGCCGGATGCGATTCCATCAGGGCGATGGCTTTTTTCTCGTCGACATTCGCCTTGTCTTTATCGGCGAGGCCGCGCCAGGTCGTCGAGCGCGTATTGAGGAGCTTTTCCCAGCCCGTCGCCTTCGCCCATTTGGTGAGATAGGCTTTTTCCACACCGTCTACGCGGACGTCGTGAAAGTCCGGCTGGTGTCCGGCGGCTTGCAGGGCCTTCAGCGCCTTGCGGCAGGTATCACAGTTTTTCAGTCCGAACAGTTTCATGGGATTAAACCTCCGTCGTCAGGCGCAGGCCGACCGCGCCGATTAGGATCATTGCGATGAAAAGATACTGCAGGAACGCCAGGCGCTGCTCGAAGAAGAAAAAGCCGACAACCGCAACGGCGACAATGCCGACGCCCGCCCAGATAGCGTAAGCGACGCCGATCGGGATCACCTTGATCGCCGGCGCCAGGAAAAAGAACGAGCCGTAATAGCAAAGCAGCGACAGCCCGCCCCAGGACAGTTTTTCAAAACCGTCGGAGAGTTTCAGGAACGAGGTGCCGAGGATTTCAAATCCGATGGCGAGGAGGAGGGAAAGCCATGCACTCATTTATCAAGCCACCTGCAATCGCAAATAATTCAATAAGTCCGTACGCGTAATAAGGCCCTCAAACTTGCCGCTATCGAGGACAACCGCGACATGGCCCTTAGTGAAGATCGGCAGAAGGTCTTCCAGCGGGCGCGTGGCTTCCAGCGTTTCAACGCGGTAGGTCATGGCGGATTTGACGGGGTCCTGGAACTTGTCGCGATTGCGGACAACGGCAAATAGCAAATCTTCCTCATCGAGCAGGCCTTCGACCTTGCCGTTATCATCAAGCACCGGCAGTTGTGAGATGTCGTAAAGCTTCATCTTGCCATAGGCCTGCATCAAGGTGTCGTCGGGTTTGACAGTGACGGTGGCGCGTTCCGAATGGCGCCGTGAGATCAGGTCCGTGAGGTCGCCCTTGGGCGCGCGCTTTAAAAAGCCCTGATCATACATCCAATAATCGTTGAACATCTTGGAGAGATATTTGTCGCCGCGATCGCAGACAAACGCGACGACGCGTTTTTTCTCTTTTTGCTCTTTGCAATATTTTAACGCCGCCGCGAGGATGGTGCCTGAAGACGATCCGCCGAGGATGCCCTCCTTTTTCAACAGATCTCGGGCCGCCTCGAAGCTTTCCTTGTCGGTAATGTCATAGGCTTTTTTGACGTGAGACAAATCCGCGATGTCGGGGATGAAATCCTCGCCGATGCCTTCCACCAGCCATGAGCCAAGTTCGTTCGGAATTTTGCCGGTGTTCACATAGTCGGTGAGGATCGAACCTTTGGGATCGGCGAGAATAATCTCCGTCTTCGGAGAGTTTTCCTTGTAGAAGCGCGACAGGCCGGTGATCGTCCCGGCGGAGCCGACGCCGGCGACGATCGCGTCGACGTCACCGTCCATCTGCCCGAGAATTTCCGGGCCGGTCGCGTCCACATGAGCTTTCGGGTTCGCTTCATTGCCGAACTGGTTGACGTAAAAGGCGCCGGTCTCCTCGGCGATGCGTTCGGCCATGTCCTGATAATATTCCGGATGGCCTTTGCCCACATCGGAGCGGGTGAGGCGCACATCGGCGCCGAGCGCCTTCAGGTGGAAGATCTTTTCCTGCGCCATTTTGTCGGGCACGACGATGATCGTCTTGTACCCTTTTTGCGCCGCGACCAGCGCCAGCGCGAGCCCCGTATTGCCCGCCGTCGCCTCGATCAATGTGCCGCCGGGCTTAAGCTTGCCTTCCTTTTCCGCCGCCTCGATCATCGCAACGCCGATGCGGTCCTTGATCGATCCGCCGGGATTGTTGGCCTCGAGTTTCAGATAAAGCTCACAAGGCCCTGTATCGAGCTTGGAGACCCTGACCATGGCTGTCTTGCCGATGCCTTCGAGCACATTGTCGAGCACGGGGCCGTAGGGCGTGTCTTTCATGGGAAATTCCTCAAATAGTGTTGAGGCGGACTTACCCAATGGCGGCCCGGCTCGCAAGGCGAGCTAAGGTCGGACCGTGACCGCCCGCTTCAAATCCCGGATGAAAAACCGCGCCGGGTGGAGGGCCTCAGCGACCTCTATCTCTACAGGTGACATCGCGCCTGCCATTTCGCGCGCAATCATTGCTGCCGCAAGCGGCGCTGTAACAAGCCCGCGTGAGCCAAGACCGGAGAGGATGAATAATCCAGGCTGCATTTGTCCATGCGGATAATCCTGGCGCCGGCCTTGGCGTAGCTTGTCATAGGCGCCGCCGTAAAAACCCCAATTTGGCATCGGTCCGGCGATGGGCATTCTGTCGGGCGTTACGCAGCGAATACTGGCTCGGGGATGCGATGCTTTTGGCTCAAATGCGTCAGCGAGATCAGGCAAGACGGCGGCGACGGCTTTGATGTTGGTTTGTGTGGCTTCCTGCGTGAATGCCGCCTCAGCGCCGATCGCAATTGGCGCATATGTGGCCCCGATGACCACGCCACCTGCCGGCGCGCGCGCGGCATAAGGACCAAAGGCGCGGGCGTGATCCGGGGCTTTTGCTTCCGGGAGCCAGTCGATTTGTCCGGCGGAGCCGTTGAGCGGCAGGGTTCGCGCCTGTTCAAACCTTAAAGCGTCAAGGCCATTGGCGATCACAACTGCATCGAATGTGTCGCTGGCGTTGTCCGCGCTTTCAACACGCCACGCGCCATTGGCATGGCGTAACCTGTTGACCGTCGCTTTGCGGACTGGCGTTTTGTCCAACAACGCATTCACAAATGAGGGCGGATGAACAACGCCGCCCTGCGGAAACAGCAGGCCGTCTTCATGTGCTGTGATCCAGTCCTTGGGCAGGGCCTGGCGCATCAACAGTTTTTCCTGACGGCTTTTTTCTTCCTCCTTGGCGGCGTGGAGAACAACGCCGCAGGAATCGAATAGCGTTCCCGCCGATTGTTCTTGCAATCTGTTCAGCAATTGAACCGTATACAGATAAGCACTGGCGTGAAACCGTCCGGTCGCGCTATCGCCCACATCAAGTCGCGGCATGATGAGGCCGGCAGGGTTGCCCGAGGCGCCGCTAGCGGGCGCTGCCGCTTCATAGACGACAGGTGAGAAACCCTCTCGGCTCAAGGTGTAGGCAAGGCTGGCGCCGGCAATGCCGGCGCCGATAATAGCGAGGCGCGCGCCACGCTGAAGACGCAAAGACTTGTCGCTTGCAAACCACGGCTTGCGTATTGAGGGCGGCAAAGGGCGCGTCGCCAACTGGCCAGCCAGCATTTCACGCTTGCGACCGTGTCCGGGCTGCTTTTCGACTTCGAAACCTGCAGCAGTCACCGCCCTGCGTACGCCCCCGGCGACGGTGAAAGTCGCCATGCTTGCCTTGTCGGCTGACAGCCGGGCGATTTCGCGCATGACGTCCTCGCCCCACATGCCTGGATTTTTAGCCGGCGAAAATCCATCCAGAAACCATGCGTTGATCGCGCCTTCAGCCTTTGAAAGGCCATCCAGAACATCGCCAAAAAACAACGTCAGGGTGACGTTCTGATCTATGTCGATTTGATGAAACCCCGGATGCGGGGGCGGCAGCGCTTCCGTCAGCCTTTGTGATAATCTTGATAATGACGGCCAAACCGTGTGGGCGCGCGTGAGATCCGCAGGCGCTAGCGGAAATGCTTCAACCGAAAAAAAATCAAGCCGCGCATTGTCAGGCTTTTTGGCCTTGCGCCAGCAATCCCACGCGGCGAGGAAATTCAGTCCCGTGCCGAACCCAAGCTCCCCAATGGTAAAGCGATGAGCATCGCGAAAACGATCCGGCAGGCCGTTTCCGCGCAAAAACACATGGTTCGTTTCGGCCAATCCATCGCCGGAGAAGTAGATGTCGTCAAAAAAAATGGATCGGGGCGCAAGCTGATCCTTGTCAGCTGCGCCCCAATCCACATTGGCCGTCTTTATGCGATCATCCTTCACCATGGTTTAAGCCATAGCGAAAGCGCATCTCTTTGTCGTCTAGTTTAGGCTTTCGAGGGGAAGAACGCGCCGAACATTTTCGACTGATCAAACATCGAACCGAAAGAAGCGTTGACCGGTTTCAAGGATTCGCGTGCGACATCGACAGAATTCTGAGTGATGTCCTGAGTGCGTTCGATGCGGCTCTGAAACAGCGACGTCCAGTAATTCTGTTGAACGGTAAGCGCATCGGCGAAGGTTTTCGCAGAAACGAGATCGTTCGCGAACTGAACGGCGTCGGACATTTCCGTGCGGGCGGCTTCGACCAGCTCGGCGTTCGCGTCAGCGACGTGCTTTTGTGTTTTTTCCATGCGGACGCGCATTTCTTCGGTCAGCGTTTCAGCTTGCGCGCGCATGTCTTCGGCATTGCCGGTGAACATTTCAGTCATTTTCTGGAACTGATCTTGCGCGGCGGCAGAGAAGTCTTCGGCAGCGTTTTTGGCCGTTTCATTCACTTTAGTCGTTGCTTCAGAAGCGGTGGTGGTTGTTTTCGACGCGGTTGTCGTGGTTGCAGCAGCCATTTCGGCCTCCTGTTCAAAAATACATCAAATCTCAGCCGCGCGGGTTTCACCGCAATGCAGCGTCAGCGAAGCACATAGTCGTTATTGTGCAGTGCAGCAAGGGGCTGACTGAAATATATCTTCAGGGTGTCAGCGCGTTCAGAACAGCCGATGAGGCGTACCCATCCGCGGGGAGACCAGTGTCCTTTTGCCAGGCTCTAAGGGCCTTTTTGGTGCCGGCGCCAATAATGCCATCGACAGGCCCTGGGTCATAACCGCGATCGGCGAGGGCTTGCTGTAGCCTCTTTCGTTCATCCAGGGACAGCGGGCGGTCATCCCGCGGCCAAAGGGATACGACCGCGCTGCTGCGTCCAGCGGCCTCCTCGCTGAGTAATGAGACAGCCAGCGCATAGGCGGTGGAGCGATTATATTTCAGGATCGCGTCAAAATTCGGAAAGGCGAGAAACGCTGGTCCGCGCGCCCCGGCGGGCAGGATCAGCCGCCCGCGCAGATTTGGATCAAACCGTGAGAGCAGGCTTTCGCTGTTTGTCGACTTCGCGCCGAGCGCCGCCCATTCCACCAGCGGCTTTCGAACTGCGCCGTCGGCGAGTGCATAGTCAAATGCCTCCGGCAGGCGCACTTCAACGCCCCAGGCTTCATTCTGGCGGTAACCGGAAACGCTCAGATAATTCGCCGTCGATGCGAAGACATCTCCGAGATTGTTCCAGATATCGCGGCGGCCATCGCCATCATGGTCAATGGCGTAGGCGAGATAAGTCGTCGGAATGAACTGCGTGTGGCCCATGGCGCCCGCCCATGAGCCTTTTAATTCGGACCGCGCCGCATAACCGTTCTGAATGATCTTAAGGGCGCCGATCAGCTGACTGCGGCCATAGCCAGTGCGCCGCCCGTCATAAGCAAGCGTCGCGAGGGCCTGAATGGCGTCATAGTCGCCAAGGATTGCGCCAAAGGATGATTCAAGTCCCCAGATCGCAACGATGATCTCTGCATCCACGCCATAGGCTTGTTCGATCAACGAAAGCAGCGAGCGGTACTCGGCGATTTTCGCGCGCGCATTGTCGGCGCGGGTTTGCGAAACTGCGCGATCGAGATAGTCCCAGATGGCGCGGGAAAACTCCGGTTGATTGTCGTTCAACTCATAGACGCGATCATTGATGCTGAGGCCCTCAAATGCTTCGTCGATGATCTCGGTGCGGATGCCGGCGGCGGCGGCTTCTGCGCGAAACCCTGAGAGCCAGGCGTCGAAATTGCTTTCCTGCGCTTCGGCGCGCGTCGCGCCGGCGATCGCTGCAAGTGCGAAAATAGCGAACAGAAATTTCATGCCGGTCCCCTCAAACAACGCAAATATCGGCTGTCTTCTATACAACTTCAAACCTTATCGCCGCCACAAGGCGTGAATATGGCGGGCTTTATGCGGAGCCTGCAAGCCGCTATTGTGGTCGTCAATAGGGGCATTCGCACATCAAGCTCAATGAGCCAGCCACCCATCGCTGGGCTTTAGGAGATTTCATGAAAAATCTGATTATTCCGTCAATTTTCGTCCTGGCCGCAGCTTGCTCCGGGGGTGGCGACGAAGCCAGCGCTCCAGTCGAGAACCACACAAGTGGAGAGGTTGCCGGGCATAGCGAACAGGCCGCTGTGGCGGATCGGGAAAAGCTGGACGAGATGCGCGCGCAGTTCGCAGTCATCGACATGGACGTGGATACCTCGTTCCTCAGCGACGAAGAGCGGGCGGTCGTCAACAAGCTGAACGACGTCGGCAATCTGATGTCGGAGATTTATCTGCGCCAGCGCAGCGAAAATAATCCGGCGTGGCGCGCCGAGATCGCCGCGAGCGACAGCGCCGACCGCGACATGTTGCTTGATCTCTTCGATCTGCATTTTGGCCCATGGGACACGCTCAATGAAAATAAGCCTTTTTACGGCGATATGGAAATGCCGGAGGGCGCGGGGTTTTATCCCGCCGACATGACCCGCGAAGAATTTGAAAAGTGGGTTGCCGATCACCCCGAAGATGAAGAAGCGTTTACAAGCGGGTACACCCTGATCCGCCGTGATGGGGATCGCCTGATCGCTATTCCGTATTCCGAGCATTACCGGGAGTGGTTGGAACCCGCCGCTGCGCTAATGCGCGAAGCCGCCGGGATCACCAGTAATGAAAGCCTGAAAAGGTTTTTAAATTTGCGCGCCGATTCATTTCTTTCCGACGACTATTATGAATCCGAGGTGGCGTGGATGGATCTCGACGGTCCGATTGAAGCGGCGATTGGCCCTTACGAAGTCTATACTGATGCGCTCTTCGGGTACAAAACCGCGTTCGAAGCGTTTATTACGATTAAGAATCCTGAAGAAAGCGCAGCGCTCGCAAAGTACAAGGATTTCCTGCGGGACATGGAGGCGAACCTGCCGGTCGAGGAAAGCTACAAAAATTTCAAACGCGGTTTTGAAAGCCCGATTGCCGTGACCTATCAGGTCCATGGCGGCGGTGACAATGTGCCGGGCGTGCAGACAGTCGCGTTCAATCTGCCGAATGACGAGCGCGTGCGTGAGGCGAAAGGCGCCAAGAAAGTTATCCTGAATAACGTTCTCGGCGCCAAGTTCGACCGCATTCTTGAGCCGATGGCTGACGTTGTTTTGGTGGAAGAGCAGGCGAGGTTGCTTAAAAAACAGCACATGTCGAACAAGACGCTGTTCCATGAACTCTCGCACAGCCTTGGACCGGGCACGATCATGAAAGACGGTGCGGAAACCACGGTCAACGCTGAGCTGAAAGAACTATATTCAGGCATTGAGGAAGGCAAAGCCGACATTATGGGCGCCTATAATGTGCTCTACATGATGGAGCGCGGCGAACTCGATGCGGCGGAAAAGGAAAGCTATCTGGCGACCCACTTTGTCGGCCTCTTCCGGTCGATGCGGTTCGGCGTTGTCGCCGCCCATGCGCGCGGCGCTGCGTTTCAGTACAGTTACTTCATCGAAGCGGGCGCCGTTGTCTGGGATGAGGATGCCCAGAAGTTCCGTATTGATTTTGATGCGCTCGAACAGGCGGTGCGCGACCTGACCCGCGATATTGTCGTGCTGCAGGGCAATGGCGATTACGACGCAGCGAAGGCGTTCCTCGATCAATATGTCAATCTCGATGCGAATGCGGAAGGCGTCATCGCCTCGCTCACCCATCTGCCGGTGGACATCCAGCCGGTCTATGAAGATGAAATTTGAAGCCAGTAATTCCGCTCATTCCCGCCTGCGCGGTAATGAGCGGCGGAAGAGGTAATAAGATGATCAATCGAAACTTAGTGACGACGGCTGCGTTGCTTTCAGCGTTCTCCGCGAGCGCTTTCGCACAGGCGCCTGACCCCGCCAACCTCTCTCTCACCGCAGGTTATAAGGCGGCATTTACCTGCTCGGCGCGTTTCAATGCGGGCCGCTCCGTTGAGCAAATCGCCGGCGATGAACTGAACCGCATTTTACCGACTTTCAGTGAGGCGATGCCGTCGATGCCGGACGCGGTGATCGATGAGGAAAACAAGCGCGTCTCGGTTAAATATTCCGATGACTTCCCGCCGCGCATTGCGCAATGGCGACCGCATCTTGGTTGTGTGCAATTGCCGACCGGCGCGACGGAAGCGACGGCTGACCAGGTTCCTGTCGCCAAGGTGAAAATGACCCGCGATATGGTGCGGCTGCTCCCCGAAGCGCTGTCGGATGACGCTAACCTTGGCGCTGTGATCGAAGCGGCGTTCGATCGCGCCACTTACGGAGAAGGATCGGAGACAACGGCGACGCTTGTCATCAAAGACGGCGTAATCATTGCCGAACACTATCGGGATGGCTTCGACAAAGACACGCCACAACGCACTTGGTCTGTTGCGAAGTCGATTGCGGCTAGCATTATCGGCGCGGCTGTCGAAAAAGATTTGATTGATGTCGATGAGCCGGCCGGTCTCGCTGCATGGTCCATGCCTGGCGATCCGCGTGCGGAGATAAAGGTCTCCGATCTTTTACACATGTCGAGCGGTCTTGATAACGGCCCGGCTGGTAACCGTACCGACGATGTTTATTTCGGCGGCGGGCGCGTGATCGATCATGCCGTCACACGACGCTTGATCGTCGAACCCGGCACACGCTGGTATTACGCCAATAACGACACCATGCTGGCCATGCGCGCGCTGCGCGAACGCATGGATGATGATGACGATTTTCTCGTTTTTCCTTTCGAAGCGCTGCTTCACAAAATCGGGATGAGAAACACGTTTCTTGAGACCGACTGGAATGGCGATTTCATCCTGTCGAGCCAGGTGTGGACGACGGCGCGCGACATGGCGCGACTTGGGCTTGTCTATCTCAATGACGGCGTTTGGGAGGGCAAGCGCATCTTACCGGAGGGCTGGGCGGCTTATGTGGCGACCCCCGCCGCGGATCAGCCGGGCCCGCGCGCGAATGGCGATCCCAATCCCGGTTACGGCGCCCAGTGGTGGCTTTATAACGAAAGTTTCGGTCTGCCGAACGGGTCTTACGCGGCGCGCGGCAATCGCGGGCAATATCTCATGGTCATCCCTGAACGGAATGTCTTGATCGTGCGTCGTGGCTTCGATTCCAACCAGCCGGGCGGCGGGCGGTTTGATCTGGCGGCGTTCTCGCGTGACGTTCTGGCGACGCTTCCCGAATAGACAACCGCTGACGAAAGTTAGGGGCGGCGCCCAGCTTTTACCGGGCGCGCTGAAGTTCTGCGCGCGTATATCCCTGTCATTGTTCAGCCAATCGTCAGGAGAGTCGTCATGCCGCGTTACCGCGAAGCCTTACCGCAATTGGGAAAAGAGATTTTCCTGACCGATGGCGGGATGGAAACGGACCTGTTGTTTAATCAGGGGTTTGATCTTCCCTGTTTTGCGGCGTTTGACTTGTTGAAATCGCCTGAGGGGCGCACGGCGTTGCGACGGTATTATGAGCGCCACATGGCGATCGCCAGGCGTCATGACCGCGGCTTTATTCTTGAAGGCGTGACCTGGCGGGCGAGCCCTGACTGGGGTGACAAGCTTGGTTATGACAAACATGCGCTTGCCGCCGCGAACCGCGATGCGATCACAATGATGGGCGACGTGCGCGATGTGTTTAAATCAACTAAGCCGGTTGTGCTTTCCGGCTGTATCGGGCCGCGCGGTGATGGCTACGATCCGGGCGCGATCATGAGCAAGGAAGAAGCCGAAGCCTATCACAGCTTTCAGGCGGATATATTCGCGATGACCGACGCCGATATGATCACCGCAATGACGATTACCAATTCGCCGGAAGCGATCGGTGTTGCGCGCGCCGGCGCCGCGGCGCGCATGCCGGTTGTCGTGTCTTTCACAGTGGAGACTGACGGGCGTCTGCCTACGGGCCAGCCGCTTGGAGAAGCAATTATGGAAGTCGATTTCGAAAGCACGACGCCGCCCGCCTATTACATGGTCAATTGCGCTCACCCGACCCACTTCGCTCACGTTCTCGAAGAGGGCGGTCCCTGGTTGTCCCGGCTTAAAGGCGTACGCGCAAACGCATCGACATGTTCCCATACGGAGCTTGATGAGGCTGAAACGCTCGACGACGGCGACCCGGTCGCGCTCGGTTTTGAGAGTATCGCGCTGCGTCAACTCGCGCCGGGCATCACGGTCCTTGGCGGATGCTGCGGCACCGACCACCGGCACATTGAAGAGATCGCCAAAGCAGCCGACGGTAAGCAGCACGCGGCGTAAAATAAGGTATGCCTTATATTATTGAATAGAGAATCTACCGAGCGAAATTGCTTGAGCACCTGTTTCTTGGCAGTGCACTCTGTTCAAATATAAAGCACTGCAACTTTCGGACGGCTCCTTTCGTTCTTGCTTGTATCGGCGCTATTCGCCGTGAGGTCGTTTGTCGGCCACATAAATAGAACCAGGAGTTTACTATGAAATCCAGAATGCTACTGGCTGCGGTTGCGGCCAGTGTGGCTGTGGCTGCGCCGATTTCGGCAAACGCTTCCAGTCACATGGACGCACCGCTCATCACTTTCGATGACGCTGCGAACACTACCGATGTCTATGCGTTTTTGAGCGAAGACGAAAAGGGTCAGCTTTATCTGACGACTGCTCTTTCCGTTTTTCCGTTTGAAGAACCGGGGATCGGACCGAACGCTTATCGCTTTGATGATCGCGTGCGATATTCGATCCACGTCGCTTTAGATGATAGCGCAACAAAAGGACGTGCAGACTTAACCTACAATTTTGATTTTTCCACGCAATACGCCAATCAGAACACTATTTTGCAGGCGTTTCAGGGTGTGGTCGCGCCTAATGGCGATAACCAAAACCTTCAGCAGACCTATCGCGTTACCAAAATTGATAATAACGCAAAACGCTTGCGTGATCGGGAAGTCTCGCTTGGTCGTGGGCAACGCGATGGTCTGGTCGTGCCGCCAAATAATCAGGGACTGCTGACGCCACTATACAATCAGGGTAATGATGGTGATCGCTCGGCGAAAGGCGGCGTTGCCAGCATTGAGGCTCTGGACCCTTATACAAAGGCCGGTGTTTCAAAACTCAAACACGGATATCAGGCATTTGCCGGACAGCGTGATGATGGTTTTTATGCTGATATTCAGTCCATATTTGACCTTGATCTATCTTTTGGCGCGAAAACAGGCACGCCGACAAAACCGTTCGACAGTCAGGGCGGATTTAATGTTCATACAATCGTATTGAATATTCCAATTGAGGAATTGAAAGGCGCGAAAATCGCAGGCGTTTATGCGACAACGAGCCGTCAGAAGTTTGAGCGGCCTGAAAAGCCAAAGAGTTTCGAGCGATTTGGTCCGCGACGAGGGCTTTTCGATCAGGTCGGACGCCAGGGCAATCCGTTGTTTGTTGAGGCGCTTTTGCCAATCAACAAGAAAGACAGCTATAATCAGGGCTCCCCGAAAGGCGATTTTGCGCTACGTGAAAACGCCGCCAATCCGGAGCTTGCCGGTTTCGGCGCCGGGCCGCTAGTGCCAGGTCTGCTTGAGCAAATCTACATTCCGGATTTGATCAAGGTAGATCTGACGACGGGCCCTGCGCGTCTTGCGGGTGAAAAAGACTTCAATCGACTTGGGGTTTTTGGCGGCGATGTCCTAAAAAGCGAAGTTCAGGATCCGTTCAATAATGGCGGGTTTATCCCGGGCGGTTGGCCGAATGGCCGCCGGTTTGGCGATGACGTTGTCGATATTGCGGTGATTGCGTTGGGTCTTACCGGCATAGTGCCCGGCCCTGAAGATGACATCACGAAAATTTTTGCAGACGTGAATGTCGATGGCGTCGATCAGAACGACATCACCTTTAACGATGTGTTCCCATATGCTGCGACGCCGTTTAACGGCCGCAACCACGGGCAAAATGATGACAGCGCCAGCAAGTAGCGTAACGCTGGAGCGGCGGGCGGGAGCAATCTCGCCCGCTTTCTTTTCAGGAGAATAACAAGATGCGTCTGTTACTATCACCTTCGCAAGTCGTGCGTAAATTATTATTCAGTTTTTGCGCAGCTGGCATTATTGCTGCAGTCAGCTTGAATACAGCATTAGCGCACCCGCGCCATCAGCATGATGATGCGCAAGCAAGCGCATCCTTACGCTTAAGTGAAGCGGACCAGTTGCGGCTTAATGAACTTACTGCGCAGTTAAATAACAATCCGGAAAACGCACAGGCGGCTGTTGCATTCGCTCGTTTTGCAGCAACGCAAGCGCGTCGGCTAGGCGATACCATGCTGTTGCGTCGGGCGGCCGAAATCCTGGCGCCGTGGGAAAGCGTTGAAAATCCGCCAATTTCTGTTTTGCTTGTACGCGCGAATATAAAGCAGATTGATCATCGTTTTGATGCAGCGCTCAATGATTTGAATCAGGCCATCAGGCGCAATCCTGTAAATCCACAAGCGAGGCTATCGCGCGCGTTTATTCTTTCCACCATCGGGGACGCAGACAGTGCGGCAGCTGATTGCGCCGCACTGCGCGCTAATATTTCTATCTATATTCGGGAAACATGCCGTGCGCGGGTCAACGGACTAGTGGGTGCAATTGATGAGGCCGATGCGCGCATGGAAGCATTGCTTGGCGTCGTTCAGCCTGCATCGCCGGCCGAGCGTCTTTTTGCGCTTTCAATTGCAGCTGACATTGCCGAGCGGCAAGGCGCAATCGTCGCCGCTGAAGTGCATTATAAGGAGATGTTATCGATTGATGACGTTTCAGTTTATGCGCGCGCCGCTTATGCGAATTTCCTTGTAACTCAAGACCGTCTTGCAGAAGCGCGGGACACAATCGGCGATGCACCGCATACGGAGGCGCTCCTTCTACTGCGCGTCCTTGCGGCAGATCATACAAGTGATGCCGTTGCCAAAAGCGCCGCCCGGGAATTATCTCTTAGAATGGCGGTTGACCGTGCTGAAGGCGATTTCAGTCACGCGCGTGAATATGCGCGCTTCGCGCTTGATCATATGAATGATGCTGTGCTGGCATTGGAAATGGCGCAGGAAAATTGGCAGGTGCAAAAAGAACCTGTTGATGCGCGTATACTGGTAAGGTCGGCCATGGCTGCGCATACGCCGAGCATCATTGATGAGATGCGCATATGGGTCGCCAAAACTGGGTTGCAGGATTACAGCCTTGATATACTCCTCATAGAAGATGGTCTTGAAAACACAGGTAAAATCCAGGACAAGACGCATGCTCACGCCAGTGTGATCGAATAAAAATCACCCCCTTTGAACCTTCCGGAGATCGAGCCGTATTCACGGGCGACTTTGGCAGGCTTCATGGGGATTACCGTGACACATTTCGACGACAATCACGATCTTGATTATCTTTTGATACGAACTGGGCAGCGTGACGCTGCTGCGTTCAAAAAACTCTACGATAAAACCTCTTCGCATCTCTATGCAATTTTGATCCGTATCTTGAAGGATGAGCGAGATGCGGCGGACACGTTGCAGGAGGTTTATGTCACAATATGGAATCGCGCCTCACGGTTTGATCCAAAAAAGGGCAAGGCGCTCGCCTGGTTTGCAGTGATTACCAGAAATGCTGGAATTGATGCGTTAAGGCGCCGACGGCCAGGCCATGTCAGTGATGATAATTGTACAGAGCTTCAGGATAACGGACTATCGCCGCTCGAAGATCTCAATCAAAAAAAGCTCGGTGAATATCTTTGTAAAGATGTAGATACGCTGCCACACAATCAACGTGATGCAATTCGCCTGTTCTATCTGGAAGAGCGCTCGTTGAATGAGGTTGCAGCCCTTATGGATGCGCCGCTAAACACGGCGAAATCCTGGGTCCGGCGCGGGCTGGAGAATCTCAAAACCCGGTACGCCAGCGAGCGGCTCGTCGAATATTTATAAAATAGTGAGTCAACCACCAGCGATAGATTTAATTGTGGGGGGCTTTCAAAATCGGAATAACCGACAATCGTATGCAATCCAGCCTACGTTTTTTACGCTCGCGCCAAGCGCCTGGTCAAAAACGATGATTTCGCCTTTGCTGCTATGCAGCTGGCCTTCGCTGGCGACTGCTACATCTAATTTAACCGCTACAAATGAGGCTGGCTCTAAAATCATGCTGACCTCCTCAGGAAAGAAACACAGGATTGTGATAGGGTCTGACGGCACGGCTGCACCTATATCGCCGCCGCGCCCGTATCTGATACAGAGGAGAGACATGAAGGGGACCGGGATGCAGGCGGCGTCAGGGTCGATTGATGCAGAAAGTACGGCGCGTTTGGCTTCAAAGCGGCGCGCCCGGTCCGATGAACGGACGGTTCTCCTGCTGCGGGTCAAACGGGAGCGCTGCGAAGCGTCGTTTAACGAACTCTATCGTTATTATGCGCCACGCCTTTGTGCATTTTTGCGCCAAAAAGGCGCGTCAGACCGTATATCTCAAGAGGTTATGCAGGATGTCATGGCGCGGGTTTGGGAAAAAGCACATCAGTTCGATGCTGCGACGGCGAACGCCTCCACGTGGATATTCACGATCGCTCGAAACCGATTTATCGATCATGTTCGCAAGGAAAGCCGAAGCGAAGTTGATATGAATGATCCTTTGCTCGTTCGCGATCCAACACCTGCGCCGGATGCCGGTCTGCAAAGCGCGGAAGCATCACTGGCGTTGAGAACGGCGATTGCCGCGCTTCCGCAAGCGCAAGCGGAAATCCTGAAACTGATTTATCTGCGAGGCATGAAGCAGCAGGCAGTCGCAACGCAACTTTCAATCTCGCTCAATACGGTAAAATCCCGCCTGCGGCTGGCGCTTGAAAAGCTTCGGCGTGAAATGGAGAATATATAAGTGGCGCGTTATCACCCCAGCGATGATTGGCTTGTCGCCTATGCAAGCGGCGCAGTCGATGAACAGACGTCCGTACTGATCGCAACGCATCTGACCTATTGCCCGGAATGTCGCGAGGAGGTCGCCCGGCACGAGGAGATTGGCGGTGCGTTGCTGGATGTTCTTGGCGCTGGCGACGCCGGTGATGCGCCAGATGAGGCGCCAAATATTACAGCGCCGGACAGCAATATGGTTCCGCAGGACGAAGATGCGCCTTTGCCCAAGGGGTCTCTGGCGGATATCGCCCCGACGCCGCTTCTAAAATATATTTATGACCTGACCGGCAAGACCGATCTCGAACAGTTGTCATGGACATTTTACGGCGTTGGCATTGACCGTGCGGTGCTCGTGGATGGTCCCGAAGGCCCGCTTGTCAGACTCTTGAAAGCGCAGCCGGGTGCAAAGTTTCCCCATCACCGGCATTTGTCCGAAGAACTGACGGTCGTTATTCAGGGCGCCTATAAAGACAATACCGGACGTTATGACGTCGGTGATGTTCAATGCGTATCCATGGAAGCTGCGCATCAGCCGATTGTTGAAGAAGGTGATGTTTGCATCGCGCTGGTCGTTTCCGAGCGCCCGACAGTACCGACAAACTTTCTAGCGCGCGTTGCGCAAAGGCTGCTGGACGCTTGAATTCTTATGGTGTTTTTGAATTCGTGGATTGTGATCGTAGATAGGCGATGATTGCCTGGCGTTCATTCTTATTGGAAAGCCGGTAGCCCATTTTCTGGCCGGGTATGGTCGCCTCAGGATTCATAAGCCACTCATCCAGGGTTTCTTCATTCCAGATAAGATCCGACTGAATAAGCGCGTTGGAATAATTATAATCCGGATCGCCGCCGGCTGTGCGACCGAAAACATCACGATGTTTTGGCCCAATACGATTGGCGTCAATGGAATGACATGCGCCGCAACGACGTTGGTATATATCTTTGCCCTCATCTATTGCGTCGGCTGTTAATGCTGAGGGCGCTGCTTCTTTTGCGTTTAGCGTTGCGTACTCTGCAACGCCAAAAAGCGCAGCTGACGCCGCGCCCATAAGCCAAAGGGGCAAGCTTTTCAGTGAGACCATGATTACCTCAAAAAAATAGCAGCCTCCGGAAGCAGAAGGGGCGGAGCTCCCGGAGGCTGCAGGGTTACGGCGCCAGAAAGGAGGACTAGGCGCCGAAGGTAAGCGCGCCCGCGGGCAGCGCGACGCCAAGAGCAGATGTTAACGCGGTCCAGTGCATGGTTTCATCGGCGGCAAGGCGTGCTGACACTTGTGCAAGATCGTGACTGTGAAATGACGGAATGACGCCGAGATAGGCGTTTGCCGCGCCGAGCTCGAGCCGCGCCGCGAGTTCCAACACATCTTTTTGTGAAGTCAACGATGCGGCGCCTAGATCTTCCGCATACGCCGCCAGCGACTTGGATTCAGCCGGCGCGCCATCCATTGATCGAATAGCTGCGATCAGCGCGTCGCGGTGAGCCTTGTGATGCGATTGAAACTGAACTGCGACATCAAGAACGTCTTTGGTCAGCAAGCCGCTTTCGGCGCCAAGCTGATAGGCGGCGATGCCTTCATGCTCGAGCGCAAGCGCAACGTTAAGAATGGCGACATCCTGCGCTGCGTCGCCGGAAGAAGCGTGCGCGCGCGTGAGGGCGCCGCCGGCGCCGGAAAGCGCCAGGATCGCCGATGCTGACAGGGCGGTTTTACCGCCGCTTTTGAGAATGTTGCGGCGCGAGAGTTTTGTTTCGATAGGCTGATTTAGCGGTTTCATGAGTTTTCCTTTCATGCCTGGCGTCCCCCGCTAGGCGGTGTTGAATGCAATGAAAGAAATTACGAGACATGGTTGCTGAAAGTTGCGAGCGCTTTGTGTGGTTAGGTGGCGACCTGTTTGAGAATGGCAGGGCGCATGACGTCATGGGATAAACGCTGCGTGGAAACCTCTACACAATAAGATGCTTCCTATGCGGAGCTTGATGGGACGGAGGCGCTCGATAATGGCGACTTGGTTGCGCTCGGTTTTAAGAGCCTCGCGCTGCGTTAGCTTGCGCCGGGCGTCACCGCCTTGGCTGTCGCTGTGGCGCTATCCCGGCATATTGAGGAAATCGCCAGGGCGCCAACGGCAAGCAACAGGCGGCGTAAAGCCTTGTCGATCGTTCACTTAAAGTGATGATTATGTTCGGAACAATATATTTTTCATAACAATATGAGGCCGCTATCACGCATTTGTCTTTAACGTAACAGGCGAGGCGGTCGGACATGGGTGCTGAATTATCTTATTTGCGGCCGATAGATTGCAAGACCCCGAGCAGGTCCGTTTCATTGCATTATCATGCGCCTGAACTGCGTGAGGCTTGCGCGTTGGCGTTAACCGTCCTCAGCGGCGCCGACCCGCTTTTTAATGGGGAGGTTGCAGAAGCTGAGCCCCATGATGGCGCTCTATTCAGCGTTGACCTTCATGTGGCGGGACATTCCTCGGTTGAGGAATCAAAGCACGCACAAGTGCGTTCTACCACCGCCATGCCGCTTCATGGCATTATCAAAACCCCAAACGACAGTCTAAACGTTCAGATTATCGCCGCGGATCTGGCGCAGCAATCTGGCGCTCACCTGGAAGCGGCGAATTCCAACACCCAGGCGTTCTTTGACGATGGGCTTCTGGACATGCTTTGTCAGGCGGTTGAGGCGGGTCTTTGCCAAGAGCGCCGGCGCGTCTGCTTTATCGAGACCGCTCAAATGGAAACCGCGTCTCCATCATGGGTGAATTTCGCCAGCCGCCATTTGGCGGAGACATTCTCCGAGCTTGAAATTTTTAGCATGACGGCGGCTGACGCCGCCGCATTAATGGCTGCTGACAAGTTCAACCATGACATTATTGTCGCCGAGCATATCTCTGCGGAGATATTGCGCTCGCTGGCGCTTACTTTAACGGGAACGGCTAGCCTGGCTGTCAGCAGTATCATGACGCCTGAAGGGCTTAAGGTTGAGCCGGCGCCAATGTCATCGAATCATGAGGTCGATGGATCGCAGACGCCAATTCTGCAGACGCTCGCCGCGGGTATTGAAGCGCTGGTCGCATTGAAGCGATATGCAGCCGCCGGTACTGTTCATAACGCGATACTCCGGGCGCTGGAAGATGGCGTACATCCATCATCAGTGCGCCATATCGGGCCTTACTCGACAACGCTTAGCGATGCTGATTTTGTCGATGCCGTCATTGAGCGTTTTGGAAGTTGCCGCAAAAACCAGGACCCTGTCGCTTACGTCAATTATCGCCGTCAGGGGCGGGACGGCGGCAAGAATAGATCACCGCTGCGCCTCGTTCACTCTCGCGACGCGCTCTAGCGTCACAGGCCCTCGCGCATACAGGCGGTTTGCTTAAATCTCTTCGTGCTCGAATTCCTCGACCCATAATCGCTTTGCATCCTCACCCTGTTCGCGTGAGACATTGCCAAATCTGTCGATCACAAAATCAACACCGGACACCAGCCACGGCGCAAGTTGCTTGACCGTCAGGCGGTAAAACCGATGACGGCCTTCAGTGCGTTCTTCCACCAGCCGGTGCGCTTTGAGCGTCGCCAGGTGTTGCGAAATCCGTGTCGCTGGCAAGCTGAGCGTTTCGGCGATGTTTGAAACGCGATGTTCGCCCGAAGCAGCGAGCAGCTGAACGATCTGTATACGATCCGGGTGCGACAGGACGCGCATGAGTTCTCCCAGATGTTTTGCAACAAGGCGGCGATTTGGCATGATGTTCCGGAGTTTACTGTGCGCGCCGATCGGCGCATTCAAGGATTACAGATAAGGCAATATGTCGGGTCAGCTTCGCGCAGTCCATCCCGGCGGGCGATTTCTTCGCGGTGGTCGCAGACGCTGCAACCATAAATCTCTGCGTGCGTCAATGTACTGGCGCCGCCACAGTCGCGGCAGGGCAATCCGGCTTTGCGATCCACCTGGCCAAAGCCCGGCGCCGCGCAGGACGGACAAAGTGTTTCCAGCCGCGCCGCCAGTTTGTCCGCCAGGTTTGCGATGGCGTCCATACGGGTCGGGTTCATATGCGCGCGCATATCCGTCTGGATCAATGCAGTTTTGTCTGCGGAACGATGCGCGGCTTGCGCAATCGCGTCATTGAGTATTGCGCGATCTTGGATGCCCTTGATGTAAAACGCATCGGTAGATTGCGGGGCGTTTGGGCTGACGACAACGCCATGTTTCGGAAAACCGATTGATGTCAGAAACGCGGTGAGGTCTTCGCCGGGCTTGGCTTCCCGGTGCGAAAAGTTAGTTGTTCCGACGATCATGGCTTCATGAACACGCACGCCCAACTCGTCATCTATGAAGATAATGAGTTCCGAACCGCCCGGTGCGATTGGCAGGACGGGATGGGCGCCGTAGGTTCCCTCACTTGCAATTCCAGCCGTAACGCCGGCTTGGCTCATGCCAAGACGAGCCTTTGCGGCGGCGGTTTCGAGAACAGTACCACACCGGGCGACGTCGCCAGTGAACGTACCGAGGCTGTCAGTGTCGATGTCGGCCGGAACGACGGGATTAAGACCGAGACGACGCTCAAACACTGGCGCAATCGCGGCCTCCTTGCCATGCATTGTGGCGATGGCTGCGCTGCGATGGAGCAGCGGCGTATTGTTTGAGAAGTCCCGCACGCATATCCCTCAGTTCGTCGTCGCCAAATACAAGCTGTGCATCAGGCTGCAATGACTGTGGGATGCGCTTTGTCGATGTCGGCCCATTTCAGATCACCGTCATAGCGTTTGAATGTGCGGCCTGAGTCCAGGATTGCAACAAGGTGCAGCCAGTTATTGTCGAAGAGGTCGCGGACATGCTGGTGCTTTTCTAATATGGCGTTGATTCGTTCGACAGGCGCTTCAATCGTTGCGCAAAGGCGTAACGGTTCGTGGAACGGATTAGAGCCGTCATGGACCGACTGCATTGGCAAGCCAGGTCGCAGGTCGCCGCCATTGCCTTCAAGAACGCCCAGACCGCCAACGACATTATGGAGTGTCTTGTCGCCGCTTCCGAGCGTTTTGTTGTCCACCGTTGAGCCGTAATATTGAAGGCTGATCCAGCTTGCGACCACCAGCGGCGCCGTCATGATCAATTCCAGAATGGCATTGTCTTCATCGGCGCGCCAGTCATAGGAGTGCAGGAAGGCGCGGCCTTTAAGATCAACATTTGCCGTGCGTTTGCGCGGCGCGGCGATGAAGGCGGCGCAACCGGCAAGACCCCATTCCGGGCGCACTTCCGACCAGTCGCGACTGCGCGCGATCACGTCGCCGTCAATATTTTCGTCCGCGGTAATGCCAAGCGATGGCGCGCGTTCCCGGCGCGCAAACCGCGCGGCGTCAGCAAGGCTAAGTTTCAGCCTCAAAAGATCGCTTCCATGCGAGACAGGAATAGCATCCATGTCAAGAAGCGTGATGTTATCGGATGTCGTATTGTGGAGCGCGCCAACGAAAACAGTATCGGCTGGAATGTCCCAGCCTTTTTCGGCAAGACCTTTCCGAACCGCCGGATCGTTGAGTGCGCTCGCGGCGACGCGGGCGTTCGCCTCGCCGGTATGTCCGCCGCAGGCGCCGCAATCGAGGCCCGACGCATAAGGATTGTTTGTTGTGGTCGATCCGTGCCCGACAAGGAGCACCAACCGTGCGAAGGATTTGGTGAGCGACATGCCGTTCAGCGCGCCTTCCGCGGTTATAAGACGCGCTTCGAAGTCGAGACCTGCTGCGCGGCCGCCGCAGGTTTCCGGTTCTATGGATAGTGACTTCAAAGGCTCATTCTCATCGCCAGCCTGTTTCAGGCTGTCGCGAACAATCGCCCCCAAAAAGCCAATGCCCCAGGCCTCAACGAAAGCGAAGGAAGAAACCGCAGCATTCTTGAAGCGTTTCCATGCGGTCGTCACGCCGCGGGCGACTTGTGTGTTGCGAATTGCGTTTTCGTTTGTTTCATCGGCTTCACGGATCAGAAAACCCGGTTCCAGCAGCACAGGACACTGCGCGGCGCCACTATCATCGCCAAGGCGTGCAACCTCAATCGGGAAACCGAAAAAGCCTGCAAATCCGAATGTCTCAATTGACGGGTTTGTTTTTTCAATGGCGCGACGGATACGCTCCGAGCGCACATCAATACAAAAGACCGCCTGGGCGTCAGGGCGAGTTTGCGCCGCATGGTTTTGTCCGTAGATGGTGTTGATTGCGATGCCGCCGAGCAGTTCTTCACGAAAGGTAATTTCCATGGCGGTTTGCAGGACATGGATGATATCTTCGTCGCTTGTTGGCGCTTCATCGTCGTTGAATGCGTTTCGAATTTGCCGCCAGGCGGATTTGTGTTCTTGTGAGTCAAGGGAGTTAAACATCGCTAGTTCGACGCCTGCGCGAATGGCGAGCAGTTCAGCGACTTTCTCCGGTGCGCCGCCGTGCAGTTCATTCAGCCAGCCGCGATAGCGCGCATGACCGGCCCAGCCAGCGATATCTGTCAACAGACGATGAAAGTAGAGGGTATAGGACGAAGCAGGAAGGCCAAGGCGCCTGACTGTTTCGAGCAAGGTCGCCGCAGGATCGGCCGGTAAATCAGCAATCGCTTTCCGGAAACCTTTTAATCCCATAATGTCCGGAGTCCGATCAATCATAGCTTGCGCGCGCCAGGCCGCATAGGGCTGTTCGTGCCGCCATGGACCGCGCCAGGTGGATTGCCCTTCATCGAAATAACCTGCGGCCCAGGAAGATATCCTGTCGGTAAAAAAGCCAGTCCAGTCCGCATTGTTTTCGCTCGATGCGACATCAACGAAGGTTTTCAATACGCCGTGCTGCTCCTCCTTCATGTTCGCAAGCCGTCTGTGCACATCGCCGACCGTGAAGCAGTTTTTGAGCTGTAACTCGCTTAAAGCACTATCGATATGGCGGTCGCGCAGTCGTTGACCTTTGATCGCTTGCACAAAATAGTCTTTGGGCATCATCACCTGCGTCGCGCCGGTCCGGCCAAGCGTATGGGCGGCTTGCGTGAACGGCGTGTCAGTGAAGCCCAGCATGGGGTTGACCGCCACAAAACTTTTCAGCGGCCATAATGGCGCGATGCGGTGACTTGCAGCGACAGCCGCCTCAAGAACGTGTTCGTAAGTGTCGTCTTCGAGTTTGACAGCGTTATCGAGCGCCGCCTGGTCGCGAAATTGTGTGTTGATGTTCATGACGTTACGTCTCCGGATGAAATTGCGTTTCGGCGAAGGCGCAAGGCGCCGACTAGGCGATCAAACAGGGCGTTTGCATAGAGGCCGTTGGCGGCGTGGACATAAGCTGTCTGCGCCATTCTTCCGGCTCTTGCAGGGGAGAGAATTTGCACCAGCGTGACGGCGCCGAATGAAATCAGCGTAATGCCCATAACGGAAAGACCCGTCACATCGGGCGCCGGCGGGGGCGGGACGGCGCCTTTCATGATGGCGGCGGTGGCTGTTTGAAGGGCGAAGTAAGATACAGAAGCGAGTACTGTTATTGCGAGTGCGCGCACAAATACGGCGGCTTTTCGCGCCGCGTCGGTGAGGAAGATAAACGTTCCCATAATAAACAGCGCGCCGAGCGTTAGTATCGCCGGTGATTTTGCAACGCCGCCAAACATGGCGGCGATGGCGTAATAGATGCCGAGCGCGCCGATAAAGCTTGCGAAAACAAGCACCGAGTTGGGAGCGGGCGCTTTTTGTTTCGACTTGATTGCGTTGACAATCCGGCCTGATGAAAGAAACGCGTGCGCTTTATAAAGCGAATGTGCGACGAGGTGAAGCGTCGCTGAAGCAAAAGCGCCAAGGCCGCATTGCAGTAGCATAAAGCCCATTTGCGCAATGGTGGAATAAGCGAGAGATGCTTTTACGCTGGTCTGCGTCAGCATCACAATAGATCCAAAGAGTGCAGTGAAGCCGCCAATCAGCGCAAGCGCATGCATCGCCGGGGTGCTGATCAACATGACGTCGGCAAATCGGATAACCAGAAACCCGCCGGCATTGACAACACCCGCGTGGAGGAGCGCAGACACCGGTGTCGGCGTTTCCATAACTTCCGTGAGCCAGCCATGGGTCGGGAATTGCGCTGACTTCAGGGCGGCCGCGGCGGCGATCAACATCGCGGCGACGCCAGCGCCAACTGTTGCGTCGTCGGCGGCGCGCGCCGCTTCGGCGGCGGTCAGGATTTCACTGATGTTACTGGAGCCAAATGTCGTCGCCAGAAGAACAGCGGCGACACCGAGCGCGGCATCGCCGACCCGGGCGACAATGAATTTCTTTCGCGCCGCAATGATCGCGGCCGAGCGCTCATGGCGATAAACAAGAAGCTGATGCAGTGTCAGGCTTGTCGCGACCCAGGCGCCGAATAATACAAAAACGTCACCAGCGGTAACCAGCAAGGTGACGGAAGCGAGGGTAAGACAAAGGCGGCTTAGGAAAATCGGTTGGCGGGGGTCGCCCGCGAGATAGTTGCGCGAATAGCGAAGCACAACGAGCCCGACAAAGCTGACCAGGGTGAACATGATGGCGCTCAGCGCATCAATGCGCAGGAAGGCGGCGAGGCCCTTGCCGCCGTCAGCGCCCGCGATTGGCGCTCCGGTCAAAAAGACGCCGCCAAGGCCGATCAGCGCCATCAGCAGGGCCAGGATCCCGGCAATTTCAACGATCAGGCTCGCGCGATTGATCTTTGGCGATGGGGCAAGCGCCGCGGCCACCAGAAAACTGATGATGGCGGCCATGGAAACGGCGGAAAATAAGGCTTCTGACATGCCTGGCGGCTCCTCTTGTGCAAGACGAACCGCTGTTTACCTGCAACCGAAACATATATTAAATTCAATGTTCCAAACGAATTGTTCGACGAAAGAGAACGATCATATGACCTCTCTTAACTATAATCATCTACGGTATTTCTGGGCGGTCGCCCATGACGGAAACCTCACCCGAACCGCTGAAAAGCTGAATGTCTCCCAGTCGGCGCTGTCTCTGCAGATCAAGAAGCTTGAGGAAAGGCTGGGGCAACAGCTTTTTGAACGTCGTGGCAAACAGCTCGTGCTGACGGAAGCCGGCGGCGTCGCCCTTGACCATGCTGACGTTATATTCGCCGCGGGTGAGGAGCTGCTGGGCACGCTGATGCGCCGGGATGTTGACCGGGATCGGTTGCTGCGCGTGGGAGCGCTTTCGACCTTGTCGAGAAACTTTCAAATACAGTTCCTTCAGCCTTTGATTAATGAAGACGGCGCCAGAATTTCCGTCCGTTCCGGGAGTATTAAAGAGTTATTGGCGCTGTTGAAAACGCAAAAACTTGATGTGGTGCTGACTAATCAGTCACCGGTGCGAGACGCGGACACGCCTTGGCTTATTCATTCTATTGCGGAACAAACTGTAAGTCTTGTCGGATATCCGGAGCGTGCCAAAAAGAAGCGGTCGCTCAAAACGCTGCTTGAGACGGAACGCCTGATCGTTCCCAATGTCGATAGTAGTGTTCGCCTTGGTTTCGATGCGCTGGTGGATGAACTTCGCATTCGACCCAATATCTTTATCGAAGTCGATGATATGGCTTTGCTGCGGGTGTTCGCCCGCGAAGATGTCGGTTTGGCGATCGTGCCGCCGATTGTTGTAAAAGACGAACTCTCGTCAGGCCGGCTGGTTGAAATTGAGAAACTGCCAAGACTGCGCGAAACATTTTACGCTGTCACTGTTGCCCGGCGTTTCCCTCATCCCGCTCTGGGATCGCTTCTGAGCAACACGGAATTAATTTCAGGCGCTGAGCGAGAGTGATGAAGTGTTTCGCACATTATATGGCTCGCAATTAAACATGAAAGTCAATTTTAAGTCTGCGCGCTTGCTAGCAACTTTCAGATGAGTGCGCACCAGAATCCGTTTCTGCAGTCGATAATGCTCAGTATAGAACTATACTAGATATAGATCGGAATTATTGAATAGAATTTTCGTGATTGTCGGTTTGATGGCGCTAAATGGCGGCAAAATAGCATCTACGGATATATCTTATGGTGTTCGCAGGGCCGTCTCACAGAAGTATCTGGCGACTTGCATCGAAGCGTGCGATCAATATTGGCTTTAACGTAACGTAAACCATGTTTTGCCGGGGTGGGAATGCCGATATTTCAGTTTGATGGTAAGCTTGTGTACTATGCGCATATCCCAAAAACTGCGGGGACGACGATCGGTAAGCTGCTTTGTAAAGCAGGCGCAAAGCAGCACTTCGTTGCGAGCCTTGCCCATCGCGCGCCAAAACGGACCCGTTTTGTAAGTCTGCCGCCGCAGCACATAACAACGGAGCATTTCGATGCGCTGTTCGATGCGTCCGGTTTCGCCGGTGTTTTTGCTTTTTCGCGGCACCCGGAAGATCGCATGATCAGCGAGTACCGCTTTCGCTATGTGCGCGGCGGCATTCATCCGAAACTTTCTTTTGCGGACTGGGTTGAGTTCACGGTCGCTGCCTATGACCATTTTCCCTATATGCTGGAAGGTCACATCCTGCCGCAGCATCAATTTCTTATTCCCGGTACAAAGATTTTTAAACTGGAAGAGGGCTTTGACCGTTTCTTTGAATGGGCCGGGGAAGTCCTTGGCGTCGATATTCGCCAGAATGGTGTTGTGGAGCGTTATAATGCATCTAGCGATTGCGAGGTTCATCTGACGCGCGAGAGCCGAGTCCTTATCAACACATTTTATCAAAGGGATTTTGAGGCGCTCGGCTATGCGCCGCGCGACAGCAGCGACTTGCCGAGCGATCGGGCGGCGTCTGTCAAAAAACCATTTTTGAAAAGTCTTGGCGGAATTTATGCACGGGCGCGGCGGTAGGACGTAAAAAAAATGTCTTCATATTGACCTTTTTTGATGGCCAGTGCGTATGTAAAATGCATTTTGGGGATGAATTGTCATGCGTCTTTTGGTTGGAATTTTTCTTATCGGATCTGGTTTTTCGCCGGTACTCGCCCACCCGGATCCTGAGCCAGTAGACGAGATCATCGTCAATGGCCGGGCCATTCACCTTCTGGGGGATGCGCTCTCCGGGTCAGAGGGCGTTGTCGGCTACAAGGATTTCGACAAACGGCCGCTGTCGCGGGTTGGGGAACTTGTCGAGGTTATTCCGGGGCTCGTCGCAACTCAGCATTCAGGCAGCGGCAAAGCCAACCAGTACTTCCTGCGCGGTTTCAATCTCGATCACGGTACTGACTTTGCAGCCTTTATCGACGGTGCGCCGATCAATTTCCGCACTCATGGGCATGGGCAAGGCTATCTCGATCTCAACTTCATCATTCCGGAAATTGTCGAGCGGATCGACTTTCGGAAAGGGCCTTATTACGCGGATGTTGGCGACTTCACCGCGGCGGGCACGGCTGCGTTCAAAACCTATGACGCGCTACCAGAAGGAATCGCGCAGGCGACCATTGGCGAATTCGGTTTTCGCCGGGGCCTGGCCGCCAGTTCTTTCAATCTCGATTCCGGATCGCTGCTTATCGCCGGCGAAACGGTCTTCAACGATAATCCGTATGTTCTCGATGAAGACCTTGAAAAATATAACGGCTTGATAAAATACACGCATGAGGGCGAGCGCGCGACGTGGCGCGTCTCCTTAAGCGGATATGACGCGTCATGGAACTCCACAGATCAGGTTCCGTTGCGCGCGATTGAGTCCGGATTGATTCCGCGTCTCGGCTTTATCGACGACGACCTTGGCGGTGAGACGACCCGCATTTCCTTCAACGCGCAAGTCGAAACGAATGACCTGCAGGTTTCCGCCTATGCGCTCTATTACGATTTCAGCCTGTTTTCGAATTTCACGTATTTTGCGAACGATCCTGTCAATGGTGATGAATTCGAACAGCGTGATGAGCGCGTTATGCTAGGCGGATCGGCGGCCAAGACATGGCCGACGGAACTGGCGGGGCGTTCAGCCGCTTTCCGGGTGGGCGGCGACATCCGCTATGATGATATTTTCAATATCGGGCTTTTCAACACTGCGGGGCGGCAGCGGCTTAGCACAGTGCGCGATGACGATGTCCGCGAGTTCAGCGCCGGCGGGTTTGCGGAAGTTGAGGTTGATGTAACGAACCGGCTGCGTGCGTCCGTCGGTCTGCGCGGCGATGTCTACACGTTCGATGTTGAATCTTCGCTTCCCGTCAATTCCGGCGACGGCTCGGAAAGCATCGTGACGCCGACCGCCGCCTTGGCCTGGCGCGTCACCGATACGCTCGAATTCTACGCTAACTATGGACAGGGTTTTCATTCTAACGACGTGCGCGGCGCAGCGATCAGCATCGATCCGGTGACCCGTGCGGCGGTTGATCCCGTCGAAGTATTGGTCAAGGCAGAAGGCGCGGAGCTTGGCGCGCGCCTGGAGCAGGGAAATTTTCATGCGACGCTCGTAGGCTTCTGGCTTGAGCTGGACGGCGAACTTGTTTTTGTCGGCGACGCCGGCACGACGGAGCCGAATGACGCAACGCGCCGTTTCGGGGTTGAGTTCAACGCTTTCTGGCGGCCAGTCGAATGGCTAACGCTCGATGCGACTGCAGCCTATACCGATGCGCGTTTTATTACCGCGCCGGCAAGCGACGATCGCATTCCGCAAGCGGTGGAGAATGTTTTTGGCGGTGGCGCGACCGTCGATATTCTCGACAATTTGTCAGCGACCATGCGTCTTCGCCGTTTTGGCCGCGCGCCGCTGATTGAGGACGCCTCAGTGTTTTCCGAGCCGACGACAATCGTCAATCTTGGGTTTTATTACGATGTGGGGCCTGCGCGCCTCAGTCTTGATATCCTCAATCTGTTCGACTCTGAGGATGCCGACATCACCTATTTCTTCGAGTCGCAACTGCCGGGCGAACCTGCCCCGGTCGAGGACATTCATTTGCATCCGGTGGAGCCACGGCAACTGCGCGGCTCAATAAGGATTGCGTTTTAGATCGGACGCGCTGATGGTTTGCGTTGCGCCAGATTTTCAAGAATTCTTATAGCAACATTCTCGGCTTTGTATTTTTCGAGGGTGTCTTTCATCTGCGCCAGGTTTTCTTTGAATTCCGCGCTCGCGAGACAGGTCTCGATATTCGCTTCGATGTCTTCCGCTGAGTCAGTATCTTTGTCGGCGCAAAGGCCAAGCTCGTGATAGGCGATGCGCGCGGCGTTGCCGTTCTGGTCCACCTTTTTTGCGGAGTAGATAAGCATGGGAACGGCGGAAGCCAGACATTCGTTAATGCTTGAAACGCCGCCATGGCTGATGGTGCAATCGGCGTGTTGCAGGAGTTCGCGTTGCGGGGCCCAGTCAAACACAAACACATTGTCCGGCGCCTCATCGATGCACATTTCTCGTCCGGCGCCGCCCAGGCCAAGGGCCAGATCCCAGTCCGTTCGTTTGCGGAATACGTGAATAACCTTCTGCAGAAAATCTACATCCAGGTTCCAGAAGCTGCCTAGAGAGCAATAGATCAACGGACGGGAGCTATTGTTCTTCTGAGCGCGGTGGGATTGAAAGCGCCGCCATTGCGGGTCTGAGGAACCTCTATCGTTGCAACCTGTCTTCGCGGCGCGGATCATTGGACCCACATAGTGAACACTGGCGGACGGTATGTGCGGAAATTCCGATTCGCGTGCATTAAGGCACAGTGTCGGCAAATGCGGGTAGACGAACGGACGAAGCCAATGCGAGCGGCTCGTTTTGGCGCGCCAGTCAAAACCCTTGGCGCGCGCCAATGATTTCAGATTGCGCACGCCTTTGGCGTTGTAGGGAACCGGACGCAGTAAATCTGCGAGCGCATGGCGGCCATATGTTGTTGCGAGCCTGTCTCGAAGAGCGCCAGCACGGACGCGTAGCCACGATAACGAAATTGTGAACTGCGCGCGCCAGCCATTTCCCGGTTGCAACTTCGAGTTCAGCGGCGGCAGGCCGGAATGGCGAAAAATGCTGAACCAAAGCATCGGCAATGCAATGGGAACGCTCGTTTCCGATGCTGCGATGATAAAGTAGTGACACTCGACGTCGATCAGCAGTAAATCCGGTTTGATGCGTGCGATAAGATCCTCAACCTCGGTGTGTCGTAGCGATTGTGCGCGTAAGGAGCGCCGCAAACGCAACCAACGCCATAGTGCGGCGACGTTGGATAACGTCGGCGCCGGGGCGGCTTGCGCCTTGTCAGCAAGGGCCCGGTCGGAATTGAGGTGATGAAACGAAAACCCTTCGGATTCGACGGCCTTCGAGATGTCGCGATGACTGGCGAAGGCGACCTCATGCCCAGCGGCGCGCAACCTTGAGGCGAGTTCGAGAGTGGCGGGATTCTTGTTCGCCATGCCGTCGCGTAAATAAAGAAAACGCCCCAAGGAAGCCTCTTATTGGTGTAATCGGGAAGGCGGCGTACAAGCGGTTTGCCCGAGCTTCGCCAAGGCGTCCGTCAGCCCACCCTCATAGTTTTGTTTTCTTTTTGTAATCAACGGGCTCGCCTATTCCTGAAAACGGTATGGAACTGGAATTAATGATAGCATCGGACGCCTTTCTATATCAGAAAGGGACGGACGGAAGTCTTTGTTTTGCATGAGGGAACGGCGTCCAGCGGCTAGGCGCTGCGGTGATCTGGGGGGAGGCGGTTTTCGTACCGCGATCAGGGGTTTTTGATGCACCATACGCGTATTCTTACCACATCTGATGTGACGGCGATTGCCAGGCGCGTTGGCCTTGATGCGCTCATGGACGCGATGATCGACCGGCTGAACGAGAAGTTCACGGAATATCAGCCTGAACAGTATTTGATTCCGGTTCGGTCGGGTCTCCACTATCGCGCACCTCATAATGGTCTGGTTGAATGGATGCCGGCGCTTGAGAATGGGCAGAGCGCCTTCGTAAAAGCGGTCTCCTATCATCCTGATAACCCCGATGTGTATGGCGTGCCGTCGGTCAGTTCGACCGGCGCCCTATACGATATCCACACTGGTCGGCTGGCGGCGCTGATCGATTCGACATTCCTGACGGCGATGCGCACCGGTGCAGCCTCGGCGGTGGCGAGCCGCATTCTTGCAAAGCCGGACTCGTCGACGCTTGGCGTTATTGGCGTCGGCGCGCAGGCGGTGACGCAACTCCACGCGCTGCTCAGATGCTTTCCGATCCGCACCGTTCTGTTTCATGACATTGACCGCAAAGCGATGCGCAGTTTTCCTATGCGCATAGAGGCTTTCCTGCCGGATGGCGTCGATGTGGTTGAAAGCCCGGTCAATGACATCGTCCAAAAGGCTGACATACTTTGCACTTGCACGTCAGTTGAGGCTGGTGAAGGACCATTATTCGAAGACATGCTGACAAAGCCCTGGCTGCATGTGAATGCGGTGGGCGCCGACTTCCCCGAAAAAAGAGAATTGCCCTTATCCCTCGTGAAACGCAGCCTGGTCGTGCCGGACTTTCGCGAGCAGGCGGAGCGGGAAGGCGAGTGCCAGATGCTGGAACGGTCCAAGATCGGGCCTGACATCGTCACTATGCTGCAAACGAATGGCGGCAATCTGGACGGGCAGAACCGGACGACGGTTTTCGACTCCACTGGATATGCTCTTGAAGATCAGGCGGCGATGGAGATGATGCTTGAACTGGCGGAAGCGCATAATATCGGTTCGCAGATTGAATTGGTGCGCCCGCCGGCGGACCCGATCAATCCGTATGATCCGGAAATTAGCAGCGTCGTCCAGTCCGCATCAAACAGAGCGGAATACACAAGCTGATGGATTTTGAGCAAACAAAAGAGCAGCGTGAGCTTTGCGACGCGGTGCGACGGTTCGCCGAAGAGGAATTGGGTGGTGACCTTGCCGACCGTGACCATCGCGGCGCTATCTACGAAAGCGATTGGCGCGGGGATTGGCGAAAATGTGCTGAACACGGAATTCTTGGACTTAATGTTCCAAAAACATATGGGGGTCGCGGCCATGATGCGCTGACCGCGGTGCTGATCCTGGAAGCGCTCGGTTATGGCTGCCGTGATAATGGCCTGACGCTAGGTCTGAACGGACAGATATGGGCCGTGCAGGAACCGATCCTTGCGTTTGGTTCGGAACAACAAAAACAGCGATATCTGCCGGGGCTGTGTGACGGGTCTTTCATTGGCGCCCATGGCATGACGGAATACGCCTCGGGGTCGAATGCGGCGGGACTGGAAACGCGCGCCAAGCGCGTCGATCGCGGTTTTATTCTGAACGGCGCGAAGGCGTATATCGGCCTTGGGCCCGCTTGCGATCTTGCTATCGTCTTCGCCTCGACAGCGCCGGACAGGGGCGCCTGGGGCGTTTCCGCCTTTATCGTTGATAGCGATGTCGACGGTTTCAAGCGCTCGCCGCCGCAACAGAAAATGGGCCTGCGCACCGCGCCGATGGGCGAACTTGTTTTCAAAGACTGCTTCGTTCCGGAAGACGCGCTTCTAGGCCGCGAAGGCGCCGGCATGTCGATCTTTCAGCATGCGATGGAATGGGAGCGCAGTTTTATTTTTACGAGTCACGTAGGGTCAATGCATCGCCAGTTAGACGAATGTGTCGCCTATGCACGTGACCGTGTTGTGTTCGACCAGCCGATTGATCAATACCAGTCGGTTTCGAACCGGCTCGCCGAGATGAAGCTGCGTCTCGAGACCTCGCAACTCCTATTGTATAAAGTGGCGTGGCTGAAATCAAAAGGCGAACCCTGCGCCGCCGAAGCCGCTCTCGCCAAGCTGCATATCTCCGAATCCTTTGTCGCCTCAAGCCTCGATGCAATCCGCATTCATGGGGGCAAGGGATATCTTTCCGAAAACGGCATTGAGCGCGACCTTCGCGATGCTGCCGGCGGCGTAATCTATTCGGGAACGTCCGACATTCAGCGGGCGATCATCGCACAGATGTTGAAGAATTAAAGTGCATATCGCAAAGGACAAAAGATGGGGGATTTTTCCGTGAAGACAGTGGCGGCGTGGATTATTGCGTCGGTTGTGATGCTGGCGGTTGCCGGGACTGCGCACGCTCATCGCAGCGGTGAAAGCTATGTTTATCTGAATGTCACCGAAGATAGCCTCGCCGGGAAACTTCATGTACGGCTGGCGCATCTCGATCAGGAACTAGCGCTTGATGCGGACGGTGATGGTTCAGTGTCTGAGCAGGAATTCGAAGCGCGTCAAGCCGAGATTTATGCGTTCTTCGAGAACCGGCTGACCCTCTATGAAGGCGAACAGGTTCACCCGGTTCGTTTTTACGAGCACGTCTTTATCTATCCTGAAGGCGCGGGCTGGGCCAGCCTTCGCTTCAAGGTTCCGAGCGTCGCTACGCCACCCGAAACAATGGATGCTGAATACCGGTTTTTATTCGATGAAACGGATCCGACCCATCGCGGCTTGCTGATTATAGAAAGCAATACGCGCGCGGGGATTTCGGAAAACGAAGCGCAACATTCCCTTATTTTCCGCCCTGGGCGTGAGCGGCAGAGTTTTCGCGTTGACGGCATTCCGGATACGACGGTGTTTGGCCGTTTTGTTGGTGAAGGGGTCTATCACATCGTGCCCATCGGCTACGATCACATCCTTTTCCTGATTTCTCTGTTGTTGCCTTCCGTCCTGCTGCTTCAGAGCGGGCGCTATACACCCGCGCCGGGGTTTCGCGCGCCATTCTGGCATGTGGTCAAGATCGTTTCCTTTTTCACCATTGCGCACACGATTACGCTGACGCTTGCGACGCTGAATATCGTTCAGTTGCCGTCGAGATTTGTGGAGGCCGTGATTGCACTTTCGATTGCGATCGTGGCGTTCAATAATCTGCGTCCATTCATGGAAAAATATATCTGGACCGTCGTTTTCGCGCTTGGCCTGTTTCATGGTTTCGGCTTCGCTAACGTGCTCGACCCGTTCGCCTATCGAAAGATAGCATTGGCGCCAGCGCTTGCGGGGTTCAATATCGGCGTCGAAATTGGGCAGCTGATCGTCGTCTTCGCCGTTTTTCCAGTGTTGTATCTTCTCCGGAACCAGAAGTTTTATATCCGCTATGTGCTCGGGGGCGGATCGATCTTGCTGATGGCGATCGCTCTTTTCTGGTTCTTTGAGCGCACGCTGTTTGGGGGATAAGGCCGGGCGGTCGGGAAAGCGCATGATCAGGTTGCTTCATCAAATGATTGCCAGGGCGGCGGATCGGGATGCCGATGCGCCGGCCTTCCGTTTTCTTGACGAGACGCTTTCTTATGGCGCGCTTGATGCAAAAAGCGATCAAGTGGCCGCTGTTCTGAGCGAGCATGGCGTTAGGAAGGGCGACCGCGTCGGTCTTTATCTTAACAAGTCGCTAGAAACGGCTATCTCCCTTTACGGCGTCATGAAAGCGGGCGGCGTCTATGTCCCGCTTGATCCAGCTGCGCCGGCTGAGCGAACGCGCATGGTGATGAAACAATGCGGAATGTCAGCCTTCATTACTCATGCGCCCAAAGCGCAGGACGCAACCGAAGTTCTGGAGAGTTACGACACAGCGGGTCTTGCTTGTATTATCGGCGTGCAATCCAACAATCTTAAGTCGTCGGTGCTGGGCTGGGATGATCTCGGGGCGGGGTTGCGCGCGCCTGAAAATAGAGTTCTCGATCAGGACCTTGCTTATATTATCTTTACATCCGGATCGACCGGCGAACCGAAAGGCATCATGCATACGCATCGAAGCGGGCGCGCCTATGCGGAAGCGGCCGCTGTGACTTATGACGTGTGCAGTACTGATCGCCTTAGCAATCATTCACCGCTGCATTTCGACATGTCGACATTCGATTATCTTTGCGGTCCGCACGCCGGCGCCTGCACAGTCATTGTCTCGGAAGCGCATGCGAAACTGCCAGCGAGCCTTTCCAAACTGATCCAGGATGAGCAACTGACTCACTGGTACTCAGTTCCGTTTGCATTGATACAGCTTTTACAGCATGGCGCGCTCGATCAGCGTGACTTGTCGGCGCTGCGGTGGGTGATGTTTGGCGGCGAGCCTTTTCCGGCGAAATATCTGAGCGCCTTGATAAAAAGTTTGCCGCAAACGCGTTTCAGCAATGTCTACGGTCCTGCTGAAGTCAATCAATGCACGTATCATCACGTAACGGAATCGGATCTTGCTGACGACCGACCTCCGCCTATCGGACGGGTATGGGACCATGCAGAAGGCATCGTACTGGATGAAAACGACGACTCCGTAATGGCAGGTGAGACGGGGGAGCTGGCGATTCGCAGCAGCACGATGATGCGTGGCTATTGGGGGCGGAAAGACCTGAACGCCGGCGCTTTTTATAAGCGTTCGCTGGGCGGCGGTTTTCCCGATTATTTTTACCGTACGGGCGATCTCGTAACCGATGAGGGTGGCGGTGTTCTTCGCTTTATTGGCCGCAAGGACAGACAGGTTAAGGTTCGCGGTTTTCGCGTCGAGTTGGACGAGGTTGAAGCTGCGCTTTCGCTGCAGGATAAGGTAGGTGAAGCCGCTGCGATTTTGTTGAAGGACGCCGATGGGGCCGCCGCTATAATCGCCGCTGCTACATTGAAGGGCGCTTACAGCGCCGACATAGAGACCGACATACTGACGGCGGTTGCGCGTAAACTGCCACGCTACGCCGTACCGCAACAACTTGTCGTTATCGATACGTTCCCGCGCACCACGTCAGGTAAAATCGATAAGCGCGCACTCGCCCGCGATCTGGAAGAACGCCGCCTGGAAAAGGAAACCGCCGATGCGAGATAAAGTCCGCAGCCTTGTTATTGAAAACCTTCTGAACGGCAAAGAAGTTGCGGACGATCAGGACCTTCTGATTTCCGGAATTATCGACTCGCTTGGCGTGATGCGTCTCGTGCGGCTGCTGGAAGCGGAATTCGACATCAAAATTCCTGCAGAGGATGTGGTGATCGAACATTTCGGATCGATCGACATGCTGACCGCTTACTTGGAAACCCGGATATCGATATGATGGCTGCTTCGCGTTGAAAGATAATGTTGACATAAACGCGACGCCATCTGACGCCAGCCAGACGCAAATCCCTGATGCTGCGCCGAAAGAAACTGCAAGCGGCGGACGCATTGCGATCGCGCGCAGCGCTTCTTTTCTAGCCCGGGCGCTAGGGCGCCTTTTCAATGGTGTGGTTGCGTTTCATGAAGCCATTGCTATCGGCGTGCTGCGGCGGCCCGATATTCTTGAAGCAGTCTCGCAGTCCTATCACGCGGCGCCTTCATTCTATGATCCCGAACGATACCCACTGCGCATTGAAGAAGAGATATTGCCGTTGCTGGAAGCGGCTGCGCCGGGGCGGCGCCTGCTCGACCTTTATGCGGGCCAGGGACGAGAAGCGGAAATCTTCGCCCACGCAGGCTATGACGTTCTCGGTATTGAGGGCATCGCTGAGGTTGCGGCGCGCGCAGAGGCGCGGGCGAAGCGAGAAGAGTTTCCAGCGCAATTCATCGCTGCTGATATTGAAACATGGGAGCCGCCGTCGAAAGACTGGGACGTCGTCTACACGTCATTGTGGATGTATTCATGCTTGCCGGACAGGGACGCGCGCATCGCCTGGCTGAAACGGCTCGCTGGGTTTGCTTCGCCGGATGGCGTACTCGTCATCTCGACGATGCCGCGGCCCGGCGGGGGCGCCGCCCAGTGGCGTCATCGGATTGCGCAGTTTGTTGCGCGCGTGACGTTCAATCCGCGCTGTCCGGAATTGGGGGATCGCTTCGATCGCGGCCTCTTCTGGCGTGACTTCTCTCATGAAGAGGCGCTCGATGAGTTGCGTGCGGCGGCGCTGACCGTCGTTGCAGAGTATGACCATCGCAGCGATCATACGCCGCCCTGTACGTTTTATCTGTTGCGAGCGCAGGCAGGGGCGACTTGAATAAATGATGTCGGGGAAACGAAAAACCAATTTGACGACCAGCCAGCTTCTGATCTGGCTGGGACATCAACAACACCCTGATACGCCGATTTATAATATGAGCGCGGCGTTCCGGATCGGCAAGAAACTTGATGAAGAGGCCTTTGCACGGGCGCTGCAAAAAACAATCGACGAGTCGGACTCACTCAAAAGCACTTTTGTCGAAAAGAAAGGCGTCCCGCATCATCGCATGCTTGCGGGGATGCCATTTGACCTTGATCGTGTCGACTTCAGATCACCTGGTGCGGACGATACCAAACTGGACGATTTTATGCAGGCGCGGCTCGTCCAGCCGTTCAATTTGGGCGAACGGTGTTTTGACAGCGTTCTTATACGGACTGGTGATGATCAGTATGTGTGGTTTCTTGTTATCCATCACTTGATCTGCGACGCCTGGGCGATGAAGCTTATTTTTGAGCGCGTTGAGCAAAACTACCGCCAGGAAACGCTGGGCCAGGCGGCGCCGCCGGCGGGCCCGGATTTCAAAACTTTCTGCGCCTTCGAGCAATCAGAAGCGAAAACGGATGAGGGCAGGCAAGCCCAGCGCTGCTGGCGAGCGCTTGGCGAAGATTGGAAAGCAACGCCGCCCATGTCAATCTTTGGCCGTGAAGCGTCGCCGGACAAAGCAGCAACCAAAAGCACACGCATCACCATTGAACTTGGTGAGGAAAGGACGGCGGCGCTATCTCGCCTTGCCAGCGAGCCGCCTTATCGAGGGCTCAACAAAGACCTGACGCAGTTCCAGATCTTTTCGACAGTACTGTTTGCGCTTCTTTATCATGCGGCTGGACGTGAGACGCTCTATACTGGCGCTGCGTCCGCAAATCGCGCATCCGCCGATCATCGGTCCGTCATCGGTTTGCTGATGGAAATCTATGCGCTTCGCGTTGAGGCGTCTGCCGATGATATGCTGACTGACCTTTTTGATAAGGTCCGTATTGAGTCGCTAAACTTTCTGCGGCATGCCTTACCTGGCGCAAGCAATTCGGAAATAGTTCAGGCGAGTGAGGTTCTGCTTAATTTTCTTACACTTTCTTTCCCGAGGTTTGATGGCGCGCAAGTTTCAACGCGACTGTTGCACTCTGGCGCCAGTGAGCCTCATCACCTTTTGCGCATTCAAATCCGTGATTTTGATAGCGCAGGAAATTTCCATGTTGATTTTGATTTCAACGATGCGGCTTTTGATGAGCGCTTGTCGCGAGGATTTGCGAATGGATATCTGCATGTTCTTGATGCGGTCCTTGAAGGCCGAGAACAAAACCTAAAAGACCTTGATCTGCTTGATGAACATACGCGCGCGTTTCTGCTCACTGAATTGAACAATACTAAAGCTGACTATCCCAGTGAAAAGCCTTTGCACGCACTGTTTGAAGCGCAGGCGCATATATCGCCAGACCGCCCGGCGGTAGTCGATGAAGGAGGGGTCTTAACCTATCGGGCGCTCAATATTCGTGCGGACAAGCTGGCGCACGTCCTGAAAGAAAGGGGCGTTAGGCAAGGCGACATCGTCGCCGTCATCGCGCCGCCTGGCGCCGGGTTCGTAATAACAATGCTCGGTATTTTGAAAAGTGGCGGCGCCTATGCGCCTGTCGATCCGAACTGGCCGGCGCAGCGGCAGGCGCTGATCCTTAAGCGCCTTTCGCCGAAAGTTATAATTGCTGAAACTGATGTAGCGCTGAAGGCTGATTTTCCTGTAAACGCCATCATTTCGCTTCAAGACGTAGAACGCGACAATGTTCTGTTTACTGATAGTATAGATGTTAGCGATTTAGCGATAGATAATATCGCTTATGTTCTCTTTACTTCCGGCTCTACGGGTGAGCCCAAAGGCGTGCGGTGCCGACATCGGGGCGTGATTAATCTGTTGCTCGATTTTGAACAAAGAGCGCCCGTCGCGAGTGGTGCGCATGTGAGTTGGTGGACAAACACCTGTTTTGATGTTTCTGTTTATGAAATTTTTTCAGCATTGGTGTTTGGACGCACGCTGCATGTCCCGCCCGCGCATATCCGGTCAGATGCGAAACTCTTTTATGACTGGCTGGGACAATGCGACATTCGCAGCGCATATGTCCCGCCGTTTATGCTTGATATTTTTGCTGCTTTGAGCGCCGGCGATAAGGGGCGCCTTTCCCTCCAGCGCATGCTGGTCGGTGTCGAACCTATCGCTGAAGCGACATTGCGCGCGTTACAGGCGTCTGTGGATGGTCTGCAGATTGTCAATGGTTATGGCCCGACCGAGGCGACGATATGCGCTACGCTTTACAATGTTCCAGCCGCGGGCTCGGTATCGCGCCGCTCGCCGATCGGAAAGCCGGTGCGTAACACGCGCGTTTATGTTTTGAATGAACATGGAAAACCGGTTCCGTTCGGTGCGCCCGGCGAGCTTTACATTGCCGGTGACGGTCTTGCGTCAGGTTATCTAAAAGATGCGGCGCTCACAGATGAAAAGTTTGTGTATGAGCCTTATTCCGACGCGTCTGACGCCCGCATGTATCGAACCGGCGATCGCGTGCGTTATCTCGAAGACGGGAATCTAGAATTTTTGGGACGCATCGATCAACAGTTAAAAATTCGCGGACATCGTATTGAGCCTGCAGAGATTGAAATGGCTCTTTGCGCGCAGCCGGGCGTGCGCGAAGCGCTGGTGACCGTTGATGACGAAAGCGGCGAAAAACGTCTCATCGCCTATGTGGTCTCTTACGATGCAACGGAGACGACCACATCGGAATGGTTTGAAAGGCTTCATTCGGTATTGCCGCGGCATATGATTCCAGCAGTGTATATAACGCTCAACTCATTCCCTCTGACCCCAAGCGGCAAGATTGATCGCAATGCATTGCCGAAGCCAAAAAAGAAGGAAGAGCCACAGAAACCAGCCTGGAGTCCCGGCGATGATCTGGCAAAAGTCATTCTTGATGTCTGGCGTGAGGCGCTTGGCGTTGAGGCCATCGGAGGTGATGATCACTTTATTGACCTGGGCGGCGATTCTATGAAAGCGATGCAAATTTGCGCCCGTCTTCATGAAAAAGGCGTCAAAGTTTCGCCGAGGCAATTATTCGATGCGCCCACGATTTCCGCGCTGTCGGATCGACTGCAAGGGCGATAACCGATGCCCCAGGCGCGGGAAAGTAAAAGCTTAAACCTTTCGTCAGCAGCAGAACCCAGGTCTGTTGCGAATGTTGATATCTGGTTTGCAGAAGTTCCTTCGCCCGTTCAGCGAGAACTTATGAAACGCTGCGAATTGATCATATCCGCGAATGAAATGGAGTCGGTCAAACGGTTCAGGTTTGAGGAGCGCCAGCGCGAGGCATTGCTGACGCGCGCGCTCGCGCGAGTTGCATTGTCAAAATACATTGACTGTGATCCACATGAATGCCGCTTCGATGTAAGTTCTAAGGGGCGCCCATTCCTCCAAAACGCTGCCCAAGGGTTTGATTTCAATATTTCGCACAGCGCGGGGTGCGTTGTCATTGCGATCTCGAATTACGCACAACTCGGTATAGATACAGAATCTTATGATCGCGCAGGTGAGATTGCAGAAATTGCGTCGAGCGTATTTACCGGAAAAGAGGCGGCGGCGGTGGATACGCTGAAAAACGAGATTCGCAATCGACGCCTTGTTGAATTGTGGGCGCTTAAAGAAGCCTGGTCTAAGGCGAGTGGTGAGGGCGTCGGCGCTGATTTTCTGGGTATCGAGTTTGAGATTCCATCGCTGATGAAAGAAGCGGTCATCTCTAATGCTGGTGACGGTTGGGGTTTTGCACTCGTCGATGTCTTTCAGACTCACGCAACGGCGGTAGCTGTTCGGACGGCAGCGAATATGGTTTCTATCAATACCGTTGACGGCCTCGAATTGATTATCGCTTAGCGGCGGAAAAGGCCCTTAAGTTCCTGCATGATACTGATTTTGCCGGATCGTGCCCCTTGCGTTCCTGGCGGTTCAACATCCTCTGACGAATCGTTCCTGACGGCTTGAAGCGCGCGTTTGACAGCCTTTGTCAGTGCGCCCACGCGCAGACGGTCAAAGTATGTTCCATGCCGGCCTGGAATAATGTCGACAGTGTATTGGTCGTATAAACGCTTCCAGTCATTATCAGGATCATGGTGAGCGGTATACGGATTGAAAATACTGTCTTTACCGAAAATTAAAGCCACGCGTCCGGCAAAAGCCTCTTCCGGAACGGCCTCCATCAAGATCACAAGAAGAACAGTCCGACCAAGCTCTTGCAGGGCCAGCGCAAGCTCCATCGCGATCGCTGCGCCCTGGCAGTTTCCACCGAGATAAAAAGGCCCGTCGGGCAGAATACGCAGCAATTCCGGCAATGCATGAAGCGCGACGCGGCGATTATTTTCACGGTGGTTTTCCGGCGTTATGTCAAGCACGAGATTGCCGGAGCGCAAACCGTAGACCGGTTGTTTGGCGCCAAGCTGGCCGGCGAGGCGACCGAATTCATGCCCGTTATTAAAGCACCAAACAAGCGGCGGGGCCTTGCCTTTCTCATTCATGATGCGGAACAGCGATCCGTCAAAAGCGGGTTTGCCAGGCCAACTGTCTGTGTAAGACCGCAGCATTGCAGCTTCTTCATTACTCAGTTGTGCGGACGGGTCGCTGTTCATGTTTGCCGCCGGGGTGCCCATCAAGGAGCCGTCTGTGCCGCTGCCGTTTGCATGTTCTTTAATCTGCTGCGCCTGTTTTTCGATGGTGGAGATTTGACCTATGATCGCGAAAGGAAGCTTCTCGTCGAGCGCCTTCTCAATCGCGTTCAGTAACCGCATGGCGGCGAGCGAGTTACCGCCGAGATCAAAGAAGTTTTCCCTTGCGCCGATATCACACTCGAGCTTAAGCGCCTGCTTCCAGATTTCAGCGAGTGTCTTTTCCAGCGGTGTCCGCGGTTCAATATATTCTTTTTCAGGAGCAACATCCGGCGCCAAGAGTGCCGTGCGATCCACCTTTCCAGTTGCAGTGCGCGGCAGCGCATCGAGAGTGACGAACTGGTCCGGCCGCATCCATGACGGCAGCGCATCTTGCGCGTACTGTTTCAGATCTTTGACGCTTATCGTTTGATCTTCACAAAGCGCGATATAGGCGACAAGATGTTTATTCGCAGCTTCTCCAAAGGCGTTGACGGCAACTTCGCGAATTTCTGCGCGTTCCAGCAATATCGCTTCGATCTCGCTCGGCTCAATGCGGTGACCACGAATTTTCAGTTGGCCGTCAGCGCGGCCAAGAAAATCTATCTGTCCGTCAGGCCGTCGCCGGACGAGATCACCTGTTGCATAAAAGCGCGTAGTTGGCGTCTCGTCATCGATCAAAAAATGCTGCGCGGTCGCCGGTTCATTATTGATATAACCTTGCGCAACGCCCGGCCCGCCAACGAGCAGCTCCCCGGGTAATCCGTCAGGAACGGGCCGGCTGTGTGCATCGCGAATTCGAATAACTGCGCCTGGAATTGGAGAGCCTATTGGTACGGCGCCCTTCTGACCGTCAGTCGCTTCATAAGCAAGACACCATACCGTTGCCTCAGTCGGTCCGTACTCGTTATAAATCCGCGCTTGCGGCATAGCGGATTTTATTTGCGAGACCGCGGATGCGCTCAGCGTTTCGCCAGCGGTGATGACGGTGCGCAATGACGCGAGCGCTTCTCGCGGCGCTAGCTCTGCGATCAGGGCGAGCAGTGACGGCAGGCCGAGCGTATGCGTGACATTATTGCGTTTGATGAGATGCGCAAGCGCCTCCACATCGGTTTCCCTGCCTGGCTGCGACAGTACAAGCGCACCACCGGTGGCGAGCGTCCAGAACAGCCCGGCGACGGAGCTGTCGAAAACGATCGGCGATAACAGCAAAAACGATTGCGGCGCCTCATCGTAAAACTGCAGGCGTGCAGCGGTAGAGTATGAAAGGTTGGCGTGGCTGACGGCGACGCCTTTGGGCGCACCCATCGAGCCAGACGTGTAAATAATGTAGGCTGTGTCGTCTGGCCCCGGAGGGCGAATTGGCTCAAGCCTTTCTTGCGCCGCCGGTGGCTCGCAGCCCATGGTAACGGCGAGGCGTGCATAATCTCCAAGCGAAGATACATGCTTGTCCTCGGTAAAAATGAGCGACGCATTACAATCCTCTAAGAGCCGGGCAAGCCTCTCCGGCGGGTTTTTCGGATCGATAGGAACATATGTGCAGCCCGCCTTAAACGTCGCAAAAATAGCGATGATCGCGTTAATGCTACGTTCCATCACAATTGCGATGCGGTCACCGGGGCCCAGTTCCCGGTTGATCAATTGCTGGGCCCAGGCGTCCGACTGCTGGTCCAGAGTTTCATAATCAAGCGTTACGTCATCTGTGATCAGCGCCGGCGTGTTCGGATTTTCTTTTGCACAAGTCCTGAAGGCTTCGTACACGAACGCCTTGCTATGTTGGAGTGTTGGCGCCAGGCCGTCTGGGGTCTGTTTCGCTTGTGGGCGTGAGACTGGGAGATCGAAAGGGGATCGGTTGATATAGTCAGGGAGCGCTTGAAGAGCAATTGTCAGCATCGACAACACGAATTGCGCTGACGCGTCCGAATAGCGTGCTCCATCATATTGCAGGCGTGCGGATAACCGCGCGCCCGGCGCGATCAGAATGGCCATCGGATAATGGCTTCTGTCGCGCGCGGACAAGTTGGAAAAGAGCGAACCGCTATCATTTAAAGAAAACGGCGACGCCCAGGCTGATTCCATCGACAGTACCGTATCAAACAGCGTTTCGTCTCGCGGCAGACCGCTGATTTCGTGCAAACGATTTAACGGAACAAGAGAGTGTTCTATAGCATCGAAGGCGTCACTCGCTTGCGACAGAATAAGCGTTTTAATGTCTGTTGTTGTGTTGAGCTGCGTGCGTGCTGGAACGACGGTCACGAAATTGCCGACAGCGGAATGGATGCCTGCGATCTCCGGCGGTCGCTGCGTCACCGCAAGCCCGAACATTACATCGTCCTGAGCGGACAGCCGGTGCAGAACGATGCTCCAGGCGGCGGTCATCAGCGGCGCCAGCGTCACGCGCAGCGATTTGGCGGTCTCTGTAAGGCGGGTTGTCGCCGCTTCAGACAACGTAGCTTCAATAGATTTATACGCAGGACGGTAATCTTTACGCGTTTCGAGGCGGGGTAGTTGCGGCGCTGAGGGTGTCTGAAAGTCACCGATTTTTTCGCGCCAGTATTGTTCAGCAGCCGTCAAATCCTGCGCCGCTTGCCATTTGACGAAGGCCGAGAACGGCAAAGCCTCGCTTGCTTCATCAATTACGCCATTTCGATAGAGCTCATCGACCTCACGCAGAATAGCGACTGCCGACCAGTCATCGACGAGGGCGTGGTGGCTTGCCCATGCGAACCACTGTCGCCCGCTTTCTTCATTGAGCAGATAAAGCCTCAGCGCCGGCGCATGATCGAAATCAACCGGGAGAGAATGAATTTCGTCCAGCCGCTTGCACACGGATTGGTTCGCCAGCAGCTCATCATGCCAAATATTGTCCGGCAAGTTTTTCAAGACGATCTGAACCGGGCCGTCCTGATGGGCTGGTTGAATAATCGTTCGAAGCGCCGGGTGTCGTTTTATGGCGTATCGCCACGCAGCCTTAAAGCGGGCGATGTCGATACCCTCAGGCAACTCGGCGTGGAAAAGGCCAGTGTAAATCCCGCATGACGGGTTCGCCAGCGTTTCAAAAACCATACCCCGCTGAACCGGGGTCAGCGCCAGAATATCTTCAATATTGTCTTCGGTTCGACGCTGCAGCATACCGCCTGACTTTCACCTATCGATCTACGACCGCGGCGCGGCGTCAGATCCATGAAAGACTGCATAAACCCTATTCAACCGCCGACAAAGCATTCTGAGATTTATAGCAGACGACATGACGGTTTTGGAAAAGCTGTCGCAGCAAGCGCGTCATAAGAGCCGGGCCTTACGATCAAACGTGACACGAGCTATCAATGGTGAGTTGTGCAATAAGCCTGAGATGACCGACTCAAAAGATATAGTTAATGGGACAATCCCCGCTGATGCAGGACGGGGCGGCGCCGTGGCGCCGTCACTGCGCCAGCGCGTGCTCACGGGCGGCGCTGCAGTGGCGCTTGGATTCGGCGCTCAAAATATGCTGCGACTCGTCTCGAACCTGGTGCTGACGCGATTGCTCGCGCCGGAAGCGTTCGGCCTTATGTCTGTCGCGATTTCCTTTAATGTGTGGGCGCTGATGCTGACGGAAATAGGCATTGGTCAAAGCATCATCCGCAGCAAAAACAGCGACGACCCGGATTTTCTGCATACGGCCTGGGTGATGCAGATTGCTCGCAATCTTCTGATTGCAGGCTTTATTTTTGCGTCAGCTCTAACCGTCTTTACGATGCGAAAGATAGGCGCAGTAAACGCCGACACGATTTTCGCCGATCCGCAGCTGCCGTGGATCATGGCGGCCATGGCTGCGCAGATCATGTTTACAGGCGTTGTTTCTCTAAAGCCAGCGCTGGCGTCGCGACGGCTGACTTTAAACCGCGTCGTTGGAATTGAGATCGCGATGCAACTCGTCACCATGACATGTTCTATTGTGCTCGCTCTGAACGGTTTTGGCGTTTGGTCGCTGGTTATTGGCGTGAATGTTGGTGGACTGTTCTTTTGTGCGGCGAGTTACCTCTTTTTTTCCGGCCCTTCCATGCGCTTTCGCTTTCACCGAAAGCATTTCGACGAGATATTTCATTTCGGAAAATGGCTTATCATATCCTCGTTTTTCGGATTCATCATAAATCGCGGGGACCATGTAATTCTCGGCTGGTTAATGCCGGGCGAGCGTTTCAGTCTCTACGCGGTCGCCATGATCTGGATTGGTGCGGCGCTTGGCTTTACTCAGACTGCGATATCAAGGATTTTTTATCCGTCTTTCAGCGAGGTTTACCGCGAAAACCCAGAACGACTGACACATCAATATCAGAAAGTGCGCGACGTTGTAGATGGGCTGATTATCGCTGTTGTTATTGGTGTTTTTTTCTTCGCTGAGCCGTTCCTGAAGTTTATTTATACGGATGAATTTCATGACGTTGGTTTTTATGTGCGGCTGCTTACGCCAATGCTCTTGTTTCTGCCTTATAGAGTCGCACACGCAGCCATGCTGGCTGCTGGAGACAGCAGATCTTTTTCATTTATGACGATTGCACCGGGCATTATCCTTGCCGTCGGCATGCCGCTTATGTTCAGTTATTTTGGCGAGGCCTCGGCAATTCTATTCTTCGCCTGTATTTCGGCGGCAGGGCTGCCGATCCAGTGGCGCGCCAGCACGCGTTATCTGAAGCTCAATGCCTTTACGGAAGGGCGAATGCTTTTTGTCGCTGTCATTTTGATTGTCGGGATTAGTAATTCTTATTTATGATGTTTTACGTATGACGCGAGGGGCTCAGCAGGAAAATTATCAATAAGCGGTGCGAAACGTGCAATTTCAAATAAGTCATCAGAGGACTTTATTGTGATTTCAGGGCCGTTCACATTTACCCCTTTTTTGCGCAGCATTGCGAAAGCGCGCGATAAATTTTCAGGAGTCATGCCCAGCATTGAGGCCAGTGTTTTTTTATCAATGGGAAGCGAAAGAGCGCCACTAGCGCCTTGCCGCACATGCTGGTGAGCCAGGTAGCTCGCTAATCGCTCAATACCGGTTCGTAATTTTAAATTCTTCTGATTACGGACGACACCGCGATAACATGTTGCGAGTTCACTGACGATTGAACGTGCAAATGCCGCATCTTCAGCCATGGCGTCGCGCACATTTTGCGATGGAATCATGAGAATCTGGGATGGCGTTCGAGTGCGCGCAGACATCAGATAAACCGCGTCCTTCAAGACGGCGGCCAGAATAAAGGTTGAAACCGGAGACAGGACCGTCATCGTGCTTTCGCGCTTGTCGAGGGTCGCAAATAATTCGACTGTGCCGTCGATCACCACATGCAAGAAGTCCGCGGCGCCACCTTCCTGAATGAGGGTTACACGCTCGGGAAATCGCTGGAAAAAGGCGGCTTTCAGGAGCCCCTCAAAGCGCGCCTCGTCCATGTCTCGAAACAACGCCAGTTCCCGGACGCGTTTTTTGTCTTCTGCACGCAAGCTTTCTCTCCCAAAGTCTCGCACTGTCGCCTAGCTTGATATTTTTGCCCATGCGCCTTGATAAATGTCAAGAAGCTATACCGCGCTTCTACAAATGCGTGGCGGAGAATGTCAGTTTCCCCATTCTCCAACTGCAAACGCTCAATCCGTGACCAGACGCCAAATGTAATCGGCGCCCGTTTCACTCCAGTTTAATGCCGGATCACACGATCTGAACGCGCAATGAGGTGGAGTGATGAAAGAGCTTGATGGCGTATCCGCAGGTCAACAAAACAGAGCGCTTGGCGCGAGTACGATTGCGTTTACGGCGTGTTTTGCCGTTTGGACGATATTTTCTATTATTGGGGTGCAGATTAAAGAAGATTTGGGGCTTAATGAAACTCAGTTCGGCCTTCTCGTTGCAACGCCGATATTGACAGGGTCCATCAGCAGAATTTTTTTAGGCATCTGGACCGATCAGTTCGGCGGCAGGCGTGTTTTTTCCGCCGTGATGTTCTTCGCCGCCATCGCGGTCTGGTTATTATCCACTGTCAGCACCTATCCGATGTTTTTGCTCGCGGCCCTTGGCGTTGGCTTGGCCGGCGGATCATTTGCTGTAGGGATTGCTTACACATCCAAGTGGTTTGATGCTGATCATCAAGGCACCGCGCTTGGCATTTTCGGCATGGGTAACGTTGGCGCCGCTGTCACCAACTTTGCAGCGCCGTTTATTCTAGTTGCGGTCGGTTGGGAAAAGACGGCGCAGGTCTACGCCATTGTATTGATGGCTTTGGCGATCATCTTTTTCCTGGTCACCAAAGAAGATCCGGCGACACTCGCGCGCAAAGCAAGAGGTGAAAAACCTCGCAGCGCGTTGATGGAGTTGGAGCCGTTAAAGAACTTACAGGTTTGGCGTTTTGCGCTTTATTACTTTTTTGTTTTCGGCGCCTTTGTCGCACTTGCATTGTGGCTCCCGCGTTATCTGATCGGCGTCTACGGGCTTGATATCAAAACTGCCGGCATGTTGGCCGCGTTTTATGCAGTCCCCGCCAGTATATTCCGCGCTTATGGCGGGTTCCTCTCCGACAAGATCGGTGCACGCAAAGTTATGTACTGGACATTCGGCGTTTCAGCGCTCGCCACATTCATGCTATCGTATCCGCATACAGATTATATTATTCATGGTATTGAAGGACCTATTGAATTTTCTACGCAGATGAGTCTCGCGCCCTTTATCATTTTGATTTTTGTTCTCGGATTTTTCATGTCGCTCGGCAAGGCGGCGGTCTACAAACACATTCCGGTTTATTATCCAGGGCATGTGGGATCCGTCGGCGGGCTCGTCGGGATGATTGGCGGGCTCGGCGGGTTCATTCTGCCAATCCTTTTCGGCGTCATGAATGACTTAACAGGTGTCTGGACAAGCAGTTTCATGCTGCTATTTGCAATCGCCGTTGTCTCCCTCGCCTGGATGCACTTTGCGATCCGCCGCATGGAAGAAAAGGCGCTGGGCGCGCAGCTTGAAGAGCTGCCGCAGTTCCCGGAGATGCAGGAAATTCATACCGAAGAGCGTGGTGAAAAGGTCAGTCCAGTGCTTGAGGATTGGCGCCCTGATGACGATGGATTCTGGCGGGAAAAAGGAAAGCGCGTCGCCAATCGTAACCTGTGGATTTCAATCCCGGCGCTGTTGCTTGCCTTCTCTGTCTGGATGGTCTGGTCCGTCGTCGTGGCCAAGCTCCCATCGATTGGATTTAACTATACGACAGACCAATTGTTTTGGTTGGCGGCCTTGCCGGGCCTGTCGGGCGCTACGCTTAGGATTTTCTATTCCTTCATGATGCCGATTTTCGGCGGCCGTCTTTGGACGACCCTGACGACGGCGTCGCTGCTTGTTCCGGCCTTCGGCATTGGGTACGCGGTGCAAAACCCGGAAACACCGTACTTTTTGTTCCTGGTGCTGGCGCTTCTTTGCGGTTTCGGCGGCGGCAACTTTGCGTCATCGATGGCGAACATTTCCTTCTTCTTCCCGAAAAAACAAAAGGGCAATGCGCTCGCCTTGAATGCCGGCCTTGGCAATCTCGGGGTTAGCGTCATGCAGTTCCTGGTGCCGCTTGTGATTACCGCCAGCGTTTTTGGCGCTATGGGCGGAGAGGCGCAAACGACCTCAGACGGTCAAATGCTATGGTTGCAGAACGCCGGTTTTGTTTGGGTGCCATTCCTGTTGATTGCAACCGTCGCCGCATGGTTCGGCATGAATGACATCGCTTCGGCGAAAGCGTCTTTCTCTGAACAGGCGGTAATCTTTTCGCGCAAACACAACTGGATCATGTGCTGGCTTTACACCGGTACGTTCGGCTCGTTTATCGGTTATGCAGCCGGCTTCCCGCTTTTGATGAAAACCCAGTTTCCGGAAGTCAACGCGTTGCAGTTTGCGTTTCTGGGGCCGCTGGTTGGCGCCTTGTCGCGATCTTTGACGGGGTGGATCTCTGACAAGTGGGGCGGCGCGCGCGTCACCTTCTGGGTGTTTACGCTGATGATCGTTGCTGTCGGCGGTGTGCTCTATTTCCTCGGGATTAAAGATCAGCCGGGCGCCTTCTGGGGCTTCTTCGCAATGTTCATGATCTTGTTCTTTGCAACAGGCGTCGGCAATGCATCGACCTTTCAAATGATCCCGATCATCATGCGTGAAGAGATGCCGCGCGTGATGCCGCAGCTGGATGCAACACAGCGTATTCGCCAGGCGGAAAAAGAATCCGCCGCGATCATCGGCTTTACCTCTGCAATCGCCGCCTACGGCGCATTCTTCATTCCGAAGTCTTACGGCACATCGATTTCCATGACCGGTGGGCCGGAGGGCGCACTGTGGGCGTTCCTGATTTTCTACGCCACTTGCGCGGCGCTCACCTGGTTCGTCTATTCACGTAAAGGCGGGATGCTGCACGATATTGAGCGCGGCCGCGTTCCTAAACCCGCACCTCAATCCAACCTTCCCCAGGGAGAGCCCGCATGAGCCACGTTCTGAACCGGCTGACCTATTTCAAGAACCGCGTCAGTGATTATTCGGATGGTCATGGTGTCCTTACAAAGGAAGACCGAACTTGGGAGGACGCTTACCGCAAGCGTTGGCAGCATGATAAAGTTGTTCGCTCGACCCATGGCGTCAATTGTACGGGCTCATGCAGCTGGAAGATCTATGTTAAAGGCGGCATCGTCACATGGGAAACACAGCAAACGGACTATCCGCGAACACGGCCTGATATGCCGAACCACGAACCGCGCGGTTGCTCGCGCGGTGCGAGCTACAGTTGGTATCTTTACAGCGCTAACCGGCTGAAGCATCCATTGATCCGCAGCCGCTTGCTGAAGGCATGGCGCGCGGCGCGGGCGATACGAACACCCGTCGCCGCTTGGGCGTCCATCGTCGAAAATCAGGAGACGCGTGACTCATATGTGAAGCAACGCGGCCTCGGCGGTTTTGTGCGCGCCGAATGGGCGGAAGTAAACGAAATTATCGCTTCGGCGAACGCTTACACGGCGAAGAAGCATGGACCGGACCGCGTCATCGGGTTCTCACCCATCCCGGCGATGTCGATGGTCTCTTACGCGGCGGGCTCGCGCTATTTGTCGCTGCTCGGCGGCGCCTGCATGAGTTTTTACGACTGGTATTGCGATTTGCCGCCGGCGTCGCCAATGACCTGGGGCGAGCAGACGGACGTGCCTGAAAGCGCCGACTGGTATAATTCCGGCTTCCTGATGCTTTGGGGATCGAACGTGCCTCAAACGCGCACGCCGGACGCACATTTTTATACGGAAGCACGATACAAAGGCGCCAAAAGCGTTGTCATCTCGCCGGATTATTCGGAAGCGTCAAAGTTTGGCGACATGTGGTTGTCGCCAAAACAAGGCACGGATGCGGCGCTCGCCATGGCGTTCGGGCACGTCATTCTGAAAGAGTTTTATCTTGATCGGCAGGTTCCGTATTTCCAGGAATATGCGCGCCAATATACCGATATGCCCATGCTGGTGCGGCTTATCAAAAAAGACGGCCGGCTGGTACCTGATCGGATGCTGCGAGCGTCAGACTTCGACAACGCCCTTGATGAAGACAATAACCCTGAATGGAAAACAATCGCTTTCGATAAGCGCGCGAACAAAGTTGTCACGCCCCGCGGCTCTATTGGTTTTCGCTGGGGTGAGCAGGGGAAGTGGAACCTTGAAGAGAAATCGGCAGCTGGCGATGACACTGACCTTGCGATTTCACTGATAGACAATCGCGATGATGTCGCTGATGTGGCGTTCCCGTATTTTGGCAATCGTGAGCATGATCACTTCCATGGCACGGATCACCCGGATGTTCTGGAACGCCGCATACCGATCAAGCGGCTGCAGCTGAAAGACGGCGAAACTTTTGTCGCCACCGTATTCGATCTGCTGGTCGCAAATTACGGACTGGATCGCGGTCTTGGCGGTGACTGGGCGGCGGCGAGTTTTGACGATGATATTCCTTACACGCCCGCGTGGCAGGAAAACATCACTGGCGTTTCTCGTGACAAGGTGATCGCTGTGGCGCGTGGCTTTGCGGACAATGCTGAAAAAACCCGCGGAAAATCCATGGTCATCCTCGGAGCGGGGCTGAACCATTGGTATCATATGGACATGAATTATCGCGGCATCATCAACATGCTGGTGATGTGCGGCTGTGTCGGGCAGTCTGGCGGCGGCTGGTCGCATTATGTGGGTCAGGAAAAACTGCGCCCGCAAACCGGCTGGCTGCCGCTCGCGTTTGGTCTCGACTGGGCGCGCCCGCCGCGACACATGAATTCCACTTCGTTCTTTTATGCGCACTCGGATCAATGGCGCTATGAAACGCTAGGTGTTGACGAGATTCTGTCGCCGCTGGCGCCTGAAGGCAAATGGACCGGTAGTCTGATCGATTTCAATGCGCGCGCTGAACTTATGGGATGGCTTCCCTCCGCTCCTCAATTACAGCGCAACCCGTTGGACGTCGCCAAGGACGCAAGCGCGGCAGGTCTGGAGCCAAAGGACTATGTCGCACGGGAATTGAAGTCTGGCGCGCTCGCTATGTCATGCGAAGACCCGGACGATCCGGCGAACTGGCCGCGCAATCTTTTCGTCTGGCGCTCGAACCTGCTCGGTTCTTCCGGCAAGGGGCACGAATATTTTCTGAAGCACCTTCTTGGAACCAATCATGGCGTTCAAGGCAAAGACCTTGGCGATACTGGCGGACACAAACCCGATGAAATCGCCTGGCATGAACAGGCGCCGGAGGGAAAGCTTGATCTTCTGGTGACGATTGACTTTCGCATGTCGACGACCTGCGTTTATTCCGACATCGCACTGCCAACGGCGACCTGGTACGAGAAAAACGATCTCAACACATCAGACATGCACCCTTTCATTCATCCGCTGACAAGCGCAGTGGACCCGCTTTGGGAAAGCCGCAGCGACTGGGATATTTTCAAGGGCATTGCGAAATCATTCTCTGAAGTTGCGCCGGAAGTTCTAGGCGTCGAAAAAGACGTTGTCTTGACGCCGACCTTGCACGACACGCCAGGGGAGCTGTCACAAGCCCTTGATGTGAAGGACTGGAAATCGGGCGAGGTTGAGCCGATCCCTGGCAAGACCATGCCTGCGGTGACCGTGGTCGAGCGTGACTACCCCAATCTCTACAAGCGCTTTTCTGCACTCGGCCCGCTGATGGAGAAGATCGGCAATGGCGGCAAGGGGATTGCGTGGAATACGGAGCATGAAGTTGAGCATTTGAAAGCGCTGAACGGCGTCGTGGCTGAGGAGGGCCCGACCAAGGGCATGGCGCGCATCGACAGTGCGATTGATGCGTCGGAAGTCATCTTAATGCTGGCGCCGGAAACCAATGGCGAGGTTGCAGTGAAAGCCTGGGATTCGCTGACCAAGGCGACGGGCCGCGAACACGCGCATCTGGCGTTGCCGAAGGAAGATGAAAAAATTCGCTTCCGCGATGTTGCGGCGCAACCGCGTAAAATCATCTCTTCGCCTACATGGTCCGGTATTGAGTCCGAAAAAGTTTGCTACAACGCCGGCTATACCAATGTGCACGAACTGATCCCATGGCGAACGCTAAGCGGGCGCCAGCAATTATATCAGGATCATTTGTGGATGCGGGCTTTTGGTGAAACGCTCTGTGTTTACCGCCCGCCTGTTGACACAAAAACTATTGCGCCGATCATCAACGAGAAGTCGAACGGCAATAACCAGATTGTTCTGAACTTTATTACGCCACATCAGAAATGGGGCATCCACTCAACTTACACGGATAACCTGTTGATGCTGACGCTCTCGCGAGGCGGGCCGATCGTCTGGCTTTCGGAAGATGACGCCAAGTCTGTCGGCATTGAGGACAATGACTGGGTCGAAGCCTATAACACTAACGGCGCCTTGACGGCGCGGGCTGTTGTCTCCCAGCGCGTCAAGCCGGGCATGATCATGATGTATCACGCCCAGGAAAAGATTGTGAATGTGCCGGGCTCTGAAATTACCGGCCAACGCGGCGGCATCCACAATTCCGTCACGCGCGCGGTCTTGAAGCCGACGCACATGATTGGCGGATATGCGCAGCAGTCCTACGGGTTCAACTATTACGGTACTGTTGGTTCCAATCGTGACGAATTCGTCATCGTTCGGAAAATGAACAAGGTCGACTGGATGGACGAACCATCAAGTGTGTCCGGAGCGAAAAAAACGGAGACGGCGTCATGAAAATTCGCGCGCAAATTTCCATGGTCTTAAACCTCGATAAATGCATCGGGTGTCATACCTGTTCCGTCACCTGCAAGAATGTCTGGACCAGTCGTGAAGGCGTTGAATATGCCTGGTTCAACAATGTCGAAACTAAACCTGGCATTGGCTATCCCGATGACTGGGAAGACCAGGCGCGTTGGAATGGCGGCTGGGAGCGCAAAAAGAGCGGTAAGATTCAACCCAAGATGGGTGGCAAGCTTGGCGTGCTTGCAAAGATTTTCGCCAATCCGGATTTGCCGGAAATCGATGATTACTACGAGCCTTTCACCTTCGAGTACGCGCATCTTCAAAAAGCGCCGGAGATGCAAACCGCGCCGACCGCGCGACCACGCTCGCTGATCACTGGCGAACGCATGGAGAAAATTCATAAAGGACCGAACTGGGAAGAAATTCTCGGCGGTGAATTTTCAAAACGTTCCGAAGACTACAACTTCGCAAATGTAGAAAAAGAAATCCACGGCCAGTTCGAAAATACCTTCATGATGTACTTGCCGCGGCTGTGCGAGCATTGTCTCAATCCGGCATGTGTCGCGGTGTGCCCGTCAGGCGCGATCTACAAGCGAGAGGAAGACGGCGTTGTTCTGATCGATCAAAACAAATGCCGCGGCTGGCGCATGTGCGTATCCGGCTGCCCTTATAAAAAGATTTATTACAACTGGAGCACCGGTAAGTCGGAAAAATGTACGTTGTGTTATCCGCGCCTTGAGGCGGGCCAACCGACGGTGTGCTCGGAAACCTGCGTCGGCCGCATCCGTTATCTTGGTGTTGTTCTTTATGACGCCGACCGTATTGAAGAAGCTGCGAGCGTAGAGAAAGAAACCGATCTTTATCAAAGCCATCTCGATATTTTTCTAGACCCTAACGATCCGGAAGTTCAGGCTCAGGCGCGTGCTGACGGCGTGCCCGACGCATGGCTTGAGGCGGCGAAGACTTCGCCGATCTGGAAAATGGCGATGGAGTGGAGGATCGCTTTTCCGCTGCATCCGGAATATCGCACGCTTCCCATGGTCTGGTATGTGCCGCCCCTATCGCCGATCCAGTCTATGGCGCAGGCAGGCGCCTTTGGTGATAAAGGCTCGATGCCGAACGTCCGCGACCTTCGCATCCCGATGCAATATCTCGCCAATTTATTGACGGCGGGTGAAGAAGAGCCTGTCGCTAAAGCGCTCGAAAAATTGATCGCGATGCGTAGCTTTATGCGGTCGAAATCCTTCGAAGGCGCAGTTGACGAAACCATCCCCGGCAAGGTTGGCATGACCGGTGGGCAGATTGACGAAATGTATCAACTGATGGCGATCGCCAATTTCGAAGATCGCTTCGTCATTCCGACAACGCACCGGGAATATGCGGAAGATGCCTATGACTTGCGCGGCGAGTGCGGGTTCAGTTTTGGCGATGGCTGTGGCGAGCCGAAACGCGCTGTCGAGTGGACTGGCCTGTTCGCAAAGAACGCCGCCAAAGAAAAAGCATAAAAGGAGTGCTTCACATGAACAACAAGTACAAAGCTTTGAGCGCACTTCTGTCTTACCCGTCAGCGGACTTGAAAGCGGCGACAGAGGACATCCGAACTGTTCTTCTTGAGGAGGCCCCCGGGCCGATTTGGGCTCTTCATAAGATTGACAAATTAATCGACGAAATAGAAGCGCTTGATCTCTACGAATTGCAGGAACGCTATGTGTTTCTGTTTGATCGTACACGATCACTATCGCTGCATCTCTTCGAGCATGTCCTCGGTGAGTCACGTGATCGCGGTCAGGCGATGGTGGATTTGAAAACGCTTTACGCCGAGGGTGGCCTTGAAATTGGCGCCAATGAATTGCCGGATTTTTTGCCGCTATTTCTGGAATATCTTTCAACGCGCTCTGATGATGAAGCGCGCACTTTGCTCAAGGAACCCTTGAGTGTTATCGCGGCGTTGAAAGAACGCCTTGAGAAACGAAAGACGCCTTACGCCGCCGTCTTTCGAGTTCTTGAAGCGATCGCCGGACATGACCCTTCGACGCAGGAGCTCAATGATCTGCGCAAGGCGCCGGATGATGATCCGAACGATCTCGAAGCGCTTGACGCGGCTTGGGAAGACCAGCCCGTAACGTTCGGGCCGGGCGAGGAGGCGTGCCCAAAAGTTTCTGAGATGCTTGACCGCATGAACGCCGGCGAGGCGCCGGGCGCGGTTACACGAACAGCGAGGAGCTAAACTCATGATGGGCTATCTCAACCAGTTTTTCTTCGGTGTTTATCCTTACATCTGCCTCGTTGTTTTCGTCGTGGGCTGCATCTTGCGGTTCGACCATGGCCAGTATTCCTGGCGATCCGGATCAAGCCAGCTTTTGCGGCGTAAACAGTTGGTCGCCGGCAGCATTCTTTTTCATGTCGGGATCCTGGTCATATTTGGAGGGCATTTTGTCGGCTTACTGACGCCGATCTGGGTTTTCGATGCAATGGGAATTTCTCACGGCGCGAAGCAAATGCTTGCCATTGTCGCTGGAGGCATTGCAGGAGTGATGTGCCTGGTTGGTATTCTTTTGCTAATCCATCGCAGGCTTTATGATGCGCGCATTCGGGCAACTTCGAGCTTCAGCGATACGTCAATTCTGCTCATCCTCTTTGCACAGCTTTTGCTTGGGCTATCAACAATCTTTGTGTCACTGCAACACCTAGACGGCCATGAGATGGTCAAGTTCATGGAGTGGGCGCAGCGAATTCTCACCTTCCGTGGTGGCGCTGTTGAACTTGTCGCGGACGCACACCCAATTTTTAAAGCGCATCTGTTTTTGGGTTTGACGATTTTCCTCATCTTCCCATTCACTCGCCTTGTCCACATGCTGTCGGCGCCAGTCTGGTATCTCAATCGACGCGGGTACCAACTCGTGCGCACCTGTAAGCAAACCGCCAATACGCAAACACCACCGACGCCAGCGGAATAACTCGCTCTGGCAATAGACACGGAGAGGAAAAATGTTCAAAGCAGCCTTGGCCATTGGCGCCCTTATCGTCCTGCAGATAAGCATGGCGAATGCAGGGGAGGCCGCGCCTGCTGACGATGATGGTCCGATCGTTGAAGCGATCAAAGGCGGCAAACCAATTCTTGACGTTCGCTATCGCTTTGAGAGGACGGAGCAGACTGGATTTATTGAAGACGCTGCGGCGCATACTGTCCGCACACGGCTCGGTTATGAAACGGGTGAAGCATATCATTTCAAGATTCTTGTGGAGTTTGAGAACGTCTTTTCAATTGGCGACGACAACTTCAACTCAACGACGAATGGGCAAACGCAATTTCCGGTAATCGCCGACCCGGATGCAACAGAAATCAATCGGGCTCAGCTAACATTCACAGGTATCGAGAAAACGCCGATCACGATCGGCCGACAAAGGTTTAACCTCAACAATCAACGCTTTGTCGGCGCCGTGGATTTTCGTCAGAACCAGCAAACATTTGACGCTGTGCGGCTGTCATTGACGTTCATCGAGAACCTGACGGTGGATTATCTCTACATCAATCGCGTTCATCGCATATTTGGAGACGATAACCCGTTCGGCGAATTTGATAGCGACAGTCATGTCATCGCCGCCGCGTATAACGTTGGCGAGTTTGGGACCATCAAGGGCTATGGCGTTCTGCTCGACTTTGTGGAAGCGCCGGCGTTGTCCTCGGCAACCTGGGGCGTACGATATGAAAACATGATTTCCGTCGATGCTGATGCGAACATAAAGCTCGGCGTCATTGGCGAATATGCTTCACAACGCGATTACGCGGCGAACCCCTTTGACTATAAGGAAGCCTACATCCATGGAGAAGCGGCGCTCACCATTGCGCCCTTTACCGGCAAGATTGGTTATGAACAGCTCGGCGGAAACGGCGCTATCGGCTTTTCGACGCCGCTTTCAACCTTGCACAAGTTTCAAGGCTTCGCCGATCTCTTTCTGACGACGCCGACGACCGGCATCGAAGATATTTACGGTACGATAAGTTACGTATGGCCTGACGGTCCGTTAGGGGCAAGGCTCACCCTTTATACAACATACCATGATTTCAAGAGCGAGCTCGGCGGTGTCAGCTTCGGTGAAGAGGTTGATGCGGGCCTGAACATCAAATTTCCTAAAAACTGGTCGGCGGAAATCAAGGGCGCGCATTTTGACAGCGCCGGGGTTTTACCGAATCGGAACGTTATCTGGGCGTCTTTGCGGTTTCAGTATTGAGGCAGGGAGTATTCGCATATGGCGGCGGCGCAACGATACGACCACTCGCTGAATGGAGACAACGGCGGCGAGAATGGAAATGGCCGAAACCCATGGATCATAGAGCCAATACCGGCTGACCTTATAGAGAGCCCTCTGGATTTCATTTTTGCTGAGCACCATCGCCAGCGCGAGGTGACAGATATAATTGTGATGGTCGCCGACGGGCATTTTGATAAGGATGGCGTTACAGCGTTGATCGCTTTTCTTGAACACGACTTCGCGCTTCACATCGGAGATGAGGAAGTTGTTCTTTTTCCAGTTCTGCGAGAGCATTGCCTTCCGGAAGATAATGTAGACCGGGTTATTGCTCGGCTTGAGGAAGAACATCGCGAAGATGAAACAGTTGCCGACCAGGCAATATCCATTTTAAAATCCCGCATGTCAGGCAAACTCATAAAACCATCTGAAGCAGGACGACTGCGTATGTTTGCGGAACATATTCGACAGCATCTGGCGCTGGAAAACGGCGTGCTTCTGCCGATCGCCCGCGTGAGATTAGAGGAGGAGCAGTTAAAGGTCCTGACAGGGATGCTTAAAGAGCGCCGCTGACCGATAGCATAGCCCTAGTAACGAGAGGCCCTAATGTTAACACCGCTGCTGAGGGCCAACGACGCATGGCGTGTGACAAGTTTATTGAAAACCCAGACTGTTTTGTGCGGTTGATGGGAATACAGCAAACGGAACATCTATAAATCAGTTGTTCTGATGGTCGTGTCTCAATGAATGTAATCGCCGGTTTGGAGTTGAATGAAGTCTCTATCCTTCGGAATTCGGCTAATATGATAAAACGCAAAAGCAAATTATAGTGAACTAAGCCAGTTGCTCACCATGTATTTACTCCACAGGCGTATCATCCGTTAAAAGATCGTCTTCGGCGTTCTCACGTCGTTCTTCTTCGACTTTTTCGGTGATATGCGTATCCGGTGAGACATCGGCTGATTGGTCTGCCTTCTTTTGTAGCGGCTTTTCCGCCTTCGCAACTTTCTCTTCACCTTCCTGTTCACTGACCGTCGCTCCAGCTACGCCTTTTAATATCGCAGGCGCGTCGGCATCGAACCGTAAGCGATAAATCGGTTCCGGCAGAGCGAAGCCGGCTTCTTCCAGCGCGTCTTTCACGACGGCAAGAGCGACGGAGCGCGACTTCGCAAAGTCGGCATTCGATTGGTCAATCCAGGCGGCAAAGAAGATTAGAATATTAGAATCGCCGACATTCTTTATGAAGGCGAGAGGCGGCGGCTCATTCTCCCAGAACTATCGATTGACCCGCAATTGTGGTCCGAACGAGGTTCCCTTTTAAAAAGGGATTGGCGTCCCGCCGCGCTTGAAGGAGTGCGGCGGGACGTAATGTCCGTTTTGGCTCCGGCTTTCGGCCCCCCCGCGCATCACCTTATATAAAGGGCGCAAATCACCCTGGAGCGCCGCCCCTTGAGAACCGATCTCGACCATCTGCCCGAACGCAAGCAGCGCGAGCTCGCCCGCGTCGTCGAGATCCTGCATGAGGAGTTCGACTATAAACAGAAAACCGCGACCTCGGCCAAGCGCAGGAGCGGGCGCATTTTAAAGATTATCCTGTTCGGCAGCCACGCCCGCGGCGACTGGGTCGAGGATGCGAAGGGCGGTTATTTCTCCGACTTCGACATTCTCATCATCGTCAATGACGACAAGCTGACCGACATGGCTGCCTACTGGCACGGGGCGGAGGATCGGCTGTTGCGCGATCCGAAAATCAAAACCACGCCGCAATTCATCGTCCACACCATGGACGCCGTGAACGCGAAACTGACCGAGGGGCAGTATTTCTTCTCCGACATCATCCGCGACGGCGTCATGCTCTATGAGCTGGCCGAGCGCGCGCCCAACGGCAAGGCGAAATACAAGCTCGCGGCGCCCGTGCCCCCTGAGCCGAAACGCGCCCTCGAACTGGCGAGAGGATATTTTGATAGTTGGAAAGAAAGCGCCGAAGGGTTTCTTGAAACCGGTCGCTTTACATGCCGAAAGAGCACAATGTCTCGAAACTGCGCAGCCGCGCAGAACCGGACATTGTAGTTAAGGGCTATAATCGGCCGTTATGCGGCCTTATTAGGACATTGACCTCGATTAATTGAATGGCCTGAAACGATAGTTTATTCGCCGTAACCACAGGCCATTAGTTGCAAGCCCACAAGATCGAAACATGGTGTATGTTGGGAGTATGAGTCAGATTACATCACTTTATGTCTACAAAGTTGTCGGCGAGGCGAGTCCTGGCGTTGAAACACGAGATTTGGTTGAGGGTCTGGGGCTCGCTGCGCACGGTCCTATCGATCCGGCTCAAATGGTGCCATCATCAGAATATTATGATTTCTTTGCAGCGCTTTCAGATCGCGACCCTGAAGGTCTGATTTTGCCTCTTCGCATCGGTGCGGCCATGCGGAGCAATGAATATGGCGCTTTCGGTCTCGCATGGAAGTCGGCGCCGAACTTGCGCGGTTCATATACCAGGTCAGAACGATATGGCCACGTTCTTGGCAGTGCAGAAACCTACTCTCTCGAAACATCAGTAGACGGTCTATTTTTCAGTCTTGAGAAAGCGGGCGACGGACGGCCAGGCATGTTGCTCTCTAATGAGGCCAGCATTTCTGCGGTTGATACCATCAGCAAGGAAGTCAGTACTGCGAACTTCATGCCGCTTGCAGTCTATTTCAAGCATGCACCGAGGGGCGACGCCTCGGTTTACGAAGATCATTTTGGCTGCCCGGTCCATTTCGAGTCTGGACGTGACGCCCTTCTGGTTAGTGAAGAAAGCATAGACGCCCCAAACAAACTTGGGGATGAAACAATCGCCAAGTTCTTTGATCGCCACCTAGAGCAAGAACTAGCTTCGCTGACAGGCGATAGCGGATTGGAACAAAGGGTTCGGCGCGCCGTGGCGAATGTGTTGAGCGAAGGCGTGCCAACGCTTTCGTTTATCGCTTCAGAATTGGGTATAGGCGCACGAACGTTGCAAAGGCGATTGTCAGATCATGGGCATTCGTTCCAAAGTGTTGTGGATATGGCCCGAAAGGATCTGGCGCAGCGGCTGCTTCGCGAAACCGATTATAGTCTTGCCGAAGTCGCCTTCCTTACGGGTTTTGCTGAACAAAGCGGCTTCACAAGGGCGTTCAAGCGTTGGGCAGGCCAGACACCTCGCTCTTATCGACTGGGCGCTGGCCAAGGCTAGAGCCTGCGTTTGTCGCCATCTGCCAAAACTCTGGCATGAGCTGACAAGAGCCTCGAGCGGCCTTTTCATAGGAATTGACTTGCTGAAATCTAAATGGAGCAAGTTAATGAACTTACAGACTAAACAACAAGACCTTACTCTCGTTCTGGGAGGCACCGGAAAAACCGGACGACGCGTTGCTGAGCGCCTTACAGCCAAAGGTCATGCGGTCCGCATCGGATCACGATCGGCGGTTCCGTCTTTTGACTGGGACAATGAGAAAAGCTGGGACGCTTGCCTGGAGGGCGTGACAGCAGCCTACGTCACTTATGCGCCGGACCTTGCGATGCCTGGCGCAACGGACGCCATTCAGGCTTTTGTCGACCTCGCCAAACGTCGCGGTGTTAAACGACTCGTTCTCTTGTCAGGCCGCGGCGAAGAAGAAGCCCAGGCCTGCGAGCGGATCGTTCAGACTTCCAGTCTTGAATGGACAATCGTCCGGGCAAGCTGGTTCAATCAGAACTTCTCTGAAGGCGCCTTCATCGACATGGTTCTGAATGGCGCAATCACCCTGCCAGCAGGCGATCAGGTCGAGCCCTTTGTGGATGTCGATGACATTGCTGATGTGGCAGTCGCGGCCTTCACCGAAGACCAACACAATGGACAGATATATGAAGTGACCGGTCCACGCCTCATGACGATTGCAGATGTGGCCGCTGACATCTCCCTCGCAACGGGCCGCGAGGTCAACTACGTGGACGTTTCCCATGAAGCCTTCATATCTGAAGTCGCAAATTCTGGGGCGCCGAAAGATGTCGTCTGGATGTTGGATTACCTTTTTTCCACCGTTCTCGATGGCCGCAACGCGCATCTGACGGATGGGGTTCAGCGCGCCCTGGGGCGAGAACCCAAAGACTTCGCTGACTATGCAAATGAGGCCGCGAAAGCGGACGTCTGGAAATCCGCGGCGTAAATTGGGCTACTGGCTCGATAGTGCTTTTGTGCGTGAATTTTTCATGCAGTCTGCGAATTAACACCAAGCAGTCTAGAAATTCGAAAAGGAACATTCATGTCTCATCATTGGACAGTATACGCATGTCTCCTCATTGGATTAAACGCCGCGCTTGTCGGCGGTGTTTTCCAGTCTTTCTCCGACTTTATTATGAGGGGGCTTATCCAGGGATCGGCGGTCTCTGGCGTCGAAAGTATGCAAGGAATCAACCGGACCGTGTTTCGATCGGTCTTTTTGACAGCATTCTTCCTGCTAGCGCCCATCACACTCGCCATGACATACGTCGCGCTCACTCAGCTTGACGGCGCGGCGCAACGGCTCATTATTTTTGGCGCGATCGCGTATATAACGCTGGTATTCGTTGTCACTATAGTCGGTAACGTTCCAATGAACGAGCGCTTGGCAAAGCTGTCTGCGGATTCAGCAGAGGCGGCTCAATATTGGGAAACCTACAGACAGAATTGGCTCCGGTGGAATCACGTTCGAACTATTGGCTCTATCGTGACATCGGGAAGCTATCTGTTTGCGATGCTGTCGCTCACGAAGGTCTGAAAAACCGATCCGCTGCCGTTTCCAAAACCCTCAATCATAATTGCTTTCTAAGGAGAACTAACATGAAAATACTAAAACTCAGCTTTGTTGTTCTTGGCTCATTAATAACGATCATTATCTGGTCCGCTTTTGCCGTCTTTGTCGGGTTTTACGGCTGGTGGATGAAACCGATCGCGCCTCGTGGTGACCACGCTGCGTTTCATGTTGAAGCCACGCGTATGATTGAGGCGACTAATCTCGGTAATACGGCATTCATACTCGTAGAGAACGGAGAAGTTGTCAGGGAACACTATGCGAAACCTGAACGATCGATTGATGGTGACACGGTCTTTCCAACATCGTCATTCAGTAAGTGGATAACTGCGCTTGGCGTCATGTTACTGGCTGAAGACGGACTGATCGATCTCGATGACCCAGTCTCCATTCACCTGACGCGCTGGCGGCTACCGGATAGTCCGTACAATGAAGCCGACGTCACAATACAACGCTTACTCAGCCATATGGCTGGCCTCAGCGACGAATTGGGGTTTGGCGACTATGAAGTCAATGAAACCCTGCCGACACTCGAGCATTCATTGAACAATCCGCGTGCATCATCTGGAAATGACGTTGAAATCGCGGTTGGCGCCGAGCCTGGAAAGGAGTTTGCATACTCCGGCGGCGGTTATCTCATCTTACAATTACTAATCGAAGAAGTGTCGGGTCAGGAATATCAGAGCTACATCAAACAGAAGATTCTAGAGCCGCTTGAGATGCGTCATTCTTCTTTCGATTTCATTGGCAGTATCAAAGGCGCGACTGAATCTTTTGATGTGGCCGGCAATCTGGCCCCGCAATATCAATATGCCGCCGCCGGCGCCACGGGATTCGTTACTTCTGCCGCTGATTTGACACGACTGGTAAAGGCGATCTCAGGCGCGGAGACGGCGCTCAGTTTAAGCGCCGAAACACTGCAATCGATGCGTGAGCCGGATGCCTACGTCTATGGCGCCGGCATTTGGGGACTCGGGACAATGCTTTATGCGCCGACGCGCGCCGGCGGCGACTATGTATACGGACATGACGGCGCCAATGAGCCGGCTATCAATGTCTCTATGCGCATCAACCCAGAAACGAACGACGCCTATATCATGCTGGTCAATGGACACCCGTCGCTAGCATCCGATATTGGCGCCGAATGGGTGCTTTGGCAGACAGGTAATCCCGACTTTTTGTCGACGGATCGAGTGTTGAAAAGCGCCCTTTTACCGGTGCTTGTTGGAAGTGCAATTATTCTCTTGTTGGTTTTTCTATTGTCGAAACGTTCGTTCAAGCTACGCGGGTAGTTTGGGTTCCTATGTCCGGTATGAGGATGTTACTGGAGTCCAAGACGCGCGCAAAAGAGTTGAGGCGAATCCCGCACGCTCAAAACAACCCGGAGAGGGTAGTCTTTCATAAAACCTATATTCGGTGCGTAGTTATCCCCGCCCTTCGCCGACGAGGTTATACTGCGCGCAGTCCGGATATGGAGAGGCGTGGAGCTCACCGTTTCTTTGCGGTCAAACGGGGCCCCAACCCCGTTTGACGGATCGCGGCGTGCGGACGGGTCCGGGCTTTACGGACCCCATGACCTTGTTCGGCCGGTCGCTGCAGCCAGGCTTTCGTGGACGGCCTCCCGAAAGGAGACCGGCCGGGCGCGTCGATGTTCCCGGCGACACGCGCATCGACAGGGCGGGCGATGTTTCGCCTCGCCCTCGCGGAGCGGCCCCCCGTGCGCGAAGGCGGTCGAATCTTAGTTTGTGCGCCTTCGCACACGGGGGGACGCGATGCGTCCTGAACAAAAGAATTGAGCGGATGTTTCGCGTTCCGCGCGTCTGCACTTTATAACGTCGCGTTGACGGAACGGTGATGACGGATACGCATGTGTGGGCGCTTAGGAGAAAGGATCTGGTCGTACTTGGAAAAATGGCTCCCCGAACTGGACTCGAACCAGTGACAAGCTGATTAACAGTCAGCTGCTCTACCAACTGAGCTATCGGGGAATGCCGTTGGAGGCGGCGGATATAGCAAAGCGCCATGGGCAAATCCACCGGAAAATATGATGAACGGCAAAATTTCAGGGGTCTTGTGTGAAAATGGACGCATTAGATGCGAGACGGCCCCGCCTTGGGGGAAGCGGGGCCGGTACTCACTGTCGTGGGGTATGGTGGGGTATCTTCTCGGGAGAAGATATTTTTAACATCTCATCAAGGTGTTAATATAAGGTTAACGTTTTCCGGCGGGTTTTACTCAGCTGGCCCCCACAATGGATTCTTGGGGTCGCGCCCGCTCAACGCTTTCGCGTCTTCGCTTTCCTCTTCCTCATGATGCCCATGCGGATGTGATTCTGCAAAGTCGCTGCCCTGCGACGCGCCGTCGCCGATTTTCGGCTGCTTTTCGCCGGTCCAGGCCCAGCGATAGAAGCGGGCGATGTCGGCCCCGACCGCATACATCGCCGGCACGAAAATCAGGGTGACGGCGGTTGCGAAGAAAACGCCGAAGGCCAGCGCCACCACCGTGGGCTTGAGGAACTGGGCGTCCGTGGACGTCTCAAACATGATCGGCAATAGCCCGATAAAGGTCGTGAACGAGGTCAGCATGATCGGCCGGAAACGTCCGACCCCGGCCTTTACCAGGGCGGCGAGGGCGCCTTCGCCATTGGCGCGCAGCCGGTTCACATAGTCGATAAGGACAAGATTGTCGTTGACGACGACGCCGGCGGCGGCCCCGACGCCGAAGAAGGAGAAGAGAGCGAAATCGATCCCGAACAGGAAGTGGCCGAACATCGCCCCCATGAAACCGAACGGAATAGCCGTCATGACGAGAAGGGGCTGCCAGTAGGAGCTGAAGGCGATGGCCAGCAGCATATACATGGCGAACAGGGCGATGGCGTAGAGCGACAGGAATTCGCCGATGAATTCGGCCTGGGCTTCCTGATCTCCGCGCTGGGCGAGTGACGCTTCCGGGTGGCGGGCGCGCCATTCGGGCACAAAATCTTGTTGGAATGATTTCATGATGGCGGCCCGGTCAACGCCGTCGCGGATTTCGCCGGAGATGCGCGCGGCGCGCTTTCGGTCGCGCCGGTCGATGCGCTTAAAGCTGGGTTCGAATGAGGCGGTGGCCACGGTCGTCAGCGGAACCTCGCGCCCATCCGCCGTGCGGATGCGCATATCGTCGAGGGTTGCAAGCGAACTTCTCGCCGCTTCCGGGTAACGCACCATAACGCGCACATCCTGTCCGTCGCGGGGCAGGCGCTGAACCTCTTCACCAAAAAACGCCTGACGCACCTGCCGCGATACGTCCGCCAGGGTCAGGCCGAAACGTTCGGCGCCGGGCTTTAGCTCAATACGAAGCTCGTCGGTCGCCGACTGCAGATTGTTGCGAATATCGTAAACGCCAGGAAGCGACGTCAGGTAATTTTGAACATCGAGGGTCGCGAGGCGCAAATCCTCAAGCTCATCGGCTTCAACGCCAAAAGACAAATCCGGGCCGCTATTGTTGATGGTGTATCCAATATTGATTTCTTCCGCATCGGGTATTTCACCGACCTCATCGCGGAAATACTCTGCGACTTCTTCAGAAGATTCATCGCGCTTGTCGGACTCGATGATGGTTACATAAGACGTCACCTGACCTTCATCGGCGCGCACGTAAATTGATTGGACATACTCAACGCCATCGACCTGACCTTTGGCGGCCTTCATACGTTCGGCGGCGGCTTCGACCTCCTCAAAGATCTGTAGGCTTCGATTGAATGACGAGCCCTCGGGCAGGCGCACCTCAAGAGAAATGAACGTGCTTTGCACTTCGGGGCTGAATTTAAAAGCGACCCAGCCTTGCGCCATCAACGCAACCGCGACCGAGAACGCAATCGTGAAGGCGGCGGCGGTTATGTATCGCGCTTTTACCGCCAGCGTCACGATTGGCCGGTAAACCCGATCGGCAAAGGTCATGATGCCTTCGGAAAAAACACTCTGCATGCGGTAATAAACCCCATGCTGGTTCTGCGGCTTCATATGCGCGAGGTGTGAGGGCAGGATGAAAAAACTTTCAACCAGCGAGAATATTAGTGCAAAAATCACAGTGAGTGTGATGTGTTTTGTAAATTGCGCCGTCCCGCCGCCAATAAAGAGCCATGGGCTGAACGCGATCATCGTTGTTAAAACGGCAAACAGGACTGGCTTGGCGACAAGCTGCGTACCGATGATAGCGGCGTCGACGCCTTTGTGTTTTCCTTCCTCGACTTCATTGTGAATGCTCTCGCCGACAATGATGGCGTCATCGACAACGACCCCGATCACCAGGAGGAATGCGAAGAGAGAGAGGATGTTCAGGGAAACGCCGGTCATCGGCATGAAAATAAAGGCGCCGGCGAAGGAGACCGCGATGCCGATCGTAACCCAGAACGCGACGGTTGGTCTGAGGAACAAGAGCAGGATGATCAGAACGAGGATGAGGCCGATTACGGCGTTGGACGACACAAGCTGCATCCGTCCGAAATAAATGTCTGACGTATCGAACCAGACATAAATCTGCGCGGTATCGCCAAGCTCTTCGTTCTTTTCTGCAACCCAGCCGTTCACGGCGCGAGACAGCTCGACAATATTCAACTCTTCCGGCGCGACGATTTGCATGAGGATCGCCGGCTGACCGTTCAATGCGCGTTTTTGCTTTCGGTCTTCGAAGCCGTCAATGACTGTTGCAACGTCGCTGACGCGTATTACAGAGCCGTCGGCTTGCTGGCGGACGACAATGCGTTCAAATTCTTCCTGAGTGTCGGCAAGAGAACGAACCCCGATCGCAATATTACCGGTATCGGTGCGAACCTGCCCGCCTGACAGGTTGATCGAAGAACCGCGGACAGCGCGTGCGACGTCGTCAAAAGTCAGGTTGAAACGGCGCAGCGCCTCTTCCGAGACTTCGATCGAGACCTCTTCCTTGCTGTCGCCCCAGATATTGACCAGCGGCGAACCGCCGGGAACTTGCGCCACTTCATCGCGCAGCTCGCGCACAAGGCGGTTAAGTTCTCGCTCTGTCAGGTCGCCATAAACGCCCATGAACATGGCGCCGTCTTCGTTGCGCCAAAGCTGTACGACTGGTGGGAAAGCGTCTGTCGGGAAAGTCGAAATCCCGTCGACGCGGTTTTTGATCTCGTTTAGGAATTGGGTCTGGTCAACAGAGTCGCGCCCTTCAATGTTGACGGTTGCAATCCCTTCGCGGGCGGTTGCTTCCACATGCTCAATGCCGTCAACATCGGAGATCGCTTCCTCAATACGGAAGATGATTTGTTCTTCAACATCGCGGGGGCTGGCGCCCTGCCAAATGACGCTGACAGTGGCGCCGTTGAAAGTTGCGCTTGGAAAGACTTCACGCTCAATCCGCAGAAACGCGAGCACGCCCGTAATGATGATGGCGATCATCAACAGGTTGGCGGCAACGCCGTTTTTGGACCACCATGTAATCAATCCGTGCACGTTTTAACCTCTTGAGCTTACTTTTTCCGCAACTTCGCTAGCCGCTGCTGCATCGTCCAAGCTTTCCGCAATAGCCTCGTCTTCGGCTGAGCGGTTGGAGCCATCGAGCGGATCGGTCGGCAGAACCTTGTCGCCCGACCCGGCGCCGCGCAGGGGCGAGGTTACGACGCGCTCGCCAGGATTGATGCCGCTGGCGATGGTGATGGTGTCGCGCGCGCTAGAAACAACGCGCACGGCGCGCTCTTCAAGGATGTCGCCTGCGCCGATGACATAAACTCGGTCAATGCCATAGAGCGCTGAGCGCGGCAGGACGATAGCGCCGTCATAGGGTTTGCCTTCGATCAATGCATCGACAAAAAGGCCGATGGCGAGCGGCGTATCGCCGTCGGCGCCAGCGCCATACGGATCTTCGACAACTGCGATAGCGGAGATTTGACGTGTTGTGGGGTCAATCGCGCCGTCGGTGCGCACGATACGGCCACGCCAGTTGTGCAACTCACCGCCGATAACCGCCGAAAGGTCGACGGTCGGGCCTGGATTGTCTTCCGTTTCGTTGAAGGCGACAGGCAGGCCGAGCTTCGCCAGATCATTATCGGTAAGGGGCAGGCGAATTTCTGCAAAGTCCGTTGAGAAGATCCGCCCCAGCTGTGCGCCCGGCGCCACAAACTGGCCGGGTCCGGCAAGACGCTGACGGACGCGTCCGGGAAAGGGCGCCCTGATTTCGGTTCGTTCAAGATTAAGCTGGGCCACTCTCTGATCGGCGACAGCCGCTTCATAGTTCGCGCGCGCCTGCGCCAGCTGCGGTAGACGAAGTGTCAAATCCGACGGGCTTTCGCCAACGCCAAGTTCTTCAAAATCTTGTCGCGCCAGCGCCGACTCGGCTTCTTCGCGGCTCAGAATTTCTTTGGCCTGCGCCACGCGCGCGCCGGCACTCGTCACCTGCAGGCGATAATCTGCGTCCTCGATCTTGATCAGGAGATCGCCCTGCTTAAAGGCGCCGCCATCAACAAATGCGTCCGAGGTGCGTTCAATACGACCGGAAACCTGTGCGGTCAGATTGATGTCGGTGCGCGGGCGAACCTCCCCTTGCGTCGCAACGTCAAGGGTAACCGGTTGCGCGTCTGCGACTTCAAAAAACACTGTGGGCGGGGTTATGACCGCCTCCTGCGCTTCGATATTCGGGCGCAACATGCCCATCAAAGCGATTAAAGCGCCCCCTCCGACCAAAATGCCAACAGTGACAATAATGGTAAAAAACTTCCGTATCATAACGCGTACTTACTCTCCGGTGTTCGTCTGCAGCGCTGCTAACGTCGCCTCCGTCATATAGTCCCCGCCAATCGCCAAATAGACTTGTACGCGATTGGACACGCGCTGCTGCTGAGCCTGTATGTATTGGCTTTCCGCCGAAATACGACGTGTTTGTGCGTCCAAAAGATTAAAAATCGTGGCCGCGCCGCTGGCGTAGCGTCGTTCCGTCAGTTCTTCAGCGGCGGCGGCTTCCTCATAAGCCATCCGAAGCGCATCCTCGCGCAGCGCCAAGAGGTCTTCGGCGGCGAGAGCGTTTTCAGCTTCCTGATAGGCGGTGAGCACGGTCTGGGCGTAATTGAACAGCGCCGTTTGCGCGACCGCGCGAGCGCGCTTGCTGTTTGCCCGTATGCGTCCACCCTGGAAAATTGGCTGCAACAGCCCGCCGATGATGTTACCCGCAAGACGTTCTGGATCGACAAGATCCGCAAACACCGGACCTGATGTATTAATTCGAGACGTCAACGTGATTTGCGGCAGCATCTGTTTTCTTGCGGCTCTGGCCCGCAGCCCTGCAGAATCCATGCGCGCTTCCGCGGCGACAAGATCAGGGCGTCGCGCCAGCAAGTCTCCTGGCGCGCCCGCGCCGGCGAGCGGGGTTAGTTCGGGCAGGCTTTCGGCGGCCTCAAGTTCTGCAGCAGGATATCGGCCCAGCAATACCTCCAGAGCGCGTGAAGCTTCGAGCTCAAGGCGCTGGCGCAAGGCAAGGTTCGCCTGACTGGTGCCAAGCGCCGAGCGCGATAACCGCACGTCGAGGCTCGATGCGACGCCGCGTTCATAGCGGCGTTCCGTTACACGTAAATTGCTTTCGCGCGCCTCGGTATCGCGTTCCGCAAGTTCACGCTGCAGGCGCGCTTCGATAAGAGCGAACCAGGCTTGAGAGACACGCGCGGAAAGCGAAAGATGTGCGGCGGCGAGATCAGCATATGCTGCGCTTGCGTCTTTATAGGCGGCTTGCGTTTCATCTGAGAGCCGCCCCCAGACGTCAAGCTCCCATTGGATCTGAGCGCCGAGAGAATAGTTGTTGATGTAGAAACGGCGGTCCGGCGTGTCGACCTCAGCAATGCCGTCGCCGTCCAGGTCGAGACCGTCGAGGCGGCCGTCGCCATTATTATCAACGCCAAATCTGTCTTCCAGTTCGCCGGCGCTCAAGCCACTGGTGTCGGTGCCGCCGCCACCCGCTGTCGCCGCCGTGGTCGGATCGGTAACAATTGCGTTGCGGCTTGCATTGAAATTTGCGTTCAGTGTGGGAAACAACGCCGCTCGTGCAATTTTCGAGTTCGCCCGCGCCTGATCGAGATTGGCCGCGGCTGCTCGAAAATCATTGTTTCGAATCATCGCTTCGTCGATCAGTGATCGCAGGACCTGGTCGTCAAACGCGGCGACCCAGTCGCCAATCGGCGCAGTTGGCGCATCGGAGGCGTTGCTCCAGTTTTCCGGGGCGTCAGGAAGCTGCGCATCGAGGAGCTCCACATCCGTACTGGCGCAAGACGCCGCCAGCAACGCCATAACGGCGACGCCGCCCAGTCGCATTTTTTTCACGTTCTTTTTAGAGGGCATCGTCATGCCAGCCCCTTCTTATTGCCTAATGCGTTTCATGTCGGTTGCCCTCCAACACCGCAAGCGCCATTCGGCGGGAGGTTCCGGCTGTGCGACAAACGACGTTTTTGACCCGATCCACAGTAAAGACCGATCTTAACACCATGGTTAACGTTCGGAGACCACTGTGGGTGTTTTGAATTAGATTTTCGTGAAAACCGTCGCAAATAAGCCACGCCCGGCCCAAAACACCATTATTGCTAGCATTTAGGCGGGCGCGACTTTTGACATTAATGGAGGCCACGGCCGGAATCGAACCGGCGTACACGGCTTTGCAGGCCGCTGCGTCACCACTCCGCCACGTGGCCATTCCATCAATGGCGCTTGAAGCGCCCGAGCGAACCGCCCTCATAGCGCGCGGATATCACCCGGTCAAAAGGAGATTTTGGCGCGTTGCGCCCGGTCGCGCAGAGCTGTATGCCGCTTGCAAGATATTCCCAGCGATGAGGGTGAGATGGACTATAAAAACGCGCGCCGACATATGGTGGAAAGCCAGGTAAGGCCGAATGACGTGACCGATCTGCGGCTGCAGACGGCGATGGAGACAACGCCGCGGGAGTTGTTCGTACCGATGGAGTTGCGCGATCAGGCTTATGTCGAGCGTGAAATTGAATACAGTCCCGGTCGCTGGCTTTTACGGGCGCGTGATTTTGCAAAGCTGGTCGCCGCTGCAGCCCCTCGCGCTGATGATCTTGTTCTTAACGCGGTCTGCGGCAGTGGGTACTCAACCGCAATTCTCGCGCAATTGACGGAAATGGTTGTCTCGCTTGAGCGCGATGAGACGCTCGCTGCGCAGGCGCAGGAGAATTTGACGACTATCGGCGTCAGCAACGCTGCGGTGATTACCGGCGACCCGGTGCAGGGGGCGCCAGGCCAGGGGCCCTACGATTTGATCTTTATCGGCGGGGCGATTGAACAGCGCCCGGACAAATTACTCTTGCAACTCAAGGATCAAGGACGCCTTGCGACCATTATGCGCAAAAATGGGGTCTCGCGCGGGGTTGTTTACACGCGCAGTGAGGACGCCTTCGCCTGCTCAGAGAAGTTCGACGCCGCCACGGGCTCTGTGTTGCCGGGGTTTGAGGCGGAAAAAACATTCGTTTTTTAACGCCAGCGTAACGCTTTTCCTGCGACGCAATATCTGATGCTGCGAAATCTGCTTGAACCGCGGCGAACATAACAAACATTAACGTTAATCGGGGATACTTGCGCGCTATTCGGCGTCAGACTTGCCACCTATTTGACCCGATAGATCAGGAGAGGCTTGTGCGTTTATTGTCTATTGCCGCTATTATGTTGGCGTTTATTCCGCCGGTGCAGGCGGAAACCCTACGCGACGCGCTGGCGCTTGCCTATGAAACCAACCCGACCATCCGTGCGGAGCGGGCGCGGCTGAAGGCGGTTCGCGAGACCAAGGCGCAAGCCTGGGCCGGCGCGCTGCCGCAGCTTACCGCGTCCGGCAGTTATTCCCGGGTCGATTCCACACAAACCCTCAATTTTGGCGATGGCCCTGTTAATGTTGACAACAACCTGAACACGATTTCCGGCGCCGTGAATGCGGAACAGGCGATCTTTACAGGTTTTGGCAACTACAACGCGATCAAGCAGGCCGAAGCGCGGATCCGGGCGGGTGGCGCACAACTGATCTCAACTGAACAAACGGTCTTACGTGACGTGGCGGCGGCTTATTTTAGCGTCGAACGCAATATGTCTGTCTACGAATTAAATCGTAAAAATGTCGATGTTTTATTGCGTCAAAATGAGATGGCGACTGTTCGTTTTGAAGTGGGCGAGATTACCCGTACGGATGTTGCGCAGGCGGATGCGCGCCTTGCCGGCGCGCGCGCCAATCTCTCACAAGCGCAAAGCAACCTTGCAATTGCCCGCGCGAGCTACGCTCAGCTCGTTGGTCAAGCGCCCGGCGATCTTGAACCGGTCGATCAGTTGCCGGAATTGCCCGAGACTCTGGAGGCGGCGAAAGCGCTTGCTCGTGATTATGCGCCGGCGGCTGTTGCGGCTAGAGAGCAAAGCGAGGCGTCACGACGGCAGATTAATGTTGCACGCAGTGCGATCTATCCGCGTGTCTCGCTGACCGCTGGGTATCAGTATACAGAAGAACCGAGCAACTTTGTTTTGCAGGATGAGCAGTTCAGCTATGGAGCACGCGCGACATTGCCGTTGTTTGCGGGTGGGGCGAATTATTCCCGCATTCGTGAGGCGAAAGCGCTGCACGCCAGTGATCGTTCCCGCATTATTGAAGCTGAGCGTCAGGTTGAGGCGCAGACTACCGCCGCCTGGGAGCAATTAATGGCGGCGCGGGCGATTATCGTTTCCGCTCGGGCGGCGGCGGAGGCGAATGAACTGGCGCTTGAGGGCGTCACCCAGGAAGCGCTTGTGGGGACCCGCACGACTCTGGACGTCCTCGACGCCGAGCAGGAATATCTGAATGCGCAAGTAGCGCTCGCCAGCGCTATGCGGGATGCGCAATCGGCGGCGTTTTCGCTGCTCGCGGCGATCGGGCTATTGACGCCGGAAGCCGTCGGGATCTCCGATATCGCCAGCAGCGACCAGGCTTTTCTCCGCTACGAGGATTAATACTCGTGAAAGGAAGGTCTTGATAACTGTTGCGAACCGTCTGAAAAACAAGACTTCCGGGCGTTAAGCTCGCCGCCTCATACTAGATTTGTTTCGCTCAAAGGACGCCTGTCCATGGAAAACGCACAACCTGAGCCCAGCATGGAGGAAATTCTGGCGTCGATTCGCCGGATTATTTCCGAAGATGAGGACGAAGCGGCGCCCGCGCCAGCGGCTCCAAAGCCCGAGCGCGCAGCCGCGCCTGAGCCGGCTCCGGCGCCAAAACCTGTTGAAAATCAAATGCGCGAACCCGCGCCCACGCCTGTAAAAACACCTGAGCCGGATGTGCGGCGTTCCCCGGCGCCAACCCCAATTGAAACGGAAGACGTTGAAATGATTAGAAGAAATGTCGCGGAAGCCATGGAACAGGACGCTGACGATGCGATTTTGGATGAAACATCCGCTGCTGCCGCATCTCAGGCGTTTGAGAATTTAAGCCAGAGCGTTCGGGTTTCAGGCGATGGCCAGGGCCAGACCCTTGAGGACATTGTCGTCCATATGCTGAAGCCGATGATCAAAGACTGGCTGAATCAGAACCTTCCGGCGATTGTCGAAGAAAAAGTCGAAGAAGAAGTGCAGCGCGTGGCTCGCCGCCGCCGCTAGAAGGGCTATTTCTTCCCAGTTTTGGAAGCCGGCCCTCGGGCCGGCTTTTTTGTTGGCGACGCAACAGGCCTCGTCAACCTATTGAGCAATAATGGTGCGGGCTATACACCGCTTGTTCCGCGATGAGAGATGAGACTTTCCGATGGTTGATAAGAGCTTTGATTTTAAAAACGCCGAGGCCTGCATTTATTCGGCCTGGGAAACGTCAGGCGCGTTTAAGCCGTCTGGCGAGGGCGAGCCGTTCACCATCGTCATTCCGCCCCCGAATGTAACGGGATCCTTACATATGGGGCACGCTCTCAACAACACGCTGCAGGATATTCTCTGCCGGTTCGAGCGCATGCGCGGAAAATCCGTGCTCTGGCAGCCGGGCACAGACCATGCGGGCATCGCGACCCAAATGGTCGTCGAGCGTCAGTTGATGGAAAAACAGGAGCCCTCGCGGCGCGATATGGGCCGCGATAAATTCGTCGAGCGCGTCTGGCAGTGGAAAGAGGAATCCGGCGGCACGATCATCAATCAGTTGAAGCGTCTTGGCGCGTCGTGCGACTGGAGCCGCGAACGTTTTACCATGGATGAGGGGCTATCCGCCGCGGTCGTCAAAGTTTTTGTGCAGCTTCACAAAGAGGGCCTGATCTATCGTGACAAGCGCCTCGTCAACTGGGACCCGAAATTTGAAACCGCAATTTCCGATCTCGAAGTCGAGAATACGGAAGTCGACGGCCATTTCTGGCATTTCAAATATCCACTGGAAAATGGCGAGACTTACGAATTCCCTATTGAACACGACGAAGACGGCAGGCCGACCAAATGGGAGACGCGCGACTATATTTCGATCGCGACGACGCGGCCGGAAACGATGCTCGGCGACGGCGCCGTTGCAGTGCATCCCAGTGACAAACGTTATGCGCCGATTGTTGGCAAGAAGTGCCTTCTTCCGCTTGCGGATCGTTATATACCAATCATCACCGATGAATATCCAGATCCGGATTTTGGCTCCGGCGCGGTAAAGATCACCGGTGCTCACGACTTCAACGACTATCAGGTCGCCAAGCGTAACGATATTCCAATGTATGAGCTATTCGATACGAAGGCGCGCATGGTCGATGATGATTTCGTACCGGAGAAATATCACGGTATGGATCGGTTCGATGCGCGCAAAGCTATTGTCGAGGATATCGATGCGCGTGGGCTGTTGATCGCGGTCGAAGACAAAAAAATTATGCAGCCATTCGGTGACCGCTCCGGCGTCGTCATTGAACCGATGCTCACCGACCAGTGGTATGTGGATGCGAAGACGCTGGCCAAGCCCGCCATCGAAGCGGTGGAATCGGGTAAGACGAAGTTTGTTCCGGAAAACTGGGCAAAGACTTACTTCCAATGGATGCGGAATATCGAGCCCTGGTGCGTCTCGCGCCAGCTCTGGTGGGGGCATCGCATTCCTGCCTGGTATGGACCGGACGGTCATTGCTTTGTTGCTGAAACCGAAGAGGAGGCGACCAAGGAGGCTATCGCCAAATATACAAGCGAAGGCTATTCGCTGGAAGAAATCAACGATATGAGGCGCCACGAACATGGCGGCGCCCCGCTGCTGGTTCGCGACGAGGACGTTCTTGATACATGGTTTTCTTCTGCGCTGTGGCCGTTCTCGACGCTAGGCTGGCCGGAAGAAACGTCGGAGTTGAAAAAGCATTATCCGACATCCGTACTCGTTACGGCGTTTGACATCATCTTTTTCTGGGTGGCGCGGATGATGATGGACGGCATCCATTTCATGAAAGAGATCCCGTTTCATACGGTTTATATTCATGCGCTGGTGCTCGACGAGCACGGACAAAAAATGTCGAAGTCGAAGGGTAACGTCATTGATCCGCTCGTTCTGATCGACAAGTTCGGCGCTGACGCGCTGCGTTTCACGCTCGCCGCGCAAGCCGCGCAAGGGCGCAATATTCGCCTGTCTGAAGCGCGCGTTGAAGGCTATCGCAACTTCTCCACCAAGCTTTGGAATGCGGCGCGCTTTTGCGAGATGAATGATTGTAAGCCCGACCCGGCGTTTGACCCGGCAAAGGCGCAATTGCCGCTCAGCCAGTGGATTGTTCACGAAGCGAACACATGCGCCGGCGAGGTCACAAAAGAGATTGAGGCCTATCGTTTTAACGACGCGGCGACGGCGATCTATCGCTTCGCATGGAACATCTTCTGTGACTGGCATGTGGAACTCGCCAAGCCAGTCTTCTTTGGCGAGGACGAAGCCGCGAAATCGGAAACCCGCGCCGCGACGGCATGGGCGTTCGATCAGGTGTTGAAGCTGTTGCATCCGTTCATGCCGTTCGTCACGGAAGAACTTTGGGGCGTCATCGCAAAACGCGATGCGCATCTGATGATGACTGACTGGCCAGCGCGCGAGGCGGCGCTGGAAAACCAGGCGGCGGCCGACGAGATCAACTGGACGATTGAACTGATTACGGCCATTCGTTCCGTTCGGGCGGAAATGAATGTGCCTGCCGGCGCGCAAATCGAGATGCTGCAAGTCGGTGACGATGCGAACATTTCAACGCGGCTTGGCGCTCATGATGCGTTGATCAAGCGCCTTGCGCGGCTTTCCTCAATTGATCGGGCGGCTGAAGCGCCTAAAGGCGCAGTGCAGGTTATTCATGAAGGCGCGACCTTCGCGTTACCTCTTGGCGATGTTATCGACATCGAGGCCGAAAAGGTGCGCCTTACAAAAGAGATTGACAAGGCGGCGAAGGAGATTGCCGGCATCGATAAAAAACTGGCGAACAAAAACTTTATCGATAAGGCGCCGGCGAAAGTCGTAGAGGAACAGCACACCCGCCGCGCGGACCATGAAGAGCAGGTTGAAAAACTGAACGCAGCGCTGACGCGACTGGAAACGCTTTAGAAATATCCGCTCATCCCGGCGAAAGCCGGGATCTCAGGAAATTTGTCCGGCATTTGCGGCAATAGATTCCGGCTTTCGCCAGAATGAGCGGCATTTTATACCAACAACGACTTGCTAGCTCTTATCATCTCGCGCACGAACAAAGGCTTTTACTGATCGCGTTACATCTTCCTCGGTTGTCGCCCAGGAACAGACGGAAATGCGGATGGCGCGGCGTCCCTGCCAATTGGCGTTGGCCGCCCAGCATTCGCCTGATGCTTGCACCCTTGCGCGCACACGCTCCGTTTCTTCATCTGTATCGCAGGCAAACAGGAGTTGATTAAACGACGGTTCAATCAGCATTTCAAATCTGGCGTGCGCGAGTTCATTGTGAAATTGTAGTGCGCGCTCGCAAAGCCCGGACACAAGTTCATCTACGCCTTCGCGTCCGAGATATTTAAGCGCGGCCCATACTTCTATTGCGCGCGCGCGCCGCGACAGTTCCGGCGTAAAAAACATGCCGTCCCGGTCATCGCTCTGGACAAGATAAGACCCGGCTGCATGAAGCGCCGAATTCAGTGCGTCTTTGTCGCGGCATAAAATGACGCCGCAATCATAGGGCGTGTTGAGCGTTTTGTGCGCGTCGCATGACCAGGACGACGCGTTTTCCATGCCGGCTGTCAGGTATTTGTAATCTCTTGCGGCGGCGGCCCAAAGCCCGAAAGCGCCGTCGATATGCGTCCATGCGCCTGCTTCGCGCGCGGATGTGCATATCGTTTGAAAATCGTCAAAACCTCCGCCATTCACATTGCCCGCCTGAAGCAGAAGAAGGGTTTTGTCATCAAGCGGCGGTAGAAGATCCGCGCGGATGCGGCCGTCACGATCAACATCCACCCACTCAATATTGTCCGTGCCAAAACCAAGAAGCGAAACAGCCTTAACCGCTGTCGCGTGGGCGTCGCGACCGGCAACCACACGCAGGCGTGGTGCGCCCAGCAACCCTTGCTTGTTGACGTCCCAGCCGAGGTTTTTCAAAAGCCGATAACGACCGGCCGCGAGTCCTGAAAAAATGGCGAGTGATGACCCGCTGACAAAACCGGCGACGGTTTCCGTTGGCAGTTCGAAAAGGTCGCGCAGCCAATCTTCGACGATTTCCTCGAAAATCGCTGCGATAGGTGACGTTACGAAAAGCGGCGCGTTCTGGTCCCAGCTGTCCGACAACCAACGGGCCGCAAGCGCGACGGGCAAAACGCCGCCGGTCACAAAACCGAAATAGCGCCCTCCCAGGGCGTTGACTGCGGCGCCCGCGGCGCGTTGATGCATTAAATCAATGATCTCGCTAGCGCCCGCACCCTTCAACGGCATCGTCTCAATCAGTGTGCGCGCTGTCTCGATTTCGTCCGCATTTGGATAGGGGTGCGCGTCCAGCGTCTCGTCAAGAAATTGATAAGCGTGGTTCTTGGCGAGTTCCAAAACCTGCTTGTCTTTCAGTTCTGCAAACATCTTGTCTTGAAGCGTTGTCATTGTTTGGCGTCCGATGAAGCGGTTGAGTGTGGCGCGGGTGCAATGCACAACTTTATACGAGTTATTGTGCAAGGTGCTTGCGAAATCGTGGTTTATTTGTATATATGCACAATAAATGACGGTATTAGATGTTATCGACGAAAGAATATTGCGTGAGCTTCGCTTTGACGGTCGCGTCTCCAACACCGATCTCGCCAAGCGGGTTGGCCTCTCAGCTTCCGCTTGCCTGCGCCGGGTGCAGGAGCTGGAGCGCAGCGGGGTCATCAAAGGCTATCGCGCTATCATTGATGCGGACGCGACGGGCGTCGGCATTGTCGCTTATGTCGGTGTGGGCCTGTCGGAGCATACCAAGAAAGCGCAAAAGGACTTTGAACGCGTTATCACTGCTGCGCCGGAAGTACGCGAGTGTCATAATGTGTCCGGCACGATTGAATACCTTTTGCGCGTCGAGGTTTCGGACCTTGCCGCCTATAAAAGCTTTCACCTGGAAGTGCTGGGCAACGCGCCGAAGATGAATTCCATCACCACCTATATCGTGATGGAGTCAGCGAAAGACGAACGCGCTTAGGCGAATGTGACGGCGGCGACCGGCGGCAGAAACGCGCTGAGCAGGCGCCAGTCTTCTCCGCCGTTTTCACTGACCCATAAATTGCCCGTGGTTGACCCCATCACCAACCGGTCGCCAGTATCGTCGATATCAAGTGCATGCCGATAGATGAGATCGTAGCTTGGCTCCACCGGCAGGCCGCCAGTCATCGCTTCAAAATCCTTGCCGCCGTTTGTTGTTCGGTTGACTAGAAGGCGCGCATCGACCGGCACGCGGCATTCGTCTTTAACGCCTGGCACAAGCCATGCCGTATCTGGATCATCTGGGTGCGCCGCGACAGCAAAGCCGAACACGGCGGGGGGAATGTCAGTGATTTCCGTGAATGTCTCGCCGCCGTCGCGCGAGAGAAAAACTCCGTTATGGTGCTGGCACCAGATGGTGTCAGGATTGTTCGCGCACATTGCCAGGCGGTGTGGGTCTTGCGTGTTCAGTTCTTCCGACTGTTCGGGCGGCGTATAGTCGGACCGCAATCCTGTTCCGCAAAGGCGCCATGAGGTCCCGCGGTCATCGCTCTTCCAGACACCCCCGCAAGAGATTCCGATAGTCAGTTTTGCGCTATCTCGCGGGTCCACAAGCACCGAATGAATGCCCGGATTGTCAAAACCGCCGCCAAACCAGCCTTCGCGTTCCGGACGGTTCCACAATGACTCCATCAGCAACCAGGTTTCGCCGCGGTCATCGCTGCGGAACAGGGCGCCGGGAATAGTCCCGGCCCATAGGACGCCCGGTTCATCAGCGCCGCTGGCGGCTAGCGTCCAGATCATCTCAACGGACGGCGCCTCATCGTCATTGTCTACTTTTGCAAAAGCGGGCGTGGGCAGCTCCTTCCAGTTTTGGCCGTCATCTTCGGAGCGGTGGAGCTTAACGCCAAAATGCCCGAGATTAAGGGCGGCGTAGAGTGCGCCATCGCGATTGTCTCTCAAGACGGCGCTAACAGGCTCGCCGAGGAAAGCTGGCGCGCCCGCATCCCATCCCTTGCCGTTCTGGCGATACGTGAAGAGCCCTTTGCGGCTCGCGACATAAAAAACTTCCGCCATTTTAGCCTCCTGAAAGCGCCTGAAAGACAAAGATGCGATCATTATCCGTAACCGGATCGCTGAGGGCGATGCGGTCCGCAATCATCGCGTCGTTGACGAAGATATTGACGTGCTTGCGCAGGCGCGCCTGATCATCAAGGAGATAGGATCGCAAGGATGGGTTCTCGGCGAACACAGCCTCCATGGCTGCACGAACAGTATCGCCGCTCACTGAAACAGGCGGGCAGGGCAAATGCTTTTGAAGATTGTCGGTGAATGAAACGCTCGGCATGGACGCCAGTCTCCCGGTTAAATTTCCGAAGCCTGTGTTTACGCTACATTGATTGCGCGACCGAGTTTTAAGTGGTGCGCGATTAGCTCGTTTCAGCCAAAAATGAGAGCTGCGTGATCGACGCGTTGCGCTCTTGCGCGTCGCGGTCCACAAGCCGCGTCGGGTAATCACCGGTAAAGCAATGGTCGGTGAAGGCGGGCGCGCTTTCGTCGCGGCGACCTTTGCGAAAGGCCTTGTAAAGACCGTCCAACGATAGAAATGCGAGACTATCAACGCCGATTAATTCGCGCATTTCTTCAACTGACCGCTCATGACCCAAAAGCTCTTCATGAGAAGGGGTATTGATGCCATAAAAATCAGGGTGCTGAATGGGCGGACAGGCGACACGCAAATGCACTTCCTTCGCGCCGGCGGAGCGCAGCATTTCCGCGATCTTACGCGAGGTTGTGCCGCGCACGATAGAATCGTCAATCAGGACAACGCGCTTTCCCTTGATGAGGCCGCGGTTCGGCGAATGCTTGCGCGCCACGCCGGCCTCGCGGATCTTTTGTTCCGGTTCAATGAAAGTGCGTCCGATAAAGTGGGAGCGGATAAGCGCCATCTCGTAAGGCAGCTTTGATTTCTGTGCGTAGCCGATTGCGGCGGGCACGCCGGAATCGGGGATGGGCGAGACCAGATCCGCCTCGCACGGCGCTTCCTTAGCAAGGCGCTCGCCAAGGCGTTTGCGCAGATCATAGACGCTCTCGCCATCGACGGTTGAATTCGGTTTGGCGAAATAGATCAGCTCGAAGATGCATGGGCGCGCTTGTTGCGGCTCGCGAAACACCTGACGGCTTTCCACTGTGCCGTCCTCTTTGCAAACTACGACTTCGCCGGGTTTGATGTCGCGCACGAATTTCGCGCCGATGATATCAAGGGCGCATGTTTCCGAGGCGAGGATAGGCGCGCCTTCGAGGTCGCCAAGGATCAGGGGGCGAATGCCAACCGGATCGCGCGCGCCGATCAGCCCTTCCGGCGTCAGCACGGTCAGCGCATAAGCGCCTTCAACCTGTTTGACTGCTTCAATAAGTTTGTCGGCCATCGATAGTTGATGAGAGCGGGCGGTCAGTTGCAGGAACAATTCGGAGTCTGACGTGGACTGAAAGATGCAGCCATGTCTGATGAGTTCTGCTTTCAGTGAGCGGGAATTGGTAAGATTGCCATTATGGGCGATTGCAATGCCGCCGGTGTGAAGATCGGCGTAAAGCGGCTGCACATTGCGCAAGACGGTGTCGCCTTGCGTTGAATACCGTGTATGGCCGATGGCGCTGACGCCTGCGAGGCGCCCAAGTGTTTCCGCGTCGGAAAAGTGATCGGAGACAAGCCCGAGCTGGCGCTCGGTGTGAAATTTTTCGCCGTCAAAAGTCGCAATGCCAGCTGCTTCCTGTCCGCGGTGCTGAAGCGCATGCAGGCCAAGCGCGCACAGGGCGGCCGCGTCCTTGGTGCCGATCACACCGAAGACGCCGCATTCCTCGATCAGCGTTGGTCCGCCAAACATCGCCTTTTGCTCTGCTTGCTCACGGCGGATGCGAGGGTTTTCTTTTTTTAGGTAGGCTGCGGTGCGGTCGATCATCGTCATTGACGTCTCGTTGGGGAGTGAAGGCGATGATGTCACTGAGGATCTTCCTCTTGCAAAATGTCGGCAATCGAATCTGTTTCATTTGTCGCCGTTTCCGGGGTCTCTTCAACCGGTGCTTCATCAGAGGTGGTCACGGTGGTGACGATTTCCGAAAGACTGTTGCGGTCCAGCCGGTCATAGCCGCTCTCGGCGGGATCGGGTTCTGCTTCCTCTTGGCCTGCCGGCGGCGCGCTTTCGATATAGGCCTCATCCGGGGTGAAGCTCTGGAACCAGTTGGCCATGCCAGCGGCGACCGGACGGGTAATGGCGCTTTTGACGGAGTCCGGCTGACGTGCTTCGTCCAGATAGTAGCCATATCCAAGATATCCAAGTCCCACGAGAACGAGGCCGCGAACGAAGCCGAAAACCCCGCCGCCGATACGGTCCGCGAGCTTCGCCCGTCCTTCCAGCGGTACGCGCTGCAGGCCGAAATGCAGGCCCACATGGGCGACAATAAAAAACACCGCGACAAGAAGCGCGGCGATGATAATGGTTCCAAAAAAGCTGCCAGCAAGGCCGGTGACGGCGAGCATAGGCTCCGCCATAATCAGGGTCAGTCCACCGGCGATGGCGAGCGCAATCAGCGTTGAGAGCTCCCGCAATCCGCCACGGAGCGCGGCAAACGCGGTCGACAGGCCAAGCACCAACAAAACAAGAATATCGAACATACGAAAGCCCGTCCGCGTTACGCTGTATTTTACGGCGAGTCGCGATCCCGCCAGTCCAAGTTTTCCATAGCCGCGATGGGGGTTTTTCTCAACCGCTTCACGCCCGTTATTGGCGCGCCCAGGCCGCCAAATCCGCCAGGGTCGCGGCCTCTTTGACCGCCAGTTTGCCGGCTTTCGCGCCAACAGGCGCCAGCGCGCCGGTAAAACCCAGCTTTAGGGCTTCTTTAAGGCGCGCATCGGTCTGGTTCACGGGGCGGATCGCGCCTGACAACGCGACCTCGCCGAAAACGACTCGGCCCTGGGGCAACGGGTTATCAAACAGAGATGAACAAAGCGCTGCTGCGGCGGCGAGATCAGCGGCCGGTTCTGCGATGCGCAGGCCGCCCGCGACATTCAAAAAGACGTCGTGGCGTCCAAAATCCAGGCCGGCGCGGGCATCCAACACGGCGAGCAGCATGGAGAGCCGCGCACTGTCCCAGCCTACAACGGCGCGCCTTGGAGCAGCGAGCGAGGAGGGAGAGACAAGCGCTTGAATTTCAACGAGAACCGGCCTTGTCCCCTCAATGCCGGCAAAGACAGCGGCGCCGGAGACAGCGGCCTCGTTTGTGGTCAGGAATAACTCTGACGGGTTGGCGACTTCGCGAAGCCCGCCGGTCGACATTTCGAAAACGCCGATCTCGTGGGCGGCGCCGAAACGGTTTTTCACTGCACGCAGAATGCGAAAATCGCGGCCCTGTTCGCTTTCGAAATACATGACCGCATCGACCATATGCTCGACAACGCGGGGTCCCGCAATCTGCCCGTCCTTGGTGACATGACCGACGAGCAACAGGATTGCGCCCGATGATTTGGCGAAACGAACAAGTTCCTGGGCGCAGGCACGCACCTGCGTTACCGTGCCGGGCGCGGCGGGCAGCGCGTCGGACCAGAGCGTTTGGATCGAATCAATAATAACGGCGCCGGGCCGCTCCGATTTCAAGGTCGAAAGAATGTCCCGGAGCGCCGTTGCGGAAGCGAGATGCACGGGCGTATTTTCGACATTGAGCCGTTTTGCGCGCAAGCGAATTTGCGCTGTGGCTTCTTCGCCGGAGATATAAGCGACATTCGCGCCTCCTTTGGAAAGGCCGGCGGCAATCTGCAACAGCAGCGTTGACTTGCCGACCCCTGGATCGCCGCCGATCAAAAGCGCCGAACCGGGCACGAGACCGCCGCCACAGGCGCGGTCGAATTCCGCATTGCCGGTAAGAAGGCGCGGGACCTGCTCCGCGCCGCCGGCGAGCGAGGTGAATTCTATCTTTTTGCCTTTGGTCTTTGCGGTCGAGCCGCCAAGCGATCCCGGCGGGCCGGCTTCCGAAGCTTCCTGCTCAATGGTGTTCCATTCGCCGCAAGCCTCGCAACGCCCGGCCCATTTGCCATAGATGGCGCCACAGGACTGGCAGACATAGGTTTCGCTGTTTCGGGCCAATGCGGCGCTCCGGTTTATTGGAAGAGATTATTACTGATGCGCTGACTCGCGCCGAAAAAAGAACATATGATCGATAAACGCCGTTTTCGATATCTCAAAACTGGAGGCGCCGCATATGTGGCCTGATATTCCCTATGAGCGATGGAAGCCGACAGGCCAGAGCCTTCATATGTGGACGCAGATTGTCGGGAAGTTTCGCCTGGCGCATACGCCATGGATCAATCATTCCTGGCAGGCGACATTTTACCTGAATGCGCGCGGACTGACGACGTCGCCGATCCCCGGTGAGTCGACAAATTATGAAATCATCTTTGATCTCTTCACCCACAAACTATGGGTGCTGACGACGGATGGGCGCGAGGAGTGTTTTCCACTGGCGCCGATGTCGGTAGCGGATTTTCACGAACGGTTCCGGGAGACGCTTGCAAAGCTCGGCGCGCCGACGGCTTTTCATCACTTCCCGAATGAAGTGCCGGACCCGGTTCCGTTCGCTAAGCAAACGGAGCCCGGTGAGTATAATGCGCAAGCCGCGACGGATTTCTGGCGGGCATTGGTTCAAATCGATAACGTCTTCAAACATTTTCGAACAGGCTTTGTCGGCAAGGTCAGCCCGGTGCATTTTTTCTGGGGCAGTTTTGACCTTGCGGTTACGCGTTTTTCCGGGCGGCCTGCACCGTTGCATCCGGGCGGGTTTCCGGCGCTGCCAGACGAGATTACGCGCGAGGCCTATTCCCATGAAGTGAGTTCCGCGGGCTTCTGGCCCGGCGGCGGGCCGGTCGACGAACCAGCGTTTTATTCCTACGCCTATCCGATGCCGGTGGGTTTCAAAGACGCCGCCGTTGCGCCGAAAGAAGCTTATTTCGATGAAAATTTCGGCGAGTTTATTTTGCCTTATGACGCCGTACGTAAATCGGACGATCCCCATGCGATGCTGATGCAGTTTCTGCAAACGACTTATGAGGCGGCGGCGGAGAAAGGCGGTTGGGACCGCAAACCACTTGAATGTGATCTCGGTGAACCGCGTGTGCCGCGCACACTATAACGCCGGAGAAACTGCCGCTGGTCGCCGTCGGAACGGTTGCAGTTTTCCATATGTCAGACTGCGCCACAGCCATTCGAGCGGACCGAAACGGAATCTCGCAAGCCATAAAGGCGACCAGATCAGGATTGCGGCCCATACCGCGAATACGATCAGCATCAGTTGCAGATTGGTCAGCGATCCGAATAAGCCGAACCCATGACCATTGGCGAGGGTCGTTCCGATCAGAGAGCAGGCGATATAGTTCGTGAACGCCATGCGGCCCGTCGCAGCGACGGCCTTTGACGTCCAGCCGGACCGCACCAGCCAGCCAACCAGGCCCGCATAGCCGATGGCGCCGGCGAAGCCGTCAAGCTGGTTCAGAATCTGAACGTAGGAAAAAGCGGCGAAATCCCAGTTAGCGGCGCCGATGACAGTCCAGCGGATCGCATCCATCGCAAACGCACTGCCAAGCCCGATGATGGCGGCTCGCCGATACGTTCCTGAGGATGCCGTTCCGGTCAGAAATCCGGTGCGATAACCCCACATGCCAACAAGCATAATGCCGAGCGTTGTAAGCCAGAAGCCGCCTGCGAGCATATAAAACAGAATATATTCGCGCGCCGATGTGAGGCGATAGCCCAGCTGATCGCCAACGCCGCCAAGCATCTTATCGACGGATTCTTGCAGGAACTCCGGATCCGTCCCCCATAAAATCGGTTCAATCTCGGCGCGGACTTCCGGAATGACAGCGGGGCCAATTGAAAATGCGGTATTCCAGATAACTGCGACGGCCAGACATCCAATGCTCCAACGCATGAGCGTCTTTGCAGCCGCACGCCGAAACCACATGGCGAGAAAGCCGCTCACCGCATAGGCGAAAAGAATGTCTCCGTTCCAGATGCATAAGAGATGGATGAGTCCGAAAATCGCAAGAAAAAATAGCCGCCGCGACAACAGGCCGAGACTGCCCGCGTTACGCGCCGCCGACCGCTCTGCGATCAGCGCCAGCCCCGCGCCGAACAAGGCGGTAAAGATCGTCCGCCATTTGTCTTCAACAATGAACGCCTGAAGTGCGGCGACGCTCATGTCGAATTCGCCTGGCCACAAGGCCGCGTTGCTGTAATAGGAGAAAGGCGCAAACATCGCCTTGATGTTGACAACGAAGATCGCAAGCACGGCGAGCCCGCGCAGTATATCGAGATAGTCAAGGCGTTCACGTTCGCCGACCGGCGCATCCATTGTCGTCATTTCTCCGCCCCATTCAATTCAAGTTTAACTGACGATAAGGCTCGCCGTCTTTCAATAAAAAATGCTAGGATTCCCGCGAAAGGAATACGCCATGACCGCGCAAGATATAAACGATCTGAACCCTTATCTCCATGGTCTTTATGCGCCAGTGAAAGATCAGGTGAGCGCCGACAAGCTTGAGGTTATTGGCGAAGTTCCGCGCGATCTGCATGGCGCCTATTTCCGCAACGGGCCCAACCCAAAAGCGCCGCCCAAAGGCATGCATCACTGGTTTGATGGCGACGGTATGATCCACGGGGTCTGGTTTGAAAATGGCGCCGCGCGCTATCGCAACCGTTATATCGGCACGCAGGATTTCAAGGCGAATGGCGCCGGGGCCATGCCGGGCATTTTTGAGCAGTCTGTCGATGCTGCGGGTCGCAAGGTTCATTACAAGGACACCGCGAACACCGATCTTGTTTTTCATAACGGAAAGCTGCTGGCGCTCTGGTATATCTCCGGTCAACCGGTGGCCGTTGATGCGGCGTCGCTGGAAACCATTCGCACCGAAACCTTCAGCGGTAGATTGCCGGGCAATATTTCTGCGCATTCCAAGGTCGATCCTGAAACTGGCGAACTCGTCTTTTTCGACTATGCGCTTTACGAACCGAAAATGTGGACGGGGACGGTATCGGCGTCCGGTGAGCTAACGCATTTTCAGGAAATCGATTTACCTGGACCGCGCCTTCCGCATGATATGGGCATGACGGAAAATTATGTGATCCTGCACGACCTGCCGGTGATATTTTCTGAGCAGGCCATTCGAAATCGCATGTGGCAAATTCATGTGGCGGACCAGCCGACGCGCTTTGGTGTTGTGCCGCGAAAAGGCGGTGAACCTAAATGGTTCGAGTTCCCGACCTGTTATGTCTATCACGTCATCAACAGCTGGGAGGAAGGTGATGAGGTTGTCATGGCCGCCTGCAAGATGGTTCCGAATGGCTTCGATCCCGATCCGAAATATGGACCCTATGCGGCCATGGCGGACGTTCTGGCGCTACGCGCGCAGCCCTTCCTGTGGCGTATGAATATGAAAACCGGTGAGGGACGCGAAGAACAGATCGACGATGCGCTGTCAGAGTTTCCCGTCGTCAACACCGATCTCGCTGGACGGAGAACAAAATACTCCTATCACGTCATTTTTGATGATTGCGTTGAACAGCGGTTTTCCGGGTTGCTGAAATATGACCTGACCACCGGAAAAAGCGAACGCCACGATCTGCCGCAAGGCGTTTATGGTTCCGAACCAGCTTTCGCGCCAAAGCTCGGCGCGACGTCGGAAGACGACGGTTATCTCATTACGTTTACGGCGGATATGAATGGCAAATCAGAGGCGCATATTATTGACGCCCAGAACATCGCCGCGCCGCCACTCGCGCGGGTGAAACTGCCGCAGCGCGTACCAGCAGGTTTTCATGGGACATGGGCCGCGGGTGTTTGATTTTTATTGGTTGTCATCCCGGAGCATGTCCGGGATGACAGAATTATACGTTTTACCTACTTCCGGTAATCAAGCGGCGGTTCGCGGTCGCCAAGGAGCGAGTAATATTCGTAGTCTTCTCCTCGGGCGGCTTCGAACTCCGCGCGCGCCGTCTCACGCAGCTCTTCATTTTCATAAAGCTCGATAGCGGCGAGGGTAAGTGTCTTCGCGGCGGCTTGTGCGCCCTTGAACCCGATAGACATGCCGCCGGCGGCGACTGCCTGCCAGGAATGCGCTGACGTGCCGGGCACCCATGTCGCCGTGCGCAAGCCGACGGTTGGCGTGGCGAAAGAAACATCGCCGACGTCCGTTGAACCATAGCCCAGTGATTTCTGATAAGGCTGGATTTCGTTCTCGCTGCCGAGTTCCGCCCAGGGATTGTCCAAAGTCTTGTATAACGTCTCGGCAAATTTCTGCTCTTCTTTCGTATACTCTACGCCGCCGACAATGCGCAGCTTTTCATCCATCATTTTCGCCAGCGCTTCATTGACGAGAAGCGGGTTGTTGCCGTGAATGACTTCCCACTCGACTTCCGTACCAGTGCCCATCGCTGCGCCGCGCGCCGCTTCTTCGACGCGCGCCCAGATGGCTTCAACACCGCTCGCTTCAGGATGACGCACATAATAAAAGACTTCCGCGAAATCCGGCACGACATTCGGCGCGTTGCCGCCTTCGGTGATGACATAATGAATGCGCGAATCTTGCGGTACATGTTCACGCATCATATTGACCATCATATTAAAAGCCTCAACGCCATCGAGGGCGGAGCGGGCGCGGTCCGGCGCGCCGGCGGCATGCGCGGAAACACCCTTAAAACGAAACTTCGCTGAGCGATTGGCTAGGGACGTGCGCGCCGCGGCTGAATTCTCTGACGAGGGGTGCCAATGAAGCGTGATATCGACATCGTCGAACAAACCTTCGCGCACCATGTAGACTTTGCCGGAGCCGCCTTCTTCCGCAGGCGTACCATATAGGCGAATGACGCCTGGCGTACCGGATTCTTCGAGCCATTCCTTGACGGCGATCGCCGCTTGAACTGAAGCGGTGCCGAAAAGATGGTGTCCGCAGGCATGGCCGGCTGCCTTGCCTTCAATGGGCGAGCGTGTCGGGACAGCGTCCTGATTAATGCCGGGCAAGGCGTCAACTTCAGCGAGGATCGCGATGATTGGTCCGTCATTTCCATATTCCGCAACGAATGCAGTTGGAATGTCGGCGACGCCGGGCGTGACAGTGAAGCCCGCCCCCTTAAGCGTATCTTGCAACAGACCGCTGGTTTTTTCTTCCTGATAACCAACCTCGGCCCATTCCCAGATCTGTCGGGCGATCTGCGCCGTCTGGTTATAGCGCGCATCGATGCGCGACATCATCTCCTGTTCTTGTGCAATTGCGAAGTTAGGCAGCGCAGCGAGTGCGGCGGTCAGGATCAGTCGTTTCATTGGTTTCCTCACGAGTAAAGCTACTTAAGACATGCCAAAAAACCGGCGTTGCGGCTAGAGGCTAATACTGCAAGCCGATGCCGGTTTGATTCGAAACCCGAATTTGGCCAGTGTGTCGCGCCTCAATCAGGGAGAAAAAAGATGACCGCAACCGTATCCGCGACAGGGCAAAAAGGCGTGCTTGGCTGGATTGAGCGCACGGGCAACCGGCTCCCTGATCCGGTGTTCATTTTCTTTTACCTGATTGTCGGTCTGGTCGCCGTGAGCGTTTTGGCCGCGCTTGCGGGATACTCGGCGCCGCACCCGACGCAAAAGATAGAAGGCACTGATAATCCCCTCATTATCCAGGCGGCCAGTCTTCTGTCTGCGGAGAATATACAGCGGCTCTGGGTGCAGATGCCGGCGACCTTCACGCATTTCCATCCGCTCGGATATGTGCTGGTCGTGATGCTGGGCGCCGGGGTTGCGGAGCGTACGGGACTTTTCGGCACGGCAATGCGCGGCGCAGTGCGCAACGCGCCAAAGTTTTTGCTGACGCCGATGGTGGCGCTTGTCGCGATGGTCGGCAATCTCGCTGCTGACGCCGCTTATGTGGTGTTGATCCCGTTGGCTGGCGTTTTGTTCGCCGCCGCTGGGCGCCATCCAATCGCCGGCATCGCGGCGGCGTTCGCCGGAGTTTCAGGCGGCTTTTCCGCGAACATCTTGCCGGGTCAGCTTGATGCATTGCTCTTTGGCATCACCGAAGTTTCCGCTGAGGCGATTGTGCCGGACTGGGATGCGAACATCGCCGGCAACTGGTATTTTATCCTCGGTATGACGTTTATTTTTCTGCCTGTGATCTGGTTCGTTACTGATAAAATCATTGAGCCGCGCATGGGCGGTTACACGCCGCAAGGACCAGCGGGAGAAATGGTGAAAGACGGCGACAAGCCGCTGACGCCGGATCAGAAAAAAGGCCTGATGCATGCATTATTCGCTGCGCTTTTCATTTGCGCGGTTTGGGTTCTGTTCACGGTCGGGCCGGGCACGCCATTGATCGACGAGACCGCGCGCCCTGAGGCGCGTCTGTCGCCATTTTATCGCTCACTCGTCGCCGGGTTTTTCGTCCTGTTTCTGGCGGCTGGCTGGGCCTATGGTAAAGCCGCGGGTACGGTTTCGAACCACCGCGACATTGTCCGCATGATGTCGGAAGCGATGGCGGACCTTTCCTATTACCTCGTGCTGGCGTTTGCGGCCGCCCATTTCGTGGCGATGTTTAACTGGTCAAACCTTGGCCTCATTTTCGCGGTGCAGGGCGCTGGCGCGATTGAGGCGTCAGGCCTGCCGATGCCGATTACATTAGGCTTATTGGTGTTGCTGACAGGAACCGTCAATATCTTTGTTGGTTCAGCAAGTGCGAAATGGGCGCTTTTAGCGCCGGTAATGATCCCGATGCTGATGTTATTGAATATCAGTCCGGAAATGACGACGGCGGCCTATCGCGTCGGTGATAGCGCAACGAACATCATTACGCCATTGATGGTGTATTTCCCGCTTATCCTGACCTTCTGTCAGCGTTGGCAAAAAGAGTTTGGTCTCGGCAGCCTGACTGCGACGATGCTTCCCTATTCGGTGTTCCTGATGGTTGGCGGTTTGACGCTGGTGATGATCTGGGTGGCGCTTGGTCTGCCGCTAGGTCCCAGCGCCACAGTCGGCTATCAATTGCCGACGCCGTAGGTTCAAGTATCAAGCAGCCGGTCAATGGTGGCGGATAAAACATCAAGGCCGGCTTTGAGGTCCGCTGGATGCGTTGCTTCCTTAGGGTTGTGACTGACGCCATTGATTGACGGAACGAAGATCATCGCCGTGGGGCAGATGCGCGCCATCATTTGGGCGTCATGCCCGGCGCCGGATACCATACGCTTAATGCTGCGCCCTGATTTCTTCGTGACGGCTTCAATAATCTCGACGAGAGGCCCGTCGAACTTAACGGGATCATATCGTACAAGCTCTTCTGCGTGAATCTCGAGCTTCTCTTCCGTTGCAATAGCCGCAACCGCATCCTCCAGCTTTTGTTGCGCCTCTAAGAGTTGCGCCTTGTCGGCGTTGCGAAGGTCAATGGTGATATAGGCTTCGCCGGCGACGACATTGATTAGGTTCGGCTTCAGGTCAATCTGCCCGGCTGTCGCCACCTGGCCTTCGATATTTTTTGCAATCTTGCGTGCTTCAACGGCGATTTGTGCGGCGGCATAGCCGGCGTCGCGTCGCAAGTGCACTGGCGTTGTGCCCGCATGGTTTGCTTGCCCCTTGATGGTAAAACCGGTCCAGAAGATTCCTTGCACGCCTTCAACGGCGCCAAGCGTTATGTCTTCCGCTTCCAGCACCGGACCCTGTTCGATGTGGAGTTCGAGAAAGCAGTGCGGTTTCTTCGCGCCGCAGTCGAGGGGGCCATCATACCCTATGCGTTGGAGTTCTTCACCGAGTCGCACGCCGTCGCGATCGCTTGCGGCGAGCGCGGTATCGACATCAAGACCGTCCGCGTAAACGAGCGAGCCCATCATGTCCGGTTGAAACCGTACGCCTTCTTCGTTCGTAAAAATGGTGATCGTAATCGGACGGGCAGGGGTAAGGCCAGCGTCTCGAAACGATGCGGCAATTTCCAGCCCAGCCAGAACGCCATAGGGACCATCGAGTCTCCCGCCATTGCCGACCGTGTCAATATGCGAGCCGATCATAATCGGCGCATCATCTCGTTCGCCCCTTAGCGTTCCCAAAATATTCCCGATACGGTCGATTTCGATATGAAGGTCAAGTTCACGCATCCATGAGACGATCTTGTCGCGGCCGGCTTTGTCAGCATTGGTCGCCGCAATGCGCCGGACGCCGCCTTCGGGCGTCGCGCCGATTGCGCCCAGCTCATCAATCCATCGAAATAACCGGTCGTGGTTCAGTGGTCTTGTGGTCACGGCCTGCTCAGTTTGAGTTCGGTTTGCCCAGTGCGCATTCTGTGACAAAACACAGGCAATGCGCGTTTTCGTCAATGCCAAAACGACGTCGCAAGTCACCGTCTTGCGAAAGCGCGACAAGGCCTGCATAGCCGGCGCCGCCGGACGGTGTTGTCGCTAATTCTACGGCCTTGAGCGTATCGACGGCGCGTTCCGCCTCCTCATCGCTGATGGTTATGAACGCATCTGCAGTGTTACGCAGAATTTCAAACGCAAGCATAGACGCTTCCGCGCAATCGAGCCGGCCCATATTAGTGCCGGGCGCGTCGACTTGCGTTATTGCGCCAGCTCTGATGCTTTCCAGAAGGCAGGCGGCTTTTTCAGGTTCGACGATAATGATAGACGGCTGCTGCGGCCAGGCGAGGCGAATGTGATTGGCGAGGCCGCCTGCGAGCCCGCCGACGCCGGCTTGTAGAAAAACATGGGTGGGCCATTGTCCTGTCTCGCTGTATTGCGCGGCGACCTCGTCGGTCATCGCCGCGTAGCCTTTCATGATTGCAAGCGGGAACTCTTCATATCCGGCCCACGAACTGTCAGAGACGAGCGCCCAGCCATGCGCGTCGCAGGCGGCGTGTGCGGCGTCCATGCTGGCGTCATAGTCGGCGCCTTCGCGGCGCACCTCCGCCCCTTTGGCGGTGAGACGTTTTGCGAAATCATCCGGCACGCTCTCGCAGAGATATATGACGGCTTGGGCGCCAAAGAGATTGGCGCCGGCGAGAACCGAAAGCCCGTGATTGCCGGCGCTGGCGCAACAAAAGACCATGTCTTTGCCAACAGATTTCAATGTTTCGATCATGTTGGCGTTAACGGTAACGGGCGCGCCGTGCGTATGTTCTGCGCGAGACAAAAGCATGTCGAAAATAGCATAGGCGCCGCCGAGCGCTTTGAAACTGCCAAGCCCCATGCGGTCCGTTTCGTCTTTGATTAAAAGCCGCCCGATATTGAGATCGGCGGCGAGGGCGGGCGCTCCACTCAGCGGTGTGTGTTTGTAGGCTGGGCAGAGATCTAAATAGGCGCGCAAGTCATCAAGATGCGCCATGGCGCGGAATTTTTCCACCGCCGCGTTGGCCCATGCGTGTCGATCGATGGCGTTTTCAAGACACTGCATGGGTAACTTTCTGATTAGGCGACGCTCACCTGCGGCGCCGCCTCGGGCAGGTCCTCGCCAAACGCGCGCTGATAGAATTCCGCGACCGTTGGTCGTTCAAGTTCATCGCATTTGTTGAGGAAGGTTACGCGGAAAGCGTAACCGATATCTTTGAAGATTTCAGCATTCTGCGCCCAGGTGATCACGGTGCGCGGGCTCATCACCGTTGAAATATCGCCGGCGATGAAGGCGTTTCGCGTCATATCAGCGACGCGGACCATGGCGTCGATGGCGTCGCGGCCTTCTTTTGAATCGTAAAGCGGCGCTTTGGAGATGACGATTTCAGCCTCTTCATCATGGGCGAGATAGTTCAGCGTCGTGACGATTGACCAACGGTCCATCTGACCCTGGTTGATCTGCTGGGTGCCGTGATAAAGGCCGGTCGTGTCGCCCAGACCAATCGTATTGGTGGTCGCGAACAACCGGAACCACGGGTTCGGCGTCAGCACCTTGTTCTGATCGAGAAGGGTGAGCCGCCCTTCCGCTTCAAGCACCCGCTGGATGACGAACATCACATCCGGACGACCGGCGTCATATTCGTCAAAGACCAGCGCCACGGGGCGCTGGAAAGCCCATGGCAACATGCCTTCCTTGAAGGCAGTTACCTGTACGCCGTTTTCAACAACGATCGCATCTTTGCCGATCAGATCGATGCGACTCACATGGCTGTCGAGGTTGATGCGGATGCATGGCCAGTTGAGCCGCGCTGCGACCTGTTCAATATGGGTTGACTTGCCCGTGCCGTGATAGCCCTGGACCATGACCCGGCGATTGTGGGCGAACCCGGCGAGGATCGCCATGGTGGTCTCCGGGTCGAATCGATAGGCCTCGTCGAGCGGCGGCACATAGTCATTGCGCTCAGCAAAAGCGGGGATTTCGAAATCCGCCTCAACGCCAAAGACCTTTTTGGCGGATAGGGTTTCGGTTGGTTTTTCCGGGAACTTATCGTCGGACATAACGGCCATAAGGGAAGTTCTTTATCTGCTCTACGAAATCGCCGGGACACTCGCCTGAATGGGCTTGGAATTCAAGTGCCTGGGGCAGTGACGATTATGATGGAATGCTACCCTGGAGTGAAGTCGTAGAGCCGCATGCGCCATAGCAAGGAAAAAGATCCCTGATAGCGAATTGCTGGTCCATAGGGGTCTTCGAGAAGGCCTGCTGCAACCAGATCATGGGTCGCCCGGCCAAAAAACTCGTGCCAGATCTGTGTGAAAAGCGATTCGTAAGGAACGCCGTTTTCCATGCCTGTTAATCCAGAAAGGTCATCACGGATGAGAGTGTAATTCTCATCAAGCCAATCGGCGACAATGTTCCGGCTGAGCTTAAGCGCTGCGTTCAGCATCTCAGCATCGGCATAATCGAATACTGGAGCGATCAACACATAATTCTTATCTTGTTTTTCAATATACCCAATCTCAACCAGCAAATCCAAGACAGCAGCTGTACGCTCTTTTTCCGTTATGCCGGAGGCTTTGTACAGTTCTTCAAAGTCGTGCGGTTTTTCGCGAAGCGCGAAAAGAATCGCGCTCACAGGCCGAGCCAACTCAAGCCCCAGGGCATTTTCAAGACTTACACCCAACTCTTCGCGATCAGCCAAACCAATTTTTTGTGCATGACCTCGAACAGCTTCCGGCATTTTGTCTCCCGGGATATATAGCAAATCCGGAAAATTCATGCGCGGATCAGAATAGGGGTCGCCAAAGGACGAAAATGAAAAATCGACCGGATTGTCAGCAAAATTGAATGGGCCTCCTGGGAAGGTTGAGCTTCCCCAAAAATACCCTTTGTTGCTATGACCATCGACGCGTTCCGCGGCCCAAAAGCTATACTGCCACTCGCCGCCATCTGGATTGTCGCCTGAAACGAAGTTTGTACGTCTCATTTCTTTATCCAGCGTAATATCGAGGCCATCCCAGTTCAGGGACATGCCTGCAATCAGAACAAACTTTAGAAGACCTGTTTTTACAGAGCGCTGGGAATAAGACGAAAGTATCGTGTTAAACTCATCGTCTTTCGCCGCATACGCAGCGACAAGCCTCGGTATGTATTTTTCTGTCGCTTCATGAACGGCGCGCATGTCGTCAGCTGTGAAATAATTAAACGCGATATAAAAATATCCATCCTTTTCTTGGATGAGCCTGACCCGTATCAAATCGTCGATTTCGACATCAGAGCCCTTTAACGCTTTATTGACTTCGATATTCGTTAGAGGGCCGCTCTCAAGTTGATAGATGAGACGCCTTACATCCGGATTGTTGAAATACGTACGGGCCCTAAGTGATGGGTCAGCAGGGAGTGAGCCTGCATAGCCGGACAAGAATTCTCTTGGCGCCATCTCCGCCAGCGCCGGGAGATGAGTGAAGAAAATCAAACTCAGTATAGTAACAGTAATGGCGCATGTTCTGAAAATCATAAAATGCCCCTGATTTTGTTGTATTAACGCTTGCCCACAAAATTGAAGCAAGCTGAATGAGGCATGCCGGCCTTATAAAGCGATCAAAAAATTGAAATTTATAAGAATTTCGCTTTTTTCAGGATCGTGTGAGCTTTGACGACTTCATTTAGCTGCTGCTCGGCGCTGCGATCGCCGCCATTGGAGTCAGGATGGAAACGGCGCACCAGCTCCGCATAGCGTCGGCGAATATCGCCCGACGGGGCGTTATAAGGCAGAGCCATGGTGTCAAAGGCGTTGACTTGAAGCTTTGTAAGGCGCTTGCCCTCGCGATGATGTCCTTTGACTGCGGCCTGGGCTTGCGCCTCCTTGCCGAAGACGCCGAACGCGTCCGCCATATCGCCGGCGCCCGTGGCGTTAGCGGCGGCGCGGGCGCGGTCGTTTTTGCCCATGGACCAGGTCGGCCGGTCGCCATAAGCGGCGGCGCGGCGGGCGGCGGCGGCTTCCTGTTCGCTCAGGCCATCGAAATAGTTCCAGCTTTTATTATGCTCGCGCGCATGGGCGAGGCAGTACCAGACACGCTCGCGCGGCTGGCGCGGGGACTTCGGCAGAGAGCAGGCGGCCTGATTGTCGCAGTCCTCCCACTCACAGTCGCGCTCTTCCGGTTTAGACCATGCAGGCGGTTTCTGGCCGCGCCGGGGCGGCTTTACACGGATGTCAAATCCCAGTCGGGGCTTGTATTCTTCCTTTGGCATGCGCCCAATATGGTGCAGTGCATCAGCGGATACAATCTTGACAGTTTTTGCGGATATGCGATGACATCGCACCGATGTCTGTCGCCGAAATCATCCAGCGAAAAATCCGCGACCGCCTGTCACCCTCGGTTCTTGAGGTGACAGACGAGTCGCACCTGCACGCCGGTCACGCCGGGGCGCGAGAAGGCGGCGAGTCTCATTTCAGGATCAATGTTGTCGCCGACCAGTTTGAAGGCCTCAGCCGCGTGGCGCGCCAGCGCATGATCAACGATATTCTGCGCGATGAACTGGCAGGCCCGATTCACGCGCTTGCGATGAAAACCCAGACGCCCGCCGAAGCCGCTGCGTAACAATCATCAACAATAAAGCCCCGAGGCGGGTAGGGAGAGACAATGGAACTGCCCGGCGCCCCGGCGACCTATGCGGTGATTATCGCCAACCTGATCGCCAGCCTCTACGGGCTCTTAATCGATCAGCGGTTTGTGGCGAGTTATGCTTTCAATATCGGCGCGCTTGTCGAGCGCAAGCAGCATTATCGGGTGTTCACATCATCGTTCCTACACGGAAGTTTGTTCCATCTCCTCTTCAACATGCTGGCGCTGCTCTCGTTCGGGCCCGTGGTAGAGCGACTTTTAGGAATGGATGGGTTTCTCGTCGTCTATTTCGGTGCTGTTCTCACAAGCGGCATTGTTTCGTTCTACGTTAATCGCAAAAATCTTGACTACTCATCGCTCGGCGCTTCTGACGGCGTATCGGGCATACTTTTGTCTTTCTGTTTGTTTTTTCCGATGGAGAAAATTTACATCCTGTTCCTGCCCGTGGGCATTCCAGCGATCATTTTCGCCGTTATCTTTATAGTGATCTCAGCGGGGTTGATGGGCCGTGAAGGCAATCGTATTTCCCATGAAGGACACCTTGGCGGCGCTATCGCGGGTGTTGTGCTGACGTTGATGATGCGCCCTGATGTGTTGGGTCGTTTGTTTGGATAAAAAGGGCTGCTTTAGAGACAGCCCTTTTCCTAATTATTTGCATACAGCGCATGCTGTTCGGTTATGAACCGACGACGCCGCCGTTTCTTCTGGTAATCACAAGCGTACAGTCACGTGGAATGGTGCGGCCATCCCGCGGCGCAGGAAAGTTGGTCGCGGACGGGTTGCCATTGCCGGGGTGCTGTATGTTTACAAACGCCGTGCGGAAATCCGGGGTGACGGCCCAGCCGGTGATCTCGTCACTGGCTACGCCTGTAAGCAGTCGTTTTGGCTCAGGCGTAGCAGCAGTGGTGTCGAATACGACCAGCTGGTCTTGCAAGCCGTCAGGCTGTCCGCCATCTGTGCCAATAAACAGGCGGCCGTATGGATCGGCGTAGGCTGCGTCAGGATCGGTAAATACGCCCTCAGTCCCGCGTGTTGACGAAGCCAGAATATAGATTTCCCATGTGAACGCGGCGCCAAGGTGATCGTCGGCGTCAACAGTTCTGATGATATGCCCGTCGCTGTTCGGCGCTTCGGGGTTGGCGGCGTCTGCGGTGGTGCGCTGTGAGTTATTGGTCAATGTCCAGTACACCTCGCCGTCCTTGCCAATGGTTGTCCACTCCGGGCGGTCCATGGGCGTCGCGCCGAGAATATCGGCGGCGATCCGAGTGTTGACCAACAATTCCCCCTGATTGGCGAAGCGAGCCGCAAGCGAAGGATTGCTGATGGTCAGTTCAAGCCACTCGCCTGTGCCGTCATCATCGAAGCGCGCTACGTAAAGTTTGCCTTCGTCCAGCGGGCTTTTGCCTTTTGCAATGGCTGAACGCCAAGGCTGATCAGACACATATTTATAACAATAGTCGAAGCGCTGGTCATCGCCCATATAGGCGGCGATCCGTCCATCACCGTTTTCTGCGATTGCAACGGCCTCATGCTTGAAGCGGCCCATGGCCGTGCGTTTAACTGGCGTCTGCGTACCGTCCATGGGATCAATTTCAACAATCCACCCAAATCGATTAGACTCATTCACATAATCCGGGTCGGAGAGATCGAAACGCCGGTCGAACAAATGCCAGCCGTAATTGAAACCGTCGAAATCAAAACCGTAGCGGAGTTGTTCTTCGGTCCGGTTATTGTCAAAGGCCTCGCCCTCAGTGGATCCGAAATATCCGTTGAAGTTTTCTTCACATGTCAAATATGTGCCCCAGGGAGTAGGTCCTGAACCGCAATTGTTGACGGTGCCAAGCGGCACATTGCCGTTCGGGTTTTGCAGGAGCGGCGAGTCGGCTGCAGGTCCGGAAAAGTGCATCGGCGTATTAGCCGTGATACGACGACTGTTCGGGCTTTTTACGACTTCCCAGCCCCTGTGAGTATTCTCAATCGCGACAACCGAAACGCCATGAACGTTTTGCGAAAGACGCACCTCTTCGAGGTTTTCCGGCGTGCTTTTTCCCAGAACATGGAAGTTGGTGCCGAATTCATGGTTGATGCAAAGCATGCCCTTGCGGTTGCTGTCGCGGGAAGAGCGACGGTTAAACCTGTCATCGAATTTGTCGTCAAACTTGTCGTCGAGTCGACTTAAGAATCCGCCTTCATCCGGGTAAAACCACATACCGTCGTGGCCGATGCCGATTTGGAGCGCAGCCTGCGCCGATGTCGGTCTATTGTTCGGGTCGCCCGTGAATTCCTCGGTTGAGCCCGGCTCAATCGGTGTACCCCAGGGGATCAGCACCTGATATTCATAATCGCGCGAGATGCTTGGCAAGGTATTATCCGCAGCAGCTTCTTCTATAGTCAGGGGTTCAAAGCCCACCAGTTCCTGATTGCGGCGCCGGCGCCATCTGCGATCATCCCGGTCATTTCTTGCTAAAGCCTGCGGCGCGAGAAAGCTGGTTGCCGCGCCAGCCAGACTGCCCTGCAAAATGCCGCGGCGAGACAATGCTGAGGCCAGAATGTCTGTAAACGGGCGGTTCCCGGATGTGTTGCTTGGAATACTTTCTGATTCATCATGAATATGTGCGTTATCCAGTTTACGTGAATCACCTTGACTCATTTAGCGCCCCTTTAATTGCTTCGGAGCTGAAGCGTTAATAACGCTCTGTGTCAGATATGTTGCACTTAGCTCCTATGTTCTGCGAAACTTTTTTGAAGAATTGAGAATTGTTATTATAATCTATAAAAAGATTTTTATACTGATTATTACATACTGTTTGTCGATATAATCGTATAACGCCAAGTAGGATTTACGTTTTTTACTGTCGCGAGTCTTACTTTTTTTCAAAAAGCCGCAAACAGTGCGCCAACCTATGCTTTACAATACATGGCGGCCCGATAGATACTTTCTATCACGCAGATAGGTTGAAGTTTGCTTGTTTATTTTGCTCGGTCGAAAAGTGCGAATCAAATGTGAGTAACATTGAGTCGCCAGGTGCTTTTGGGGCTCGCAACCGAACCTCTCTTCTGAAAATAAATCCACTGCGCCAGCGCACGCATGGGTGGCGTGAAGAGTGTCGCGTTTAATAATGCGTTTGGCGGCGCCGTTGACCAAAGACGGCGCATCCATGTTTTCAAAACAAAGCGCGGATAGTCGCGCGCCATCAGCGCGCCGGGGTCTGGGCCGCCGTCTTGTAAGTAGTTGGCGATGGCGCCGCCGGCCTTGCGCCCATATTGGAAAGCGAGGCGAATGCCCCCGGCAGTGAGGGGGGATACCAGTCCTGCCGCATCGCCAGTCAATAATACGCGGTGCGTTGAGAGCGGCGAGACAAGTCCGCCGCAAGGGATCGGACCTGAGCGTTTATATTTCGCTTCGCAGTTCCACAATGCGAAATGCGGGTCGGTGCGCCTTAAAAACGCATTCATATTCGGCTTTCGTTTCGCGCCTAATGGACTATTCGATACGGCAAGTCCTGCCTGGGTCAAGTTTACACCGGGCACCACCCAACCAAGATAGCCGGGCGCAAGGGCGCTATCAACAAAGCAGTGCAGAAAATCCGGATCGACGGTTGGCGTTTCTTCATACTCTGTTTCCATACCGATTAGAAACTCGGTATTGCGGCCCAAGCCAAAACACCGTGCGACACGAGACTTCGCGCCGTCGGCGCCCAGAAGATAACGCGCGGATAAATCGAGCCCATGAAGATACACACGATCATTACCTATTATTGCGTTTTCAAAGCGCATTCCAAAAAACAGGTCTGCGCCGGCGCGCGCCGCCTCTCGCGCTAGCCAGCGCATGATCGCGGGAGTGTCAGTTGCAAGGAAGTAATAACCGGGCGCAAATAGATCGATGTGTTTGGAATTCGGCGCATAGAGCCTGACGCCGGGTATCTTTCTTGTAAGGGATGACGGGACATCGCATTCGTCGACCGCTTCCTTAACGAGAATACCCGTCGTTCTAACGCGCGCGCCGGGTTCGGTCTTTGCATCGATGACAGCGACCTTCAGACCGCGATGCGCCGCGGTCCGCGCGGCGATCAGTCCTGCGAAGCTCGCACCGACAACAACCAGGTCGTATAATTTATCATCGCTTATTTGCGCGTGCTTCATATTGCTCTCCCATTTGGCTTGTGCGTAGTGAACAAATGCGGCGCAACTCCGGCGCCCGCATGGTTTCAAAGAGACATTGGCTTTTGCGCCGCGAAGGTGGAGATGCTAGTGTTTACGTTCGTCAGGAGGAGGCGCCCGGATGAAGTTGAATGCAATTATCGCAGTCGCATTAATGGCGAGCGCATGCGCCGCCACGGGACCGGTGAGTTACGGACCCGATGATGGTAAATTCGGCTATTCAGACACCCGCGTGGAGGACGGACGATACCGTATCGTCTATCGTGGGTCTGGCGGCATGCCCCCTGAGATCGTTGAAGATTATGCGTTGCGCCGGGCGGGAGAATTGGCGCTTGCGGATGGTTATGACTGGTTCCGCCTGATTGCGCGCGATATTGAACGCGATGATAGAGGCGGTGTCGGGCTGGGCGCTGGCCTGGGTACGGGCTCAATTGGGCGACGTTCAAGTGTTGGCGTCGGCGTTGGCGGCAACGTGGGAACGATTGGCGCCAAGACTTTCTATACGGTGCGTATTGAAACGCTGATGGGCTCTGGCGAGGCGCCGGAGGGTGTTGATGTTTATGACGCCCGCTCGATCATTCAAACTCTTAGCGCGACCGAATAGCCGATGGAATGGCAATCCTTAAGGCGTGTTGTCACCGGTAGTAACGAAGACAATCGCTCACGCGTCCTCATCGATGGTGAGGCGGCGAAGCTTCTCGCCATTGAAGAAACCGGATTGGCGGAAATCTGGTCGGCGCCGCTTGAGGGCGCAAGGCTTCTAGAGGCAACCGACGCACTCGCAGATCAGGATTTAAAGCTGGAACCCGACGCCGGCGCGGTCAAAGTTCGGTGGTTTACGGTTGCGCCCGAAGATGACGGCCGAACCGCTGAAGAAAAGGAAGCGGCTGCAGCGATGGGGTTCGCGGCGATTGGCGCCGCTCATTGCCGGATCGATACGGCGCGTCATCCGGCGATGCATAAAACAGACTCGCTTGATGTCATTATCCTGGTCAAAGGGGCCGTTGATCTCTTGCTCGATGATGGAGAGGCGACATCGTTGAAGCCGGGCGATGTGGTCATTCAGCGGGCGACCAATCACGCCTGGGTCAATCATCAAAAAGAAACAGCGCTGCTTGTCGCTGTCCTGATCAATGCTGATAGCCAATGACCGATACTGACTTAACCGCCGCCTATAATGAAAACAATGCGCCGTTCGCAAAGCTGATGGGCGTCGTCATGACGCTGGTCACGAAAGACCGCATTGAAGGCGAAGTGCAAGTTACAAAAGACCATTGCACCATACCGGACGTCATGCATGGCGGCGCCATTATGGCGTTTGCTGATAATATGGGCGGCATTGGCGCCTTCGTGAACATGCCTCAGGGTGCAATGACGACGACGGTGGAAAGCAAGACGAACTTTCTGCGGCCCATCCCGATCGGGCAAACGGCGAAGGCGGTGGCGACGCCAGTCAATATAGGTCGTCAACTGCATGTTTGGCGGACGGAGATTTTTCGCAATGACGGCAAGCTCGCGGCGGTCGTCACCCAGACGCAAATCATAATGGCGCAGTGAATTAGCGCATCAAAAGAGGGGCGAAAGAAAGATGTATCAGGTCAATCTGACAGAGAGTTATTTTCCAGCCCGGACCGAAACCCCGATTGAGGCAGTGACCATCGGCGATATGCTGCACGCCCAGGCAGCGGCTTATGGCGATCAGCTCGCTCTGCAAGAGCTGAGCTATGACGGCGATATCACCCGCAAATGGACCTACGCGAATTTACTCGCCGATGCTAAAAAACTTGCTCGCGCGTTAGCGAGCCGTCACCAAAAAGGCGCGCGTGTTGCGGTTTACGCGAATAATATTCCGGAGTGGGTGATACTGGAATTCGCATGTGGTCTCGCCGGGGTGACGCTTGTCACGGTTAACCCTGCATACCAGAAGAGAGAACTGAAATTCGTTCTGGAGCAATCACGCGCTGAAGCGATTTATTACGTAAAGGAATTTCGCGGTAATCCGATGAAAGAGATCGCCGATGCTGCTTGTGATAGCGTGCCTGCTATCAAACATCGCATCGTCATGACGGATCATGAGGCGTTTTACGACGGGCATGATCGGGGCGAGCTGCCTGACGTTAAGCCCGATGATGTTGCGCAGATCCAGTATACCTCCGGCACGACGGGTTTTCCAAAAGGCGCGTTGCTGCACCATCACGGTCTTGTACAAAATGGTATCGACACCATGACCCGCGCCGGCGTGTGCGCCGGTGATTGCTTTATTCATAACATGCCGCTGTTCCACACAACGGGTTGCGCTATCCTTGTGCTGGGTGGGCTCGGCGTAGGTTCTACAATGCTGCTCGCGCCGATGTTCGACCCGGAGATGATCGTGCGGGTGATTGAGCGTGAGCGAACCCGGTTCATTCTGGGGGTGCCGACCATGATTGTGGCGCTCATTGACGAGGTTCAGAAAAGTAAGCGCGATGTATCGTCTGTTGAACGGATGATGTCCGGCGGCGCCATGGTGGCGCCTGATCTTGTGCGAAGCGCGGAAGCGGTTTTCGGCTCCATGATTCAAATTGTCTATGGGCAAACCGAGTCGTCGCCCGTCATCACGCAAGCCTGGCGCGAGGATTCGCTGGAGGATCTTACCGCAACCATCGGTCAGCCGCTGCCGCATGTCGAGGTTTCGGTCCGTGATCCGCAGACCAATAAGGTTACGCCGATTAACCAGCAGGGAGAGATTTGCACGCGCGGTTATCTTGTGATGACGGGATATAACGATAACCCGGAGGCGACCGCCGCCGCTATTGACGATGAGGGATGGTTGCACACCGGAGACCTCGGCCGGATGGATGAACGCGGCTATGTGAAGATTACCGGACGTGTGAAAGAGATGATCATTCGCGGCGGCGAAAACCTTTTCCCGGCGGAGATTGAAAACGCGATGCTGGAGCACGACGAGATTATGGAAGTTGCCGTGGTTGGCGTGCCCGACGAAAAATGGGGAGAGCAGGTTGCATGCTTTATCCGAATGGGCGGGTCAGAGCGTCCTGACGCCGCCGCGTTAAAAGCGTTCATTCGGGAGCGTTTGTCGCCACAGAAAACTCCCGCTTTTTGGGTTTATGTTGACGATTGGCCGTTAACAGGTTCCGGCAAGATTCAGAAGTTCAAATTGCGTGAGGCGTTTGAGCGTGGTGATTATGAAAGCTTGCGTCTTTGAAAAACAGCCAGTTGTTTAAACTGATCGACGCTGAGCTCTTCTGCACGTTGCGTTTCCTTGATGTCACAGGCCGCGAGAGCCTCAGCAAGTTTGCCGCCAAAGACAGGCTTCAGCGAGGATCGCAACATTTTGCGCCGCTGAGAAAACGCCGCCTGTGTGATGACTTCGAGAGCGTTAAGATGCTCGAAATATTGCGCAGGTTGATGGAAGATAACAACGGTTGAATCGACTTTGGGCGGCGGCGTGAATGCGCGCGCTGGCAAGTCGAAGGCGCGTGAAGGAATAGTCATAGTTTGTGTGATAATTGAAAGGCGCCCATAAGTCTTGGAGCCCGGCGCTGCGAGAATGCGATCAGCGACTTCTTTTTGAAACATCAACGCCATTACAGACCAAAGCTTCGGGCCAGCACGCAGCCATTTGATTAAGAGTTCAGTGGAGATGTTGTAAGGCAGGTTGGAGATGATTTTGACTGGTTTTATATCCAGCAAGTCAAGCTCACGTGCTTTAAGCGCATCCTCCTCAATGATGTGAAGTTTGTTCGGGTAATACGCCGTCAGTTCCTGAAGCGCTTCGACGCAACGACGATCCCTTTCAATGGCAACCACATGCGCGCCAGTCTCAAGAAGCGCCCGCGTCAGGCCACCCGGACCTGGACCAATTTCCAAAACGGTGTCGGCGGCGATTGTGTTAGCGTCTCGGATAATTTTTCGTGTGATATTCAGATCAAGCAAAAAATGCTGCCCAAGCGATTTTTTTGCGCCGAGGTCATATTGGTCGATCACATCCCGTAGCGGCGGCAGTTCGTCGGTCATGAGCTGACGCGTCGGCGCTCGGCCATTTCAGCGGCGAGTTTGATCGCGGCGATCAGGCTGTCCGGTCGGGCGACACCCGTTCCCGCAATATCGAGCGCGGTGCCATGATCGGGTGAAGTACGAATGATTGGCAGGCCGATCGTTACATTAACGGCATCATGAAAAGCGAGGGTTTTCGCTGGAATAAGCGCCTGATCATGAAGCATGCAAAGCGCGGCGTCGTACTGCGCCCGCGCCTCTTGATGAAACATGGTGTCCGCGGGCAGAGGGCCGCTTACATCGACCCCGAGGGCGCGTAACGCGTCGATTGCTGGTGCAATGATCAGTGCGTCTTCCTCGCCAAGCATGCCAGCTTCGCCTGCATGAGGGTTTAGCCCGGATATTGCAATGCGAGGCTTTGCGATTCCGAAATCGTGGGTCAATGCTTCGGCGACGATCAGCGCACAGTTGATGATCAAATCCGGTTTTAGAGCGTTGATCGCCTCTTTTACGGACAGATGGATAGTCGCAGGAACGGTGCGTAGCTGCGGGCCGGCCAGCATCATCACGGCGCCGCGCTGTCGGTTCATCGGCATGGGTGCACCGGCTGTCAACGACGCCAGAAACTCCGTATGCCCAGGAAAGGCGAAGCCCGCCGCCATCAAAGATGATTTCTGGATTGGATTTGTTACAATGCCAGATGCCGCGCCTTCGATTGCATAGGCGACAGCGCGTTCAATACTCTCAATGACTGCGGCTGCGTTTTCGGGTGAAGAAATGCCGGGGGTTGAAAGAATAGGCGCGCTTAGAGGCATCACCGGCAATGCACTTGCAAACACGTCATTTGTGTCTTTCGGATTAGATATTTCGGCAATCTCGACGCCTAAGTTGCGAAGCCGCGCAGGCTCATCGAGCACGAAAAATACTTGCCTGCTTTCGCGAAGCCGACGCCACGCCGCGACACTGATTTCACCGCCAACACCGCCGGGATCGCCCATTGTCAGCGCTAGCGGCGGCGTTGTTTTTTTTGATTGCGACATCAAGGCCGCGTCCTTATCCACCGATGGATATTAACTCTTTTTGTTTGATGTCGATCATGGAGCGGCGTTCGATATCGCGCAGATATTGTTGACCAATTCGCGTCAACTGCCGGCTAAAGATTCGGTCTTCTAAGGCCTCGCGAGAAGGCAAGCCCAAGCCTTCATCCTTGTCGCAAACGTATGCGGTGTGAAAAGCCCCGTCAGCCCTGATCACCGCACTAGTGTCGCCACGTTCAAGATCCTCAATAAAATCTCTGAAACGCTCATCAATATCACCAAGCGTGACATTTTCAAGCAGCGTGACGCCGACGCCTTCGCCAAGGTCAACACGCATCGCGCGATCCGAACAAGCGTCTGCTGTCGCCAGCCTATCGAAGGCGAGTCTTGCAGTATTTTCGCCTATATCCTGGGTGGCCGCTGCGTAGGCTAGTTTGAAAGTTGGCTCGCCAGCGACAACCGCCTCACGTCGATCACGAACTGCGAGAATCATAAATGCGCCTTCAGAGGGGATCGGGTTCGTTACGGCGCCAGGCGGCAACTCCCGTATTGCTGTGTCCAACTCAGTCGGCAATTCACCCGCACGGACCCATCCGACATCGCCGCCAACGGCGGCTGTGGTACATGCGGAAAACTGTTGAGCAACAACGGCAAACGGTACGCCTGCACGCATCTGTTCTATCAACTGCAAACTGCCCTGGTAGTATTGTTGCGCCTGCGCGGGATCCGCAACGGGAATGCATATTTCAGAAACAAGAAATTGTTCGAGGCTTATGTCTTCACGCATCCGAGTGAGAGTGTCTTCAACCTCGTCCTCGTTGACGCGGATGCGGTCGCGAAAACGACCTTGTACAAGTTGCGGCCAGACAATTCCTGCTTCGATCTGATCTTTCAGGGAAGTTGGAGAAATGCCATCATTTTTCAACGCCTCGATAAAGGCATTGGTTTCCATGTTTGATTTCGCTGCGACAACAGCAAATTCTTGTTGGAGTTCTTCTTCGCTGATTTCCAGCTCGAATTCCGCCGCTTCTTGAAGCTTCAGTTTTTCTTCGACCAGATCACGCAGTGCCTGTTGCTGAAGGCGAGGAAGTGCTTCAATCGGAATTTGGCCACCTGCAGATACGAGCATCAGCCGCATGCGTTGGCGCAGGTCAAACGTTGTTATCACCGCGTCATTAACAACCGCCGCCACCGCCTCCCGCGGAACTCCCGACCTTTCAATAACCGCGTCGCTGGTCGACTGATCTTGCGCCCAGCTCAGAGTCGGGCCGCAAAAGGCACTGTAAATTATTGATAAGAAAAGATAAAAACGCGTCGATGTCATGCTAGTCTACTCTTTGGGCGGCGTCGCGCCGCAGGTTCCCGATACAAAGCCGCCCCAGCCGATTCGTACCTGTTATGCACGATAAACCAAAAATAAGGCAATAAAAGCGCGACGCAAGCTGTCAATTCGCCAAGGTTTTCAAGCTGAAGGTCAAAAGCACCGCATTATCCGGCGTCAAATTATTACCAAGCGTTCGGTCTCGCCGATAGGTTATGCCCAGTGTCGAACATTCATCCTCGTAGCCAACAATGAAATCCTGGCGGATCGTCCGGTTGCCTTCCAAATCCAGTCGCCAGGCGGCTCCTACCGACCAGTTGTCGGTTAGCTTTACCCGCCCGCGCGCTGTTAGCTCTTCCCGACGGACAAGGTTCGCCAATATGTTTTCTTCATTCAGGCGCACATAGCTCAGATTGGTCTGGACAGGGCCTACCCGTAAGAACGCCATCGACTCAGCACGCAAAACTTCACCGAGATTGTCATCAATGCGGAACCGGTTTTCGACGCCAATAATCCTTTTGTATCGAACGTTAAAACTACCAACGATGTCAGATTTTGTTTCGCCAAGTCCTGAAGCGGGATCAAAGGCGCTTGTATCCTGAAGGCGGAATTGTTGGCCGATTTCACCTTCAATTAAAAAACCGCTATCCCATTCCGCAGAAGTTGCAATGCCGGCATTCATGCGTTGTCCGTCTTCGAAGGCGTCATAGCCGGTAGCTTTGTTGAAATCGAATAGTCCCGCATAATCAAATTCGATACTCTGAGAGTCTTCGTTGATGATATCTGCGGTGTTTACGTTTGACGGACTGGCTATGAGTTGGACGCGTGGTTCAACCATCAACCTCGCCCCTCCAACTCTGCGCGCCAGAGGGTACGACCATTCAACACCGGCCGATGGCGCAAAGCGTGCTTCAAATCGAGTCGGGTCACCCGGAACGCCTGGCAATATCTCCGTGCCCTCGTCGAGGTCCTGAAAGAAATAAGCGTCGCCACGCGCCTCGGCGAATAATCTGAAACGATGGCCGCCTCGGGTAATGATATCGCGGTCCCATGACGCACTGGCGGTAAAGCGCTGTGAATCTGCGCCGCTTGTCCGGTAGAGAGAGGCGATATTGGCCCCGATTGACGCCTGTCCACCCGCCAGTTTGGATTGCAGATTATGCCTGTAGTTGATTAGAGGTAATACGTAAGGTGTGGTTGATGAGTCGTCTTGAGCGCGCAAACCCTGAAATAAATAGGTGTCAAAAGTAAGGTCATTTGGACCTCGCTGCCAAGCTACGCGTGCATTGCTACGCAATTGGTTGGTGCGTCCTCGGTCGAGTTCCTGACGCAAGTCTCCGCGACGTTCAATGTCATATTGTCTGAGATAGTCATCATCAGAGACCCGTTCAAAGTCATAGCTCACGCGCCAACTTTCGCCGATATCGCGAAAGCCTTTGCCGAAATAGTGCCATCTGACGCCTGGCGTTGACTCGACGAAAGGGTCGCCCGGCGCTGGCGGCGGCGGTTCCGGCGCATTTGTATTATCGATGACCCCGCCAGAAAGAACATGATAACCGCGTTTGCCTCGCCGACGGTACTCACCCTGCCACAGGACCCCATCGTTAGCGGTGAACCGTGGGAAGAAAGTCGCATCCTGAGAATTGGAGATTGCAAGATAGTAGGGGACTTCAACATTGAAACCGAGACGGCTCGATGCACCGATGCGGGGAGGTAGAAAGCCGGATTGACGTTCAACAGAAGGGTCAGGGACTTGAAGGAAGGGCAAATATAAAATTGGAACGCCCTTAATCTCAAAAAATGCATGGCGAAAGCGTACGACTTTACGTTCTTTGTCTCGCGTCACCCGGAGCGCTTTCATTCGCCATGTCGGAATCTTGTCGTTGCCATTTGACTTGCAAACATCACATGAGGTGTAGACGGCGCGATTGAGCCGCGTACGCGCGCCTTGTTCTTGTACTGCATGTTCGGCGGCGAGGCGGGCGTTGTCCTCAAGGAGTGCGCTGAAGTTTTCCGCAACCCCATCGCGAAGATCGCCTGAAAGTTCGACACGGCCGGCAAACGCGGTTTCGAGGTCTTCATCGGTAATCGAAACATCGCCTTCCGCGATCACGACATCGGTTGCCGGGTTATAAATCAGCCGGTCAGCGCGTAGATAACGCTCGCCAAAAAATGCACGCACGTCGCCTTCAGCGACAATCGGTCCATCGTCGAATTCACGAACGACCGTGTCCGCTTCAAAAAGAACCTCGTCTATTTCCTCTTCGTCTTCGCTTGAAGTTGCTGAATTCGGTTGGTCTTGCGCAAAAGCAACCATGCATGGCGAGAACACCGCTCCGGCGCCAGCCAAAGCAGAGGTCACCCACAGTCGCACAATGCGGCGATTGTGATTCAAAACAGCTCCTCGAATACGCGAATCGATACTAAAGACGCTGTTTAATCGATAAATGAGCGACAAGCGGAGGTCCAGCCGTCGGTGGTTATCCGTCTTCCAGATGTAAAAGTGCGGTGACCGCAGCCAGCGTGGCGATCAACGCGGGCGCCCAGGCTGCGAGTGCGACCGGCGCCAGCCCTGATTCGCCAAAGGCGGTGGAAATCTCTGATAGAATATAAAGCAGGAACCCGGCGCCGATTGAAAAGATGAGTAATCCCAAGGCGCCGCCCATGCGCATTGGGCGCAGCGAGAACGCCGCTGCAATCAGGACCATCGCGAGCAGTTTCAAAGGCGTTGCGCAAAGGTCGTGAAATCTGATGTGATACCGGACCGTTGGCAGCCCGGCCGCTTCCGCGAGCAGAATAAACCGCGGCAGTTGCCATAAAGACATGGTTTCGGGCGGTGCAACACGCTCGCGGAGGTCGCCTGGGGTCAACGCCGTTTGGATAGCGTAAATGGGGCTGCGTCGTTCTTCCTGATCCAGAATCGATTTCAGCCGCGCTTCATGGAGTTCCATTGTACGGCCGGAGAGATAAGCTTCATTAGCGTCAATACGCTCCAGGAAGACACTATCCGGTCCGAACCGCCAGACGGTGACCTTCTCCAGCGCCGCCCGTTCGTCGTCGAAATTTTGCGCATTAATCAGGATCTGTTGCGTCTCATCGCGCTGTCGTAACCAGATACCATCATCGAAGACACGCACGAGACTGCTTTCGCTACCCTCTTTGTCACTTTTAACCTGCTCTGCGTAGGAAAGGAGACTTGAGGATAGGGGGTCGAATACTGTGATAATCAGTAACCCGGTGAGTGCGGCAATGAGGCCCGCCGGTCCGATCAGCCGCCATACTGACAGACCTGCAGAGCGCATGACTGAAATCTCGGAGCGCCGGTTCAACTGGTTAAACATCCAGATTGCCCCAAACAAAAACACAAACGGGATGAGAGATTGCGCCAGCGCCGGCACCCGCATAAGCGTCAATGTTATCGCGAGCCCGAAATTCCCGCCGTCAGCCTTGCCGGCGAAGCGCATATTTTCGATCAGATCGATCAATAAGATGAGCGATGACAGTATCAGCAAGAGTGCGCCGACCCCGAGCAGCGTTCGCAGCGCAATATATCGAAAGAGCGTGACCGGCGGCATCAGTGCGCGCCTTCAGTTATGGCAACCGGTTCGCTTCGCAGGCGTGGCAATGGAACGAATAGAAGCGTTGCATAGATGGCGATCGCGCCGCCTGGGATAGCATAAAGTAACCAGTAAGCGCCGGAACTTTCGACCAGCCCCTGCGCAACAAAGCTGAGCACCCGAATTGCAAAGACAATGCCCGCCGCCGCCGCAACGCGCATGAAATAGCCGCGTCGGCTGTAGGACCCACCGATCAGAGCATACAAGCCGGCGAGCACATAAGCGAAAGCGTGAAGGGGGGTGGCATAGCGCGCATGACCTTCAGCGATCAGCTTGCCGGCATTGGCGCGATCATAGGGTTTTGACATGTCGGGATTAAAAAGTTCGCTCGGATAGCGCTCGGTCAACTCCAGTTGTAATTCGCGCCGTCCCTTGCCAAGGCTGGCGATATCGATCGCCCAGTCATCAAACCGGACAAAGCTTACGTCACCAGTATAGCGTGCAACGCGCTGAATATTGCCGCGTTTGAGAAACAAGACGGGACCCGCATCGGTTTCCTGTAGGATCGCGCGCTCGGCCATATAGGTTTCCGGGTTTTCACCATTACGATAATCATTGATGAGCAGTCCGACGAACTGGCCGCCTGGGCGCGCTTCATCTACATAAATCGTGAAACCATCAACCACTGTCGTAAACTCGCCGCTGCGCAAAAGCGAACTGGCGAAGTCGGCGCGAATATCCGCAACAGACTGTTTTAGCACGCGGTAGCATCGCGGCATAAGGTCCACGTTGACATAGAAAGTCGCTGCGGCGCCGATAAACGTGATCAACAGAATTGGGGCGGCGAGGCGCCATCTGCTGACGCCGGCGGCGAACATGACGGCGATTTCACTGTCGGAGTGAAGACGATAGAGGGCGTAAATTGCCGATCCGAAAAGCGCGAACGGAATGATGATCGCCAGCAGGCTCGGGATGATCAACAGGCTTAGAAACGCGAAAACCCCAAGCCCCTGGCCATATTCGACAATGATTTCGATGCGTTGAAGGCTTTGCGTCATCCATACGATAGCGGTAGTCACAATCAGGATCAGCGCCAGCGGCGTCATCGACTGGCGAAGAATATATTTATCTAGACTGTTCAAGCCGCCGGACTTCCTATATTCCGCTTCACCGCTGGATTAGCGTATTCGTAGGGTTTTTGGGTAGCACGAGTCCCCTGAAGGCCCCAAGTCACACACCGGCTCTGACCATTGGCAACCAGAATTGAGGGGTTCATGCAAGTCACGTTTTCCGCCGCCGCCCTGCCGAAGAGCGGCGCAGTTATCATCCCGCTTTTTGAGGACGGCCAAAAGGCGAAAGCTTTCATCGAGCTGGACGCAAAGACCGACGGTGCGCTGGAGCGCGCGGTTAAAGCAGCGGCTTTCAAAGCCGGCAAGGGCAAGGTTCTGGAAATCGTATCTCCAGCGGGGCTTGGCAACAGCCGCGTCGTTTTGATGGGCGCTGGCGCCTCTAAGGAATTCGGATTGCTCGACGCGGAATCGCTTGGCGGCGCGGGCGTCGCGAGAATTCTGCCGACCAATGAGAAAACGGCGATCTTCGCGCTTGAAGGGTTTGCAACAAAAAAAATCGATGCCTCGGACATGGCGGCCAGGATTGCTTATGGCGCGCGCCTGCGCACTTATCGATTTGACAAGTACCGGACGAAAGAAAAAGCGGAAGAAAAACCCTCGCTGACGAAGATCGCGGTAAACACCTCGACGGCGAAGGCGAAGACAGCCTTCGCGGATTATGAAAAGATTTGTGACGGCGTCTTTTTGACCCGCGATCTGGTGTCGGAGCCGGCGAATATTCTTTATCCGGAATCTTTCGCTGAGCGCTGCAAGGCGCTGACCAAGCTGGGCGTAAAAGTAAAAATTCTCGGTGAAGCGGAAATGAAAAAGCTCGGCATGGGCTCGCTTCTCGGCGTCGGTCAGGGTTCGATTCGGGAATCCAAGATTGTCGCCATGGAATGGATGGGCGGCAAGAAATCCGATGCGCCGATCTGTTTTGTCGGCAAAGGCGTCACTTTCGATACCGGCGGCATTTCGCTCAAGCCTGCTAAAGGCATGGAAGACATGAAGTGGGACATGGGCGGCGCCGGTGCTGTGACGGGCGCCATGGCTGCGATTGCCGGGCGCAAGGCGAAAGCAAATGTCATTGGCGTCATCGGCCTGGTTGAAAACATGCCTGACGGCAATGCGCAGCGTCCAGGCGACGTTGTCACCTCCATGTCAGGGCAGACCATCGAAGTCTTGAATACCGACGCGGAAGGTCGTCTCGTTCTCGCTGACGCCATGTGGTGGACACAGGAAACCTACAAGCCGAAAGTCCTGATCGATTTGGCGACGCTGACCGGCGCGATCATCGTTTCGCTCGCTCATGAGTTCGGCGGCATGTTCACCAAAGACGACAAGCTCGCCAAACAATTGACGGCTGCAGCCGATAAATCTGGCGACCTTCTCTGGCGCATGCCATTGACCAAAAACCATGATGACATGATTAAGTCCGAGATTGCCGATATGCAGAATATCGGCGGTCCAGGCGCTGGTTCTTCGACTGCTGCTGCGTTTCTTGCGCGGTTTATCAAGGACGATGTTTCGTGGGCCCACCTCGATATCGCTGGCATGGCCTGGACCACGAAAGACAAACCGACTTGTCCGAAGGGCGGGTCAGGTTATGGCGTGCGCCTGCTTGATGAGTATGTGCGGGCTAATTACGAAAGCTGATCGGGCGGGAGCTGACTGACAAACGCATGGATATCCTGAAAGTCATTTTGCTGGTTGTGATTGCTATTGTCGTTCTCGGCGCGAGCGGGGCGGTTTTTCTCTCCGTGAAGTCCAGGTCAGGTTCGGCGCCGGGACTGATCAATGGCGCGTTGGCGCCGTGTCCGTCGACGCCCAATTGCGTCTCAAGTGAACCGGGCACGTCAGCATCGCATTCCATTGCGCCGTTGGATGGCGACTCATGGGGCAAACTGCCTGGCGCGATTGAAGAGGCCGGCGGCGTCATTATTGCTCGGACCGACAGCTACATTGCTGCTGAGTTTGAGACGCCGCTGATGCGTTTTGTCGATGACGTTGAATTCCGCAAAGCGGACGATACAGTTCATGTGCGGTCCGCCTCGCGTGTTGGGAAAAGCGATCTGGGCGCAAACGCCAAGCGCATCGAACAGCTTCGCGCGGCTCTTAAGCAATAGCCGGGTGTTTTGCATTCAGCTGACGGACCTCTATTCTTGGTGCGGTCATGACCGAAGTTCTGTTCTATCACCTTGAACGCGCGACGCTTGAAGGCGTACTGCCCGGATTGCTTGAAAAAACCCTGGCGCGTGGCTGGCGCGCAGTGGTCCGCGCCGGTTCGCGCGAGCGTGTTGAAGCGCTGGACACGCATTTGTGGACCTATCGCGATGAATCCTTTCTGCCTCATGGCGCGGGCGCCGAAGATGAAAACCAGCCGGTCTGGATAACCGATGGCGATGCCTTGCCGAATAATCCGCAGCTGCTTTTTCTGGTGGACGGGGCCGATGCGGACCCGGTGGCGATCGGTGAGCTTGAGCGCTGTGTCATGATCTTTGATGGCGGCGATGATGACGCCGTGCAACAGGCGCGCGGTTTCTGGAAAGCGACGGCGGCGGCGGGACATGACGTCACTTATTGGAAACAATCATCGGCCGGCCGCTGGGAAAAACAACAATGAGCGCGCCGCCAGGCATCGATATCGATGCTTTCCGCATCCGCCTTAATGAGCGCAAAACAGAGTTATTGTCGCTGTCCGTAGCGGCGACTGATGCGCGAAAGCCCGTTGAGCTTGATCAGCAATCCGTCGGGCGTCTGTCGCGTCAGGATGCGTTGCAGCAACAAGCAATGGCGAATGCACAGGAGGCGCGGCGAGGAAACGAACTGCAGAAAATTGACCGGGCCCTTGCGCGCCTTGATGAAGGTGAGTTTGGCTGGTGCGGCGACTGCGGTGAAGCGATTGATGTTCGACGCCTTGATATCGATTTGACCGCCACGCTATGCGCGCCCTGTGCAGGCGCGTTCAAACACTAGTTATCCGTCCCAATTCGAAAACGAAACATGCCTTTTGCGACCGGGCGATCGGCGGACTGCTGCCATCCGGTTGCCTCGACAAAAGCGATGCGCCGGCCTAAGCGCGTGATCGTGGCGCTGCCTTCCATCGCTTGCGCCCTCGATGAGGCAAGATAGTTGATATCCGCATTAATGGTTTTGATTGAAGCGCCTGTATCCAAGCCGCCGACAAGTTCGCATTGCGCGGCGACTTCCAGAAACGTCGCGATAGCGCCGCCATGAAGCGCGCGTATCGCAGGGTTGCCGATGTGCTTCTCGTCGAAAGCGAGGCGGTAGATGTTTTGCTCGCCAAAGTGGCTGGCGCTAAAGCCGAGCCAGCTTGCGATTGGGGACGCTTCGATCATTTTCTGGATATTTGCGTCGATGGAACGGCTCACAGTCGTGACCCTTTGGTCGGTCCGCGCGTGCCGACCATGAACGTTCCGGAACCAATGGCGAGCAGCGTATTATCCGTCTGGGTTTTGATATCTCCCGAAACATAGGCGACGTCGCCTCGTATCTCGATACACTTCGACGTGCACAGGACCCGGGCGCCGGCGCGCGTATCCGCCAGATAGTCGGAGCGGAGATTGATGGTCGCGATTGGTTTTAATTCTTCCAGCGCCGTAAAGACCGCGAGGCCGAAAATCGAATCCATAATGATTGTCATCAAGCCGCCATGGATAAGACCATCGGCGTTACTGAAATCCGCCGGCAAATCTACCGCGAATGTCGCACGCCCCTTGCCGATGAGGACTGGTTCGAGATTAAGCGACTTGAACAGAGAGTGCTCGTGAGTAAGCCAGTCGCGCGCTTTCTTCAGCATAACGCTGATGGTCGGACTTATTGCTGGCGGCGTTTCGGTCATTGGTTCGTTAACTTACTCTCATGTGCGTGACGCAAACTACTTACTGGCGATCAGGATATAAGCGCCGATTGGCGATGATACGTTACCATTCTCATCGATGTAATCGGCCAGTTCGGCCGTCATATGGTCAATGATGCGTCCGACAATCTCATCACTTGCCGGGTCCGCCGAAGGCAGCATCGGTTGCAACGAGCCGTCAGGGCCTGGCTTGCCAAGAAACACGGACTCAAAAAGAACGAGGTCTTCGATTGGCGGCAAGTTGCATTGTTTATCCTGCACATCAAGGCGATCAACTGTAAAACCAGCTTGTTGCGCAAGAACTCTGAGCTGCTCCTGGCCGCCGAACGAGAAAGGGCCAAGGGGAATCAAGTCGTCACTGAGATGTTGCGCGACCGCGTTCTGTAGCGCATGGAAAATCGGCGCCGCTTCCTCCACTGGGCGCCATACGCTTGCGATGAAACGTCCGCCCGGTTTCAGCGCGCGAAAAACTTCGCGAAATGACGCTTCCTTTTCCGGGAAGAACTGGACCCCCTGCTGGCAGAAAATGATGTCGAATGTTTCATCGTCAAACGGCAGGTCGTCAGCTGATGCAGTCTGGAAGTCGACCCAACCGGGCGTGTGCTTGCGCGCCTCGTCGATCATGGGCTGTATTACATCGACAGCGGTAATGGAGAGGTTCTTGCCATGACGGGCGGCAAGTGAGCGCGATATGATGCCGGTCCCGCAGGCGAGGTCGAGGCAATTGTCGCCCGGCGTTGCGAACGTCGCCGCATCTTCCGCCCAGGCGCGAAAGAGGCCCGGAATCAGATAGGTTTCATACAAAGTCGGCGGCGTCCGTCCGGCGAAAAAAGATTCAATCCTGGTCATGGAATTTCTCTCCCAGCTGCATGCCCGCGTGTTCTAGTCTTTCCTGAGTCGTTCTTCCTCATACTGAATGCCCCATCCGATGATAAGGCGCCATAAGGCCTCGGCCATCTCCGGGGGCAGGCCGGTTTCCTCAGCCCGCTGTTTGACCTTGTCGATCACGTCACGGTTTCGCCATGGCACGGACGCCTCTTCGGGCGAACGCTTAAAAACCCAGGCGCGGTCAACATAAGTCCAGCGCTCGGCAAGTAATTGGACGAGCGCACTGTCAACGCGATCAATTTCGGTGCGTACTTCCGTCATGTTCGCGCAGTCGGGTGCTTTTTTCATCATTACTCCTGCTCATCCGCTCCCCTCGGCTTTGAGGGATTTGATCGAAAGGGTCAATTCCATTCCGCAGAGCTGACCGGAATGCGCTCTAGTTTCCGGCCCGGTCGCGAGCGCTTTCATAGACTTCAAGCGCCTCCAGCCATGCGCTTTCGGCATTCTCAATCGCGGCGAGGAGGGCGCTGCGTTCTTTGGAGAGTTTCGTTGCGCGGGCGAGATTCTTTTCAAAAAGGCCGGGTTCCGCCAGCGCCTCATCAAGGCGTTTGAGGGTTTTGCTCAGTTTATCAAGCCGCGTTTCCGCATCATCCGCCGTTTGTTTCAGGGGCTGGATGGCAAGGCGCGCCTCGGCTGCAGCCTTCCGATGAGTGGTGCGCTCATCGATCTTAGGTTGTTTTGCTCCATTCGCCTTTGGCGTTTTATTCGCAGCGAGGACAAGCTCACGATAGTCGCTGAGATCGCCGTCATAAGGCTTGGCGGCGCCCTTGTTGACGAGCCACAAACGGTCGGCCACGGCGGCGGCGAGATGTGCGTCATGGGTGATGAGCAAAACGGCGCCCTCGAAATCATTCAAAGCCTCGATCAGGGCTTCGCGCGCCTGAATATCGAGATGGTTGGTGGGCTCGTCGAGAACCAGGAGATGCGCACCATGAAATGTGATGAGCCCGAGCAGCAGACGGGCCTTTTCGCCGCCGGAAAGCTTCTCGACGGCGACGTCCGCTTTCTCCGGCCCAAAACCGAGCCGCGCCGTGGCGGAACGGGTTTCCGCCTCCGTCGCTTCCAGCAACAGCGCGCGGACATGATCATAGGCTGACTGCTTTGGCTTCAACTCGTCGATCTGGTGTTGCGCGAAATAGGCGACGCTGAGTTTCTTATGTTTATAGATATTGCCTGCAAGTGGCGGCAGCCGGCCTGAAAGGGCTTTGACGAGCGTCGATTTGCCCTCGCCATTGGGGCCGAGGATGACAATCCGGTCGTCCTGATCAAGGCGCAAATTGACCTTGCGTAAGACTGGCTTGCCGTCTTCGTAACCAAGGTCCGCATCGACGACGCGAATGATCGGCGGCGCCATTGGTTTTGGGTTGGGAAAGTGAAACGGCAGGGTTCTTTGTGAAACGGGCTCCGCCACATTCTGGAGTTTTTCAAGCGCTTTTAGCCGGCTTTGCGCTTGTTTTGCCTTTGAGGCTTTGGCGCGAAAACGATCAACGAATGACTGCATATGCCGCCGCCGCGCTTCCTGGCGAGCGCGAAACGAGGCGGCCTGCGCGCGCGCCTCGGCGCGCTTGTGTTCATAGGTGTCGTATCCGCCGGGATGGACGGAGAGCTTGCCGTTCTCCAGCGCCATGATATGCGTCACCGCATTGTTAAGGAGATCGCGATCATGGCTGACAATAAGCGCCGTATACGGATAGCGGCGCAGATAGGTCTCAAGCCAGATGGCGCCTTCGAGATCGAGATAGTTTGTCGGCTCGTCCAGTAATAACAGATCCGGTGCGGCGAAGAGAACCCCCGCCAGCGCGACCCGCATGCGCCATCCGCCTGAGAACTCTGCGCAAGGGCGCTTCTGCTCCGTGGCGGAAAACCCGAGTCCTGCGAGGATCGCCCCGCCGCGTGCTTCTGCTGAATGCGCGTCGATATCGGCAAGCCGTGTTTGAATGTCCGCGATGCGATGGGGATCGCTTGCGGTCTCCGCTTCTGCGATCAGCGCGGCGCGTTCCTTGTCCTGTGCGAGCACTGTCTCTATGAGGCTGTCCTGACTGGCTGGCGCCTCCTGATCGACCCCGCCGAGACGCGCGCCTTTCTGCAGTGATATTTCCTCATCGCCAGCATAAAGCTGGCCTTTGATCATGCGTAAGAGCGTGGATTTACCTGATCCATTGGGGCCGACAAAGCCGACTTTCCACCCAGCAGAAATCGCTGCGGTCGCCTGGTCAAATAAAAGGCGGCCTTCGATTCGATAGGTTAAGTCATTTACGTGCAGCATAGAGGCGCGCTTTTAACGCGCGTGGGTCGGTCGTGAAAGGGCGGCTTGCCGATTATTCAACCGGCGCCGCGTTCGATGCATTGCCGGCATGCACCCAAACGCCGTCGCGCTTTTCGGCGAGCATCGCCCACGCCCATTGCTGACTGAATTTCTCTCCAGACTTCTTCGCCTGGCCTTCCGCTTGAACGTTCACAATCGCCCACCCAAGATCGCCGCTATCAGCGACGCGAATGATAGGGTTGGCGAGATCATGATATGCTGAGTATTCGATGCGTTCAAAGGTGGTTTCGAAACGGCCTCGCGTTTCGTCCTGGCTAACCTCAACGACGCTACCCCGATTGGCGATTATAGCCGCCGGCGCGGACAGCTGCGCCATCAGCGCAGCATCGCCGCGACAATGGGCAGTGAGAAGTGCGCGATGAAGGCGGTGGATATGCACGCCGTCTAGATCAGGCGCGTCGTAGCGAGCCTGAAAGTCGATCGCGTCCATCTCGTCGATGTCGATCATTGAATAGGCATAGGTAAAGATATTGTCTTCATGATTGATGATGATCTTATAGGGAAGTACTCGATCGGCAGAATGTGTACGCCAATCTGTAAATGTTATGGTGATGGGACTTTCGCCCGGAAGCTTCATGATGAGCCCGGCAGGCCTGTCAGGCGCCTCGCCGTCGATCAGACTTACCTCGCCGCCAGCGGGGTAGAGCCCGGTGCGACCGCTCCGGACTTCCCCGCCAAATGGAATTTCCGTGTCGCGTTCGACATTTTCCATCATGTCATTGAAGTGCAAAAGCATCGCATGATATTGGTGGCCAATAACGAACCTGCGCTCTCTATCCCCGGCGATATTCTCGTCCGTCTCGCTTCGGGTCCATACGAGCGGGCCCTCTACCGCAATTGTTGTGGGCGTTTCACGAATAAATTGCGCCGCGGTTTCGACGACTGATCTGTAGGTGGTGCGCACCTCATACTCGGCGCCGTATGACGTTGTAACATCAGCGGCGGTTGTAACGGATGGCGAAAGGCACGCATTATTCGCAAATGCAGAAACAGGCATCGCGATCGCGGTAAGCGTCGCCGTGATTATGTTGCGGGACATTTTACGTTGCTCCATCCGTCTACGACTATTTAGAAGATATCAATAGGGCGGGGCGACTGAAAAGCTCAAGTCTTGAGCATAAAACATTTTCGATAATCTTCAGCGTTTCGCGCGCACGCCTGTTGCGCTGCAACAGTATGATATATTTATAACAATATTGAATGTATGCGTTCTCGCCACCATCTCTCATTAAAAGAGAGGAGGGCGGATGATATTCAGACATTTTTTTAGAATCATAACTTGGCCATTGCGCAGGATTGCGCGCTTATTTAAAGCAGGTGCCAGAAACACCAGTAGCGCAGGAGGTGTCTCGTCAAAAACCGGCGCGGGCGCAGTCGCCAAAATAGTTCCTGATGATCTTCTTGAGACTGAGTATCGAGAAGAGCCTCCAACGGGTATAGAGGCGGCGCTGTTCAAACAATTGCCACGACCAAGACTGACCGAGCGCAGCGCCTCCGATCTTACCATCGACCAGGCCTCGTCATATGCCGATGACGCTAATGGGTTTTACGGGTTCAAGTTTCCACTGTTTGCCCGCGGCGATTTTTTCTATGAAGAAGTTGAGGAACAATATCTCAACGCTGCGCTTGGCTCTCATGAAGACAGTATTGATCGGCGTTTCCTTGATGTCACAACGGTGTTCCGGCGAACGTTGAATGACAATACGCGCCGGATGCTGCTCTATTGGACGCCAGTATTGTTTCTGGCGAGCTTTGGTGTCGCTTACCTTATGGCGCATTCCGGCTTTTCGGTTCCTGCGCTTGATCAGTTTTCAGCACTTGCTGGCGGTGGGCTTTATATTATAGCCGCTATCGCAGGGCTGGCGCTCGCATTTCTGGTCTACAGTTGGCCTTATAAAGTTGTGCAACAACGCAATCTGATGAACCTCGATAACTACACCACGTCAAAATTTGCGCGCATCAATAATAATTTTCAGGTCGCCAAGCGTCGGGCGCTTAATGTTGAGCGTGACAAGCGAATGGGCCAGCGTGAGGCGTTGAAGGACGAAGCCGGCGCGTGGACGCTTTCCTATCATTGGTTCGCGATGCGGTTGATGCTGTGTGAGCTGGTCATCCGAAACAAATTCTATCAGGTACGCCGTAATACAACGCTTTACTGGGTTGGCGGCTTGGTGACGACATTGCTGATTTTTACAACGCTTCTTACATTGCTATGGCGCGGCGGCGCCTCGTCTTCGATAATATGGGTCGTTATCGGCGCCGGCGGCGCTTATATCTTGCTTTCCGCTGTGATTATGCGGCGTGCGACAGGCATGATGTTCAGCGTCCTGGAGGCCAATGAATGGAGTCGCTTTCATCTGATCGGTCTTGATACGACGATCCGCGATCATGTTGGTGAGGATAAACTTCAGATCGTCACGTTTCGCGACCGCAACCGTTTCGAATAAATTCGCCTAATGGTGCGCGCCGCCTTCATGAGCTTCGTCGCGCACCTCAAGTTCAACGGTCGCTGGCGGCGCATTCTCGAATTCCAGGGTGACGGTCGGTTTGTCGCCCGGTGCGAAAGCTTCCTGCATGCCGATCAACATGACATGCGCGCCTCCTGGTTCAAGCGTGGCGGCCTCGCCGGCAGCGACGGGAATCGTATGAGACGGGGCCATTGAGGCCATGCCATCACTGTCCATGTTAGTGACGTGCAATTCGGCAGCGTCAGCGCCAGCGAAAGTGACGCCAACCAACGCATCGTCGATGGACGATCCATTGCACAAGGTCAGATAGGCGGCGCTTGTGGGTTGTCCAACTCTGGCCGACCGCATCCAGGCGTCTGAAACCGATACGCCCTCGCTGGCGCAGGCGGCGCTTTGGCTTGCAGCCTCTTCGGCGGGCTCTCCGCTGCAGGCTGAAAGCAGTAGGGCGGCAATCGGCAGGGAAACAGCGAATTTCATATCGAAAACCTCCTCTATTATAGGCTACCAGTGTTCCGTTTGCGTGTTGTCGTCAAGATGACAGTACGGTTGGCGCCCGAAGCGGATATGGGTAAGACAGGTCCGCGAAGTAAGGGATCTACCGCTATGGATGCGTTTGAAATTGGCCGATTGCAGGAATATCTGCGCAGCAAATTCTCAGTGTCGAATTTATCGGTTCGGGGCCGGGCGAATAAGGATGATTCGGCGGAGGTTTATTTCGGTGAAGAGTTCATAGGGGTCATTTTTCGCGACGACGAGGATGGCGATGTGTCCTATGATTTCAACATGGCGATCCTGGAAATAGACCTTCCAGAACGCGCCGCAGAGTAAGGGGCCGGCCTTGTCGGAAGCGCCTGCCGGCATTGTCGGCAACTTCGTCGCGAATCGACCGGTTCTGTCTATATCCGTTTTTTCCATTGGGTTGACGGCGCTGGCGGTTGTCGGCCTTCGGCAGGCAGGCGGAGTCGGGGCCTGGACAGCGTCATCTTTCATGATCAACGCGCTGGTGGCGATTGCCTTGCCCGTTGCGCTCGCCGCGATGGAGCCGCGCTCGACCCCCGGTCGCATCATCTTCCTGGCACTGATTATTTTAATAAGTGGCGTTTTTATCGCAGCGGCTGTCAGTGACGCGTCTTTTCTGTCCGCTGTTCCCGCGCCGCCGCTTTGGCTGACTGCGACGGCGGCAGGGTTTACACTGTATCTATATGCGTTGACGCCAATGACGGGCGGGGTTGTGCGCCTTGGGGTGCTGGCGCCGCTGGCCGCAATTCTAGGCGTTGGCGGTGCAGCCGGACATTTTGCGGTCGAATCCATGTTGCTAACGGCGGAAGGGGCGGGCGCAGCGGCGCTTGCGCTGGCGACAGGCGCAAGCATAGGTGCTGGCGTCAGCGCTGATTTCAGCCGGTTTTTTGCAAAAGGGTTTTCGCGCCGTCGCTCTGCGGCTGCAGCGGGGCACGCCGCCGTTGCGCCGATCATGTTTACGGTTTTGGCGGTCGCCATTCTATTCGCAGTGCAGTCCATCAATGTGAATTTTGGCGCTATTGAGTGGCGCATCATCTGGCCCGGTCTGACGGCCGTGATGGCGGCGGCGATTGGCGCCATGGTGGCGGTCGCTGGGGCGCTTTCCATTGAAGACGTATCTGAAATGGTGGCGGTTGATGAAAATCGACGGCGGCAATGGTTTGCGATGAGCTGGCGACCGGTCCGCCGTCTGCTGCCTGTAACAACATCTCTCGCAGTCATCGCTATTGCCGGCGTCATTGCCGTAATTGCAATTTTTGAGGCTGGTTTTGCAGCGCCCGTCAGCCTGATTGCATTTTTCATTATGATCGCTATTGCCGCCGGCATTTCATTTGTTTCGATGCGCACCAGCCTTATGATTGCCGGGCTTCTCGCATTTAGTGCGCTTGTCACGGGTTATGGATATTCAGCGCTGGACTTGCCGTTGCCATCGCTTCTGGAGAGGCTGATTGCATTAACGCTCAGCGCGGTTGCGCTCGGTCATTTGACGGTCAGTTGGCGTGACGCTGGCGATCAATGGCGTAACGCCCGCGATGTCGCCGAGAATGCTTTGAGCGATGGGTTGCGCCGTTATCTATTTCTTGTTGGTGTCGGCGCAGTCTCGTTATTCGTTTCGGCGCAGACATACATCTGGACGGGCGGCGTGTCAGCCGTAGGGTATTTTCTATCGACAGCGTTTTTCAGCTTATTGCTGGCGTCGCCTTTAATGATCGCGATGAGCGCGCGCTCAAGCCGTCACTGACTGTCGCCAGTGCGATCAATGCCCGCAACGAATTCCCTGACTTCTGTGTCAATGGCGCGCCATTCCGGCAGATAGGGCCGTTTGAAACGGTATGTGATTTCAATTCCGTCGCTATATTCATAAGTGCGCCAGCATTCCGGGCTCGGAATATCGCTGCGTTCTCTAAAACAGAACAACGCGATCATCGCATCATCCTCATCGGCGCCGACAAACAACTCGGTATTGGCGTAGCCATTGGTCGGAACGCTTGCGCGCTGTTCCGTAAAAGCGAATTTCGTCAGCTGATAGGGCGTACGTACGCCACGCTGATCCACCGTCTGTGGTAAGTAGAGAATCTCAAAACGCTGCGCCTCGTCAAAGGTCGATGTCCGCTTGGAGATCAGAATATCGATGCGACGTGTCTGTGGGTCGTTCTCGATAAATTCGCGGCGATGGGCCGGGGAATAGCCATTCATTGTCGGCCATAGCGCATAAAGTGAAATTTCGGTGCGCGATCCTCCACGCCGGGCCCTCGGATATACAGTATAATTGGCCGCCGGCGCAAAACGATGTTCGCCAATCTCGACTGCGACGGGCTCTTCCGTGATTGCAGGGCTCGGAACGTCGCCGCGAATTTCTTCAACGCTTGGGCCAACGTAATAGTAAAGAAAAATGGCGCACAGGACGAGCGTGGCCATGAAAATCCCCAGCGGATACCGCCAGCTGGATTCCTCTTTTACTTCGTCGCCGCTGAAGCCGTATCCGTTACTCATAAGTCTCATACCCTCTGGCGCTCGCCGCCGCGCCCTAGTTCCTAGCATGAGCGAGACGGCGAGAAAATCCCGGATCAGGCGTGAGGGCTAGAGCGCGTCGATGACATCCGCCACCAGCGGGTGCCGCACGACGTCGCCGCGGGTAAAGCGGACAATTTCAACGCTTTCAATGGCGTCTAGCTTATCGACAACATCGCTAAGCCCGGACATGCCCGGTAAGAGATCGGTCTGTTCCGGGTCGCCGGTCACCACCATACATGAATTCCAGCCTAGGCGCGTGAGCAGCATCTTCAATTGGCCATAGGTGCAGTTCTGGGCTTCGTCGATCACGATATAAGCGTTGTTGAGAGTGCGTCCGCGCATATAGGCGATCGGCGCGATTTCAATAACGCCTTCGGCCATCAGGGCTTTTAACCGCTTGGAGGAAAGACGGTCGCACAGAGCGTCATAAAGCGGGCGAAGATAGGGAGAGAGCTTCTCTTCCAGATCGCCGGGCAGGAAGCCGAGACTTTCGCCGGCCTCAACCGCCGGACGTGAAAGGATGATGCGGCGCACATCGCCTGCGTCCAACGCTTCGACGGCCTTGGCGACAGCGAGATAGGTTTTGCCGGTCCCGGCTGAGCCTATGGCGAAAGCGAGAGAAGATTTATCAATTGCATCGAGCAATTGCTGTTGGGATTCATTTTGTGCACGGATGTTTTTGCGATATTTTTGTGTCCGGTCCTGATCATCTGTCGGGGACCATGACGGTTCGTCAAAAAGGCGGCGGACATTATCGACGTCAGGAAGGTGAGCAGAGTCTTGCATGCGTCGCATTGCGCGCCGCGCCGAGCGTTTCGCCATGGGAGTCTCCCGTTACTGTGGTGATGAAGGAACTGGTGCTGACTTCGAAGCAATACCTAATGCATGGCGACAAGCGCTGAGAAGTTAGATGCAAAGCGCGAGTCTGGCACTCGCATATGTCGCGATAGGGCATTACACCGCCTGACGCTGCCGCGAATCAGTAACCGGCTTCACTATACATCTGAATGCCTCTCTGACCGAGAGCAAATCCGGAAATGTCATGAAAGATTCAAATGGCCGAGGCCTGCCTTACGCAGTGGCTTTCTCAGCGCGCTTGCAGGCGTATGCGGCGGAGAGTTTTGCATGCAATTCCGGCGCATAATTTTGCCAAGACGTACGCCCGCGTGTCGTATCAACGACAAAAATTGATTCTCGCGGGTTGAGATAAGGCGCAATCGCATTGCGCACGCCCACCGCCGTCAATTCGCAGTTAACCGTCCAAACATTATCTGCGATGCGGAAGGCTTCACCAAGCGTTTGAATCGCGGCGGTAACTCGGCTCGCTGCAGCGTTTACGACATCGAATACAAGAATGAAATTGGCCGGCTGCAATTCAGGCTGTTCTTTGCCTGCTTTACGTTTTCGGGCTGCAGCATAGGCGCGTATGTCGATATGGCCGTCACGTCTGCCAAAAGGGTGTTCGTCTTTATGATTTCCGTTCGCTGGAGCCTTATGGCCAAAGAAGCTTGAGAATACTGACTCTTCGGCCGCTTCACGCCAGGCGCGACTGCCGGCGGGCGAGATTAGAGATGTGGCCGCTAGCCGTCCCTCATGCGCATATTTGCGCATTTGTTCGGACGTATACGGTCCATAGATTTTCTCGTCGACTTTGACGCACCAGTTATCTGCGGCAAGCATTAAATTTCCTCGTCAATCTTAGGCGCCAGCGCCTTTCTTGCCGAATGGCGGTGCAAAGCCGGCGCCAGGATTGGCGGGAACGTCGGTTGCGGCGGTTTCGGTGATGATATCGTCAATATTTTCAGCAGCGCCTGTAAAAACGACGCCGACGCCGGTTTCGTGCCGCCGGACTACTTTTGCGGTCATGCGTCCCAAAATGAGCCGCATTCCAAGCGGCGGTCTAGGGTTTACCGCAATGGAGGCGCCGGTGAGTGAAATATCGAGAATGGCGCATTCTTCCGTGCGGCCGTCCTCAAAATGGATAATGGCGGGGGCGTTGTGGCGAAGCCGCGGCGTGTTGCGCCGGTCAAGGGATCTTTTACCCTTGTGCATGACTTCGGTGATGTCATCGGCGACGCGTGCTGATTTTTCCCGTTTTTTTTCGTAATTTATCGCGAAGCTCGTGCCGCCGGAACGGATAACGCGGCCTTCAAACCGGCCAAGACGGTCGATGTAAAGAACAACGGATTTTCCGAAGGCGGGCGGGTTTTTAGTGCGCAAAAGCGCGCCGCCGGCAGAAACATTAACCACTAGACATGGGCGTTCTTCACCGGCTTCGTCCAGAAAACGTGCTTTCAGCGGCAATTGAACGCGCAAATGCTTGCGGCGATCGCTATGATCGACCGGTTCGTTGTTCGCCTGGCCAAATTCACCAGTGTTCTTAACCATTCGGAAACCTGCATCTCGTTGTGCACGTTTGATCTTATGCGCCTTTGGTGAACAAAGCTTTGCGCGCCGCGTTGCAAATGCTAAATCGAACGCCAAGTAACGGTTGGCGAATGGGCGGCTTTTCTTGAGAGCGTCGCTTCGTCGTTAAAAATAAAGGCTTGAGCCCTGAAAATGCCTGACGCCCCGCGCCAGCCGTCTTACATTATCCGCCGCCCTGGGGGTGAGGTTGACCCGAATCGCCTCTTCAACGTACCGGGCGTCGTTCTTGTGGTTGCTGGCGTCACCATCGCCCTTTTTATCTTGATGATTATTGCGCCAGATCGCGCGACGCGATTGCTGGAGTTCTCTGCCGCGGTGTCCCCGCCGCGTTTCTTGGCGGGGCCGGAACAGAATGGCGGGTGGTTACGTTGGTTCTCGCCATTGATCGGTCACATGTTTGTCCACGCCAATATTCCGCATTTACTATTCAATTGCTTATGGCTTTTGATTTTTGGCGCGCCCATCGCGCGGCGCATGGGCGCGGAAAACTCGCTTAAATCGGCAAGCGCATTTTATGGCGCGTCGCTTTTTCTTTTCTTTTATCTATTAAGCGGTGTTGCCGGCGCGCTGACTTATATTGCAATGCATGCGAATGAATACACGTTTCTAGTCGGCGCCTCCGGAGGCGTATCCGGTTTACTCGGTGGTCTTGTACGTTTCGCGTTTAACCGGACATCATTGCTCGGTCCCGAGCACGCCAAGTTCAGTTCGCTTTTCAGCAGACCGGTCATCATGTGGACGGTAGTTGTGATCATCATGAATTTGTCTGTGGTCGTATTCAGCGGCGCCTTGGCAGGTGGAATGAATATTGCCTGGGAAGCGCATCTCGGTGGATATTTTTTTGGACTCATGACGTATCCATATTTTGAACTTCTGACGCGTGGCCGCCAATAAGATGAGCGACGCCATGCGATATGCGCGCTTTGACGCTTTTCGGCGCCTCATGGGACCATTTGCACAAAAAACGCGTGGCGCGCGGATGCGCCAAATGGAGCGGGTGCTACAGCTCCAGCCTGGAATGCGGGTTCTCGATCTTGGCGGTCAGCCGGATATATGGAATTTTGTATCCGCGCCGCTGAATGTAACAATCCTCAATCTGCCAGGCGTCGCAGCGCCAGCGCCAAGAGAATCAGTGCACCAATTTGAATTCGTTGAGGGCGATGCGTGCAACGTGACGGCGTATGCAGACAGCTCATTTGAGCTTGTCTTTTCCAACAGTGTTATTGAGCATGTGGGCGGTGAAGACAATCAACGTGCTTTCGCCAGCGAGGTGAGGCGTCTCGGTGCGAAATACTGGGTGCAGACACCGTCCATATGGTTTCCGGTAGAAGCCCATACCGGTATGCCATTCTGGTTTTTCATGCCTGAGTTTGTCCGTGAAAGGTATATTCGAGACTGGGAAAAGAAACTGCCAGACTGGACCGAAATGGTGAAAGGGACCACCGTCCTTTCAAAACGCCAGATGCGGGACTATTTTCCCGATGCGTCGGTGATGATTGAGCGTAAATTCGCCATCCCGAAGTCTTACATATTCTTCAAGGCCTGATTTTGTAAGAATATAACATGTCTTGGCGCCTATTGCCGTGGCCGCTTCCTTGTCGCAATATTGCACCTAACGGGGGAGAAGGAGGCGATTATGAAGGTTGAGCATATCCTTCAATCCAAGGGCGCGGACGTTTTTTCTGTTCAGTCGACGGACACAATCACTCAAGCGGTCTCGGTACTGAATGAGAAGAATATCGGCGCTGTTGTTGTTCAGGATACCTCGCAAAACGTCATTGGTATTCTTTCCGAGCGGGATGTGGTTCGTTATATGGGCTCACGTGGCGCTGGAGCGCTAACGATGAAAGTATCTGAATGCATGACGCCGGACCCGATTACTTGCGGTATTGACGAGACCGTCGATGACCTTATGGGAAAAATGACGGAAAAGCGCATCCGTCACATGCCGGTGACGCAGGAAGGCCGGATTGTCGGGGTTGTGTCGATTGGCGATGTTGTCAAACGCAAGATTGAACAAGCGGAGCAGGAAGCTGCGGCGCTCAAAGATTATATTGCAAGCTAAGGAATTGGCTTCTCGTCCGTAGCGAACAGGTAACGCATTCCTGCAGTATAGGCTGGCGATATGACGGCCATATGTGAGGCGCCAGGAAAAGCCTCATATGCGATTGCCTGATTTGGTGATTTCGACCTTAACATAGCGATGACTTTATCAAGTAGCGGGCGCGTCTCTTTTTCTTCGCCGCCAATGGAGAAGAAGAGTTTCGGTAATGTTTCGCCATCATAACGCTCTACCAAATCCTCCGCCCAGTTCTGTTCTTCTTCAACCGATGGGCTGCTGATCAAGACGTGGTCAAAAAGCGCCGGCTCTTGGAATGCTGTAAACATTGCAAACAAGCCGCCTGAAGAGTGTCCATAAAGTACATGACCGCTTTCAGAGAGCGCGTACCGGTCACGAAGAAATGGCGTCACTTCATTCTTTAGGACGTTTAAAAATCTAGCTGCGCCTGCGCTTTCCGCAGCAGTAGAAGGCGGGTGATAGTCTCGTTGGCGGGCGTTTATCCATGACCCAAAGTCGCCGTAAGACACAGAGACGGTAATGACAGGCGGGACGTTGCCTTCAAAACTCATCAACCGCAATATTTCCGTCCCCATCGCGAACATGACATCGCCATCGGTATGAAACACCATCGGGTAATTTGTGGTATCAGGCTGATAGTTGAATGGCAGCCCAACCGTGATGGTGATGTTTGCGCCTAGCAGTTCCGATTGAAATTCGTGTATCTCGCTGGCCATCAGCGAGTAGGGCTCTGGCGTTTGCGAAGCGCTTACGACTGTCGGGGACGCCATGACAATTAGTAAAGTAAGGTGCTTTAACAATTTGATCATAACCGAACCGCCGCTTTATTTTCCACTGCGATGTCTCAGTTCAATCGCTCATGAGTGACACGATAGAACGGATTCCATGTCTCGCCGCCGTCAACGGACATATCAATTCTGGTCACACGCGTGTCGCCGTTTACGGGAATGAGAAGTCGAAAAAACATCTCCCGCCCATCGTCAAGAAGGAAGCTGGTGCCGGCCCGGATATTGTTGAGCTCAAGAAAATCATTCTGGAGCTGCCCTTCGTAAATGTCCATTAGCCCCCAGCCGTTGCCAATCGCAGACAAACGATACGTATCCCTGTACTGATCATATGATAGGTCAGTGATCAGGACAAACCCATCGCCTGAGATACGATCAAGATGTTCTTCCGTGATTAGCAATCCGCCTAATTCAGACCTAAAGCCAACGCGATCTATATTTTGTTGAACCCAATCGCCTTCCGGGTTCATCATTTCAGTCGTCGCCGTCCACTCGCCAAGCATATTCGCCAGCTTCGCCATCTCGCCATGTGGCTCAATTGCAGTCTCCGCGATTTCTTCCGCTGTCGTTACAGAACTGAATCCTAATACAAAAAGTGACGCGAGCGCAGGAAATGCGGAACGAAACATGAGTATACCCCGTTTAAAAACTTCTGATTTGGCGATGCGTATCACTCTGACTTTTGCCTATCTAGCAAAGTAAGAGTTCTGTGCGGCGACCTGCCGGAAATCTGCGTCGAAACGAAAAAGCCGCGCCGATTACGCCGGCGCGGCCTTTACGCAACTCACTGGTTGAGGGATTTCTTATTCGTCGTTCGCCGGCGGCAGGATAACGGCGTCAATGACATGAATAACGCCGTTGCTGGTCCAGATATCGGCTGTGACAACATTGGCGCCATTGACGGTAACGCCATCAGTACCATCAATATTGACGTCTGCGCCATTTACGGTCGCGACAGAAATTGTCTGGCCTGCAAGGTCAGCCGATTTCGTTTTGCCCGGAACGACATGATAGGTCAGGATGCTGACGAGCTGATCTTTGTTTTCCGGCAACAGCAGGCTTGCAACCGTGCCGTCCGGGAGCGCTGCAAAAGCGTCGTCCGTCGGAGCGAAAACAGTGAAAGGGCCTTCGCCGCGTAATGTTTCTTCAAGACCGGCAGCCTGAACAGCCGCCACGAGCGTGTTGAAGGAGCCAGCGGCAACGGCTGTATCAACGATGTCGGCTTTTTCAGCATCATGCATTTTCTTGTCGCCGTTCTCATTGGCAAGCACTGGCGTTGCGATCATGGCGAGCGCCGCGCCGGCGGCGAGAAATTTCTTTAATGACATCAAGGGTCCTCCTGTTTGATTGTCGGACCTCTTTACGCAGCGAAACCCAAAGCGGTTTGCAAACGGATGTTAAATTTTTTGCAACAATTGAAATTAGCGTTGCGGCCTTGAAATCAGGAAAGGAATTCCAACGCGTTTTCAATTTGCGGCCATTGTCGATCTACCGCTGCGCGGCCAAGCGCAATCAACTCGTCAGCCCGGTC
>JBCCUQ010000005.1:0-347697 GCA_039196665.1 Pseudomonadota bacterium | reverse complement strand
GCGTTGACGGCGAGACGATCGCGGACTTCACGGTGGGGGCGGGCAGCGAGGACGTGATCACGCTGAACGGGTTCGGGGCGGCGTTCGACGCATTCTCGGACGTGCAGGCGGCGGCGAGCCAGGCCGGGAACGATGTTGTGATCGATCTTGGCGGCGGCGATACGATCACTCTCCTCAACCGCCTCGTCGGCGATCTGCACCAGGACGACTTTCTGTTCGGGTGAGGCTGCAGAAAACGCCGTGAAATTTTGCTGGCGTTTCAGGGCAATGATAGGGCCCCTTGCGCCAAAGATTCACCATAGAAAATCGTCAGTAGGGGTGTTATTGATCGGTGCGGCTCAAGCGGCGTCTTTACTGATTTAGTTGTCGGCTAATTACTGATTGCCGCTCACCTTCTCGCGGTCAACGCGGTGCAGACCATCAGCGGATACGGCCTGCGCTACAATGCATAGCCTGCCAACACTAAATGTACGATCTTCGATATGGCTTTTGGCGCCCGTCTCCTGCCAGATATTAGTCATGACGGGCTGAAAACTTGATCTTTTGAGAAGAAGCTCAAGGCATGAAGAAGTCGGCGCCCAAGTGTCGGACGGCCCGCCCCAATAGTAGTGTTCTTCAGACCCGTTAAAAAACATGATCGGGCGGTCATCGCCAAGAATGGCGGCGGTTTCGAGAATGAGAAGCCCACCCTCTTTCAAGACAGCGCGTGCTTGCGTAAGCGACAACACTGGATCGCGTAGGTGATAGAACAGGCCGAGATGCTGGACGATATCAAACTTTTGTTGAAGGCCGACAACCTTGAGGCGTTCAGGCAAGTCTTGAACTTGCGCGTTGAACAGCGGAAAGACTTTAGAGCCCAAAACTTCCTTGCAAAATAGCAGGTTTGCCGCGCCCTGCGTTCTAACATCAGTGGCGACAACAGACTTGGCGCCGCGCGCTTCGGCGTCAAAAGCCCACATGCCGTCCCATGATGCAATGTCGAGAACGTCCTTTCCGTTATACTCAACGTGATTCATGACGGATCGGATAGAGTTCCAAATCTTGTCGTACTCTCGACCGGGCGTCGTGATCTTATCGGTTAGTCGGATTGAATGATACCATGGGCCTAACTCATTTACGCGGCGCCTGATGTACTTGTCGTCCATAACCTCACCCATTTATCTCTAAAATTTCCGAGAGGTTAGTAGCTATCAGCTTTTCCCGCAACGGCATTGCGATCCTAATAAACTACGAAGGCCTTGAGCTGAAAGCCTATCAGTGCATTGCCGGCGGGTTGGTCGCCTGGCGAATGTCAACGAATTTTATGTATAAGATTGACTACGCGCCCCGCGAGCCTGGCGGTGCAACGCGTATCGCCAAGCTCCGTTGACCAAACCGAGTCACCTGGAATCGAATACTTGTTGGCGATGGCAAGCGAGAGCGCCCGGTGGATGCGGGCTGACTAAATGTCAGCGCCGCATCTGAATTCAGCAAATACTTACTGAATTGAATTCGAACTATATTTGTCTCCGTCTCCGTCAGATGAAGATGAAATCGTCGGGGTGGAGGTCAGCCATATTGACGTTCAATAGCGTTATGCTGTCGCCGCCGCCGAATTCGATGATCATATCGGAACCGAGATCCGTTGAGGCCGCGAGGACTTCGCCCAGCGTATCGAACGCGGCGCCAAAAGCGGACACATCGATGCTGTCGAGAGTGGCCGCTCCCGCCTGGAAGTCCGCGATCGTATCTGCATCGTCCCCGACGTCGAACCGGATGACGTCGTCGCCGTTTCCTGTGAAGATGCGGTCGTCTCCGTCCCCCCCGTCCAGCGTGTCGGAGCCGGCATTGCCATCCAGCGTGTCATCGCCGGCGTCTCCCAGCGCAAGGTCGTTGCCCGAGCCAGTGAATAGCTGGTCGTTGCCATTGCCTCCGCTCAGTGTATCGGCCCCGACGCCGCCGGCGACTGTGTCGTTGTTATTGCCGCCGAACAACATATCCGACGACCCCCCGCCAAACAGCTGATCGTCACCATCCGCGCCGGCGAGCGTGTCAAGCCCGTCGCCGCCATCCATGAAGTCGCCCTGGCCGCCGCCGAATAATTCATCGGCGCCAGAATTGCCGCTTATAGAATCGGCGCCGCCGCCGCCGGCAAGCGTGTCGTTCCCGTTGCCGCCATTCATCGTATCGTCGCCATTGCCGCCGAACAATTCGTCGAGCCCGTTTTGGCCGGTGACCATATCGGCGCCATCGCCGCCATCGACGAAATCATCTCCGGTTCCGCCCAACAGGTCATCAGCGCCGGCGTTTCCAAAAACACGGTCCTCGCCGTCATTGCCCGTCAAGGTGTCAGCGTTCAATCCGCCCAGCATTGAGTCATCGCCATCGCCGCCGAATAGCTGGTCATTCCCGTCAACGCCGGTCATCGTATCGTCGCCGTCGCCCCCGGACAGGGTATCGTTACCCGCCCCGCCGAAGACGGCGTCATCATGGTCCTGTCCGAACAGTAAGTCGTTGCCGCCGCCGCCAGCCAGCGTGTCGTCGCCTGCGCCCCCGGCCACGGTGTCGTTTCCATTGCCGGCGAAGACTTCATCAGTAATCGAGTCACCAACAATATTTTCCGCCGTTGCGTCGCCCGTCGTCGTGCGGACGATGCGGCCGACTTCACCTTGCACGTTGCCGCCACTGCCGTCTGCGTTCGAATCGGACTGCCAAGCCGTGATGATATCGCCGCCGCCAAGCAATGCGACGGAGCTCAGCGTTTCATTGTTGGATGAGTTTGCGATGAATTGATCGTCGTCTCCACCTAACGCGATCGCCGCGCCAGATTGATCAAACAGGCGGCCAAAGATGTCCGTGCTGCCGCTTGTTCCGCCGGGTAAGGTCCAGGTCACGAAAATATAACCGTTCTGCAGAATCGTAACGGCCGGGTCTGTTTCTATAGCGGCAACATCTGTATCGACTCTGATTGGGCCGGCAATCTCAGTGCCGTCCGGTTCATAAACATGCAAGGATATCCCATCGCCGCTCCAACCAGTATCTTTATAGACAATGGCCCAATTTCCGTTTGGCAAAGCGGCGATTGCTGATTGATCGTTGGTTCCTATATCGCCGACGGTGAATTCAGCCGTTCGCACGGAATCGTCAGCATTCATAATTTTCGCAAACACTTCGCCGCCGCGCGTATATGATAGAACATAGCCGCCGCCAGAAAGCCCCGCTACTTGTACATCTTCACCGACCTCACTGTGGAAAATTATTCCCGCGCCAGTCCCTGCGGCGTCAAATCGTTGGGAACGCACCTCGCCAGAGGTGTCAAATTCCCAGGCGACAACGAATCCGCCGTCGGCAAGCGCTGTGATCTCCGGATCTATGTAAGTGCTATTCGCGCCAACCGAGATATTCGATCCAATCCGTGCGCCGGTTTCCGCTGACATTATTTGTGCAACGATCCCGTTATCGCCGGAACTGCCCTCACGCCAGGTGGCGATATAGTTACCATTATTAAGTCTGGTAATTTTAGCAGCGCCTTCCTGAAAAATATCATTATCATCATACGGAATATCGAAATTGCTGGCCGGAGAAAAGTCGTCATCAAACCGCCTCATGAGCGGAAAGTCGTCCAGCGGATCTGAGGTGTTGTCGTTGCCATAAATGACGGCAAAGCCGCCATCGCCATCGCCGATCACATCGGGCGCTAGCTGGTCGTTCGTTTCAAAGCCATTCAGTTGAAAGTTATTCTGCAGATTCTGATAGCGAAAAGTAACGGTGGGCATCAGGTCTCTCCCCTTAATGCTGGCCGCTAACGCCAAAATCGCCCAACGATAAGTTGAGGTGCGGAGGTTCGACAAAACGAACCCACTTCGGCGATTTAGCTCTCCCCCAACAACATGCCGCGCCAGCCCGGCAAGCTGTGGTCGCCCAAGTACTGGGCCTTATTTAAGGAAACTTAGTACCGAATCTAGACCATGACAAGGGCTCTGGAAGGCGCTTGGTGGTGAGTTACCGAGATGCAATGATAAGTTGTGTAGCTAATCCGAATGGAAGCTAAAGTTTTATGGGTTTGCACGAGTGACGGTGCGATAAAGGCCGACAGTCTGGTCGGCACGGCGGGCGATGACGAAATCAACGCCTTCGACGGTTCTGATACGATAGACGGCGCTGCCGGCGACGACGTGCTCAACGGGGGCGACGGTAACGATACCAACATCGCTCGGCCAGGCGATAATTTGTTGATTGGCGGCGCTGGCGCTAACCTTGTCGATTATTTCTTGAGGATGACAAGATCTTGGCCGGCCATCCGTCCGGGCAGCACCTCAACGCTTGAAAAGACCTTCGACCAGTTCGTCCTTACGTAATCGTCATCGTAAAAGGTGGATCCGTAAGAATCGGTCACGCCCGGATAGGCGTCCTGATGGGATTGCAGAAAAGCGTACTCCCTGAACAGCGCTCCTTCGCGCCGCAAATCGCGATTGCTGATATCATCCCATTCCGCGCCAGGGCGGGCATGTCGAAAGATGAGCGACGTATGACTCATGATGGACATAAGAAAAACGCCGCCCGGTTTAAGGATCCGGTATATTTCGCGAAGCCAGCGTTCGCCGGAATCCTTGTTTAAATGACTCCAGATAGAAATCGAGTAAACGGCGTCAAATGTCGAATCGTCAAATGGTAATGGCGGCTCAAATTGTGTGGTGCGAAAATCGTGGTCCGGATAATGGGTCTTCAGGAATTCAATTGCCGATGCATCTATATCGACGCCCGTTAAACGCCCATTTGCGGCGATGTAGGGAGTTGCAACACGGCCGCAGCCACAGCCAAAATCAAGTACGTTTAGTCTGCGCGGGTCGGCGCCAGTGGCTAAACGCATCTCCTCGTCCAATGCATAAAACAGCTGCAGTCCATTATGTATAAATTTTTCCACCTCCGTCGGGCCAACACGTTTCATGTTTTCCGGGCTGGGTATGGGCCAGTCTTCTACTTTGAGCGGCGGTGTTTTTTTCATGGGTTTCTGCAATGCGCCTGTATGGGTTTTGCCGAGTAATTGCTGAATATTGAGCATTCTAAATAGCGTATCATGATATTAGACTTTGGCGCGGTTTGCGTCGATTGAAACGTTTTCGACATACCAGTCATAAGCAAGGCGCAATCCCTCCTCAAGAGAGATGTTTGGCCTCCACCCCATTGATAAAAGCTTTTTTGAAGACATGAGTTTGCGCGGCGTTCCGTCCGGCTTGGACACATCCTTGCGCAATTCCCCGTTGAGCCCGACGGTTTTCATAACCAGCCGCGCGAGGTGCTCGATTGTCAAATCCTGACCAACCCCGACATTGACGAAATCATAGCCGGCGTAATGTTTCATCAAAAACACCAATGCGTCCGCGCAGTCATCCACGTACATGAACTCACGATACGGACTGCCGGACCCCCAAATGGTGAGGTCCTCCTCTCCGGCAGCCTTGGTTGCCCGCGCCTTTCTTAGGAGAGCGGGAATGACATGGCTGTTTTCGGGGTGAAAATTGTCGCCTGGGCCATACAAATTCGTTGGCATGGCGGCGATGAAATTATCACCATACTGTTTTTTGTATGCCTGACAGAGTTTTATGCCTGCTATCTTGGCGATTGCATACCACTCGTTTGTAGGTTCTAGCGGGCCCGTTAGAAGCGCCTCTTCCGTCAAGGGCTGCAACGCATCTCTCGGATAAATACAAGACGATCCTAAAAAAAGTAGTTTTTCTACGCCTGCTCGATGCGATGCGTGAATAATGTTAGCGGCAATCATCAAGTTTTCGTACAGAAATTCCGCCGGATAAGTGTCGTTTGCATAAATGCCGCCAACTCTCGCGGCAGGGACAAACACGGCGTCAGGCCGGTTGCTTTCAACCCAAAGATGAACGTCCTGTTGACGCGTCAGGTCAAGCTCGTCACGCGAAGCAGTCAGGATGGCTCTGCAATCCTCGCTCTGTAGCCGTCGAACAATTGCTGAACCAACCATGCCGCGATGGCCGGCGACCCAAACCCGTTTCCCTTCGAGATTGTATTCAGGTTCCGGAGAAGACACGGTCCCGCTACGTCCTTATCGATGATTGTTTATCTACTTCCGCCAGGTCGGTATCGACCATCTCCCTGACAAGTTCTTCGAAACGCGTCTCATGGGTCCACCCCAATTTATCTCGCGCCTTAGAAGGGTCCGACAGAAGAAGGTCGACTTCCGTAGGTCGAAAATATCGGGCGTCTACTTCTACAAGCGTTTTGCCGTCTTTCGCATTCACGCCAATTTCGTTTTCACCTTCGCCGCGCCATTCAATGGGAATCTGAACCTGGTTGAACGCGAGTTCCACAAACTCGCGTACAGAGTGCATTTCTCCCGTTCCAAGCACATAATCATCAGGATCGTCCTGCTGTAATATGCGCCACATCCCGTCAACGTAATCTTTGGCGTGGCCCCAGTCGCGCTTTGCATCTAGATTACCGAGAAAGAGCTTCTCCTGCAGCCCGCGAGAAATCCGTGCAACGGCGCGCGTTATCTTCCGTGTAACGAAAGTTTCACCGCGAACCGGGCTTTCGTGATTGAAAAGAATGCCGTTAGAAGCGTGCATCCCATACGCCTCCCGATAGTTTATTGTAATCCAGTAAGCGTAGAGCTTTGCGGCTGCATAGGGACTTCTGGGATAGAAAGGGGTTCGTTCCGTTTGCGGTGTTTCTTGAACTTTCCCATAAAGCTCAGAAGTGGAGGCTTGGTAAAACCGAGTTGTTTTTTCAAGCTTTAAAATTCTGATTGCCTCGAGCAACCGTAAAGCACCAATTGCGTCGGAGTTCGCCGTATATTCGGGTGTTTCAAAGCTCACTTGAACATGCGATTGAGCGCCGAGATTGTAAATTTCATCCGGCTGCGTTTCCTGAATGAGTCGAATGAGGTTTGTCGCGTCGGTCAGGTCGCCATAGTGAAGCAAAAAGCGCGTTTCAGGGTCATGGAAATCAACATATATGTCGTCAATCCGCCCCGTATTGAATGAGGATGAGCGCCGTTTCACGCCATGCACAATATAGCCCTTATCAAGGAGCAGGCGAGCGAGATACGAGCCGTCCTGACCGGTAACGCCAGTTATCAAAGCTACTTTCTGGGTCATACAAATCCATCCGTTTGCGACTTTGCCGCCGCGCAATCTGTTGAGGAGAAGAACCGCATTTTTCCAGCACGCGCAACCCTTTATGGCGCTACCGAGAACCTTTATTTACTAAAACGGAGATCTGGCGCCGGAGAGCGGCGCCATTGCAATAGGATTGCCAATGCGTGGCGTTATTGCCAGACGACGCCGTCAAAATAGACTGGCTTTTTGCCCTTGTTTTCGATTGTGAGTGTTTTGACGTCGCCAGCCGATGCGGGACTTTCGAATGGAATAAGATGCTCGCCGGGCGTCTCAACGAAAATACTGCTGCCGCCAACAGCGAGCATGCAGTGCGGCGCCTGGCCGTCAATAGAAACCGCAAACCCTGATTTTTCATCCGAACTATAGTGTGCGAGAGGAATGCTTGCACGGCTTAGAACAGCGCCTGTTCGATCCATGCCGAAAATCTGCGGCCGATTTTTTCGAAAAATGCGCCGAATATATTTTGCAGTGCTGGGCGGCGTTGCATATTCCAGAAGGTGATGAAGGCCAAACCCGAGACGGGATTTAATCTTTCCAACAGTGTTTGCGTTTGCATCAATAATTCGATTGAGTTCCAGTCGGCGCTTTTTGCCATAACCGCCAGTTTTTGCCTTTCGACTCCACAATATTCGGGACAAAACGTCTTCTGAAAAGTTGAATCGCGCGCCGGACAACCACAACCGCGTCCACAAGTCCCAGTCCATGGTATAATGCAGGGTCGTGTCCAATCCGCCTATTTGATCGACCGCGCTGCGCCGGAAAAAACATGAGGGCTGTGCGATCGTGCAGCCTGATAGCAATCTCTCGCTTGGCGGTTCTACAGACCAATAATATCCTCGAGTGATATTGTTATCATCAATGATTGTGCTGTTGCCATAAAAAACATCTGTATCAGGAAATTTATGGAAATGGCTTGCAGCTTTTTGGAGCGCGCCGGGATACAGCGCATCGTCAGCATTCAACCAACCCAAAATCTCTCCATTGATATTGTCCCATCCTGTCCTTATCGCGTCTGCCTGACCGTTGTCAGGACCTGACCGCCTGTAGGTCAAAATGTCATTGAACTTGTCGAGGACATTTGAAACGCGCGGGTCGTCCGAGGCGTCCAGAACTGCGATTGCAGGCGCAGGGGTCTGTATGCTCAAGCTGGCCAAGCAATCGTGTAGCAGCGGATGGTAGCTGCCAATCGGTACTGAAATTGCAAACGTTTCTCTCATGGGCGCTCTGGCTCTAATTCATTATTGTCTAGCGTTGAGTGCTTGATTCCACCGCAAGCAACAAGCGCGCATAGTTTTGGGAAGCATATTTTTGAACGTATTTTGCCTGCGCCATTGCCGCAGCCTTGCGATATGCAGCAGGATCCCTGGCGATCCTTGCTGCGGCTTGTCCAAATTCCGTCGTCGTCACACAAGCGGCCCCGCCACACTCAACTGCGCGATTGCCTGGAAACGAATCTTTGGTCGCTATGAGAATTTTGCCGGCGGCGATCGCCTCGTTGACGATCCCGGAACTGCGCACGCGATAATCGTCTCTCTGATAAGGCAGCATTATTGCGTCGCTTGAGAGTAGCAAATTTTCATAGTCGGCGCTTGTAAGGGCATCATGCAATACGAGTACTCGAGACTGAGGTTCGTTCTCTAGCCTCTTAAGGGATTCAGCAATTGTCGGGTGGCGTCCGATAATCTGCGGGCTCGCATGCAATACGAAGCGGACTTTTGTGGCGTCATTTTGGGACTCCAGCGCTCTGAATGAATGCTGGATGATATCCGGAAACAGATGAAAACCTTTCTCGACGCGGGCGGAACCAAGCGAAGAAATAATAAAACTGTTATCACTGATCCCGAGATGTTCGGTCCTGTAGACTGCCGCTGTTTTTATGGTTTCTTGGCAGGGCGCCTCTGCCGGCAGCGCGCATGTTCGGACAGTTGTGCGCCACAATCCGGATAAGTGCCTGGCAAGGTATTCATTTTCAGCATAAAGATAAATTTTCTTATCAATTAGGTTTAGTGATTTGAAAAAATCAATTGACTGCGCGACTTCCTGCGGCGAGGCCCTGTTTGGCATAACGCCGACCGGATCATATGGCGTTACAATATGAAACAGCGGCAAGCTGGTGAGTTCCTTGGATTTGAATATTTCAACAATTGCCGAATAGGTTGCGCCATCGGCCGTATGTATAAGAATGCGGTCTTCTGGACTCATGCCTTCTGCGTCTATGGCGGACGCAAGGTCATTTTCGAACTGGTGCGATTGGTTGATCTGGTCAGCAGGCCTGGGGCGTTTTAGCTTTAATTTTTTCAAAACCCGGTAAAAAAAATGCTCACTACGTTTTTTTTCAGGCGATAACTTGTAATTGTCATACATCGTAGCGCTGAATGTCTTTCTCAGGCGCGCCTCTCCCGGGGCGAGGTCCGCAGAATGGTTTTGAGAGCAAAGCCAAACGGTCTCAAGGCCGATGACTTCTGCAGACCTTGAAATGGCGGAAGTTAAACTGAAATGGTGCCCCCTGTTATCGCGTAAAGAAGGATCGGCAATATAGAAGCGCCCCATAGTGAAACCTGTCACAAATGACTGCCTGGGTTTTTCGCGCAGTGTCTGTCTAACACTTCTTGATAATTCAATGCGCTGTAAAGTCTTAATAAATACGCGGCAACCCGTGCTATCTCCTTTGGAGGGAAAGGCGCGCCCTGTTTTTTTATTTCTGCATAATAGTCTTCAAGACGTTGAATCGACAAGTTCTTTCCGTGGTGACGAAACCCGCTGAGCGTTGTGGGAATGATTTCTAATTGCGTTCGCGCCGCAAACATTCGCCATAATGCGAAATCTCCAGCTAGCTCCATAGAAGCAATGACGTCTTTTTCGGTTTTCGTTAGCGTCTCATAGAGCGAACGTGAAAAGAACATGCTTTCCTGTTGTAGAAATCCGAGAAAACGCCCGTGAAACCAACCCCGCTTTATCCACTTTCTGGGCGGCGCGAGGATAGGCCCGACCGCACATAACCGGCCATGATCGTCCCATCGTCCAGGCAACCCCGAGACCCACTTTACGCTGGCGCCTTGAAAACAACCGGCCGCGACGGAAAGCGCCCACGGTGTGAAAAGATCGTCACAATTCAGCCAACAAAGAATTTCACCTGTCGCTTCTTCAAATCCGCGAAGAATCGAGGGGTACATTCCCAGAGACGGCGCGGAAACAAATCTTGCGCGTTCTTCACGCGCAGCCCAGTCTTTCCCGATTTCCTGACTGCCGTCATTGGAGCCGCCATCGACAATAATGTGTTCCCAGCCATCATAATCCTGGCGGTTTATCGAGTGAATGGCTTCCGGCAGATAGCGAAATCCATTAAGGACCGGCGTGACTATCGAGATTTTCATTTCAAGCAATATGGATAGTATTTGACGTCATTCGCCAACGAATGGCTTAGCTCCACGAGGATTCTCGTGGCAAGCGCATATGCTTGACCTACTATAGGTAATTTGGCAATAAAAATGATTTTCATTCACTATTTCGGGTCAGTAGATGGTTGGCGCGCCTACAGCAATAAGTGACGCGGATATCAAGTTTGCTGCGGAGCTGTCGGAAAAATATGAAAAACTGCAGCCAGCCGAAATTATCGCGCAGGCGTTAGAGACCCGTTTATTCAGAAAACCCGCTGTGGTTTCCTCATTTGGCGCTGAGGCCGTGGTGCTGTTACACATGGTCGCTTCGATTCGACCTTCGATGCCGGTGGTCTTTATCGATACTGGCAAATTGTTCGGCGAAACGCTGCGTTACCGCGATCGACTTCAGCATCATCTCGGCTTGGAAGACGTCCGCACTGTCGGCCCAAAAAAAGCTGAAATTGAGGAACACGATCCGATGGGATCTCTCAATCGCCTGTCGCCGGACGCGTGTTGCGCCGTTCGAAAAACGGCGGTGCTAAATAGGGCGCTGCAACCATTCGATAGCTGGCTGAGTGGACGCAAACGCCATCAGAGCGATCTGCGCCGTCAAATGAGCATCGTTGAGATTGCTGAAGGGCGCGCGAAACTCAATCCGCTTTCTAATTGGTCGCAGGAGGAGCTTAAGCACTACATAATCACAAATCGGCTTCCCATGCATCCTCTAACGAAAGATGGTTATTTTTCGATCGGTTGTCTGCCTTGCTCCGAACGCGCAATGCCAAATGAAGATCCAAGGTCTGGCCGATGGAAAGGCTTCCAGAAAACCGAATGCGGAATTCACTTGCCGCCAGATCGCAACAAGGACTAAGCATTGATGCTTCGGCATCCAAAGTCGGTGTTTTAGTTACTTGAATGATTAACTCATGGCTTACTTGCGGCGTCGGCCGCTCCGGGACGTCGGTTGTTCATACATTCCTGCGCGCCTTGGCGAAGTCTGCCGGTCAGGACCGCGCGAGCCTCTATGAGCCGTATTTATGGCGAGGCGCGCATGGAACGGAAGGCGGCCATAGTGAAACTGACATAGATTTCCGGAAAACCTCTTCGATAAACGTTTCTGGACTTATGTCCCATCTTGTTACCCCGCTCTTTCTCGAAGGCGATGCGGGGAGTATTCATGATGGTTTCGCCGATTCGATTTTTAGTTGCGAAACGCCAATCGTGAAGATGATCCGCGGTTGTGGGCGATTGGGATATTTCCTGCAGCGATTTGAAAACTTGAAAACGGTATTCGTCCTGCGGAACCCTGTAGACTGCATCAATTCGCAATTAGGCGCGTTTTCTTTCTTTGGCGACGAGTTCCATCCTTCAGACAGCGCCCGTTTCAAAGCAGAATTGGGGATATCTGAAGAGTGGCGATGTGAGAGTGAAGTTTCGTCGAACTGGTGGCGTTTCATGAACGAGGCGGCGCTAAAAGCGTGCAGGACAAATCCCGATCGTGCATTTGTACTTCCATATGAGGCTATAAAGACAAACCCCGCCGGCGTAAGTAGCGCGCTCGCCAAATTTTTCGACATTGAAAGTGCAACTGACGCGGCCTCAATTTTTGAAAAGCCAGTTGGGGACATAACGAAAAAAGTTTTCCTTCGGCAGGACGACCTTGATCTTCTACACCCTCTCTGTAAAGACTATTTTGAAAACATAGAAGAGTTGTCTTCGGTTTCTTTGGGCAAGCCAACTGCTGAGGTTTTTGAGAATGTTTTGGCCCGGTATGAAAAAATTGCTCCAGGCTCCTTTACGGCTCCGATCGCGCGCGACTTTACAGGCTTACGCATTCGGCATCATTTGACCCATGACCGTGCTCGGTACGCCGTTGAAAAAAACGAGTTGTCCGGAGCGCTGACCTCTGTTCAACAACAACTCAAAAATACTCAAAAGGCGTTAAGCGAGCAGCGGCAGGAACTTAATGCGGCCCTCCGGCAGGCGAAGAATACGCAATCAAACTTGCTGGAAGCGAAGGAAAGTATCCAGTTATACGAAGTTGAAGTGGCGGAGCTTTTGGAGGCTAAACGGACTTTGGAAAAAAATAACGCCGCGCTCAATGACAGAATTTCGTATCTAGAGTGGGTGCTGGCGCCGCGGTTGCGGTCGATCGTTGAAATGAGAGCGTTTCGATATGTCTTAAAAGAACGCAAGCGCATTCAGTTGGGGAGACGGGCGGAAGAAAACAAGCCGACAGGTTCGTCTGAACAGGCAAAAAGTCAGGTTGATGCAGCCGCTGTTGAGCGCGAGCAAGCCGTTTATACAAATAGACCGTCAATTTACGACGAATACTTAGTCAAGAGGCCGTTGGGCATCGCTGTCTTTGGGCATACGCGTGAAGAAGAATTCCGTAACACCCTGCTAAGCTTGGATAAGCAGGGTGCAATTCAAGATGTTATCGTTTTTATTGATGGCGATCAGGGGCGTCCGCAACTTCGGCGCGCGATCGAAAGAGTCGAAAAAGTCGCGGAGTCATTTGAGGTAAAAGACATTCGCCGCAATCGCGGTAATTTTGGTTTCAGGAAAATGATGTTGACCGCGATGCGCGACATGATTGCGGATTATGACCGCATGCTGTTCCTCGAAGATGACTGTTTCCCAACTGGCGCCGCTCTGAGGGGATTTTCCAAGGAACTCGATTCAATCGAAAAAGACCCGGCTGTATTTTCAGTATATGGGCATCCGTTTCTTGTGCGTGCGGAAAGGCCAGGCCATTTCTTTTCGCGTTTTCAGGGCTGGGGATGGGCGACGACTGCCGAAAAACTGAAGCCAGTATGGGAAAAACTTTTAGACTGTTATCTCATGTCAGAGCGGGATTATCTCAAATTTGTAGAAAAGCATTTGACGGATGAAATCCGTAAGCAGATTGACGTAACGCCAGGTCGGAATCCATCGGCGACAATTGAAAAGTTTTTTGCCTGGGATGAGACTGTCTGTCTACTGACGGCCATCAACGGGATGGCGCATCTTTGCGCCAGTGAGCGTATTGTTTATAATTGCGGCTTTGGGGCCAGCGCTGCGCATTTCGGCAATTCCGTCGAATATAGGAAGCCGCCGTATAATATGGTGTCGCCAGATGAGGTTTGGGAGTATTTTTGACTTCCACGGCGGCGCGTCCATAAGGCCTCGTTAAGGGCCGCTTGCCTTGTATAGTATCAGTAAAGCTAGACACTTAAGATCTAGGCAGGTTTCTGTCCCGGGGTCCAGTATGAAACGCATGGAATTTTGGACATGTCACAACGATACGCATAGGCCTTTGCAATTTCTGTAACTTCCTCAAATAAGCCTTCTTCGAGCGTGATTGGATCAAGCCCCAAACCTATCAATTGACGATTCTCAACGTGAAGGTCGTTTTCCGCATCCTCTTTGCGCGGATTTTCAACATGCTCGATCGTCGCCCCAGTCTTTTTTGCGACTAAGTTCGCCAAGTCGCGCACCCTGTGAGTTTCTGTCATTTGATTAAGGATGTGGACCCGCTCTCCATGTTGGGGAGGATTTTCTGCTGCAAGCTCAATGCAGCGAACGGTATCTTGAATGTGAATGAAGGCGCGAGTTTGTCCGCCGGTTCCATGAACGGTTAGGGGATAATCTACAGCGGCTTGCATGAGGAAACGGTTCAGAACCGTGCCATAATCACCGTCATAATCGAAGCGATTGATGAGTCGCTTATCTCGTTTTGTTTCCTCAGTTTGCGTGCCCCATACTATGCCTTGATGCAAATCGGTGATTTTTATGCCGTCGTTTTTATTATAGAAGGCAAACATCAGCTGATCCTGCGTCTTGGTCATATGATATATCGACCCAGGATTTGCAGGATAAAGAATTTCTTGGGAAATCTCGTCGCCGTCGTCAGTTTCTATTTTGACCGTCAGATAACCTTCGGGAATTTTCATTCCTGCGGTGCCGTAACCGTAAACACCCATAGTGCCGAGATGAATCAAGTGCGCGTCAATGCCTGATTCCACGATTGCGGCGAGGACATTGTTCGTTGCATTGAGATTATTATCGACGGTATATCGTTTGTGATAGGATGATTTCATGGAATATGGCGCGGCGCGCTGTTCGCCGAAATGCACCACGGCGTCTGGTTCAAAATTTTCGAACAAATACAGAAGCCGCGCATAATTTTTTGCGACATCAATACATTCAAACTGAATCTTTCTACCGGAAACTTGTTCCCATGCTGATATTCGCACGCTCATAGGCTGGATAGGGGTGAGAGATTCAACTTCCAGTTCGACATCGATTTTCCGACGCGATAAATTATCCAGGATGACGACGTCATGACCGTTTTGCGACAAATGCAGTGCGGTCGGCCAGCCGCAGAATCCATCCCCGCCAATCACACAGATCTTCATGGTGTATCTCCATTACGCGCCATATCATCGCGTTAAGCTACAATTCCAGCTCTTACCAAAGCGCATAGTGTTTTCTGAGCTTAATTCGCACCTGGCAGGTCATTTGGCAAGATCTCATCAGTCAAGTGAACAAGGCGGAGCCAATCATCTGGAAGCCCGCGCAAAACGCCCTTGTTCACCGCCAGACGCACCGGAACACAGATTTGCTCTACTCTTTGCGCCGCTATTGCGTCACGGATAAATCCGGGGAAGTTGTCCGCCGTTAATACGCCATCACTGGCTGCGATGGTAAAGCGCAGAACCGGGCGATCAGTCTTTGAACTTATGATCGGCCAGTGCGCCGCATTCAGAACGGCCTCATCCATGTGAATGATAATTTCGGCAGTCAGGCCGTCGGCCTCTTTAGAGTGGCTTGCGCTTTCGGTGTTATCAGACAGGACAATACGGGACGGCGACGTGAAGTAATTGTCCTTGTAGAGGTGTTCTTTTATGGGGTTATTTTTTACATTTTCCCGGAAATAGTTTGCCCGCATGTTAGCGGCGCCTGTTTTGTAAGAATCAAGGTTTTTTATGACTTCAACCAGCGCAGCAGCGAATGACTCTGCGCTGGTGGCGGCAGCGCCATTCGCAAAAGGACGACTCACGCCGTGTTTCGGTTTGCTTGAAAAAAGCATGCGCCATCGTTCTTTGCTTCGACCGTCATCAGGCATTTCAGCTCTCAGCAATGTTTCGCTGAGGGCTGTATCAGCATTTACGACGACGGGCTGGCCATGCGATACGGCCCGCCAGCAAAATGCAGATCCCCTTTTTCTGTATACGCCCGGCTGGTAGGGCAATAGAAAAACATCGGTTTTATCGCATACCGCCTGAAGGAGACTTGTTGAGATTATCTCATCAAGCAAAATTACGTTTTGCTGAGCGGCCAGCCGTTCTTCCTCGCTCGAAAGGTCATCCATTGCGCGCGGTTTTTGCACAACGAAAACGGCGCTGTTCGCGAGCGCGGATTTATTGAACTCCTCAACGATTGCAGGCAATTCGCCCCAGCCCTTATCGCGTCTTCCGCGCCCAAGGCTGGCGATCACTGTTTTTCCAGAAGGCGGATTGAATGGCTCTGCTTCGCTGTCCAAGGCGCCCTCGACCTTAGTAAAAACACTCCGAATGCTCTGGTTTATCGCGCCCTTATCGGCTTGCTTGATGGCGTCAAGTTGCTTGCCGGAAAACAAGGTGGGCGGCCACAAGCGACGAATCGGAACGTCAAATCGACCGGACAAGTCATCGGCCATATATTGCGTTTCCGCATAAAGGTGAATCTTCTCGCCTACCTGACCGGACTGACGCAGTATCGCCATCATTTTTTCTAACGGATAGCCGCCGAGAAGGAAGGCGGCTTTTTCAAACATGATGTTGATATGGAACGTAGGCCCGCCTGCGACTTGCTGTGAAAAAAGATAGAGCAGAATGCCTTCGACGCAAAAACGATCGATTGTTGGTATAATGACTACATCGCGTTGAGAGAATTCGTACCTTTCATTCAGAAGCTTTAACGCCTCATAGACTTCATGGCTTTTTTCCGAACCGGAATCGAGGCGCTTCAGGTCAGCTTCATCAAGCGCGCTTTTTTCTCTTTTATCTGCACCCGAGCGAATTTTATCATAAATAGACCATGAAAACGTTTTTATGGAATCCCCGTAAGGGTTCTCAAAGGATGCATTTTTATTGACAATGAAGTGCGGCGTAATGCCTGTTGCCTGAAACAATGCGCCAAACGCAAGTACATGTTCCGCGTGGTGTGAAGATTCCTTAAGGTCAATGGCGGACGGATCTATAATGAAGGCGCGGCCGGTTGGCGTTTTGAGATGGTCAGGCGATTCAGGTGCAAACAATTGACCTGTTTTGAAGCTGCGTTTTTCCCGGTATCGGGCGATCGCCTGTTCGTATACTTTAAGATATCCCGCTACTGTTTTTGCAGGAGCATGCATGTGCCGCGCGCGTTGTGACGCGAAGTTCCTCACTTCAGTTTTGTTTTCGCAGTCAAGCCACCAACGCACGCCTTCCGCAAAATCCTTAGCTTTATAGGGTTCCGCCAAATATCCGTTACGTTTGTGCAGCACTAAATCCGGCATGCCTCCAACATCAAAAACGATGCTTGGAACGCCCTGCGCAAGCGCCTCCTGCACCGTCATGGCGCTGTTGTCCATTTCGGACGGCAACATCAATAAATCGCATGCCTGCAGCAATTTAAGGTATTTATCGGTATCTTGTGTTTTCTTTTTTACAAAGACGTCGAAGGGACCGATCGCCGTTTGCATATCTTCCGGACCGCCTGCAACGACAAAACAAAAATCGCTGCTTGAGATGATGTGATGGAGATGCTCTTTCGCTGCTTTCTCCAAATGGTGATATCCTTTGCGTTTCTCGCCCGCCATGAAGGCTGAAAACAAGGCGATGCACTTGTCCTCAGGCAGGCCGAGATCCCGCCTTATGGATTGTTTCTGTTCTTGTGAGGCCGGCTGGCCGTAAATGAATTCCGAGGGGAGGGGATTGGGAATGAAGTGCGCGTCATATGGCGACATAAGCACGCTCTCATGAGCGCAGCGGGCCATGAACCTGGAAGGCGAAGTGATCGTCAAGGGTAAATCGCGATAATATTTGCGTTTGGCTTCCCACAAAAAACGATCGACATCTACAGTTTCGCCACGGAACGGTTCGGATTTGTCGTAACCAATTTTATAGCGTTCCGGGTCTCCGTGCCTGATATAGTGCTCCCCGCCTGAGAAGGCCCACATGTCCGGCAACTTCCATACAATGGGCTTATTTATTTTGGGGAGCTCGCTTAGCGGAAGCGTGTTATTGGCGACCCAGTGTAATTGAACGATGTCTGCGTCATGTTCATTGATCATTCTTGAGACATTCAGCCCGAACAGATTGGTCGACCTGATCGGAAGGCCCTCGAGGCCGTATAGTTCGCGCAATGTAGCGGACAGTTTATCCGCTGCGTCGAGACGGGGGCGAGCTCCGCCTCCGGCCATATCAATGACTGATAGGTCGTTGGTCCCCTTGTGGGCGACAAGCATTTGGCTATCAACGCCCCGCGCCCGCATTGCGAGATGCAAGCGATATGCGCCTATGGATCCGCCTCCAAGCGAATCCGAATAACAGATATGTAAAACTTTCATGCCCGCCCTGCTGGAATTTCGGCGTTTCGCCCTAACACTGGCGTGTCATAGTTGATGGCTCCAAGGGCCACAAGCCGTTCATGGAGGTCTAATTGCGCCTCGGAAAGAGCCGTGCGATAGAGACCCCCAATTGTGTGGTAAAGGCCGTTAAGCGCCAGATGTTCAGAAAGGGCACAGCGTGACAGGGAAACTTCTGATTACCGGCGGGTGCGGTTTTGTCGGCGCCAATCTGATTGCCGGAGCAATACGGCAGGGGGCCTCACATATTCGCGTACTTGATAACGAGTCAGGCGGTGATCGCGCCTGGATCTCCGAATTCGACGTGGAGTTCCAGCGGGGCGATATCCGCGATCCTGAGGCGGCTGCAACCGCTGTTAAGGGCATGGATTGCGTAATCCATCTGGCCGCTGACACCCGTGTTATGGATTCGATTGAGAATCCGTCTTTTAACTTTGACGTTAACGTCGCTGGAACCTTGAATATTCTGGAGGCGATGCGCCAGCAAGGCGTTGAGCGGATTGTAAACGCCTCAACCGGGGGCGCGATTATTGGGGATGCGACGCCTCCTGTAAACGAAGATATGCCAGCGCGTCCGGCTTCGCCATATGGCGCGGCCAAACTTGCCGTTGAAGGCTATTGTTCCGCCTATTCGGCTGCTTACGGTCTGAAAGCGACCTCGCTGAGATTTTCCAATGTTTACGGGCCGCGATCTTATCATAAGGGCAGCGTCGTTGCGCTGTTTTGCCGACAAATTCTCAATGGCGAAATGTTGGTCGTGTATGGCGATGGCAGTCAGACCCGCGACTATGTTTATGTGGAAGATCTTGTAGATGGAATAATCAGCGCCATTCGTACGGATGAAACAGGCGTATTCCAGCTTGGAACGGGAACCGGGACGTCCTTGAACGAACTAATCGATATTATGAGAGAAATTGCCGGGCCCGAGCGGAAGATCGATGTTGACTATGCGGACTTCCGAAGCGGAGAGATCCGTCACACCTGGTGCGATATCTCCAAAGCTCGAGATGTTTTAGGCTACATGCCGAAAATTTCACTTCTTGATGGAATTAAAAACACCTGGGACTGGTTTGAAGCGCGTTAACAGGACGCCTGATGAAACGATGGGCCTAGACGCAAGTCATCGCTCTTTTCGATTCGCGAATGCTCGCCTTGCAGAAGTAAGCATATCCGCTTTTCAAATCTGATTGTTTCGTCGCCGGGATCAAGCGCCGGCAGCGCTGCGGCGATCATCCTGAAATTCAAATGCTTCGTTGATATCTCCAAAAAAAAGCAATTTGCCTTTTTCAAGAACCGCTCCCTTGTTTGAAAGCCGTTTGTGCAAGTCCCGGCTATGCGAAGCGAACACAAATATCCCGGATTCTTCAATGAGGCTCACAAGACGTCGCGCCGCCTTGTCGCGAAACTCCAAATCTCCGGTGCCCAGCCATTCATCCAGAATCAGTATTTCGGGTTGAAACGCCGTTGAGGTGGCAAAAGTCAAACGCATTCGCATGCCGCTCGAATATGTTTTAATCGGCAAGTCCAGATAATCATGGAGTTCCGTGAAATCAGCGATCAAAGGAATCGCCTCTTCTATTTCTTCCTTGGAAACGCCGAGTAAACGGCCGCGTATGCGGATGTTCTCGTAACCGCTTGCTTCATGGTCGAGGCCCAGCATCATTGATATCAAAGGCGATATCTGTCCCTCAATGCGAACCCGTCCGGCAGTTGGCGGTAAAATTGCGGACATTGTCTTGAGCAGTGTTGTTTTTCCCGCGCCATTGCGGCCAAGGAGGCCGAGCCTGTCTCCGTCCTTTAGTGAAAAGGACACATCGTTCAATGCCTGGACAGTTACTGATTTCCCCCGTTTTATAACGCCGCCGACAGCCGCCCCCTTGATCGCGCCGACAAAACTGCGGTTTTGAAGATGAAGGACCGGATATTCAACGGACACATTTTCAAATTTTATCAACGCCATTATTCAGCACCAGTAGGGGAGACGGTGAGAGAGCTTGCCGAATACATACAAGCCAATGAGCGGAGCAATGGCCGCAAGCGCGCCCGTAAACACAAAATGTAAAATGATGTCACCGCCGCCCAGAATCGGACCGCGAACGACCTCGATCAGGTGATAAAACGGATTAATATTCACCCACACCGCGTATTCGCCGAGCCGTTCAGGTAGCCAAAAGATAGGTGTCAGAAAAAAAGCGAATGTGAGAAAGGCGCTAACAAGCTGACTGAAGTCACGATAGCGCGCGTTAATGATGCCTAGCGTAATTGCCGCCCAGAAACCGATCCAAAATATGAGTGCAAGACCTAGGATTGCAAGCAATGATGTCCAGCCAAATGATTTTGGAAAAATCAAGATAATTGCGAATAAGACGATCAACCTGTAAAATGCGGCGATAGATTGCAAGACGACAAGTCGGTAAATAAAAAGGCTTAGCGGCAACGGGAATTCTTTGAATATATGGGCGTTGGTGACAAACACTGCGCTTCCGCTATTCGAAAACCCTGTAATCAGGGACCAAACAACGAACGCGATAGTGACGTAGGGCAGATGCTCTTCAAGCGGCCTTCCGAATAGATAACCGTACAATAAGGCCAATCCGATAGCTGTCATGGCGGTTGTGACGGTTAGCCAGAACCCTCCCATAATTGCGCCGCGATAATTGTTTCTGAATCCACGAAGCGCCATGTCGATCCAGAGGCGCCGCCGCCGCCATCCTTCGCTTAGGTCATCTATCGCGCGTCGCCAGTTAGAAACGCCGGCCTTATAATCATACATATTAGACGTCATCTGAATTCGCGACTGTTCGATTTGGCGCAACCGTGCGGGCGACGGGCGCGTGGAAATTGCTGGATTTGGTTGCGTTGGTCAATAAGTTAATTTGCATATTGAAAGAGCGGAGCGGACCGATTGCAATATCGTCCACGCCTCTTTACATCAGTGTCTTTTGGATATCTGAGGCAGGACGACGCAAAAGGCGCTCGCCGCTGTCAAACGAAGAGTTTCGAGGTGAGCGTCATGTTTGAACAGGTCAACAAGCGCCGACATCCTACGCGTACTTTTCCGGAGTTTTTTCAGCACATCAAAAAATGTGGTTTTTCCCCGAGCGTGTGCATTGATGTCGGTGCTGCAAGTGGAACGATGAGCATATACCAGTCATTTCCGGATGCTTGCCATATCGTTTTTGAGCCTTTGGCTGACTTTCATCGTGATCTAGAAGCGAATATGCGGTCTTATAAACATGAGATCCACCATTGCGCACTGATGGCAAAGCCTGGCAAGCGTAGGTTATTGCGTCATCCCGATAAGTTTGGCTCTTCATTAATGCACAGGCGTCAAGGTCGTTCGTCAGATCTTGTCGAAATAGAAGTTCAAAGACTTGATGACGTGCTGGAGGGGCGGGACCTTTCAAATGGAGTGCTTTTAAAGACAGACTGTCAGGGAGCCGATCTATTTGTGATTGAAGGAGCGCCTAAAACGCTCCGTTCGGTTGATGTTGTTATTATGGAATGCTCGCTGTTTAAATTCTGGGGTGAGCATCATCCTGAGCTATACGAGATCGTCACCTATATGCATGCGCGCGGTTTTGTCGTTTATGACCTTCTGGAAGGAATTTTTCGACCATTTGATGGAGCGCTCGGCCAGATCGACGTAGTTTTCGTGAAGGCAGACGGACCTTTTCGCAAAGCGCACCAATGGTGACGGCTCGCAATGTTCTGCCTGTCAAAACCTTTAGGCTCATCGTCAAAAAATCTAAGGTCATGGGACCTGGCGCGTCCTGACAAGAGCTGCGGTATTTTTCAATCACGTTAATTCGCTCAAACACAGGTGAATGCCGGGCAAGAATCCGCCAGATTGCGATAGCGTCGAAGTTGTCTGGCCTTGCGATCCGTCCAAATCAAATATCTTGTGTTGAAACTAGAGGGCGGATACTGTATGTTGTGTCTTTGATCAACAAAACGATCCTCTGTCCAATTCTTAAGGGTAATTTAGCCGATGCTCGATGCCGCCGAAACGACTCCTTCTAAGCCTGGCCTACTGACGCCATCTGTTGGCTATAAGCCGTTCCGTTATCCTTGGGCCTATGATTTCTGGAAGCGCCAGCAACAGGTCCACTGGATGCCGGAGGAAATTCCCCTTGGCGAGGACTGCAAGGACTGGGCAAACAATCTGTCCGATGGCGAGCGCAATCTTTTGACCCAAATTTTCCGGTTCTTCACGCAGGGCGATATCGAGGTCAACGACAACTACATGGAGCACTATGCGCGGGTGTTCAAACCGGTTGAAGTGAAAATGATGTTGTCGGCGTTTTCCAATATGGAGACGGTTCACATCGCTGCTTATGCTCTTCTTTTGGAAACGGTCGGCATGCCGGATTCAGAGTTTTCCGCATTCATGGAGTACGAATCCATGGCGGCGAAGCATAACTTCATTCAGAAATTCGGTACTGACACCAATGAAGACATTGCGCGTTCGATTGCGATGTTCGGCGGATTTACAGAAGGCCTGCAATTATTTGCGTCCTTCGCAATGCTGATGAATTTCCCGCGCTTCAACAAAATGAAGGGAATGGGTCAGGTCGTCACCTGGTCGATCCGCGATGAGTCCCTGCATTGTGAGGGGATGATCCAGCTTTACCATGCTTTCGCGAAAGAAACTGGTTGCGTTACGCAGGCTGTCGCCGATGACATTATCGATTGCTGCAAAACGGTTGTCGGTCTTGAAGACAAGTTCATCGATCTCGCTTTTGAGATGGGCCCGGTGCAGGGTATGACCGCTGACGATATCAAGCAGTATATCCGTTATATCGCTGACTGGCGCCTCGGCCAGCTCAACCTGCCGAAAGTTTATGGTGTTGAAAAACATCCGCTCCCCTGGCTTACGGAAATCCTGAACGGCGTTGAGCACGCGAACTTCTTTGAGGCGCGCGCAACGGAATATTCAAAAGCGGCGACGCAGGGCGAGTGGCATGGTGATGAGGGCGTCTGGTCTAATTTCGACGCGCTTCAGGCAAAGCGGCGTGAAGTGGTGGCGCCGGCTGAATAGTCAAGCTCTTTGACAGCTGCTAGTCCGATTGCGTACTGCATGCGCCATGGACCATCGCATTTTTGTTTTTACCGTTCACAAGGCCGCCTCGCTTGGTGTTTATGATGTCATGCGCGTTGTTGCCGGTAAGGAAGGCTGGCCGCTTCATTCAGCGAATTTAAAGCGCGCTAATCTGATCGAGCCTGAGGAGCCGGGAGATCCGAACTTTTCCCATCAGCTGGGGGGCAAAACTGGATTGGTTGGCCCCGTGAGGATGCCAGTTAAACTCGATGCGGGTGAGGTTGAGCGTGACCGCTTTATCCTGCATTTGCGCGACCCGCGTGATGTGCTGGTCAGCATGTTTTATTCCTGGAGTTATAGTCATCCGGGCGTCAATGACGCTTATCGTGAAGAATTGCGGGCAAAGGGCGTAAACGAATTTGTCCGCAACAATAGCCCAGCTCTGAAATCCAAATACGAGCTTTACGTACGTGACTATCTGTCGATGCAGCACACAAGCTTGTTGCGTTATGAGGACTTTGTACTGGATCGGCCACGCTGGCTTGAGCAGTTCCTGAACGCTGCGGGTGTTGAAGATGGTTTGCGCCGCTACGGGCGACTGGCGAAAAAGAACCCTGCTGAGAAAGTGCAGGTCGAGGATATCAACGCTCATATCCGTAAAGCGACGCCAGGCGATTATCGCGAAAAGCTGGATCCCGAAACCATTACCACGTTGAATGATGAATGGGGCGATACCCTGCGCGCTTTAAAATATAGCGTTGATTAATTGGCTGTGATTGTCGCTGCTTAGCTTGCGACTGTATCGTCATAGACCGGCGCCAATGCTCTGGCTAACGCACGCAGTTGAGGCCGCATTTCTTCAACCATCTCGACGGCGCCGCGTGTCAGGCGCTGAATATTTTTACGGGAGGCGTCATCCAGCTTGTCCGAGCCGCGACCCTTTTCCAGGCGATAGTCAAAACGCGTATAGTTGTCGCCTAGCAGATAGTGCAGCTGGGTATGGACGGCGCGGGCCTGGCCGTCCTGAATCGCGGAAAGCAAAGGCGTGCGAAACCTGCCTGTTGGTGAGATCCATTCAGAAAAACCCCAGCGGCGAGATTTTTCAAACGGATAGTTCCGTGTCTGTCGTCCGGTGCCCACAGAGACAACCCGCAAGTCCTCACCGGGGAAAAGCCGCATCGCTTCCGCGACAGCCGTCATCGCCGGGTCGTTCAAGAAAACGCCGCCATCAATGGCTGTCCAGCTTTGCGCCTGGTCAGGGTTTTCCACGCGATGAGGCGGGAAAAATGTCGGCGCCGCGCTTGATCCCATAACCGCGTCTCGCACGCGGATCATGTTGAAAGCGCCGCCCTCATCGCCATTGGCGTAGGCGGGTCCGCCTCTGAACAAAACAATGTCGCGCGGGTCAATCGAATAGGCCGGGATCATAACATTCCGGCGTGCGCTGGCGAACACCATGTCACCGAACTGGCTTGAGAGAATCTCTGAAAGCGGCGCCGGGTCATGCAAAGGTCCGAACAGCTGAGGCAGGCGGCCAATCAACGGAATATTGCAAAATAAACGCGGTGGAAAAATGGCGCGCGCCTTTGTTTCGAAGAACCGCCTTAGATCACCTGGGGTCGGGCCGGGTCCGCCATCGGGCGCTGGCAGCGAGAGGGCGGCGGCCATAATGGCGCCGCTCGAAGTCCCTGCGATCAGATCAAAGCAGTCAGCGACCGCGCAGGTCTTGCCGGCGACCTTGAATTCTCCGTCAAGGGCGTCAAGCACGATAGCGGCGACGATGCCTCTGACCCCGCCGCCGTCGATGGATAGGATATTTCGCATGGGCGCCTCGCCGCGTTGGAATCGCTATGGTCGCTAATACTGAGATCGGCCGCGCCATCATCGCTTATGGACAAGTCCGGCGCTCGCCTTCATATTCCGCCCAAATTATGTGACAAATCAAATCACGAACTAGCAAAAGGTCCGATATGTCCACCGATCCAGAGCGCATCACCATCCTTGCCCGCGAATTCACCGCCGCCGCCCTTGAGTTTCATCGCGGCAAAATGGCGGAAAAGGGCTATCGCATGGAAGGGTCGATTACGCCCCGCGCCTTTAAGATGATCGAAGGCGTTGAGCCGCCAAAAGACATGTTCGATGGCGAAACGCTGTTCGCCGTGACGTTCATTCGAAAAGACTAAAAATCGCTTCTGCGTTCGCTGGCCGCACGCCGCTGTTGGCGGCAAGCTAGCGGCTGTCCTCATTCGACAATCAGTATGCCATCGGCTAAAGGAAAAGGCTTCCTCTGGCTGCAATGCGCCGTGTACGGCGAAAATTACTGTGAGGTCTAATGATCGCCTGGCTTGATAATTTTCTTTGGGGTTCTGTCCTCATATATGTGCTTTTGCCCGTTGGTCTTTTTTTCACAATTCGCTCCCGCTTCATTCAGTTCAGAAACTTCGGCGCAATGTTCTCCATACTCGGAGGCGCATTCCATCATGAGGGCGACAAGCCGACATCGTTTCAAGCGCTAGCCCTGTCAGTGGCGGGCCGCGTCGGCGCGGGAAACATCGCTGGTGTCGCTGTTGCAATCACCCTGGGCGGTCCCGGCGCCATCTTCTGGATGTGGCTGGTCGGCCTGCTTGGGATGGCGACCAGTTTTTTTGAGTGCTCAATTGCGCAGCTTTTTAAGCGATTGGAGCACGATGGTAATTTTCGTGGCGGGCCGGCGTTTTATATCCAGTATGGGTTGAAAAAACGTCTCGGCGCCGGAGCGCCTATCCTCGCCGGGATTTATTCTGTTCTGCTGCTGGTGACGTTTGGCGTCGCGTTCAACGTTTTGCAAAGCTATGCGGTTGCGACGTCTGTTGAGAGCGCTTTTGGGGTTGCTCCGATTATCACCGGCGGCGTGCTTGCGGTGTTTGTCGGTTTTGTGATTTTTGGCGGCATTGGCCGCATCACCAAGGTTGTTGAGATTGTCGTACCGGTAATGGCGGCGAGTTATATTTTACTGGCGCTTTTTGTGTTGATTACGCGCGCTGGCGACCTTCCGGCGGTTTTGTCGACCATCGTTACAAGTGCGTTTGGGGTGAATCAGGCCTTTGCTGGCGGTATTGGCGCGGCGTTGACCATGGGCATTCAGCGCGGGCTATTTTCCAATGAGGCTGGTCTTGGCTCCGCCCCGAATGTCGCCGCAGTCGCTTATGTGCCGCATCCGGCGCATCAGGGTATTGTGCAGGCGCTTTCCGTATTCATCGATACAATCATCATTTGCACCTGCACCGCGTCGATCATTTTGTTGTCGGGCGTCGATCTGTCTAACCCCGCGACGGACGGCGTGCTGCTGACCCAGACAGCGCTAACCTCTCTGGTCGGCGGTTGGGCGGATGAGTTTGTGGCGACAGCGCTGATGCTCTTCGTTTTCAGCTCCATTATGTACAACTATTTTCTTGGCGAGAATGCGCTCGATTATTTTACGCGTGAAAATCATCTCGCGTTCAATGTCTTCCGTGCGGTTTCGTTGGGGTTCATCCTGCTTGGTTCGCAGCTTAATCTCGCCAGTGCATTTGGCTTCGCCAATCTCACGATGGGCATATTGGCGCTCGTCAATCTCTTTGCATTGGTGTTGTTGATCCCCGTAGGGTTGCGCATCATGCGTGACTTTGACAGGCAGCGCGCCGAGGGTGAGAATCCGGTCTTTGATCCGGCGGACTTTGCAGACCTTGATATTGATGAGGCCGCCTGGGCCTTATTGCCTGGTGATCAGGAACGCCTTGACCGGAAGCGCGCCGAGAGGGCGAACGGATAAACCTCAATCAGGATTTTTACCGGTGAGTGCGCCATATAGCTCCGGTCGCCGGTCTCGGAAAAAGCCCCAACCGGCGCGCTGTTCGGCGATCTCTTCGAGATCAAGAGTGACGCATTCAAACCCTTCTTCCGTACGCGACATATCGACAAGCAACGCGCCGCCATCATCCGCAATAAAGGATGAGCCATAAAAAATTTGTCCTTCCTCGTCGCCAATCCGGTTGGCGGCCGCGACCGGCACAACATTCGAAACGGCGTGACCGACCATGGCCCGGCGCCAGCGGGCTTTCGTATCGAGGCTGGCGTTTTCCGGCTCTGAGCCGATGGCTGTCGGGTAGAGAAGAAGTTCCGCGCCCATCAACATCATTGCGCGGGCTGCTTCCGGGAACCATTGATCCCAGCAGACGCCAACGCCAAGACGGCCAAAACGCGTGTCCCAGACTTTAAAGCCAGTGTCGCCGGGCCTGAAATAGAATTTCTCCTCATAACCGGGACCGTCCGGGATATGGCTCTTGCGATAGACGCCCGCCAGCGATCCATCGGCGTCGACCATGACAAGACTGTTATAGTATTCCTGTCCATCGCGTTCAAAAATGGATAATGGAAGAACAACCCCCAATTCACTGGCCAGCGGCGCCAATGTCTGCACCACCGGGTGGTCCTTATACGGATAAGCATTTGCGAAATGGCGTGTTTCTTCCGTTTTGCAAAAGTAGGGGCCCTGAAAGAGTTCGGGCGTCAGGATTATGTTGGCCCCGTCTTTTGCGGCGGCGCGGGTCAATCGGCCGATTTTGGCGATATTCGCCTTCATATCTTCGCCGAAACCGGCTTGTATAACTCCAAGACGAATTGTGCGCGTCACATCAATATCCTTTGTCACCCTTCAATGGGCGATGATTGACGCTTAGCTTCCAGGGTTTAAAGTTTCAACGCTTGGAGTACCGAAATTGACAGATCAAGCCGCCCCTGTGCTGGAAATCTATTGGTCCTTTCGCAGCCCATATTCTTATCTTGCGACTGACCGCCTTGTGGCGATTGGCCGGGATTATGAAGTGGCGGTGGATTTTCGCCCGGTGCGTCCGTTGGCGCTGCGTGAGCCCGAGTTCTTTAAACGCGGGCGCAAACAGTTTCTGCCATATCTGTTCAAGGACGTTCCGCGAGAGGCGGAACAACTTGGCGTCCCCTTTGGGCCGCCAAATCCGGACCCCGTAGTGATGGATTTTGAAACCGGCAAAGTGGCGCCGGAGCAACCGGTCATGACGATGATCATGAATCTTGCGTTCGCGGCTATCGCGGATGGGCGCGGGCTGGAATTTGCGCAAGTTGTGAGCCGCTCCGTTTGGGGCGGCGTTGCAAACTGGTGCGAGAACGATGTTCTGTCGAAAACGCTTGCGAAGGCCGGATTTGACCTTGGTGTGCTGTCGGCATGGGCGGCGGATAATCAGCATGTGATCGCTCAGCAGCTGGCCCACAATGAAGAGGCGCAGCTGGAACATCATTGGGGCGTACCGCTTATGGTGCTGAATGGCGAGCCGTTTTTCGGGCAGGATCGCATCGAGTCCCTGACCTGGCGGTTGGATCAGTCAGGCCTGCGTCGCGATTGACCGGCGTGGACTTGGCGGGGCGCCGAGCGTAGTGTTGCCGCCGCAAAACGAAGAAGGGGAAGAAGATGAGACGTATCGCTGTTTTAACTGGGGTGGTGGTGCTGGTTGCAGCTTGCGCGACGCTGTCGCCGCGCATTCGCATCGAAAACCGTCTTCAAGAATTGGGAGTGTCCGAAAACCGCGCTGAGTGCCTGGCGTCTGAACTCGACGAGCGGCTGGATCGCGGTGACATGCAGGCGGTGGCGGAGTTTGTCGGCGAATTGAACGAAGCCTCTTCAGCGGGCGAAACGCTTGACGCGCTGCTCAGCATCGATAATCCAAACGCCGCCAGCGCGATTGCTCGCGCCGGCCTTGCCTGCGCTTTTGGCAATTGAAGAGTTAGGGTCATCATCGGTCATGTGGTCTCACGCGCGCGTTCCGAATGCATCAGGAGCATTGCCATCCAGATTTGATTCGGTCCGAGACGCTTTCGCCGCGAATTTTGAGGATGGGTTAGAACTTGGCGCGTCCTTTGCGGCGGTCATTGACGGTGAAGTCGTCATCGATATTCGTGGCGGCTTTAGAGACCGGGCAAAGGAAGAACCGTGGACGGAAGATGTGCTGGCTTGCGTCTATTCAACCGGCAAGGCGGTTTTAACACTGCTGATCGCACGTGAAGTCAGCAACGGGCGTCTCGATTATAACGCGCCGGTCGCGCAATACTGGCCCGAATTCGCCGAGAACGGCAAAGAAAAGACTACGATTGCGCAGGCGCTGTCGCATCAGGCGGGGTTGTGCGGCATTCCCAATGAAATGGACCCGGCCACATGGCTTGACTGGGATGCTATTACAGACCGTCTCGCCGCGATGGCGCCGTTGTGGGCGCCGGGAACGGCCAATGGCTATCACCCGCAGACATTTGGCTATATCGCCGGTGAACTGTTACAGCGTGCGAGCGGGCAAAGCGTGGGTGCGTTGCTGCGCGCCTTTACGGCGTCGGAAGGGCTGCAGATTTTTTGCGGCATGAAGGCGGACGAAATCGCCCGCGCCGCCTATATGCCGAAGCCGCCAAAGGCGCCGGACCTTGGCGAGCTGAACGAATTTACCAAACTTGCGTTTCTTAAAAAATGGTCATCTACCGCGCGGGTCAGTCGCGATGAGTGGATGGCGGCGGAAATTCCCGCATCGAACATGCATGCGGATGCGCGATCCCTGGCGATAATGGTCCATCCGCTTGCGAATAACGGGCGTGCGGTGTCAGGCGATCAACATATTAGTCCGCCCGTTATTAAGGCGGCGCTCGCCGAACGCATTCGCGGCGACGATATGGTGCTGCCGTTTCACCTGTCCTGGTCGGCGGGCCTGATGCGCAACATCAATCGCCACTTTGGGCCGAATGAAATGGCCTTTGGACATGCCGGGTTCGGCGGTTCCTGTGTGGTCGTCGACCCCGACAAAAACCTGACTGCGGCTTATGTCATGTCGAAGATGTCGCCTTATCTTGTAGGAGATCCAAGAGCGTTGCGCCTGTTGGACGCGCTCTATGATTGTCTTTGATCATTAAAATTTTAAACGAACGTCAAAACTGACAAAGGCCGGCTGCGGATAGCCCGGAAAGACTTTTCCCATGGCCCGGCATTCTTCCATATAAGCGCGGCGCAACACTGTATCCGCGCGCTTGCGACGGGTGACTGCAGAAATTTCAATCGCCTTGTCCTGAATTTTAAACGCTGCAATGGCGCGCGGTTTAGACCTTAGATGCGTATATTCATCCAATGCCGCCGCCGACGCCGTCTGTGCGAAAACCGCCGCGACCAATATCGCTGTTTTGCTTCGCATATTATCCTCCGCCCCTGATCTGTGGCGAAAGTGTGGCGACGCAAAGTAAGCGAATTTTTAGGCGGCCCTTCGAATTTTATTTCAAATCGCTGAGTGAAACTGCGTCAAATTAAGTTGAAATTCGACGCTTTAACCAGTCGATCAACAGAGCGTTTAATTCTTTCGGCTTTTCCCACATGACCCAGTGGCCGCAATCATCAATAAGATGTTTTTCAAGATCGGGAACAAGCTGTTCCATGCCGTCAGCGGATTCGGGTGGTAAAAACATATCGAGATTGGCGCCAATCCAAAGCGATGGCGCAAGCACTGTCTCGTCACGCCCTTCCATCAGCTCCCAGTTGCGATTGACATTACGGTAGAGGTTAATCCCGCCGTGAAACCCGCTTTGCTCATATGCATTGATATAGACCTGAATGATGTCGTCTGAAACGATCAGTTTGTCCGAATCTACCGGTCGGCCTGATTTGAATCGTCCGGGTAGATCATAGACTGTTGGTATCAACGACGCCCATCGCTCTCGCGGCGCCGGTTTTTGAAACATCAACCGTACAAAATGATCAACATCGGTTTCAAATAATGCTTCCGGCGTATTTTCTTCCTGGAATTGGACGAAATAGTGCGCCTCGCCAAAGCGGCGTTTGAGAATGTCAATCGGCGGTGCAGGCGGACGCGGATGCAAAGGCGTGCAAACGCCAATCACGCCGGCGACCCGTTGGGGACGCCATTGGGCCATGCTCCAAACAATTGAACCGCCCCAGTCGTGACCGCAGAATACGGCTTTTTTAATTTCCAGCGCGTCAAGCAATGCGGCAAGATCATTCGTCACATGCTCAATGTCATAGAGCACTTTTTCGTGCGGGGCGTCTGATTTGCCAAATCCTTTAAGATCTAATGCGATGACGCGATATCCCGCCTCGGCAAGCGCATGTATCTGATTGCACCAGGAATAGGCGATTTCCGGCCAGCCATGGACGAGAATGATTGGCGGGTTGTCGCGCTTAAAGTCGCCATCGGCCTCATAGATGGCGAGTTTCACACCATCGGCATTGATAAATCGAGATTCGGGAAAGGGTTTGGACATGGTCTCAAAGTGCCGTTCGCCTTGTAGCTTGGCAACACGTTTTGGCGCCCATTGTGTGATTTGTTGTTTGCAACTTGCGCAGGGCCGGGTAGAGGCGAAGCATGGACAACAATGATCAGTCAATGCGTGAACCGCCGCCGGGCTGGGTGCTGCAATCCCACCCGCAAACATTCAGCGCCCATGCAGGCCCGTTTTATTTTCGCGAAAAAGGCGAAGGTCCGGGCGTCGGGTTTTTTTCAGAACCTCGTCACGCTAATCTTGGCGGGATCGTTCATGGGGGCGCCCTGATGACGCTGGCGGATATGTCCTTGTGGGATATCTGTCGGCGCAGCGAAGGTAATTTCAAAGCCGTCACCTTGACCATGAATGCCGAATTCATCGGTCCCGGTCCTGTTGGCGCTTTTATCGAGGCGACAGGCGAAATGACCAAAGCCGGGCGCAGTCTTTTGTTTGCGCGCGGGTTGGTGACGGCGAACGGAAAATCTCTGCTAAGTTTTTCCGGCAGCCTTAAGCGGTTTTCATAAGGCGTTCAGCGCGGCTGGCGCGCGCTGCATCAAAGCTGAAAACAGCAAGCGCCGTCCAGATGAGGCCAAAGCATACGCCATGCGCCCAGGTAAACGGCTCTCCGTAATAAAGGCCCAGTACAAATTGCAATGTTGGGCCGATATATTGAAGAAAACCGAGCGTCGACAAGCGTAATCGCCTTGCTGACAGGGCGAAGAGCAAGAGTGGAACGACGGTAACGGGCCCCGCCAGCACCAGGAGCGTATCCATCGTGATGGAGCTTTGCAAAAACACGGCGCCGCCGGAATGCATCAGCCACAGGAGATAAATCAACGCAAGCGGCGATAACAAAGTTGTTTCCACAAACAATCCCGGCATGGCGCCGACGGGCGTTGTCTTGCGGATGTAACCGTAAAGCGTGAACAAAACCGCCAGCGTTAAGGAGACCCAGGGGAAAACGCCGGCGCCGAATGTCAGCACCAGAACGCCGATAGTCGCGAGGCATACGGCGATGATCTGTGCAAGCCGCAATCGTTCACCGAGAATGAAAACGCCTGCTGCAACATACATCAACGGATTGATGTAATAGCCGAGGCTCGCTTCCAGAATGCGGTCGTTGACGACGGACCAGACATAGATCAGCCAGTTAAATGAAATTGCAAGGGCGCTGACGCCAAGCAAGATCAGGACGCGCGGCGTTGTGAGCGCCTTTAGCACCTCGCCCCACTGTTTGCGCAGGGCGATCAGCACCGCGCCAAACGGCACGGACCATAAAATGCGATGCGCCAGGATTTCCAGCGCAGACGCTTCGCCGACGGCTTTCAGGTAAATCGGGAAAAGTCCCCACAAGGTGTAGGCGATGACGCCGAACAAGAGGCCATCGCGCACAGCGCTTGATGAGTCTTTAGCTGAAATGTTTGTCATAGATCGGCGCCAGATGCTTTTCGTAGCGCCGCCATGCCCCGACACCTTTTGTATTCAGTGGTTCTCGAACTTGTGCGAGGCTCGCCGTCGCAACAGGGTTGCTGCTTTTGTAAAAATCGCCCCATGCGTCAGGACGCTCGACCCCAACATGATCAAAGAGCTGCTTTGAGGTCGCTTCTCCGTCGCTGACCAGTTTTTCGAAGTCGAGGGTCAATAATCGATCGCCGAAGAGTTCCGCCCAATAGGCGCACATTTCATGATGCGCCTTTAGGAAGCCGCACGCCGTATCGATGCTCTCCGCCCATTGATTGGCGTTTATGCGTGAACGGAAGCACGACCAGGCGACATCGCGCGGATCGCGACGCAGCCAGATAACTTTCGCCGCCGGAAAAAGAATCCGGATCAGCCCGGCGTAATAAAAATTGATGAGCGTCTTGTCCGTGTAGACTTTGCTTGTACCAAATCGCCGCCGTAAGCCGTCAAAATAGCCTTGCGCAATTTTGTTCCAGTCACTTTGCTTATAGTCAGCCGTCTGCGCCATCTCCTGCGGCTCCATGTTGCCAAGATCAAGAGCCGCGTTGCGCAGGATTACGTGCTCGCTGGTTGCTGTGACGGACGGGGCCGTGGTGAGGATCTGCTCGATCAGGGTGGAGCCGGAACGGGGCGTGCTGAGAATAAAGATGGCGCCGGCGCCAGCGTCGCCATTCTCATGTTGCTTGACGAACGCCGGCGTAAAGGTCGTGCGCAGGCGGCCTAAATATGCGTGCAATGGCGCGAGGTCGAATGGTCGTGGGCCGGTGCGCAGTGCGGCGCCTTTTGAGATATAGGCGAAGGCCTTGTCAGTATCATCGGCATGATCAAAGGCGCGGCCAAGAGCGTAATAAAGAGCGATCAGTTGCTCGCGATCACTGATGCGTTTTTCAACTTCGAGCATTGACGCAATATCGGTGTCGCGGTCTTCATAACCGTTCAGGAGTGCAATCTGCTCCCAGGCGGTCGCATGGTTTGGGTTGAGCTCAATCGCCTTCCTGCAGAGCGCCAGCGCTTTATCTCTATTCGCGAAACGCGCCTGATAAAACCCTTCGAGATAATACCCATCCGTCGCTGACCGTGCATTTTTTTGCAGCTCCCGCGAAAGGAGCGCCGCTTCTTTGTGTTTTGCAACAGCGCCGAGGGCATTGATTTCAGCAACAAGTCTTTGAGGATCGTTCGGCGCCTGCGCGCGCCAGTTCTGGGCGGCGGCGAGCACCGTTTCCTGATCGCCGATTTGACCGGCAAAGTTCATCGCGGTTGGCCAGTCGATCCCGGGTTTGCTTTTCTGGCGCACCAATTTGCGAAGGGCTGCGCCCGCTGCCCCTAATTGGCGTTGGCCGATAAGGTCAGAGATTTGCTGGAGTGACGCCATGAAATTATCCTCGCGACCCTTCGATTATTTTTCGGTTCAGAAGCGTTTCGGCAATCTGGACTGCGTTCAGAGCCGCGCCTTTACGCAAATTGTCGGAAACGCACCAGAAAGTGAGCCCGTTATCAACAGTTGGATCGACGCGAATACGGCTGACGAAGGTCGCCATGTCGCCAACGCATTCAACCGGGGTCACGTAGCCGCCATCTTCGTGTTTATCGACGACGAGCAGGCCGGGCGCTTCGCGCAGGATTTCGCGCGCCTCGTCGTCAGAGAGGGGGTTTTCGAATTCTACATTGACGGCCTCTGCGTGCCCGACAAAAGTTGGGACGCGCACGCATGTTGCGGTCAGTTTGATCTTACGGTCGAGGATTTTTTTCGTCTCCGCAGTCATTTTCCATTCTTCTTTGGTGAAGCCGTCTTCCATAAAAACGTCGATATGAGGAATGACGTTAAACGCGATCTGTTTTGTGAAAGCGTCCGGCGTTGGCGTATCGTTGACGAAGATGCCCTTAGTCTGATTGAATAATTCGTCCATCGCGGCTCGGCCCGCCCCCGACGTTGACTGATAAGTGGAAACGACGACGCGCTTGATGGTTGCGGCGTCATGCAACGGCTTCAATGCAACGACCAACTGGGCGGTTGAACAGTTTGGGTTGGCGATGATGTTTTTCTTGCGCGCATCGCTGACGGCGTCGGCGTTGACTTCGGGCACGATCAGTGGAACGTCCAGGTCCATGCGAAAGTGCGATGAGTTGTCGATAACCATCGCGCCGGCTTTCGCGGCTTTCGGCGCCCATTCTTTTGCAATAGCGCCGCCGGCTGCAAACAGCGCGATATCGACATTGCTGAAATCGAAGGTTTCGAGGTCCTGGCATTTAAGGGTCTTTTCGCCAAAGGACACCTCGCGACCGATCGACTGACGCGACGCCAGCGCATAAACCGTATGCACGGGGAACAAGCGTTCCTCCAGAACCGCCAGTATTTCCTGACCAACATTTCCAGTAGCGCCGACAATGGCGACATTGACTTGCATCTTGCGAACTCCGGTTGACGATTGCCTAAGACGCTGTTGCCGCGCGTCTGTCAAGCCGGGGGCCTGGATTGCCGGCGTTCGCAATTGTACTGAGCGCCGCCTGCACAGAAAAAGTCAACATATGCTGAGATGCGCTATATCCATAACTCGGCGGGTAGAGCGCTGGCGCCTGAGGGGAGAGATTGGTCAGGCTTGGACGGTCCGGCCAAACGGAACAATCTTATTATCCGCGTCATGGCCGATATCGGCGCGTCCAAGATAGGGGATGCTGCTGCGTTCACACCAGTCCTGAACGATTTCTTCCGCCGTCTGACCGAAGGGGCGGTCATTTTCCGGCACATTACTGATGCGCCCGAGCGTGACGCCCGCTGCTTTCTCCATTTTGACGCTCGACATAATCGTGAACATCGACCGGTCGATACTATAGAGATATTCCGAGACATCTTCGAGCATCACAATGTGACCTGCAAGGTCCGGCGTCCAGTCTGTCCCGATCATATGGCTGAGGACGGTTATATTGAAGGCGACGAGTTTTTTGCTGGAAATAACTGTCGGTTCCAGTGTGTTGATATCGCCATCGATCAGATAGTCTAGCACACGCCCGATTGCATATTCACCATCTTTACGGGTCATATCCGTCGGCATTGGCCCATGTGCCGGCTTGCCAGTCCCGTCTTTGTAAAGCCGCGCGAGAATCATCCCGGCGTCGGAATAACCGAGATAGGTTTTCCGGCGAGCATGATCGTTCAGCTCGTCGAAAAGCGCGTCGTTCAGGCGGCAGGCGCCATAGCCGCCGCGGGCGAACCAGACGGCGTCATATTTGGGATCGTTGGCGACTTCGAGAAACGCAGCGCTCCGTTCGTTGTCATTTCCGGCGAAATGCCCAGCAGTGAGGAAGCATTGGTCATGAAAATGCAGTTGGACCTGTTCGCCGCAATGGGTCGCCGCAATCTCGACGACTTTATCGGCGAGATCTCTGGTGATCGGCCCGCCGGGGCAGACCAGGGCGACATGTTTCTTGGCGTCTGTCATCGAACAATGCTTACGACTTATTGGTTAATTCCGGTTATAGCGACCCAATGATGATGAAAACAAAAGACTTTTTCTTCTGCGGGATTGGCGGTTCGGGCATGTTGCCCCTCGCCATGATTGTCAAGGCGGCGGGCCATAATGTGGAGGGCTCAGACCGGGCGCTCGATCAGGGCCGGACGGGTGCGAAGTTTGACTATCTGCGCTCCCTCGGGATCAGGCTTCATCGCCAGGATGGCTCTGGCGTTCGGCGGTCTGAGCAGGTTCTCGTCGCGTCCGCTGCTGTCGAGGACACGGTGCCTGACGTTATTGCTGCGAACAGTGTCGGCGCGGCGCGCCTGTCGCGTGCGCGATTGCTGGCCGAGCTTTTTAATACTGCGCCATGTCCGATCGGCGTCGCCGGCACCAGCGGCAAATCGACAACAACGGCGATGATCGGCTGGATCCTGCATCACGCTGGCAAGCGCCCGACCATCATGAATGGCGCCGTCATGAAGAATTTTGTCTTGCCTGATGCGTTGTTCGCCAGCGCGCTGGTCGGTGACGGCGAGGCTTTTGTTTCAGAGGTGGATGAGAGCGATGGCTCCATCGCCATGTTCAACCCAAAAGTCGCAGTGCTGAACAATATCGCGCTGGACCATAAGTCGATGGAAGAGCTGCGTGCGTTGTTTGGCGGTTTTATCGGTGAATCCGAGGTGGCCGTCCTCAACCTTGATAATGAAGAAACGGCGCGTCTTGCGAATGCGCATGGCGGCAAAACGATAACCTACTCAATCACTGCCGCCGCCGGCGACCTTTACGCAGAGAACATCAGGCCGCAACCCTTTGGCGTCTCATTTGATGTTGCCGATCATCGCAGTGATGGGCGAGCGACGGTCGATCTGAAAATGCCAGGCCGTCACAATGTGTCGAATGCGCTTGCGGCGATTTCGGCGGCTTCCGCTGCAGGCGTCAACCTTGCGCAATCGGCCAAGGCTTTAGGTGAATTCGAAGGGGTTAAGCGCCGCCTTGAATATGTGGGCGAGGCTGGCGGCGTCACCGTCATTGATGATTTCGGGCATAACCCTGACAAGATCACTGCAAGCCTTAAAACGCTTCATGATTTTCCGGGGCGTTTGCTGGTGATGTTTCAACCCCATGGCTTCGGGCCGTTGAAGAAGATGAAGAACGAGTTTATCGAAACCTTCGCCGACCATCTGTCAGCGGATGATGTATTGTTGATGCCGGAGCCGGTTTATTATGGCGGCACCACGGATAAGTCAGTTTCAAGCGGCGACATCGCCGCCGGCGTTGCGGCGGCGGGGCGGCAGACCGAAGCTTTGCCGGATCGCGACGCTTGCGGGGCGCGGCTTCTGGAAATCGCTCAGCCGGGCGATCGGATTGTCGTGATGGGCGCCCGCGACGATACTTTATCGATTTTTGCAGCGGATTTGCTTGATAAGCTTTAGCCTTTTTTGCCGAGTGGAAATTTTTCCTCGCCGGCTTCAATAAATCTCAGATTTCTGGAAACCATTCCGGCTGCACCCAGCGCTTTGCCCCATGCCGCCATGTGCGGCTGGGCGCCGTGTGCTTGCAGAGTTTCCCAGCTTTCCCAGTATTCAAGGATAATGATCGTGTCCGGGTCGAGCACGTCGACGCCATAAGAGTAATAAATGCAGCCTTCTTCGTCTCGGGTGGCGCGAATATTTGTTTCCATTTCATTGCGCACTTTATCCAGCGCGCCGGGCTCGACTTTTAGGGTTCCAGAAACAATGATCATGGTTTTTCTCCTCTTGCCGTAAGCATGGGCTGCGGAGGAGTAAGGGTCGAGCAAAAAGGGCAGTCAGAGCTGTGAGTGATAGGCTGGAAAACTGGACAAAGTGCGCAGAGCCGAACTTAAGATATGTGAAAGGCCGCCATGTGACTGTTGAACCGGTGGATTTTACGCACGATGCGGAAGCGCTATTCAACACTGTTGGCGGCAAAGCGAACGCAGATCTGTGGAGATATATCCCCATCGGTCCTTTTGATAATGCGGATGATATGGGCGCCGTGTTCAAGCGCTTTGCAGAGAAGGAAAATTGGCGCACGCATGTTATTCGCAGCCTCAGCGGCGATGTCCTGGGCATGGCGAGTTACATGCGGCTGCGTCCTGCGGCCGGCTCGATAGAGGTTGGCTGCATAGTTTATTCAAAACAGTTGCAACGTACGCCAGCGGCGACAGAGGTTATGTATCTGATGGCGAGCCATATCTTCGATGATCTTGGCTATCGTCGTTATGAGTGGAAGTGCAATAACGCTAATGATGGCTCAAAGCGTGCGGCCTTGCGCTTGGGGTTCGTCCCTGAGGGGGTCTTTCGTCAGGATCAGGTGATGAAGGGCGAGAACCGCGACACCGCCTGGTTCTCCATGCTGGACAAGGAATGGCCTCAAGCGAAGGCCGCGTTCGAGGCGTGGCTCGATGCGGAGAATTTTGATGAGGATGGCCAACAGAAGCGCTCGCTCACTGATATCCGCGCCGTGCTCTAGCGCGCTTGCCTGTTGTGCCCGATGACGGCGCGGTTATAACCCCGCTATCTGTCCATTTCCGATGCGGGAGCTCCCATGAACATCCACGAGTATCAGGCCAAGCAGTTACTGAAGCAATTTGGCGCGCCGGTTTCCGAAGGCCGCGCGGTCCTTCGTGGCGATAACGCCGAAGAAGCGGCGAAATCGCTTCCCGGGCCGCTTTATGTGGTGAAAGCGCAGATCCATGCGGGCGGACGCGGCAAGGGCAAGTTTAAAGAGGCAAACGCCGGTGAGGCGGGCGGCGTTCGTCTTGCGAAGTCGCCGGCGGAAGCGGCGGAATTCGCCAAACAGATGCTCGGCGCGACGCTGGTCACGAAACAGACGGGCGAAGCCGGCAAACAGGTGAACCGCATCTATATCGAGGACGGCTCGGATATCGAGACAGAGCTTTATCTCTCCGCGCTGGTCGATCGCGGCACGGGACGCATCGCCTTTATCGCCTCGACCGAAGGCGGTATGAACATCGAGGAAGTAGCTGAAGAAACGCCGGAGAAAATCATTACGGTCGAGATTGATCCGGCCACCGGCTATATGCCTCATCACGGGCGGCGTATTGCACAGGCGCTGGGTCTTTCCGGCGCGACCGCGAAACAATGCGGGCAATTGATCCCGATCCTCTACAAAGCCTTTGTCGAAAAAGACATGTCGATGCTGGAGATCAATCCGCTGATCGTCACCAAGGGCGGCGACGTCAAGGTGCTTGACGCAAAAGTCGGGTTCGACCCGAACGCCATGTTCCGTCACCCGGACATTATGGAACTGCGCGACGAGACCGAAGAAGACCCGATGGAGCTGAAAGCGTCCGAATACGATCTTTCCTATGTAAAGCTCGACGGCAATATCGGCTGCATGGTCAATGGCGCGGGGCTAGCCATGTCGACCATGGATATCATCAAGCATTACGGCGCGGAGCCGGCGAACTTTCTTGATGTCGGCGGCGGCGCGACGAAAGAAAAAGTCACCGAAGCGTTCAAGATCATCACGACCGACCCGGGCGTCAAAGGCATCCTCGTCAATATATTCGGTGGTATCATGCAATGCGATATCATCGCCGAGGGCATTGTTGCAGCGGTGAAAGAAGTTGGTCTTGAAGATCCGCTGGTCGTGCGCCTCGAAGGCACCAATGTTGAAAAGGGCAAAGAGATCCTCGCCAATTCCGGCCTGAAAATTACGCCTGCGGATGATTTGGAGGACGCGGCGCAGAAGGTTGTTGCTGCGGTGCAGGGGTAGGGGGACCTTTTCATTATAGGCGGTCAGTTTGCAAAACATTGGGGATGACGGTGATCTTTTAAGACGGGTCTTTCCATCCGCTCATCCCGACGAAGGTCAAACTCATGACTAGCTCCGCTCACCCCGGCGAAAGCCGGGGTCCAGTCAAACAAAAAAAAGACGGGCTTTGCCCGACATCCTTTGCATGCTGGATTCCGGCTTTCGCCGGAATGAGCGGCGTTAGATATATGCTCGCCATCAACGACGGCGCCGGTTGAATCCGCCACCCGGTTTTACAACCCTAAGAGGGTAGTCTTTCATAAAACCCATATTCGGTGCGTAGTTATCCCCGCCCTTCGCCGGCGCCCTATACTGCCCGGCAGTCAGGAGATGGAGAGGCGTTGTCGCGACCGTTCTTCAGCGGTCAAGCGGGGCCCCAACCCCGTTTGACGGGTCGCGGCGCTCGGCGAGAATGACTTTACAACCGGGCGATCGGGCGCCAACAGGAGGCCATGACGCAAAAAACCGACTTCACCTTCCTTCATCCCCTTCGCGTGCGTTGGGCGGAATGCGATGCGCAGGGCATCGTTTTTAACGTCAACTATTTTCTTTATTTCGATGTGGCGATGACGGAGTGGATGCGTGCGCTCGACATCGCATTCAGCGGTGACAATGCGGTTGAGTTTTTAACCGCCCGCGCTGAGGCGAATTTCAGAGCGCCCGCTGTGTTTGACGACACGCTCGACATTGGCGCGCGTTGCGCGCGCATCGGCACGAAATCGATAACGGTGGAGCTGGCGATCTTTCACGGCGACGAACTCCTCAATGAAGGCGCAATGACTTATGTGCATGTCAATCGCGGTACAAAAGATACGTCGCCCTTGCCTGCGGACTTCATCGAGCGTGTAATCGCGTTTGAAAAGACGCCGCCGGCGCAAGGCGCCGCTTGATGGATATGAAACACGCGGCGCGCGTCGCGCTCGACCGCGCCGGGCTCATGGGCCTTTATTTCAAACTGGTGGAATGGCGAATTGCGCGAGGCAAAGAACAACCGCCGGCAAACGATGAAAATGGCGTGCCGATCCCGCCGCTGGAACTGATGGCGCGGGTTGTCGCCCATGCGGACTGGCGCGCGTTTTTGAAAACCGGCGAGGCGACGGCGAAAGCGCTTGATGGTCATGCGCGCGCCGCCGGTCTTGGTTTTGGCGATGCGCAAAACATTCTCGATTTCGGTTGTGGTTCAGGGCGCGTCATCCGTCACCTGCCGCAAATGACGAAGGCGTCGCTTTTTGGCGTCGATTACAATTCGTCACTGGTTGACTGGTGCGCTGGCAACCTGCCGGGAGAGTATCGCCAAAACCGGCTGCACCCGCCGCTCGACTTTGCAGATGAGCAATTTGACATTGTCTATCTTTTGTCAGTGTTCACGCATCTGCGCATTCCGACCCAGCGCGAATGGCTGGCGGAGCTTGCGCGCGTCATTCGTCCCGGCGGACTGGCGATGATTTCCTTTCACGACGAGGTGCAGCCGCGGTTTCCGGATGGCGACGCCGCGCGCGCGGCGCTGGCGGAGCATGGGTATTATATCAGCAAGGATATCGCAGAAGGCTCCAATCTGATTGCGTCTTTTCAGACTCAAGCCTTCACGGAACAAGTGTTCGGCGAGTATTTTGACGTTGTAAAAATTATGTCTCGAGATCAAAGCCAAGTCGGTCAGGCTTTGGCGGTTTTGAAAAAACGCCCATGATTACCTTGTAAGGATGCATCCCATGAAAAAGCTCAACGTCCCTGCCGCGTTCGACAGGATTTCAGAGCAGTGGTCCCCGCATATCGCCGCGAAGGTCAACGGGCAGGAAATCAGGCTGGCGAAGATCGAAGGCGCGTTTGAATGGCATCATCATGACGGCGTCGATGAAGCGTTCTTTGTTGTCAAAGGCGCGTTCACCATGCGCTTTCGCGACAAGGATGTTGAGATGGGTGAAGGCGATATTATTGTCGTCCCCGCTGGCGTTGAGCATATGCCGGTCGCCGATGCAGAATGCTGGATCATGATGATTGAGAATGCGGGGACGTTGAACACTGGCGAGACCGAATCCGACCGCACGAAACACGCCTTGCCGCTTCTTTAGCGCCGGCCAGTTTTCCCGGGTCGCCCCAAAAAAAGACCGCGCCCATTTTTTGAAACCGGGCGCGGCTTGAAGTCGGGAGGATTTAATCGGAGGCAAATCTCCGGAGCGGCTTTTCCCAACCAAATGTTTCGTCGTGACGACTGTTTCGTGACATATTCGCGACGTCTGACACTATTGTGGAAGTTGGCGAAATCCTTCCTAAAACCTGCTTACCGCCGCGCTTGATGGTTGCCCCTGACAGACGGCGCGGTTAAGACCCATTCCAATCATTCCCTAGCCGCCGCCGGAGATCCGATGTCCATCCTCATAGACAAGAACACCAAGGTTATTTGCCAGGGCCTGACCGGCAAGACCGGCACCTTCCACACGGAACAGGCGATCGCCTATGGCACCAAAATGGTGGGCGGCGTGACGCCGGGGAAGGGCGGCCAGACCTGGGAAGCGGGCGAGCCAGCAAAAGGCGCAACGCTGCCGGTATTCGACACGGTCGCTGAGGCGAGAGAGAAAACCGGCGCGGACGCGACGGTCATCTATGTGCCGCCGCCCTTTGCCGCCGATTCCATTCTCGAAGCCGTTGCCGCTGAAATTCCGTTGGCGATCTGCATCACCGAAGGCATCCCGGTGCAGGACATGGTCAAGGTGAAGCGCGCCCTCGACGGCTCTAAGACGCGTCTTGTCGGCCCGAATTGCCCGGGCGTCATTACGCCGGATGAATGCAAGATCGGCATTATGCCGGGCCACATCCATCGCAAGGGGCATGTTGGGGTTATCTCGCGCTCTGGCACGCTGACATATGAAGCGGTGCATCAGACGACGGTCGCGGGCCTTGGCCAGTCGACCTGCGTCGGTATTGGCGGCGATCCGGTCAAGGGAACGGATTTCATCGAAATTCTGGATATGTTCCTGCACGATGACGAGACCCATTCGATCATTATGATCGGCGAAATCGGCGGCTCGGCTGAGGCGGATGCGGCCAAGTTTCTGGCCGGCCACAAGATCAAAAAGCCGACAGTTGGCTTTATTGCAGGGGTTACAGCCCCGCCGGGACGCCGCATGGGCCATGCCGGGGCGCTTGTTTCGGGGGCGGATGATACAGCCGAGGCCAAAATTGAGGCCATGAAGAGCGCCGGGATCGCGGTTTCGCCAACGCCGGCGGCGATGGGGCGAACGCTCCTCGAAATTTTACAAAAATAAACGACTCTATGGTTAATCTTGCGCCGATTAATCATTGAAACGTTTCGCAGTTGGCGTATCTACATAAGTCAACCCGCGACGGTAAAAATTTGGAATGCGTTATGGCCAAAAATGGAGCGGCGCCGCAAGCCAGCGACAGCGCCCCCGATAGCACGATCTTCTCAGGTTCGAACGCTCTCTATCTTGAACATATGTATGCGCAGTATGCCGCTGATCCGGCTTCGGTGAGCGAAGACTGGCGGCTGTTCTTTGAGCGTGAAGCGGACGGCGCCGCTGATATATCCGAGCCGACGCCGAGTTGGGCGCGAGAGGACTGGCCGCCAAAGGTCAATGGCGAACTGACCGCCGCCCTTGATGGTGACTGGGGTGCGCTGGAGCCTGAATTAAAAACCAAAATCGAGACCCGCATGCCGGCGGCGTCAACCGATGATGTACGTCAGGCGACAAAGGACTCTTTGCGCGCGCTGATGTTGATCCGGGCGTACCGTATTCGCGGCCATCTGATCGCCGATCTCGACCCGCTGGGTCTGCAAAAACAGACCGTTCACCCGGAGCTTGATCCAACCTCGCTTGGCTTCACGGAAGCGGATATGGATCGCCCGATCTTTATCGATCATGTGCTCGGTCTCGAAACCGCGACCTTGCGTGAAATCCTCAGCATTTTGAGACGCACCTATTGTGGGACCTTCGCTGTTGAATTCATGCATATCACGGACCCGGAACAGAAAGCCTGGCTGCAACAACGTATTGAAGGGCCGGACAAAGACATCAGTTTCACCAATCAGGGAAAGAAAGCGATCCTCAACAAGCTGGTTGAAGCGGAAGGGTTCGAGAACTTTCTCAATGTCAAATATACCGGCACGAAACGCTTTGGCCTTGATGGCGCGGAAGCGATGGTGCCGGCGCTTGAACAGATTATCAAACGTGGTGGCGCGCTCGGCGTCAAAGAAATCGTTATCGGCATGCCCCATCGCGGGCGGTTAAATGTTCTCGCTGCGGTGATGGGAAAACCCTATCATCACATTTTCCATGAGTTCCATGGCGGGTCGGTGACGCCTGACGATGTCGGCGGGTCCGGCGACGTGAAATATCATCTTGGCGCCTCGTCCGACCGTGAGTTCGACGGCAATAAGGTGCATCTGTCGTTGACGGCGAACCCTTCCCATCTTGAAGCGGTGAACCCGGTAGTGCTTGGCAAGGCGCGTTCCAAACAGGACCGGATCGAAGCGCCTGATCTCGATACGCCGCGCACTCATGTGCTGCCCTTGTTGCTGCACGGGGACGCTGCGTTCGCAGGCCAGGGCATTATCGCGGAAGGTTTCGGTCTATCAGGACTGCGCGGCTACCAGACTGGCGGGACCATTCATTTCATCGTCAACAACCAGATCGGGTTCACCACCAGCCCGAAATTCGCGCGTTCATCGCCATACCCTTCTGATGTTGCGAAAATGGTCGAGGCGCCGATTTTCCATACCAATGGCGACGATCCGGAAGCAGTTGTCTACGCCGCCAAAATCGCGATGGAGTTCCGTCAGAAGTTCGGCGCCGACGCGGTTATCGATATGTTTTGCTATCGCCGGTTTGGCCATAATGAAGGCGACGAACCGAGCTTCACGCAGCCGCGGATGTACAAAAAAATTCGGTCGCTGCCGTCAACGCGCTCGATTTATTCCGACCGTTTGGAAAAGGAAGGTGTCATCGGCGTTGGTGAAACGGACAGCGAGCGGGAAAATTTCCGCAAGTTTCTCGATGATGAGTTTGAGGCCGCCACCGCTTTCAAGCCAAACAAGGCTGACTGGCTTGATGGTCAGTGGTCTGGCTTCGTGCCGCCGGTTGATGATGATCGGCGCGGCGATACCGCCGTTGATATGGAAAATCTGAATAAAATTGGACGGGCGCTGACGCATTATCCAAATGACTTCAAGATGCACAAAACCCTCGCCAGGATTATTGCGCAGAAAAAGAAGACGCTGGATGAGGGCGCTGGAATTGATTGGGCGACGGCCGAGGCGTTGGCGTTCGGCTCTTTGCTGCAGGATGGGTTCGGGGTCCGACTCTCCGGGCAGGACTCGCGTCGCGGCACATTTTCCCAGCGCCATGCGGTGTTTATCGATCAGGAAACGGAAAAAACCTACACCCCTTTGCGTCACCTTGACGGCGCGAACGCGACATTTGAAGTGCACGACTCGAACCTGTCCGAATTTGCGGTGATGGGTTTTGAATATGGCTATTCTCTCGCCAATCCGAAATTTCTTGTTTTGTGGGAAGGTCAGTTCGGCGATTTCGCCAATGGCGCGCAGGTCATCATCGACCAGTTCATTTCTTCCGGTGAACGCAAATGGCTGCGTCTTTGCGGTCTCGTTCTGTTATTGCCTCATGGGTACGAAGGTCAGGGGCCGGAGCATTCCTCAGCCCGTCTGGAGCGGTTCCTGCAACTTTGTGCGCAGGACAATATGCAGGTTGCGAATTGCACGACGCCGGCGAATTATTTCCATATTCTGCGCCGTCAGATGCGCCGCAATTTCCGAAAGCCGTTGATCCTGATGACGCCGAAGTCCTTGCTGCGTCATAAGCGGTGCGTTTCTACTCTGGAAGAGATGGGACCAGGTTCGTCATTCCATCGCGTCTTATGGGATGATGCGGAATTCCGACCAGGCTCTACGGTCAAGCTCGTCTCGGACGCTAAGATCAAGCGCGTCGTGCTCTGTTCAGGAAAAGTCTATTACGATTTGCTGGAAGAGCGCGAAAAGCGCGGAATCGATAATATATACCTTCTGCGTGTTGAGCAGTTTTATCCATTCCCGGCGCATTCGCTTATTGAGGAGTTACAGCGCTTCAAAAATGCCGAGATGATCTGGTGTCAGGAAGAGCCTAAAAACATGGGCGCATGGTTTTTTATGGAGCCCAATATTGAATGGACGCTGGACCAGATTGGCGCCAAGCATAAGCGCGCCAGTTATGTTGGGCGGCCCGCTGCGGCGTCGCCAGCGACGGGGCTGGCGAGCCGGCATAAGAAAGAATTAGACAGTTTCTTGGATGAAGCGTTGACCGTTTAACGCTTTCCATACGGAGAATTATAAAATGGCTACCGAAATTCGTGTTCCGACGCTCGGTGAATCCGTAACCGAGGCGACAATCGGACGATGGATGAAAAAAGAGGGCGAGGCCGTCAGCGCCGATGAGCCGGTGGTCGAACTTGAAACCGACAAGGTTTCGGTCGAGGTTCCTGCGCCTGCTGCTGGCGTACTCACCAGCATCGCTGCGGCTGAAGGCGACACAGTTGAGGTCAATGCGCTTCTTGGTGCGATTGATGCTGCAGCGGCCGGCGTCAAACCGAAAGAAGCACCTAAGGCTGAGGCGGCTCCTGATGAAGCGCCGGCGGCTGGCGGTGAAGAGGTTGAGGTTCGCGTCCCCGCCTCAGGCGAGTCCGTTACTGAAGCGGACATCGGTGAATGGTTGAAGAACGAAGGCGATACGGTTGCCCTTGATGAGCCGATTGTCAGTCTGGAAACCGACAAGGCGGCGATGGATGTGCCTGCGCCGGCGGCGGGCGTTTTGAAAAAGCTGTCGGCCAAGCAAGGCGATACGGTTGAAGTGGGCGCATTGCTCGCGGTGATTGAAACTGGCGGCGCGCCCAAGGCGAACGGCGCCGCCGCTGTAAGCGATAACCGGCCTTCGCCGCGCGAAGAAGCGGCGGCCGGTCAAAGTGTGATGGAAAGCAACGATCAGCCGCTGTCGCCGGCGCCGCGCCGGGTTGTGGCCGAGCGAGGGCTTGACCCATCAACGATTAAAGGCACCGGCAAGGATGGTCGTGTCACCAAAGGCGATGCGCTGTCAGCAAAAGCGGGTGCGCCGAAACAAACGCGCGCGCCTTCCGCGCCGCGTGAAACCGGACCGCGCGAAGAGCGGGTAAAGATGTCCCGTCTGCGACAGACCATCGCCCGGCGCCTGAAAGAAGCGCAGGATTCCGCCGCCATGCTGACGACATTCAACGATGTCGACATGACGGCGGTGATGGATCTGCGTAAGCAGTACAAAGAGCTTTTCGACAAGAAGCACGGCATTAAGCTTGGTTTCATGTCGTTCTTCGTGAAGGCGGCGGTGCACGCCCTTAAGGAAGTGCCGGATGTCAACGCGGAGATCGACGGAACGGACATCATTTATAAAAACCATTACGACATTGGCGTCGCGGTGGGCTCCGACAAAGGTCTCGTGGTGCCGGTGGTGCGTGACGCGGACCAGAAATCCATGGCCGACATCGAGCTTGAGATCGCAGAGCTTGGCCGCCGTGCGCGCTCGGGTGAGTTGACGATTGAAGAGATGCAGGGCGGCACGTTCACCATCTCCAATGGCGGGATTTACGGCTCGCTTCTGTCCACGCCGATCCTCAATCAGCCGCAGTCCGGCATTCTTGGAATGCACCGTATTGAAGAGCGTCCCATTGCGCGAAATGGTGAAGTGATCATCCGTCCAATGATGTATCTGGCGCTTTCCTATGATCACCGGATTGTTGACGGCAAAGGCGCCGTGACCTTTCTGGTGCGCATGAAAGAAAACCTCGAAGATCCGCAGCGCCTGTTGCTGGATCTTTAGGCTGCTGTTGGCGTCAACGCGTATTATCAAAAAACGAGAAATGAAATGAGCGAACAATACGACGTCGTCATCATCGGCGCCGGACCCGGCGGTTACAACGCGGCGATCCGCGCCGGCCAGCTTGGCCTTAAAGTCGCGATCATCGAAAAGCGCGACAATAAAAAGCTCGGCGGTACTTGCCTCAATGTCGGTTGCATTCCGTCGAAGGCGCTTCTTCACGCATCGGAACTTTATGAGGCGGCGGAAAAGAATTTCGAGGGGCTTGGAATCAAGACGGGCAAGGTCTCTCTCGATCTGACGCAGATGCTGAAACAGAAAGACGACGCGGTGGAAGGCCTGACCAAGGGCGTCGAATTCTTGATGAAAAAGAACAAGGTCGAAACGTTTCTCGGCGCCGGCGAAATTATCGCGCCGGGCAAGGTTCGCGTAACTGGCGATGAAACGGTTGAACTTGAAACCAAGAATATCGTTATCGCCACGGGGTCGGAAGTAACGCCGTTGCCCGGCGTGGAAATCGACGAAAAACAAATTGTTTCTTCCACCGGCGCATTGGAGCTTCCTTCCGTGCCAAAACATCTCGTTGTGATTGGCGGCGGCGTCATCGGTCTCGAGCTTGGTTCGGTCTGGCGACGCCTTGGCGCGCAGGTCACGGTCGTCGAGTTTCTCGACAAGATTCTACCAACTATGGATGGCGAAGTTTCAAAGCAATTCCAGCGCATCCTGAAAAAACAGGGCGTCGCGTTCAAGCTGTCATCCAAGGTGACAGGCGCGGAAAAGCTCAAGACAAAAGTGAAGTTGACTGTTGAGCCCGCAGCGGGCGGTGACGCTGAGACAATCGACGCCGATGCGGTTCTGGTCGCCATCGGGCGCCGCCCGTATGTGGCGGGGCTGGGCCTTGAAAATGCTGGCGTTGAAACCGACAAGCGCGGTTTCATCGTCACCGATCACTTCAAGACAAGCGCTGAGGGTATCTGGGCGATTGGTGATTGCATCACCGGGCCGATGCTGGCGCATAAAGCTGAAGATGACGGTACAGCCTGCATTGAATTGATCGCGGGCAAGGCGGGTCATGTAAATTATGAAACCGTCCCAAATGTCGTTTACACCTACCCGGAAGTGGCGAGCGTCGGAAAGACGGAAGAAGAGTTGAAAGACGCTGGCGTTGAGTACAAGACCGGCAAGTTTCCGTTCGCTGCGAACAGCCGCGCCAAGACCAATCACGAGACGGATGGATTTGTCAAAATCCTGGCGGACGCAGACACCGATCGCGTGCTCGGCGCCCATATCGTCGGCGTCGGCGCAGGCGAACTGATCGCGGAGGTTGTCAGCGTTATGGAATTTGGCGGCGCGTCGGAAGACATCGCGCGCACTTGCCATGCGCATCCAACGCGGTCCGAGGCGGTGCGTCAGGCGGCTATGGGCGTTGAAGGCTGGACAATGCAGGCGTGAGCGCCCCGCCAGAACAACACGCCATTGTTATTCGCCCGATTGAGCGCCGCGATATGACGGCGCTTCATCAGTTGATGCGTGCGCTTGCGGACAAAGAAAATCAACGCGAGCATTTGACCGTGACGCCGGACCGCCTGGCGCAAACCGGCGACGGCGAAAATCCCCAATGGCGCGGTTTTCTCGCCGAGTCCGAAGGCGTTCTTGTCGGCTACGCCACCTATACGCAGGACTTTCACATCTGGAGCGGCGGCTTGCGTTTCTCGCTAGATGACATTTATGTCCGTCCGGAAAACAGAAGCGGCGGCCTTGGCGAAAAGCTGATGCGCCGTGTTTTTGATGAGGCTCAAAAGGTTGGCGCTTATGTCAGCTGGACGGTTCTGCCGGGCAATGACCGCGCCATCGCGTTTTATCAGCGTCTTGGCGCCAGCTATACGACGATTGGCAAATGCAGCTGGCGACCGGAATAGTTGGGCGGTGAGAAGATTGCCTTCCCTATTCCGGCGGGCGCGGCTATATCCCGCCAATGGAACTGCACGCATATGATTTTATCGGCCTGATCGGTGTTTCGTTCGTGGTCGGGACCTATTTTCTCTCACAGGTGGGACGGATGGATGTGAACCGTCCGCTCTATCCCGCCCTGAATGGCCTCGGCGCGTTGCTGATTTTGTATTCGCTGTCTCACACATTCAATGCTGCGTCCTTTGTGATCGAGGTGTTCTGGTTGGGGATCAGTATTGTCGGATTGGCGCGGGCCTTTCTGAAGGGCAATCCGCCAAAGCCTTAGGCGGCAAATTCCGTTCGCGCCCCGTTTTCGCCGCAAATATCGCGTTCTTTGACCCCTGCCTCGCCCGCGAAGCGGCGAGGTCGCGCCTAAAGGCTGGATTTTTCACGATAATCCGGCCTAGAGTGCGCGCTAATTTGCGCGGCAGGGCGCGCATAGGGGTCAGATTGGGCGGCGGTAAAGCACGCCCGAATAGGGAGTCATTTATGAGCGAATCAATCGCCGCCGGAAAAGACCGCGGCTTTTTCGGCCATCCGCGCGGGTTGGCAATCCTCTTCTTCACGGAAATGTGGGAGCGGTTTTCCTATTACGGCATGCGCGGTCTGTTGATTATCTATCTGACCCAGCACTTCCTTTTCTCCGACCAGCGTTCAGCGTTGATGTATGGCGCCTATACGGCGCTGGTTTATGTGATGACGATTATCGGCGGCACGCTCGCTGACCGATATTTAGGCCAGCGCAAAGCGGTGACTTTCGGCGCGATATTGTTGGTGATCGGACATTTCGGTATGGCGTTTGAGGGAGAGGGCTCGAAAGAAATTCTCACCTATCAGGGGGGAGAGTATCAGGTCACCCTCGATGGTCGCGGGGGGACGGCAAACCAGCTTATTGTTTCCGATAGCGGAACGTCGACAATTTCGTTTAACGATGGCGCCACTCAGATGATCATCGACGATCCGACTGCGGTTGGTCTGCCGGCGACGATCGCAACCGCAGATTATACGACACGCATTGAGCGCGAAGCGCTTTACGTAAATATTCTCTATCTTTCGCTGGCGTTTATCATCGCCGGTGTCGGATATTTGAAAGCGAACATCTCGACTATAGTTGGCGCTCTTTATGGGTTGAGCGATCCGCGTCGCGACTCCGGTTTCACGCTGTTTTATATGGGGATTAATCTCGGTTCGTTCCTGTCTTCAATTACCTGCGGCATTCTTGGCATTGTTTACGGCTGGAAATACGGTTTCGGTCTCGCCGGGATCGGTATGCTGCTTGGACTTCTGGTGTTTATCTGGGGACAGAAATATCTGGACGGTCACGCTGAGCCGCCCGATCCGGAAAAGCTGAAAAAGTCTTTTCTTGGTCCTATCAATATAGAGTGGGCCTGCTACCTCACTGGGCTGGTGATCATTGCGATATCGATGTCAATGGTGATGAACGCGCATATCATCCCTGACTGGTTTGTCGGCATGCTCGGCATTTTCGTTTTCCTGTTCATGGTTGGGTATGCGGTAACGAAGCTCGCCGGCGTAGAGCGCAGCCGGATGTTCGCCGCGATCTATTTCGTGCTTGCACAAATCCCCTTCTGGGCGTTGTTCGAGCAGGCGGGGTCTTCGCTGAATCTTTTCACGGACCGGCTTGTCGACAAAAACATGTTTGGCGTAGAGGTGCCGGCGCCAGTATTTCAAGCGTTGAATGCAGGCTTTATTTTCCTGTTCGCGCCGCTCATTGCCTGGATGTGGATCGCCTTGGCGAAACGCAAGATGGAGCCATCAACGCCGGTGAAATTTTCGTTCGGTGTTTTCGGCGTCGGCCTTGGGTTCCTGGCGCTGGTGGCGGGGATGAAGGCAAGCGGGTCAGCCGGATTGACGGCTGTTTATTTCATCTTCCTGATTTACTGGATCCATACGATGTCGGAGTTGATGCTGTCGCCGGTCGGTCTTTCCGCGGTGACGAAAATGGCGCCGGCGCGTGTTGTCGGCATGACCATGGGCGCCTGGTTCCTTTATTCAGGTCTTTCCAACTATCTCGCCGGGGTGATCGCGCGCGGTACAGGGGCCGAAACCATAGGCGGGCAATTGACCGACGTCGCGGCGGCGAAAGCGACTTACGCCAGCGTTTATACGAATGTCGGATGGGTCGCTATGGGCATTGGCGTGGTGATGCTGGCGATCTCGCCATTGATCAAGAAACTCATGCGGCTTGACCTCATGACAGCCGATCCATCGCATGGTTTGGCGGGAGAGGCCGAATTAGGCCAGCCGGATGCGCCGGGCGTACACCCGCCGCAGAAAGGTCAGCCGGCGGAATAGCAACTTGCTGTTCTGGTAAATGATCAGGCCCGGCGCTAGAACTAGCGCCGGGCTTTTTAGTTGAGGTGATGCGATGCCAAACCGATTGACGACAATTGTGACGCGCGGCGGTGACAAGGGTGAGACGTCGCTTGGAGATGGAACTCGCATCGCCAAGGATGACCCGCGGGTCGGGCTGCTTGGCGATGTTGACGAACTGAACAGCGCAGTCGGCGTCGTGCTCGCGCATCTCGGCGGCGGCGATGTCGCCGACACGCTTGAAGCCGTGCAGCATGATTTGTTCGATCTCGGCGGCGGTTTGTGCTTTCCCGGCGCGCCGTTGCTGTCCGAGCGTCATGTGGCGCGCCTTGATGATGCGGCGGGCGCTTTGAATGCGGATCTTGCGCCGCTGAAAGAGTTTATCCTGCCAGGCGGTGCGCCGGGGCTTGCGTTTTTGCATGTAGCGCGCACGGTCTGTCGCCGGGTGGAGCGCGCCATGGCGGCGTTTTTGCGCGATGCGCCGGAGGCGGTTCACGCCCTTCAATATCTTAATCGTCTTTCTGACTATTTGTTTATCGCCGCGCGGTCAGAGGCGAAGCGCCTTGGCGTTCAGGAAACCCTGTGGCGCAAGGAAAAAAGCCTTTCGGGTGACGGCTAGGGCGTTGCCGGGTCCAAGGCGAAATCGCTTATTTCGGAATTGGCGGTTTCTCTGCGCACGACGCCAAAGACACTGCGCAACAACGCCGTTGTCAGAATGTCGTTTGGCGCGCCGTCAGCTGCGATAGATCCCCGGTACAGGACGATAAGGCGGGTGCAGTACCGACTGGCGAGTGATAATTCATGAAGTGCTGCGATGACAGTGCGTCCCGACTCTGCCTTCGCTCGCAACAGTCCCATCACGCTGAGCTGATGAGCCGGGTCAAGTGCCGCGATCGGTTCGTCCGCAAGGATGATGGACGTTTCGCCGGCGAGGGTTCTGGCGAGATGAATGCGCGCCAGTTCGCCGCCGGAAAGGCTTGCAATGGGCCGGTCAGCCAGATGATTGGCTTCGGCGTCTGTGAGCGCGCGCGTGACCGCCGCATCGTCGGCTTCATTTGGCGCAGCGGCGCCGCCAAAAGCGAAACGGCCGAGCGTGACAATGGTGCGGGCCGGCATCGACCAGAAAATCGGGCGCGCTTGCGGCAGGTAAGAAAGTTTGCGCGCTCGCTCGATAGGCGTCAGCGTATTAACTGGATCGCCGTTGATCGAAATCGCGCCGCCTTCGATAGGCAGAAGGCCGGCGCCCGCGCGCAGCAAAGTCGACTTGCCGGCGCCGTTCGGGCCGATCAGGCCAATAAACTCGCCAGCGTTCGCGTGAAATGAAATATTGTTGAGGACGCGCCGCTGATCAAGAAGGACGGATACGTTTTCGAGATCGATCAGCGCCGTCATGCTGCGATCCTTTTGGTTGTCGCGGCAACCCAGATAAACCCAGGCGCGCCGATCAGCGCCGCCGCGACGCCAAGCCTTAATTCATAATCGAACGGTGCAAGACGGATCACTAAATCCGCGATAGCCAGTATCGCGCCGCCGATCAGGGCGGCAGGGATAATGGTGCGCCCCGGATCGTGCCGTGCGAAAGGGCGCGCTAGATGCGGCGCGACAATACCGACAAATCCGATGGCGCCGGCGAGGGCGACACTGGCGCCTGCCATCAGCGACGCGCCGGCGATAACGAATGTCCGGATGCGCGCGACATTAACGCCAAGCGTGAACGCGGTTTCTTCGCCAAGCGTCAGCGCAGTAAGACCGTTCCGAGTCAGGAGCACCAGCGCCAGCCCCGCCGCCATGAATGGAGTCGTTAACGCCAGATCGTCGAAACTGCGATTGGCTGCAGACCCGAATAACCAGTTCACGAGATCGCTGAGAATGAACGGGTTGGGCGCCAGATTCATAACGAGTGCGATGAGCGCGGCGGTGAAAGACGACATGCCGACCCCAACCAGGATAAGACGGGTCGTTGAGATGCGCCCAGCGCCGAGAATATAGAAAACCGTTGTCGCGCCGAGTGCGAAAACAATTGCCGCGAGCGGCGTCACCCATGAGCCATAGGCGGAAAGGTTGAAATAGATCGCAATCACTGCGCCCAGCGCGGCGGCGGTCGATACCCCAAGGATGCCGGGATCGGCGAGCGGGTTGCGCAATAACCCTTGCATCGCGGCGCCGCTCGCGCCGAGCGCCGCTCCAACGGCCCAGGCGGCAAGCGCTCGGGGCAGCCGAATGTCGCGCACAATGATTTGCGCATTTTCCGAGCCGGCCCCGAACAATGCTGCAAAGCTTTGCGGAAGTGACAGCCCCGCCGGGCCGATAAGGCACGCCGCGAGTATGGCGCTAAAGCTTGCCGTCCCGACAGCAAGGGTGAGCGGCGATCGCCAGACAGCAGGCTGCGTTTTATTCTGCATCGTCGCCTCTAATTGCCGACGCAATTATCTCGGCGGCGTCTACTGAATACCACGCCGGACAGCTGAGAACGTCAGTCGGCAGATGAATGCTTGGTGTTTGATCGAAGACCTTTCTGAAGGCGGGGTGACGCGCCGCTGACCAATGACTGATGCGTTCACTGTTCGCCGAGAAAAAGCCGGCGACGATCAGCGCCGGCGGCGCGGCGACAACAGCCTCCGCAGGCAGGGGCGGCCAGAACGACAGACCCTGCTCAGCTGCAATGTTACGCACGCCCGCAGCGTTCAGGATGGCGTCGATCATGGTGCCTTTCCCGGCGGTGACGCCGCCGGGGGTAACATATAATGCTTCGGGATTGGTATGCGCCGCGCTTGCAAGGGCGGCCAGACGGTCGCGCATATCGGCGATCAGGGCGTCGCCCTGTGTGTTCTTTTCGAGCGCCGCCGCCGCGGTGCGAATATTTTCGATGACATCTTCAAAATTGTTAGCGAATTTCAAGGTTACGACGTGAAGGTCAAGCGCACGCAGCCGCGCCTCGTCCCCGCCCCAAAAACGAAGAACGACATCCGGCGCATATGAGACAACTGATTCTGCATCGGGCCTGGTGCGGGGCAGGCCAGCTGCTTCGCGACGAAGATATGAAAAATCATTGTCGGCGTCGGGCGATAACGCTGCGATTTGTTCGCGGTCGGCGAGTTTCAAAATAAACTGATCTGCGCAGAAGTCCGTTGACATAACCCGCGGCGCAGCCCCAGCAGAGGCCGTCGCCGCGAAGAATATGAAGATAGCAAGGCGTATCAAAGCCGCACCCTCACGCCGCCAAAGGAGGCGATGCCGGGTTCGCCAAAGCCCGATACATCCTGGTAATCTGTATCGGTTACATTTTCGACACGCCCGTAAAGCTCAAGCCGGTCTGATACTGCATAGCTTGCGCGAAAATCGACCCGTACGAAAGAATCATTTGGGGCCGGCGTGTCATTTTCTTCACCGTTTACAATTACTGTCGTTGAAAGCGACAGATTTTCTATCGGTGATATAGAAACGACGGCTGTTCCACTGTGCTTTGGCTGACGCAGGAGTTGTAAGCCTGTCTGGCGGTCAATGGCGTCAATCAGATTATAATTGAGTTGCGCGGAGAACCAGTCACTTGGCCGCCAGACGCCTTCCAGTTCAAGACCGCGCAACCGTGTTTCCGCGATATTGAAAAAACCGCTACCGGCGAAGTCGAAGGCGATCTGGTCATTGACGCGCGTGTGAAAAAACGTCGCCCGCAGGGAAATATCATGATCGCTGGCGGTGACGAATTGCTTTTCGATGCCGACATCGAATCCGTTTGCGCGCTCAGGCTGAAGATCGGGATTGGGTACAGTGCCGAACTGATCGAAATTCAATTCGAACAATGTCGGCGCGCGAAAGCCCTGTCCCCAGCTGCCGCGTAAGACAATGTCTCCTGGCGCCGCCCATGCAGCGGCGACGCGCGCGGTTGTCGCGCCATTGAAGTTTGAGAACTCATCGCGACGTCCGCCAGCTGATAACGTGAGGTTGGGTGTTGGCGACAATTCGATCATGCCGAAGATTGCGCCGTTATCAGCGGACTCATCGACGCCAGAAACAATCACCGATGTTCGTTCAACTTCGCCGCCGCCAATGAAGCGGAGCGCGTCACTGAGTTCGATGGCGCCCAGATAATCGGCGGACACGCGATCTCCATCAGCGGTGAATGTTTCGAAATCGCCATCGAGGTTTCGACGTTCAATGTTGTTGTAAGAAACGGTTAGGGCGCCGTCGAACTTCGCGTAATCCTGCAACAGGCGCCCTGCAATGGCGTAGTCCGTTGTATCTTCCGTTTCCTGCGTGTCGCTAAGGGTGAAGGCCGGCGGCGGAAAGCCGTCGATTTCAGCGCGGGCGTCGCCGTAGCGCGCTGTTATCTCGGTCCGCCAGTTTTCATTCAGCGAGAGCCCGCCTTTGACCGATCCGGCGATTGACCGGAAACCGTCGTCTTCCGCACCGGCGGCGGCCCGTGAAACCCCGTCGGTCGTGATGCCGGAGATGGTGATGCGCCCATAGGCGTCATCGCCGCCTGCGCTTAATGAAGCGCCCCCGCGCACGGTTGAAAACGAACCGCCTTCAAGAAAGGCTTGTGTCGATGACTGCCCGGACTTGGTGGTGATCGAGATGACGCCGCCAATGGCGTCCGCTCCGTAAAGAATGCTTTGCGGGCCGCGCAGGATTTCAATGCGGTCAATATCCACGACATCGAGATTGGCGAAATTGAACCCGCCCTGAGGCGCCGCGGGATCATTGACGACAATGCCGTCTATGACGACAAGCGTTTGACCGCTGGATGCGCCGCGAATGCGTGCGCTGGCGACGCCGCCAAAGGCGCCGTTGCGAGCGATGGTGACGCCGGGAGCGTCGCGTAAAACATCAGCTGTGAACGCATATTGGCGGGCGGCGATTTCTTCCGCAAGAATAACGGTTACTGATGACCCGACTTCGTCCAGTCGATTGGGCGTGCGCGTAGCGGAGACGATGAGTTCGTCTCGCGTGATGGCGGCATCCGGTTGCGCCAATGCTGATGCAACAGGATTGATGGCGCATGACGCACCGCATGTTAAGGCTAGTCTCAGATATAATTGTTTCGTCACAAGGCAACTCCTTCAAGTGTTGGATGTCGCCTCAACGGGTCTACCGCTCATCCTGGCTGACCCGGCCGGGTGAGGGACGACGTTGACGGCAGGTCTCCTGACTTCGCGGATTGCTGACATTATCGCCGCCTTCCCGAATTGCTTCAGTGGCTTTATGGCGAAATGTCTAACCGCTTACAGTTGCGGGCACAGCCGCGGATTTACACCGCGTTCCCTATTCTCCTCCGTTAAGGAGGCACCGTCGCGCGCATGCTAACGCACGCTCATGCGCGCTTCAAGCGCGATGAACGTGCGTCTGGCAATGTAAGATTTTTTTGAAGCGCCGACTTATTCGGCGATGTCAGCCTGCTTTGAGACTTCGATCATTGGCACGTCATAGACGCCTGTGTAGTCGACAATCGAAGCAACGCCGACCGCAGCCAACACCAACAAGATCAACCAGATTAAAGCTTGCATTGTAGTATCCCACCCTTGTTACAAGTTCCCAAGGGGGACTTTAGCCGAAAAATTTGCACAGTGATAGCGTCAAGCGCGCATGCCTTGACAGCTAGCGGCAAGGGCGTGGACCCCGCATAGTTCCTCAGTCTCCAAAACTTCCAGCCGGCCCTGGGAAGACAACAGGACTTTCCGCTCCATCTTTTGAAATCGACGCGACCCCGAAAAGGAAGTTATCGATGGCGATATTTTCCAGGGTCGTTTGGGTAACATCGCCAACATATCGGGAATATGTCCATTGCGGCGCATCCGTCAGGCGCCAATAGACGCGATACCCGGCCAGGTTGCGCGCTGCACGTCCTTCGGGACGATCCCATTTCAGTGTTGTCGACGGTTGTACGGCGCCTTCGATTTCCACACTGGAGGGAATGGGCGGAGCGGATGCAAGCGACGCCAGTGTCACAACATTTAAGGAGGTTAGTTTTCTTGCATAGTCAAAATTTACGCCCGCGACTACGTCTCCATAAGCAATACCGTCTTCTTCGCGTAAATCCTGATGCTGACGATTATATTGTTCATGGGTTTCCATGATCCGCACGCCCGGGATGCCGACCTCGTTAAAGGGGCGGTGGTGACCGCCGCGCCGGAAACGATCGAGACGATAGACCATCATGACATCAAGATTGGGGATGTAGTTGTCGGCGAGGCGATCTATGTAGCGCGCCAGATTTCGCGAGGGCGAATCGACTTCGCCGCCGGTAAAACGTCGCAGGCGCGCTTCCTCTTCGGTTTCGACAGCGCGCGTGCCTTCTGAAAAGACGCGGGCGGTGGAGTTGTCGATGACGCCATCGATGCCCTCAATATTGCCGATCATGTCGTTGTTGAGCACAGCCTTGATGCGCCAACCCTCGTCAAGGGCGTGTGCGGCGACAATCTTGCCGCCGAACAATCCCTGCTCTTCGCCCGACAGCGCCGCATAGACAATCGTACCTGCGAATTCTTCTTTTGAGAGCACGCGCGCCGCTTCCAGGACACCGGCGAGGCCGGAGGCGTTGTCATTGGCGCCGGGGCTGTCCGACGTCCCGTCCAGCGGGTCGGAAACGCGCGAATCGATGTCTCCGGACATGACAGCCATGCGGTCCGGATCCAGTCGGCCGCGTTGGATAGCGACCACGCTGACGACTTCAGTTTTCTCGGGGATGCGAGTTTCGCCTTCAACAAAGTCCGATATATACATGACGTCCAGGCAACCGCCGCAGTCCGCGGAAATTCTCTCGAATTCCGCTTTTACCCAGCGTCGCGCAGCGCCAATGCCGCGGGTCTCCGATTCCGTTTCCGACAGCGTGTGTCGGGTGCCGAAGCCAACAAGGGTCTCAATGTCCGCCTCAATACGCTCCGCTGATACGGCGCCCTGCAAGGCATGCAGGCGGGTGTCAATTTCCGAGCTGAATGCGGGCTGGCTTAGCGAAAAAATGACGAAAGCGGCAAAAATCAGGCGCATTAACAACTCCTTAATGTTTCGAGCAAAATGCAGGATTGTGTTGCTATGCGGCAACCATTCCGCTGGATTGTGACAAGAGTCTTGCAGCTTGCGATGCGTTGATGCAACATTGTTAACGGGATATTATTAAAACGGGCGAAATTGCAGTAAAAGTCTTTGTACTTCGGTGGTCGAAGCCGGTAGGACAAGATTGCAGACTAATCGAGCCGCGCATCGAGCCGGCGGTCAACTTGATTCACCTGAGGAGGGGAAACCATGACGCTTAAGACGACATTGCTTGCGGCCGCCGCGACAATCGCGATTGCACCGGCAGCGAATGCATATGAGGGCCTTTATGGCGCGATCGGCGCCGGACTTAACTATATGGATCCGGATCGTGATATCAGCAATGACGGGCCGAACGGTTCTGGCGCTTTCATTTTCGATTCAGATGCTGACTATGACAGCGGCATCGGCGTTTACACGGCGCTCGGTTATGACTGGGGAAATAATTTCCGCACCGAATTGGAATTCGCGTACCGCAATAATGACATCCGTCATATCTCACCTGATGGCGGTGGTTTCAGCGGCTGGCAGGAAGGTACGATCAGCGGCGATCTTGATTCCCGTTCAATTCTGCTGAACATTCTTTACGATCTCGATTACGGAAGCGATTCCGGCTTCACGCCATATATCGGTGGCGGCTTCGGCTTCGCGAATATTGATCCTGATATTATCGGCTCTACGGCGTTCGGCGCGCCGGGGCCGAACCCGATGACGATCAATTATGCCGGGTCAAAGAGCCTTTTTGCGTATCAGGGTATTCTAGGTGTTGCGGTTGAGCTTGCTGAACAGCTCGCTCTTGATGTCTCATACCGCTACTTCGCCACCAGAAAAGGCAATTACTCGGGCACGCTAAACGGCGCCCCTGCTAATTTTGATATCGGTTATAATGCGCACAGCATCTTTGCGGGTCTGCGCTGGAACTTCAGCGCACCGCCAGCGGCTCCCGTTCAGTACAAGGACTGCTGGGACGGTTCAAGCGTGCCGATGACATCCGAGTGCCCGCCGCAACTGGTTGAAGAAGCGGTTGCCGATCTCGACCCTGTCAACTTCACGGTCTATTTCGACTACGATAAGTCGAACCTGACATCGCAGGCGTCTTCTCTGATCCAGGAAGCAGCGGCCCGTGCGCTTGAAAACGACATCGAAACTGTCGTCGTTTCCGGCAACACGGATACCTCTGGTTCTTCAGCTTATAACCAGGCGCTCTCAGAGCGTCGCGCTCGCGTCGTTCGTGATGCGCTGATCGCCAACGGCGTTTCAGCCGACCGCATCCGTACTGAAGCTTATGGTGAGACGAACCCGGCCACACCGACACCAGATGGTGTTCGCGAGCCGCTGAACCGTCGCACCGAAGTTACAATCTCCTTCATCTAAGATTGAAGTGAGAACAGTAATGAAAGCTGGCGCAACATCGTTGCGCCAGCTTTTTATTGCACGGCGCGCCGCATTTCGCGCTCGTTAAATTAAAGAAGGGTCAGGGTGCGTGTAGCGTAAAAAACGCTGCAACCCCGTTTTTCACCTGATCATCAATCGCTTTTTTCAGATCGGGCGAAGATGCGCCAAGCAACAGTTGGGTGTGGAGCGGCTCAGTAATCAGGGCGCCCAGCCGCCATAGCGCCGCGCGTGGATCATCAGCCTTTAAAGCGCCCCTTGCGGACAGCCGCTCGATAATGGGGGCGCATTGTTCAACCATCCATTCAGGACCATGCTTGAGGTAGCAGCGGCCAATTTCCGGTGTTCGACCGGCTTCAAAGGACGCGATGCGGCGTAACGCCAGCGCTTCAGGCTGCAATATGCCTTCAACGAATTGACGGCTGAGTTGCAGTATAAACTCTTCCGGCGGCAGGCTGGCCTCGATTTCCTCGACATTGACCGGCAGCAGGTTTCTACAGGTCTCTTCAATGGCGGCACCGAACAATTCTTCCTTGGAGCGGAACCGATTGTACACGGTTCGCTTGGATACGCCGGCGGTCAGCGCAATCTGGTCCATGCTTGCGCCGTCATAACCAAGTGACAGAAAGGTTGTGCGCGCGCCCTGAACAATCGCGTCGGTTTTTTCGTCGATTGGCGCAAAGCTTTGCGTTGCGTCTGCCATCATGGAATTCAGTTTCACCCCGATAGTCTCCGACGATATTCGGAGAACAAGCGATCATAGGCATTTCGCGCGCCGATGCACGCCTAAACCATGAGAATATAGACCAGATTCGTCGTCCCGTTTCAGGTGTTGGCCAAGCGAGGCGCTTTCGCTCCGAAGTCAGCTCCATTTCAGGCGCCAATTGCGCTGCCTGACCCGATTGTACAAGGGCGAAAATCCTGCCTGTTTACTCGGCGTTAACCATGGTCTTCGAAGCATGGGCGATGGCTAGAAAACGCAAAGCAAAGCGCGCGGCGCCATCGCGTGTGCGGCGCCGAAAAACGGCGCGCGGCAAGACCTATCTGGGGCTCGTTGCTGATGCAGGCGTATTTTGCCTGAGCATGCTGATTGGACTGGCGGCGCTATTTGTCTATTTCGCGCGGGATCTGCCGGACACGAACGCTCTTTGGCGCGACAGTGGGGCGCCGAAGATAACCCTGCTTGCCGCAGACGGCTCGCCCATCCGCATTCACGGCGCCAGCATGGGGGCGCCCGTGCGCCTCGCTGAGTTGCCGCGTTATGTACCGGAAGCGATTCTCGCCGTCGAGGATCGCAATTTCTATCATCATTTCGGCGTCAATCCAGTGTCGGTCGTGCGTGCGCTGATCGTCAATGCGAGGCAAGGCGGCGTGGTTCAGGGCGGCTCAACGATCACCCAGCAATTGGCGAAAAATGTTTTTTTGAGCGCGGACCGAACCATCAAACGAAAAGCCCAGGAATTTTTGCTCGCCCTTTGGCTGGAGCAAAAATTCACCAAAGAAGAAATTCTGACGCTTTATCTCAACCGCGTTTATTTCGGTGCGGGCGCCTATGGTATTGATGCGGCGAGTTACCGGTATTTCGCGAAGCCTGCGCGCCAGCTGGAGATTGGCGAAGCCGCAGTGCTGGCGGGCTTGCTGAAAGCGCCGTCGCGTTTTGCGCCGACGTCGAACCCGGAAGATGCAGGCCGTCGCGGCCGGCTTGTCGTTGATCAAATGGTGGTCGCCGGTTTTCTGGAGCCTGAAGAAGCGGCGGCGGTTGTTCAGCAACCGATCATCTTGTCGTCGCCGCGATTTTCTGCGGCGCCCTATTTCGTTGATTACGCCTCTCGTGAAGCGCGGTTGATTGCCGGGGACCTTGATGCTGACCTAACGGTCTGGACGACGTTTGATCCAGCGACGCAGGCGGCGGCGGAAATGGGTCTGATCGCCGGTGTGGCGAGCGCGCAGAGCGATCTGTCGGAAACCCAAAGCGCGGTTGTCATCATGGATGGCGAGGGCGCCGTGCGGGCGATGATTGGCGGTCGCGACTATCAGGAAAGCCAGTTTAATCGGGCCGTACAAGCGCATCGCCAGCCTGGTTCGGTTTTCAAACCTTTTGTTTTTCTGGCGGCCATGGAGCAGGGCTACCGAGCTGACGATATCGTACTTGATGCGCCGGTCAGCATCGGGAAATGGTCCCCTGACAATTACGACAGCAAATACTATGGCGAGGTGTCACTACGGGAAGCCCTTGCGCGATCGCTGAATAGCGCAACAATCAGAGTGCAGGAAACCGCTGGCCGCGTAGCCGTCCGGCGTACGGCGCAATCCATGGGCTGGCCTGGCGCACTGGGTCCGGGGCCGTCTCTTGCGCTTGGCGTTGACGATGTCTCGCCGCTGGCGCTGGCGGGCGCCTATGCGCCATTCGCCAATGGCGGCTTTCGGGTGCAAACCCGCGTCATCGACCGGATTGAAACAGCTGATGGCGATCTGATTTTTCAGCGTCCAGGTTCGGTTCTGGATCAGGCGGCCTCGTCCTCGGCGATTAATGAGGTCAATCACATGATGCGTGCGGTTGTGGATTGGGGCACAGGTCGCGCCGCATCGGTCGCGGGCTATAATGTTGCAGGGAAAACCGGCACGTCGCAGAACAATCGTGATGGTTGGTTCGCTGGTCATACGGGCGGGTTTGTGTGCGTTGTCTGGGTCGGGCGCGATGATAACACGCCTATGGCGGGCGTTACGGGTGGCCGGGCGCCGGCGATTATCTGGCGCGAGATTATGGCGCGCGTGTTGCCGCCCAGATACGTTGCGCCGGTGATCGCGCCGCTCATTGATCAAGAACCGGCGCCGGCGCCAAACGATCCGATCGCCGAGCTTTTAGACGCGACCGGCTGATTGTTCCGTCGTTGCGGCGACACCGTAGGCGAATAGTTCACCGCCTTGGTTGTCGAACCAGTTTGCGGCTTTTCGCGCATTAACGCCGAGTGTCGCTAGTCGTCGCCAGAACGCTGGCGAATGGTCCATGTGAATAAGATGAACGCACTCATGCGCGGCGACATAGTCGAGGATGTCCGGCGGCGCCAATATCAAGCGCCAGGAAAAAGACAGAACGCCGTCCGAAGAACATGATCCCCAGCGGGTGCGGGTGTCGCGAATGCGAATGGCGCGGCGTCGCTTTTCCAGTTGGGCGCAATAATAATCGACGCGTTCGGTTAGCTTTACGCGCGCTTCGCGCTTCATCCAGTCCACCAGCCGCCGATTCAAATGGGCCGCGTCCCCGCCGACGCGAATGACCAGAGGTTCGCCACTGTCAATCTGCACCGGCGAACGCGGCCCCCCTTCGCGGACAATCGTATAATTTTCGCCCTGAAATGGGATCGTCATGCCTTCCACAAATTCGCGGGCCAACAACCGGTCATCAAGCTGAGTTTCGATCCAGTCACGCCGGTCACGGGCGAATCGAATCGCTTCAGGGACGCTTTTTTTGGATGGGGCGGTCACCAAGATTTCCCCAGCCACCGGGTCAACTTTGACGATAAGCCGCTTGGCGCGCCGGTTTACCCGTGCGACCAGCGGTACCGAGCGCGCGCCTATATTGATTTGAGTTCTGGTAATGTGATTTACGGACATGAGGCCAAGCATTGATGATATAGCTTATCCTCGCGGGTTTTTTGAAAAGATCAATTCGTTATTAAAAAGAAAAGCTAGGATTACTTTTGTATTGCAGTTTTTCGGAGCGACATTTTTGAAATGACCAACCCCCGGTCTGACATAAAAAAGACTGCAGATTTAAGCGGTAAAAAAACGCCGCCGCCAACGCCGATGATGGCGCAGTATTTTTCCATTAAAGAAAACGCCCCCGACGCGTTGTTGTTCTATCGCATGGGTGATTTCTATGAATTGTTTTTTGACGATGCGGTAACAGCGGCGGGCGCGCTCGACATTACGCTCACAAAGCGCGGGCAGCACGGGGGTGATGACATCCCGATGTGCGGCGTGCCTTTCCACTCTTATGAATCTTATTTGGCGAAACTGATCCGCGCCGGCTTTAAGGTTGCGATCTGCGAGCAGATGGAGAATCCGGCGGAAGCGAAAAAGCGTGGAGCCAAGTCCGTTGTCCGTCGGGAGATCGTTCGCACCATTACGCCCGGCACGATTATCGAAGACGCGCTGCTCGATTCACGCTCGAACAATTTTCTGAGCGCGCTGGCGGTTTTGCGCGGCGGCGAAGAAGCCGCAATCGCATGGGTCGATGTATCAACTGGCGAGCTCTCCGTACGTGACACGAATGAGACCGCAATCGCTTCTGATCTGGCGGTGATCTCCCCCAAAGAACTGATCGCTCCGGACGGTGTCGATGCGCCAGGTTGGTCTGCTGCGATTGACGCATTTTCGGATGCGGGCGCCCTGACCCTCTGGCCGTCGCAGCAATTCGATTCGGCAAGCGGCCAGCGCCGGGTCATGGAGGCGTTCATGGTTGCGTCGCTTGACGGGTTTGGCGATTTCTCCCGTGCGGAATGCGCTGCGCTTGGCGCGCTTTTCTCCTATGTTGAATTGACTCAGGCCGGCCGGATGCCGGCGTTGCATGCGCCGCGCCGCGTATCGGCGTCTTCAGCCATGGCGATTGACGCGGCGACACGCGCCTCGCTGGAACTGACTCAGGTTCAGGGAGGCGGGCGCAAGGGATCGCTCCTCTGGGCGATCGATAAGACCGTCACCGGCGCCGGCGCCCGGCTTCTGGCGGCGAGACTGGCGGCGCCGTTAACGGACCCCAAGTCGATCAATGCCCGATATGATGCAGTTGATTTTTTTCGTCATTCCGATGACTTGCGCGGCGTCGCGCGCGAGGTGCTGAAACAGACGCCTGATGTTGTGCGTTCCATTTCGCGTCTGTCGCTTGGTCGCGGCGGGCCGCGCGACCTGACGGCAATCAGAGATGCGCTGATCAATGCGCGCAAAATGGCGGGCGAAATTTCAGATGCAAAACATTTAGATAAAGCGCCGCTATCACTTTCAGAAACGATTGCCGCCCTGGAAGATCGACATGGCGAAGGTTTTTCCGCGCTGATCACGATGCTGAAAGAGGCGCTGAGCGCAGACCCGCCTTTTCTCTCTCGGGATGGCGGGTTTATCGCCAAAGGTTATGACCCCGGGCTTGATTCAGTCCGTACGCTGCGTGATGAGTCGCGCCGCGTCATCGCCGGACTGGAGGCGCAGTATCGCGACCTCACCGGCGTCAAGGCGCTGAAGATCAAGCACAATAATGTCCTTGGCTATTTTGTTGAAACGCCGCCGTCTCATGGCGATAAATTGATGGCGCCGCCTTCCAGCGACACCTTTATTCATCGTCAGACGTTGGCGAGCGCCGTGCGTTTCACAACCGGCGAGCTTGCCGATCTTGATGCAAAAATCTCCCGCGCCCGCGATGAGGCGCTCGCCCGCGAGCTTGAACTGTTTGAAGAGATAGTGACCGCAATATTGGCCCGCCGGGACGCAATATCGGCTGCGGGCGCTGCGCTGGCGGAGATCGATGTCTATTCCGGGCTCGCCGAACTCGCTTTGGAAGAAAACTATGTTCGCCCGGTGGTGGATGAGAGCACTGGTTTCGACATAGTCGGCGGGCGCCACCCTGTTGTGGAGCGGGCGCTTAGGGCGGCGGGCGATCCCGCCTTTGTCGCCAATGACTGTTCGCTGAGCGATGATGACGCGGCGCAACTATGGCTCATGACCGGGCCGAACATGGCCGGCAAGTCGACCTTTCTCAGGCAAAATGCGTTGATTGCTATTCTTGCGCAGGCGGGCTCCTTCGCCCCTGCGGCGTCGGCCCATATCGGCGTTGTCGATCGTGTATTCTCCCGCGTCGGCGCCTCCGACGAACTTGCTCGCGGCCGCTCAACCTTCATGGTGGAGATGGTGGAGACCGCGGCGATCCTGCATCAGGCGACCGAGCGCTCGCTGGTCATCCTTGATGAAATCGGGCGCGGTACGTCCACCTTTGACGGGCTGTCGATTGCCTGGGCGGCGATTGAACATCTCCACGATGTCAGCCGTTGCCGCGGGCTCTTCGCGACCCACTACCACGAACTGACAGCGCTCTCGGAGCGTCTCGGGCGGCTCGTCAACATGTCGATGAAAGTGCGCGAGTGGAAGGGCGACGTTGTCTTCCTTCATGAGGTTGGGACGGGCCCCGCAGACCGCTCCTACGGGGTTGCGGTGGCGCGCCTGGCCGGACTGCCGCCGCTCGTGATTGAACGGGCTGAGGCCATCCTCGCTCTCCTTGAGGAGCAGCGCCAGACCGGCGGCGCGGTTGAGGAGTTGCCTCTGTTTGCCGCCGCCCCGCCGCCAAAGCCTTCGCCAGGCGCTGAGGGCGCGCCGAATCAGTTAGAAGAGGCGCTGAACGAGGTTAATCCGGACAGCCTCAGTCCCCGTGAAGCGTTGGATACGCTTTACCGCTTGAAATCCATTTCAAAGTCGGCATAAGGACTGCGCGCCCAGCGGGCGGATCAATGGGAATCAAGTCTTGCTGAAACTTATCCTTGCCGCCATTGCACTGGGATTAACTGGTCCGGCCTTCGCCGGGGACAGCCAGTCGAGCAGCATGCGCAACGGCATTGCCGCTTACAAGTCCGGCGATTTTCATCAGGCGCAAGAGTTACTCACCCCGATCGCAATGGCTGGTAATCTGCGCGCCAAACGCTATGTCGCCTATATTCTGCTGGATCATGATGCAAAAGACGCGTTCGATCCTGATCGCGCCGTCGGATTGCTGAGCGACGCGGCGAAGCACGGTGATTACGCGGCGTTGATCAAGCTGGAAGAACTGCGCCGGGAGGGACTGGCTTTCTCCCCGTCGCTTGATGACATTATCGAGGTTGAAACCCATCGCGCATCCATGGGCGATCCGGTTCTCGCCTGGCGTTTGGCGAAACGGTACGAATATGGCGATGGCGTGGCTCCTTCGAACGAGGAGGCGATACGCTGGCTGAAAGTCGCCGCCGCTGCGCCAGTCACCGAGTTTCCGAAATCCGGCGAAGCGGCGTACAAATTGTGCATGATGCACGCTCGCGCGGGCGCTTCCGCTGATATGCGGGCAGCTAAGACATGGTGCGCCGAGGCGGCTATACGCGGCGAGGCTGCGGCGGCGGTTATGCTAGGTCGTTTGGCGCCCTAGCGCGGTTGAATTGCGCGCCGCTGCACGCGACAATGCCAGCTTATCAGATTGGCGGCGCTAAGGGGCCGGTCCCGCGTGACGACTCGCACAACTTCGAAAGCCAGCAGGATCACGCCTGACGCCGCCGCGTTTCGACGTGGATTGAAGGCAGCTGTCGCCGCTGAGAAGGCGGGGCAAAGTCATGGCGTTGTGGGCAAGCTCTTGCGTGAGCGCCTTCCCAAAATCCGTAGGGACGCATTCGCGAATGCGATGAGGGGCGACCGGCTCGCCCGTCACCTCGCCAAGTCTGTTGATGATATGGTTACGATGCTCTTCGCGATGGCGCCGGTCACGAGTGGTCCGGGCGGCAATGTGGCGGTCTGTGCGGTCGGGGGTTACGGGCGGCGCATGTTGGCGCCATTTTCGGATATTGACTTGTTGTTTCTATATTCATCGGACGATGAAGCTGCAATCCGCCCACTGATTGATTTTTTGCTTTATCCTTTATGGGACAGTGGCATGAAAATCGGCCATGGCGTTCATACGCCCAAAAGCGCGGCCGGTTTCGCCAAAGAAGATATGGTTGCGCGCACCGCCTATCTCGATGCGCGTTTCATGTGTGGATCAAAACCGCTTTTTGAGGAGTTTCAAAGCCATTTCGATAAGCTCCGTAAGCGAACGGCAAGTGAATTTGTAGCAGCCAAGTTGAAAGAGCAGGAAGAGCGCCAGATCAGTGCTGGTGAGACGCGCTATCTTGTAGAGCCGGACATCAAGGAAGGAAAAGGCGGCTTGCGCGATCTGCAAATGCTGCGCTGGCTCTATAAATATGTATTTGACGGAGAAATCGGCGCCAGCGCGGTGGTCGATAAAATCATGGACCCGCTGGAACGGCGGGCGCTGGTCAAGGCGGAGCGGTTTTTATGGTCCGTTCGGGCGCATCTTCACGACTTGCGCGGCAGGGCGGACGAAAAACTGACCTTTGACGTACAGCCCGAGATCGCTGAGCGTCTTGGCTATGCTGATCGTTCGGACATGACGGCCGCCGAGCGGCTGATGAAGCACTATTTCCTCAATACTGTCGAGATTGGCCGCCTGACACGTATTTTGTGTTCCCGACTGGAAGAAGAGCGCACCAAACGGCTGCCGCATCTGCCGAAATTGTTGCCGAAATACATGCAAAAGGACGAGGCGCCGGGCAAACCCAACCTTCGTATCCGTAATGGCCGCCTTGATTTTGAAAGCGCGGCCAAAGCACGGCGACAGCCGCGGGATTTGTTCCGCTTGTTTCGCGCTTTTTCGAAGAAGCCGCAGATTGATTTCCACCCGGATGCGTTAGCGATTGTTTCCGAACAGGCGCCCAGCGTTACATCGGCGGTGCGTAAGGACCCTGTTATTGCAAGCCTGTTTGCAGGAATCCTGGCCAATACAGTCGATCCTGTGCGCGTGTTGCGCGTGATGACCGAAACGGGCCTGCTTAGCAAATATATTCCCGCTTATGGCTCGATTGTTGGACGTATCGATTACGGTCTTTACCGGCGGTTTACCCTCGACGAGCATGTTTTGCGCTGCGTCAGCATGCTGGCGAGAATCCGAAATGGCGAACTGAAAGACGATCACCCGGTTGCATCAAAAATCATGGCTGATGCAAAACAGCCGCTGGTCTTTTTTATCGCCATGTTGCTGCACGAATCTGTCTGGACGGTGAAGAAAAAATCCGTTCCTGACTGCGAGAAATTGATTACGCGCGTATCGAAAAGGTTGGGGCTTGACGAAGAAGACGCCAGGCTCGCCGGGTGGGCGGCGTCTCGTCACTTGCTTCTTGTACGGACGGCGGAGCGACGCAATCTGACCGAAGCACATGCGATCTCGACTTTCGCCAGAGAAGTGGAAAACCGTCAACGGCTTGATCTCATTCTGGTGCTCAGCGTGTGTCATTTGCGCATTGTCAGCGATCACTCGTGGGATGAAGTGACGCGCCGGCAGATTACCGAGCTTTACGAGGCAACGCTTGCCTGGTTCGACGACGGTGAGGATGCGTTGGACCAACGATTGTCGGAGCGCGCCGCATTAGCTCGCTCAACGACAAAATCTCGTCTTGGGGACTGGCCCGATGAAGACAAGGAGAGTTTTCTGGCTCGTTTGACCGAGCACATGTTGCGATGCGTTGATCCCGATATTCTGGTGCGGTTCGCCTATCTGGCGCGCGCGGCGGAAAATGACCGTGCGGACGCGGCTGTGACCGTGACGCCCCGCGACGGCGACCTGGAAGCGATTGTCTATGCCGATGACCGAACCGGCCTTCTCGCCGATCTGGCGGGCGCGGTCGCCGCCACCGGCATGAGCGTGCGGTCGGTGCAGGCGCTGACGACGCAGGATGGCAAAGCGCTCGATATCTTCGCGGTGCAGTCATCGGACGGCGCGCCGCTGGATGATCAGGAACAAGCCCGTCGTCTGCATAGCGTGCTCTTGTCGGCAGCGCGCGAAACGCCGTCGAAAGCGCCGCAACCCAGCCGTCTTTTTGGCGACCGCCGCAATATTTTCTCCGTCGCCCCCGCTGTTCGTATTGAGCTTGAGGCGTCTGAAGACGCCAGCGTGGTTGAGGCGGAGGGGCTCGACCGTCCGGGTCTTCTTTACGAACTTTCCAAAGCGCTGTCCGATCTCGATGTTACAATTGCGTCCGCACATGTCGCCACCTATGGCGAGCGGGCTGTGGATGCGTTTTATCTGTGCGACCGTCAGCGCCGAAAAATCACTGATTTCAAGACCTTGGGCCGAATCGAGAAAAGGCTTTTCGAGGTTCTTTCTACTGGTTCACAAGCGTGAACCCCATTAACGCTTTTCGCCGTAATTCAAGATTATACGGACGTTGATGAGCGGTAATCTGTTCAAATCTCTCGCGACGGTCAGCGGCATGACGATGGTCAGCCGCGTCCTCGGCTTTGTGCGCCAGATCCTGATCGCAGGGGTCATCGGCGCCGGCGGCAATCCGGTCGCGGATGCGTTCTGGGCGGCGTTTCGCCTGCCGAATATGTTTCGCCGCCTGTTTGCCGAGGGCGCTTTTCACGCTGCGTTTATTCCGTTGTTTCAGGGGAAGCAGGTCAGTGAGGGACACGCGGCGGCAAAACAGTTCGCCGAAGAAGTGCTGGCCTCGCTCGTTTTCATTCTCACGCTGCTGACAGCGCTCGTTGAAATCGCGGCGCCGTTGTTTGTTTATTTGCTGGCGTCTGGTTTTGAAAATGAGCCGGCAAAATTTGACCTTGCAACGCTCTATACACGGATTATGTTTCCCTATCTGATTATGATGTCCCTGGTCGGACTGATGAGCGGCGTTTTGAATTCGTTGGGCCGTTTCGCGGCCGCCGCCTCTGCGCCGCTGGCGCTCAATATCTGTCTTATTGCGGCGATCCTGCTTTATGCGAATGCTGAGACCGAGATTACGGGCCAGGCTGCGGCATGGGCTGTGTTTGCCGGCGGTCTTGTGCAGCTTGCGATGCTGGTCATCGGCGCCGCCAGGCAAGGTTATCTGTTGCGGCTGCGGCTGCCGAAACTGACCCCGGATGTCAAACGGCTGTTTGCACTTGGCGCGCCCGGTTTCATCAGCGCCGGAGCGGTGCAGATCAATCTTATCATCGGCACCAACATCGCCAGCCGTGAACCGGGCGCTGTTTCCTGGTTGATGAATGCCGATCAGCTTTATCAGTTGCCGTTAGCGATTATCGGCATTGCATTGGGCATCGTCTTGTTACCAATGCTGTCGCGCCGGGTGAAGGAAGGTGATGAGGTCGGCGCCGCGCGCGCCATCAATCGCTCGCTGGAGCTTTCCGCGTTGCTTTGTTTTCCGGCCGCCATCGCATTCGTGATCATGGGCGCGCCAATTTGCGATGCGCTTTTCCGGGGCGTTGCATCCGATGCGCTGTCGTTTTTCGGGGCGCGTGAATCAAAGTTCACAGAGCATGATGTGGCGATGACGGGGGCGGCGCTCGCTATCTTTGGCTTAGGGCTGCCAGCCTTTGTCTGGCACAAGATTTTCTCGCCGGCCTTTTTCGCCCGGGAAGATACGAAGACGCCGATGAACTACGCGTTGGTCGCCATCGGTTTGAATACGGTCCTGGCGTTAGCGCTGTTTCCAAGATTTGGATTTATCAGCGTTCCGATTGCAACAGCGGTCGCCGCCTGGGTTCAGGTCGGTTTGCTGGCGCAGAAGCTCTACCGCCGCCGACAGTTCCAGCCGGGCGGGCGGCTGGCCGAGCGGCTTGTTCGCATTGTCGCCGCGACCGGCGGGCTCGCCGTCTTGCTGCATTTCTCGCTGCCGTATACGGATGAAATTGCGACGATATTCTGGGGCCGGGACTGGATCGCGATTGTCCTGCTGTCAGGAGCTGGGGCGGCGTCTTACGGCCTGCTTGCATTCGCGCTTGGCGCCGCGAAGGCTTCTGACTACAAAGCCATCGCGGGCAAGGCCTGAACCGGCCAGTCGGGCCCGCTGCAGAATAGAAAGACCAGATTTAATGACTGGATATCAGGGCCCTATGCGGGTGTTGTCGGGCATTCAACCGTCAGGCGATATGCAACTCGGCAATTATCTCGGGGCAATCCGAAAATTCGTCGAGCTTCAGCATCAATATGACTGCAATTTTTGCGTCGTCGATATGCATGCAATCACAGTCTGGCAGGACCCGGTGAAGCTGCGCGAGCAGACATTTCACATTGCGGCGGCCTATATCGCCGCGGGCGTTGATCCTGAAAAAGCGGTTGTCTTCCATCAATCAGGCGTGCGCGCCCATGCGGAACTCGCCTGGATTTTCAACTGCGTTGCGCGGCTCGGCTGGCTCGACCGCATGACCCAGTTCAAGGACAAGGCCGGCAAGGACAAGCAGCGCGCGTCCGTGGGTCTGTACACGTATCCGGTGCTGCAGGCGGCGGATATTCTCGTATACAAGGCGACCCATGTGCCTGTGGGCGAGGACCAGAAACAGCATCTGGAGCTTTCCCGGGACATCGCTGCAAAGTTCAATCACGATTTCGAGACGCCTGATTTCTTCCCATTGCCGGAGCCGCTGATTAAGGGACCGGGGGCTCGGGTCATGTCCCTGCGCGACGGCACGGCGAAAATGTCGAAGTCCGATCCGTCGGAAAACGCCTGTATCTATCTGACCGATGAAGCCGACCTCATCGCGAAGAAAATCAAGAAGGCCAAGACGGACCCCGAACCCTTGCCATCCGAAGTTGAAGGGCTGGAAGACCGACCGGAGGCGCGCAATCTTGTCGGCATCTATGGCGCGCTCGCGGGCAAGTCCGATGAGGCGGTTCTGGCTGAATATGGCGGGCAGGGCTTTGGCGTTTTCAAACCAGCGCTGGCGGATCTTGTCGTTGAAAAAATCGCGCCGATTGGCGCCGAATTGCGCAGGCTTGAGGGCGATCCGGGATTTTTGTCCGGCGTCCTGTCGCAAGGCGCTGAGAAGGCGTCGGCGATTGCCGATCCGATTGTTCGTGAGGTCAAGGAAATCGTCGGGTTTCTGGTGTAATCAGGTGTTTCAGGGGTCGATGAACGCCCGACGCGGGTCTCTGGCATTAGAGTCAACCGTTTCTTAATTGTTAACGCTTCGCCGCGAAAATTCGAAATTATTTTAAACGGCGAGGATGTAAGACGTGACCACCGTCGCCCGCAATATTGAAAGCGCCGGCATCCTGCCGCCGGCGCGCCCGACGCATCCGCTGATTTCCATTGTCGCGCCCTGCTACAATGAAACGGAAAGCATTGCGCTGTTTGTCGACACCATCAAAAAGACAGTTGCCGATGGCGACTATGATTGTGAACTGGTTTTCATTGATGACGGCAGCACCGATGGAACCGGTGAAAAGCTGCTAGCGCTGGCTGATGATCACCCTGAGATTCGCGTCGTCGCGTTTTCGCGTAATTTCGGAAAGGAAGCTGCGCTGACGGCGGGGCTTGATTATGCGCGTGGCGATGCTGTCATCGTCATGGATGTCGATCTTCAGGATCCGCCAGAACTGATCGAGGCGTTTATTGCGAAATGGCGCGATGGGTTTGACGTGGTTTATGGATCGCGTGAGGACCGCACCAGCGACGCCTATGCAAAGCGATTTACGGCCGAAGGTTTCTACCGGTTGTTCAACAAAATATCGGGCGTGAAGATTCCGGAAAATACCGGTGACTATCGGCTGATGGATCGCCGTGTAGTCGAGACGATCAAGTGTCTGCCAGAACGTTCCCGGTTCATGAAGGGGCTGTTCGCCTGGGTTGGCTTCAAGTCGATTGGCGTTCCTTATGCGCGGCCCGAACGCGCAGCGGGGGAAAGCAAGTTCAATTTCTGGCGTCTGTGGAATTTCGCCCTTGACGGGTTTGTCAGCTTCTCCACGGTGCCTTTGCGCATGTGGAGTTATCTCGGCGGTATTGTCGCGTTTCTTTCATTTCTCTACGCAACGGCGATTATCCTGCGCACCCTGATCACAGGCAGCGACGTGCCTGGTTATGCATCGCTGCTTGTTTTTATTCTATTTTTCGGAAGTATACAGATTATATCGGTGGGCGTTCTCGGTGAATATATCTCAAGGCTTTTTACCGAGGTCAAAAGACGCCCGATTTATATCGTCGATGACGTCTATTCCCGCGTTGAAAACGCCGCGGCGGCGAGCGGCAATCGCGCTGAGGCCGCTGAATAAAGCCTTTTTGGCGTAAGGCTCTGGCAGATAAGAATATTTTTCCATTGAACCGATTGGCGACTTGGCGCGACTTATAGGTCATAGCGAAGTTGATCCGGAGGGGCGCGGCCATGCGTCGGAACAAACAGCGGGTTCTGGATGAATATCTGGCGGCGTCCGCGCGCAGCGGCGACAGGGCCGCTTTTGACCGTCTCGCAGAGCGCTGGCATGGGAAGCTCTACGCTCATGCATGCAGACTTACCGGCGATCATGAGCTTGCCCGCGACGTTGTGCAGGAAGGGTGGAGCGATATCGCCAGGGGGGTGGGGCGTCTCAATGACGCCGCCACGTTTCCGGCATGGGCTTATCGGATCGTAACGCGGCGTGCGGCGGATGCAATCCGCCGGGCGCAACGCAGTCGCCGGTTGAATGCGGCCTATGCAGCTGAACCAAAACCTGAAGTGGAGAGCGCCGCCCGCGTTGAGGCGCATGCGGATGGTACGCCACTACGAATGGCCATGGCGGCGTTGCCTGCCGATCAGCGGGCGGCCATCGCGCTTTTTTATCGAGAAGATTTTAGCGTTGCGGAAATCGCCGCAGCGCTTGGGGTTCCCGCGGGCACCGTCAAGACCCGCCTTATGCATGCGCGGCGCAAGTTACGTGCGTCGCTGGAAGGAGGAACGTCAGATGAATGACATTGATAACAAAATTCAGGAAGCGCTGGATGCGGAAGATCGTGATCTTCTGGACCAGTTCGGTGAACAGGGACTGATCGCGCAAAGCCTCTCCGTCTTTCAAGGGCGTCAGGGTTGGATTGCGGGTATCGCAATGTTTGCGAGCATCGGGCTTTTTGCCGGTGCTGTTTATGCCGGATGGCGTTTTTTTACTGCGCCTGTCGCACTGGAATCCGCTCAGTGGGCCGCTGTCGCCTGGTTTTTGATGACCATGGTGGCTTTTATGAAAGTCTGGTTCTGGATGCGCATGGAATCCAATCGCGTGATCCGTGAGGTCAAACGCGTGGAGCTGCAGGTCGCGCGTCTTCAGAACAAATCCGCGATCTAGAAGGTGGCGGCGAATAAATCCTGGCTTGGGCCGAAACCGGCGCGCTTCATGCCGTCCGAGTTCCACGCGAAAGCAACATCGCCGTCCCTGGAGACGGCGATGACGCCGCCATCGCCGCCGAGGCGCGCGACATCCTTGATCAGATGCGCTGTCGCCTGGTGAAGATCGGCTCCCTGATAGCGAACGCGGCTCGCAACATCCTGAGCGCCGCCGGCGAGAATGAAGTATTCGCCAAGGCCGGTACAGGATGCGGCGACCTGTTCATCGGCCCAACTCCCCGATCCGATCAGCGGCGTGTCGCCGACCCGGCCCTCGAATTTTCCGAAGACGCCGCCGGTTGAAGTGGCTGCGGCGAGACGCCCGGCGGCGTCAAGCGCAACCGCGCCGACGGTGCCGTGCCCCAACTCGGCTTGGGTCATTTCCTCTGGCATAACGCCGACCGGGACAACGTAATAATTTTCAGGGTCCTGAATGAATTCGAAATCGCGCTCGCGGCAGAAATTTTCGGCGCCGCGACCGGCCAGCATCACATGCGGTGTTTCATCCATGACCGCGCGGGCGGCTCTGATGGGGCTTTTCAAATGCCGGACGGCGGCGATTGAACCCGCTTTGCGCACAAACTCGCCGTCCGATGTTTCCGTCGGGCCACTCGCCATGATTGACGCATCAAGCTCCGCGTAACCGGCTTTGTTCGGTGGCGCGCCTTTACCGGCGATGTAAAGACCCGAGATCTCCATCTCCTCGACAAGGCGTTCCACAATGTCGAGCGCCGGGGCGCCGTCTTCCAGCATGGTTTTTCCGCGCGTTGTCAGTTCCAGCAAATGCGCTTCGGCTTTGGAATAGTCGCGGCCGGCGCGCGCGCCTGCGCCGCCATGCAGCGCCAGGGCGATCTTTGCGGCTTTTGACATGATGAATTCCTTTCGGCGGTTTTTTGGCAATCTAGCGATTTTCGCCGCCTAGCCAACTGACGTTCGACCGCTTATGAGGGCGCAAAGTGTAACATTCAGGAGATTAAATGATGACGCGCCTTGCACTCATCCGTCATGGGCAAAGCCAATGGAACCTTGAAAACAGGTTCACCGGATGGGTCGATGTCGATCTCACCGATCAGGGGCGCGCAGAGGCGAAAAAGGCTGGCGCGCTGCTGACGGCGACCGGATCTGAATTCGCGGCCTGTTATACCTCCGTCCAGAAGCGCGCGATCAGAACGCTCTGGATCGTGCTTGATGAGATGGACCGCATGTGGTTGCCGGTGATGCGCGCCTGGCAATTGAACGAACGTCATTATGGCGGTCTGACCGGGCTCAATAAAGCCGAAACCGCCGAGAAGCACGGGGCTGATCAGGTGAAAATCTGGCGCCGCAGCTATGACACGCCGCCGCCGCCGATGGATGCGGACAGCGAACACAATATGGCGGATGACCCACGCTACAGGGCGCTTGGCGTTGATGTGCCGGATTCCGAGTCGCTGAAACTAACGTTAGACAGGGTTGAGCCGTATTTCCGTAAGGAGATTGAGCCGCGTCTGAAAGCGGGCGAGTCGCTGGTCATTTCAGCCCATGGCAATTCGTTGCGCGCATTGGTGAAGTTGCTGCTCAACGTAGCCGATGACGACATCGTCAGCCTCGAAATCCCCACAGGCAATCCGCTGCTGTTTGATTTCGATAAAGGCTCAATCAAGCCGACATTGGTGCGTTATCTCGATAATGAGCGAGCCCAGCCGATCCCGCCATTACCATGATCAGTGGTCGTCTACGCGCGCGACGATCTCGTTGACCCGCGCTGTCGCCGCTTCAATCGCGCGGCTCGCTGCGCCGATCGTGCCGGGCTCCAGCGCGTCGGCCGCGCCCTCAAGGTCGCTCGCCCGCTCGCGGGCTTCGAAAAGCTCGTCGCATACGGTCAGGGCGGACAAGAGCATCAGGCGCGAATCGCCAATCTGGCCCAATTCATCTGAAAGCTGCGTCACATGACGATCGAAATGAGCCGCGAGCTGTTGCAGCCGCTGTTCCTGACCGTCATCACAGGTCACTTTATAGTCGCGGCCATTCACGCGGATTTCGACTTGCGCCATCGGTTTCAGCCTTTCGAAACAGTGTCATGGTCATCGAGCAGAGATTTCAGATCGCCAATCGCGCCGGAAAGCTCGCGGCTGACCGTGGCTGCGTGATTGCGGGCGGCGCGGGCCTGTCCGCGAGCCGCTTTAATCGTTTCCCCGTCCGCGGATTGATCGTCGAGGCGGCCCTCAAGCTTTGTTTCCAAAGTTTCGAGGGCGTTGGCGAGGTCGAGAACGGCTTTTTCCAGAACAGTCATTGCCCATGCTCTTTCGTATACTTTGTGCCAATGTGAAGGCGCGCGGCGATTCTGTCCAGCGGGCCGACACCTAACAGACCATGCTGTTTCACCGCCCTTGACCCTGGCATCGCTGGGAGGCATGTAGCGCGCATTGATTTTCCCGTATTTTTTGCTTTTGCGGATTGAGGTTTATTAATGTCAGAAAGCGCGCCGGCCGCCGCTGATTTTCCACAGATGGCCAACGCCATCCGCGCACTTTCCATGGACGCCGTCGAAAAGGCGAAATCCGGCCATCCGGGCATGCCCATGGGCATGGCCGATGTAGCGACCGTCTTGTTCACCCAGTTTCTAAAATTTGACGCCGCCAACCCCGATTGGCCCGACCGCGACCGGTTTGTCCTGTCCGCCGGTCACGGCTCGATGCTGATTTATTCGCTGGCCTATCTCCTCGGCTATGAGGGTATGACCATTGAAGAATTGAAAAACTTCCGCCAGCTTGGCGCCAAAACCGCGGGCCATCCTGAATACGGCCATGCGCCGGCGGTGGAAACAACAACCGGTCCGCTGGGCCAGGGCCTTGGCAATGCGGTTGGCATGGCGCTCGCCGAAGCGCATTTGAACGCACGGTTCGGCGACGATCTGGTTGATCATTTCACCTATGTCATCGCCGGCGACGGCTGCCTCATGGAAGGGATCAGTCAGGAGTCGCTTTCGCTCGCGGGTCATTTGAAACTCCGCAAGCTGATTGTTCTCTGGGATGACAACAATATCTCTATTGACGGTCCGCTTTCCTTATCGGATTCCACAAACCAACTGGACCGGTTTGCCGCGTCCGGCTGGGCGACAGCGCGTGTCGATGGTCATGATCCGGCGGCGATCGCGACAGCGATCGCGACGGCGCAAAAGTCCGATCGCCCGACATTGATCGCCTGCAAGACGATAATCGGCCTTGGCGCGCCAACCAAAGCGGGCACGGCGGCGACCCATGGCGCGCCATTGGGCGCGGACGAAGTTGCTGGCGCGCGTGAGGCGCTGCACTGGCCCCACGCGCCTTTTGACGTGCCGTCTGGCATTTTATCCGCCTGGCGCGACGCCGGGAACCGCGGCGCCGCCGCTCATGGCGCCTGGGAGGCGCGGCTAAAAGCAGATCCGCAATGCGAGGCCTTCCGCACGGCGCTGTCCGGCGATTATGCGGGCGCGCTCGCGCCGGCGATGCGCGATTATAAAAAATCGCTGTCCGATGATCCGCAAAAGGTTGCGACCCGCAAAGCGTCGGAGATGGCGCTTGGCGTTGTCAACGATGTCATCAATGAAACGATTGGCGGTTCCGCCGACCTCACCGGATCCAACAATACGAAAACAAAAAAACTGAGCCCGCTGACGTCTGAAGATTACGCTGGCCGTTATGTTTATTACGGCATCCGCGAGCACGCCATGGCGGCGGCGATGAACGGCATGGCCCTTCATGGCGGCGTTGTCCCTTATGGTGGTACGTTTCTGGTGTTTACGGATTATTGCCGGCCGTCCATTCGCCTTGCGGCGTTGATGGGGCTGCGCGTTGTTTATGTGATGACCCATGACTCCATCGGTCTTGGAGAAGATGGGCCGACCCATCAGCCGGTGGAGCATGTGGCGGCGCTGCGCGCGATCCCCAATCTTAATGTCTACCGACCCTGTGATGCGGTAGAGACTGCGGAATGCTGGGAGCTGGCCCTCACCAATATCGCGACGCCTTCCGTTATTGCGCTGACGCGGCAGGGGCTTGAGCCTGTGCGCGTCACGCATATGGATGAAAATCTCTGCGCGCGCGGGGCGTATGTTCTGGCCGGCGGTGATGACGACGACGCAACGATTATCGCTTCCGGGTCAGAGGTCAGCCTGGCGATGGCGGCGCGCGCCAGGCTTGCGGATGAAGGCGTCAAGGCGCGCGTCGTTTCCGCGCCGTCATTTGAACTTTTCGCCATGCAGCCGGAGTCCTATCGCCTTGAAGTCCTTGGGGACCGTCCGCGGGTTGGCGTGGAAGCTGGTATTCGTCAGGGATGGGATCAATTCCTGCGGTTGAAAGATGGTTTTGTCGGCATGACAGGGTTTGGCGCGTCCGCGCCGGCAAGTGATTTGTTTGAGAATTTTGGCGTAACGCCAGCGGCGGTCGCCAGTGAAGTGAAACGGTTGATTGGTTAGGAGGAAGACATGGCGTTGAAAATTGCCATTAACGGATTTGGACGGATTGGGCGCCTGGCGCTGCGTTCCATTATGGAAACAGGCCGCGAAGGCGTTGAGGTCGTCGCGATCAACGATCTCGGGCCAGTGGAAACAAACGCGCATCTCGTGCAGTACGATTCAGTGCATGGGCGCTTCCCGAATGAAGTGAAATCCACGAGCGATACTATTGATGTGGGGGCGGGACCGATCAAAGTCTTCGCCGAGCGCGACCCGTCGAAATTGCCGTGGGGCGATCTGGGTGTGGACATTGTTTACGAGTGCACCGGCATTTTTGCAGCGCGCGACAAGGCGGCGATGCATCTGGACGCCGGCGCAAAGCGTGTTCTGGTTTCCGCCCCGGCGTCGGGGGCCGACAAGACAATCGTCTTTGGCGTCAATCATGACAGCCTGACGGCGGAAGATACTGTTGTATCGAACGCATCGTGCACCACAAACTGCCTCGCACCAGTCGCCAAGGTGCTGCACGATGCGGTTGGCATTGAACGCGGCTATATGACGACGATCCACTCTTACACCGGCGATCAGCCGACGCTGGATACACTGCACAAGGATCTTTACCGCGCGCGCGGCGCCGCGACCAACATGATCCCGACATCGACCGGCGCTGCGAAAGCGGTGGGTCTCGTGTTGCCTGATCTTAACGGGAAGCTTGACGGCTCGTCGATTCGCGTGCCAACGGCGAACGTATCTGTAGTTGACCTTGTGTTTACGCCGAACAAAGACACGAGCGTTGAAGAAATCAACAACGCCGTGATCGAAGCGGCCAGCAAGGGGCCGCTGAAAGGCGTTCTCGGCTGCACGGACAAGCCGCTGGTTTCATCCGATTTCAATCATGATCCGCATTCGTCGACTTTTGCGCTGAACCAGACGCAAATTCTTGAAGGCAAACTGGTGCGCGTGCTTTCATGGTACGACAATGAGTGGGGTTTCTCGACCCGCATGACAGACACGGCGCTCGAACTCGCGAAACATATTTAGGGCGGTTGTAGTGACGGGCTATCGAACACTTGATGACCTTGATGTCGCCGGCAAACGCGTTCTGGTGCGCGTTGATTTCAACGTGCCGATGAAAGATGGCGAAGTTACCGACGCCACGCGTATTGATCGTGCGTTGCCGACGATACAGGATCTGTCGAAGAAAGGCGCCATCGTGTTGCTGGCGTCGCATTTCGGGCGCCCAAAAGGCGCCGTTGACCCGGAATTCACACTTGCGCCTGTGGCCAAAGTGCTGGGCGACAAGCTCGGCGGTCCGGTTGAGTTCGCTGAGGATTGCATTGGCGATCCTGTTCGAAAACTCGTCAAAAACATGCTCGAAAGCGATGTCGCTTTGCTTGAGAACACACGGTTTCATCCCGGTGAACAAGCGAACGATCCGGAATTCGCAAAGGCGCTCGCGGAGCACGCGGATATTTACATCAATGATGCATTCTCAGCCGCACACCGCGCCCACGCCTCAACCGAAGGCGTTGCGCGGATATTGCCGTCTGCGGCGGGACGCGCCATGGAGCGCGAGCTTGATTATCTGAAAGCGGCGCTTTCCGAACCCGTCCGCCCGCTGATGGCGGTTGTCGGCGGCGCAAAAGTATCCACCAAGATTGAGCTTCTCCTCAATCTCGTCGGCAAGGCTGATATTCTTGCTGTCGGCGGCGCGATGGCGAATACTTTTCTTTTTGCGAAAGGTCAGAGCGTCGGGCAATCGCTCAGCGAACCTGATCTAGCCGATACCGCGCGGGAGATTATGGCGCAGGCCAAAACCAGCGGCTGCGATCTTGTCTTGCCGGTCGATGTCGTGGTCGCGAAGGAATTCAAGGAGGATGCGGATCGCGAAGTCCTCAATGCAGACGCCGTCGGCGCCGATGACATGATCCTTGATCTCGGGCCGGAAACCGTTGACCTGATCGCTCAGAGAATTGAAAGCGCAAAAACCTTGGTCTGGAATGGACCACTCGGCGCGTTTGAAACCCGGCCTTTCGATACGGCGACGGTGGAAGCGGCGCGGTTCGCGGCAAAACAGGTTGACGAGGCTGGTCTCGTCGCTGTGGCCGGTGGCGGTGATACCGTTGCGGCGTTGAAGCACGCTCAGGTCGCCAAAGAATTCACCTATGTCTCGACGGCTGGCGGCGCATTCCTTGAATGGCTTGAAGGCAAAACGCTGCCGGGTGTCGCGGCGCTTCAGGTTTAGGTATTAGAGGGTGTCGAGTAACGGAAAGACCAGCAATAATGGTGAGGGCACGTATCGTTTCTTTTTTCCGGACGCCTCAACTCGAGAACAGGCAGTTTCAGTTTCGCGTCAAGGGAGCTATGCGGCGGTTTGGGGCGTTTTTTCTGCTATATTTACAGCCATCATGGTTCTGTTTGTTGGTGAAGAAGTTGTCATAGGGGAGCGCTTTCGCAATCAGGATTTAGTTCTTTTCTTAATCAGTGCAGAAGCGCTGCGTGCTGTCATTTTTGCGTTTTGCGCATTTCTTGTTTGGCGTAGTGCATCGTTGATTTCGGCGATCATTTCCTTCGTTTTAATTTTTTCGGAGATCGTTGTTCGAATCATTGATTTAGAGATAAGCGCTTTTTCTTGGTTATGGCTGTTGGCATTGTTGGGCGCATCCAACGGCATACGCGGTACGAAAGCTCTGAGAAAGAAAGATTGGTTGTCCTCGAACGCAAATTGGGGAAGCACGAAGTAACAAAAATGATGAAGGGTGAGTGAGATGGATCTCGTAGCACTGAACAAAATCGCCAATGCGATGGCCGCGCCCGGCAAGGGTATTCTGGCGGCGGATGAATCATCCGGCACCATCAAGAAACGCTTTGATGCGATCAATGTGGACTCGACGGAAGACAATCGCCGCGATTATCGCGAAACACTGTTCCGCACTCGTGAGGCGATGGAAAATTATGTCTCCGGCGTGATTCTTTTCGACGAAACCATTCGCCAGAAGGCGGCGGACGGAACGCCGCTCGTTAAACTGATTGAAGAAGCTGGTTCCATTCCCGGCATTAAAGTCGATAAAGGCGCAAAGGATCTCGCCGGCGCGCCGGGCGAAAAAGTCACTGAAGGTCTTGATGGCCTGCGTGAGCGGTTGGCGGAATATTACGATCTCGGCGCGCGCTTTGCGAAATGGCGCGCGGTTATCGACATCGCCGGGAATGAGATTCCGTCAGGCTACTGCATTGCGACAAATGTTCATGCATTGGCGCGGTATGCAGCACTGTGTCAGGAAGCGAACATCGTGCCGATTGTTGAACCGGAAGTCCTGATGGACGGTGATCACGACATTGATCGCTGTTATGACGTCACCGAATACACGCTGAAGTCGCTGTTTGACGAACTCTATGCGCAGGACGTTGCGCTTGAAGGAGCGATCCTGAAACCGAACATGGTGATCTCGGGCAAGAAGTGCCCGACTCAGGCGGGTGTTGCAGAGATTGCAGAGAAGACGGTTAAATGTTTCCGCGAAACTGTCCCGGCGGCGTTGCCGGGCATTGTTTTCCTGTCAGGCGGTCAGTCCGATGAAGAAGCAACGGCGAACCTCAACGCGATGAATGCGGAGTATGCGGATAAAATGCCATGGGCGCTCTCATTCTCTTACGGCCGCGCGCTTCAGGCTGCGCCGCAAAAGGCATGGGCCGGTAAAGCCGAGAATGTCCCGGCCGCGCAAGCCGCATTTGCGCATCGTGCGAAAATGAATTCGTTGGCGACGCTGGGCGAATGGTCGGACGGCTTGGAAAACGCAGCCTGATGAATACATGATATCTTGCTATCGGGTTTTATGATCCAGTGAGGTTTAAATGAACCACGCGGCGGAACAGGCGAGTGTCGACGAAGTTCCACCGGAACAGATCGAGTGGATCAACGGCTTTGCAACGCCGCCCTCGTCGCCGGTCCGGCCTTTCCACGCGTTAGCGTCTGTTTTCCGGTTGGTGACGAACAAGGAAGATACGCGCCAGGTTTTTGAAATCGTTCAGGCGCTTTCCGGCGGATCTCCCAAAAAACTTTTTAAGCGGTTCAGCGCGACTGACTATGGGCGGCGCGTTCTCACTGAACCTGTCAAACTTGAAAATGTTCTTGGCGACCGCGAAGGGCTGCGGCGGTTGCCGGAGGGAAGCCTGGGCCGCGTTTATCTCGATTTCATGGAAGGCGAAAACCTGACGCCTGACGGTTTGATCGACGCGGCGGAAGAGGCGGGCATTGATTTTCGCGGTGAGAGCCAGTTCGAAGAGTACCGCCGCCTGTTCCTGCATCTCGATGTCAGCCACGATCTCTGGCATGTGCTGACGGGCTATGGCCGTGACGCGCTGGGCGAGCTTTGTAACCTCGTCTACACGCGCGCTCAGACCGGGAACGCCGGGTTCAAGCTTATCGTCATGATCGGGTTTGCAGCGCAAAAGCTGGAAGCGCCACGTGCGAAAATCCAAAAATCGTTGGCGGAGGCCCGGCGCAACAGCCGGACCGCTGCGTGGGTGCTTGAAAACGATGTTGAGGAATTGTTGCCGCTGCAGTTGAGCGAGGTGCGCCGCAAACTGAATATCGCCAAGCCCGCCATCTACAATTCAGTGCCTGACGACATCAAGCAAAATCTCCTGAAACCGAAAATCAAAAAGACGCAGACTGAGCGCGAGCGTATCCGTGAACAGCAGGCTCATGCCTGATCGCCGCCGCTGTACGCCTGTTGGTTTGCGCGCAAGTCGACTATAAGCGCGGCCATGAAAACGGATTGCCAGCTTTATCTCATTACGCCGCCGCAGATTGATAATCTTGATCGTTTCGTTGAGGCGTTGAAGGCGGCGCTAGGCGCCGGTGATGTCGCCTGTCTGCAATTACGGTTGAAAAACCTTGACGGTGAGCCTGCGCCTGACGGCGACATCCTTACGGCGGCGGAGGCGATGGCGCCGATTGCGCTCGCTCATGACGCGGCGTTCCTGATTAACGACCGCCCCGACTTGGCGGTTAAAGCCGGCGCCGACGGCGTTCATATAGGTCAGTCCGATGCGCCCTATGTCCGGGCGCGCGCAATGCTTGGAGATGACGCGACGATTGGCGTGACCTGTCACAATTCGAAACATCTGGGCCTCCTCGCGGGTGAGGCGGGAGCGGATTATGTCGCCTTCGGCGCGTTTTTTCCGACCGATACGAAAGTCGCCCCGACCATGGCCGACCCGGACCTGATCGACTGGTGGGCCGACGTAACGACAGTCCCTTGCGTCGCTATTGGCGGCATCACCCCTGCTAATTGCGCGCCGCTGGTGCGGGCGGGTGCAAATTTCCTCGCGGTGTCGTCGTCGGTCTGGTCTCACCCTGACGGCCCTGCGGCCGCGGTTAAGGCTTTTGAGGCGGCCATCGCCGCTGCGTGAAATAGCGCCGATATAAACCTTTCTGGAACGTCTCTTGCAGCACAAGCGGCATGTTCACGTTGCTTGGTCCCAATGGGGCCGGGAAGGCTGTTATGAGACCGAACTGGGTTGCCGTCGTTTGCGGGGTCGTCTTGGTCGCCGCGTCTTTTTCCATCGCTTTCATCGAGGGCGCGACCGCGGCGCGTGACGCCGCCCCTAGTACCACAGGGCTTGCACAGGCCCGCTAGGCAAAGCGGCCCCGCCATTAACGATTTTCCCCTTTTGTTCTGGCCCAAAGCAAGACATGCTGCGGGTATGAGCAAACTGATTCGAGTGTTCGGCATCGATCCGGGCTCGGCCGCGACCGGCTGGGGCGTGATTGATTGCGCCGGATCCCGCCTTTTCTATGTGGCGTCGGGCGTTATCCGACCAAAGCGAGGGCAAGGCCACGCGCAAAAGCTGGCCGAGATTTTCACCGCCCTTCAGGACTTGATCGAGCGCCATGCGCCCCATGAGGCGGCGGTGGAGGAGACATTCGTCAATGCAAGCCCACGTGATGCGCTGGTTCTGGGCCAGGCGCGGGGTGTTGCGCTGTTGGCGCCGGCGCTTGGCGGCTTGCCCGTTGCGGAATACGCTGCGAACTCGGTGAAAAAATCCGTGGTCGGACGAGGGCATGCGGATAAAACCCAGGTGCAGGCGATGGTGAAAGTGTTGTTGCCGCAATGTTCGGCGCCGAAGTCGGATGAGGCGGACGCGCTCGCTGTTGCGATCTGTCATGCGCATCATATGGATTTCAGGGCATTGGAGGCGGCGTCATGATCGGACGTTTAAAAGGAACAGTCGCAGTATTAGGCGCTGACACCGTGCTGATCGATGTGATGGGCGTCGGTTATGAGGCTTACGCCGCGCCGCGCCTTTTACAAAAACTCGCCGTGGGTGAGGCGGCGACGCTGTCGATTGAAACTTACGTCCGCGAAGATGTGATCCGGCTCTATGGTTTTGAAAGCGAACAAGAGCGCCAGTGCTTTCGCTTGTTGCAAACGGTGCAGGGGGTCGGCGCGAAGCATGGGCTTGCCATTTTGCAGGTGTTGTCGCCGGCGGAGCTTTACGACGCCGTTGCGGCTGAAGACGTAACGGCGCTCGCGCGTGCGCACGGCGTCGGCAAGCGGCTGGCCCAGCGCATCGCGACGGAGCTGCAATCGAAAGTCGGCTCGCTGGCGGAGCAGACCGGTGAAGTGATCACGATCGCCGCGCGTAAAAAGGTCGCCGGCGCGACGGACGATCCTGCATTGGCGGCGCGCGCCGACGCGGTCTCGGCGCTCGCCAATCTCGGCTATGACGGGGTGGAGGCGCGCCGCGCCGTCGCCCTGGCGGCGGAGGCGATGGATGAGCCTGGCGTCGAAGCGCTGATCAAGGCGGCGCTGAAGGATTTGGCGGCGTGAGGTGGCGAGTGATGCAGAGGTTCTTGAGTTTAATTGTTTTTGTTTTTTTTGTCGTGGCACCGGTGAGTGCTGAAGATCATGAATCGGTGTGGTTCGAGGAATACGAACAGATTGGTTATAGCGAGCTTCGGAAACTTATCGATGAAGATCAGGTCGATTCAGCCCGTGTGTTAAATGATGGGTGGTGGATCACAATCAAAACAAAAGAGGGGGAGTTTTTTGATACCAAAGTCACCTCTGAGACACCAATCGCTGACCATTTATATGATGCAGGGATTCCTGTTAAAATTGAGCACAGGAATCAAGAAAGTGATGATGATGAAATTGCTCGATGGAAGAAAGTGCTTTTCAATATCCTTCCGTTGCTGATTTTTATAGTGTTTTTCATCTTTGTTCTTTGGTTTTCACAAAAACGTGGAAGAAAAGTGCAGGATGAGTGTCTTGATCGGGCTAAAGCCATAAATGATGATTTTTTAGACAGGCAGCAGAAGCAGTTTGAAACTTTCATCGAGGACTTCTCATCCTTGCTGGAGAAACAAGAATCTAATGGCTGAACCCGCATATAATGACGACCGCCTGATCGACGGTGACAGGAAACCGGAGGACGCGGACGCTGCATTGCGTCCAAAAAGTCTCGACGACTTTGTCGGTCAACGTCAGGCGAAAGATAATCTGCGCGTTTTCGTGCAGGCCGCCGTGCAGCGCGGCGAGGCGCTGGACCATGTTCTCTTTCATGGGCCGCCGGGGCTCGGCAAGACAACGCTGGCGCAGATTGTCGCCAATGAACTTGGCGTCAATTTCCGCTCGACGTCGGGGCCGGTGATCACCAAGCCCGGCGATCTTGCGGCGCTCCTCACCAATCTTGAAAAAGGCGATGTTCTGTTCATTGATGAAATCCATCGCCTGACGCCGGCGGTGGAGGAGGTGCTTTATCCCGCGATGGAGGATTACGCCCTCGATCTGATGATCGGCGAAGGGCCGTCGGCGCGTTCGGTGAAAATCGATCTGCCGCGCTTTACGTTGATCGGTGCGACCACGCGGTCGGGTCTGCTGGCGAAACCGTTGCTTGATCGCTTCGGCATTCCGGTGCGCCTCGAATTTTATGGGCCAAATGATCTAATGCGCATTGTCGCACGCGGCGCGGCGAAACTGGATGCAACAATGTCGGAGGATGGCGCCATGGAAGTCGCGCGCCGCTCGCGCGGGACGCCGCGTGTCGCCGGACGGTTGTTGCGGCGTGTGCGCGATGTGGCGACCGTCGAAGGCGCGGATGTTATCGATGCGCCGGTTGCTGACAAGGCGCTGAAGCGTCTGGAAATTGACGCCCTCGGTCTCGACCCTCTCGACCGGCGCTATCTTCGTCTGATTGCGGAGCATTTTGGCGGTGGGCCTGTCGGCGTTGAAACGCTTGCCGCCTCCCTCGCCGAAGCGCGAGATGCGGTGGAAGATGTTGTTGAGCCGTTCCTTCTCCAGTGCGGGCTTATCCAGCGCACACCACGTGGTCGCGTATTGTCGACAAGCGCCTGGAAACATCTTGGGCTTGCTGCCCCCAAAAATACCGAATCGGAATTGTTTGGCGAGAAGTAGCGATTGTTGCGCTGCGCCTATGAGGCGGATATTATTATTGCCGGGATAAGACCGGTGATGACACAGTCCAATGTTCGGCTTGTGCTATTGCCGCCAAGAAAACATTAGGATTTGCTGGATACGATTGCTGGCGCGCATTGGTCTTAAATGGGAGGCGTGCGATGGGCGGATCTATATTCCTGACATTATTCTTCGGGCTGTTTCTGGCGGTTGGCGTTGGCATTCTCGGTTTTGGCTTGCGTGCTTTGCACATGTCGAAACTGGCGGAGCATTGGCCGACCGTATCGGGCACCATCATGAGTTCCGATTTCGATGTCAGTCATGACGACGACGGCACCACATACCGAACGAAACTATCCTACGCGTACAACGTCATGGGTCGTGAGCTCACGGGCAAGAAAATCGCTTTCGGGTATTCCGGTTCGAGCAGCGAAAAGTTTCACCGGGATATTTATAACGCGCTGCCGGTAAATTCACAGGTCGCCGTGCGTTATGATCCGAATAAGCCGGAACGCGCGGTGCTTTCTTTCGGAACCAATCAGTCGATCAAGTTCCTGATGATCTTCGGCGCTGTCTGGACAATGTTTACGCTGGGCATGATGGCGATGTTCTGGATGAACGGACAGGGCGCAACGACCCTTTTACAGAACATGATCGTTTATTCGAAGGGTTAGAATCGGCGGCTGACGAACCAGTTCCAATAAGAAACCTGTTCATTCCGGCGAAAGCCGGAATCTCGTTCCGCTAGTGCTAAGAATTCCTAAGGAGATCCCGGCCTGCGCCGGGATGAGCGGAAGATTTCATGCTAGGCGTGCGCCAAACTCTTTCAGGTGACCTTCAATTCGCTGGCGAAGCATTGTTTCGTCCTTGCCGTAGATGTGAATGACTGCGTAATTTTTAACGCCTGCGCCGTTCGCGATAAAAAGATTGGCGTTGTGCCACCAGTCATCTTCGGCAAGCTCGATAACGTTTTTCGTCTGGCTGTGCATAACCCCGAACAGTGCGGAGCCCTGGTCGGCGATAACGGTTTCCATTTGCGGCGCGATTTCGTTGAATTTCTCCGGCGAGGCGTGGCGCGTATCGAACACAAGACCGCCAAGCGATTCCACGATGCGTGCAACGTCCTCTGACGGATATTGGCGCTGGGCGGCTTCGCTTTTCGTATCGAACCGCGCGAGATAGATCAGCGATCCGGGCTTTGCGGGCGGCGGCGTCACGTTAAACGCTTTTTGATAGGCGCTGACGTCGTCCGGTCCCCAGTAATAACTTGGGATGCGTTTGCGGATGATGCGCGCCTTGGCGATGCGTAAAGCTTGCTCGGCGACGCGGTAATCCATGCCCAGCGCCTCGACGTCGCGAATGACATATGACTTACGCGCAAGAACGGCCGGCAGGATTAGCGGCGCCACGATGTCGTTTGCGGTAACCAGCGACAACACATAATCCGCAACCCAGTCTCCATAGGTGTATGGCGTTTCGGTCTCGATCAGTGTACCGCGTTCAATCTGTTCGGCGTCTTTGCCGGACTGAGTTTTCAATATTTCCGCGGTCGAAGGTGGGCGGATGGAGTAGCGCGCCACATAACGCCCGTTCTTTGCCGCGAGACCTTCGGGCGTATAGAGAACATCGTCGACATCGAGATAAGGCGCTCGCGGCGTTGAATAGACAAGACGTTGCTGTGTTGTGCGGTCGCCTGAAACCGGGATTGCATCGGTCTGGCGCATGTCCGTCTCAGCGGCGCTTAGCGCTTCCCATCGACCGGCGGCGGCCAGCGCCTTTTGCAGCGGCGCCGCCAGTTTCACGCGCGCCCGTACAAGGGGGTGTCGCCAGTCGAGATTGCCGCGAATTTTCATGATGTCGAGCGATACTGTGCTTGGCGGGCCAAGAGCAAGCGGACGAAAATGTCGAAGCGAGGCCCACGCTCCCGTCATTGTTTCGAAAAGCCGGCAAAAAGCTGACTGAGAAAGGGAGAGTGCATTGAAACTGTTGAGCATAGGGTTAATCGCCGCGCTGCTGGCGGGTGGCGGCGCGTTGGCGTCAGAGGCTATTGAGGTGCGCTCGCTGCAAGAAGGCGCGCCGACAGCCACAGGAAACATCGAACAGCTTGGCTGGCTGACCGGTTATTGGGAGGGCGAAGGTCTCGGCGGTAAGGCAGTTGAAATGGTTGCACCGGCTGAGGGCGGTCAGATGATGGGCGCTTTTCGTCATGACAATGCTGACGGCGGGCCCAACTTCTACGAGTTTTATCTGTTTGCGGAGATTGAAGACTCGCTGGTATTGCGCATCAAACATTTCACGCCGGACCTCATCGGCTGGGAGGAGAAGGCGGAATTTGTCGAGTTTCCACTCGTAGCGGTCGAAAAAGATGCGGTCTATTTCGACGGCGTTTCTTTTGTGCTGACCGGCGAAGGGAAGATGCAATCTGCGGTGAAGATCGACGGGCAGGGCGTTTTTCAGTTTCGCTATCGCGCCGCTAAACTTGAATAAATGAGCTGTCAGGGTTGCTTCAGCAGCGCGCAAACTATGCTAAGCGATTGCTCATGAGTAACCCTGTTGAACGCGACGCCATCTTTCGATTGCCGATCAGAATCTATTACGAGGATACTGATTTTTCCGGCGTCGTTTATCACGCCGCCTATCTCAAGTTTTTTGAACGCGGACGCACTGAGGCGTTGCGGGCTTGCGGCGTCCATCACAGCGAAATGCTGGAGCGCGAAGAGCCGCTCGCCTTTGCCGTGCGCAAGATGACCACCGAATGGATAGCGCCCGCCCGGATCGACGATCTGCTGGAGGTGCGGACGGTCTTCGCCTCTTTCAGAGGCGCGCGCATGTTCCTCGATCAGGAGATATGGCGGGCTGAGACGCTTCTGGCCCGCGCCGGCGTGGAGGCCGCCTGCATGTCGCTCGAAGGCCGGCCCCGGCGGTTGCCCAAGGATATCGCCGGGCGGCTTTCTGGCGGAAAATGACGTTAATCTTTCATTAACCGGGATTAAAGTTTGGAAATCGCCTCGCCGAAGGCTTCCCTTGGCCGCTGATTTGCCCAATTTCCGCGCGATGAGGGATTAAACAGCGCGTCTATCGGTGTTAACCATAGATCAGCTTCGCGCGGGCATAAGACGCGCGCCCGATGACTTGCGCTCAAATGGCGGGAAAGCCATGCGTGGGTTTTAGTTTCGCTTACCGCCCGCGCCGCGGGCCTATCAGGGGATACAATATCCATGGAAACAGAAGTCGCAGCCGCAGCGATTGGAACTGAGTTCAGCCTCTGGGGACTGTTCCTGAGCGCCGATCCGATCGTGAAATCGGTGATGGGCCTTCTCGCGATCTCGTCTGTCTGGTCCTGGGCGGTGATTATCGACAAATCGCTGACTTTTGGCCGGTTGAAACGCAAATCGAGCCGTTTTGAAGACCAGTTCTGGTCCGGCAAGCCGCTTGACGACCTATACCGCAAGATGGGCGACAAGCAGGATCATCCAATGGCCCGGGTTTTTTCCGCCGCCATGCAGGAATGGTCGCGGTCCAAGGAAACCGGCCGGTCAGAGGCGCTTGTCGCCGGCGCCAAGGAGCGCATCGACAAGGTCCTAAACGTTTCCGTGGCGCGCGAGCTTGAAACGGCGGAACGCAATCTTGGCGTGCTCGCAACCGTCGGATCGGCGGCGCCGTTTGTCGGTCTGCTCGGCACCGTCTGGGGCATCATGAACGCGTTCCAGGCGATTGCGGTCACCAAGGATACGAACCTCGCCGTTGTGGCGCCGGGTATCGCTGAAGCGTTGTTCGCGACGGCGCTCGGTCTTCTCGCGGCGATCCCGGCGGTTGTCGGCTACAACCGTTATTCCGCGTCGCTCAATTCTTTCGCTGTGCGTTTGCAGGGGTTTGCTGACGAGTTTTCCGCGATCTTGTCACGCCAGCTTGATGAAAGGGCGCGCTGATGGGCGTTAATCTCAATCCCGGCGGCGGGCGCCATCGCCCGGGCCGCACGCGGCCCATGGCGGAAATTAATGTGACGCCGCTGGTCGACGTCATGCTGGTGCTGTTGATCGTGTTCATGGTTGCAGCGCCGCTTTTAACGGTCGGCGTCGCGGTGGACCTGCCGGAGACATCGGCCAATCCGATCCAGGATCAGGGCGAACCGCTGACGGTGACGGTATCGGCGGACGGCACGATCTATGTGCAGGAAACCCCGGTTGATTATGACAATCTCGTGCCCCGGCTGGAGGCGATTGCAACCGCCGGTTACGACCAGCGAATTTTTATCCGCGGCGATCAGAACCGCGCTTATGGCGACGTTGTGAAAGTCATGGGGCGCATCAACGCCGCCGGCTTTACCCGAATTGGTCTTGTGACCGAGCAGGAAACCCAGTGACCGTTACGCGTCGCTGGTAGAGAAAGGCCGCCACTTGTCATGCGTTTCGGCGTTGTCGCATCGATCCTCTTTCACCTCGCCATTATCGGCGCGGCGTTTTTATCGCCGCTCGCGAACTGGCGTCCCGATGTGCAGCCCGAACCTTACATCCCGCTGGAGCTGATCGCCGAAGCCGAACTTGATCTCACCACCAGCGTGCCGGCGGCGCGGCCCGAACCCGAGCCGGTTGAGGAAGAGCCTGAGCCTGATCTTCCCGAGCCAGTGATCGAGGAAGAACCCGAACCCCAGCCGGTTGAGCCGGAACCGGAACCTGAGCCCGAACCTGTCGAACCGGAACCGGAGCCCGAGCCTGAACCCGTTGAAGAAGAACCGGAGCCCGAAGAAACGCCGCCGCCGGAACCAAAACGCGACGAGCTTGATCTCGATGCGCTTTCAAAGCTTGTCGATCTCGAAAAAGAAAACGAACGCTCGGAAATGCCCGTCGAAACGCCATCTGAAACCGCCGAGGTCGCCGACACGGCGCGCGCAGCGGTCGGCGCTGGCGATCGCTTGACGGCAAGCGATGAAGCCAAAATGCGGGCTGCTGTTGAGCGTTGCTGGAATGCGGGCGCGATCATTGGCGCGCCCAATCCTGAAAATCTTGTCGTCACGCTGGATATCGATCTCAATCGTGACGGAACGTTAAGTGGCACGCCGCGGGTGGCGAATGCATTGCAAATCAACCTATCAGGAAACCGCTTCTGGAAGGTTGCGGAACAGACGGCGGTTCGAGCTGTTGTGACTTGTGCGCCCTACGACTTTTTGCCGCCAGACCGTTATGACACATGGAAAGAATTCACACTGAATTTCGATCCAAGCGTAATGGTTGGCAGATAATTTTTCAGGGGGCCTGAAAGAGAGTGAGATGATGAAACGACTTGTTGCGATCCTTCTGACGATTTTCATCGCCGCCGCGCCGGCGGCCCATGCGCGGGTGACGATTGACATCACGCAAGGCAATATTGATCCGATGCCGGTTGCAGCGCCGGATTTCCTTGGCGCGAGCGATGATGCGACGAATCTCGGGCGCGACATTACCGGCGTCCTGATGAGCGATCTCGATCGCTCCGGTCTGTTCCAGGTGATCGATCAGCGAGCCTATATCGAAAAACCGGAAAGCGTGAATGTGCGCCCGCGCTTTGCGGACTGGCGCATCATCAATGCACAAGTGCTGATCATCGGTGAAGTGGAGGAACTGCCTGACGGCCGCATTCAGGTCGCAACCCGCGTCTGGGATGTTTACGCCGACGAACAGCTTGGCGCCGTGGCGTTCAAGACGCCCGCGGACAACTGGCGGCGCGCGGCGCATAAGGTCGCTGACTTTGTCTATAAAACCCTTACGGGTGAGGAAGGGTACTTCGATACGCGCCTTGTGTTTGTGCATGAGACAGGGCCGAAAGATAAGCGCGTCAAGCGACTGATGATTATGGACCAGGATGGCGCGAACCCTGTTCCGTTGACGGATGGTCTCAACTATCAGGTGCTGACGCCGCGCTTCTCGCCGACACAGCAACAGATCACCTATATGGCGTTGTTCGATAACCGTCCGGGTCAGGTCTATCTTTTCAATATTGAAACCGGCGAGCAGGAACAGCTCGGCACGTTCCGCGGCATGACCTTCGCGCCGCGCTTTTCGCCGGATGGACGCCAGGTTCTGATGTCGATGGAGCGCACCGGCAATTCCGATATTTTCAAAATGGATCTGGCGACGCGGCGGTTGACCCGGCTAACCGATAATACCGCGATCGACGTATCGCCGACGATGGAGCCCAATGGGCGGCGCGTCGCCTTTACGTCTGATCGCGGCGGCTCCCAGCAGATCTATGTCATGGACGCCAGCGGCGCGAACCAGAAGCGCATCACCTTCGGCGAGGGGCGGTATATGACCCCGGTCTGGAGCCCTCGCGGCGATTTGATCGCCTTCACCCGTCAATATAAAGGCCGCTTTTACATTGGCGTCGTCCGCCCGGATGGCACTGGCGAGCGCCTTTTGACGGAAAGTTTCCTGGATGAGGGGCCAACCTGGTCACCAAATGGCCGGGTTTTAATGTTCTATCGTCAAACGCCGACCCGCCGGGACGGCTCCGGCGGCGGTTCAGCGCTGTGGTCTGTGGATTTGACTGGGCGAAACCTGCGTCGCGTAAGGACTCCGGGGGATGCGTCCGACCCAGCGTGGTCGCCATTGCTCCCCTAGAAAGGGAAAATTGCTTGTATTCGTAACCGAAAATTCATTCTTGCGCCGGAACAGCCGTTCTTGATCGGGCGCACGGACACCGCTACCCTCGCCGCGTTGGTTAAATTTTAGGATTTGACTGACACAGATTTGAAAGGCGGGGAATCTATAAGTTCCAGCGCTGCCCGAATTACGCTCGATGGCGAGAGCCTGACGGCAAAGACTGTGTTGAGTATCATAAGAGGGGCTTTTTCGCGGGGGCGCGCTCGCAAGGCCCGTGTTAGAATCGCCCAGAGACTTGAGGCCGGAAGAAAACAGAGCCGAAAGCAACCGGGAAAAGTGGAGCAAAAGAGGACTATGAAAAACTTTCTGAAAATCGCCGGAGTGGCGGCCGCATTGGCGCTGATCTCGGCATGTGCGACCTCGGGCCCTGATGTTGTTAGCGGTGATACAGGCGCGACGACTGAAGCCGCCGGTCCAACAGGCCCCGTTCCGGGCAGCCAGGCGGATCTTGAAGAATCAGCGGGGCACCGTGTTTTCTTCGGCTTTGATCAGTATACGCTGACCCCGCAAGCCCAGCAGACTCTCGCCCGTCAGGCGGCGTGGCTGCAGGAATATCCTGAAACCCGCATTCTTCTCGCAGGCAACTGCGACGAGCGCGGCACCCGTGAATATAACCTTGCGCTCGGCGCACGCCGCGCCGAAGCGGCTCGCGCATATCTCGCAAGCCTCGGCGTTGATCCTGCGCGCATCACCACCGTTTCTTACGGCAAAGAGCGTCCGCTTGATCCGCGTTCAACGGAAGAAGCATGGTCGCTGAACCGGAATGCGACGACGACAATTCAGACGGTTGGTTCTTAATCAACCCTGTCTGTCAGACTGAAATGGGAGCGCGCCCGCGTCGATTGCGGCGCGCTCTTTTTTGTTCGCCATGATTTGGCCGCGTGAGTGTCCTATCTTGTGGCGAAAATAGCGTGATTGAGAAACTGCGCTGGTATAGGCTTTTCGACCAGATTGCCGCGTTTATCGAAGGAAGACACCGATGACATTGATCCGATCCATGATTGCGAACCGCCCCATGATTGCATTGATTGGCGCCGTATCGGTGGCGATCGCATCGAGCCCGGCCAGCGCCGGCACCAAGGACGACGTTCGCGCGCTGCAGGAACGCATGGCGCTTGTCGAGCAGAGCATTGCCGGTCAAAGCGCGCAGATGGTGCGGGTTAGCGAACTTGAAGCTCAGATTCAGAGTATGACCGGGCTTATTGAGGAACTTACCTATCAGCTTGATATGGCCAATCAGCGATTGGACGCGGTCAGCGCCGCGCTTGCCGGCGACAGTCTCGGCGCCGAGGCGTCAGCGCAAGGCTTCCCTGCGGGGCGCGGTCTCTCGAGCGGCCCTGTCGATCTGACTGCCGGCGATCCGATTGCCGAGCAATTGCGCAATGACGGCGCCGCGCAGGCGCCTGTCCCCGCGCCCGGTGGAGGCGCCGCCAGCGATATTGCTCTGCCGCTCAATCCCGATGCGGCATATGACTATGCATCCGCCTTTCTTTTGAAAGGAGATTACCAGCGCGCAAAGTCTGCGTTTGAGCTTTACGTTGAAGCGTTCCCGCGTCATTCACGCACGCCGGATGCGAAATTCCGTCTTGGCGAAATTTATTTGGCGCTTGGCGAAAACGCTTCTGCGGCGGATCTCTTTATCGGGCATATTCGCAGCTATCCAAACGATCCGCGTGCGGCGGAGGCGTATCTGAAGCTTGGCACGGCGTTTGCGCGCCTTGAAAAGCCGGACGAAGCCTGTACGGTCTTCAAGACCATGAAGACCAAATATCCGGACGCCGGCGCTGCGGTGACACAGCGGGCTAATCTGGAAATGGCCCGCATCAGCTGTCAGTAACCCGCGTTGCCCCTCGGGTCAGAAGCCTCGCCGGTTACATCTGAATTTTTTGCCGCGCGCCTGAGAGCGCTGGGCGTTCGCAATGATTTTGCGATCGCTGTATCGGGCGGGCGCGATTCCATGGCGCTCGCGCGTCTCTCGGCGGCGTACGCAAAAAGCAACAACGTTTCAGTACTGGCGCTGACCGTCGATCATGGGTTGCGGCCTGAATCGGCGCGTGAGGCGGCGCAAGTGGCGGCCTGGTGCGCAGCCGCAGGGCTGCGCCATCGCACGCTTGCCTGGAACAGTGAGAAGCCAACGACAGGCATGCAGGAGGCTGCGCGGAACGCTCGCTATGGTTTGCTTGCACGTACTGCGCAGGCGGAGGGGCGTTATGCAGTTCTTACGGCGCACAGCGCCGACGATCAGGCGGAGACGGTGTTTATGCGTCTGGCGCGAGGCAGCGGCCCTCGCGGATTGGCTGCTATGGGCGAAGCCGCATGGATTGCCACGGGCGCTGACGATCCGATCCGTTTATTGCGTCCGCTTTTGTCAGTGTCGAGAGCGAATCTGACTGCGACAGTTACTGCGTTCAATCAACCGTTTGTTGACGATCCCAGCAATGACGACCCCGCCCATGAGAGGATCAGAACGCGGGCTTTGCTCGCAGCGCTGGAAGAGCAGGGATTGCTTACCCAGAGGGCGTTGTCGCGAACCGCCGCACGCATGCAGACCGCGTGGCGATTGCTGTACTCACGCGAGGAGGCCTTGTTTCGATCACTGGGCGGTTGTTTTTATCAATGGGGTGGCGCGTCCCTCGATTTAGGCGCCTGCTGCAACAAGAACGCCGATGACGTCGCCGGTCTTTGCCAAAGGCTGATTTTCGCCGTTAGCGGAGAGGCGCATCCGCCGGATGCTGAGGCGGCGGGCGCAGCCTTTGCTGACGCTCTGAAGAAGAGGGCGGCGACCCTTGGCGGTGCATTGCTGAAATCTGACGGCGACCGCCTCTGGTTCCTGCGCGAACCGGCGGCGGTGCTTGGTCGCGCCGGGACAGCGCCGCTGAAGCCTCAAAAGCTCGTGAGCGGGGAAAAGCGGCTATGGGACGGCCGCTTTATTGTGGAGACGCCGCCAGCGCTTGCGGGCCTTGAGGTCGCCCCTCTAGGCGCGCAAGGGTTTGACGACAGCGGCGGGAAAGCACCATTTCCCGGGCCGGAAGAGGCTCGCCGCGCCATGCCGGGCGTTTACCGGGACGGCGCATTGATTGGCGCGCCTTTCGTCCTATCTAGTACAAGACCTGGCGTGCGGTTCACGTCGCTTTGCCGGGAACGATTCGACGGTGAAATTATTAGATTTTCGTAGAATGGGCGGAATTGACTGGCTCTGACCATGGCGCTGAGCTTTCTTAACGCCTATCTAGTAACGTAAAGCGTTTCTGCGCGAATAACTCTGTTTAGGAAAACCGCATGAATAACGGACGAAATATTCTCATCTGGGGACTGGTAGTCGTCTTTTTCCTTGTTGCACTCCAACTTTTTGAGTTTTCGCCGCCAGGACCGTCTCCGGAAGAATTGACCTATTCGGATTTTGTCAGCCGCATTGAAGGTGGCGAAGTGCGCTCTGCGGCCGTCTCGAAAACAGAGGTAACCGGCAAACTTGAAAACGGATCGGACTATGTGACGACCATTCCGGAAGATGGCCAGACCGCCATCGCCGACCGTCTCGACAGCGCCGGCGTTCAGACCCAGATCAAGAAGGAAGAAGAGCTGCCGCTTATCTTGTCCTTGCTGTTCAATATTCTGCCGCTTCTTATTTTCCTCGCGTTCTTCTTTTTCGTTATGCGCCAGATGCAGGGCGCTGGCGGCAAGGCTATGGGCTTTGGCAAGTCACGCGCGAAACTGTTGACCGAACGCCAAGGGCGCGTCACCTTTGACGACGTTGCTGGCATTGATGAGGCGAAAGAAGAACTCGAAGAGATTGTCGAGTATCTAAAAGATCCGATGAAGTTTCAGCGTCTCGGCGGCAAGATCCCGAAAGGCGCGCTTCTGGTGGGACCTCCGGGCACCGGTAAGACACTGCTTGCGCGTGCGATTGCGGGTGAAGCGAATGTGCCGTTTTTTACGATCTCCGGTTCTGATTTTGTTGAAATGTTTGTCGGCGTCGGCGCAAGCCGTGTGCGCGACATGTTCGAACAAGCCAAAAAGAACGCGCCTTGCATTATCTTCATCGACGAGATTGATGCGGTGGGCCGTCACCGCGGCGCCGGCCTTGGCGGCGGCAATGACGAGCGCGAGCAAACGCTGAACCAGCTTCTGGTTGAGATGGATGGCTTTGAGGCAAACGAAGGCATCATTCTGATCGCGGCGACCAACCGGCCTGACGTTCTCGATCCGGCGCTGTTGCGTCCTGGCCGTTTTGATCGTCAAGTCGTTGTTCCGAACCCGGACGTTGTCGGGCGCGAAAAGATCCTAAAAGTCCACGTCAAGAAAGTGCCGCTTGCGCCGGATGTAAATGTGCGCACGGTGGCGCGCGGGACGCCCGGTTTCTCCGGCGCCGATCTCGCCAATCTGGTGAATGAAGCGGCGCTGCTTGCGGCCCGTCGGGGCAAGCGGTTCGTCACAGCGAAAGAGTTTGACGACGCCAAGGACAAGGTGCTCATGGGCGCGGAACGCCGCTCCATGGTGATGACCGAAGATGAAAAAATGCTGACCGCTTATCATGAGGCCGGTCACGCGATTGTCGGCTTGACGATGCCGGGCAGCGATCCCGTGCACAAAGCGACAATCATCCCGCGCGGCCGCGCGCTTGGCATGGTTCAGTATTTGCCTGAACGCGACAAGCTTTCCTTCTCGCTGGAACAGATGAAGGCGCGCATCGCGATGGCGATGGGCGGCCGCGTCGCCGAAGAAATGAAGTTCGGCAAGGAGAAGGTCACTTCCGGCGCCCAGTCCGATATTGAGCACGCAACAAAAATCGCGCGCGCCATGGTTACACAGTATGGGCTCTCTGAGAAGCTTGGGCCTATCGCCTATTCTGAAGATGAAGGCGAAGTGTTCCTTGGGCAGAGCATTGCCCGCTCCAAGTCTATTTCCGGCGATACGGCGAAGACAATTGAAGATGAGATCCGCCGCTTTGTGACCGACGGTTACGAAAAAGCGCGTCAGATCTTGACTGATCGCAATGATGACTGGGAGGCGCTTTCCCAGGCGCTTCTCGAATTTGAAACCTTGACCGGCGACGAGATTAACCGCCTGTTGAAGGGTGAAAAAATCGTGCGTGAAGACCCATCGGATTCCGAAGACCATACACCGCCGTCTTCCGTGCCATCCGCTGGCGCGCCTGTCGGCGGTAAGAAGAAAGACGGCCCGACCGGCGGCATGGCCCCGCAAGGCGCGTAGACGATCAACTGCTTCCATTCGGAGGTCATAACTATTCCAAACGACGCACTTTCGTGCGTCGTTTCTCTTTTGGAGATGTATAGTGGATGTCATCGCGAAGATCGTTCTGAAGCCTGAGTTTCAGCCTGAATTCGAAAGCCGCCTTAGGGCTCTGACGCCGCTAACCCTGACCGAAGACGGCTGCGTGCGATTCGAAGTTTATAAAGATCGAGATACGAACAATGTATTTTGGCTTATTGAAAGGTGGCGAAGCGAAACGGATCTGGAAAGCCATTATGCGCAACCATACGTCCGTGCGCTCATTGATCATTATGATGAATGGCTTGCTGAGCCGCTGACCGTCGTAAAGCTGTCGCCGTTTCAATCCTAATCGACCTGCCGGTCCGCGCCGTGCCGCGCAAAAACGTGCTTTGCAGCGTTAAGTTGCGCCGGCATTTACACTTGGGGCGTAAACGCCGGCCAGGAAGCCGAGCGCGAGTTAGACGCTTTCGGCCCCTATTCGCCAATTTCAATCCCTGAACGGTCTTCAATAGCGCCGGCCCAGGCCCAGCCGCCAAAGGTTTCGGAAACGGCGACAAGCAATTCATTGCCACCGCGTTTTAAATCCAGCCCGACGCTGTCAAAAAAACCGACCGTGCCAAGAAACCTATAATCGCGTACGCGCCAACCGGCGTTGCCGTAATAAATACGCTTACCATTTAAATAAATCCGTACACGATCAGAATAACCAAAGCCCAGCTCTTTCATTTGCGCTTCACCGGCGTCAATATTCAATCGCACGAAAACCGTATTGTTCTCATCTTGTCCGCCGCTAAGTTTCGCAAGGTTTGCGATTCCATTGGTCTCAACGGCAAGCGCTGACCATTTCATGTTCGCCACTGCAGTGTCGGGTAACGCCAAGGCGTTTTCGACTTGCGCTTCAGGGAAAGGGGCGGAGACCTCCCAGGTTGATATCAGGCCGTCTGGAAGCGCCGGAACGTCTTTTTGCGCGCCAATGACACGCTCATTATCGCGAAGCGCTCGTATCACAACATTGGAAAATCGCGCTTCTGCGCCGCCGCGGCCGCTTGCGCGAAGGCCGACGCGCCCGGACGAAATGTCCGTTTTCAGGTCGGGGACATGCAATTGCGGCGTATCGCTGTTGAAGTAAAAATCAGCTGCGTCGCTCTGCACGACAATTTTTACGTGATTCCATCCATCGTAATTCAGATCAATGGGCGCGATCGCGTTTTCATCGGAGAAAATTTGCCAGGCGGAAAGTCCGTTCTCAACCGGCGTATATTGAACGGCGTCCGGTTTGCCGGAGAGATGCGTTCGGAAGTAAATTTCCTCAAAGCGCTCGTCGCTCTCGGCGCGCCACATAGGACCGATGAAGCCCATGCGTTCATCAAAGGCGACATCGAATTCGATAACGCCATCGGTGAATTGAGTATCATCCAGCCACACGCGGCCGCCTTGCAGGATGAGCGCCTCACGTCCGAGATAGTTTTCAACCCGCGCCCCTTGAGCTGTCACGCGCCAGTCACGGCCCTCAAACGCAAGCGTTTCGCTGGCGCCGTCGGACTGCGCCCTGGCGATGGCCGGCGCGGTCAGCGCGATAAGAAAAATTATTATTTTTCGCATATGCAAACTCCCTGACCGGCGGGACAGGCTCGCCGGTGATTCATCAGGGGGCCGTTTTTCGGTTATTGCCCCGTCAGGGTATTGGAAAAAGCGGACAACGCAGTGCGTTCCATGTGGAATTGTTGTGGCGTCAGGTGCGCCATTGACTGAAACTCGTTGATCATATGCGCCTGATCATGAAACCCGGTTGCTGCGGCGATCTGCGCCCATACAGGCGCCGGCGAGATCTCCGCCATCAGCGCCGCGGCAGTGAGCCTTAACTGCCGGGCGTAAAATTTTGGACTGCAGCCCAGGTGATCGCGAAATCGCCGGCGCAAATGGCGCTCGCTGATTTCCAAGCGCTTGGCAAGTTCGGTGCAGTGCGCGCGCCCTTCCAGTTTGCGCAACATAGCTGCGGCGGCGATCTCCGGCGTTTGTCTGGTTTCATGCGTCGCCGCCCACTGGCAAAGATCGCCAGCGAGTTGCTCAGCGATTTCAAGCGGACTTCCAGTCTCGGCCAACCGTAGGGTCCCGGCGCAAGCGGCGGCGAGCGCTGCCGGAGCGGAGGCGGGTGGTTGGTCGAAATAATCGCCAGGCGCCACGCCGTAGATATGCGCCGCCATCTCCGGTTTTAAACGAATGGCGATCAGCTCTTCCCTGGCTTCAGGATGGTACCACATGGCCTGACGGAGCGGCCCGCAGACAGTGAGCGCAATTGCTTTGACATCGCCGTCCCTATCGCGCTGCCGTCGGATCGCGAGGCTCGGTTCGCCATGGGGCAGCACCCGATGAGCCATTGGCGTGTCCGCCCGGGCGACGCTGACCCAAATCAGATCAAATGGCGTTGTCGGATGATCGTGCAGCCGCCAGGCGTTGTATTGCCCAAGGCGATGGCTGGGGTGTTGATCGTCATAGGCGATGATCTCATCAACAGGCATGGCCGCAGACTAGGTCATTCGTTATGAGGATGCATCCAGGGCGCGACAAACCGGTCCTATGGTGCGATTTGCAGATTTGAAGAGGCATAAAGATGACGACGGCGGCGCTTTACGGTTCCTATCGGATTATGGGCGTCGTCAATGTGACGCCGGATTCCTTTTCCGACGGCGGGCGCTTCTTAAATGCTGAGGCGGCGATTGCGCAGGGGTTGGCGCTCGTACGCGATGGCGCCGATATTCTGGATATTGGCGGTGAGTCGACGCGTCCCGGCGCGGATGAAGTTCCTGCCGATGAGGAACATGCGCGTGTGATCCCGGTTTTGGAAGGACTATGTGCTGAAACCGATGCGGCGCTTTCCATCGATACGCGAAAGCCGGAAATTGCGGTAGACGCGGTCGCGGCCGGCGCCTCAATCTGGAATGATGTTTCGGCGTTGACCTATTCCCGCGATAGTCTTCGCGTCGCCGCTGACCTTGCCTGTGATATTGTATTGATGCACGCGCAGGGCGATCCCAAGACCATGCAGGATGATCCGCATTATGACGATGTGGTCGAGCAGGTGTATGGTTTTCTCGCTGACCGGATCGATACGTGTAAGAGAGCCGGCATTGATCCATCGAGACTGATCGTCGATCCGGGCATCGGCTTTGGCAAAACGCTCGAACATAACCTTGCGCTGATCGCCAATCTGACGCGGTTTTGCGAAATGGGAAGGCCAGTGTTGCTCGGCGCGTCGCGGAAGCGGTTTATCTCGGCGCTGGACCGTGAAGGCCCGGCGGATCAGCGTCTCGGCGGCTCGCTGGCGGCGGCGCTGGCGGGGTTTCAGGGCGGCGCTGGAATTTTTCGCGTTCATGACGTGGCGGCGACGCGCCAGGCGCTGAGCGTGGCCGCTGCTATCCATAACGCCTTGGAAAAGCCTTGATTTTGGCGTTAAGGCATTCCTTGCGCCATTATGGTATGGCAATTGCTGGAAAGGTTAACGGGAGACCTTCTGTATATGCGTGGCGACGATCAGATGACGGGCAAAAGAGAAATATTCGGAACTGACGGGGTGCGCGGGCTCGCCAATGCCGGCGCGATGACGCCGGACAATATTCTGCGTCTTGGCATGGCGGTGGGCCGCGTTTTCAAGAATGGCGCACACCGTCACCGCGTGGTCATCGGCAAGGATACGCGTCTTTCCGGCTACATGATCGAACCGGCGCTCACTGCCGGGTTCGCTGCTTCGGGTATGGATGTCTTTCTTCTTGGCCCATTGCCGACGCCGGCGATGGCGATGCTGACGCGGAGCTTGCGCGCTGATCTTGGCGTTATGATCTCCGCCTCCCATAATCCGTATCATGATAATGGCGTCAAATTTTTCGGCCCGGACGGTTATAAGCTTTCCGATGAAACGGAACTTGAAATCGAGCGCCTGATGAAAGAGGGACCGAACGCAGGGCTCGCTGAACCATCTGAACTCGGGCGCGTTAAACGCATCGACGATGCCGGCGCGCGCTATATTGAATTCGCGAAGGCGGCGTTTTCCCGCCGCCAGTCGCTGGAAGGCATGCGCGTTGTCATCGATTGCGCCAACGGGGCCGGTTACAAGGTTGCGCCAACTGTCCTCTGGGAACTCGGCGCAGAGGTGAAGGAAATCGGTGTCGAGCCAAACGGTTTCAACATTAATCGCGGGGTCGGCTCGACCTCAACAAAGCAACTGCAGGACGCCGTCCTGGAGTATCGCGCGGATATTGGCGTTGCGCTTGATGGCGATGCGGACCGCGTCATCATCTGTGACGAAAAGGGGCGCATTATCGATGGCGACCAGATCCTCGCGGTTATCGCTCAGTCATGGAAAACCGCCGGCGCGCTGAAGGGCGCGGGCGTCGTTTCCACCGTGATGGCGAATATGGGGCTCGGCAAATTTCTGGAATCGGAAGGCCTTGCGCTGGAGCGCACGAAAGTCGGCGATCGTTACGTTGTTGAGGCGATGCGCGCCAAGGGGATGAATGTCGGCGGCGAACCCTCAGGTCATGTGATTCTGAGTGATTACGCGACAACCGGCGATGGACTGGTGACGGCGTTGCAGGTCCTGGCGGTCGTTGCCTCAGAAGGCAGAAAGGTCAGTGATGTCTGTCACAAGTTTGATCCGTTCCCGCAGCTTTTGCAGAATGTGCGTTATTGCGGCGGCAATCCACTTGACGCCGAAAGCGTCAAAGCGGCGATCAAGGCCGGCGAAGGCAAGCTCGGGAAATCCGGGCGCCTCGTCATTCGAAAATCCGGCACAGAGCCGCTAATCCGGGTCATGGGCGAAGCTGAAGATTCGACCCTTGTAACCAGCGTTGTCGGCGATATTTGCGCAGCGGTTGAAAAGGTCGCCTAAGCTGTAGACAGCGATAGGTCAGCGCCGTTCTCTTGCTACGGGATTTCACATAAACCGAATTGCGCGCCCGTTGGATCTTCCAATAGTATGGCCGATTGTTCTGTATGAATACGTACTGCGCCAAGGGATGTCGCTTTCTCGATCATCGCTTTTGTGTTTTTCGTTCCAAGACATGGTGTCCACGCAGCAGGCATTTGTGAACCTTCTGTATACGCGCTGACATTAACGCCGCTTTCGCCACTGTCATTCCACCAGTCAAAGAGGTCTCGATAGAATTGCTTTGACGCCTCAATGTCCGGCGTCAGAAGGTGTTCTTGAACAAAGACGCCCGAAGGCGGCGGGTAGTCGTGTGAAGGAACAAAAGGACATATTTGCGCGCCTTGCGGGTCTTCGATCACCGAGCAGCGCCCGACGCCGGGTATGTCAAATGGTTCGCGGATAATATTCGCTCTGAGATCTTTGGCGTGATTTGTTGCGTCATCGACGTTGTCGACGGTCACGAAAGCCAGCCAGCGCGTCTGCTCACTATCTCCTATGTCGACAAATCCGCCATGGGCCTCGCCGTCGGCCATGATGAGCGGATAGTCAGCTTCGCCTTGTGTCCACACAAAGTCTGTCGCGTGCTCTATGACATAGGTCCAGTCGAAAAGGTCAGCATAGAACTGTTTGGCCTTGTTGTTGTCGCCAGTCATGAGGTCGTGCCAGACGATTTGCCCAAATTTTCGAGTTGTGCTCATAGCCTTTCCTTTGTTTGTCAGTCTCTATTCGGTGCTTGCGATAACCGCCTCGACGGGACGGCGCATGGACATTGGCAGCGCTGGCGCATAACCGAACCGGATGATGAGATCGGGTCGGCTTTCGCGTGCGCCAAGCCAGCCTGCAAATTCCGGTCGAAGTGAAGGGACTTCAATCGGCTGGTTAACATGCGCATTGCGAATGCCGAGCGCTGTTGCCTGCAGCGCGAAACGCTGGAAGCTGCGCCCGACCTTTATCCAGTGATCGCGGTCTTCTTTGGCGCCGGTGAAAACAGCGACGCCTGCTGATGACCGAATTTGGGTGGCGTATTTTTCGTTTTCCGTGTCTTTTTTGAAAAACTGGCCGAACATTAGATTGCCGAACCATGTTGGGATTGTTGGATTGCCAGTGCAGGCGCTGAAAAGGCCGTCCGATGTGCGCAGGGCTTCGGACGGATTAAAACGTATCCAGTCTTTAAGTTCCTGCACAAAAGACGGGTCTTCCATTTGTGCGCTATTGCCGGCGACAATAAAGTTGAGCACCTGCTCAAGGTCATTCTCTTCGGTGAAGAATTGGAGATTGACGCCGTCGATGGCGGCGGCGGCCCTCATCTTTTCTAAATCGGCGACCGGGACCTTGCGTCCGTCATACTCGGACCGTGTTGATTGGCGCATCGGGATTGCTTGATAGAGGTCGCCTCTATCCGCCGCTCCATTAGCGATATCCACGTCAATGACGCCATCGCCACTTGGATCGAAACTGATCTCGGTTGGTCGCCCATGCGCTGCGGCGGCGATGGCGAAATTTTCCGCGGCGCAGCCAAGACTGACAAACAAGTGATGATCGTCCGGGTCTACGACTTCAGTGCGCCCTGCAAAGTCTGGCGCGATGGCGATTCGCTGCGCACCGATCTTAAACAGCCAAGGCTGCGTGTTGTGGCCGTTCGCGGCCAGCGTCGCGTAACGGATGAATTCTCGAAGCGACGGGTCCGGCGTTAGTGCGGCGCGTAATTCAGTCGCGGACTGTTGGTAGTCCGTCATATTTGCGCTGGAACAACCTGTCAGGCCTGAAGCAGCAAATGTTGCTATGGAGGTTTTGAGGAAAGCTCTACGCGAGACCATGACGCGCCTCCTTGGCTGCAAATCTTGTCGGCCAAGGAAGCCACAATTATCGGCTAAGAATATTGATTGAGATCAAGGAGGGTGCCGTTTGCATGGAAATGCGGCGCATTGGAGAAAACTGATTTCGACACATAAGCCTTGGGCCAGGCGATCAACGCCTGACCCTTTTGTCTTGTTGTCGTTGGGGCTTATGCCGCTTGTGCATTGACGACCGGAAAATCGATATCTGTCTGTGCAATATGATTGACGTAGTTCGTCAGAATATTGGCGACGACATTCACCGTTGTTTCGACAATCTCGCCGTCATCTAGGCCGGCGTCGCGCGCGGCTTTCAGGTCCGCGTCATCGGCAAAGCCGCGTTTTTCAACGATGGTGTTGGCGAGCGTCAGGATCGCATTCAGCTTGGCGTCATCTGACTGACCGCGAAGCCGCTTGGCGATTTCGCCATCATTGACTTTCAGGCTCTTTGAGATCGCCGTATGCGCTGACGCACAGTAGTCACAATTGTTTGCGCCGGCAGTTGCAAGCGCAATCGCTTCGCGGGTTTTCGGGTCGAAGCTGCCGTTTCCAAGTTCTTCATTGAATTTCAGCGTGGCGGCCAGCGCGGCGGGTTGGTTGGCGAGAACGCGGTACAGGTTGGGCACCATGCCGATTTTTGATTTGAGGGCGCCGAAGATTTCTGTCGCTGCGGGGGAGGCGTCTGCGTCGGAGAGTTGTGTTAGTCTGGTCATTGTCTTGTTCCTTTTGTTGCCGGGCCCTTTGTTGGGCGGTGTATTTCGTGGCGCGGCTTGATTTTCGTCGCGACGGGGTACATATGGAATTGCGGACCGAATGGTCAATAATATATTTCGGACCAATCGGTAACATATGTGTGAGGAGGCGAAAAAATGGCCCGACCCCGCGAATTCGAACCAGAGACAGCGTTGTCGAACATCACAGAGGTCTTTTGGAAACAAGGCTTTGAAGGGACGTCAATGCATGACATTGAGGCCGCGACGGGACTGAAAAAGCAAAGTCTCTACCGCGCTTTTGGCGATAAGCGGGGAATGTATCTGGCGGCGCTGCGTCATTATGAAGAAACCGAGGTTTATAGCGCGCTGGACTTGCTGGCCGCACCCGGGTCGGCGCGCGCCAAGATCGAACGATTGTTCAAGGGACTTTTAGACGCTGTCGAAAAGAATGACCGGCGCGGATGCTTTCTGTGCAACGCCAGCACCGATCAGGCGCAACTGGATCCACAGACAAAAGCCTGGGTGACCGAAACGCTTGGCCGACTTGAGCGAGGGTTTCGAAGCGCGCTTGCGGTTTCGGCGCCCTATGACAAGAATGTATCTATACGAAATAAAACCGCCGCAAGAGTGCTTGCGACATATCTTGGACTAAGAGTTCTGGTGAAAGCGGGGACGCCGCTGGCGTCATTGAAATCAACGGCGCGCCAGACGCTTGCCGGCATATAAAAACCGCCGACAAAAAACGCATGCCGGCGGTTTTCTGTCCATGACGGACAAGTCTGTTTACGCAAACACGCGAACGCGTGCGCGCGGTGAACAATAGTTGCGTGCGATCCTGTGCATTCGGCGTCCTGAGACATAACCGGCTTCCGGACCGCGGGCCTGCACGGTGCAGATCAGACGGGGTCCCCGGCGCGTGCGCACAGCTTCTTCGACCAGAACGATGCGGGCGCGGTAACGGGTGTCGAAGACTTCGCGGTTGATGATCCGCCCGGCGCGGCCGCGATAACCGTTGCGCAGTCCACGGTCATACCTACCCTGGCGGTCATAATAGCCATCGCCGATGGCGATCGACAAACGGACATCCTGATCGCGATTAGGTCCGGCCCGGTAATATTGGTCCGCTGGGTAATCGTTATGGTGGGTGGCGGCGTGACTGCGGCGATCATGGTCGATCGCGTAATAGTCAGGCGCATTAGAGGCAAAGGCTGCGGCGGCGCCAAAGGCGGCTACACCAGTTACCCCTGCAAAAAACAACTTGAAAAACCGATTCATTACAGATCTCCGTGCTTGCCCCAGCTGGATTTCCATGAATGACAAGATGGCCGTTGATTAAGGCAGGATTGGCGCGGATTTGGGCCGAGAACGCGTCACTTCGAGCAGGCTGAACACATCGTCGTGATCAGGCGCTAGTTCGAAGTTCCGATATAAAGCCATTAAATCCATTTTTCAGACTGAGTTGCGGCGAGACGCCAAATCAGCCTATCTGAATCCGCATGGCGTATGCAGATGACGGTCCCACAGTGTCCAGGCAACAAAAAACGGTCGTGCCCCTTTCTGAATGCGGGATGGCGCGCGCCACCGATCTTATCGGCGATCGATGGACTTTATTGATCGTCCGCGAGGCGCTTTATGGCGTCACGCGGTTTGACGCCATGCAGGCCGATCTCGGCGCGCCCCGATCGGTCTTGTCGGCAAGGCTCAAGCATCTGTGCGACATCGGCGTGATGACGAAACGCCCTTACAAAAAACCGGGTGAGCGTCAGCGCCATCAATATGTGTTGACTTCAAAGGGGGTCGATCTTGCGCTGCCTCTGATGGCCTTGATGCAATGGGGCGACAAACATTTGCGCGATGACGCGCCGCCGGCGCAGATCGTTGAACGTGCATCCGGCGCGCCGTGCCATGTCGGTCTGATCTCCGAACAGGGCGCGCCGGTTTCAATTGGGAAAACAACTTTCAAGCTTCACTGATAATCATCTGCGGTACGCCATCGGAAGTTTTCTCGGCGCTTTCACCGTATTTATCGACAATGCAGGAGACGCGCTGACGAAATGCGGAAAAGCTGTCAAAGCGCACGACATCAACCGCCTCGTCAAAAGCGATTGTCAACCGAAAGCGATCATTGGCGTAACGGGAAACGCCGATAATCTCGCCGGCAAAGGGTTGGGACAGATACCGGCCGGTGATACGCGCTCCAGGTGTTAGCGCCGGCGCCGCTGGACGGTTGCCGCTAGCGGCGTAAAGCGTATTCCAGTCCCTTTGCCCATGTTGATGGGCAATGAGTTCCAGCGCTTCGCTGTGAGAAATAAAATCGCCATCCTGCGCGAGGCGTTCACGCAGGCGTTTCGCCTGTTTTTTTAGTTCCTTAACGGGAGGAAGTCGGTGTTGATCGGTCATGCCAATGTGCCTTTCGCAACATCGCATGCAGGGTTTTAAATGGGGCTCGCATTGCCATTGTTCCTACATGCTGAAAATTGCAGCGCATCGGATCTAGAAAAGAAGGACTTCACCAAAGCTGTCGCTTGCGAGCGGCGGGGGCCTTCGCCCGTCGCGTCTGGTAGTCGCCGGGTCATTTGATGTCAACTCCCGCCGCGTCGCCCGGTTCCGCTGGCGAAGGTTGCAATGACAATCAGAAAGAGGCCGAAGCCGAACACCAGCCATGAGGCTTTAACATCGGCGCCCATTCGAAAGGCGGCTTCGGGAAAAACCTGGATCGTCAAGGCCGCCAGGCAACAGGCGAGCCCCACCCAGATCAGTTTGTTCACCGCCATGTCTGTCTCCCTTGGCGCGCATGCTAATAAATTCGCATAACGGTTATTGCGCAATCATGTCCCTTGTTTGAAAAGAGTGAGGCGATTATCCGTTGAGTGCGGCGCGATTGCCGCGCGACAGTCGAGCGAGTGATGCAAGGCCGTGTTCTTATCATTGCAGGATCGGACCCGTCCGGCGGCGCCGGCATTCAGGCTGACATCAAGACCGTGACGGCGCTTGGCGGTTACGCGGCGACGGCGATTACTGCAATCACCGTACAAAATACGAAAGGCGTTTCCGCCGTGCATCCGGTCGCACCGGATGTGATTGCAGCGCAGATTGATGCAGTGATGGATGATATCGGCGCCGATGCGATCAAGATCGGCATGATCGGCGATGTAGAGACGGCGGAGGTTATTTTAACCGCCCTTTACGCTTGTCCGGATATTCCTGTCGTGCTCGATCCTGTGCTTGTCGCAACCAGTGGAGATGCGCTTGCCAAGGACGGCGTCGCGGGGGTCATAAAAGAAACGCTCACATCCCTTAGTGCTGTCATTACACCGAATACGGAGGAAGCAGCTGCCCTGACCGGTATTGTAGTGACGGACCGCGACACGAAGATCGGCGCCGGTGAAGCGCTGGTCGCCGCCGGCGCCGGCGCAGCGCTTGTGAAAGGCGGGCACATGCAAGGCGACACCGTGGAGGATGCGCTGATCACGCCGGCGGGCGCGCGGATTTTTTCAAGCCCGCGAATTGAAACAACGTCGACTCATGGGACCGGTTGCACGCTTGCTTCCGCTATCGCCACAGGACTTGCGCAAGGTCTGGCGTTGCAGTCCGCGGTCAAGCGGGCAATCAGTTATGTGCAGACAGCGATCAAAACTGCGCCAGGCTATGGCGGTGGCTGTGGTCCGCTTAACCATGGGCATACGGTGCAAACAGATTAAGCGCTTGCTGGCGGCTTCTGTAAGGCAGGCTAAAGGCGCGGCGAGTTTAATTCGCTTGTACAAGCTGTTTATGGGTCGATATAAGCCGCGAAAATTAAACCGGCCAATCTTCGGAGCAGACGATGCGCGCATATGATTTTGAAACCTATGATGTGTTCACCAGTGAGCGTTTTGCGGGCAATCCGCTGGCCGTCATCATGGACGCGCGTGGGCTTTCCGGCGAGCAAATGCAAACCATTACACGGGAGTTCAATCTTGCGGAGACGTCGTTTGTCCTGCCGCCTGAGGACCCGGTGAACACGGCGCGTATTCGGATTTTTACACCCGGATATGAAATGCCGTTTGCCGGACACCCGACGGTGGGGACCGCGATTGCGGTTGCGCGCGCGCGCAATCTCTCCGGCGAGTTGAGGCTTGAATTAAATGCGGGGCTGTTCCCGGTCACTGTTGAAGTCAGCGAGGATGGCGGTTTTTCGGAGTTTAAAAACCCCAACCTGCCGGTTGAGACTGGCGAGCCGCCATCGACGGAGTTAATCGAGGCGGCTTTGTCGCTGCCCGGCGGTTCAATTGATCGCGATGCAGCGAAACCTCGCCGCGTCGGCGCCGGCGTCGATTACATCTACTGCCGGACCTCCATGGAGGCGGTGCGCGCGGCCAAGGTCAACAGCGCTGCATGGGAGGCGCTCGATCTCGACAATATTGTTGGTGTTCATCTTTATACAGAAGGTGGCGACGCGCCGGACGCCGCCTATCACGCGCGGATGTTCGCCCCTGACGCCGGCGTCATTGAAGACCCGGCGACGGGTTCGGCGGCGGCGGCGCTGCCGGGCCACATTGCGCTCAGTGATAACCTGACCGATGGCGCGCATCACTGGATTATTGAGCAGGGATTTGAGATGGGCCGGCCCAGCCGCATTCATGCGCGGGTTGAGACAGTCGGCGGCAAGGTCCGATCGGTGCGCATTGGCGGTAACGCGATCAAGGTGCAGCAAGGTCAGCTTTTTGTCTGAGCGGCTGTGTCCTCGGCGGTGGATTCAGCTGAGTTGGTTGCCGGCGCGTGGCGTTTTTTTTGAAATGGCGAGCGCTGGCTGATGGCGACGCCGACCAGAATAACGGCCAGTGCAATGAACGCATTGGGTTCAAGGCGTTCGTGAAACAGAACGGCGCCGACGGCCACAGCCCACAGGGGAATTATGTAATTGGCGAGCGACATGAACCCGGCGCCGGCGCGGCGGATCATGATGATGATCAGGACCGCCGCAAGCCCGGTCGGACCCACGCCAAGCGCAATGACGCTCAAGATAGCGGTGATTGACCACTGCGAAGGGACCATGTCGACAAAAAACAGCGCGGGCGTTGCGATAACGGCGCCGCTCAAGACAACGCCCGCTGCAAAGACGCGAGGGCGAATAGGCGCTGCACGGCGCGCATAGATTGTCGATGCTGCATATAGAAATGTCGCCAGCAAAAGCCCGCCTTGCGCACGCAGGTCACTGGTCGCCAGTCCTTTGAAAACATCCGGTCCCATCAGGATGATAACGCCGACAAAACCCATGGCGAAACCGAAGAGTTTGCGTGCGTTGATGGGCTCGCCAGCGAACAAAAAAGCCAGCGCCAGCGTCCAGATCGGCATGAATGTCATATAGACGCCGGCAAGCCCGCTATCGACATATTGCTGCGCCCAAGGGAAAAGAAAAAATGGCAGCAAGTAACCGGACGCGCCAACGGCGATCATCGAGCCCCAGCTTCGGCGCAAGCGTAATCGTCCGTGAACGGTTTGAAAAAGCGGCGGAAATCGCCGACCGGCTATGCGCATGACGATATAGAGAACGATTGCCCCAACCCATAAACGGCCAATGGCGATCGCAGCGGGCGGCATTGTCTCAACCGCCGCGCGAATCATTGCGAAGGAAGACCCGCCGATGGCGACAACCGCGGCAAGCAACGTCCAGTCGAACAGGGTCGCTTCCGCCGGGGACTTCAAATTCGCTTTCATGACTGTTGCGCTATCGGTCTTGGCGGCGGCGCACAACCCAGAAAATGCGGATCCGACCATTAGAATTTCTGGCCGTCGTCAAAAAGTCATTTGACGTGGCGCCGACAATTGTGCGATGCGGAATATGGGCCACGTCCCCCCAACGGGACGCGAGCCATCTGGAAGGATGGAGTAACATGACTGACGCTAAGCCATCGGTGCGCCCTGCGCGCCCGAATTTTTCTTCTGGGCCGTGCGCAAAGCGTCCGGGCTGGTCTCTTAAAAATCTCGAGAATGCATCGCTCGGCCGGTCTCACCGGTCCAAGGTTGGTAAAGCGCGCCTGAAGGAAGCGATTGACCGCACGCGGGCGTTGCTTGGCCTGCCCGATGATTATCGCATCGGCATTGTGCCGGCGTCTGACACGGGCGCGGTGGAAATGGCCATGTGGTCAATGCTGGGTGAGCGTCCCGTGGACATGCTGGCCTGGGAGAGTTTCGGGCAAGGGTGGGTTACGGACGCCGTCAAACAACTCGGCCTCGACGCCCGTATCCTTGATGCGTCTTATGGTGAGATCGCTGATCTCGCCGCCGTTGACCCGGGCCATGACGTTGTTTTCACGTGGAACGGCACAACCTCCGGCGTTCGCGTTCCCAATGCAGACTGGATCAGCGACAAGCGCGAAGGCGTTACGATTTGTGACGCGACGTCGGCGATCTTTGCGCAGCCGCTCGATTGGTCAAAACTCGATGTCGTCACCTATTCCTGGCAGAAAGTGCTGGGCGGTGAGGGTGCGCACGGCGTTTTAATCCTCAGTCCCCGTGCCGTAGAGCGCCTCGAGACATACTCACCGCCACGGCCGTTGCCAAAATTGTTCCGACTGACAAAGGGCGGCAAACTGATCGAGGGCGTTTTCGAGGGTGCGACGATTAACACGCCGTCCATGCTCTGCGTCGAGGACTATCTCGATACGTTGAAATGGGGCGCGCAACTGGGCGGGCTGGAAAGCCTGCACAGACGTGCGAATGCAAACGCGAATGCGCTTTCTGCCTGGGTCGATAGAACGCCATGGATTGATTTTCTATGCAGCGATCCTGCGCTTCGCTCGAATACGTCCGTATGCCTCAAAATCGTCGATGAGAGAGTAAACGCGCTCGACGAAGCGGCCCAGCGCGCTTTCGTCAAATTAATGGAGAAACGCCTGGAAGCGGAAGAAGCCGCCTTTGACATTGGCGGTTATCGCGATGCGCCCCCGGGTTTACGCATCTGGTGCGGAGCTACGGTCGATACTAACGACATTGAAGCACTCGGCCCCTGGCTCGATTGGGCGTTCGCCGATGCGCTGCAATCCATCTGAATAAATTCAACGAAAGATCACGATATGCCGAAAGTACTGGTCTCTGACGCTTTGAGCGAAACCGCCGTTAATATTTTTAAAGAGCGCGGCGTCGATGTCGACTACGAACCAACGCTTGGAAAAGATAAAGAAAAGCTCCTGTCTGTTATTGGCGAGTATGATGGCCTGGCTGTGCGTTCCGCCACTAAGGCGATGGCGCCGGTAATTGCGGCGGGCAAGAAGTTGAAAGTGATTGGGCGCGCCGGCATCGGCGTTGACAATATCGACATTCCAGCGGCCACGGCGGCGGGCGTCGTCGTGATGAATACGCCCTATGGTAATGCAATCACAACGGCGGAACACGCCATCGCCATGATCTTCTCGCTTGTCCGGAAAATTCCGCAGGCGAACCAGTCAACTCATGCAGGCAAATGGGAAAAATCCGCGTTTATGGGAGCGGAAGTTTACGGCAAGACTCTGGGCGTTATCGGTTGCGGCAATATCGGATCGATCGTCGCCGACCGCGCTATCGGGCTAAAAATGCGCGTTGTTGCTTTCGATCCTTTCCTGACCGAGGAACGTGCGGTTGAGCTTGGTGTTGAAAAGGCCGATCTTGAAACACTTCTGGCGCGCGCTGACATCGTGACCCTGCACACGCCGCTTACCGACCAGACCCGTAATATTTTAAGCGAAGAAAACATCGCCAAGTTGAAACCCGGTGCGTATGTCGTCAATTGCGCCCGCGGCGGGCTGCTTGACGAGGCGGCGCTGAAAGCCGCGCTTGATGAAGAGCGTATCGCGGGGGCGGCGCTTGATGTCTATGAGAGTGAGCCAGCGACGGAGCACCCGCTTTTCGGTCATCCGCGTGTTGTCGCCACGCCGCATCTCGGCGCTTCGACGCGCGAGGCGCAGGAGAATGTCGCCATCCAGGTTGCCGAACAGATGGCCGACTATCTGGTGCGCGGCGCGGTTTCCAATTCCCTGAACTCACCGTCGGTCACCGCGGAAGAAGCGCCGCGCTTGAAGCCTTTTATTGCGCTTGCGGACAAGCTTGGGGCCTTCGCCGGTCAATTGACCGAATCGGGCATCAAAGACATCGAAATCGCCTATGAAGGGGAAGTTGCGTCCCTTAATCTGAAACCGTTGACGGCGGCGATTGTCGCGGGGGTTCTAAAACCCATGCTTGCCGACATCAACGTCGTCAATGCGCCCGTCATTGCGAAAGAACGCGGCGTCTCCGTCGCGGAAACATCTCGCGACGATGCGGACAGTTATGACAGTATTATTCGCCTGCGCATTATTACCGAGCAGCAGGATCGAACGGTTTCAGGTACGATTTTCGGATCGGCGCCGCGTATTGTGGAGATCAAGGGCGTCGATATGGAAGCCTCTTTCGCGCCTTATATGCTGTATACAACCAACGAAGATAAACCCGGCTATATTGGCGCGTTGGGTAAAACGCTTGGCGAAGCGGGCTTGAACATCGCGACGTTCAACCTTGGCCGCTCGGCGCCCGGCGAAGGCGCGATCGCGCTCGTTGCAGTCGATGAGCCCATAACAGAGGATGTGCTGGAAAAAGTGCGCGCCCTGCCGCATGTCATTCAGGCGAAGGCGCTGGCGTTTTAGCGCCTTATCTTTCGTTTACGCTTCGTGCTCTTCGACGGCAAAGTTCATGCTGAAGGAACGCCGTTCACCCGGCGTATTGAACGGGTAAACGCAATGAAACATATAAGATGGGAAGATATAGAAATCGCCGACGCGCGGTTTCGCCATGAAATTTGAAAAAGAATAATGTGTGTCGGTTCCATGGGCGAACTGAATATGACCATGGGACGGATGGTGATCTTTATAATCTTCCTCCCATTCGGCTTCGATGCCTTCAGGCAATTTCAGATACCCTGCGCAGGATAAGGTACATCCTGTATGCATGTGCAGTGGATTATATTCGTGCTCAAACTGGCGCACGAACCAGCCTGACACAATCTGCAGTTCATATTGCTTCGTAGACGGATCATACTCGCCGAGCCCGTTCCGTCTTTTCGCCCAGGCGTGATATTCAATCATCGTTTGGCCAAGCCCTGAGGCGGCGAGATTGATAATGTTCTGGTCAAAGGCGAGTTCCTGGCTAACCTTGCCGACAAGATGATCGGAATGGTCCCGCAACTGTTCGGACATGACGGCGTTGAGCTGCTCAACGAGGCTGTCGGGCATCCTGAAATACCCCATCACAGGCCCGAAGGGGGCGAAGAATTCCTTGTCTTTCGTGGGTTTGAATATCGGTGCCGCCATGGGTCTGTCTCCTGAGCTTAACGCCGCAAAAATGCGCTTTGTGCGTTGATAGCGCTTGTGAGCCGGGATTTGGAGGCCATTCGCGGAACAAATGGCCGCATGGCGTTGGCGCGCCCCTTTCAAAAGGCGGGGAATGCGATATCAAGGGGCCAAAGACCAGATTTACAACTTCTAACATTTCACGTCTTCCGGCTTCGGGCGGCGTTATGATTGACGGAACTCCAGGAGAGACTGATGGCGGATGTCGCGGTGATTGGCGCGCAGTGGGGCGATGAGGGGAAAGGCAAGATTGTCGACTGGCTGTCGGCGCGCGCTGACGTCGTGGTGCGTTATCAGGGCGGCCATAATGCGGGCCACACGCTGGTCATCGATGGCGCCGTATACAAGCTTTCCCTCTTGCCGTCCGGCGTTGTCCGGCCTGGCTGCAAGGGCGTGATTGGTTCCGGGGTTGTCATAGACCCTTTCGCCTTACTGGCGGAGATTGCGCGCCTTGAAGATCAGGGCGTCAAGATCAACCAGAACAATCTCTCCATCGCCGAAAACGCAACACTTATCCTGCCGCTGCATCAGGAGCTCGACGCCATGCGCGAAGGCGCCGCTGACGGTGTCAAAATCGGCACGACCAAGCGCGGCATTGGCCCGGCTTATGAGGACAAGGCCGGACGGCGCGGATTACGCGTCGCCGATCTTGCGAATTTTGACGCGTTACCTGCAAAAATCGAAAACCTTCTTGTCCACCATAATGCGATACGGCGCGGTCTTGGCGCAGAAGAAATCAGCGGCGATGCGGTTCTGGAGACGTTGCGTGAGGTTGCGCCAAAGATTACGGCGTTTGCAAAACCGGTTTGGCGCGATCTCGATGAAGCGCGAAAAGCCGGTAGACGGATTTTATTTGAAGGCGCGCAAGGAGTTCTCCTCGATGTCGATCACGGCACCTATCCATATGTGACATCTTCGAACACCGTCGCAGGTCAAGCGGCGACAGGTTCCGGTCTTGGGCCGCGCGCGATTGATTATGTGCTTGGAATCGTGAAGGCTTATACGACCCGCGTTGGGGAAGGGCCTTTCCCGACAGAGCTTGGCGATGACACTGGCAAGCGGTTGGGCGAGCGCGGCCATGAATTCGGCACCGTCACCGGGCGCCAGCGCCGTTGCGGATGGTTTGACGCCGCGCTTGTGCGCCAGTCACTGAAGATCGCCGGCGTCGATGGCATTGCGCTAACAAAGCTCGACGTGCTGGACGGTTTTGACGAGCTGAAAGTCTGCGTTGGCTATCGTATCGATGGGCGCGATTATGACTATCTGCCGGCTGGCGCAGACCGGCAGGCGGCTGCTGAACCCGTTTATGAGACGATGAAGGGTTGGGACGATGTTACCGAGCGCGCCCGGTCCTGGGCGGATCTGCCAGCGGAGGCGGTCAAATATGTCCGGCGCATTGAAGAGCTTATTGAATGCCCGGTGGCGCTGGTCTCTACAAGTCCTGAACGCGACGACGTCATTTTGATGCGCGATCCGTTTCAGGATTAGGAGAGCAGGGCTGGTGAAATCGCTGAATTGTGACCGGCTGGCGCTGGGCCGCGCCGCCCAAACACTATAGGATCAACTTCATGTCAAAGCGCATAAAAAGCCTTATTTTTCCTGTTGTTTTGGTCGCAGGGCTCGCGGTCTTCGTCCTCACCGGGCGTAATTCTGCAACCGGCGCGGAATATACTTTTGATGGTGAGCCGGAAATTGTAGCAGCGACATTTTCGTCTGCCTGGTGTTCGACTTGCAAAATTCTGAAGCCGCGGCTGGCGAAGATTATTCCGGAGTTTTCCGATAAGCCGGTAAAGTTTGTCGAGCTTGATTTTACACTCGGTCAGCGTACGGATATTGCCGATCAGGCGGCGGCGGAAGGATTAGGCGAGATCTATCCTCGTTTCGAAGGCGCTACTGGATTTACGCTGCTTGTTGATAAAGATACCGGCAAAATTGTTGATATGCTAACGATCAATCATAACGAACGTGCGATGCGCGCCGCGATTGCACAATCAATCGCGGTTGCGTCACGGGCAGACACGGCGCCGTCCGAATAGCGCCTCGGCCGCCATGCGATCACGGCCCGTTGAAGAAGCGTTATTCGACTCCACGTTTTTCGGCGCTTATCTTCCACCAGTAAGTTTGGAGGAAGTCGGCATATGTCCGAATTGATAATGAACCGGCGCGCGGTGATTGCAGGCGTTGCTCTGACAACGATAGGCGTCACGTCTGCGCAGGCAAAGGCGCCTGAAATTTATCTGGATAAAGGCGGGGTGTTTCGTGCTGGCTGGAGCCATGCGGCGGGCGGCTATGATGTTGTCGCCTATTTTGACCTGGCGGAAGGCGCGGAGCCTGTCGCCGGGCACGATGAATTCACTATCGAATATAAAGGCGTCCCCTGGCGCTTCTCCTCGCGGGAAAATCTTGAGACGTTTGTTGCCGATCCAGACCGCTACCGCCCGCAATATGGCGGTTATTGCGCCTGGGCGATGGCGCGGGACAAGCTGGCGCGCGGCGCGCCGGAGGTTTGGTACGTACACGACGGAAAGCTTTATCTGAATGTCAGTTCTCGGTATCAACGCGAGTGGCTTGAGAACATTGAACGGGATATTACCCGCGCAAATACCCACTGGCCGGGCATTCTTGATCGCAACTAACAGCGCCGTGCGAGCCCAATCCGGCGACTATGCGCAATTGAAAATAACGCCGATTTCACTTGCGAAACTCAATCTTTCGAGTCACTATAATGATGTTCCGAGGGGCGTCCCGCCTGTCGACTTTGTTTGACAGCTCGCGCGATGCGCAACTCACCGCCGGTTCCGCCGCAAGGCCTCGGCAGGGAGCAATGTGCGTCATACTAACATGGTTAGAGCGATTTAAGGGCATATGGGACTGAGACGAACCCTTTGAACCTGATCCGGGTCATGCCGGCGCAGGGACGGGCGATAGCCGTTTTCCTCATCGCAGGACGTCATGGCAATTGCAGGCGGTGGGGGGAACGGAAATATGGTTGAGTTTCGGACTTTTGGTATTCGCTTTCATTTGCGTCAGGTGATATTTTGAAAATCCGTACACGACTATATTCTGTCGTGAGTTTCCCCTTTTTTGTGTTTGCGTTACCCGCCGCCATTCTGGCGGGCGTGCTTTTGTCAGCACAAGCGTCTGCCGAGACCGATAAGGCCGACAAGCCTAAGAGCGAAATGTTGACGTCAGGTGAGCTTGTGGCCCCGCCAATTGATTTTCCGAATTCACCGCGCCAGAAAATAAATGGCGCGTCTTTGTCCGCTTCGGATTTGAAGGCGCAAACCCAGCTGGTGACGTCTGGCTGGCTGCGCGCTTATGCGACAACGGCTTTGCCGGCGGATTTGCGCCTCGCTGTGCCTGAGTATTACGAGACGGCTCTCGAAGCCGACATGCGCGCGGCGATCAGCGATGTGCTCGCCAGTCGCAACGTGGACACCGTCGATGATCCGGACGCCGCGCCGTTCCGGCTCACCTATTCTGCTGAAGTGCGCCAGCCGCGCCCCTCTGGGCCGCGGCAGTCTCGCTTGCGGCTTGAGTCTGATGCAGCCGACCGCCAGAATTTCGGTTCGCAACGCCTGCCCGCGCCAGGCAATACCATTCGCCCGGGCTTATCGCTGGGCCCACAGCCCGATTATAATCCGCGCGGACCGGCCTTGCGCGTATCGATCATTGTTCTGGACGGAGATGAACGCATCTGGAGCGGTTTTGCGGAAGCGGAGCTTGGTGATTACCGGCGTACTGAACTGACCCGTGTCCTGGTCAGCGCATTGATGCGCCACTGGGGTGAAAATGCGGAGCTGGATGATACGCATTTTTCAACTGGCCCCGGCGCTGGCCTGGCGTTAGGGGCGATCGGCGACAGCGACTTCGATTAAGCTAAAATACGCTTTCTCGCGGCGATATGGTATATGCCGACGAATAGTTCGTATCGACGGTATGGGGCGGTATTGCTGATCTCTCTTTTTTTCTTGCTGGCGAATAGCGCCTCAAGCAGCGCGATTGACGCCGCACACGGTTGCAGCAACGATCACGCGCAGGGCGTCGATTACGTGGTCTGCCGCGTTAATGATGACGAGGATATCCGCCTGTTTCTGAATGATGAGAACGGGGCGCCGTTTCGTCACTTCAATCATGTTAACGAAGCGCTCGCCGCAAATGACGAGACCCTTGTTTTCGCCATGAACGCCGGCATGTATCATGAGAGCCGTGCGCCAGTAGGTCTCTATATAGAGAATTGGATTGAAGAAACGCCTTTGAACACGAATAACGGACCTGGCAACTTTCATCTGAAACCCAATGGCGTTTTCTGGATCTGGACGGAGGATGGTGATCGAGGGGCGCATGTGGCGCGCACGGAAACTTATCTGAAGGCAGCGCACGATGTGGTGAAATTCGCCACCCAGTCCGGGCCAATGCTGGTCATTGACGGCGATACTCATCCGCGATTTTTACCCGACTCAGAGTCACGCAAGCGCCGCAACGGCGTCGGCGTGACGGAAGACGGCGACGCTATTTTCGTACTAGCCGACACCCCCGTCAATTTCTACGACTTCGCTGCTTACTTTCGCGAGGTGTTGAAGGCGCCCAATGCGCTCTATCTTGATGGAACGATTTCGCGGATATATGCGCCAGAGCTTGACCGCGACGATCCGGGCGTCGCCATGGGGCCGATCATTGGTGTGGTGAAAAAACATGACTGACGTCATTATCGACAAACGCTTTTGCGGTCCGAAAACTTCTGGCAATGGGGGCTACTCCGCCGGAGTATTCGCGCGAGCGATTGACGGCCCGGCGGCGGTGATGCTGAAAAGCCCGCCGCCCCTTAACACGCCAATTCAAATTCGCCCTGTCGCCGACGGCGCCTATGAGGCTGTCTGCGGTGAAGCGATCATTGCGCAAATCGCGCCAGCCGATATTTCGGTTGAGACGCCGGATGTGCTTGACGAAGCGGCTGTCGCCGCCGCGCGGGAAAACTTCCTTATTGATGCGGACGGCGAACATTTATTACCTTATTGCTTCGTATGCGGAAACAAACGTGACGAAGGCGACGGCCTGCGCATTTTCGCCGGACCGGCGCCGGACAGCGACGTCAACGCTGATTTCTGGACGCCGTCAGCAGACCTCGCCGGCGAGGATGGCCTCGTGAAACCGGAGTTTTTATGGGCGGCGCTTGATTGCCCCAGCGCCTTCGCGCTGCGCAATGGACTTGGCCTGGCGTTGCTCGGGCGATTGGCGGTGGATATAGAGCGGCGCCCGCAAGCGGGTGAAGCGCTGATCGCCGCCGCCTGGCGCACCGGGAAGGACGGGCGCAAGCATTATTCATCGTCAGCGCTTTATGATGAAGTGGGTGAGGTGATCGCCGTAGCGAACGCTGTGTGGATCGAACTGAACGATCCGGCGTTTCTTGAAAAGCTGAGATTGGAGAACGCGTGAGCGTACGACATGCCTGCCTATACGCTGTTTTCTTGTTTGGATTTGTCTGGCCGGCGTTTGCCGAGGACGAGGATGCGCTTGATGCGTTGATCGACGACGCGCTTTCGCAAAAAGTTCCCGGCACGATCCTTTTGGTTGAAGGACCCGAAGTCAGCTTTTTTAAAGCGCGTGGCGTGGCGGACCGTAAGACGAAAGCGCCGATCAGACAGGACAACCTCATTCGCGCAGCCAGCGTCACGAAGACATATGTGGCGGCGCTTGCCGTCATGGCTTCGCAAGAGGGCGTTATTGATCTCGACGTTTCAATTGACACATATCTTTCGAATGAAACACTGGCGCAATTGCCGCCTGCGCGGCATCCGACAATGCGCCAGCTTCTGAACCACACCTCGGGTGCGCCGGAATATTATGGCACAGCCGCGTATCTTTCTTGGGACAGGGAAGAGCCCGTCTCCACTGCGCGCGTGCTTGCAACCGTTTCGGAATGGTCGCCCGCGAACGCGCCCGGCGAAGCATTTTCCTATTCAAATACGAATTACCATCTGGCTGCGCTCGTTCTTGAAGCTGTCTACGCCAAGGCGTTGTCGTCATTGTTGCAGGAGCGTCTTTTTGGCCCCCTGGAACTGGCGGCGACATTTTACAATCAGCATCGCCCGCCCGGCGACGGTATTCACGGCTATGGATCGCCCGACGACGAATGGCGCGACACGTTCGAATGGCGTGACAACTCCGGACCAAGCAGCGGCGTTAAAGCCAGCGCGGCGGATCTGGCGACATGCATGAGAGCGCTATTCGCCGAAGACGGCGCGCTTTCTCATGTCGGCGCGACGATGGTCGAAAATCCGATCGGAGATGATGCGCATTGGTCATATGGCCTGGGCGCCGAGATTTACGTCTCCCAAAACGGCGACCGGTATTACGGCCACACCGGCGACATCTTCGGGTATCTGACGGCGGTCTTTTACGCGCCGGCGCACGATACGGTCATCGTCCTGCACATGAACCGCTGGAACAGGGACGTGTTCGAGAAAACGCTGGAGCAGGTGCTGCGCGAGGTGGGACGGCGCCGGCGCTGATTATGACGCATCCTCCTGCGCCGCTGGTTCAGGCGCGGCGGCGTCCTGCATCGCAAAATCCGCGCCCAGAAAATACGGCCAGATCAACAGCGCCAGCACGCCCTTCCAGAAGCCGAGTTTTAGAAAGCCGATGGTGAAGAGCCAGCCGATAAACCACAAAACGCCCAGCCCGCCATGCTGTTCAATTTTTACAGGCTTGCCCATGATGAGATCCTCGCTGTTTCTTGAGAATGGGGCCGCATTGTAATGGCCGCGTGAAAAGCCTCGCATGATTCAGATCAAAATTGCGGGCTCGGGCTATCGCCCCTGTCCTTGCCCGCAGCCCGGCCATTTGCTAAGTCATATTCCGTAATTCCGAGGGGCGCCGGCGCACCGGCTGAGACCTTGTTCTGTCACGAGGGCACCCTTTGAACCTGATCGGTTAAGACCGGCGTAGGGACGGGAAATGATGCTCGAAGACTACAATTCATTTTGCGGCGCTCTCCCTCACAGCACCCATGTTGTCCAATGGGGCGGCGCCCATGTCTGGAAGATCGGCGGCAAGGTTTACGCCATCGCCGGCTGGAGCGACGACGAAGAACTGGCGGTGACCTTCAAATGTTCGGACATGGCGTTTGAAGTGATGCAAGCCGCCGAAGGGGTTCGCCCGGCGCCGTATCTTGCATCCCGCGGCATGAAATGGCTCCAGCGCACCCATGAAGCCGCCATCTCCGACGCCGAGCTGAAATCCTACATTCGAGAATCCTACAACATCGTCGCCGCCGGCCTCACAAAAAAGCTGCAACGCGAACTTGGTTTCCTCTCTGACTGAACATTCGTCTTTTTACGGAAAGAAAGCACTCATGAACAAGTATATCCCCCAGTCCGAATTCAAAACGCCGGAAGTCACCACCGGGCCGCTTCCCGCCAGCCGCAAGACTTATGTAAAGGGTGAGATGTTCCCGGATTTGCGCGTGCCGGTGCGCGAGATTGACCTGCATCCGAGCGCGAACGAACCGGCCGTACCGGTCTATGACGCGTCCGGGCCCTACACCGATCCGGATGTGACGATCGATGTTGAAAAGGGTCTCGCGCGCACGCGCACCGAATGGATCAAGGAACGCGGCGGCGTTGAGGAATATGAGGGCCGCCATGTAAAGCCGGAGGATAATGGCGGCGCGTCGGGCAAGCACCTGGCGCGCGAATTCCCCGTGCGCAACCGGCCGTTTCGCGGCGCGCTCACTGGCGAGAACAAAGCCCCGGTCACGCAATATGAGTTCGCGCGTGCAGGCGTCATCACCCGCGAGATGGAATATGTGGCGATCCGTGAAAATCTCGGCCGCAAGAAAATGCTGGAAGACGCGGAGGAAAAAGTCGCGCAAGGCACGGACTTCGGCGCCGAAATCCCGGCCTTTGTCACGCCGGAATTCGTGCGCGACGAAATCGCCAAGGGCCGCGCGATTATCCCGGCGAACATCAACCACCCGGAATCCGAACCGATGATCATCGGGCGAAACTTCCTGGTCAAGATCAACGCCAATATCGGCAACTCGGCGGTGGCGTCCTCCGTTGAGGAGGAAGTCGACAAGATGGTCTGGGCGACCCGCTGGGGCGCCGACAATGTGATGGACCTGTCGACGGGCCGCAACATTCACAACACCCGCGAATGGATCATCCGCAACTCTCCTGCGCCCATCGGCACGGTGCCGATCTATCAGGCGCTGGAGAAGGTGAACGGCGTCGCCGAGGATCTGACGTGGGAGGTTTATCGCGACACGCTGATCGAACAATGCGAACAGGGCGTTGACTATTTCACCATCCACGCCGGCGTGCGCCTGCCTTACATTCACTTAACGGCGGACCGCGTAACGGGCATCGTTTCGCGCGGCGGGTCGATCATGGCGAAATGGTGCCTCGCCCATCACCGCGAAAGCTTTCTCTATACGAACTTTGAAGAGATTTGCGACATCATGCGCGCCTATGACGTCTCGTTCTCGCTGGGCGACGGGCTGCGCCCCGGCTCCATCGCCGACGCCAATGACCGCGCGCAATTCGCGGAGCTGGAAACGCTTGGCGAGCTGACCCAGATCGCGTGGCGCAAGGGGTGTCAGGTGATGATCGAGGGGCCGGGCCATGTGCCCATGCACAAGATCAAGATCAACATGGAAAAACAGCTGAAAGAATGTGGCGAGGCGCCGTTCTATACGCTGGGCCCCTTAACGACCGACATCGCGCCCGGTTACGACCACATCACGTCGGGCATCGGCGCGGCGATGATCGGCTGGTTCGGCACGGCGATGCTTTGTTATGTGACGCCTAAGGAGCATTTGGGCCTCCCCGATCGCGACGACGTCAAGGTCGGCGTCATCACCTATAAGCTGGCGGCGCATGCGGCGGACCTCGCCAAGGGTCACCCGGCGGCGCAGGTGCGTGATGACGCGCTGTCGCGCGCGCGTTTCGAATTCCGGTGGGAGGATCAGTTTAACTTGTCATTGGACCCGGAAACCGCGCGCGACTTCCACGACCAGACCCTGCCGAAAGAAGCGCATAAGGTTGCGCATTTCTGTTCCATGTGCGGGCCGAAATTCTGCTCCATGAAGATCACGGCTGACGTGCGCGAATATGCGGAAGGCCTCTCCGATAATGAGAAGAAGGACCTTGAGAAGCTGTCCGAGCAGGGCATGGCCGAGATGAGCGAGAAATATAAAGAAATGGGCTCGGAGCTTTATCTCGAAGCCGACGCGGTGAAGAAGGCGAATGAGGGGTTGTGACTAGGAAATCTTTTGATGAAGTTGATAGATTAGCGAATCTGCTAGGTCCCGAATAAGACCGCTGTTATCTTCGTTTGAAAGTGTGCTCAACAGCGAGCGGGTTTCCTCTCGATGTGCGAAGTATCTCATAATCACAAAAATAGCTGCTCGTCTTGGCCAATTATCATTGTCTTCTACAGCGCGCTTCAGAAGGAAGGGGAACGTCTCCTTCCTCTCAGCGAAGCGCTCGCCTATAGCCTCGATAGCAGTCTCTCTTACCCAGTAATCTTCGTCTTCCACAGCGCGCTTCAGAAGGAAGGGGAATGCCTCCTTCCTATCACTGAAATGCTTACTGATTCCCTCAATAACGATTCGCCTTGGCCAATATTCTTCATCTTCTACAGCGCGCTTCAGAAGGAAGGGGAATGCCTCCTTCCTATCACTGAAGTCTTTGCTTATAGCCTCGATAGCAGTCGCTCTTGCCCAATCACCTTCATCTTCCACAGCGCGCTCGAGTAGGAAAGGGAATGTCTGTTCATGATCAGCGAAGTTTTCCCCTACTGCCTCGATGGCGGCGCTTCTTGGCCCGGTACCGCTGTCTTCCACAGCGCGCTCGAGTAGGAAAGGGAATGCCTGTTCACGATCAGCAAAGTGTTTGCCTATCGCTTCGATGGCTGCTTGCCTTGACCAAGAGCTGTTGTCTCCTATGGCCCGTTTGAGCAGAAAAGGGAATGTCTGCTTCTGATCTGCAAAATATTTTCCCAATGCTTTGATTGCAGTTGCTCGTGGCCGGCTATCTCTATCTTCTACAGCGCGCTTTAGTATGAAAAGATATATTTCTTGCCGATATTTGAAGTACTCGCAAAGCCATCTAAGCGCTTCGACTCTCATCGCAAAATTGTGATCGTTTGCGGCTCTTTCAATTAGTGCTGTGTAAACGTCATGTTGAATTTTTTGTGCGGACGCTTTCTCTATGGAATGCCTCACTAGCCCTAAATTGTCAGAATGCTGGATGATTAACAGATAAAACTCTAAATAAGGCCGTTTATTCGGTGAAATAAGCCGCAAGAATTGCCACGCTTTCTTAGGTGGTTTTTGCGCGCGATCGTTTTTTATCACCTGAAGCAGAATGGATTCCATCCAAGGTTGTGAGGCATATTTTTCGACCAATTCTGCCATTGCCGCGACCCGGTCTTCCTGACGGCCATCGGTGAAGACTTTATCTATGAGTGTTTCGGCTTCCTTGGTAGGCTGGTTGTCAGGTTTTCTCGCCTTAGTGCGCCATTGGATATTATTGCGAACATCATTAGCACTGATGGAGGAAAAGTTGATCTTTGCTTTCATTCCCTCTTGGAAGACCGCTCCTTCGATAAGCGCACCTTTCATATTCGCATTAGTGAAGTTAAATTCTCTCAAATCTAATCCGCGGAGATCGACGTTACATAAATCAGCCCCAACAAAGTCAGATGAAGGGTCAAGTCCGGCAATTTGTGTGAGCTCTATGAAATTGTCCGTTTCGCTGGCTGCAAGAGCTTCAACTCGATTGTAAAAGTCACTGTTGTTATCGCGCTTATTCATGACTTAACCCTAGCCTTTATTGACTTCTTTGGTTGATATCTCAAATCGCTTTCCAGCAAACTTTTTCTTAAACATAAGTGCGCCGAGTTTAGTTTTATTGGCCGTGGCGAAAGTACCTTCATTGTCGATAATTATTATCCCACGAGCAGGTATTTCGGCTTCGATTGAAATAACTGGATCATCTCCTGTTATTTTTGCGTAGGCGAAAGTTTCATCTTTGAAAGCAACGCCTTTTAGATAATGTGGTTCGATTGTCATTGCGTCTTGTGGCGCTTGTACTGACCACCGTGGACTAATTTCGCTTCCAGCGGCCGATACATAATACAGTACTTTTTCAAAAGTATCTGTGACTGCATGTTCGCCGCCCTTGCCAGACCTGTCGACATTGGCTTTCTCCTGCAGAGTCTTTGCCGAAAGCGCTCCGCCCTTCAAGTTAAGCTCGCCCATGGCTTCATTGTTATTTTTTCTTGTTTCTGATTGTTCGTGTTCGAACTTGTTGGACTTTGTTGTATTGCGTTGGGTTTCTCGTTTTGTTTCAATTGGTGGATCAAAAGCCCATCCATCTTCTGGAAGTATGCAATCCTTCAGTTTGTAGTGTAGGTGGGCAAGCGTGATTGCAACGGTCAACGTGGGTTGACTGTTTTTGAAGATCGCGAATCGTTTAAATGTTATTGTATCTTCATTAAATCTGACAGGGGCTGAAAAAGCCCACCCATCACGATTAGTTTCCTCTTTTCGGATGGAGGCGGAAATAAGGAATTTAGAAATTCTTTCTTTTTCGGCCAACGAACTGTCCCGCAGCTATTTTAAATACAGATTATAACTTATTGTATATACGAAATAAATTTCTTTTGATTCGAATGCTTAGCCAAATATAGGGATTCCCCATGGCCATTGCGCTTCTTTCCGTCGGCTTGCTTGGTCTTCTTGTGTTTCTGCTCGGGTTCAATGTCTCGCGCGAGCGCGGGTCGGTGCTGAAGACCCAGCATGAGGCGGAAGCCGACCCGAAGAGTTCCCTGCGCAAGGCGATCCGCGCCCATGGCAACTGCATTGAATATGCGCCCACGCTGTCGCTGATGATCCTGGCGATTGGTCTTGCGATCCCCATGCTGATGTCATGGTGGCTCGGGGCGCTGATGCTCGCCGCCGTTGCGTCGCGCTATATCCACGCCATCGGCGTGCTCACCGGCGAGAGCGTTCACACCGGGAACCCGATGAAATTTATCGGCGCCGCCGGCACCTATGTGACCGGCCTTGTCCTCTCTATCATTCTGGTGGTGCGCGCCGCCGCGCTGTTTTAGGCGTCGCCAGCAACCCCCTCCGTCAGCTTCGCTGACACCTCCCCCACGGGTGGGGGAGGAATAATGGTGCGTTTGTGGCGAGTTCATTCTTCCCCATTCATGGGGGAAGTCCCGGCGAAGCCGGGGAAGGGGTTTTAAACGCGGCTGCCCCTCGCCTTCGGCGGGTGGACTGTGTCGCGCACGGCGATGATGTCATTGATCTGTTTACTGAGGATCATGTAGAAGCCAAAGCGCTGGCGGTCATCGATATCCAGACTGTTGATGGCGGTGTCGACAATAGTGAGCTCCGAGACGATCTCGTTCAGCCGGTCGGCGATATCGACGGTCTCTAGTTCCTTCCGCCGCTTAAAGACAGGGACTTTCAGCGCAAGCACGGTTTTCCAGCGTTTGGACACTTTATTGCCCTCCTGGCCTGAGTAAGCTATACATATAATCTGCAACCTTTCCTAAATAATGTCAACATAAAATCGGCAACATTGCGTAATTTATGATTACTCGAGAACAATGCAGGGCCGCAAGGGCTTTAATTGAATGGTCCCGCGCGGAATTGGCGGAGGCCGCACAAGTCTCGGAGCGGACGATCACCGACTTCGAACGCGGCGCCCGCTCGCCGATCAATGCGAGCTTGGCCGCTTTAACGCGTGCGCTCGAATCAGGCGGGGTCGAGTTCATTTCGGAAAACGGGGGCGGCCCCGGCGTGCGGCTCGTTAAGGCCAGTTGATCACAGCGGAACAACTTCGAGCGGCGAGGGCGCTGGTAAAAATGACCCAGGAAGAACTCGCAACTGCGTGTGAGGTTAGCGTGCCCACCATCAAGCGATGGGAAGGCGGAACCGGCCTCCTGACAGGGTCGGCGGCGAGCGTTGCGGCGGCGCAGGCCGCGCTGGAATCCGCCGGGGTCGAGTTCATTGCGGAGAACGGAGGCGGGCCGGGGGTGCGCCTGCGCAAGGGTGGCGTCAAGACGTAACTGGGTTAGGTGACCCCCTCCGTCTCGCTTTCGCTCGACACGTCGATCGGGGCCCCAACCCCGATCGACCCGCGAGCGGGGGAGGAATAGTGTTGTGTTTGCGGCTTGGTTTTTCTTCCCCCGTTTACGGGGGAAGTCCCGGCGAAGCCGGGGATGGGGGTTTTTTCAAAGCCAGCCGCTTCATGCTAACATCACCTCATGAAAACCACAGACGAACCCATCATTCTAACGGAGACCTACAAGGCCCCTGTGGCGCGCGTCTGGCGGGCGATCACGGATGTGGATGAAATGCGCCAGTGGTATATCGACAATATTCCGGACTTTCAGCCGCAAGTCGGGTTCGAAACAAAGTTTTTGATTGTTCATGAGGGCCGCAAATTCCCGCATTACTGGAAGGTGACAGAGGTCGATGAAGGCAAACGCCTCGCCTATGACTGGGTTATCGAGGGCTATCCGGGGCGGTCGACATCCGTGTGGGAACTAATGGAAGCGGGCGCTGAGACAAAGCTGACGCTGGACTGTAAGGTGCTTGAAGATTTTCCCGGCGACATCCCTGAATTCAAACGCGAAAGCGGCGTTGCCGGCTGGAACTATTTTCTCAAAGAGAGTTTAAAGCGTTATCTCGAAAATTCGGCGTAGGGCCTGACGCTCTGTGCAGGCGCCGCCAACCCCCTCCGTCTCGCTTTCGCTCGACACGTCGATGGGGCCCCCACCCCCGTCCGACCCCGCGAGCGGGGGAGGAATAGCGTCGCGTTTGCGGCTTGGTTCTTCTTCCCCCATTCATGGGGGAAGTGTCACCGAAGGTGACGAAGGGGGTTATTCCCTGTCTGATATTCCAGGTTTCTCGATTTCAAACGCCCGCCGCGTCGGCGAGACTTGCCTTTCGCGCCGGACCGACGCACCATTTCGCTATCCGCGCTTGATCAGGGGGAGGGGACATTGCGCATCATCACCATACTGATTGGTTTGCTCGTCCTCTTGCCGGCCATCGGCTTCGGCGGCGTCTACTTTCTCAGCGAGGCGAAGCTGTGCGACGTGACGCGCGGGCCGGCTTTCGATCATCCGCTGCCGGAGGATGCGGCCGCCATAGAGCATGGCCGCCATATCGCCCGCACGCGCGGCTGCTTCGGCTGTCACGGGCAGCAGCTTGAAGGCAAGGACTTCGATGAGCAGTGGGACTGGCCGGAACGCGCCGTCGCCCCCAATCTCGCGGTCTATGCGCGCCGGCACGATGTGGCGACGCTGGAAGCGGCGATCCGCCAGGGGATCGGCGCCGACGGCAAATCGCTCACATCCATGCCGTCCTATAATTTCGCGCGCCTCAGCGACGACGACACCGCCGCCCTGATCGCGTTTTTAAAATCCGCGCCGGTTGTCGAGGCCGACCTGCCGAAACCAAAGCTCGGCTGGGGCGTGCGCTGGACCTATATCACCGGCGAGGAGAAACACATCGCCTATTGGGCGGACCGCGTGCCGCCCCTGCGCGTTGATGGCGCATTCGCGCCACAGCGCGCCCGCGGCGAATATCTGGCGATGACCATGTGCAATGAATGCCACGGGTTGGACGTACGCGGACAAACCCTGTTGCCGCCGCCGACGCCGGACCTTGCGATGGTCGCATCGATCACCCGCGAGGATTTTGAAACTCTTATTCGAACAGGCATCGGCGCCGGCGGGCGCGAGCTTGGCCTGATGGGTCTTGTGGCGCCGGATCGCTTTCCATCTTTGAGCGATGAGGAGGTCGACGACCTTTACGCCTATCTCACCTCGCTTGTGGACGAACCCGCCGCCGAAAATGTCTTCTGGCGGCCCTGAACGTTTCTTGCGCGCACGCTACAACGGCGCGACGATGCTCAACGACACATTGTGGTTTGACTGGTCGCCGGCGTTGATGTGGTTGAAGAGATAGCCGCCTTCGAGGCTGATGCGCTCGCTGGCGCGCCAGCGTGCGCCGATAAACGTACGGTTCTGGTCGTAGCCGGCGTTCGCCCCGAAATCCGTATCGTTCAGGGCGACGAAGGTTTCGTTCCAGGCGGTGGCGCTCCAGCGTGGGGCGACCGGCTTGATCCAGCGGAAGAACTGGCGGGCGCGATGGCCAGTGTCGTCGCCGGTTTCGAAAAAGCGTTGTTCCAGCCGCGTGCGGCCCGTGAGCGTTCCCCAGTCGCCGTCAGCGATGCGGTAGGTCGCCTGTTGCCAAATCCGGTGCTCGGTGATTGAGGCCCGCCCGTCGGCGCGGGAGACAACCCAAGCGTAGCCCGCCCAGAGCGAGACGCGGTCATTCGCGCGGTAGCCAATGGCGGGCCGAATGATCGACACGCCAAGACGCGATACGTCTTCGGAAAAACGCGCATGGCCGTCAAACCAGAGAAGGAAACGACTGTCTTGCCTGATGGGGCCGTTGGCGAAAAGCGCCGTCCATGCTTGCGTGTCCTGGGCCGCGGCGGGGGCGGCGAGGGAGGCGGCGAGAAAAACGCAACAGATAAGACGCAGCATGAAAGTGTTCCATTACGGCGATTGGGGGGCGACAGATTATTTGTAAATGCCCTAAATCGGGGTGGCGTTGCAATCGCCGACGCATGGAATGTTTTGGAAACCCCCACTGGTTGAACTATGTCCATAGATGTCCGTCTCCTGACCCCCGCCGATCTCGCCGTCCTTTCCCATGTGGCGGAGGGCGTGTTTGACGACCCGATCAATGCGCGTTCCGCGAAAGCATTTCTGGAAGACGCAAATCATGTTTTGGTTGTTGCAACAGACGGAGCGCACGACAATCTCGTCGTCGGTTTCGCGAGCGGGGTCAGAACACTCCATCCCGACAAAGAGATCCCGGAGCTTTTTATCAATGAGCTTGGCGTTGCGCCCCAATATCAACGACGAGGCATTGCGACCGCGATCATGAAAACGCTTTTCGCTGAAGCGAAAAAAGCGCGCTGCCGCATCGGTTGGGTCCCGGTGGATGTGGATAACGATGTGGCGCTTGCATTCTATAAGGCTATTGGCGGCAAGCCGCCAGAACGCCAGATCCATATTGATTTCGATCTTACGACCAAGGGTTAAAAGTGAAAGCGCACGGGTTGCGCTAGGGTTTTAAAATGTATATACATTGTATATCGAAAGCATAACATAAGATCGGCGATAAACATTGCCCGGTAACAAGCAGGCCAAAACTAAGAACAAGAAAGACAGTCAGCTCGTGATCAGACTCAACAGTGTGTTGCGTGATCGGTTTGTTGTGCTTTGTGATGATCTTGACACCAGCGCGGCGCGGGAAGTCAGGGCCTTCATCAAGGACTTTGTGCGTAAGCATGAAAATGATGATCTGCAATGACGCTGCGGCGCAAATCAGTAAAAAAAGGAAACGAGTAAATGGCGAAAAGAAAAGTACGCGCGCTGAAAAAAGAAATTAAAGCCCGTAAAAAGACGATCTCGCGTCAGCAGGCAAAACTGAAAAAGGCGCGCAAGGCTTTGAAAAAAGCTGCATAAGACAAGAAACCCGCCACATGCTGGCGGGTTTTTTGCCGATTGCTGTGCGGGAAACAGCCAGCTGCATACTTTCCTTGTCGAATTAAGGCCGGCGCAATAGCGTTGCGTTGTATGCAGCTAAGAGATCATCATGCTCACCCTTTATGACAACGCTTTCAGCCCCTTCGCCCGGAAGGTCCGTATGGTGATGGAATATAAAGGGCTGGAGGCGCGTTATCTTGACGGCCTTCGCCGGGAAAACCACGATAAGCTGAAAGCGGTGAATGGGCGCGTTGAAGTGCCGGCGCTCAATGATGGCGATCTCACGGTTGTCAATTCTGCAGACATTGTCGCCTATCTCGATCATCGTTATCCCGATATGCCGGTGCTGCCGAAAGATCCGGCGATGCGCGTAAGGGCCCGCGCCTGGGAGCGGGCGGCGGACAGCGCCATTGATCCGATCCTGGTCGACATTTCCTACTGGATGTGGGCCGAGCGCCCGGACGCCATGCCCGATGGCCTGCTCGAAAAGGCGCGCGCCGATCTCGATCAGTTTTACGCCGCCTTGGAGTCGGAACTGGGCGAAGACGGCTTTATCTATGGCGACATCTCAATTGCAGATATTGCGCTTTTCCCGCACCTGATGTCCGCGAAAGCGCTGCAGGCGCCGATTGACAAGGCGCGTTTTCCAAAGCTCGCCGCGTGGTTGAAACGCATGCTGATGACTGAGATCGGCCTGGCCGACGTCGCTCGCGCCCGTGAATTCGTCAAAAATTTCGAGGCGCAGGATGGCGAGCGGGTCAAAATTTTCTGGCGCGGCGAACGCATCGAATGGATGCTGGCGCGGGGCTATCATGACTGGTTCATGAAGGAAATCGCTGAAGGTCGCGTCCTCTGGCCGGGTCTGGGGCTACCGCCGCGGCCCGCGGGTTAAGCCAAATCAGGGCGCAGGCTGATATTACAAATGGTCAACCCTCGCCATAGCGCTCAATTTTTGCCTATGATGCGGCCCGGCGAATCAATCGCCGTGAGCCGTAACGGGGCGGCGGACAAAGAAGGGCAAGACGATGAGAAACAAGTTTTTAACAATGTTGGCGCTGGCTTTTGGCGCGAGCGCGCTGGCCGCCTGCGGCGGCGACAATACGGCTGAGGAAGCTGAGGAAGCCACTGAAGAGGCGGCGGATTCCGTTGGCGACGCTATGGACGATGCTGGCGATGCAATGGAAGAGGCTGCCGAAAACGCAGGCGACGCCATGCAGGATGCTGGCGAGGCCATTGAAGAAGCCGCTGAAGATGCGGTGGACGCGGCTGAAGGTGCTGGCGAAGAGATTGGCGAGGCCATGGAGGAAATGGGCGACGAGGTCGAGGAAGCGGTTGAAGACGCTGAAGACCCGCCCAACAACTAGGCGAACCCTATCGATCTGGAACAGCCGCCCTTCGGGGCGGCTTTTTCATGCCCGCCCCATCATAGGTTAGAGGTGAATATGCGTCTTTCGATGCTTGGTTTTGGTGAAATTCTTTCAAAAGATCAGACGGTTGGAATTTTTTGTCGAACGGCGCCGCGCAGGCGAAAAAAGTTATCCCCGCCCTCTCGGGATGCCGTATGATGAAAATCTTTGACTGAATCCGTTTTGGAGAAACGACCCTATGACCGCCCGCGCCTTTGCCGTTCGTGGAAAGCTCGATCATATTGTACTGCTCGCCTCGGATCTTGGGCGGAGCGCCCGCTGGTATGACGCCTTCACGCCGCTTCTCGGTTTTGAGAAAACCAGCGAGCATATTTATCTGCATCCTGACGGCTGGGCGATTGATCTTCGGGCGGCGGACAGAAATGGCGCTTCTTACGGGCGTTTTAATCCTGGTCTGAATCACATCGGCTTGCGGGTTGCGCGCGCCGATGATGTTCTTGCGTTTCGTGATGCGTTCGCCGCAAAAGGCTTTGCGGTTCCGGAACCGCAAATTTTCGATGAAGTCGAAACAGTCGTATTTTTTGCGGACCCTGACGGGGTGCGCTGGGAAATCGGTCACGAAATCGGGTCTGAAGCATGAGCGAGCAACAGTTAAACAAGGTATTTTCTGATCGACCGCAATCAATCTTTCCAACCATGTCGCGGCTGGCGCGAGAGGCTGGCGCCATCAATCTCGGACAAGGGTTTCCCGACGAAGATGGACCGGCGGAAATCTTGCGCCTTGCCGCCGATGCAATCATGGAAGGACCAAACCAGTACGCGCCGGTTGAAGGCATCGCGCAGCTGCGCGACGCCGTAGCGCGTGACAATAAGCGTTTCTATGACCTTGATATCGATCCGGATAACGAGACGCTGGTGGTGTCAGGGGCGACCGAAGGGCTCGCCGCGGCGTTTTTCGGCTTCCTTGCGCCCGATGACGAGGCGGTGTTGCTGGCGCCGTTTTACGAATGTTACGCCCCGCAGATTGAGGCGACCGGCGCGGCGATCCGTTTCGTAGACCTTGAGCCGCCGCAATGGCGCCTGAACGCCGCTGCGCTGGAAAAAGCGATTACGGCGAAAACAAAACTTATCGTCATCAACACGCCGCACAATCCGCTCGGCAAAGTAATGACCGCCGATGAACTTGCCATTGTAGCGGACGCCGCGCGCCGTCATGATCTGATTGTTGTCTGCGACGAGGTTTATGAACATCTCATTTTTGACGGGCGCCCGCATATTCCCCTGATGACGCTGCCCGATATGCGTGAGCGTTGTATCCGCATCGGCTCGGCGGGAAAAACATTTTCGCTTACTGGTTTCCGCATCGGTTATGTGACGGGACCGGCGCATCTTGTTACCGGCGTGATGAAAGCGCACCAGCATCTGGCTTATACAAGTCCTGCGCCGTTGCAGCTGGCGGTGGCGAAAGGGCTCGCCATGGGGGATGAGTATTATCGGGAATTCCGCGCCGACATGCAGGAAAAGCGTGATCTTTTACAGGCGGGGCTGGAGCATGCAGGGTTTGACGTTCTGCCCTGCGAGGGAACCTATTTCATTACTGTGGATATTCGGTCTGTCGGCGCCAGCGATGATGCGGCGTTTTGCCGGGAGATTACGAAGAAGGCGAAAGTCGCGGCGGTGCCGCTGTCGGCGTTTTACCATCCGTCACAAACCGGCGCGCCGCGGTCCTATGCGCGGTTTTGTTTCTGTAAGAAAAAGCATGTGCTCGAAGAAGCGTCTGCGCAGTTGAAAGGGTATTTGTCGTGATGCGGTCCTTGTTCTTCGCTGTCATCGGGTGCGCTTTGATGGGCTGTATACAGGGCGCGTCAGCGCAATTGAGCGCAGCAAAAAAAGCGGCTTTGGACCGCGCCCTTGAAAGTACGGTCGCGGGTGACGCAGCGTCCCCGGCGCTCGCTGGCCTTGCTGTGGCGGTCGCGGTGGGCGACGAGCTTGTCTATGAAGGCGCGGCAGGATGCGCTTTGTTTGACGGCAAGACCCCTCAGCGCTGTGACCGGGCGATGAAGCCGGAAACGAAACTGCGCGTGGCGTCGGTTTCCAAAATGGCGTTGTCCTTTGCGCTGCATGACATGGTCAACGACGGATTAATCGATCTTGATCGCGATGTTTCCGATTATCTCGGCTGGGCTTTGCGTAATCCAGATTTTCCTGATCGCGCGATTACAGCGCGCCAGCTGTTGTCCCATACATCTTCTATTCGCGATCCCGAGGCGTACTGGGTTGCCGCGCCGGGCCGGTTCCGAATGCTTTTTGAAGAGGAGGCGTCGCCTTTCGCTGTTGCAGATAATGAAACCGATACAGGTCCTGGCGCTTTTTTCACTTATGCAAACCTGAACTATGGGGTGCTCGCGACTGTAATGGAAAAGGCAGGCGGCGAACGATTTGATCTGATCATGCGCGAGCGCCTTTTCGATCCTCAAAAGTTAGACGCCGGGTTTAATTGGTCCGGCGTTTCCAGAAAGGCGCGCCGACGCGGCGCGGCGCTATACCGTGTCGAAGAGGGCGGTTGGGCGGCGCAGGTCGATGATGTGGAAATGCTTAACGCCCGCGACCCCGTCTTCCTGAAGTCAGACGGATTAGATACGGATGAATATCTTGAGCGCTATGCTCCTGGCGACAACGCCACACTGTTTTCGCCACAAGGCGGGTTGCGCGCCAGCGTGATTGATCTCGTTTCGTTACTATCCGTATTGCGGGAAGATGACGCCTTTGACGAAGCCGAATGGCGATATGTGGATGCGTCGCCGAATGGCGATACGGAGGAGCGATTCTTTGATGGTTTTGGCCGTGGGGTGCAGATTGTCGATGGCAACGATGCATTCGCCACGGGCCTGACACTCATTGGCCATTCCGGCGAAGCATATGGTTTGCACAGCGGCGCATGGCTCATTCGCGCGGACCCGAGCGCGGGGCGTGACGAAGATATTCGCCTTGCTTTTGCGATTACCGGCGCCATGAGCGAAATCGGCAAGGGCGTCCACCCGACATTCAACGCCGTGGAAGAAAAACTGATGCGGTTTGCGTTGGGCGTGGCCGGCGTAGGCGACAAGCCTGATACGCATCATGCGCGCGACCTTCATGATGCAGATGAGCCGCAACCCTTCGATGCGTCGAGCAACGCCATGATGGACGTAAATGCTGCGCTGGCGGCGGCGGCGATCAGCGGCAAGCGTCCGCTCTTGGTGCTGGGCGCAAACTGGTGCCACGACAGTCGCGGATTGGCGGCCAAGTTTCTGCGCCCTGAAATGGAAACTCTTTTGTCCGAAAACTATGAACTAGTCTGGGTCGATGTGGGGCGCCGGGATCGCAACCTTGATATCGCTGAACGTTTCGGCGTTTCGAAGTTGTTGGGAACACCAACAGTGTTGATCCTTTCACCATCGGGCGAGCTATTGAACGCCGACAGTGTCCATGACTGGCGCCGCGCTGATTCAACACCCTATGATGAGGTTGTCGGCTATTTTCAGAAATACGCTGGCGAAAGCGAATAGGAGAGGCTCTCTTGAAATCCTTAAAAGCCGCCGTTGTGCAAGCGGGCGCGCCTTTATTTGATGCTAACGCAGCGCTTGAAAAGTTTGAAACCTTTGCACGCCAGGCGGCGAGCCAGGGCGCCAGACTAATCGTTTTTCCGGAAGCGTTTATCGGCGGCTACCCAAAAGGGCACCATTTCGGCGCTCCGGTCGGGTCGCGCTCGCCGGAAGGACGCGACTGGTTTCGGCGTTATCATGAGGCGGCGATATTGGCGCCGGGGCCGGAAACAGGGCGCATGGCCGCGCTTGCCGGGGAATTGAAAACAGACATTGTCGCCGGCGTAATCGAGCGGGACGGCGGCACGCTTTATTGCACGGCGCTTTGCTTTTCCGCAGGCGGACGGCTGTTGGGAAAGCGCCGCAAACTAATGCCGACGGCGGCCGAGCGGGTCGTCTGGGGGATGGGTGACGGGTCAACTTTGGAGTGTTTCGATGGAGACGCGGGAAGGATCGGCGCTGTAATCTGCTGGGAGAATTTCATGCCGGCCTTGCGCATGAGTCAGTATGCCCAAAATGTTGAGCTTTATTGTGCGCCAACCGTCGATGACCGCGAAAGCTGGTCGTCATTAATGCGCGCCATTGCGCTCGAAGGGCGCTGTTTCGTTTTGTCCGCCAATCAATTCATGCAGCGCCGGGATGCGCCGGATGATTTTCACCCGGTTCAGGGCAATGACCCTGACGCCACTCTGATCAATGGCGGCAGCATGATTGTCTCGCCCTTAGGTGAGGTGTTGGCCGGCCCGGTCTTCGGTGAAGAGACGATTCTCTACGCAGATCTCGATGCAGGCGATATTGCGCGCGGTAAAATGGATTTTGATGTCACCGGCCATTATGCGCGGCCGGATGTTTTCCAACTTTCCATTGATGCAACCCAAAAGTCGCCTGTCAGCAAGATCGGCGACAAATAAGATTATTCGCTTAGCTGCCGCTCTGAAGTCCAATAAGAGATGCAAGGAATTTTCGTTTTATCGCAGCGATGCGAATATTTCTTGGCGATCTCTGTGACTTCTTCGAGAAGACCTTCTTCCAGCGTAATCGGGTCGAGACCGAGGCCGAGAAGGCGTTTGTTTTCAACGTGAAGGTCGTTTTCGGCGTCTTCTTTGCGCGGGTTGTTCACATTCTCGATTTTTGCGCCGGTCTTGTCAGCGATCAGCTTTGCGAGGTCGCGCACGCGATGGGTTTCAGTCATTTGGTTGAGGATTCGAACTCGCTCGCCGCGTTGCGGCGGGGTTTCAATCGCCAGCTCAATACATTTGACCGTATCCTGAATATGGATGAAGGCTCGCGTCTGACCGCCAGTGCCATGCACGGTCATTGGATACCCAATCGCGGCCTGCATCAGGAAGCGATTGAGGACAGTGCCGTAATCACCGTCATAGTCGAAGCGGTTGATTAAACGCTCGTCGCGTTTTGTCTCTTCTGTTTGCGTACCCCAGACAATGCCCTGGTGCAGATCGGTAACCTTGATCGCGTCGTTCTTGTTATAAAAAGCGAACAGCAACTGATCCTGGGTTTTTGTCATGTGGTAAATCGAACCGGGGTTAGCCGGATACAGAATTTCCTGACGGATTTCTTCGCCGCTGTCTGTCTCGATTTTGATCGGCAGATAGCCTTCCGGAATTTTCATGCCGGCGGTGCCGTAACCGTAAACGCCCATGGTGCCGAGATGCACCAGATGAGAGTCAACGCCCGCTTCGACAATCGCCGCCAGAATGTTGTTGGTGGCGTTCAGGTTGTTATCGACCGTGTATCGTTTGTGATAGGACGATTTCATGGAGTAGGGCGCTGCGCGTTGCTCAGCGAAGTGAACGATGGCGTCAGGCTCTACTTCGTTGAGAAGGTTTAAAAGCCGTGCGTAATTCTTTGCGACATTGATATTTTCAAAACGGATGTCTTTGCCTGAAACGTCTTTCCAGGCGGCGAGGCGCGTGGAGACCGGCTTAACCGGCGTCAGGGATTCAACCTCAAGCTCGATGTCGATTTTACGGCGGGAAAGATCGTCGACAATCGTGACGTCATGCCCCTTGTTGGACAAATGCAATGCTGTCGGCCAGCCGCAAAAACCGTCGCCCCCGATGACCAGGATTTTCATATCCATCTCCATACCGCGAAAATGACCTGCGCCGCCCAATTGGCGCACTAAAGCTGCCCTAATAAAGAGCTTGGCGCAGAGCGCAACCCCTGTCGGCAATCATGGGCATAAAGGCGTACTACTTAATAAGACGCAGCAGATATTGACCGTACTGATTTTTCTTCAAGGGCTCGGCGAGAGTGCGAAGCTGATCAGCGTCGATAAAGCCAAGCCTGTAGGCGATTTCCTCCGGGCAGGAGATTTTCAGGCCCTGGCGCGCCTCAATCGTCTGCACGAAATGCGCGGCCTCCAGCAGCGATTCATGGGTGCCTGTATCCAACCAGGCGAAGCCGCGCCCTAATATCTGAGCGCGCAGCTGACCATCGTTCATATACATTTCGTTGAGAGTGGTGATCTCAAGTTCGCCGCGCGGTGAGGGCTTGACCTGCTTGGCGCGCTCGACAACGGTTTCGTCGTAAAAATAGAGCCCGGTTGCGGCAAACTGTGATTTTGGTTTCGCCGGTTTTTCTTCAATGCTGATGACGGAACCATTTCCATCGAATTCGACGACGCCATAGCGTTCAGGGTCTGTCACCTGATAGGCGAAAATCTCCGCCCCCGTTTCGAGATCCGCGGCGGCGCGTAAATGGTTGGTCAGCCCCTGTCCGTAAAAGATGTTGTCGCCCAGAACGAGTGCGCATTTGTCGCCGTCGATGAAATCCTCGCCGATGATGAAGGCCTGCGCCAGGCCATCCGGGCTCGGCTGAACGGCGTATTCAATATTGACGCCCCATTCGCTTCCGTCCGAGAGAAGGCGTTGAAACGAGGCCTGGTCGTCAGGCGTGGTGATGATCAGAATATCGCGAATGCCCGCGAGCATTAAAACGCTCAACGGATAGTAGATCATAGGCTTGTCGTAGACAGGCGTCAGTTGCTTCGAAACGCCCCGCGTTACTGGGAAAAGTCGCGTGCCGGAACCGCCTGCCAGTATAATTCCCTTCATGGCTGTTCGTCCTTTTTCGCTAGCGCTTCTATGACTTGTCTTAAGGAGATCCGCCAGTCCGGTTGAGCCACGCCGAAATCTCGTTCAATGCGGGCGCAGTCAAGAATAGTGCGCAATGGTCGCGCGGCGGGTGTTGGAAATTCTGTTGTAGCGATCGGCGCAACTGCGACGGTTTTGTCTGCTATGTCGAAAATCTTGCTTGCGAAATCAGCCCAGCTGACGGCAGGCGTTCCCTGATAATGGTAGACGCCTTCGCCGGGCGCGCCGCGATGCTTTTTCTCTGCAATGGTGAGAAGCGTGCGGGCGATGTCACGCGCCGCCGTTGGGCCGCCGATCTGATCGTCAACAATATTCAACGCATCGCGTTCGCCGGCGAGCCGCAACATTGTCTTCACAAAGTTGCCGCCGAATTCGGAAAAGACCCATGATGTTCTGATGACGATGGCGTTGTCGTTTTCTGCAAGCACTTCTTGCTCACCGTTAAGCTTGCTGGCCCCGTAGATATTCAAGGGACTTGTCGGGTCGTCTTCCCGGTACGGGGCGTCGTTTCGGCCGTCGAAGACGTAGTCAGTGGAGATATGAATGAAGGGCGCGCCGACGACCCTTGCGGCGCGCGCCATTTCCGTCGCAGCGTCTTTATTGAGGCGCATTGCCGCATCTTTTTCTTCTTCAGCCCGATCCACGGCGGTATAGGCTGCGGCGTTAATGACAATATCCGGCTGGTTGACGGCAATCGCGGTTTCGGCGGCGCGGGGCTGCATCAGGTCAACCTCTTCGGAGCCGAGCGCGGTTACGTCATGTGCGGCGCGGGCTTCCTCGCGAACGCAGCGTGCGACCTGTCCATTATATCCGAAGAGTAAAATCCGCATGGGGATTTTCCTATTTGCTAACGCCAAGCCCCTGGCGTTTGGCGACGTCAAAGCCGCGCTGGCGGATATTGTCCCACCAGTCGCGATTGTCGAGATACCATTGAACGGTGCGGGCCATGCCTTCATCGATTGTCACAGAAGGGGTCCAGCCAAGAGTCTGTTCGATCTTGTCGCAATTGATGGCGTAGCGATGGTCGTGGCCCGGCCGGTCAGCGACAAACTTGATGAGACTTTCGTGCGGTTTGCTTGCAGCATTCGGCAAAGCATCGTCGAGAATGGCGCAAATCATCTTGACCAGGTCGAGATTGCTGCGCTCAGCCCGTCCGCCGACATTGTACGTCTCGCCCGCAACGCCTTCCTGCGCGACGAGGAGCAGCGCCCCCGCATGGTCGTCAACATAAAGCCAATCGCGGACATTATCGCCCTTGCCGTAAACCGGGATTTCCCGGCCTTCCAGTGCTGCGATGACAACGACCGGGATCAGTTTTTCAGGAAACTGATAGGGGCCGTAGTTGTTTGAGCAATTAGTGACAACAACCGGCAGGCCGTATGTTTCATGCCATGCTCGCGCCAGCATGTCGGATGAAGCTTTGGCGGCGGAATAGGGGGAGTTTGGCTGATAGGGCGAGTCCTCGGTGAACTCTCCGGTCGGACCCAATGATCCGTATACCTCGTCCGTTGAGATATGGTGAAATCTGAAGCTTTTCGGCGCGGCGCCGCTTTGCACGTAACTACGTGCGGCTTCCAACAACGAATAGGCGCCGACAATATTGGTGTCGATAAAAGCGCGGGGTCCGTCAATCGAACGGTCCACATGGGTTTCCGCCGCGAGGTGCATAACCGTGTCCGGCTTGTAGTCGGCAATCAGCGCATCCATCGCCGCCTGGTCGCAAATGTCGTGCTGGACAAACCGATAGGCGTCATGATCCGCGACGCTGGCGACGTTATCGAGGCTGGCCGCATAGGTCAGCTTGTCTAGATTGAGGACATTGTGCCCTTCGGCGATCGCCTTGCGCACCACAGCCGAGCCAATAAAGCCCGCTCCCCCGGTTACCAGTAGCCTCATGCGTGTCTCCTGTTTCTGGCCAGTACGTTGAGCAAGTTTTGCGCCGCAAAAACGCCCATAACACGGCGTGCACGCCCCTTAATAGTGGGAAGGAGTAAGGGACGGCCTAAAGAGCAGTCGGGCTGGTTAGGGAAAGATGGTGGAGCTAGTCGGAATCGAACCGACGACCTCTTGCATGCCATGCAAGCGCTCTCCCAACTGAGCTATAGCCCCGATCTTCATTTGCGCCATTTTGGGACAGGTTGGCGCAACGCACGATTCGCCGCCGCGAGGGAGCCGGAAACTAGCGGCGGCGATTGGCGCGCGCAAGTACCCGGCTCATATTTTGACCACAAGCAGCGACGTCTTCAGTCGTCGTCTTTGGTCGGTTTGACGATGTCGGTCACGTCATTGTCGTCATCATCAACGAGAAGATTGTCGTCATTATCGTCATCGTCGTCATCGTCATCATCTGCGATGTCGATATCTTCGATGTCAGCGAGTTCATCATCGTCGTCATCGTTCTCATCGTCGTCGAGGGATGCGCGCTTTTTCGATTCAACGGCCTTCTGTTCTTTATCCGCGCTTTCGAGAGATGTTTCCTGTGCAGGCTTCGCAGGATCATCAGTTTTTTCCGCTTCGGCTTCTTCTTTCGGGCTCTTGCGGGGCTTCAGCAGCGCTTCGGGAATGAATTCATGATCGCATTTCGGGCAATGCGCCGGTTCTTTATTGAGGTCGTAAAACCGTGCGCCGCATTCCGGGCAATCGCGTTTTACGCCGAGTTCAGGTTTGGTCATCTCTATCGTCGCCAGTTCATAGGTTGTGGGAAGGCGCTTGTGTTGCCACGAGGATAAGCCGCTGTCAAAAGGAATAGGCGTTATGCCTGGCGCGGCGATCTTTAAGGTTTGCGGAAATTCCATGAGACTTCTGAATGGCCCTGTTGTCTCGCGAAAGAGCGGGCCCCTTACCGGGGAAGCGACCGCGCCGGGGGATAAGTCGATTTCCCATCGGGCGCTGATCTTTGGCGCGCTTGGCGATGGGGTAAGCGAGATTCGCGGATTGCTGGAAAGCGACGATGTTTTGCGGACAGGCGCGGCCATGCGGGCGCTCGGAGCTGAGGTGGAGCGCGAAAAGGATGTCTGGCGGGTTACGGGGCGATCCTGGCGTGACCCGGTTCGAGCACTGTATTTTGGCAATGCGGGTACCGGCGTGCGCCTGGTGCTTGGCGCGGTTGCCGGCGCCGGTGTCGGCGCCTCTTTTGAAGGCGATCAGTCCTTGCGGGCCCGGCCAATGGGCCGGGTGCTTGAGCCGTTGCGCATGATGGGGCTCGAAGCAATCGATATGGAGGGGCGACTGCCCGTGATGGTTGAGCCTGGCGCGCAGCTATCGGCAATCAACTGCAAGCTCGCCTCACCGTCCGCACAGGTGAAGTCGGCGATCCTGCTGGCGGCGTTAGGCGCTGAGGGTGAGACACGTATCCATGAGCCCGTATTGTGCCGCGACCATACGGAACGGATGCTCGGCGCATTCGGTGTTTCGCTAAGTTTTGCCGATGATGGCGAGGCGGGGCGGTTCATATCCATCGTCGGCGGACAAAAGCTTAAATCCGCTGACGTGATGGTTCCCGGTGATCCGTCGTCCGCCGCGTTTCTCGTGGCGGCGGCGATTATTACGCCCGGATCGGACATTGTTGTTAAAAACGTGCTCGTAAACCCGTTGCGTGCAGGCTTTTACGACACCCTGCGTGAGATGGGCGCGGATATTGTTTTTGAAAACAAGCGTGATCAAAGCGGCGAGCCGGTTGCCGACATTCGCGCCCGCCATTCCGTGTTGCACGGTGTGACTGTGCCTGTTAAGCGCGCGCCGTCGATGATTGATGAATATCCCATCCTTTCTATGGTCGCCGCATTCGCCCGGGGCGAGACGATGATGAACGGCCTTGAGGAATTACGCGTGAAGGAAAGCGATCGTATTGCGGCGGTTGAGACCGGTCTTGCTGCGTGCGGCGTCGATGTTAGGAGCGGTGCGGATTGGCTGCGCGTGCGCGGCGAGGGCGCGGTCAGAGGCGGCGCGCGCATTAAAACCAACCGCGATCACCGTATCGCCATGGGCTTTTTGGTGCTTGGGCTGGCGAGTGACGAGCCCGTCGAGATTGACGACGGCTCCATGGTCGCAACAAGCTATCCTGACTTCGCCGACCATATGGCCCTGATCGGCGCCGATATTAAAACGCCCTGAGATTTCGCCTTGCCTGAGCGTCAGACCTGGAGATAAAGCATCCGCCGATGGATCAATCCGACGAGAAAGCCTCAATTGTCATTGCTCTGGACGGCCCGGCCGCTTCCGGCAAGGGGACGCTGGCGCGGTTGATATCCGAGCATTATACCATCGCGCATCTTGATACCGGCATTCTTTATCGTGGGGTCGCCTGGATTTTACGCGCCGATGGCGCTGATCCAGGGGATGTCGAAAAAGCCGCCGCCGCGGCGCGCGACTTTTCCCTCGACAAGATCGCAGACGCCAAAATCCGCACTAAAGAAGTCGGCGCCGCCGCCAGTGTGGTGGCCGCTAATCCGAAGGTTCGCGAGGCGCTATTGGATTTCCAGCGCCGTTTCGCCAAAACCCCGCCGGGCGGCGTTAAAGGCGCGGTGCTGGACGGCCGGGATATCGGCACGGTCGTCTGTCCTAGCGCCAGTGTGAAATTCTTTGTTACGGCAAGCGCCGAAAGCCGCGCCCACCGGCGCTGGCTGGAACTCGTCGCCGACCGCCCGGACCTCGAAGAACGTACTGTTTACAACGAGTTGCTGGAACGTGACGCGCGCGACGCCGGTCGCGCGGACGCGCCGATGGCGCGGGCCGATGATGCGGAGTTGCTAGACACCACTCATTTGTCTATAGACGCGGCCTTCGCGGCGGCGCGCCGCGTAATTGACGGCGTTTTCAGGCGCTGTGGCTGAGCCCTAAGAGCCCGCCACGCCTTAGTGACCTTCAAAACGACTTTGTGTGTTCGTCTTTTCCGGGTTTTGCGCCGCCATAACACGAACTCGGCTCAACCGTTCGGTCGGGGAAGGCGGTAATCGCCTTCAACTCGCCGAAAAGACCGTCGGATTTAAACCGGCTGGCAAAAAGCTGAATGAAACTGGAGACTAAAGACCACCGTGTCACAAACAGAAACCCTTAACCCGACCCGCGATGCATTCGCGGAAATGCTTGAAGCCTCCCTCGTCGACCGTCAGAATTTTGAAGAAACGGTCGTCACCGGCAAAATCACCGCTATTGAAAAAGACGTCGCCGTTATTGACGTCGGCCTGAAAACCGAAGGCCGCGTGCCGCTGAAGGAATTTGCTCAGCCCGGAAAGCCGGCTGACCTCTCCGTTGGCGATTCCGTCGAAGTTTACGTTGAGCGTTTTGAGAACGCCAATGGCGAAGCTGTCATCAGCCGCGAAAAAGCGCGCCGCGAGGAAGCCTGGGACCGGCTTGAAAAAATCTTTGAAAAAGGCGAGCGCGTTGACGGCGAAATCTTCAATCGCGTCAAAGGCGGTTTTACCGTTGATCTTGGCGGCGCCGTGGCGTTCCTGCCGGGCAGCCAGGTCGATATTCGCCCGGTGCGCGACGCCGGCCCGTTAATGAACATCCCGCAGCCTTTCCGCATTCTGAAAATGGATAAGCGCCGCGGCAACATCGTCGTTTCCCGCCGCTCCATTCTTGAAGAGGATCGCGCGGAACACAGACAAGAAGTCGTCAAGGAGCTGAACGAGGGCGATGAGCGCGAAGGCGTGGTGAAGAACATCACCGACTACGGCGCTTTCGTCGAGCTGGCGCCGGGCGTCGATGGCCTCTTGCATGTCACCGACATGTCCTGGAGCCGCGTCAACCACCCGTCGGAAGTCCTTAATGTCAACGACACGGTTCAGGTGAAGATCATCAAGATCAATCCGGAAACCCACCGTATCTCGCTTGGCATCAAGCAGCTGCATCCTGATCCTTGGCAGGGCGTCGCCGCGAAATACCCGATCAGCGCCAAGTTCTCCGGCAAAGTCACCAATATCACTGACTATGGCGCATTCGTTGAGCTGGAAGACGGTATTGAAGGTCTTGTCCACGTCTCGGAAATGAGCTGGGTCAAGAAGAATGTGCACCCAGGCAAGATCGTTTCGACCTCTCAGGAAGTCGAAGTGATGGTGCTGGAAGTCGACGAGTCCAAGCGTCGTATTTCGCTCGGCCTCAAACAGTGCATGGACAATCCATGGGATCGCTTTGCCGATGAGCATCCGGTCGGTTCTGTCATTGAAGGCGAAATCAAAAACATCACTGAATTCGGACTGTTTGTCGGTCTGAACGAAGAGATGGATGGCATGGTTCACTTGTCCGATCTCGACTGGAACCTCTCCGGCGAAGAAGCCATCAAGAACTACGAAAAAGGTCAGGTCGTACAGGCGAAAGTCCTCGACGTTGATCCTGAAAAAGAACGCATTTCACTTGGCGTTAAACAAGTCGGTTCCGATCCGATGGAATCTATTGGCGAGCTGAAGCGCGGTGATGACGTGACTTGTACAGTGACTGCGATCGAAAGCGGCGGTATTGAAGTTCAGATCAGCGGTGATGACGGGCCAAAAGCCTTCATCCGTAAATCTGACCTTTCGAAAGAACGCAACGAACAGCGTCCCGATCGCTTTGCTGTCGGCGACAAGATCGACGCCCGCGTTACTGGCATCGACGCCAAGACGCGACGCATCAACGTCTCGATCAAGGCGCGCGAAGTCGCTGAAGAAAAAGAAGCGGTTGAACAGTATGGTTCCGCCGATTCCGGCGCATCGCTGGGAGATATCCTTGGCGCCGCGCTCAAAGGCGACGAGAAAAAAGAAGACTAGTGCTGGCTACCAGCATGACGAAAAACCCCGGCCCTCGCGCCGGGGTTTTTTGTTCAGCCTATTCAAAATGTTGCATGCACCGTCCATGTAGTCACTGATGGTAACGACACCGAGACATATCCATGCCTGAGCTGCCTGAGGTTGAAACGGTCCGCCAAGGGCTGTCGCCGGTATTCGAGGGCGCAGTTCTGACGAAGGTCGCCACGGCGCGTCCGGATTTGCGGTTTCCCTTTCCGGATAATTTTGCAGCGCGGCTTACCGGCGCACGGGTGGAAACCTTTGGGCGACGTGGGAAATATTTGATCGCGGGCCTTTCGACCAATGAAAGCCTTATCATGCATCTCGGCATGTCCGGCCGCTTTACCATTGATGAGGGTGATGTCCACAAGCCGGGCGAATTCGCGCAGGCGCAGGCCTGCGACCCAAGGCACGACCATGTTGTTTTCGAATGCGCCGGCCCGCGCCCGGGCCGCGTCACTTATAATGATCCTCGACGGTTCGGCTTTATGGACCTCGTTGACACCGCTGAGGTCGAGACGTGCCGGCATTTTCTCGATATGGGACCTGAGCCGCTTGGCAATGGTTTCGCTGCGGATGCTTTCTGCGCCTCCCTTAAAACACGGGCTGCGCCGATCAAGGCGGCGCTTCTGGACCAGTGTGTTGTCGCGGGGCTCGGCAATATTTACGTGTGTGAAGCGCTTTACCGGGCCCGCATATCGCCCCGCCGCCGGGCGCGTTCTGTGGCGGGCTTGCGCTCAGAACGACTTCACAGGGCCATTCTTGAGGTGCTTAACGACGCTATACGCGCGGGCGGCTCTTCGTTAAAGGACTTCGCCAGCGCCAATGGGGGGCTCGGCTATTTCCAGCATCGCTTTGACGTCTATGACCGGGAGGGCGAGGCGTGCCGCCAGTGCGGCGCTCAGATCAATCGCATTGTGCAAAGCGGCAGGAGTACGTTTTTCTGTCCGGCGTGCCAACGCTAATAGTCCTGAAAATAAGCGCAAACCTTGTGTTGACGCGGTTTCTTCGCCTCGCTATATACCGCCGCTCGCGCCGCAATTGGGCGGCGAACATTAAGTGATTGAAACATGGCTAATACGTCCTCCGCAAAGAAAATGGTTCGCAAAATTGAACGTCGCACCGCCGTCAACAAGGCGCGCCGGTCTCGCGTTCGCACCTATCTGCGTCGGGTCGAAGAAGCCATTGCGTCGGGTGACCAGAAAGCTGCTCAAGAGGCGCTGAAGTCCGCACAGCCGGAATTGCACCGCGCCGTGACCAAAGGCATCTTTCACAAGAACACAGTTTCTCGGAAACTGTCGCGTCTTTCGTCGCGCATCAAAGCGATCGCTGCGTAACGAATTTTGCGCTGTTGCCGCTCGTTAATCTCTACGAAATTTTCATAAATTGAATTGGTAATCGCTTTTGCGTATGCGCACGCAGTGCAGACGCATTTTTTGCACGTTGTCATTGCATATGCGTTGCTTTGCGTAACGGCTTGTTTTTTATGCAAAGCTTATTTTACCAGCTGTTTTGATAGGTCGATCGTTGTAAAAAAAGTGCAACACTTCGCGAATCATCTATTGACCTTTGCGCTTCAAATTAACTAAACTGATATTGTCATTATGACGGGTGCGGATCATCTGCCGCATAATAAGTTCCAGTTTCGAATAAGCGTAAAACATTGCCGCCTGAACCTGTATTTCAGGCGCATTCGTTATTTGTGGCATGTGCTGTGGGCAAAGAGGGGCGTCTTGGGATGCAAGGATCAGTTTCCTTAGAATTAATATTCACGCCAGCTATTAGAGTTGAACTCACCCTATTGCTGCTTTAGTTTTTAAAAGGGTAACGGCGGTCCGTATTTCGCCGGGAAGAATCGAAAACAAACAAATAAGCCTGCGCATTAATCGCATTGCGCATACGGCTTCCTATTGAAAAAATTGGGCGTGATTAGCATGGACAACAACAATCTGCGGGGTGGCGTGAAAGAAGAAGTATTCGACCGGTACCTGGAGGCGCTTCGCGGCCGCGTTGGCGAAGCAAAATATAAATCCTGGTTTCTGGATTTGGGACTTGCTGAAATGACGGATGATTGCGTGACGCTTTCGACGGTTTCGCAGGCTAAACGCGACATGCTCGATAATCGGTATATGCCGATACTTGCGGATACGTGGCGAAAAGAGATTGGCCCTGTCGGCAAGATGCAATTGACGGTGCAGAAAAAGCTTAGCGAGCACGCGAAAAAAATCGACGCGCGGGAAGAAGAGCGCGCCAAAGCCTTTCCGCTGACTGCAGGCGTTGCGTCTGAACGCGCAATGGATCGGCTAGGGAGCGACAATGATCTTAACAACGGCGCGGCGCGGGACTTCTCGACAATCGCGACGCCGCTTGATCAACGTCGGACTTTTGACGCATTTGCCGTGGGCGACAGCAACCGCATGGCCTGGGCCGCAGCGCATCAGGCGCTTGTGAAAGACCAGCCGCGCGAACTTATTTATTTCTACGGTCATTCCGGCGTTGGAAAGACGCATCTTTTGCATGGCATCGGTCACGAGTGGCGCAAGCATGGTGAACTGGGTTCAGCAGCGTATGTGACCTATCGTAATTTGATCAACGCTTGCGTTGGCGCGGTATGGTCGAACACAACGCAGGAGCTTCATAAGACCTTATTGCAGAACGACCTTATTCAGATTGACGACATTCATTTTCTTGATGGAAAAAAACGCACTCAGGAGGAGTTATTAATTGTGATTGATGCAGCGCTCGATAGTGGCAAGCAAGTTGTAATGGCGGGTGAATTGGCGCCGGCGAAACTGGTTGATGCAGGCATCAACCAACGCCTTGCTGATCGGTTAGCTGGCGGGTTGTGCGTTCCTATCCATCCAAGCGATGAAGCGCTGCGCTTGGCGATTTTGAAAAAACGTCTGGAGCAGGCGACGGCAAAATGCACTCTTGATGAAGAGGTGCTTGGTTTTATTGCAAGGACCTTCACGCATAGCGCGCGTGAAACTATTGGCGCCCTCAACCAACTGTTGCTGATGTATGGCGGTCAGGAAACCCATGTCGATCTCGACGAAGCAAAATCGATCCTGAAGTCGCGATTGGAAGATCGTCAGAAAGTATCGACCATTGATGACGCCATCGCCGCCGGCGCTGAAGCCTTCGGTTTAAAACTTGAAGACATGACCAGCCGCGCGCAGCCGCAGCGTATCGTTCGCGCCCGTCATGCGGTGGTCTGGTGCGCGCGGGAAGTCCTCAAGGAATCGTTCCCGCGGATCGGCAAGGCGCTCCGCCGCGACCACACAACGGTCATGTCCAGCTACCGCCGGGCAGAGGCTTTGCTGGAGCGTGACAAGGCGTTTCAGGATGGCGTGCGCCGAATTCGGGAGGCTCTCGAAGGCTAATTTCAAGGCGCTGAATAAGGCCCTGATAACAGTCACTTAAAAAATGGCGCCGACGCGAGATTCTTGCGTCGGCGCTAGCTTTTTCGGATGGCTTTCGGCTATAATTTGATGGAATTTTTAGACGGCGATTCTTTGCGTGGGCGGCCTTGAGGATAGGGTTTTGCGACGCCGGAAATGCGGGTTCCGCCGTCTTTTTCGAACCGCTTATTATTTGAGCCATCTGATCCGAGCCACCTAATCCAAGAGAGCAATTCGCATGAAGGTTACGATTGAACGGTCCGCCCTGTCGAAGGCGCTGGGGCATGTGCAAAGCGTTGTGGAGCGTCGCAATACGATTCCAATTCTGTCGAATGTGTTGTTGCAGGCCCGTGGCGGTGCGTTGGCCTTGACGGCGACGGATCTGGATATCGAAATATCGGAAGAGGCGCCTGCTGACGTTGCGCAGGATGGAGCGACAACGGTTTCGGCGTTGACGCTTTTCGAAATCGTCAAGCGGCTGCCTGATGGCGCGCAGGTGCGTTTGGAAACCTCGGATGAAGAGGGACGGCTGCAGGTTTCCGCCGGGCGGTCACAATTCTCACTGGCGGTGCTGCCCGATGACGATTTCCCGAGCCTGACTTCAGACAATCTCGAAACGCGGTTTTCGATGCCGACAGAGGATTTGCAACGACTGTTGCATAAAACGCGTTTCGCCATGTCACAGGAAGAAACGCGTTATTATCTGAACGGCGTTTATCTGCATGCATTTACCGACGGCGATACGCCGCTCTTGCGCGCGGCGGCGACGGATGGTCACCGACTGGCGCGTCTTGATGCGCCGCTGCCGGATGGCGCGGCGAACATGCCTGGTGTGATTGTGCCGCGCAAAGCGATTGCGGAACTCGGCAGATTGCTTGAGGACGCGGAAGAAAACATTGAAATCGCGGTATCGTCGGCGAAAATATTATTCGGGTTTGGCGCGGGCCGACTGACGTCGAAACTGATCGACGGTTCATTTCCCGATTACGAGCGTGTGATCCCCAAGGGCAATTCAAATATTTTGCGTGTTGAGACCAAGGATTTTGCGCAGGCGGTTGATCGGGTGTCGACGGTTTCTGCGGACCGTACGCGTTCGGTGAAGCTTGCGCTTGATTCAGACCGGCTTCGGCTGACGGTCAACAATCCGGAAGCCGGCTCCGCGCTTGAAGAGCTTTCCGTTGATTATGGCGGCGATCCTTTGGAGATCGGTTTTAATGCGCGTTACCTGCTGGATGTTGCGCAACAGGTTGATGGCGAAACGGCGACGTTCCGTCTTGCCGATCCGTCCTCGCCGACAGTGATTGTCGATGAAGAAGACGAGCGCGCGCTTTACGTATTGATGCCGCTTAGGGTGTGATGTTGAGCCAGACGGCGATCAGGAAAACAGACATGCAAGCGACGCCGGACATTATGCCGGCGCGCTGCGCGCGTTTGCGCCGTCTGACGCTGACGGATTTTCGTTCTTATGAACGAACGGAAATTGCCTTTGACGGTCGCCCCGTTGCGATCGCCGGAGAGAATGGCGCCGGCAAGACGAACCTGCTCGAAGCGGTGTCTCTGATCGGGCCGGGACGGGGCCTCAGAAGCGCGCGTCTTGACGAGTTGCCGCGCATTGGCGGCGCCGGTGGTTGGGCTGTCTCCGCGCGTGTTGACGACGCTGGCGACGAACGCAGCTTTGGCGTCGGCGCTCATGCCGCAAAGCCGGAACGCCGCGTTTGCCGCATCGACGACGCCAGCGCATCGGGACCAGGCGCCTTTGCTGAACATTTGCGGTTTTTGTGGCTGACGCCGGCGATGGACCGATTGTTCATGGAAGGCGCCGGAGAGCGCCGCCGCTTTCTGGATCGGATGACGCTTGCGCATGATCCGGCGCATGGCCAGGCGTCTTCCGCTTATGAAAAGGCGATGCGTCAGCGCCAGCGCCTGCTTGATGAGGGTGGGCGCGACAGTGAATGGCTTGGTGCGCTTGAGACGCAAATGGCTGAGGCGGGCGTTGCGGTCGCTGCAGCGCGCCGGGAAACGGCGGCGATGCTGGCGGCGGGTAATGTCGCTGAAGATGAAGAGATTTTTCCGGCGGCGGACATCGCCCTTGAAGGTGAATTGGAAACGGCGCTTGCGAACGCCCCAGCGGGCGAGGTTGAAGATCAGTTTGCGCATGCCCTGCGGGTTGCGCGCCGCCGCGACGCCGATGCGGGCCGCGCTCTTTCCGGACCGCATCGCAGCGACCTTCTCGTGACCCATAGAGGCAAAGGGCGCTTGGCGCGGGTATGTTCCACAGGCGAGCAAAAAGCGCTGCTGATCGGTCTCGTGCTTGCGAATGCGCGCGGGCTCGCCGCGCGGCCCGGCGGCGCGCCATTGATCCTGTTGCTGGATGAGATTGCTGCGCATCTTGATCCGGGGCGTCGCGCCGGGTTGTTCGCTATTCTCGACGATCTTGGCTTTCAGACGCTTATGACGGGTACGGATCAATCCCTTTTTTCCGCCTGGGGCGATCGCGCCCAGCATTTTGAGGCGCGAGGCGGCGCGCTGCATGAAACGACACTGACGTAAAAGAAAGAAAATACCATGGCGAATAACGCCGCTCCGAAAGAAGAATATGGCGCCGACTCCATCAAGGTGCTGAAAGGGCTGGACGCTGTGCGCAAGCGTCCCGGCATGTATATCGGCGACACCGACGACGGATCGGGTCTGCATCACATGGTCTATGAAGTCGTTGACAACGCGATTGACGAAGCGCTTGCGGGTTACTGCGATACCGTTGAGGTCATTCTCAATCAGGACGGATCTGTCACCGTGACGGATAATGGCCGTGGTATACCCACCGAGCTTCATCCGGAAGAGGGCGTATCCGCCGCACAAGTGATCATGACCCAGCTGCACGCAGGCGGAAAGTTCGATCAGAATTCGTACAAAGTCTCCGGCGGCCTGCACGGTGTTGGGGTTTCTGTGGTCAATGCGCTTTCTGAGTGGCTGGATCTGCGCATCCGCCGGAATGGCAAGGAACACTTCATGCGGTTCCATATGGGCGAGCCCGATGGCGACCTGGCCGTTGTCGGCGATGCGGTAAAGACCGGTACGGAAGTCACGTTCTTTCCGTCGGATACCATTTTTACCGGCATCGAGTTTGACTTCGATACGCTTGAACATCGGTTGCGCGAGCTCGCATTTCTGAATTCAGGCGTCATGATCAAACTGATCGACAAACGCCATGTCGAGGCGCGCGAAGAAGAGATGCTATATGATGGCGGGCTTGAGGCGTATGTCCGCTATCTCGATTCTTCAAAGAATTCGGTTCTGTCAGCGCCGATTACATTCTCGACGGAAAAAGATGGTATAACCGTCGATGTCGCGATGTGGTGGAATGACGGCTATCATGAAAAAGTTCTATGCTTTACCAACAATATTCCGCAGCGGGACGGCGGGACGCACCTTGCCGGCTTTCGCGCTGCTTTAACGCGCGTCGTAAACAGCTATGCGCAGACCTCCGGCATTGCGAAAAAAGAAAAAGTATCGCTAAGTGGCGATGACGCACGGGAAGGGCTGACTTGTGTTTTGTCCGTGAAGGTGCCCGATCCGAAATTTTCTTCTCAGACCAAAGACAAACTGGTTTCGTCTGAAGTGCGCCCGGTTGTTGAAAGCATCGTTAATGAACGCATTGGCGAATGGTTCGAAGAAACCCCGACGGAAGCCAAGCGCATCGTTCAGAAAATTGTCGAAGCCGCCGCCGCACGCGAAGCGGCGCGCAAGGCGCGGGAACTGACAAGGCGCAAATCGGCGCTTGACGTCGCCTCGCTGCCGGGCAAGCTTGCTGATTGTCAGGAGCGCGATCCCTCCAAGTCAGAGCTTTTCATCGTTGAGGGTGACTCCGCCGGCGGGTCCGCCAAACAGGCGCGCAATCGTGAAAATCAGGCGGTGCTGCCGCTGCGTGGTAAAATTCTCAACGTCGAGCGCGCGCGTTTCGACAAGATGTTGTCGAGCCAAGAAATCGGCACCATGATTACCGCTCTCGGTACGGGCATCGGACGCGATGATTTTAATCCGGACAAGCTGCGTTACCACAAGATCGTCATCATGACGGACGCCGACGTTGACGGCGCGCATATTCGCACGCTCCTGCTAACCTTTTTCTTCCGCCAGATGCCAGAGCTGATCCGGCGCGGCCATCTCTATATTGCGCAGCCGCCGCTCTATAAAGTGTCCCGTGGCAAGTCAGAGCAATATCTGATCGACGATCACGCTCTTGAAGATTATCTTTATGCAGAGGGCCAAGCCGATGGCGCGCTTGTTCTTGATAATGGAGAGACGATCGCCGGCGCTGACCTTGCCAGCGTTATTACCAAAGCGCGCAAGGTTCGCGATGCGCTGGCCGAGTTTCCGGCGCGACTGTCACGGGACGTAATCGTGCAAACGGCGCTTGCTAACGCCCTGCACGAAGCTGACGATGACGCCGAGGCGGTGGCGATGCGGGTCGCTGAACGTCTCAACATGATTTCCGACGAGTTTGAGCGCGGCTGGATTGGCGCGCCGGATGGTGAGGGCGGCTATGTCTTCGAACGCGAAGTGCGCGGCGTGGCTGAGCGGCGTCTGCTGAATCGGGACGTTCTCTTGAGCGCCGATGCGCGCCGGGTTCAGGCGGCGATGGCCGATTTGATTCCAATGTTTGAAAAACCGGCGCAATGGGTTCGCAAGGAGCAGCGCATGACGCTTTTTGGTCCGGAAGGACTGTTGAGCGCCGTGCGGGCGGCTGGCGAAGCTGGCGTAAAATTCCAGCGCTATAAAGGCCTTGGCGAAATGAACCCTGAGCAGCTTTGGGAAACCACGCTGGATGTAAATGCGCGCGTCCTCTTACAGGTTAAGGTCAAGGAAGCGGACGATGCGGACGATATCTTCTCAAGGTTGATGGGCGATATCGTAGAGCCGCGCCGCGAATTCATTCAGGACAATGCATTGACGGCGGAATTGGACGTATAGAGACAGCTTTCCAAGGATGCGGCCGGAGGTTGATCACTCCGGCGTTTCCATCTGCTTAAGAAGATCTTCGATTTCGTCCGCGCCGTCATCCGGTGTGTTGTCGTTTGCTGCATTTGTTTCACTGGCCTCGCCGTCAACGCCATAACGGCTGACCTCAAAGCCTTTTCCTCTCAAAAGGGCCGGGACGGAATGTTCGTCGCCAACCAGATGGCCGGCGCCGACCGCGACAAGCGCTGTGCCCGCGCTATCGCTCATGGTGTTCGCGATTTCTTCCGCCCATGCCTGATTGCGCCTGACGATCAGGCTGTCATAGACCTTCGGGGTCTGTTCGCGCATCGTTTCATTCATGATTTCATCGATGAACGCCGTATCGCCCCGCCCCCAAGCCGCAAAAAGATCATCGAACATTTGTTGCTGATTTTCCCAGTCCTGAAGCGTGAGCACCAGCAAATTTTTCTCTGTATCGGGATCAAGTGTCGTAAAGAGATTTAGCTGCTCTTCCAGCGTTTCGAAGAAGCGTAGTTCCTTGCCAAGTGTTCGTGATTCCGCCAGCAGCACGCTGTCAACACCGGCGCCTGGCTGGAACCCCTGCTTGACGATAAATTGAACGCTCAGTGTCAGGAAGGCCTGCCATGGCCGCATGGGCTCCACTGCGGAAAAAGGCAGGTTGAGACTGCGCGTAATATCTTTAAGTTTTTGCGTGTCAGCGTCGCTCAGCATGCTGGAAAGCGTTACACCCGGCGGGTTAAACCCTTGTGTCATCAAGATGGAAACGGTTTTGGATTGGGCCTCCGGCGTGTCGGCCTCAACTTCAAAATACACCGCATCAGCGTTTTTCATTGCGGCGTCCAGTGCGTCGGTACGCCATTCCAGCGCTGGCGGTAAAATATGAAACGTTCCCAGAAGGATAAATTCCGAATCCGCGTCCGCGACTCGCCACATTGCGGGCGAGGCGGTATCGGCTGCAGCCATTTGTTGAGGCGCTTGCGCGATTGCAATCGCCCCGGAAAATAAAGCCAGCATCACGCTTGTCAATTGTGCAAATTGTTTGATCATATTACGCGTCTTTCATACTTTCATTTTTGCGCTGCGCCGTGGGCCGCAATTCACTCTCAACAGCGCGCTGTGTTCACACACATAGGAGATTATGACCGCTAGAGCAAAATTATGAACTGATTATCGTAGCGTAAGATCATCGCGAAATTATGGCGCCTTGGTCACGATCCTTTCCGGGCTCAGGCGCCCGCTACGCCTTGCCGCGAAGGCGCGGATCGCGTACATCCTCTGGCCTTGAACGACTTTGCGCCCGTAGCTCAGCTGGATAGAGCGCTGCCCTCCGAAGGCAGAGGTCAGAGGTTCGAATCCTCTCGGGCGCGCCATCTCTCTTTCACCCATGTTGAATGCTCCTAACATCTTGAATGGTAAGGTGGTTTTTGGGGTTCGAAATCCCTCATTTCGGCAGTAGACTAAACGTTCTTCAAAGCTCAATTTTATGAGTGTTTTCTTGTCTTCCAATCGGGGGGAACGCCAAAGAATAAGCGGGTTTGACAGGAACGACATGGCGAGTTCGAACATTTCATCAAAGGGTCGTTGATCCGCGTCGCGCTGATCGCCTTTTTCCCTCATCAACAGCTTATCTTTTTCGAGTTTGGAAATGCGCTTTTCGTAAGCAGCAATTACGCTCGGGTTGGAAGTCTCAACGATTCTATCAAGCAAGCCTTCAATCTGCTTGTCGATCTTTTGAATTTGCTGACCAACGCTTTTGGCGAGCGAAGCCATATAAGCACTGCGCTGTTTCCAGCCATGTTTGAACATCGCCCTTGCCATTGCAAAGAGCGTTGGCGTTGACTGCAATCCACTTACGAGCGTTTCAAACTCGCCTTCGAGCTTGTCGCGCCGGATGCTTTTTCGTTCGCTGGGGCAGCCGCGTGTGAAGCACATGTAATAGGGATGTTTCTTTCCAGTTTTACTCTTTGACCAACAGGAGGTCAGTGGCTTCTCGCAATCCCCGCAAAGCACTGACCCGCGAAGTGGGAACTCGGCGCTAATGTCCTTTCTTGCGGGCGCTCTAGCAGTTCCCGCGCGACGCTCCTGAATTATCTCGTGAGTCTGATACGTAATCAGCCCTTCATGCTTTCCCTGCCTCCGTGAGACATTCCATTTCGGGGCCTCGACCATTCCGGCGTAGACAACACGCTTGAGAATATCCGTCACACGCTGGTTACGGATTTCACCGTTGGGTAAGTCTTTCGGGAATTCCGGCTGTGATTCAAAAAAGCGCTTTACTTCGACCTCCTTATCAAACCGGCCGCTGCCAAAGCCCTCCAGCCCTTCCTGCACGATAGAGGCAAGCGGTTCCTTGCGTACAATGATCTTGCCGTGGCCTGGAACCGTCTTGTGCTCATAGCCGATAGGCGGGCGAAAGCACCAATAACCGTTTTGAATGCGGGCACGCATCCGGTTCAGCGTTTGCTCCCGGTTCTTTTCACGCTGATGTTGTGCAGCACCCGCAAGCACGTTTTCTACCATGCGGCTATCGGCATCATCTTTAAATTCGAAGGATGGTGACTCCAGAATACCTCCAGCCTCTCGGATTAAGTCTCGCAAGTCCCAGTGCGTGCCGACATGCCGGGCCATGCGGGAAATATCGTCAACGATCACAACAATGCGTTCATGGCGGTGCGCGCATAAAAATTGCAGCAAGGCTTGCAGGCCAGGGCGATCTAGATACGCGCCCGTAATGTCATCAGTATAGATATTGACGACGGAATAACCGCGAAAGCGCGCATATTCGAGACATCGGGTTGTCTGAGAATTCAGGCCATCCCCGCGCTTCAATTGCGCCTTTGAACTCACCCGGCAATAAGCAACGGCTATAATGGGGCCTTCATTGTGCTTTTCCCGTATTCTCATTATTCAGCCCCCTTATCCGCATGGCTGTCATGAGGCTTTCTTGAGCACTCAAAATTACAGCCGAGATATCCATGAGGGTATTTTACTTCATCGGGCGCCGTCAGTGCGGGTTTCGGGAGAATTTCTTGAAGTTGTCCACAGGCTTGTTGCGCCTGTTGAACCGGATGGACGCCAAAGCCCATATCAACGAAGGTCATAATTATGGACCAAAGGGTTTCAACGAGCGCTCTTTTGTCTTCTTCGCTGGCGTCCGAGTGTTCCAGATAATGGGCATATAACTCGTAGTCGACGCCAAGTGTTGGGAGCGCGCTTCGCTCCATTTCAGTCTTCGTATCTGTGTTTTCCTTTGTTTCTTCGTTTTTTCGATACCGCACCCTCTAAATTTCCTCTTGCGCTAAATGTTGATCATAAATTGCCGTCCTTTCCCCTTCGTTCGAACCAGCTCCATAAAAAAGAACAAATATAGAACATTTTTCCGTCCGTGTAAAGAAGGAATTATGATTTCGGCCCGCAAACCAGCAGGCTTACCGTTCTCGCGGCGCTTCGCGTGTTGTGCGTGAGCGGCTATTGGAGCGTGACTGAGCTCCCTGCTGCCGGTCTTCAAACTTATCACGAGACTCATCGTGAGACTCGAAACCCCGCGCATCATCTGCCGCCTCGCGTATTTGTTTCTGTTCATGGCGGAGCCCGATAATTCTTTGACGAGCTTCCCGCAACACTTCTGACGCGCGGAGTGCTTCAGTTTCCGAAAAGCTGTGCGACGTGTGCCAGTTACCATTCCCGTCACGCCAACGACGTTCAACAGTTGTTGAGAATCTAGGGCCGTATTTACTCTCATGCCGGAAAATCGGGCTGCGGATCGCGCCATCACTCGCAACATCAACCGGGCCGCGTTCATTGGCTTTACCGCTGCTGTGCTCATTTTCGTCCATACTTCTTCCTTTCTCTAGGTTATTATCGACTTCGGGTGATTTTACGCTTGCGCGTTTTCGGCGCCGCCTGCTGGTGTTCCTGAACGAGTTGCGCTTTGGTGGATTTGCGGCCTTCCTCGCGGGCGGTCTTTTTGTTGAATCTTGCGGCTTCGAGTCGCTCAGCAGCCAATTGCGCATTAAAGACGTTGCGATCTGGCCCAAACGCAAAGCGCGGGCTGGGCCTTAATACTGGTTGGGGCTTTTGCCGTTTGACCATGAAAGACTCGCGACGCTGGGCTTCGGTCTTTTTCAAGTCAGCCGTTTGCGCCGCAATCAACGGATCGCGCTCGTTTTGAAAGTTCATGCCGACTTCCGGAGAAGCGGAATACATTGCGGGTTGTGCGCCCGGCAGCTTGTCACGCTGCGTGTAAGAGTAAGACATGCGCGAGGTTTTTTGCTCAGGCGCTTTATCCCTGAAATCCGATGCGGACGTTTGCGGCGCTTCATAAACTTTGCCGCGATCAATCTTCATGATGAGTTTCATGGTTTGAACCCTTCGATGTAGGAGTACATGCCGTCTGCGTATTGTGGGTAATCGGCAAAAGCAGGAGGAACAGGCACTTCGATAACGCGCCGCCATTCATGACCGTTTAGGGTGCTTATGCGGACGCGGTCATTCGGTTTATAAAATGGGTTTGGATGGAACCGCCCTGCCATCCAATACTGCTCATAGTAGGGAGCACGCTGCGCATAGAGCGGTGCAGGCAATGCATCCATGAACACATACATCCGGTCGCGCGGCGTATGCAGGATTTCCGATGGCGTCCTTAATAGGCGCTGTTGTTTGGATTTAATGCGTGCAGCGCGCTGATAGTGATCATATTTCAAACCCGCATTAATCAGGCTCTCCCCCGCCATAAGCGATTCTAGAGCGTGTTTGCGCGCATGTTCCGCCTGGGATTGCTGCAACACATCGTCAAATTCCAACGTGGAAGTGCCAAGCATCTGGCTCAATGTATTGGCGGAAGGCAAATCGCGAATTGAAAAATAACAACGTAGCTCTGCGCTCGCAGTGATGATGTTTTCCGCATCGGGTCCGAGCGCGCGCATTTGAAAGCTGCTCTGCCAAAACGAAATTACGCGGCAGCCCTCGCCTGCTGCGATCGAGTACAAATCCAGCAAAAGTGGAAATGATTTCAGCTGAAAAGCTTCATCTAGGAGCCAGGTTTGCCTTGGCGCACCTAAGTTGCGCGAGCGGATCAGGTGCAAGCTTACCATAATGATTTTGATGATCGCCGACCAAGCGCCTAAAAATGCGGCTGGCGGTGTCATGTAGAAATTGAAGTTCTTGCCACTTTGGATCAGTTCCTCAATTGAAAAATCGAATGGCGGAGATACTGATTTCAATAGAACCGGATCGCTCAGAGGCGCAAATGCTTTTGCCAACTCCCCGATGATCCCGCGATAGCCACTGCTCTCGTTTCCATTTTGTGAGCTAGCGATCTCTTTTGCGGTTGAGTAGCAAACATCAAACTGCGAGGTCTTCATGGCCTCCAACAGATCTTCCAGATCCTCGCCCCCTGCCAATAGCGCATTGATCGCATGATAAAGGCGCGGCAATGTCAAAACGCCGTCGATTTCGACAATGATCAGGATCAGCGATTCCAGATATTGCCTGCCGCGCTTTTCGAAGAACTGCGCGTTGCCTCCGCCGGATAACACAACGATATTGTCGCACAGCACTTTGACGTCGCTAACGAGCGTGGGGCTATCGATACATATGTAGCTGACCGGGTTAAAACTAAAGCGCGGCCAGTATAGGCAATATTTTTGGTCCAGCACTTGAAGCTTGCTGATTTCCGCAGCCTCGTTCTTGGGATCAAGAATAATAAGCGTATCCGAACAAATGCCAGTGCAGACATTATATCCAAGCCAGTCGCGGAGTTTTCCGCCTCTGGCGCCTGCGACGACGATTCCGCCGCCGCTTCCCGAATACCAAACCGGAGTACCGCCAACGAACCCGGTAAAAAGATCGCCGGGCTTTCTCGTCAGCACGCCGCAGGCTTTCGCGATGGCCTCGTCTGAAAAATGGGAGGACCCAAAGCGCTCCTGTTCAGGATCGAAAGGATCGGCGGGCCTTAGCTTCACTAATTACAACTCCCCAAGCCCTATTTTTTGCCGGAACGGTGCATGATGAAGAGAAATATGATCATGCGGAAAATGCCGGAGGTCATGAGAACAACCAGCAGGAAAAATAAGATCGGATAACGTGCACAGCTTCACAGATATTAGAACCGAACGAAGCACAGTAGTTGATTGGTGGTCAGATTCGATGACCGAAAATTGCGCAATCATGGTTTAAGTTTGGATCGTGCAGTTTAATCTTGGAAACGATTGGCACGTCAGAACAATGCCGCCTTCGATCTCTTCTTCTTCGAGGGCGTCGTCGATGGCGAGGTCGACCTCTCCGGCTATGAGCTTCGCCTGACAGAGCCCGCAGGTGCCGCTGCGGCACGAATAGTCGATTTCGACGCCTGCGCGTTCAGCCGTTTCGAGGATGCTTTCGCCCGGTTGCGACGTGATTGTTTTGCCGGCTGGCCGAAAAGCAATATCGAATTCGCCGCCTTTGGATAGGTCTTTGGGGGGCGGTGCAAAAGCTTCGACTCTTAAGTTGCGTTTAGGAACGCCAGCCTTCGTCAGGCCGGTTTGCAACTCGTCCATCATGGCCGTGGGACCGCAGATGAATATGTCCGTGTCTTTCAGCTTTCTTGCGAATTTTCGCACGGCTTTCGCAGTGAGGCGTCCGCGCGGTTTCGTTTGGCGGCTTTCAGGCGCGGACCAGGTTGTATAAAGATGCAGTTGCGGGAAAGACTCTTGCATTTCTGTGAGTTCATCGAGGAACAAACTGTCCGCTTCGCGACGGAACCCAAAGAGGGCATAAATCTCGCCGTTCCAATCTTTATCTTTTAACGAACGAATGATGCTCACCAGCGGGGTGACGCCAACGCCTGCGCCAACAAGAACGACACGGCGCGCCTTGCGCTCATTAAAAGTGAATTGGCCAAACGGCCCCCGAATATTCAGTTTATCTCCAACTTTCACTCTGTCCCATAGATAACGTGACACAAGGCCGTCAGGCTCGCGCTTTACGGTAATGTCGATGTAGCGTTTTTGCGACGCCGAAGATGAAATCGAATAAGACCGGTGAACGCCAACGCCATCGATCTCCAGTTCCAGATCGACATATTGACCGGGAAGAAAATCAAAGGGAATCTCACCGTGCCGCGATGTAAAGCTGAAGGTTTTGATCGTGTCTGTTTCTTGCGTTATGTCCGACAAAGTCAGAACGCCTCGCCAAAATGCGTTGGCTTGAGGTTCGGATGACGCAGCGCTTACAAGCTGTACCGCCGCCAAATCACGCCGTGCGGTTTTTGCGGCGGCGTAAAGGCGCAAAAAACTAAGCACGGGTTTTTATTCCGCGGCCACAGGGGCGGCGCTTGCCGCAGATGCTTCCGTTATGTCAGGCGCTGAAACAATGCGAGATTCTGTATCCCGCTTACGCCGTCTTGGAAGCCGCCATGCGACAAGAACGGTGATCAGACCAGTGATAAGGAAAGTAAGATCAACGAAGCCGTCAATCTTGTGATTGGCGTTAAAAATTGAGAGCAGGGCCGCATCGGTGGTCGCCGCGTTTAAAACCGGAAGGCCCGCAAACAACAGCCCCGAAAGCAACAGCATTTCGCGAACAACGCCGTAGTCGTTACGGCGGAGGAAAGCATAAAGAACGCCTGCGCCCCAGACAGCGAAATAGGTAACGCCCGTCCAATATAGGCGCGTCGCTTCGCCGCCTACGAACAGCTTATCGAGATAAAATATTGAGCCAGTCGCCAGCGGCAGGCCTGCTGTCGCGCCGGCGGTTAAATGGCTGAGGGACTTGTAGACCCACGGGGATCGCGCGCCGGCATTCCCGAACAACCGCCGCTCCACCCACATCATCATGCCGAGCGCTGTGATCACCGCGAGCGACAGACCAAGAAGGAAATAAAGAAATTTCAGCGCAAGTCCGCCATAGGTGCCGTAATGCAACGGCGAGACAGCATTGACAAAGCGATTACCCAAGGTCGTTGTTTCGAACTGGCTGTCGGCGATCCGTTCGCCGGTGACGCCGTCGATCTGATAACCATCAACCTGAGCCAGTTCCGTATCCGCCTCAAAATAGATGTCGAAGCGCGCGTTCTCATCGCCCCAGTTATTCATCACGATAAAGGCCACCGGCTCGCCACTTGTTGGTTCTTTCAGGCCTGCAAGGTCGTCGACAGACAACATCGGCGCAACAATGCCTGCGGGCTCAACAGGCGCGCCCAGAACGGCGGCGATCAAGGCTTCCTGATCACCCTTGAACGTCAACAACGCAACAATGGGAGACAAAATCGCGACAACACCGAGCACCGCGCCGGTAAAGGCGATCATGGTGTAGAACGGCAGTCCCCACAGCCCCAACACTTTGTGCGTGTCCTGCCATTTCAGGCGAACGGAACGCAGATAGCGCAGCGTAAAAAGCTCCTGGAAGATTTTCGTGTGCGCAACGACGCCCGAAACGATGGACAGCATCAAAATGACGCCAACGATGCCGACAAGCGTTCGCCCGGCGGTGCGCCCGCCAAGACCGTCCGGCCACATCAGGTCGCGATGAAAATCAAGCAGCCATTCCGATAATCCGGCGCCGCGTTCCGGTATGGGCGCGCCAGTATGCGTATCCCAACGCTGTTCAATAAACTCGTTTCGACCGTCAGCGTCTTTTACGGTCATACCGCCAACAAAATAGGGCTCGAATTCGTTAGGGTAGCTGAAGCGCGCGAAGCTAACCGGCTCTCCGCCCGCATTCTTTGTGACCCATGCTTCGAAGGTCGCGCTCATAGCGGCGGGCTCTTCGGCCACCGTCAATCGTTTCGCAGGGTCTTCCCAGCTCAGCATTTCATGATGAAAGAGCGCGAAGCAACCCGTGAAACAGACAACATAGACAAATAAGCCGAGCGCAATGCCGGACCATGAATGCAGGTCATAATTACGCAAATGCCGTTCGCGATCCATGAAGTGTTTCCCCTAGACCATCGGCTCTGAAACGAAAACGATTATGCCGCTAATGATCGCTATTGCTATCAATCCGCCGGCGACGCGCCACGGTTTTCCATCCCAGTAGGTCCAGAACTGAAACGCTGTCCATATGATCGGAACAGCAAGCGTCAACCAAAGGGCCTTTTCCGGGAAAGGGCCCGGAGCTTTCATGAGCAGCGCTGAGGTGAAGAAAATTGTCGCAACAAGCGACCAGAATATAATGCTGGTCAGGCGTGGCGCCTTCCACGTCGCCAAAGCAAGGCCGATAACGGCTACTGCAATGACCGCGAGGAAAACCGGACTCATATGCCGCCTCCAACATAGACCGTCACGGCGGATACGACGCCAATTGCAAGCGCGCCAACCCCTGTTGCTGCGTGCCGACTTGGCGCCAGCGCCGACACAAGCAGGCTAAGCGCGCCGGTTAATGTGAATATACCGAGCCATACCGGGATTCCACGCTCCCATCCCAGGATCGATGCGAAAATATAGAGCGACGCAAAGGCCAGAAACCAGGATGCAATGAGGCTTATAAAGCGCGCTGTTGCAGATGCTTTTAAAATGGAAAACGTCGTGCGCTTGACGTTCGCATGATAGAATCCGAAGCTAGCGGCGTACAGGAAGGCCGTTCCGAGCAATGTCAACATGGGCTGAACTCGCGTTGCATTTTCAGGCCTGTTGCTCCTTGTTCGTTCGAGACGAGTTCCTAAAAGCCGGCGACGATACGACCGCCAATCACGCGCGGGTCGCCGACGGCGCCGACGGCGCCAACATTAGGTTCGACCGGATTGAAGGTGAAATATTTTTCGTCGAGAACGTTGGACGCAAACACCTCAACACGGAAATCTTCGGCCGTATAACCAAAGATCAGATCGACCGTGCTGAATGCATCATTGATTGACGTTGGATTGTTGTCGGGCTGAGCGAAAGCATTGTCCTGCGCGCGGAAAAGCACGTTCCCGAAAAGCCCGCTGCTGTGCGTATAACGGGCCCCAAAGCCGGCCGTCCAACGCGGAGCGAATGCGAACTCGTTGCCGGTAAGATCGCCCGAAACCGTATCGGCCCCGTCCGTGAATTCCGTGTCCGTGAAGCCAAAATTTACATTCAGTTCGAACCCGTCAACTGGTTCAGCGAACGCCTCGAATTCGAAACCAAACAGGCGCGATTCGCCAACATTGTCGGTAAGCGAGTCAAGCGGATTTGCAGAAAGCGCAATGTTTACTTGCTGATCGGAATAATTAATCAGAAAGGCGTTCGCATTGACCGTGAGACGTTTGTCAAACCATTGCGACCGCAGCGCAAACTCATAGTTCATTGTAAATTCCGGATCGAAAGAATTCACGATATTCAAAGATTCAAGCGTCGCCTGGTCAGAGCCCACCGGGGCCAATGCGGCCCGGAAAGTGTTCACGGACAAACCGCCAGCACGATAGGCGCGCTGAACGCTGAAGCTGGTAGCGAGATCGTCGGTCCAGTTATACGTAACCACGCCTTTGGGCAGAAAAGCGGAGAAATCATTATCGCCGACGACAGTAACGTCGTTAGAGAACTGTGACGCCGCTGCTGCTGTGACGGCGTCTAACGTCGGGTCGCCCAGCGATGGGATCGGGCGGACCTGAAGGCTGTCGAACAGGTCTTGATCGACTTGTTCTGTGTCAAAGCGCGCGCCGAACGTCAACGACAACTTGTCGGTCGCATTGAACGTCGCTTCCCCGAATGCCGCATAGTTCCGAATGTCACGCGTTGAGGTGCGGTCGAAGTCGACAAGAAAGACGGGCAAGGCGGAAACGATGCTTGATCGGATGAAATCCGCCTGCGCAATTTGGAACGGATCGGGTGTCGGCGTCATGAAAATCAGACCAGCGAGTACATCCGGCGTGGGGAAGGCGATATCTGTTGGTGCAACTGTTGTGTTGCGGGTTGTCAAGTCGTTAGAGCTGTCAAAGAAGTAGCCGCCAAGATAAGCCTGAAACCGGTCACCGTTATATGCAAAACGCAGTTCCTGGCTGAAGATTTCGTCGTTGCTGACGAAGTCCGTCGCAAGACCGGTGGTCAAAGGATCGTTACCGCGATCAACATCTCGAAGATTGACGAAACCGGTGTCAATGAAACCGCTGATTGCTGTCAGGTTCCAGCGGTCGCCAAGTTCCTGATTCAGTTCCAATGAAATGATATGAGATTCCGATGTCAGGTCGGTTTGAACATCCTCAAAGGTGACGCGTTGTTCCGGGAACAGGTCGTCTTCAATCCGGCCTTCGCCCTCAGCAGCGTTTATGAAAGAATAGCCCGCAACGGCGCTGAAACCAGGTAATGCGTTTGGTGTAAATAACAACTTTGCGCGGGCGGTGGTGGTTTCGTCTTCGTCGCTCTCATCGGTGTTGAGAGTCGGATTGTCGATGAAACCATCCGAGCGTGAGTAGTCGCCGGCAATGCGAAAAGCGAGCTGGTCTTCGATGAGCGGGCCACCAAGCGCCGCCGAGCCGCGAAATGTGTCATAGTCAGCATACAAGACCTGGCCGACGCCCGTATATTCAAATGTCGGGTCAATCGTCCGTGCGACAATCGCGCCGGCCAGCGCGTTGCGACCTTGGACTGTTGATTGGGGCCCCCGGAAGATTTCGACGCTCGCCACGTCCCAGAGGTTAATTGGACTTGTCGCAAAAAGGCTCGATGGAATGAACACCCCGTCGACATATACGGCGGCGACATCGCTTGTTTGCTCTCCGCCGCTAGCGCCGATATTACGCTGACCGCGAATAGCAAAACCGGATTCATCCAGCACCGTTGCAACATTCGCTGTCTGACGAATGAGGTCGTAAAGTTCGATGAAATTCTGCTCGTCTATGGTTTCCGCATCGAAAACCGCGACACTGCTGACCGTATCCTGCAGGCTGCGGTCGAATTTCTCCCCCGTCACAATGATTTCGTCTTTCGCGGCCGCCAGAAGAATTGGTGCTGCGTCATTGTCATCCTGCGCAATTGCAACTGCGCCAGCATTGAGAGTTGCACAAATGGCCGCCACAGACGCAGCCGAACGAAACCGCACCATCAAAATCCCCTTTACCCGACTATTTAGGGGCTCTTATTGCGAATGATTATCAGAGTCAATGAGAATGATTATCATTATTGCCTCAAGATGTGCGCTTTTTAGCCTAGGGACGGGCTTGTGCTCCTCAACGCTGCTAAGCCAGAGAAGGGGTCGGCTTCGGCACGCTGGGCTCCGCCCTGGCAGGTTCGCCTTCAATGCAATTTCGTTATTCGGTGAGCCTTTTACTTGTCACCGCCCTCATCAAGAGGCACCCCATAGAGTTCAAGCTTATGGGAAAGCAGCTTGTACCCGTATTTCTCAGCAATTCTGTGTTGCAGCCGTTCAATCTCATCATTGACGAATTCTATGACCTTGCCGCTTCTTAAATCGATTAAGTGATCATGGTGGTCTTCAGGAATTTCCTCATATCTTGAGCGGCCGTCCTGAAACTCATGACGCTCGACAACGCCCGACTCTTCAAACAGGCGCATTGTACGATAGAGCGTTGCCAGCGAAATGCCGGGGTCCAATTGCAATGCTCGCTGATGAAGCGTTTCGACATCTGGATGATCGTCGGACTCTGACAGAACGCGCGTAATAACACGGCGTTGCTCAGTCATGCGCAGCCCTTTTTCAATGCATTTTTGCTCGACGCTGTTTGGCATGCTCATTACGAGACTCCCTTGGGTAAAGACTTTGCTGCAATATGAGCATCGACAATCTGTTCAGACCTCGTCGCCCCTGGGCAATGAGCCAGCGGCGCGGGGATTTGGCGCGAGAGCCGCACCTCTGTGACGGACTGGCGAAAGTCAAAAATTTCCTTCTATATCGAACGTGAAGATCGTGCCGAAGTTGCGGAAGCGTTCTTCCTGAAATGCGATGTCATCTGACAGGCGGTTATTAAATATTGTGCGGAAGAAATCATTATCGCGGTCAAATGCGTTTCCCACCGTCGCCCGAACCGTAAGGCCAAATACGTTTTTGTTCTCGATAAAGACTTCTCCAAATGGAAAGCTTTGCTGGAAGGCGCTGACTTCGTCCAGGCGAACGAGCGGGGAGTTTTCTTCATGCGACAGCGTTACGCCGGCGGCCCAGTCCGTATTTGGAAAGTCCTGCCGGAAGGTCGCTTCCACATCGAAATAGTCGCGATCAGAAATACGACGCGGCGTTCCAAGGAGCGGATCGACAACCTCGGAATCATTATAGTCGATCGCAAGGTCGAGCCTTGCGCCGCGCCATCCCAACGGATCGGAGAGGAGGGTGAGATCGGCGGAGGCGCCGAATCGCGTCGCGGAGTCTATATTGCCGGGCGCTTGGCCGCCGCCGTCGATCGGTATTAAATCAACGATATCAGTAACGTCTTCAGCAAAACCGCTTAACGTCGCTGTTCCAAAACCGCCGAGCGATTGCTGTAGTTCCAGTTCAAGGAGCCAACTTTGCGGCGGGACCAGATTAACATTAGTGACGTTCACCCGTTCCTGATTGATATTGACCGATGCGATGAAGTCAAAAAAATTGAGCTGCCCGACGACGCGTTCGAGTTTTGCTGAAATGTTGAGACTGTCGAGCGGTTTCCAGTTCAACGAGACGAAGCCTTTTGGCCGCACGAAATCACGCACAAGACCGAATTCACCCGTCTGGCTGATCTGAGAATATTCTATGCCGAGCGAGGATTGCAGTTGAAGGCGCGACGACAGCGAACGCCCATAGCTCAAGGTGGTTTCGGCGCGATCTTCTTCAACGCGAGATGACGAACCTGGGAAGGCTACCGGCTGAAGCGCGCCGTTTGCATCGCGCTGTTCGAGTTCCGCTTCAATGTCGAGGAAGTTTCGCGTGCCTTCGAGGGACCATTGCCAATCGCCGTTGGGTGCTCCAAAGACATACTCAGTACGAAGAATCGCCTCCGCTTCATTTGCTTGCTGTGTGAAGACAGAGCCTAAAGGCGGACGGTCATCGGCGAAATCAAAACGGACGCTGCCGACGGTCGGACTGTTCTCATAACGATAGAGACCGATCAGTTTGAGGCGGCCGCCAGGAACGTCGAACTCATAGTCCGCGCCGACCTCAAAGTTAAACTCGTCTTCAGTTTCACGAAGGACGCGAACGCGGTCGACATCAGGCCCGGCGTCCCGTTCCGATATCTCCGTAAATCTCAAGATAAATCCATTGGTTTCGCCGGTCAGGTTCAGGATGTTTCCATTCGCAGCTGTCCGCGTGAAGGAACCGGACAGGCCGGGAATATCAAAATTTTCATTTCTGCGTTCCTGACGCGAGTCAATCAGATCGCCGTTTCCGTCGAAAACAAATTCCGGACCTGCATCCCCAAAGCGTTCTTGTTCATTTCGCAAGCTGAGCGTCCATTCAGATTGCAAACCGCCGCCTGATGCTGAAATCTCGGCATCGCCCCAGCGAAACGGGGTTCCTTCGGATCGAAATTGCGGCGAATAGCGAAAGCGCCCGCTAACGCCGCCGCCGCTGGAGGTAATTACATTCAGAACTTGTCCGGACAGACCTCCGATATCGAGACTGGCGCCATCGACGATTTCGAGGCGAACGACGTCTTCCGCCGTAATGCGTCCAAGCGCTTCTACAGGACCGTTGGATTTGCCGGAAATCCGCTGTCCGTTGATCAGAACATTTGTATCTGCCTGACCGAAGCCACGGTCGCCGCCGCCCTCCCGGATCACGAAGCCAGGGATTTGCCGCACCATGTCGAGGGCTGACCGAGGCGCAAATCGGTCGAATTCAGCAGGCGTGTAGATCCGGCGCGTCGATGGCGCCGAACCATCCTGCGCCCCCGCTTCGGCTGAGACGAAACACAGCACGCACAGGCATAATCCTGCCGATATCCGTCCCACCAATACCCCTTTTGCAATTCATTCGCAAAAGCAATTAATGCGTCCGCCCGATGAAATAAGCAACCCTCGCCAGCGTGATCGACAAAAGCATGGCAGGTTTGCGGGATGCTGACCGCAGTCGTTTTCTGCTGGCTTCGAGAACTGGATGTCGCTGATGGCGCTGCCGACGAGGTTTGTGATCAGACGTGTCGGCCCGGTCTGCCCTCAACCACTCTGAGGATGCGGCGGCCCTATACTGGCACATGGCGAACTTCGCATGGTTGTCCATTGAACCGAAAATGCACTGCAGAAACGATCCGCACTCTGACACAAAACTCATCGAAACAGAGAATACAGAAGAAGCAAACTACGCGTAAGGCTGATCGCAAGATGTGCGTTGTAATACAACGCTATCTTGCCAAAGGGGCTCAAACGCCGCCCCTGTTGGATACCTGGCTTGGATGGCGCTGCGCGCCATGTGAACCGACCCGGCGTTTCATCTCGGCCAACTTTGCGGTTGGATCACGCTTACAGATCGTATCGCCGATCAATCACTCGCGGGAGACTTCGCTCTCCCTGCACCCATCGACTTATGGGCGTTCCTGCCCCCAAGGCCCCAGACAACCCCATTGAGGCCAACCGTCCGCCGATTGGATGCCGATCAGGTCTTTCGCGACCCGATACCCACTAGCTACACCTCCCGTTGCACTTTCTAATTATGGGGGCCTAAAAAGCTGGCAGTGGCTAGCTTAGCGCAACAGCATAGTCCCTAAAGTGCTTAAAGAAGAAGTGAGCCGTTTCCCATTTGCCATGCTCTCGGTCTTCTGGGACATGAGGCTTAAGCTCCTGCGCAGGAACAACAAACAGCGCAGGTGTCTCATGAACAAGCCACAGGTGGAGTTCGTAAGCGTCAGATTTTTCTGCTGTTCGCCACTCATTTCTCGTAAGGAAGAATGAGGCTTCTTTTCTTCCCATTCGACTTCCTTTGACCTCAATTTTTAGCCGTTCTTGTGATTTAGCGTCTTTGCATGAAAGTACATCATAACCAGCGACATTAGTTTGCACGGCTTGCCAGAGAGGTTCAACGCCAGTTCTTTCGTGTTCATATCTCAGCGTGAGTTTTTCAGCTTTTCGTCCTATTACGTGGTTGAGTCTCGATCTCTCCGACCTTACCGTTTGTGATGCTTGATCCCACCAATCAACAGTTTCGTCGTCAAAACCTTCCGTTAAATCGCAATCTTTAAAACATTGCGCCGCATCCGGCGGCATAACTTTTAGAACTTCGTATCGACCCTGAATCATCTTTCGCGCCCACGGTGGCGGTGCAGCCGCAAATATATCTAACAGCTGTTCCCGCAGACACAGTTCCGCTGCTTCCTTGTTCAATATGAATTCACCACGTTCGGTGAGCCGGATGCGTCCGTCTTCCAAGATCCGAATCCACTGGCATTGTTGGGCAGTTGATAATACCGCTTTTCCTTCCGCCACCTCTATACGGCGAAAATTTCGTTCGAAATTTGCGACATCAAGCCTGTCTTCGCGGACAATTTGTAAAAAAGTCTGACAAGAATATAATACACCCACCGAAAACATTTTTATGAAACCTTTTCGGAAAGGTGCGATAGAAAATCCTTTAAGTCATTTTCGTCAAAACCATCAGAGTCTAACTCGATAATTTCTGGCTCTCTATTCAATGACGCATCATTGAGAACACGCGCCATGTTCTCGATTTTGAATCCGAGCCTACGGTCAACGGATTCGTCAATCGTTTGCGGGGATTGCAGTATCTCAACATAAGTCTCTTGATCTGGTGGAAGCCCTAGTCGGTGAATTCGGTCTTCCGATTGTAGGTATTGGGCTGCGTTATAGTTGCGGTCCAAATATATCGCATGGTGACAGACTGTATGTAAGCTTATTCCTTCTCCGCAAGCCGCCGGATTAGCAACCATAACCCAACAATTACCATCGTCGTGAAAACGCTTAATTTTTTGTTCGCGAGTCCCTTGCTCATCCTCACTGCCGGCATCAACGCCGCCGTGAATGTATTCAGCGCCTATATCCAACAGTCTATTAGATACCAATTCAACATTTTGAACGAAGCTTGACCAAATAATCGACTTCTTGCCTTCAAACGCTAGTTCCCGCGCACGGTAACATGCATATTCAAGTTTCGGACTATCACCTTCGCTAAGAACCTCAGACAACAGAGATTCGTGCTCAAATTCTTCTAAACGGGCTAATAGCGATGGATTTGTAGCAATTTGAAGAAGGCGCAGAGCGCTGCGACCTGCCCGCCTCAATGTGCCCATATCCATCCGCGTAAGGCTTTTTGCTTGGCGCGCCGCTTCTGATCTTAACAATTGATACAGCTCATGTTGTGCTGGCTTAAGTGGCAATCGTTTTATGATTTTTTTAGATGGGCGAAGACCGAGTTCTGGTTTTGTAGTCCGTACATAAACGGGACGAATATAATCCTGAACTGTATCATCATCCGCCAATATCTCAGGATATAAAAACCGAAACTGCGGCACCAAATCACTCACATCGTTTGGCATTGGTGTTCCGGACATTATCAGCTTTGCTCTTGGGATTTGCGCTATCGACAAAATCGCATTTCCCCATACTCCTTGAAATCCGCGTTTGATCTTATGTGACTCATCCAGGAACATCAGACTGTCTTGGTCTGAAAGGTAATTGCCAATAAGGTCGAGAACTATTGGTAGTTGCTGATATGTTATGAGCACCTTAGGCGGTTTTTTCTTCAACTGGGTTTCAATCGCGGCTCTTCCCCCTCGTAGCCGCACAAACGCATCTTCATCCGTCAAGCAAAGTGAAAGTTGCTCTTCCCAGGCAGAGAATGCATTCTTTGGGCACACCACAAGCAGCCGCGTCTCGTCGGTGCGCTTCAATACATAGAATGATAGCGCTTCTGTAGTTTTCCCAGCTCCTGGCACAGAAAAAGTGGCAGCTGACGGCAGTGCCATCATTTTGCTTACGTTTCGCGCCTGTTCCTGGGTTAGCTCCCGCAGGAAGTTCTTTGAGCTAAGCTCCGCACGGATTTTTTCCTCACTAGGGCCGACACCGGACTTTGCATCTTCATACTGCGCAACCGCCGACCGCGACTGTTCCAAACGCTCAGCTGCTTGCTCCGTATGAACAATATCAACGAGGTGACGTTTCGCGTAATATTCAATCTCGTTTAGACAGCCCAAAAATGCCCACCAAGGCATTTGCAATGAATTCTGACTGGTTAAGTCAGTCTCGCCAAAAGTGTCTTGACAAACCCTTCGTATAGACCTCCACGCTTCATCAGAACCGACTACTTCGACAATAGCCGAGCGGGTCTTTTCATCGTACGCAATATTGACGGAGTTACTCATCATCCTTTGCCCACTGGCGAAGGTCGTCCACTAAAGCTGTAATATCATCCAGTTTTGACGCCACCCCCTTTCGAGACGAGTCCTCATTGATTGCTTCCCTCGCTTCGATCAAATTCTGTTTTGCTTGTTCGACTCGGCTTGCTACGTGCTGTTCTTTTTTTCTATCGCGCGCACGTGCTGTTGCCGCCGCTATTGTCTCCTGAATTGTCTCTCTAGCTCGATCAAAGTTTTCACTCTCACTAAGAATCGCGCTTAGTTCTTCAGCAACCTCGCTTTCTGCTTTTCCTTCTGCTTCTACTTCAAACTCTTCTACCAAATCGGAAGCAATTTCCTGCAGGTTGTCGGCTGCCTTTTGAATTTCTGCGTATGTCCGCGTGCCTTCGGCGGCATCGTCTGTCAAACAGAACGCTGATTTTTCGAACATTTCCCGTTCTTGCGGTGATTTTACTTTTTTTCGGCTTCGGCAAATCTGCCGGAATGCAAACTCTTTCCCGTCAACCTGAGAATACTGACGCGGCGCACCTCTACTCGTCAAATATTCGTCTGCGTAATCAAGGCAGTCCAGTAGCTCTTGCAGCTCACCCTTTTTGAAGTCGTAAATTGATGAGATTTCGGCTTCATTGTAATCAAAACGCTGCATCTTTTCTCGCATCATTAGCGCCTGCGAGGTCCAACTATACTCGGCTTTCAGGTCTTCTTTGAGTTGAAGTTCTGCTTCGAGTCTGTCCAAGTCTCGGTCGTCACATGGGGGAAGAATTATCGCTTCAATTGTGGCGAAACGAGCATACTTGGCCGGGTCCTCTTCATACAGAGCACGCCAGGTCGACAATCTGCGATTGCCGTTAATTACATATCCGATGGCAGATAAAATAATGGGCTCTTCTTGCTCCCCAGTATCAAATTCTTGAAATAGATTTTTGGATCCGCGAGAGAGCTTCTGCAAAATGATATGTTGGGCTTGCTGAGCGGCTTCTGATTCTCCGTCTACGCGAAAAAAATCTTCATCTGCATCAGCATTCGACGCAAGATATTCAGCCTGCGAACCAGTTGTCCTGCCGTTTTCTAGTCGATATCGTGGCAAATCCAGTGGTACCGAGTGAACGGGCATGTATTGGGGCTTGCCTTGAAACCGAACTGGGTGCGTATTCTTGCTTTCACTCTTTGCAAGATCCGAGAGATATTGTTTTCTTTTCGGTAGCGGCCAGCCTAACCCCATTCGTAACTCCTAATTGCGTTCATTATCTCGTCTTAGGCAAAGATCGACTTCTTATTCCGCTGCGATCGCGTAAGCACGCGGATCAATCGACAAATTTGATTTCTTGTGATCATAGATCGGCTTGGCATGTGACCGGAAACGTTCCTCGCCACTCACCGTCCTTCTTAATCTTTCAACAGCTAATTCTGCGTAATCTGAATCAATTTCACATCCCCAAAATCTTCTTTTGTGAAGAAGGGCTGCGACACCAGCGGAGCCCGTTCCGGCAAATGGATCAAATACTAAGGCATTTTTCTTTGTAAGTGCCAAAATAAGACGTTCAATCAATCCCACTGGAAACTGACATGGATGTTCCGTCTTTTCAACATGACCTGCTTTTACATTTGGAATCTGCCAAAGATCATGCCTTGAATCTTTCACCTCCCAAACATCTTCAGGATTTTTGCCCAGAGGATTACCCGAAAGCTGACCAGCGCGTGGCCCACGATATGCGCGTTTGCCCGGATACTTCGGCGGAATACGAACTGCATCTAGATCAAAAACGTAATCGTCTGACTTTGTGAACCATAGTACGGTTTCATATCGGCCGCTGAATCTTCTTTGTTGATGTAAACCATGCCCATAATGCCACACAATTCGGTTGCGCAGCTTCATCCCAAGTTCACGAAAAATTGGATGGAACAAATAGTCTAATGGGAGTATTTCGCCATCTTGCACAAAATTTCCAACTTGCAGGCAGAATGCTCCGGTATTTTTCAGGCGTAATACAGCTTCACAAATTACATCCGTATGGAAACTAATATATTCGTCAAGTTCTCGCTTCCGTTCATATGCTTTGCCGATGTTGTAAGGAGGCGATGTAACAACAAGATCAAAGAGTTTTTTCTCAGGAAGTTTTTTGAGAAAACGCGCCGCGTCGCAGTTCCAAATGCTCGAACCAACGGACTTCAAATTCGCCGGAACATTTTTTCTTTTTTTGACTACAGTATCCATTGACCAATCCTACAAATTTGCTTGGCTATTGTATATTGAAAATGTGTTTGGATCCAGTCCTATCATAAAACCGTTTCAAACCCTCCAAAGCAGCATGGAGTTAGAGCGTGTGGCGAGGTCAGAGCTAGCCGCACGGTTTTCTGGCGGCTGTGTTGAATAGCGGCCTCAGCTTTAGTGAAGGCCGTATTCATCCCATCCGAAGCAGCAAACCTAAGCAGGTTTCCTAACTTGGCGCAGTCATAGTTGCTACCGGCTAAGCGTGATCTCACCCATTCTCACGGCCTCCCAATACCCGGCGTTGCGCCGGGATTCTTCACGGCGGGCAGCGGCGGCGCATTCCTGATAATACTGGCGCTTGCGTTGCTCACGGCGCGACTGGCGGGCAGCTCCCATGCTTTGCGCATCCGATACGCGGCCTGCTTCAGCTTCTTTTGACCGCTGCTCCTGCCGCCGGTCTTCCGGTGGTGGGCCACCCATCAAAGACTCTTTGCCGGTTACTCTGAATGTCATGGTTTTTCCTTTCTGGTTGCCATTGTTGAAGCTTTAGCGATCACGCGTGAGGCCGGGTCCGCGATTGCGCGGTATGTCATGGGCCTGCTGTGTTTGTTGTTCCCGGATGTAAGCTGCGCGCCTGTCCTCGCGGCTCTCTGGCTCCATGGCTTTGTATTGTTTGATATCGCTGCGCAGGTCGCGGCGCTGTTGGATAAACTCATTGAGGTTATGCGCACGGGAGCGCTGCAAAGCGTTGCGCTGTTCCAGTTGCCGGAAGATCAACGCATCCTTTTCCTGCCGGTCGCGCATTAGGGCCTGATAAGCCTCACCCTGACTTTGCTCCTGAATGCGGGCATGGCCGGACAGGCCGAGCTTGTCCTCAGCCCGCGCGATTGCATCCTCAAAGACGCCGGTTTCAACCCGTTCCTCCGGAGGCGGGTTCAAAGACAGGGAGAATAAAAACTGCTTGGCGCGTGTGCCCCGGCTCATGGCGTAAGCTTCATTAAGTGCGCCTTTAAGATTTTCAGAAGCAAAGCCCCTGATCTCATGTACTTCCACATGCTCGTTTTCGTCCTTCAGAAGATGGGCTGCGAGATTTGAAGCCCCACCGCGCTGGGAACCGACAAGGATCATGATCCATCCTCCGGCTTGATGCCGAGGGCGGCGATCAGGGCATGGCGCATGGCCTGTATATCGGCGCAAGCCTCATGAAGTTCGTCGGATAGCTCAGGCGTGACAGGCAGCGCGCCCATATTCGCCGCCTTGGCGATCTGGTTCATATTGGCGGTAAGGCGGGACTGGCCGAGAATGCCGAGCGCACGACCAAGCTGGGCATGATCCGGTCCAGGTTTTCGGCGCTTGAATTTACGTGGTGACGCCTCATCACCGAATAACCTGTGACGAATGTAAGCCCCGAGGCTACGGCTCCCAGCCTCGCGCCTAAGGCGCTCTCTTTCATCAAAGGTGAGCCGCAGCGAGAACGGTGGTGCGTGCTTTGCCTTAGGTTTGGATGTGTGTGCTGCCGCTTCCTGGAAGGCTTGAGTTGGATTGTCGCCTTGATAATTGATGCCTGAACCGCTCATGGGGCTGGCTCCTCAGGCTTAAAATCAATATGCCTTAGCTGGTGGTCCCAATCCTCTAAAGTTTCAAAAAGCGCGTTCGAAGTTTCTCCTTCTAGGCGCGCCACTATAAGAAATCATGACCTCTCGACAATATGACACTGAAGTTCTGATAATCGGCGCCGGTACATCAGGTCTGGCGCTTGGATATGAACTTGAGCGCGGCGGTGCGGTTGTACGGATTGTCGAAGCGGCGCGGCGCCCGGCGGAACGGTGGCGCCACCGTCATCCGCAGTTGCATCTCAATACGCATAAGCTGCTTTCCCATCTGCCGGGGCGACGGTTCGCCCGGAACGTCTCCGGATTTCCCACCCGCAATGAGGTCATTCGCTATATTGAACACTACGAACGCAGGCTGAATGTCAGCGTTGAATATGGCGTGCGCATTGATGCTATTCGGCGTGAAGGCGATCTCTGGTTGGCCGATAGAGTGAAGGGCCTGATCACCGCCCGCGATCTTGTTATCGCGACGGGGCCGGACAACCATCCTGTCATTCCCGATTGGCCAGGAAAAGAAACTTTTACGGGCGAGCTTATCCACGCCGCTGACTTTGGCGCCGCTGAACAATATGCTGATAAACGTGTTTTGCTGGTCGGCGCTGGCAACTCAAGCGTCGATATTGCAAATCATTTGGCGCGTGTAGGAACAAATGCGCTATGGATGTCCGTGCGCGGCGGGTCGACAGTGGTTCCACAGTATGTTCTGGGCGCCCCGGTTCACCTGTTGACGCCGATGATGCGGCCTTTACCCGTTTCAATGATTGATCGCATCGCCAGTTGGATGAGCCGTTGGTTTTGTGGCGATCTTAGGAAATTCGGCATGCCTTCGCCGGAAAAAGGCGCCCTTTCGCGTATTCTTGATGATGGCGCCGCGCCCGCAATCGACAATGGGTTTTCGCGCGCCTTGAAAGAGGGCCGCATCAAAATTGCGCCGGCGATTGAGCGTTTCGAAAACAGTAAGGTTTACCTTGTCGATGAAATGTCGCTTGAGCCTGATGTGGTGATCTGTGGAACCGGCTACAGGACGGGCCTTGAGACACTGGTTGGCGATCTGGATGTGCTTGACGCCAACGGCGCACCGATGTTTTCCGCGGATCAGTCCTCTCCGGCGTATCCGGGGCTGTGGTTTTTCGGATTCAAGAACTCGTTCTGGGGCAACCTCAATGAGCGGCGTCATGAAGCGCGGCGTCTTGCAAATCGAATAGCGAAGCGGCAGAGCGTTTAAGATTTTTTGGGCGGTTGCGGGCGCGTAAATACCCATTCGTCATCGGACGAAAGCGATTTCGAAAACTTGTAGCCGCCGACGGAAAACTTTTTGAGGTCTTGCGTCTTTTCGATACGGTTTTCGATCGCCCATCGCGCCATCATGCCCCGCGCCTGTTTGACATAAAGCATCATTGCGCGCGCTTTGCCGTCTTTGATCTCCTTGAAGTTGAACATGATGAACGGGCTTTTAAGCGCCTTGCGGTCGACGGATTTGGCGTATTCGTTTGAAGCGAGACAGGCGATGGTTGGATCGTCATGTGTCTTGACGGCTTTGTCGAGCTGTTCCGCGATCACCGGGCCCCAGAAAGCATGAAGATTGGCGCCGCGCGGATTTTTAAGGCGCGAGCCCATTTCAAGGCGATAGGGTTGAATGGCGTCGAGGGGGCGCAGCAATCCGTACAGACCGGAAAGGATACGCAAATGATCCTGCGCGAATTCAAGATCGTCGGGCTTCAGTGTGTTCGCATCAAGTCCTCGATAGACATCACCGGCGAAAGTAAGGGCGGCCTGTTTGGCGCCGTTTAGCCTGCCGCTGGTTTTGAACGCCTGAAAACGTTCGTAATTGAGATCGGCGAGGCTATCGGAAACGCCCATCAGCTTTTTGATGTCGCCGCGTTTCAGCTTTTTAGCGACGGTGGCGATTTCAGCGATGTCTTTTGTCAGCGCTGGCTTGGTCGCCTTGGGCGCGTCCGGAACGTCATCGAAATTCATGGCCTTGGCGGGCGAAAGCAACATCAACATAAGTCAGGGCGTCCTTTTTAAAGCATCTTGCCGGGATTCATGATCCCTTTGGGGTCGAGGGCGTTTTTTATCGCGCGCATCATAGCGAGATCCACATCGCTTTTGCGTTTCGCGAGCGTATCGCGGCGATGGCGGCCGATTCCGTGTTCAGCCGAAATCGATCCGTCGAAAGAAGCGATTACGTCATAAACAGCCGCTTCAATATCAGAACGTTTGTCGTCGAGCGCGTGCTTGCCGGCGCCTTCCGGCGGCGCGATGTCATAATGAACATTGCCGTCGCCGATATGACCGAAGGCGACCACGCGCGCGCCCGGCGCAAGGCGTTCAACGGCGACGCCCGCTTCATTGAGAAATGCTGGAATATCGCTGGTGGCGACGGAAACATCATGGCGTGCGCCAAGGCCCTCGCCATTAATCGCCTCAGAGATCGAATGACGGATGCGCCAGAGCATTTGCGTCTGCGCTTCGCTCTCGGCGATCGCTGCGTCATTGATGAGTGACGCGTCCAATGCGCCTGCAAGCATGGCTTCGACAGTATCGCGCAAGCCCGACGCCTGGCCGGATGAGAATTCCATCAGCACATACCAGGGATGCTCCCCTTCCAGGGGGTCGCGCGTGTCGGGGATATGTTTCAAAACAAAGTCGATGCAGCGCCGCGACATCAGCTCGAAACTGGAAGCAGCGCCGCCGGTCGCGCCTTGTGCGTGCGAGAGAAGCGCGACGGCGTCGGCGGCGCTGTTCACGCCGGCGAAGGCGGTCATCTGTTGCGCCGGCTGCGGAAACAGTTTGAGGACGGCGCCGGTGACGATGCCGAGCGTGCCTTCGCCGCCGATCATTAGCTGTTTCAGATCATAACCGGTATTGTCCTTACGCAGACGTTTCAGGCCGTTCCAGATATCACCGTTCGGCAAGACCGCTTCAAGGCCGAGCACCAGATCGCGCATATTGCCATAGCGCAGGACATTGACGCCGCCCGCATTGGTGGAGATGACGCCGCCGATCTGACAAGAGCCTTCCGATCCTATCGATAACGGGAACAGGCGTTCCGCCTCGCGCGCCGCATCCTGGGCTTCGGCCAGGGTCAGTCCGGCGTCGACGGTCATGGTGTTGTTCAGCGGTTCGATCTGGCGGATGCTTCGCATGCGTTTCAGGGACAACAGAATTTCATCGCCGAACGGGATTTGTCCCCCGACAAGGCCCGTATTGCCGCCCTGGGGGGTGATGGCGATGTTGCGTTCGTCGCAGATGCGAACAACCGCTGCTACCTCTTCGGTGGTGGCGGGCGCGACGATCAGCGCCGCTTCGCCCGGCCACCGGCCGCGCCACTCGGACAGGAACGGCGCCGCGTCGTCGCCTTCAAAAACCCCCTTCGGCCCGATAGCGGTCCGAATCGCATTGAGCGCTTCGGCGGGCGGCATGGGGCGTTTGGACGACGTCATGACGGTGTTTTCCAGATTGCAACATCTTGATGTCTAGGGATGGCGCGGCGAGGGTTCAAGGGATGGGGCGTCGATGGGGTCGAATTTGACTGGTTCGCGATCGTTTATGCTGACGCCTTGAACTTCCCCTGCTGACGCAGGCATAATCTGCGCTGTAGAGGCGAGAGGAGTCATGGAAAAACACATCTTCAGAAATTCCATTTTCGCTGGCGCCATGGCGATATCCGTCGTGTCCTGCGCTCAGGAAAGTACGCCGTACGCCTCTGCCGCAGAAGACGTCGCAAACGACGTCGTGGATCGAGCAGGCGCCGCTGTCGCAAACAGCGCGCGACCGGAAGAGGATCTCGCCGACGATACAATGCGAAAGCCTGCCGGCATTCTGGCGTTTATTGACATCAAGCCCGGCGATACGGTTTTTGAAATTGAAGCCGGGCGTGGTTACTACACGGAGCTGTTCTCCCAGTTGGCTGGTCCGGATGGAACGGTCATTATGCAAAACCCTGAAAGTTTCGACGGCTTTTTGAGCGAGGCCGTGTCCAGGCGTCTGGCTGACAACCGCCTGCCGAATGTCCGGCACTCAAAATCCAACTTTGACAATCTCGATGCGGAGACAACATCGGTTGATATCGCGACCTGGCTGCTCGGACCGCATGAACTTTATTTCACGCCAAGTGACGGCGTTTCTCTTGGCGAGGTTGGGCCGACTTATGCCGAGATTTTTCGAATTTTAAAACCTGGCGGCCATTTCGTTATTCTCGATCATGCCGCCGCATCCGGCGCGCCGGAGACAACAGGCAACGCATTGCATCGGATTGATCCGGCGATCGTGAAATCGCTTGCCGAAGCGACCGGTTTTGAACTCGTTGAAGAGAGCGACATCTTGCATAACGCAAATGACGACTATGGGATGGCTGTGTTTGACCCGGCAGTGCGCCGTAAGACTGACCGGTTTTTGTTGAAATATAAAAAGCCGGCTTAGGCCCCGGCTATCGCTCGGGCGGCGTCAGGTTCGCATTGATGTGATTGCTTAGCGCGTCGATAAAAACGCGGGTTTTCGGCGGCAGATGTTCCCGGTGCAGATAGGCGATATAGATGGCGCGGTCATCAACGGGCCGATAGGTCTTCAATAATTCGACAAGGCGCCCTGCGTGAATATCGTCACGGACGAGGAAATGCGCAAGACGTGCGACGCCCATGCCCTGAAGCGCCGCTTCACGCACCGTGAGGCCGATGCCGGAGAAGCTGGGGTTGACGGGCAATGACAGGCGTTTGCGCCGATGGGCGAAGTCCCAGCGATTATGCGAAACTCCGCGGGCGTGAATGGTCAGGCATTTATGATCGGCAAGATCGCCGGGTTTTCCCGGCGCTTTTCGGTTCCTGAGATAATCAGGCGCCGCACAGACGATCCATGGATCGTCAATCAGTTTCCGAAAAACGAGCGAACCTTCAGCGGGGCGTGTAAAAGTCAATGCGAGGTCGACGCCTTCACGCAACATGTCGATCCCACCGTCGCCGTGAATGAGAATGACCGACAGCTTGTCATATTCTTTGCTGAAAGACTTCAGAAAAGGTATAATAACGTGTACGGATAATGCGTCTGATGCAGCAACGCGCAACACGCCTTCGGGCGCCGCCGATATTCGGCCGATCTCCTGCTCGGCGTTTTCCACCGACGCAAGGATGTCCGCGCTGCGCGCGAACAAGAGGCGTCCTGCTTCCGTCATCGACACGGCCCGGGTCGTGCGGTTGAAAAGGCGCGCGCCCAGCCGCTCTTCATAGCCTTTGATCTTCTTGCTGACGGCTGACGGCGTCAGGCCGAGGCGCTGTGCGGCGCCAGTAAAGCTGCCGGCCTGCGCGACTTCTGCGAATACCGTTATTTCATCAATTGCAGTCATAGAGCCAGAGTCTCTTATTAGTGAAATTTTTTCAATAATATAATGAGTATAATGGCATTTTTCTCTGCATTGTAAGGGCCTAGATATTGTCAGCGGGCCAGACAGATAGGTGGTCCCGGAAAGGACTCCCGATGGCGACGGCGAGCGAGACGGATCAGGACAAAGACAAAAACAGCTTTGGCGACCGCGCAGCGGCTGTCATGCTCTGGCCTGGCAACTGGGTTTGTGATCGGTTGGGCGTTGAGGAGGGCGAAAGCCGGTTTTTGCTGCGGATGTTCGTCAATCTGACAGTCTATGGCAAAGTCGCCGTTATCCTGCTCTGGCCGTTCCTGCATGTTTGACGCGAAGGCGGCGCGAAATTCTTTCCTCAATCCACGCTTGCATTATTGAGCCGGTTTCGGTTTGCGAAAGAGCCGGAACGCGGGCGCAACCGCGAAACTGATAATCGGGATCAGCAGCGCGCCGAAGATAAGACCGAGAAGGCCGTCGAAACCGGCGGTTACGGCCCATTCGATGAAGCCGTTGCCGAACGGCATGGCGTGACTGGCGGCGACAGCCCAGTGATGGATCGTGTCATAAACGAGCCCGAAGCCGAGATCTTTCATGCCATGAACGATGATGGAACCGCCGACCCATAACATGGCGGCGGTGCCGATAACAGCGATGGCTGCAATCACCGATGGCATTGCTTTTACAATTCTCCGGCCAAGGAAGCGCGTTACGCCGAGGCGCCCGGCTTCGTGCATGCGCAGGCCAACATCGTCGGCTTTCACGAGGATCGCCACACTGCCATAAACCAGCGCCGTGATGCCGACTGCGACGAGCGCGAGCACAAGGCCTTCTTTCCACAGACTATCCGCCTCGATAGCGGAAAGGGCGATGGCGGTAATTTCCGCAGACAGGACGAAATCTGTTTTGATGGCGCCGGCGACGCGTTCTTTTTCAAGATGCGCAGCGTCCAGTAGCTTTGCGGCAGCTGCTTTGGCGGCAGATTCATCGTGATGCGGCAAGAATGGATGCAAAACTTTTTCCGCGCCTTCAAAACATAGATACAGCCCGCCGACCATGAGCAGCGGCGTCAGCATAAAGGGCGCCAGAGCATTCAGCGCGACGGCGATGGGCAGCAGAATAACGAGCTTGTTGAAAAGCGAGCCCCGGGCGATTTTCAAGACGATCGGCAATTCGCGCGCCGCCGGCAGTCCTTGCACATATTTTGGCGTCACGGCGGCGTCGTCGATGACAACACCAGCTGATTTTGCGCCTGCTTTTGCGGCGAGGGTGGATACATCGTCGATATGAACCGCCGCCAGTTTGGCGATGGCCGCGATGTCATCAAGAAGCGCGAGTAATCCGGTCATGGAAGGCGTTTTCCGATTATTTCATAAAGATTGCAAATTGGCGGTGGGTACAAGTCCGCCTCACAAAGGCGCAAGAGCGGGATTAGTTCCTTGGCGTCGCAGCGCGTTTGAGACGGTCATTGATCGCCGCGCCCAGCCCCTCCGCCGGCACAGGCGCAGCTACGATGCCCAATAAGCCATGTGCGGCGCATAGATCATCAAGCGCATGCAAATGCGCGAAGAGGTTCGCGGCGGCTTCCAAGAGGTCGCCAGTTTTACTGAGGTTAAGCGTATACGGATGACCTGAGGGCGATGAACCAAAAGCGAGGAAAGCTTCATCAGGCTTCGGCGTCTTAACATTGAGGCGTAGCTTCGTTCGGGGAGCGTAATGGCTGGCCAGCATCCCCGGAGCTTCGGGTTGTTTCGCCGCGTCGCTATCAGCAACGCTAAGCCCGAGGCGGCGCTCTATGTCTTCGCGTGCGACGCCGCCCGGTCGTAACAAGATCGCGTTGTCGCCATCGACTTTGATGATGGTTGATTCGACGCCGACGAGACAGGGGCCGCCATCAATGATCAGGTCAACCTTGTCACCGAGAGAAGCTTGCACATGTTCAGCGCGTGTCGGGCTGATCGCCCCCGACCGGTTGGCGCTTGGCGCGGCGAGCGGGCGATCGACCGCCTCGATCAGCTTTTGCGCAGACGTATGGTTGGGCGCGCGGACGGCGATTGTACCAAGGCCTGCGCTGACGAGATGAGACACCGCGCAGTCGCCGCGTCGCGGTAGAACCAGCGTCAGCGGCCCGGGCCAGAATGCGCGCGCGAGTTTCTCCGCCAGCGGCGGGAATTCCACATAACGCTCAGCCATGTCTTTGCCGGTCACGTGAATGATCAGGGGATTGAATTGCGGCCGTCCCTTGGCTTCAAAAATTCGCGCCACAGCCCGGTCGTTCGTCGCGTCCGCCGCGAGACCGTAAACGGTTTCCGTCGGCATTGCGACGAGACCGCCATTCACAATGGTCTCCGCGGCTTTGGTAAAATCTGGCGCACTCATGATCATGAAGACGCCTTAGCACAGAAGCGATGACGTTCCATGACTGATCTATAGGCCGACGCAGTCCGTAAAGTCTGAAAAGCAAACAGCAGGTCTCAATGCCCTATTTCCGTTGGCTATCCGCATTATTGGCGGCGCCGCTTCTGATAGCCGGGTGCGCCACCCGGCCCGGCATGCCTGATGCGAGTGAAATCTCCCAGCCCTTTGTTCTGGAGCGCGACCTTGCTGGAAAGACTGTTGCAAGGGGCGAATTCAAACCGATCATCGGCGCATCGCGAAGCTTCACCGCTTACTTAAATGGAGTCTGGGATGGCGAGACCCTGACCCTCGTGGAGGACTTTGAATATGACGATGGCGAGGTTGACCAGAAAACCTGGCGCCTGACCAGGGTCGGCGATGGCCGGTACACGGGAACGCGCGAGGATGTTGTCGGCGAGGCGGAAGGCTTCGCTGACGGCGATGCGTTCCGGCTGGAATATATCGTGCGTCTTGGCGGCGAGGACGGCAAAGGCGGGCGTAAGGTGAAATTCCGTGACATCCTTTACAACACAGGCGACGGTGACGTTATTAACAAGGCGACTGTTGGATATTATGGTTTACGCGTCGGCAGGGTGACGCTGGAAATCAGGCGCGCTGACGACGCTGAATAAGCGTTTTCAGAGACGCCGGGAGCAACCTGCAACACAGACTGGTGCTCTGGTGTCAGCGTAGGCATAAGTTGAGCCATGCCATTCTTAAGCAACCATTGGATTGGAGAGCCCTCATGACTTTCTCAACGCCCGTTCGCGATATGTCGTTCACGCTGAACCAGGTGGCCGGCTTCGCCGCGCTTGAGAAAACAGGCGCCTTTCCGGAATTGTCGGATGATCTTGTCTCGGCGATCCTGGAAGAGATGGGCAAGTATTGCGACCAGGTTGTCGCGCCCTTGAATTGGGGAAGCGATCAACAAGGCGCAGTGCTGGAAAATGGCGTGGTGCGCACGTCGCCGGGATTTAAGGAAGCCTATCGCCAATATGTGGAAGGCGGGTGGAATGCGCTCGCCTTTCCCGAAAATGTGGGCGGGCAGGGATTGCCGTCAACGCTCGCCGTCGCGCTGGTCGACGCGTTGAATGCGGCTTGCATGTCCTTCGCCATCGGCACGACGCTGACGACAGGTGCGGTCAAGGCGATCCTGCACGCGGCGACGGAAGAGCAAAAGCAGCTTTATCTGGAAAAGATGGTTTCCGGCGAATGGACGGGCGCGATGAACCTGACCGAACCGCAAGCCGGGTCGGACCTGTCGGCAATTCGCACTAAGGCAGAGCCTATCGGCGATGGCCTTTACAAAATCAGTGGGCAGAAGATTTATATTACCTATGGCGATCATGACCTGACGGATAATGTCATCCATCTGGTGCTGGCGCGTCTACCGGATGCGCCGGAAGGAACGGCGGGCATTTCGATGTTCATCGTGCCGAAAACGCATGTGAATGAGGATGGATCGCTGGCGGCGCGCAACGATGTTCAGTGCATTAATCTGGAAGAAAAGATGGGCCTGCATGGCAGTCCAACCTGCGTCATGGCCTTTGGTGAGAATGGCGAGTGTTTCGGCACGCTTCTCGGTGAAGAGAACAAGGGCTTGCGAAATATGTTCGTGATGATGAACTCGGCGCGTCTTGATGTCGGCGTACAGGGCGTCGGCGTCGCCGAGCGCGCCTATCAGCATGCGCTCGCCTTTGCGCAGGAGCGCAACCAGGGCCGTGCGCCCGGCGTTAAAACGGGTGAGATGGTCCCGATTTATGAGCATGCCGATGTGCGCCGCATGCTCTATTCGATGAAGTCTCTGGTCGAAGCGTCGCGCGCGATCTGTTACGCCAATGCGGTTGCTTATGATCTGGCGCGTCAGTCCCCGGATGAAAATCAGCGCGCGGACGCGAGAGCGCTGGAGGGGCTCCTCACTCCGATTTCAAAAGCGTGGTCGACGGACCGTGCAAACGAGGTAACATCGCTTGGCGTTCAGATTCATGGCGGCATGGGCTATGTCGAAGAAACCGGCGCGGCGCAGTTCATGCGCGATGCCCGCATCGCCGCGATCTATGAGGGCACGAACGGCATTCAGGCGATGGACCTTGTCGGACGAAAGCTGCAAGCGGATGGCGGCGCGGCGATCCGGGCGTTCATTCAGAATGTAAAAGAGCAGGCGATCATCGCAAAAGCCGCCAAGCGGGAAGACGTGACAGCGATTGGCGAACGCCTGGAGACGGCGGTTGAAGCGCTTGAACAGTCCACGGACTGGTTGCTCGCCGCGGCGCAAAAGCGTCAGGACGATGTGCTTGCCGGCGCGACGCCATATTTGAAACAGTTCGGCAATGTCGCCGGCGGATATTATCTGGCGCGCGGCGCCGTGGCGGCGGCGCTTGCAATCAACGAAGGCGGCGACACCGACTATTTTAACGCCAAGATCGCGATCACTGAATTCTATGCCGAAAACTATCTCACTGAAGCGGTCGCGCTGACCGGTGCGGTTATGGCCGGCGCTGATAGCGTCGCGCGGATTGATCCTGCTCTCCTGAGCGCATAGTATCCTCGCGCTGAAATACTGGGTATGGGGATACTGGGGGGTGTAAATGAAGAAGTTTGTGCGACCGGCGTTCCTTCTCCTTTTGTTCGCTTGCGCCTGTACGACGCTTGACACAAATTCGACGAGTATAAGAACAGGCGAGCGAACGCTTATTGTCACAGGCGTTCATCCGCAGGTGGCCGAAGCGCGCGAACTCTCTCTTTTGCGCGCAGCGCAAGAGACATTGAATGCGGGCTATCCTTATTTCGAAATTTTACGCGAACGGGAAAACCGCGATAGCAATCTCAACTCTACTGATGGTTACGTCAGGACAGGGAAAGATAAAGACGGCAATGAGTATGAGGAGTACGTGCCGCCGACATCTTATACCACAACGACCTATACTCATGAACTGGAGGTCAGAGTCTACTCGCGTGCGGAGGCTGAGAGTCAGGATCCGGTGCGTAACTTCCTGTACGACGCGCGCCTTATTTATGACGACCTTGCGCCACGCTGGATACCAGAATCCGGCTCATGATTCCCGGCGCCGTCGCGTTAAAGCTGCGTGAGTAACTTTAGTGAAAAATGTGTCGCGGTGAGGCTCGCCTCATCAAGCGCCTTCGTTTATGGTCAAAAAAATTTGAGAAAGGGGCGCAATACCGCATGAAAACTCATACTCTTATTGCCGCAGCTTTTCTGACGCCGACCGCTGTCATGGCTCAGCCCTCGGAGCGCGCTGTTGAACTCGCCAATCGGTTTATTATCGTCGATGGTCATGTAGATGCGCCGTCGACTATCGCCGCGTCGGGAGCAGATATGGCGACGGGTGAGAAGGCATTGGATTTTGACTATCCCCGCGCCAAAGAGGGTGGGCTTGATGCGCCATTTATGTCGATCTACGTCGCCGCAGATTACGAAGCGCGAGGCGCAAAAGCGCGCGCCGATATCTTGATCGGCCTGGTGGAGAGTCTTGCTGCGCAGCACCCGGACAAGTTCGAGATTGCTTATTCGCCAAAAGATGTGCGCCGAAGTCACAAGAGAGGAAAAATCGCACTCCCACTCGGTATGGAAAACGGCTCTCCTATTGAAGGCGATCTTAATAACCTAAAACACTTTTATAAACGCGGCGTGCGCTATATTACGTTGGCGCACTCCCGATCGAACCACATTTCCGACTCTTCCTATGATATTAATAAGCGTTGGGGTGGTTTATCGCCTTTTGGATTTGAACTCGTCCGTGCAATGAATGATATTGGTGTCATGGTTGACGTTAGTCACCTATCCGATGCCGCGATTGATGATGTTCTTGCAACAACCCGTGCGCCGGTAATTGCGTCGCACTCTTCGTTGCGCCACTTTACGCCCGGTTGGGAGCGCAATCTTTCAGATAAGCATGTCAAGGAAATTGGAGAAAACGGCGGCGTTGTGATGATCAATTATGGATCAGCCTTTTTAACTGAGGAAGCAAACGCCTACGCAGCCCCTCGCGATGAGGCGCAAGAGGCGCGCGAAGCGGAGATGGGGCGGCAAATGACCCCTGAAGAAGTCACTGATTTTCGCAAGGCGTGGCGTGAAGAACATCCCTATCCCTTTGCAGGGCTTGAGAATGTTCTGGACCATATCGACAGGGCGGTCGAAATTGCTGGCGTCGATCATGTGGGTCTGGGGACTGATTATGACGGCGTCGGTAATTCATTACCGGTGAATCTCAAGGATGCTTCCAGCTTTCCTGTTCTCATCGACGGGTTGATTGCGCGCGGTTATGATGAGGAGGCGATTGAAAAAATTCTCGGCGCCAACGCCTTGCGTGTCTGGGAAGCCGTGGAGGACGCGAAGTAGCGCTACTGCGAGGTTTCTCGCATCGACCCAATTGAGGCCACGGCGTCGTCTTCGCCGCGCCGCATTCACGGGCGATTAGAGACGTGATGGACGGTCTCACCTCTCTCGAACATATCAAGCTCGCGATTTATTATGCGAGCTATCTTTATATCGTTGCGGCGCCCTTCGCCCTATGGGTTATGGTGCGCCGCACCGGGCGGGCGCGTGTGTTCGCCGCGACTTTCTTTGCCATTATAACCTGCCTTGCTTATGGACGGTTCGTTGAGCCGCGCATATTGTTGACGAACGAGCATGACATTGCGTTGCAAGGGTGTTTTGAAAATACCGGCGAGGCGCGCATCGCGGTTTTTTCAGATACTCATAACGGGTTATTCGACAATGCAATGCCGATTGAACGTATTGCAAAACGTGTCCAGGCGGTGGACGCTGACGCGGTCTTGATCGCAGGGGACTTTGTCTATTTCCTCGATCCTGCGCGAATGGAGGAGACCTTTGGGGTTTTCGCGCAAATTGATGCCCCGGTGTTTGGCGTCCTTGGCAATCATGATCTCGGCATTCCCGGGCCGGATTTGCGCGCGCCATTGATGGAAGCGCTTCCGACTGCGGGCGTCACGCTTATCGACAATCGCGTCGTTAATCTGGCGGGCGCCGGATTTTCGGTCGAACTGGTTGGATTGTCTGACCATTGGGACGACCGCCAGGAGCTTTCATTGCTGAAAGAACCGACCTCAACGCCGCGTCTGGTGCTGACCCATAATCCCGGCGCGGTAAAAGACTTTACGGCGGATATGGCGGCGGACCTTCTGATCGGCGGGCACACCCATGGCGGCCAGATTCAACTGCCGTTGATCACCTGCTGGTTGACGGGAATGTGCGGCGATGTCGCTTACGGCATGCGGGAGGCGAAAGGATTTCAGATTTTCACGACGTCGGGCACGGGCATGGTTGGCCTGCCGATGCGATTTCGCGTTCCGCCGCGGATCGATGTGTTGAATATAAGTTACAAAGCATGCGCCGCTGAGTAAGGTGCGGAAGAATTCTAAGGAGCGATCATGACCACTCTCAAAGGAAAAACGCTTTTCATCACGGGCGCGTCCCGAGGCATCGGCCTCGCCATTGGCCTGCGCGCGGCCAAAGACGGCGCCAATGTCGCCATCGCGGCGAAGTCCGCCGAGCCGCACAAACACCTTCCAGGTACGATCTATACGGCGGCGGAAGAGATTGAGGCGGCGGGCGGTAAGGCGCTGCCGCTGGTCTGTGACATTCGTTATGAGGAACAGGTTGAAGCCGCGGTGAACGCGACGGTTGAAAAATTCGGCGGTATCGATATCTGCGTCAATAATGCGTCTGCGATTTCGCTCACCGGTACGGAAGCAACACCGATGAAGCGCTGGGACCTGATGCATCAGATCAATGCGCGCGGTACGTTCCTGACCTCCAAAACCTGCATCCCGCACCTTAAAAAATCCGACAACCCCCATGTTCTGATGTTGTCGCCGCCGCTCGATATGAGCCCCAAATGGTTCGCTGGACACACCGCCTACACGATGGCGAAATACGGCATGTCTATGTGCGTGCTTGGCATGGCGGCGGAATTTAAAAATGACGGCATTGCCTTTAACGCGCTGTGGCCGCGCACCGCCATCGCAACGGCGGCGGTAAAGTTCGCGCTTGGCGGCGATGAGATGATGCAGGCCTCGCGCACCGTCGATATTCTTTCCGACTCCGCGCATATGATTTTCACTAAGCCGTCGAAGGAATTCAGCGGCAACTTCATCATCGATGACAACTTCCTTTATGAGAACGGCGTTACCGATTTTGAGAAATATCGCGTCGATCCATCGAAAAAGCTCGCGCCGGATTTCTTCGTGCCGGATGACCGCACGCCGCCGCCGGGTGTCGCTGAGACCTTGATGTCAGGAATGCTTTAGGCGACATCTGGCGCATGCAGGTTCAGTCTCTTCATATTTACCCGGTCAAGGGCGCGCGCGGTATTGATGTCGAAAAGGGCGCTCTCAATTATCGTGGATTTCAGCATGATCGCCGCTGGGTCATAACCGATGACGCCGGGGAGTTTCTGTCACAGCGAAGCACGCCGGAACTTGCGCGCATTGTTACGAAACAAACCAGCGACGGTTTGCGCCTTGAAACCGCTGATGGTGGTGATGGCGTCGATTTGCGCCTTGCTGAAAACGGCGCACGGCGAACCATTAAGGTCTGGCGTGACGAAATTGATGCGCGTGTCGGCGACCGCGCAGCAACGGACTGGCTTTCCGGGTTGCTAGGCCGGCCTGCGGAGCTTTATTTTATGGATGATGCCGCCACAAGGAACACATCCGGCGTATGGGGGCCGGCGCGTCCGCTCGCTTTTTCTGACGCTTATCCGGTTTTGCTGATAACCGCGGCTTCGCTTAATGCACTTAACGAAGAGATTGTGCGGCAAAGCGGCGACCCGGTTCCGATGACGCGATTTCGACCGAACATTGTCATCGACGGCAGTGAGCCATGGGGCGATGATTTTTGGAAGGTCATCAAGGTCGGCAATGTAATTTTCGATCTTGTCAAACCCTGTGACCGTTGTGTGGTGACGACAACGGATCAGGCGACAGGAGAGAGGATGGGCAAGGAGCCCCTCAAATCTCTGGCGAACATTCGACGCTCCACTGATCCGCGAGTGAATGGCGTTCTGTTTGGTTCCAATGCCGTTCCTCGAAATGAAGGCGACATCAGTGTTGGCGATACAGTTGAAGTGATTGAAGAGCGGCCTGAAGGCTGGTCTATAGCGCCGTCATAGTGATCAATGCACTCCTGTCACGGTGCGCTCGCCGGACGCCGGAACTCTTTTTTGCCCAAGGCCACATTCACATCGTGAGATTTCACGATGGCGGTCTGCATCACATCGCCTGTTTCAAGATTGCGCGTCTCGGACTTGTATGAGAACAAAACACCGCTGCTTTCCCGATAGTCCGTAAAAAACGTTTCCTGAGGTGTTTTTTCCGGCTCAAGGTCCGGATGTAGTGCGCTTGTTTCGACTTTGCTTGCGATCAGGAACGTGTCCTTATCGAGAAACACACGTTCTGAAAAACCGTCCGGCGCGGTAATTTCTATTTCCCAGAAAGTTGAATTGTTGCGTTCCGTTGATCCGGCGAGATCAAGCTTGTAGCCGAGGCTCGGAAGTTCATGAAGGCCATATAGATTGCTGACAATGCCACGTTGCAGCGCGCTGGCGCCATCCGAGGAAAGATCCGCTACAGTTTCGTTTGCTCGCATTTGCCAGCCGCCATCGGGTCCCAGCGCTTCGGTAAAAACCCGTTGCCCGGCGTCATATATATCGATGCGCATCTGACCTGTGCGTAACGCGCGGTAATATCCGGAGACCGTAAATGTCGGTTCGGTGATTTCGAGGGTGACGCTCACAGATTGAACTGCGCCGACGGCGTCTTCACCGCCTCTGGCGTCGGCATGACGCTCCAGCAGCATGGCGAGATCGGACGCAATCTGCGTCGTTTCTGAAGAGCCTTGTGCGCAAGCGGTCAGAAGCAACATGAAGATGACTATAGACTGGCGCATATGTTTCCCCTTAGCGTTTTGCGACACATGTCGCATGCATCCATCTAATACGCGTCTCGTCAAGCTTGCGCCTCGTGCAATGCGATGAGCGGTGGGCGTCAGGCGGTTAATGGTAACGCGCCGGGCGGATCGTCATGTCACGAATAGTCACGAACGCTGGCGCTCGCGATCATGTGTGTTCCATCCGGTGAGAGCTACAGGTACCAAACTCTTATTGACCGTGGGCCAGTTGGGAGTGAGCCGTGAGCGATGTCATAAAATTCATGCGAACTTGCCTGAGGCGGTTTGAAGCTGCGTTAACGATGCTGGTTGCTCTGCTGCTGCTGGCCCCGATCGCGCAAGCGGCAATGCCGGCCGATGAAGTTTCTGACGTGATGGAAGCGGTGCTTGGCGAATGGGAGCCGCCGGACATGGACGCGGTGATTTCAATCCGCGAATGCGGCGACGCCCTCTGCGCTGATCTTGTGCGCCATAACTATGAAAATGTGACAATCACCGACATCAATAATCCGGACCCGGCGATGCGCGAACGGCCGCTTCAGGGCGTGCGTATTCTCGATGGCCTCCGCCGCGTTAAAAATGACCGATGGAAGGACGGCCGGCTTTATGATCCGCGGACTGGCAAAACCTATCTCTCCAAGCTGAAGATTCTCGACCGCGATCACCTGAAGATTACCGGCTGTATCGGGCCAGGCTTGTGTAAAGGATATGTCTGGATGCGAGTCGGGCCGTAACGCGTCTCGCATTCTCATTTCGAATGAGTTGCTGTAAGCTTACGCTCATGACCACGCTTTTATACACACACCCGTCCTTTCAGCGTCATGAAGTGCCCCCCGGCCATGTTGAACATCCGGGCCGTTATGAAGCTGTTGAAAAAGCATTGTATGCTGATGAATTCAGCGACCTTGAAAGGCGCGTCCCGCCGCTGGTTTCGGTTGAGGATGTTGACCGCGTTCATTCCTCAACATATCGCCAGGTGGTGGAAGACAATGCGCCTGCTCAAGGCCTTGCCCAATTCGACGCAGACACGTTTTTGGGGCCGTCTTCGTTGGAGGCGACGAGGCGCGCCGCGGGCGGCGCGGTCGCGGCTGTCGATGCGCTTTATGCGGGAGAAGCAAAGAACGCTTTCATCGCCGCCCGCCCGCCCGGCCATCATGCAGAGCCGGAACGGGCGATGGGGTTTTGCATCTTTAACGGCGCCGCCATCGCCGCCATCCACGCGCGCGACCATGGCGCCAAACGCGTCGCCGTCCTCGATTTCGATGTGCATCATGGCAACGGCACGGAGGCGGCGTTCTGGCATGATGAAGACGCGTTCTACGCGTCGTCCCATGAGTGGCCGCAATATCCGGGCACAGGCCGTGACTCAGATCGCGGCGCCTTCGACAACATCGTGAATGCGCCGCTGGCGACCGGGACCGGCTCGGATGCGTTTCGGCGCGCCTGGGGAGAGCGGCTTTTGCCGGCGCTGTCTGATTTCGGGCCGGATTTTATCGTCATTTCCGCCGGCTTTGACGCCCATGCCGCCGATCCCCTGGGCGGGCTGGACCTTACGGAGGAGGACTTCGCCTGGGTGACAAGAGAGATCGCAGGCGTCGCGCGGGACAAGGCGGAGGGGCGGCTGATTTCGGTGCTGGAAGGGGGCTATGACCTGCCGGCGCTGGCCGTCAGCGCCGCAGCTCATGTGAAAGCCTTGATGGAAGCGTGAAAACCGAGCCATAAGGGCCCCGAAGCCTTACGAAAGCGTCATGACCGGCCGCATTATCACCGCACGCCACGGGCGCCCCGACCTTTCGCGCGATCTTCGGATCACGTCGAAGGATTACGGGGACTGGTGGGCCCGCTATGACGCCAGCGGCCTGCACCCTGAGGAGCGCCCGCCGGAAGGCCTGATCGCGCTGGCGAAAGGCGCGGAGACGGTTCTGTCCTCAACCCTGCCGCGTGCGATCGAGACCGCTTCGAAAGCGACCGCCGGGGCGCGGGATGTGCCCGCCGATCCGATGTTTGTGGAGGCGCCGTTGCCGCCGCCGCCGGTGCCTTTTCTGAAATTGCGGCCAGGCACCTGGGGTGTGATTTCGCGCACCTTCTGGTTTCTCGGCTACGCGCCGGAGGGCGTTGAAAATCATGTGGAAAGCTGGCGGCGGGTGCGCAACATTGCGAACCGTCTTGGCGAATACGCAGAAAACGGCGATGTTCTGCTTTGCGCCCACGGCTATCTCAACTGGATGATTGATCAGCATCTGCGCAAAGAAGGCTGGGTGCGTACCGAAAGCGATGGCGGCAATCATTACTGGTCCTGGCGCATCTACGAAGCCCCCCATGAAAAACGTGCTCTGGCGGCAAAGACGGCGGCTGCAGAATAGAGGTCCTTGCCTAAATGCTGCATTGCGGTAAAGACCGCCCATGTTGCAGATTACCAATCTTGATTATCGCATTCAGGCGCGGCCTTTGTTCGAGGGCGCGTCGGCGCAGATTTCCGCCGGGTGGAAGGTCGGGCTTGTGGGCCGCAACGGGACCGGCAAATCCACACTGTTGCGCTTAATCCGTGAGGAGATCGCCAACCCCACCAGCGACAGCGCTATCCGCATGAGCCAGAAAGCGACGCTCGGCTGGGTCGCGCAGGAAGTCGCGGCGACTGACGAGACCATTCTCGACGTTGTCCTCGCCGCCGATCATGAACGCCACGCTCTGATGGCGGAGGCGGAGACGGCGGAAGACCCGATGCGGATCGCCGACATTCACACGCGCCTGATCGACATCGACGCCTGGTCGGCGGAAGCGCGGGCGGCGGAAGTGCTGATGGGCCTCGGCTTCGGGGACGGCGATCTGGCGCGCCCGACGCGGGAATTCTCCGGCGGCTGGCGCATGCGCGCGGCGCTCGCCGGTGTTCTTTTCTCGCAGCCGGATTTGCTGCTGCTCGATGAGCCGACAAACTATCTCGATCTTGAAGGCGCAGCCTGGCTGGAAGGATATCTGAAGCGTTACCCCCACACGGTCCTGATTGTCTCTCACGATCGCGAGCTGCTTAACCGCTGTGTCACCCACACCATGGCGCTTGAACATCGCAAGCTATCGATCTGTCCGGGCGGCTACGATGCGTGGCTCAAACTGCGCGCAGCGAAGATTGAACAGCTGGAAAGTCAGCGTACGAAGCAAGAGAACGAAAAAGCGCATCTTCAGGCCTTTGTTGATCGCTTTCGCGCCAAGGCGTCAAAAGCGCGCCAGGCCCAGTCGCGGGTTAAAAAGTTGGAAAAGATGCAAGATATCTCGATCCCGCTGGCCGAACGCACGACGCCGTTTTACTTCCCGGCCCCGAAGGACGCGCTGTCGCCGCCGATGCTGCGTCTGTCGGACGCCGATCTTGGTTATGGCGACGACGCGGTGATCCTGCGTGATGTGGATTTGCGCCTCGATCCGGAAGACCGCATCGCGATTGTTGGGGCCAACGGGCAGGGCAAAACCACGCTGGTGAAATCTATCGCCAGGCGCCTGCCGTTGATGGCGGGGGAATGCACGGCGCCGAGATCGATCCGTATAGGGTATTTCTCCCAGGACCAGCTTGATGAGCTGACGCTTGGCGATACGGTGCTTGATCATGTGCGCCGCGCCCTGCCGAAAGACACGCCCGTCGGCAAACAGCGCGCGCAGGCCGCGCAGATGGGATTTTCCCATGAGAAAGTTGAAACCGCAGTTGAAAAACTCTCAGGCGGCGAGAAAGTGCGCCTTCTTTTAGGGCTCATGTCTCTCGATAAGCCGCATATCCTGATTCTCGATGAGCCGACCTCGCATCTTGATATCGACAGCCGTGAGGCGCTGATCTATGCGCTCAACGATTTTTCAGGCGCGGTGTTGTTGATTACCCACGATGTGTTCCTGGCGGAAGCGACAGCCGACCAGCTCTGGCTAGTCAAGGATGGCGCGGCGGAACCCTATGACGGCGACTTGCGCGATTATCGCGCGCTGGTGACGCAAGCGGACAAACGCGCGAAGGCGGCTTAAACGTGGACGCCAGCGATAAATTCAGATGCCGCTCGGACCATACCCAAGGTCAATTTTCTGGCGCCGATCCGGGTCGAAGATACGCAAACATATGCTGCACGTAATCGGCTTTCCCAAGCTCGATCGATTGGTTTCGCAGAATTGCGTAGGCGGTGTTCAGATGAAAATAGAATTGGGGCATCGACCAGTCCCGCGCATATTGCTCGCCATTCATGTCGAAGATCATGCCGTTTGGCAGCTCAAGCGTTATTGACTGTTGCGCGCCGGTATCCAGCGCGTCCGGTTCCAGATCGTCCAGTAACGAAAGAGCTTCACTGATCCGTCCTTGCGCATCTGAAATTGAACCCGGTTGCTCGCCCGCGTTTTGGCCTTCACTGGCTAGCTGATCCAAAAATTCCGGAAGCGGTTCTCCCTTAAGCCGAAATGTCGCCTCTTGCGCCTGCAGGCAACTGAAGCGGATTTGGGATGACAGGGGATACATGTCAGGCGCAAGGCGCGCCGATAGCAGCGCCTCAGCGTCCGGGCTCTGTTTTTGCGCCTTTTCAAGCCAGCCTGATAACGCCTGCAGCATTTGTGTGTAGGTCGGGACAAGGAAATTCGTCAGCGACATGGGTGCTCCTGTAATTATCGGCTTGCGACATGCCTGATTTGGGCGCCCGCCCAAGCCTTCGCAATATCAGCTTCCAGGGAATTTCGTCTTTCAGGATTTGCGGGCTGCTGATCCAGTTCGCGAAAGCGGACCTGTCCCCTCAGGCGACTTGCCCGGCGGCCCATCCTGACGCCCAGGCCCACTGGAAATTATACCCGCCGAGCCAGCCGGTGACGTCGACTGCTTCGCCGATGAAATACAATCCGGGAACGGATTTTACCTCCATTGTTTTTGACGACAGCCCGTCTGTGTTGACGCCGCCTAGCGTGACTTCCGCTGTACGGTAGCCTTCGGAGCCGACCGGCTTGATGCGCCAGCGGGAGACAGCGTTGGCGAGAGGGCGAAGCCGTGCATCGGAATAATCCCCGATCCGTTCGGACGCCTCGCCAGCGCTAGCGATTGTCTCCGCAAGGCGCTTGGGCAGGAACTGCGCCAGCACGGTTTGCGGCGCCAGTTTTCCTTGCGTCTGGCGGGCTATGCGCAACGCCTCAAAGACATCCACCTCCGGCGCCAGATTGATCTCAATTTCGTCGCCCTCGCGCCAATAGGAGGAGATCTGTAAAATGCTAGGGCCCGATATGCCGCGATGGGTAAAAAGCATCGCTTCGTTAAAGGTTGTGCCATTACAAGTAACGTCAGCGTCTGCACTGACGCCGCTTAACGGCTTTGTTTCCGCAAGCAGCTCCGGCGAAAATGTCAGGGGCACGAGCGCCGGCCGCAGCGCCACAAGGTCAAGACCGAATTGCTGCGCGATACGATACGCAAAGTCGGTGGCGCCCATTTTCGGGATTGATTTGCCGCCGGTGGCGATGACCAGGGCGCTACATGTTACCGGGCCTTTGGTTGTTTCCAGCTGGAAGCCATCTGATGTTTTCTGGACACGATCAACGGATGTCGACAGGTGCACCGTCACGCCTGCGTCGCGGCAATAATCCGTCAGCATGGCGATGATCTCTTTTGAGGAAGTGTCGCAAAAAAGTTGTCCCAGAGTCTTCTCATGCCAGGCGATGCCACGGGCGTCGACCATGGCGATAAAGTCAGCGGGCGTGTAGCGCCGCAGAGCCGAAACGCAAAAATGCGGGTTTTGCGAAATAAAATTCGCCGGACTTGCATGAATATTGGTGAAGTTGCAGCGCCCGCCGCCTGAGATGCGGATCTTTTCCCCTGGCGTTTTGGCGTGGTCGATGAGCAGCACCCGCCGCCCGCGGCGTCCCGCCTCAATCGCGCACATCATGCCGGCGGCGCCGGCGCCAATTATCGCTACGTCATAGGTCTTCATCCGGCCTGTTTATGGGGTTCTCCCCCATGGCGATAGGGCGCGCATCATCAGGGTCTTGCTTTCCTCCGCGCCTCGCCGCTAAACCTTCGCCTATGGCAAAGAAACCTGACAATATCGGCGACCTGACCTTTGAAAAAGCGCTCGCTGAGCTGGAACAGATCGTTCAAAAACTCGAAAATGGCGAGGCTGAGCTGGAGGCGTCCATTGCGCTCTATGAGCGCGGCGCGGCGCTGAAGGCGCATTGTGAGGCGAAGCTGAAATCCGCCCAGGAAAAGATAGAAAAGATCGTTGTCGGCGAGAACGGCAAGGCCAAAACCGAGCCGGCCAGTTTCGAATAGAGCTTTCATGATGTAGGATGCCGCGAAAGCGTCGCCAGCGCCGCTCTGATAGGGGTATCAGGGCGGGCTTTGGTTTTGGCTTCGTTTGCAGTTGCGTGGGGGCGACGGCATGAATGCACAGACGGTATTTACAAAGGGCTTGCGCCGGACGCTTTGGCTTGCGCTGGAAGCGCAGCGGCGTGTGCAGCTCGCTCCGCGCCCGCAATACGCTTTGGAATATATCGGTTATTTGCGCCATGTTCAGCATGTTCGCGAAACGGGCGCCCGGCAAAATCCCGACAGTCATGTCGGGCGCTTTTTCAGCCCGATCGAAAAAATGCTGGCGCGTGCTGAAGATATAGATGCGCTGCGCACAAATCCTGTCTACCATTATGTGCTGACCCGAACGCTGCATTACGACCGGATCATAACCGATGCGATTACGGATGGTTTTGAGCAACTGGTGTTTTTTGGGGTTGGCGCCGATACGCGGTCTTTTCGGTTTTGCGGTGCGCTGGACAGCGCTGGCGTTCGTGTGATCGAAACGGATATGGAACCCTGGCTGTCGGCGCGCATCGGCCGCTGCGATATGTTTCAGCGCCCGCAAGACTTTCATCAGGTTGAGTTTATTATCGGCGAAACTGACCCTCAGACATGGAAGGGCGAGGCTGGTTTTGACGCCGCGCGCCGAACCTTGTTTATCGCTGAAGGGGTCACGCCGTATCTCGATGTGGATGCGCATGGCGCGCTGTTGAGCTTCGTGAGCGCCCATGCGCCTGCCGGCAGCCGGCTCGCCTATGACGGGAAGTATACTGGCGCAGGCGCCGGCGCACCCAGCTTATTCCGAATGCCCCGAGACCCCGATGATATCGCCGCTATGTTGAATGCGGCTGGTCTCAAGGCGGAAAGCATCACGCCTAGCGCTGAGGCGCAGGTGCAATTAGCGTCCTATGAAGCGCCGGTTTTTGACGAGGATGTGTTTATGGTGGCCACCATAGCCTAACAGGCCGTGGCTGAGCGCTTTCACCCGCGCCCTGGAAGCCACAATCGGGCTCAAATCACCGTGGGCTTGCCGTGATTTCACCCGAAAAGGGGTGGAGAAATCCCGCCAAAGCGCTAGAAAGGGCGATTACTGCGATGCAGCGGACCTGCGCCGAGAAAGCGGGCCGCGTCAGCGCACGATTTGATTGCCTTCGAAAGGGGATGCCCCATGACTATTGAAACGCCGCTGCTCGACACCGTGAACATGCCGGCTGACCTGCGCAAGCTGGACAAAAGCCAGTTGCGCCAGCTCGCCGATGAACTTCGCGCGGAGATGATTGACGCGGTCTCGGTGACCGGCGGCCATCTCGGGTCCGGGCTGGGCGTGGTCGAGCTGACCACCGCCATTCATTATGTGTTCAATACGCCGGATGACCGCCTTGTTTGGGATGTGGGTCATCAGTGCTATCCGCATAAAATTCTCACCGGTCGCCGCGACCGTATTCGCACCCTGCGTCAGGGCGGCGGGCTCTCGGGTTTCACCAAGCGGTCGGAAAGCGAATATGATCCTTTTGGCGCCGCGCATGCGGCGACGTCGATTTCCGCGGCGACTGGCTTCGCCGAAGCATCGCGGCATCTCAACAAAGACACGACATCAATCGCCGTCATTGGCGACGGCTCAATGTCGGCGGGCATGGCCTATGAAGGTCTGAACAACGCGGGTCATCTGAAGTCGAAGATGGTCGTCATCCTGAATGATAACGATATGTCAATCGCGCCGCCCGTTGGCGCCATGAGCGCCTATCTTGCCCGCGCTTCGTCATCGGGCGTTTATCAGGGCTTCCGCCGGTTCTCTAAACAATTGTCAAAACGTCTGCCGCGCGCGATCTACGAAAAGCTCGCCAAGGCGGAGGAATATGGCCGCGGCATGGTCGCCGGCGGGACGTTGTTTGAAGAGCTCGGCTTTTACTATGTTGGCCCGATTGACGGCCACAATCTCGATCATCTTGTCCCCGTGCTGGAAAATGTTCGGGACATGCAGGAAGGACCAGTGCTAGTCCATGTGGTGACACGTAAAGGCGCCGGTTATCCGCCAGCGGAAGAGGCGGCGGACAAGTATCACGGCGTTGCGAAATTCGACGTTGTTTCCGGCAAGCAGAAAAAAGGCACGCCCAACGCGCCAGCCTATCAGAAAGTATTTGCGAAGGCGCTGATCAAGGAAGCGGAAACCGATGACAAAATCGTCGGCGTCACGGCGGCGATGCCATCGGGGACGTCGCTTGACATGTTTGCGGATGCTTATCCCGACCGTTGCTATGACGTCGGGATCGCCGAACAGCATGCGGTGACGTTTGCGGCGGGCCTCGCGGGCGATGGCATGCGCCCCTTTGCGGCGATCTATTCGACCTTCCTGCAGCGCGCCTATGACTCGGTCGTCCATGACGTGGCGATCCAGAAATTGCCCGTGCGCTTCCCGATGGACCGCGCCGGCCTTGTCGGCGCTGACGGCCAGACCCATGCGGGCGCGTTTGACGTCGCCTATCTTGGTTGCCTGCCGAACATGGTGCTGATGGCCGCGGGCGACGAAGCCGAGCTGATGCATATGACGGCCACCGCCGTTGCCTATGACGAGGGGCCGATCGCTTTCCGTTATCCGCGCGGCGAGGGTGTCGGCGTCGATCTTCCGGATCGCGGCAAGATTCTCGAGATCGGCAAGGGTCGTATTGTGCGTGAGGGAACGAAAGTTGCACTGCTTGCGTATGGCGGCCGCCTGGCTGAAGCTTTGAAAGCCGCCGACACGCTGGAATCGCAAGGTCTGTCGACAACCGTGGCGGATGCGCGTTTCGCCAAGCCCCTTGATCACGAACTGATCATGGAGCTTGTGAAAAACCACGAAGTGCTGGTGACGGTTGAAGAGGGTTCGGTTGGCGGCTTTGGCGCCTTTGTGCTGCATTACCTGGCTGAGCAGGGCATACTTGATGCGGGTCTTAAAGTTCGCACCATGACGCTGCCGGATATCTTCCAGGACCAGGACAGCCCAGCGAAAATGTATGATGCGGCCCAATTGAATGCTGCGCATATTGTCGACCGCGCGCGTCAGGCGCTCGGCATGGAATCGAATGTGGTGAACCTGCACGGGTAAGGTTTTGATGCTGGTTTGATTAAAAGGCGACCGGTCCAACCGGTCGCTTTCTTTTTTGGCGAGGCTATTGTGCGTCTTGACCTGTATCTTGTTGAGCATGGTCTGTATGAAAGCCGCGCTCGCGCGCAGGCGGCGATTACTGCGGGGCTTGTAAAGGTCGATGGCGCGGCGGCGGTGAAGCCATCACAAAAGATTTCAAGCGGCGCAGACATTCAGATTGATGGCGACATTCATCCCTTTGTTTCCCGCGGCGGCGTTAAACTGGATAGCGCCCTGCGATCCATGGAGATCAATCCTGCCGGCAAGATATGTCTCGATCTTGGCGCGTCGACTGGCGGGTTCAGTGAGGTTTTACTTTTGCGCGGCGCTGCGAAAGTTTATGCGGTGGACGTGGGGCAAGGCCAACTTCATGAAAGGATCGCGCGAGATCCGCGCGTCATCAATCTTGAAAAGACGCATGCAAAGGATCTGTCCGCCGCGATCATTCCCGATCCGATTGATGTCATCGTCTGTGATGTCAGTTTCATTAGTTTAAAAAAAGCGTTGCCGCCTGCGTTGGCGCGGGCGGCGCCTGGTGCGCGACTGATCGCATTGATCAAGCCGCAATTTGAGGTCGGCCGCGCGCAGCTGGGCAAGGGCGGTATCGTAAAGTCATGTTACGAGAATACCCATGGCGTGTGCGAAGGCATATCCGCATGGATAGATGAGCAGACCGGCTGGACATCAACCGGCCACATGGAAAGCCCCATCAAGGGCGGCGACGGCAACCGCGAATTTCTCATCGGTGGTTATAAGAAGTAAGTACGTATACAGAAAATATTGCACATATACCCATTACATTGACACGAGAGAGCGCCTCGCCCTCAATCGATGCAGCTCGGAAAAAGAACGCTTTATCGCTTACAAAAAACGTTGGGAATTGAGTATGTAGCCTGCCGCAGATAGTGCGCCTTTCGCCGATTTTCTCTTGCGGGCGCGCCCTTCTTAATTGCAATTTATTCTTATCGTTCGGTGTACGGAATTAAGTCCCGCTCATGCCGGGGTCGCCGTTCGTATGGTTTGGCAATGGAGGATGACATGAGAGTATTGTTTTGCGCATTTGCGTTTGGATTGGTCCCGGTTGCGGCTTCGGCGAGTAGCTATGCTGACGTCGCGCCGCTGGTCAGCATTGATGCATTCAGCAACGCAGACGCCGATTGGCGCCGTTATATGACCCAGCAGAAGGCGGAATGCGGCTATTTCGGCCGCCAGCGCGAACAGCGGCGCGTTGACGTGCTGATTGAACGCTACACCGTCCTCGCCGACGCGGTTGAGTCGGGAGACGAAGCGGCGGCGATGGAGGCGGGCGAGACGCTGTATCTGACGATTGACCAGAGTGACCGTTTTAACGCCTGCTGGAGCCATATAGCGCGCAAAGCCGGCGTCCCGTCGAGGTTGAAGCGCACACTGCGCGGTATATAGCATAGCGGATGCGGTCCTGAAGTGACGAATGCGGCGGCGAGCGCGCGGTTTGTCGCGCTCGTCAAGCCGTAATTCGAGGTCGGCCGCGACGCCATCTGCAAGGGCGGCCTCGTAAAGCCAGATTGTGAAAATACCTATGGCGTAAGCGAAGATATATCGGCATGTATAAGCCAGCAGACCGGCTGAGCATCAACCGGCTACATGGTAAGCCCCATCAAGGGCGGCGACGGCAATCAGGAGCTTTTACTTGGCGCAACGAAAACGTCGTAACGGGCGGCGCTCGCGTCGCACGGCGCCAGCTGTAAAAGCCCGGTTGCAAATTGACCTCATTGGCGCGCGCGGCGACGGTGCCGCCCTTCATAATGGCGGACGCATATATGTTCCGTATACAGCTCCAGGCGATGTGGTTGACGCCAGCATTACTGGCGAACGCGCTGCGATTGAAACGCTGGTCGAGGAAAGCCCTCATCGGGTAGAAGCGCCATGTCTGCATTTTGGTGTCTGTGGCGGATGCGCTTTCCAGCATGTAAGTGAAGAATTTTATCGAGACTGGAAGCGCCAACTCGTTGCAGATGCCTTGGCGCGCGAAGGATTTGAAGAAAGTATTATTGCACCGCTTGTCGCCTGTGCGCCCGACAGCCGGCGGCGCGCGCGCTTTGCTGTCCGCAAGACAGCCGCCGGTGTTATCTTCGGGTTTAATGCGCGCAGCGCTGACCGGATTATCGATATCGAACATTGCCTTGTGCTTGACCCAGCGTTGCAAAAAGCAATGGCGGGTCTGCATATGCTCGCCGCAGCAACGCCGGAACGATGGCGTGTTTTCGATATGGCGGTGAATCTTTGCGACAACGGCATAGATGTTTCCTTCGTTGGCGGCGATGCAGCCGACGACTTGTCCGGACCTGAAACGATGCAACTGACCGAGACGGCGGGCGGGGCCGGCATACTCCGTCTATCGGTTGATGATGCGCCGCTTGCGGTCTTTCAGACACCGATAACGTCATTTGGCGGCGTCCATGTAGCACAACCGCCGGGCGCCTTTTTGCAGACAAGCCGGGAAGGAGAGGCGGCTCTCGTTCGCATTGTGACCCAAGCGGCGACAGGCGCGAGGCGCATCGCCGATCTGTTCTCCGGCGCCGGAACATTTACCTTGCCGTTATCACAAACCGCAGCGGTGGATGCTTTCGATGCCGACACCCCGGCGATTGCGGCGCTTGACGCCGCCGCCCGGAAAAGCGCTCTCTCACATCCCGTGGCGGCCAGGGTGCAAAACCTGTTCGACCGCCCAGTGATGGCGTCAGAGCTGCAGTCTTATGACGCTGTCGTTTTTGATCCGCCTCGCGCGGGGGCGAAGGCGCAGGCTGCTGAAATAGCGTCCTCCTCAGTCGCCACCGTCATCGGGGTTTCATGTAACCCGGCCAGTTTCGCGCGAGATGCGGCGATCCTGCGGGCTGGCGGCTACGCCCTGTCGCAGGTGACGCCGGTTGATCAATTCGTCTATGCTCCTCATGTGGAACTTGTCGGGATTTTCACGAAAGGCTGAGCGATGCCGCCATTGATCACCCCTCTTGCAAAGGGCGCAAAGCGCGCCGCTTATGGCGCAGCGCAGGCTGCGCGCGTCCTTTGGTACACCGGTCATTATGCATACGGCCGTCGCCTTATGGGGCCGCTCACCGAACCCGGGAGCGCGCCTTATGCAGAGGAATTTGGTCCGCTTGATCGGGAACGCTTGAAAACCTCGTTTCGTGAGCTTTTCCGTGACGACTGGAAGAATATTGAAACCGGTGCATACAAATTTCCGGATGAATTGCGCCGTCCGCCGTCTTTTCCGAATTTGTGGCGGCAAAGCCGCGACTATCTTCGAGATGCGGAAAAAGTCGCCCGGCGCAAACATGCGCATGGTCACTCGGAAGTGCTGACCGATGCGCAAAAGGAAAGCTTTCCGCGTTATTACCTTCAGAACTTTCATTATCAGACCGATGGCTGGCTGACGGAGAGTTCCGCTGAACGTTACGACATGCAGGTGGAAACGCTTTTCACCGGCGCGGCTGGCGCCATGCGCCGTCAGGCGCTTCCCTTTATTGGTGCGGCGCTGGCCGAGCGCGACGTAGCGACCGCGTCTTTGCTAGATCTTGGGTCCGGCACCGGACAATTTCTCAGTACGGTGAAGGATAATTGGCCAACGCTCAGCGTAACAGCACTCGATTTATCGCCTGCCTATCTCAACAAGACGCGGGCAAGTCTCGGACGTTGGAAAGACATCACCTATGTTCAGGCGAACGCGGAAGAGACTGGCCTGCCGGATGCGTCATTCGATGTCATCACGGCGGTTTATCTTTTTCATGAATTGCCGCCCGCGGTGCGCAAGACCATCACTGCGGAAATTGCCCGGCTGTTGAAACCCGGCGGCGTTCTGGTGCTCGTTGACACCATACAATATGGGGACGAGCCAGGATTTGATATCCTGCTGGAGAACTTTCCGCGCGGCTTTCACGAGCCCTATTACGACAGCTATTGTCGGACTGATCTCGACGCCCTGATGGGTGAGCACGGTCTTAAAAGGAGCGACGAAAAGGTTGCGTTTTTGAGCAAGGTTGTTTCTTTTCGGCGTTTGTGATTACGCGGTCGACTGTTCCTTCGCATAAAGATTTTTTGCCTGATACTCTATTGGCGCTTTCGATAGCGCACAAAAAAACGCCGGCGTAATCGCCGGCGTTCGCAAAGTGCAAAGTTGTCGGATCGATTAGATGACTTTCAAATTCGCCGCTGAGGTTTTGCCGCGTTCTTCGGCAAGTTCGTAAGAGACTTTTTGTCCGTCATTCAGTCCCTGCAAGCCAGCGGCCTGAACAGCCGTAATGTGCACGAAGACGTCCTTGCCGCCTTCGTCAGGTTCGATAAAGCCGAACCCCTTTGTCGGGTTGAACCATTTTACGGTACCTGATGCCATCGTTGAGAATCTCCTTTCATGGCGTAGTAAGCGCGAAGATGCGCGCCGGGTAGGCAACCATGTCTTGGGATCTCGCAGGCCGGCCATCGGCAAGTCTCATCAAGGTCGGCCAAAACAAAGTCGCAGGCGCAAATAAAGCGCCCAACACCACTACAGTCAAGCGTATTTGACGCTCAGGATTCTATTCGAATTTTACTATATTTTTATCTGAAAGCATTGTTGCGCTTACGTTTTCAAGAATGGCGATGGCGCGCCCATCTGCAAACGCAATGCGTGCGCCCTCTTTCGTATCTGTAACGATTACGGCGCTTTCAAAATTGTTATTTGTGATAGGAAAATCGATATGAATAACGTCCTCAACGCTATTGAAATCAGTGATGCGATCTACACTGTCGTCCATGCGCGAAAAGGCGAAAATATCAACGCCTGCGCCGCCTGAAAGGGTGTTTTCACCCGGTCCGCCATTGAGGTAATCATCGCCGGGACCGGCATTGATCACGTCGTTTCCGTCTAGGCCAAAGATCGCGTCATGGCCTTTGCCGCCGTTAAGGCGTTCATCGCCAACACGCCCGATGACAAGGCCGCCAGCGTCTTTCGGCTTTGCGTTCCAGACAATATTCCGGCGCGAATATTGTGCTCCGTTCGGCGCCGTAAGTTCAAAAAGAAAATTATTATTGCGATAAACGCCGCCCTCTGCGCGCTGCGTCCACATGTTATAAAGTTTCGTTTCACGCATTAATACGGCTAACGCTTCAAAGGCGGATGGCGAAGCAACTTGTGACGTTATAGCAGTCAGGGCAGCGTAGGCGGAACCGGCGTAGCCGTTAGCGAGCTCCGGATAGCTTTCAATGTCTTCGGGCTGTGGCCCTCGTGCGCGAATTTTCGCCGCCAGCGCCGCCCAGTTTGACGCCGGCTTTTGGGTTTGCGCGTCTTTGGCCGGAAGCCGGTAGGACGCGCCCCAGAGTAAAGGGAAGTTGCGATACAAAAATCGGCCGGCGTGAAAGTTGGCGCTCCATGCAAGTAATGCATCGGCGTTTTCATCGCCCCTTCGCGCGGCGAGCCACAAGCTGAGCGCCATATAGTCGTTCTGCCACGGGCTGATGCGTTCCGGTTCGCGGTCGATCAGCTCTTCGAAGTAACCTTCAAGTTCGCCCGCAGCGTTCATCGCTTCGTTGTCGATATATTTTTCCTTCGCCAGTCGAAGGTTGTGTTCGAGAGCGCGGTTTAAGTATTTTTTGGAAGGGTGCGCATCCGGGAGCAGGAACGCGGCGTCGGAAAGATCGCGCAATGACCAGGCGGAGGCGCGCACCTGTTCAACATCAATTGCTTTCGTTCCTCCTTCGCGCAAGGCGGGCCAGCGTCCGAAGATCGCCCAGGCGGCCTGCATGGCGAGTTCGTCGGCATAGTAGCGATCCCCGGTGACAAGATAGGGAACGGCTGTCAGCGCCGGCTTGTGGGAATGGTCCGGCGACCAGCCGCCATCGGAAGAAGCGAAGATATCCGGATGCGGACGGTCGGGGGCGTATTGTGCCTCAAGGCCGCGTTCATCCGCCCAGAATTTCGGATATTGCTCGATCGATATCGGCGCTGCTGAGGCGTCATCGGCGAAATGCCAGGGAACGGCGCCGGCGGCGTCCGCATTGGCGAGCATCACGCGCTTGGCTGCCTCCGTTTGGGCGGCGAGGTAGTGGGAAGTCCACTGCGGATAAAGACCGATATCGGGCCGCCCGCCGGTCGCCGGCATATAGCGTTCAATAAGCGCAGGCGACAAAGGCGGCAGCGAACGCAGTACTGCGTCCCGCTCTGCGAGCGGCGCAGCGTCAATGCCGGGCGAAACGTCGACAGGCGCAATGGCGTTCGCTGCAGCCAACGCTTCAATGTCGTGAATGATATGCAAACGCGGTTGTTCGCCAATCCAGAAAACGCGCCGCCAGTTTGCAGCGCGATGGTGGGGAACCTTTTCAGCAGCGAAGGCTTCGCCGATGGTTACATCATAGACCGAGTCCCGCCGGCCAGGCGCAAAACTCTTGTCATTCATGAAGCCCGCGCTCATTCTGACGTCGCCATCGTGATAGACGCGAATGTCGAGCCGCGCCGTAACATGTGGTGCGGCGGGAATCTCGACGCGGAATTCTTTGGCCAGGGCGCCGTTCAGCCATTCATCGAGGTTTTTGTGTCCAGCCGCATCGAGTACAGCGGCGCGCGTGTCAATGTCGACGATCTCCTCCGACCCGTCGGCGAAGTAAAATGTCAGACTGATCGGCGCATCGAATGTTTCGGTAAGATAGCCTTTAGCGTCGAATGCGCCTGAAGAAAGCGCTGTGGAAGGGGCAGGGTTCGCAATCAATGCGCCGTCAATTTGCTTGCCTGATTTTATGGCTGGCGTTGCTATCGTAAGAACGCCATGGCGTACTGAGCCGTCATTGTGAAGTGCTTTAATGTCAATTTGCGCGGGGAGCGTGACATCGCCATAGCGCGCGGCAATCGTATCGTCGCGCCTCAGGACGCTAGCAGGAAAGGCTTGACCAAACGTCAGATAATCCTCGGCGGTGTCGTCTTTCCAGTTATTCTCCAGTTTGAAATAGGCAAGCGCCGGTTCGCTGCGGTCAAATATAGGCGCGCGTAGAAGGCCCGTCTGTTGCGGCTTTTTGGGTGCGGGTTGTTCCAGCGTCAGCATGGGCGATTGCGCCTGCGCGTGGAGCGTCGCCAGAAAGGTCAGGGTAAAAGAAAGAAGCGCCAGGCGGATCATGGGCGCAATTATACACAAGCCCGCTTGAGATTTCATGAAAACTGAAATCGCGCCGCTATCACTGAATTCTGGTTTGAGCCGCCGCTTGCTGTAACGCCTCGGCCATGCGTCCCGGCGGCAGCGCCCCGGAAAAGCCGGTGCGCTCGTTAACGATATAGGTGGGAACGCCCGTGACCCCGGCCTTTCGAAAGCTGTCGGCTTCGGCGCGGATTTCCGAGGCGCTTTTTTCGTTTGCGAGATCGGTGCGGGCATTATCCGGGTCGAGCCCCGCCGTCTCGGCAATCGCGATGAGCGTTTCCGCATCGCCGATATCCGCATGGTCGTCCCAATAAGCGCTATAGAGCTTTTCCGCCAGGCGCTCCTGGACGCCGTCAAAATGTGCGAGACGAATAAGCTGATGCGCTTTTAACGTATTCGGCAGATGCGTCGGCCCGAGCGGGTCGAAGGAAAAGCCCGCGCCGACAGCGGCGGCTTTCATGGCGTGGACCATCTGTGCGCGTTGCGTCTCGTCAGGAAACTTCTTGGCGTAATAGGCGACGCGATTGACGCCTTCCATCGGCGTGTCGGGGTTAAGCTGATAAGCGCGAATGCGCGGCAGCACCTGATATTCGTCGGCGATGCGATCACGCGCATGTTGAAAGGCTTTGAGCCCCACATAGCACCATGGGCAGACGGGGTCGGAGACGATGTCCACGAGCAGGCGAGGGCGCGGCGTATCGGTCATTTGCCAAAGCCTTTCAAACGGTCGACCGTGTCGGTGATATCAGGATATTCCCGCCTGACCTCCTCTTTCAGAGCATCTTCCAGCGGCCGGTTCTCGTCATGGATGCGATAAAGATCCTTATACGCCGCAATGGCGCCAGGACTTGCTTCAGCGATGGCGGCGGCGCGGCGCGTAGTTTGCGCGTCCAGTTCCTCTTTGCTTTCAAATGCGGCGTTGGCGAGCCCCCATCGGGCGGCGTCGTCTCCGGTGAATGTCGCTGCGGTGAAGGATAGTTCGCGCGCTCTGCGCGTTCCAACGGCGCGCGCCAGATTCTGGCTCATGCCCCAGCTGGGGCGAAGGCCCCATTTCGCGTGAGTGTCGCCGAATTTCGTGTCGCGGGTTGTCAGAATGAAGTCGCAATGCAGCGCCATTTCGAGTGCGCCGGTAAAGCAGAAGCCGTGCACTTTGGCGATGACGGGCAGGGGGCAGTGGCGAATGGCGTCCGTCGCCGCAAAGGCGGTCTCGCCGAATATATCATCCACCTTGCCGGCGGAGAATGTAGCGCGCTGGAGCAGTTTCAGGTCAACGCCGGCGGAGAAGGCGCGGCCCGCCCCTTCGAGGACGATACAGCCGCAATCGTCATCCGACCCGGCCTTTTCAATCGCCGCAATCAGCTGCAGCAACAGATCCGGAATAAAGGCGTTCATGGCGTCGGGCCGGTTCAGAGTCACGGTGGCGACGCGGTTTTCCTGTTCAAGCTTGATAAATTCGTCGGTCATGGGTGTATGCTCCTTGAAACCATATAGGCGCAGAGCGCGCCCATGTCGAAGCGGCAATTCCAGTCGCGTCATATCAGTTACGGAGAAAGATTATGCAACACGTCCTCATCGGTTTTTGCGCCTTGTTGGCAAGCAGCGCGGCCATCGCTGCGGAGGACGCGTTCAGGACCGGGCCGGTTTTTGAAGAGTTCGGTCCGGTGGCGGATGTCGACGTCACGATGGACCTGCCGGAAGGGTTTGCCGCGAAACACAGCTTCGACGTATCAAAGCGCGCCGATGATGGCGGGATGAACCGCACGCTGATCTCGGCGGCGCGGTTCATCAACATGCATGCGCGCGCCGACGTACCGATGGAGAATTTAGGCGTCGCCGTTGTGGTGCACGGTCAGGCGGTCAAGGATGTGTCCGGAAGTGATGACGGTGACAACGCCAATGCGGCGCTGATCGAGGCGCTGACGGGCGCGGGCGTTCGCATTATCGTCTGTGGTCAGAGCGCCGCCTATTATGATGTCGCAACAGAAGACCTTTTGCCCGGCGTTGAGATGGCGATCTCCGCGATGACGGCGCACGCGTTGTTGCAGCAGGAAGGGTTTACGCTCAATCCGTTTTAACGCTTCCGAAGAGGGAGGAAGGCGTGGCGGCAAAACGAACGCAACAAACCGCGACCGTTGGCGTTGCCGAGCATGGTAATTCAGCAGTGCTGGTTACGGTGGCCTCTGACGGCGCGCTTCTTGATCGCCGCCGCATCGGCCTGACAGATAGCGGCTTGCCAACCCACCCTTATCACCACGAGGGATCATGGGCGGTGGGTCGTTACAAAAACAGTCCGTGGGCGCGGGAAATTTCGCTCGGTGAGGCGATCAAGCTTGTAAAGCGCGTTGAGGCCGCCGCCGCATCCGGCGCGACGAAGCATCTTGATGCGCTGGCCTCCGCAGCGCCGACGCCGATTGCGCGTATGGCGATCCGCGAATGCCCTGCGCTGCCGACGACAATTGAAGAACGCATCAGGGATAATCGCGCGCAGGCCGTCGCCGACACTGTCATGTATCGTAAAGCGCTGGCGAACGCAGCCGAGGCGCTTGGTTGGTCGGTTTTCTGGTATGACCGCGACACTGTGTTTCGCGAGGCGGCGACAGCCCTCGGCTGTAAGGACATAAAAACTTTTCTTCTGGAAATGGGTCGCGCTGTCGGCCCACCGTGGCAGGCCAAACATAAACTCGCGGCGGCGGCGGCGATCGCCGCCACTGGTGGACATGCGCTTTAAGGCATTCCGAAAACTTGACTACCGCTCATTCCCGCGAAGGCGGGAATCCATATCTTCTACCTATTCTGGATTCCCGCCTTCGCGGGAATGAGCGGTACTGACAGCAGCACCTGAATCGACTGGTGCTTTTGTCAAAACCCGACCACCCAAGCCGTGTCTGCCGGGGTTTTCCCGTCCAGCACATCGCGATAGGCGCGCTCCACCGCTTGCGCGCCGCTTTCCTTTTTGACTGTCAGCCAGTCCCGGCTTTTGACGGTGGCGTCATGCCAGAACATGAAGGCGCGTTTTTCAAATTCACCGGGGCCCCATTCTTTCGTGCGCTTCTGGATGTGACCGGGGGCGAAAAACATGGCGCTCCGTTCCCGGATGAAGTCCGGCCCCATACTGTTCGCATCATAATGGGTGACGCCAACATTTGAGGTGTATTTCATGTTGTCGCCGAGGTGCTTGTGTAATGCGCTCAAGACATCGCCATTGCCGGACATATCAATAATGACGGCGGGCGTTGTTGCATTCACCTTGTCTATGTCGCCATAGGTGAGAACCGCGTCGTAAAGGCCGAGCGCATCGACCGCCGCCTTGTTGCGCAGTGAGGTGAGGCCGACGAGCTTTGGCGGCGCGTCGTCGCCCTTGACTGCATAGGCGGTGCCGATGGCGGTCTTGCTGGAAGCGCTTGGAATAATGACTTGCTCTGCGGCGAACCAGTCATTGTCCTTGAGGAAATCATAAAGGCAGAACGACGTTGCATAGAGCGGGAACAGCGCCATGCGCTCGTCATCCATGGCGGCGTCATAGGCGGGTTCGGCCTTGACGCGGGCGTAGCTGTTATAAACCGGCGGCAATTCCGCGCGATGCTCGGCGCCGTCAAAGAGCCGCGTATCGCTCACCTTCGCCGGGCGCATCACCAGATGGCTCGCCATCGGCCAGTATCCGTAAAGGCGCTCGCCAACGGGGACCTCGGCGCATTTCGATTCAACGACATCGGCGAAGCCCCACACGGGAATGATTCCCCACCCTTCGTCGGCGACGGGGAAGAATTTCCAGTATCCGATGCGCCCGCCGACGACGCCATAGGTGACATTATTGGCGGTGAAAGCGAAGCGATCGACTTTCGCGAGGATTTCACCATTTTCAAGCGCCGACGCGTCGCGCGTTGTCAGGCGTGATTTTTGAAGATCGTCTTTTTTCACTTGAAATTCGGAGATAGTGGTCATGTTGGGTCCTTGTTTGCCCAGATTTATGACCGGCGCACAACCGAAAGGCGAGTCTGTGATGCAGCAGAGTTAAGTCGTTTCGAGCGGCGTTAAATATTCGTCCAGTCCTCTCCGGTCACCCCGATCCGCGCCAATATGACCGGGCGCGTCCTTTGTCGCCTCCCATGACGGGGAATATGTCCTGTGTTTCTGCGACGAGAACGCGAAGCTGGGGGACGCCCACGTCTCGGAGGATTTCGCCCGCATGTGGATTGAGGAGTTTGTGCGGGGGTGATGTGAGGTTGGCATTCTCGCACCCCTCTCTGCTCATTCCGGCGAAAGCCGGAATCCAGCATACAAAATATGTCGGGCAAAGCCCGTCTTTTCTATTTGACTGGACCCCAACTTTCGCCGGGGTGAGCGGACAGTAAAAACAGTTGAATTCTGTCAGTGCGGCTCAACCCAGAGAGGGTAGTCTTCCATAAAACCTATATTTGGTGCGCAGTTATCCCCGCCCTTCACCGGCGCCCTATAGTAGCGGGTGCGTTGAATGACGGCTGATCAAAGGCGGTGCGGCAAGACAAGCGTCCGCAATAACCGGATGGCCGCATTGGCGCTGGTTCTGGCGGCGGTGAAAACTTCCGGTCAGGACGGGCTCTTTGACATTTGAATTTGTAACGCGCGTCGGGCTTAAAGCTGTCTGATGCGTATGCTCTCCGGGCGGATGAAATTTTCCGGCGCTAGCGCCAGGCGGATCGTTTTCACCTCTTCGCCGCGGGCGAGGGACATCGTCTGCACGATCTCGCCGGTGGGTTTGAAGCCGAGCTTTTCCATCACTCGGGCGGAGGCGGGGTTGTCCGCGAAATATCCCGCGGCGATAGATTTTGCACTCAACCCCTCAAACGCGAAGTGGATGATCGCGGCGGTGGCTTTGGTCGCAACGCCTTTTCCGCGCGCGTCGGCGCCGACCCAATAACCAAGCTCGAAGACGCCGTCGCCAGTTGGCATGACCCCGGCGCAGGCGATCAAGACGCTGTCCTCGCATATAGCGAAGCGGTACTCCGCGCCGTTCGCATATTCGCGCATGGAGCGCGCAACAAATTGTTCTGCTTCATCCAGCGTATAGGGCATGGGCAATCGCGATGTATTGCGCAATAGGCTTTCGTCGTTGCAAAGCGCCGCGATGCGGGGCGCGTCCTTCTGTTTAATTGGACGCAATGTCAGATTGGCGATGGTGATGACGGTCATGGGCTCGTCTCCAAAAGAACAAGGGAAGGCGATAACGCCTTCCCTTTCAACTCTTCTGGCGGGTCGGCGCAATGATGCGCCGATCAATGATCAGCGCCGTTATTCTGTTTCCGGAAGAATGGAAACGACCTTGCGGTCCTGGGACTTGGTCGCGAACTGCACGCGCCCTTCCGTCAGCGCAAAGAGCGTATGATCCTTGCCCATGCCGACATTCTCACCGGGGTGAAATTTTGTGCCGCGCTGGCGCACGATGATGTTGCCGGGAACGACGGTTTCGTTGCCGAACTTCTTGACGCCAAGGCGCCGGCCGGCGCTGTCGCGTCCATTGCGGGATGAGCCGCCTGCTTTTTTATGCGCCATTTCTTACTCCTTTTCGCCCTTGGCGAGTTCTTTGGCCTGGTCGACCCAGCCTTCGCGTTCGATGCGGCCTTTGAACGACAATTTCTCGTCAAACTCTTCGATGTCTTTTTTCTTCCATGACGCGATCTGCGCGAAAGATGTAACGCCCGCTTCAATCAATTTCTTTTCAAGCACAGGGCCGACGCCGGAAAGTTTTTTCAGATCGTCGGCGCTGTCTGCAGCGGCTGCCTTTTTCGGCGCCGCTTTTTTCGGTTCGGCCTTTTCGGCTTCCTCTTTTGGCGCTGCTTTCTTGGCGGCTTTTTTCTCAGCCAGCTTCGGCTTTGCGCCATCGGTCAAAATGTCGGTCACCTTCAGGACCGTCAGCAGCTGCCGATGACCTTTTTTGCGGCGGTAATTCTGGCGGCGGCGTTTTTTGAAGACCGTGATTTTCGGCCCGCGGCCCTGTTCCAGAATCTCCGCTGCGACGGCGGCGCCGGCGACCCGAGGCTCGCCGAGGGTGACGTTCTTGCCTTCGCCAACCATCAGGATGTCGTCAAGCGTGATGACATCACCCGCATCGCCCGGCAGGCGCTCAACCTTCAAAATATCGTCTTTGGAAACGCGGTATTGCTTACCGCCAGTCTTCACGACTGCGTACATTATCGACTCCAGTTGGCGCAGATTTTCGCGCCCAGCGTCCTTTTTCGCCCCGGTTTCTGTCGCCCGGTTGTTGAAAATGAGCGCGGGTTCTAGCCCCCGGGCAGGGCGCCGTCAAGCGCTTCCGAGGGCTACCAGAGGCCAGACGCCAGTATTTTCCTCGATTTCCTGGCCGGTTGCTCGATGGCGGCTGTTGAACGGCTCATAGGACACGTTAAACGCACTCATTTCTGGAGAGCGCCGTAGCGCACGCTCGCAAGCCGCACGCCGGCAGATTCTCAACCACTATGTATTAATATCAACGTTGCGCCGCGCCATCTGAAGCGCTAAACGCACCTGCTCCTGGAGAGGTGCCAGAGTGGTTGAATGGGGCGGTCTCGAAAACCGTTGTGCGAGCAATCGTACCGAGGGTTCGAATCCCTCTCTCTCCGCCATTACCAACCGAGCAAAATAAGCAGGACCATTTCAGCAAGTGCTATGTCCGAACCCTCGTTTTTAAGGTATGCGCGCCGCAGGCGCGCGGGGTTCGAATCCCCCTCTCTCCGCCACGCCCAAATTGCCCGTCCACGTCATTCGCAGAAAGGGCTCTCCCAATCTCTATTGGATGATAGTCCGCGCGCCGAAGTGCTTTTCCGGCTTGAACCTAAAGGAGCTATGCAATGGAGATAACTGGCGGTTGCTTGTGCGGTAAGGTTCGCATCGCGGCGTCGGGTAAGCCTTATCGGGTGGGCATATGTCACTGCCTCGACTGCCGTAAACATCATGGCGCCCTGTTTCACGCTTCCGCAGTGTTTCCTCAGGCTGCAGTGACGATCAACGGTCAAACGCGAAGCTTTGCCGAACGGTTTTTCTGTCCCGACTGCGGTTCATCTGTTTTCTCGCGCACCGCAGACGAAATTGAAGTACATCTGGGATGCTTGGACATTCCCGATATATTCAAGCCGACCTATGAGCTCTGGACAGTCCGTCGCGAGTCTTGGCTACCGCAATTTCCCTTTGCCAATAGCTATGAGCGCGACCGTAAGGCCAAGGGCCGCACTGAGGAGTAAATACTGGTTCCCAGCATCCAATGCGAAGCCTGATTTGATGCTGACCGGCTCATGGCTGCACCCCCAGGTCGGCCGAGAGTCTCAAAATCAGACATTGTTTTCATCTGCAGTAAAAAAATGTGCGAAATCAATGTTTCGGGCTTGGAGAACCGATACCCACTCCGCGAAAGTCTCCTGCTCATAACCATATGAATTTAAATGATATTTCTGTGCGTGTCGTATTGGTCAGTTAGGGGGCGCGTGAATTTCGGCGTGCAATTTACGCCACATTATTCACCGTAAGATTAGAGACGGACATCCCCGTTTGGGGGTTTAAGGATTTTTGGCGTAAATGGGCGCGCTAGGCCTGAAGATTGCTTAGCTTGGTGGGAGCAGCCGGTACAAGGTAAATGAACAAAGCGCTTCATAATGTTTCGACGGCGATGACGGCGGCTCGTGAGGCGACGCGGCGCATCCTGCTGCAGGCGGGATTCTTTAGCCTGTTCGTCAATATCCTGATGCTCACCGGCCCTCTCTACATGCTGCAGATCTATGATCGCGTGCTGTCGAGCAGCAGCATGGAAACGCTAGTCATGTTAACCCTCTTAACCTTTGCCATGTTTGCAGCGATGGGCGCGCTTGATTTCGCGCGTGGCGCATTGTTGTCGCGCGCCGGTGTTGAATTTGAAAACCATTTAAAAGGGTTGACCTTCGACTTCACCATGGATGCGGCGCATTCGGGGGGCGGCGCTATTCCGGATCGGCCATTGCGCGACCTTCGGCAAATCCGGCAGTTCGTTGCAAGTCCCGCTATGACGGCGTTTTTCGACGCGCCTATGACGCCGTTATTTTTACTGATGGTGTATCTGATGCACTGGTTGTTGGGGATTGTCGCGACCGTTGGCCTCATCATCCTGCTTATACTTGCAGTGATTAACGAGCGGTGGTCGCGCAAGGCAAATGAAGCCGCGCAGCAAACATCTGTTGAAGCCGACACCATGGCGGGGGCGGCGCTCAGAAATGCAAGCGCGGCCGATGCGATGGGTATGCGTGCGGGCCTTAAAGAACGATGGTTGCAAAAAAGCAGCGGCGCGGCAGACTATGCGGTTAACGCTGGCGACCGTATAGGCGGACTAACGGCGACCACGAAAGCGACGCGGCTTTTCCTGCAGTCGGCGATCCTCGGCGCCGGCGCCTATCTCGCAATTCTGCAGGAGGTGACTCCAGGTGTAATGATCGCCGCATCGATCATTACCGGGCGTGCGCTGGCGCCAATCGAAACAGTAACAACGCAATGGCGCAACTTTGCCCTGTCCTGGCTGGCCTATAAACGTCTTGATGAATTTGTCGCCGTCGGTGTTGAGCGCGTTGAGCGAACCGCCTTGCCGGCGCCGGTAGGCGAGGTGGAAATTGACCGGCTTTACGTTCAGCCGCCATCGGCGAAAAAACCAATCGTGAAAAACGTTTCGTTCCAGCTTGCGCCGGGTGAAGCGCTCGGCGTGATTGGCCCGAGCGCGGCGGGCAAATCGACACTGGTGCGGGCGATCGTTGGCGTTGAGCGTGTCGTCGCCGGAGAAATCCGGCTGGACGGCGGCAATATCGCCCATTGGGACCCGAATGCGCTTGGTCCCTATGTCGGGTATTTGCCGCAAGAAGTGGAACTGTTTGCCGGCACAGCGGCGCAAAATATTGCTCGCTTTACCGATGACGCCTCACCTGAAAAGATTATCGCCGCCGCACAGGCCGCAGGCGCGCATCAGATGATTCTCGCCATGCCGGATGGTTACGATACGGATATTGGCAGTCATGGCCGCCGCTTGTCGGCAGGCCAGAAGCAACGTTTGGGTCTGGCGCGCGCTCTTTTCGGTGACCCGGTGCTTGTCGTTCTTGATGAGCCGAACGCTAACCTTGATGCGGACGGGGACGCTGCCCTTGCAGACGCAGTGCAAGGTTTAAAGGCGCGCAAGGCGACAACAATTATTGTTGCGCATCGGCCGAGCGCCATCGCCTTTGTCGATAAGCTGTTGATGTTAGCGGAAGGGGAGACACGCGCATTTGGTCCGCGCGATGAGGTGTTGAAAAAGATTGCGCCAGGCATGGTTGCTTCGTTTGAAGCTAATGCAAAGCAACGCCAGGGTGGAGCGGGCAATGCAAGCTAGCCAGATGGCGCCGCCCCCGCCGGCCTCAACATTTATTCGGTTTGGGCTTGGCATTGTGATCGCTGTTTTTGGCGGTCTGGCGCTTTGGTCCGTTCTTGCACCAATTGACGGCGCCGTGATTGCGCCGGGACAGGTGACGGTCGAGAGCAATCGCAAGACAGTGCAGCACCTTGAAGGCGGCGTTGTCAGCGAGATCCTCATTCGTGAGAACCAGCTCGTTGAACAGGGTGAAGTTCTTGTGCGCCTTGACGATACGGTCACGCGCGCGAACCTTGCTCGTATTGAAAGTCAGTTGGCTGAACTATATGCGCGGCGAACGCGACTGCTGGCGGCGCGTGACGACGATGACATTATGAGTGAGGCTTCCGGCGCACCGGAAGTGCTACGCACAGCCACGTTCCGCGCGATGCTTGAAGGGCAGCGGAATTTGTTCCTTGCACGCAAGGCGACGCTGGAGCGTCAGATATCGCTGCTTGAAGAGCGAATTACGCAGCAGGAAAAACGGATGACCGGGCTTTCCGCACAACGCATGTCAACTGTTGCGCAATCGGACCTTATCAACGATGAGCTTGAAAGCGTCCGTGATCTTTATGAAAAAGGGTTCGCGCCTTTGACCCGGTTGCGCGCCCTTGAACGCGAAAGTGAAAGGCTTTCCGGTGAGCGCGGATCGCTGACCGCGGCGCTGGCGGAAGCTGACAGCATTGTCGCCGAAGCGCAGCTGGAAATTGAACGCATCAAAGAAACCGCGCGCGAAGAAACCATTGCTGAGCTGCGTGATGTCGAGTTGTCCATCGCTGAACAGGAAGAAACGCGTGTAGCGGCGGCTGATGCGTTGGCGCGCACAGAGATAAAAGCGCCCCAGGGGGGGCGTGTTATCGGGCTGGCCGTTCATACAATCGGCGGTGTCGTCGGTGCGGGAGAAGCGTTGCTGGATATCGTTCCCGCCGACGCCAGACTGGAAATTGCGGCCCGGATATCGCCGAGCGATGTCGAAAAGGTGCGCGCCGGACAGGACGCTATGATCCGCTTTTCGTCATTCAGCGCAAGAATGACGCCACAAACCGATGGCGTTGTTCGCTCGGTTTCAGCGGACAGTCTGATCGATCAAGTGACAGGTGCGCCCTATTACCTTGTCTTGATTGATTTACCGGATGCGTCCAAGCTTACGGAAGTTCTGCATGGGGAGCTTCTGGTGCCGGGAATGCCAACAGAGACATTTATAAAAACCGGCAAACAGCCTGCAATCAGTTACCTCCTGCGTCCGCTGACAGATGCGCTTGCGCGGTCATTTAGAGAAGACTGATAATCCATGCAGATTGTTTTTTTGCACAATAACTTTCCGGCGCAGTTTGGCTTTCTGGGGCAGTATCTTGCTGCGCAAGGTTGGGATGTTTGGTTCGGCACGCAGCGGAAGAATTCATCGCTCCGTGGACTTCGTGTTTTCAATTATGAAGCGCATCGCAGCGTTAGCGAAAAAACGCATCCGTATGCGATGAATTTTGAAAACGCGATCCTGCACGGGCAGGCGGTCGCGCGCAGCGCGCTTAAACTGAAACCGACCGGACTTGATCCGGACATTGTTGTCGCCCATTCGGGCTGGGGGCCGGGATTGTTCGCAAAAGACATTTGGCCCCGGGCGAAATATGTCGGGTATTTTGAATGGTATTACTGGCCCGATTCCCCAGATGTCGTACATGGCGATAATGAAGACCGGTCAATGGATGACCAGCTTCGTTCACGAATGCGGAATGCGGCAATCTTAAGCGATCTAGTAAGTTGCGATGCGGGCATCGCGCCGACACGGTTCCAGCATGCCCAACTGCCGACTTGTTTTCAGGATAAAGTTCACATCATTCATGATGGTGTCGATACGCAGACTTATTGCGCGGACAGAAATAAAAAACTGAAAATCGGCAATCTCGATCTCAGCGGCGCCGATGAGATTGTCACCTATGTCGCCCGAGGTATGGAGCCATATCGGGGATTCCCGGAATTTATGAAGTCTGTCGAAACGCTTCTAAAGCGTCGGCCACAGACCCGTGTTGTGATCGTTGGCGAAGATCGCGTCGCCTATGGGAAGAAGCTTGGCGAAGGCGATAGCTGGAAAAGGCGCATGCTCAATGAACTTGAGATTGACATGGGCCGCGTGCATTTCACCGGGCTGTTGCCAAGAAACCAGTACTTGGATGTTTTGCAGGCTTCCAGCATCCATGCCTATCTTACAATTCCGTTTGTGCTTTCCTGGTCAATGATGGAGGCCATGAGCGCCGAGTGCGCGATCGTCGCCTCTGATAATGCGCCCGTTCGGGAGTTGATTGACGACAATGTTCACGGGGCGCTTGTTGATATGACCAAACCGGAAGCCGTCGTCGATAGAATTTGCGATTTGCTTGACGATAAGGCGAAGCGCCACGCCCTTGGCGCCGCCGCACGCCAGCGCATCGTCGATGACTACAGTTCAAAAAACCTGATGATGAAACGTAAAGAGCTGTTTGAAAGTCTTGTCCGGAACAGCTAGGTATAGGCGCGACGCAACAAGAGTGATGACGCGCTTTCATGGACATCCAATCGCTTCGGCAGACCTTTCAGGACATTTGTGAAGCAGGCGTCGATGATCCATTGGTCAACCCGGTGCGCAAAGTTGCATCTGACCTTTTTCTGAAACTCGAAAATAATTCGCTTTCAGTAGATAAGCTGTCGGCGATTATTACAGATATAAGCGTTCAATCATTCGAAGACCGGATACGGGCGTTTCATGAATGCCACGAGCCTCAAAAAATTACGATGCCCCAGTGGGCGCGCAGCGATGCAGACGCTGGCTTTGAGGAGTTCAAAAAAAGGATTGAGAAATGCGCCGTTGGCATCGTCTTTACCGCGCACCCAACATTTGCGTTAGGAAAACCAAAGCGTGAACTGGCGGCGTCTTATCCCGGAGTTAAAAACAAAAAGGCGCTTGAAAAGTGGCGAGCAGACCTTGCGAAGGTAACGGCGCCGACAGGTAACGATATTACGCTACAATATGAACATGATGAGGCGCGCATTGCGATTGAAAATGCGCAAAATGCAGTAAGGGCGCTCAACAAAACTCTTCTAGAGGAGGCGGAGCGCCGTTTTCCCGATAAATGGCGTGAGTTATGTCCCGATCCTGTGAGTATGGCGACTTGGGTTGGGTATGATCTTGATGGGCGCACCGATATTCACTGGGCGGAAACCATCCGCATTCGCTTGGCGGAAAAAGCCGCGCAGTTGCATCGTTATGCCGAGGCGCTGAATGATATTCTGGTGCTTGGCGCCGATTCACAAATCAAGGCGGTTCATGATCAAATAGCGGCGGCGGCGTCTTTGTCGGAACAACAGGCGGCGCTCTTTACTGGTGATTTAAGCGACCCGGAAACGGTTGTGAAAGCGGCTAATTTTCTAACGCGTGATCACGATGCGCGATTAGTCAGCTTTGCTCCGATCATTGAGGCGCTATCCGCCGGTATTGCGAACGAAAAAGATTCCGCCAAAACGCAAGCATTGTGTTTGTTGCGCGCAGAGATGCGCGCATGCGGTCTTGGCGTTGCGCGTATTCATTTGCGCGTTAATGCGGCGCAAGTTCGCTCTGCTCTGAAAACTGATTTTGGACTTGATCCCGATACTGAATTTTCCGGCCACTCAGCGCTGGCGATCGCGGCGCAAAGGGCGCAGGCGGCCGATAAACGGTCGATTAATTTTGGTTCGGTTTTCCTGGAACAGATGACCGCACGCCGGCAGTTTATGTTATGCGCGCAGATCCTGAAGCATATTGACGCCGACACGCCAGTCCGGTTTTTGATCGCCGAATGCGAAGCGCCAGCGACGGTGATGGGCGCAGTTTACCTGGCGCGTCTTTACGGCGTCGACCACAAGCTCGACATCTCGCCGCTGTTTGAAACGCCGCAGGCGCTGGAGGGGGGCGGGCGGTTTATAGAGCGTTTGCTCGATGAGCCGGAATATCGCGATTACATTCAGCGCCGTAAAAGAATGTCGATCCAGATCGGGTTTTCCGACTCCGGGCGGTTCATGGGTCAATGCGCGGCTGCGCTGGCCGCCGAGCGCTTGCAAGTGCTGTTTGCGCGTGCGCTGGACGCCGCAGGCTTGCCGGATGTAGAGGCGCTGATCTTCAATACTCATGGCGAATCCATGGGCCGTGGGACGCATCCCGGAACTTTTCATCAGCGTATCAATCATACGATCACGCCGTGGGTGAGAAGTCGTTTTCAAAAATCGGGTATCGCTCTTAATAGCGAGTTCAGTTTTCAGGGCGGTGAGGGCTATCTGCACTTTCAGACGCCAGATCTTTCAAGCGCAACTGTGCAAGCTCTATGGAATTATATAAACGAAGTTCCATCGCCTGATTATAAAGATGCATTTTATTCGGACATCAATTTTTCCTGGGACTTTTACCGTGGTTTGAAGGCGTGGCAGGAAGATCTATATCAGCGCGAAGATTATCGGCGCGTGCTGTTTTCCTTCCCCAAAAGCCTTTTGTTTAAGACGGGTTCCAGAAAGACCCGTCGCCAGGAGAAGGGCGGCGCGCCTGAGATCAGGTCTGTCCGCGCTATTCCCCACAACGCGATGCTTCAACAGATTGCGATTCCATCGAACGTCTCGGGCGGCATTGGCATCGCGAGCGGGCGCGAGATGGACAAGTTCCTGGAGCACACTCGCGGTTCGGTTCGTATGCAGGAGTTGCTGGCAATGGCGTTCCACGCAAGATCGTTGACGAGTATCTCGATCCTGCGTGCTTATGCCGGGATTTATGCCCCGTCATTCTGGTCCGCACTCGCCGGGAATGCGCGAAAAACCACGCGCGCCGATTCATATGAGACTGTTTTACAAGCCCTGCAGGCTGACAATATCAGTATTTCGTTTAATCGCCTTGCCGACTTTTTGGCGCGTGACTTTCGCAATACGGACGCCGTGCGAGACGCCTTAGCCGTCGGTGATGAAACTATGGGAATGTCAGGTCTTAGCGTTGATCTCAGTATTCTGCATGCTGTTCGCCAGGCGCTGATTGCGCGGGCCGCGTCACTCGTCGCCAGGGCGCCCGCTTTCTCACGCCGGCATGATGTTGAGCACAGTGACCTGATCGAAATGTCGCTTGAATTGCGTCTCGATGATGTCATTGACGCTCTTGCCTCCATATTCCCCAAGGAAAGTCCTGCCGGAAATCTGATGCAGGAAATCGACGAGCCAGTTGAAGGCGCTGACATTCACGGGGGTTACCCTGAAATTCATGCCGGTATTGTCGCGCCGTTAAAGCGTATTCGGTCGCTCATGCACGAGTTGAGCGTCGCGATCACGAACTTCTATGGCGCTTATGGTTGATTCGTAACTTAGCGTTCGCGGTCAAACGACTCATAGAAGTGTTTTCGGCATAAGGGCGTATACCTGTCGTTGCCGCCGATTTCGATTTTATCGCCGCTGATGACGGCATTACCGTCCTTGTCGATCCGCAGGTTCATGGTCGCTTTTCGCCCGCAATGGCAGATCGTTTTAAGCTCGCGTATTTCATCGGCGAGTGCAAAAAGACGCGCGCTCCCTTCGAATAGCTCTCCGCGAAAATCCGTTCTTAAGCCGTAACAAATAATCGGAATATTCAGCGTATCGACCGCCTGGGCGAGTTGCATAACTTGAGTACTGTTCAAGAATTGCGCTTCATCAAGAAACACACAGTTAATCTTTTCCGACCGGCATTGCGCTGTGATAATATCAAACAGATTTGTTTCTTCGTTGAAGAGCAACGCGTTTTTCTTCAGGCCAATGCGGGATGAGATGGCGCCGTGCGTATCACGCGTATCAAGATCCGCAGTAAACTCAAGCGTGTTCATACCACGCTCGCGGTAATTAAAGCTCGATTGCAGCAGCGTGGTCGATTTGCCGGCGTTCATCGCCGCGTAGTTAAAATAGAGTTTGGCCATCACGGCGTATCGGCGGGTAATTGGCCTTCGCCGTCAAGGGCAAAGGGCCCGGTCATGATAATATGATTGTCGTCGCGCCATTCAATCGCCAAATCGCCGCCGTCAAGGGTGACGGTGGCTTTTCGTGCAGTCAGGCGGCGGCGATGCGCGCATACTAAAGCCGCGCAAGCTGCGGAGCCGCATGCTTTTGTAATGCCGACACCGCGCTCCCAAACACGTAAGCGGATCGCATGTTTGCCTGTGATTTGCGCCACGGACACGTTGACCCGTTCGGGAAACATCGGGTGGTGTTCTATCAACGGACCAAACCGATCAATCGACTGCGCTTCGGCGTCATCAACAAAGAAGATGCAATGAGGATTACCGACATTCACCGCCGATGGGCCCCACAGAACGGGATTGTCGATCGGGCCAAGCTTGACATCGACATAGCGTGTATCGTCGCATTGCTCCGCCAAAGGAATATCACGCCATTGAAATTTCGGCTCGCCCATATCGACAGCAATTCGATCCGCGCCGATGCGTGTCGCGTGGACATCGCCGCCGCCGGTTGAAAACGAAATTTCGTCGCCGCCGGTTTCCTCCATCAATAGCCAGCCAACGCATCGAGCTGCATTGCCACAGGCGCCGACTTCGCTACCGTCCGCGTTCCAGACACCCATGAAGAAAGCGTCTGCGCTGTTGCGTTTTTCAATTGTGATGACCTGGTCGCATCCGGGGCCGGTGGCGGGCGCAGCGATGAACTTGGCGGCGTCGGAAGTCAGCTTTGCTTCGCTTTCACGCAGGTCAAGAACGACGAACTCGTTTCCGAGACCGTTCATTTTTCGATAGTGATGACCGGCAAGCGCGCTCATGAAGTCTCCGATATTGACGCGATTTCATATAGATTTTTGGCGCCAATGCGCAATTCTATTTTGCCTCGCGAAGCGCTTCCTCACGCCGGGCGATCGCCATTTCACTGATGACGTGATCGGTCTTTTCCCAATAATGGGGCTGAAAAACGATCTGCCATAAGGCTTTATAGGCGGCGATAGAGGTGAGCAGCCAATAGGCCGGCGCCGTCACGCCGGCGAGGCACAAATGGAACCAGCGCCTTTTTAACGGCGCGATGATCGCGAGCGTCATGAAAAAGAGGTTGCCGAAGGTGAGGGCGAACAGGTTGAAGGACAAGAGCGGCTCAGGAAAAAAAGCCGATATGGCGGGTGACGATGTTAAGAGCCAGAATACAAACACCGCCCATAGGACAGGATTGATGAGCGCGCTTAAAACATTGCCCGCAATAAAAAGTTGAACGGACAAAAGCCCTTTCCAGCCGGTTGTTGCAATAATTTTGTCGGGCCTGCGCATATGGACAAGCCAGGTCTGCATATAGCCTTTCATCCATCGTGAGCGTTGACGGATCCAATTGCCCATCCGGCAATTGGCTTCTTCGAAGGTCGTGGAATCGAGAATCTCCACATGATGACCAAGTTTCGAAATGCGAAGTCCGAGATCCGCGTCTTCGGTGACGTTGTAAGGGTCCCATCCGCCAATTTTCACGAGGGTGTCAGTACGAAAAAAATTCGATGTGCCGCCAAGCGGGATCGGTACATTGAGTTTTTGCAAAGCCGGTAAAAGCCAGTCAAACCAGAGTGAATATTCGAGAGTGAAAAGGCGCGTCAGCCAGTTTTCGCTGTGGTTATAGTAATTCAACCGCGCTTGTACGCAGGCGAGAGACGGGTCCGCGTTTTCAAAGGCGCGGGCTGCTTTCAGCAGTTGGTCTGGTTCCGGCTGGTCTTCCGCATCATAAATAACGATTAGGTCTCCACGGGCCAGATGCATGCCATAGTTACAGGCTTTTGGTTTGGTTCGCGGACCGCCTTCCGGTATTATCATCAGATCAAACTGGTCGGCGAGGCCGAGGCGCTTTGCTTCTGCAATGGTCTCGACGTCGTCTTCTTCTAATAACAGTTTGACGTCTTTTTTCTCTCTCGGATATTGCAGTCTGTTTATTGATTGCGTCAGAGACACAAGCGAGTCGGCGTCGCGGTAGAGAGGCAATAAAATCGTGATTATCGGAAGAGTTTGAATATAATGAGCTTGCGGTTGCTCGCTTACCGCGGGGGACTTGCCGCCGATAACCAGAAGGATAATTCGGTAAAAAATCGCCAGCAGAAAGTAAGCGGTGACGCCTGTGTTCAATATGACCAGCGTGGTGATTGGAAAATTGATCAATGCCCAGATGAATATAAGTACAAGACTGAGAACAAGCGTCTTTTGCAGAAGCGACAACGACGATGCAGCTGAATATTCCGGCATGGTTGTTTTCAGGCGCCCGATTGACGCGTCAGAAATATCCTCAAGAAAGCGTTGTTTCAGGCTATCTTGAAAAACTCTTTTTGAAACGAAACGGTGCGCGCGCAAGGGAAAAGCAATACCATTGCGTTCGCCAACATCGTAAGGCGATAGGAGCTGACTGTTACATAAATCTTCACGCTTCCACGCGGACACCTTCCGCCAGGGAATTTTTCCCGTTTTGGCGTAGGCGCGCAGCCTCTCAAATTTTTGCAGACTTTTGTCGGGGGGCGGTATTGGGCTTGCCCCCGACATATTCTCTGTGGAATGTGGAATTTCGTCGAACATCTAAAATCTTGACCAGAGTCCAATAAAAAATGTTCGGCCTAAGGTGATGTTTCGCCCGGTTATCTCTTCTGCGGCGCCGGCCTGAAGGCCCCACCTGTTAGAAAACCGCCAAAGGATAGAAGGTTGAATTCTGACAACGTCGAAATCGGCGCCGCTCAAATCTTCATTCCGAAGCGAGACTGTTGCAAATGTTTCAAGCAGAAAGAGCCACTGCGCGCTTGGTTCGATGCCTAGTGTTGACTGTAGGCGGATGTGATCCGCCGCTTCTCCAGTACGCTTGCGAAATCCTCCTTCAATACTCGAAAATATCTTGAAGTCATTATCATAAAGGTTTCGTCCGTATAATGTGGATATATCTATATCGATTCCATCCGCCTGAAGCGCAGGGCGCACCCCGGAGGAGAAATTAGAAGGTACTGCTGCGGCAATCCGAACGCTCCCCGCATCACGCCCGGAGCGGAGAAATTGATACTGGCCAAATCCTTCAACTTCCGAAAATCCGGTTGCGGTTTCGATGTCTGCGCCGCGTGTCAGCCAGGTCGTGCCATAAACGGCCTTTGCGCCGAGCATGACATCATCGGTCAATCCAAATTCAGCATATGTATTGGATTCAATGCGCTGGAACTGGCTGTCAACGAATCCATCCGGCGTGCTGACGGGTTGCAGATCAGCCTTGAAGTAATCAGCACGGGAAATGATCAGGAGTTCGTTGTCTGTGCGCGTCCAGGGAGATGCGCTGGCGGCGCCGCTCAACGCGAATGACAAGAGCAACGCAGTAAGAAGTGGGTTTGCTCCGTATACCCCGTTTGTGATTGCTAGTCGCGTGCTCAACCGTCCCCCCTGTAACCTAAGGTTGCGGGAGGTTACAGGAAAGAGCTTGCCGGTCTACATACCAAAAGATGTATCTTTTTTGAGATGCATCTTTTGGTTGTTTTGTGATATTTCGTCTGTCTACGCTGCAAGTTTTCTAATCACGTAATGCAGAATTCCTCCATGACGGAAATAGTCGAGCTCGTCCGCCGTATCGATTCGCACCAACGCTGAAATAGTTTTTGTATCGCCGTTTGCATATTTTATTGAAGCAGAGACATTACCGCGCGGCGAAATCTGATCGATGTCTTCGATGGTGATTTCCTCATCGCCAGTCATGCCAAGCGATGTCCATGAATCTCCGTCCGCAAATTGCAGCGGCAGGACACCCATGCCGATAAGGTTTGAGCGGTGGATGCGTTCAAAGCTTTGCGCGATGACCGCACGCACGCCGAGAAGGATGGTGCCCTTCGCAGCCCAGTCGCGCGATGAGCCGGTGCCGTATTGTTCGCCGGCGACAACCACCAGCGGCGTGCCGCTTTCCTTGTACTTCATTGCTGCGTCGTAGATCGGCATTTCATCGCCCGACGGGACATATTTCGTGACGCCGCCCTCAGTGCCCGGCAGCATCTGGTTCTTGATGCGGATATTGGCGAAGGTGCCGCGCATCATGACGTCGTGGTTGCCGCGCCGTGAGCCAAAAGAGTTGAACTCCTGAACCGGCACCTGATGCGACTTCAGATATTCACCCGCCGGTCCGTCCTCCTTGATCGATCCCGCCGGTGAAATGTGGTCGGTGGTAATCGAGTCGCCGAACATGGCCAGAATTCGCGCCGAGTTGATCGGCTGAACCGGCTTCGGCTCTTTGGTCATGCCTTCGAAATAAGGAGGGTTGGCGACATAGGTCGATGGCGGCCATTGGTATGTTTCCTCGTCGCTGACGTCGATGTCGCGCCATTTATCATCGCCTTTAAAGACGTCGGCATAGCGAGAGGCGAACATTTGCGCTGTAACGTGTTCGCGAACGACCTCCGCGATTTCCTTATTAGACGGCCAGATATCTTTCAGGAAGATATCGTTTCCATCGCTGTCCTCGCCGAGCGGGTCGGTTGTGAGGTTGATATTCATGGACCCGGCGATGGCGTAAGCGACGACAAGCGGCGGCGAGGCAAGATAGTTGGCGCGCACATCCGCCGAGACGCGGCCTTCAAAGTTTCGATTGCCGGAAAGCACAGATGCGACGGCAAGATCGTGTTCATTGACGGCGTTGGAGATCGGCTCAGGCAGCGGGCCGGAATTGCCGATGCAGGTTGTGCAGCCATAGCCGACAAGATTGAACCCTAGCGCATCGAGATCGTCGGTAAGGTTCGCAGCGTCGAGGTAATCGGTGACGACCTGACTGCCCGGCGCGAGCGACGTCTTCACCCAGGGTTTGACGGTGAGACCTTTCGCCCGCGCGTTGCGTGCGACGAGACCCGCCGCAATCAGAACGGATGGGTTGGATGTGTTAGTACACGATGTAATCGCCGCGATGGTGACGTCGCCATGGCCAAGGTCGAAATCTTCGCCCTTGACCGGCACGCGCTTGTCGGCTTCGGCGGCTTTTCCATATTCTTTATCGAGCGCAGTGGCGAAACCCTCCGGGGCTTGCGAAAGCAGCACGCGGTCCTGGGGCCGTTTTGGCCCGGCGAGGGAGGGAACGACGCTTGAAAGGTCAAGCTCAAGCGTGTCCGTGAAAACCGGATCCGGCGTTCCTTTTTCGCGCCACATGCCTTGTTCTTTGGCGTATGCTTCAACCAGCGCGATGCGGCCTTCGTCCCGGCCGGTCGCCTTGAGGTAGCGCAAGGTTTCTTCGTCAATCGGGAAGAAGCCGCAAGTTGCGCCATATTCCGGCGCCATATTGGCGATGGTCGCCTGGTCTTCGAGCGCCAGATGATCAAGGCCAGGTCCGAAGAACTCGACAAATTTTCCGACAACGCCTTTCTTGCGAAGCATTTCCGTCACCGTCAGCACAAGGTCGGTCGCGGTTGCGCCTTCCGGCAGCTTGCCGGTCATCTTGAAGCCGATGACTTCCGGGATGAGCATGGAGATAGGCTGACCAAGCATTGCCGCCTCGGCTTCAATGCCGCCGACGCCCCAACCCAAAACAGATAGCCCGTTGACCATCGTTGTGTGGCTGTCCGTGCCGACAAGCGTATCGGGATAGGCGTAGGTTTCGCCGTTGGCTGTGGCGGTCCAAACCGCTTGCGCCAGATATTCGAGATTGACCTGATGACAAATACCCGTGCCCGGCGGCACGACGCGGAAATTATCAAACGCTCCCTGTCCCCATTTCAAAAACTTATAGCGCTCGCCATTGCGTTCATATTCGCGCGCAACGTTCTTCTCGAATGAATTCGGACCGCCGAAATAGTCGACCATCACAGAGTGGTCGATGACGAGATCGACCGGCGCCAGCGGATTGATTTTTTCCGGGTCCTCGCCGAGCTTTTTCATTGCGTCGCGCATGGCGGCGAGATCGACCACCGCCGGGACGCCGGTGAAATCCTGCATCAGGACGCGCGCCGGGCGATAGGCGATCTCGCGTGTTGATTTGCCGGCTTTCAACCAGTCAGCGAAGGCTTTTATGTCGTCGACAGTCACGGAGCGATCGTCTTCAAACCGGAGCAAGTTCTCCAAGAGCACTTTCAGCGAAAACGGCAGGCGCGAGATATCGCCTATCTGTTTTTCCGCCTCCGCTAGGCTGAAAAAGGCGTAACTTGCGCCGCCGGCGGTCAGGGTTTTCTTGGTGTTGAGCGAATCGCGTCCGGGTTTCATCAATTGCCTCCGGTTAAAAATATATGAAATTCCGGGCCGTTATGGCGCATGGGCGGGGCGGTTGCAATTGATCTTGGCGCCATGCTCGCGACAAATTTCGAACTATGTTATGTGGCTTGAAATCTGGTCTGTGATTGCCGTCAAGGAGCGTTGTTTTCATGTCTCGTCTATTGCCACTCGCCTTCATCGCCGTCGCCGCCAGCTTCACCGGTGGAGCCGCCCTCGCGCAGCAGCCCGAAGCGAAGGCGACCTATAAGGATTGGAGCGTTTTCGTGCGCGAGGCGGATGGGCAGAAAATCTGTTTTGTGGCGACGGAGGCGACCGACAAATCGCCGAAATCAGTCAATCATGGCGATGTGTTCTTCCTTGTGGCGACGTGGGCGTCAGGGGCGGCGACGGAACAGCCAAGCCTGATGACCGGATATGCGCTGAACGCCAAGCCCGAGCCGACGGTGCGGATTGGCTCCGATAAGTGGGATATGTATGTCTCTGAGAATGAGGCCTTCATCGAAGCCGCCGACGAAGAGACCCGGCTCGTCAGAGCCATGCGTCGCGGCGCCGATATGCGCATCGGCGCGGTCTCCCAACGTGGTACGGCGACGAGCTATGTGATTTCGCTGCGCGGGGTTTCCGCAGCGCTTGATCGTGCGAAGTCCGAATGTCGCTGACGCTAAAGTTTGCGATAGGCCGAGAGCGTTAAAAAGGTATCGAATTCCGGCGACACGCATAACGGCTCAAGCAGCTTGGCTGCTTCATCGAAATGACCGGCTTCCCAGATTTCATCGCCGACCTCGGATCGGACGACCTGAAGTTCTTCAGCCATCACGTTGCGAAAATATTCCGCCGTCATTTTTTGTCCGTTGGATAACACAGCGCCGTTCTTGATCCATTGCCAGATGCTCGCGCGTGAGATTTCCGCGGTGGCGGCGTCTTCCATCAGGCCGTAGATCGCGACGGCGCCAAGCCCGCCAAGCCAGGCTTCGATATATTGAACGGCGATGCGAATGTTGCTGCGCAACCCTTCTTCAGTGAAGGAGCCATCCGGCGTCTCAATCAAGTCTTCGGCGGTGACGGGTGCATCGGTCTCGCGACTGACGTCAAGCTGATTGGTCGCGCCTTTTTCGAAGGCGTTTGAATAGACCGCGTTGACGACATCGGCGAGGGCGGGGTGCGCCACCCACGATCCATCATGGCCGTTATCCGCCTCGCGTTGCTTGTCGATACGGACTTTCTCTTTGTTGGCGGCGTCTTCGTCCGGCGTTTTGGCGGGAAGGAATGCTGACATGCCGCCCATAGCGAGTGCACCGCGCCGGTGACAGGTCTTCACCAGCAGGCGCGAATAGGCGTCGAGAAACGGCTTATCCATGCCGACAGCATGGCGGTCCGGCAACATATGGTCCGGTTGATTTTTCAGTGTCTTGATGTAACTGAAAATATAGTCCCACCGGCCACAGTTGAGCGCCGCCGCATGGTCCTTCAGTTCAAAGAGAATTTCGTTCATCTCGAAAACCGCCGGCAGGGTTTCGATCAGCATCGTTGCTTTGATTGTTCCGACCGGAAGTTCAGCATGTTGTTGAGCATGAACGAAGACTTCATTCCACCACCGCGCTTCTTCATAATGCTCAAGCTTGGGCACGTAAAAATAAGGTCCCGACCCGTTCGCGCGCAGCTGTTCCTGATTGGTCAGGAAATACAGTGCAAAATCCATAAGGCAGCCAGGGATCGCTTTGCCGTTGCGCAGGACATGTTTCTCATCGAGATGCAGACCGCGCACTCGGGCGATCAATACTGCAGGATCGTTGTTAAGCGTGTAGGATTTGCCTGATTTCGGATTGGCGAAACTGATCGTACGCCTCGCGGCGTCGCGCAAATTCGTTTGTCCCTCGATCACATTGCGCCAGGTCGGCGACAGCGCGTCTTCGAAATCCGCCATGAAGACTTTGACGTCTGCATTGAGGGCGTTGATGACCATTTTACGTTCGGTGGGGCCGGTGATCTCTACACGGCGGTCGAGAAGGTCTGCGGGCAGGGCGCCGACTGTCCAGTCGCCGTCACGGACTTCTTGTGTCTCGGCGCGAAAATCAGGCAAAACGCCGGCATCAATTTTCGCTTGCCAGTCTGCGCGCGCCTCGAGGAGCGCATCGCGGCGCGGCGCGAACGCGTCAACGAGCTCTGCAAGATAAGCGCAGGCATCCTCCGTCAGGATTTCCCGATCTGCGCTGTTGATCGGTCCGGTGAACTCCAGACCGCCAATGGTCTCTGACATGAACGTTCCCTTGCCTTTCGCGATAGCCAAAGGTGTTAGCGGAGCCACTCATGCAGTGCAATATTGATTGGCGCCAGCGGCGCTTGGCTTTCTAGTGTGTCAGGGGTGTCCGTGTGCTTAGTCGGCAATGTGGAGATGTGGGAGCATCACAGAAAAGCTCCCTGCTCGTTATTCATCTACGTTTGTTCGCCAATCGATTGCGTTGGGGGAAAAATTCGAAACGACAATGGCTTCGCCTTGCGTTAGGCGAGATTTCATATCTGCTCTGGCGCGAATTTGGTCGGGCTGTTCTGATACCAGCGCTTCGCCGCATTCATTGCAGGGGAATTTTTTTGGCCCATGAGCGAATAAGTCGTGCCGAAATGAACTCATCAAGGAATTTGTAAAGATAGAATAAATGGGTCGGTCAGGGCGGATAAAATCTGCACGAAACTCGTCATGCGTTCCAAGGTCTGGAAAGAACTGACAGCATGGAAATACAGATCCGTCGTAATAGATAGTGAAGTCGCTGAACGGACGCCGGCATGGCCATTGACGGTCGACTTTGGCCTCAATTTCAACTGTTCCGCCGCGATTGACGCCGATTTCGCTATAGTTGCTGGCGATGACGTTGATTTTTAGGTCTTTATAGCTCGTCACGCCTGAAAATGATTTTCCTGGCTTAAAACCGACAAACCGAATTCGTTTACGAATCCTTGCCGCAAATTCAGTATATCGGCTGAATATTTCACGATCGTCGAAATCCGCGCCAGGCGCATGGTGGAGTGTTACCGTGATTTCACTAACGCCAAGTTCTGACAACAGTTTCATGTTGTCTTCATTCAGGTAGTCACCGTTTGTGTTGAAATACAAATATGCTTCGGGAAGATGTTTATGTATGGTTTCAATGCGTTCGTAGAGAACAGGGTCAGCCATTGGTTCGTTATAGAGGTTCAGGCAAATTCGCTTGTTATATTGAATTTCTTTCAGATCATCGATGACACGGAAAAACAGTTCGTCTTTCATATATGAGTTTTGAGACAATCGATCCACTTTTGAAACCGGGCAATAGGTGCAGCGGCGATTGCAATAGGAAAATATCTCAATAACCACGAGTTCTACATAATCCGAAAATAGACGCTTAGCTTCGTCTGGCTCCAGGCCGTCCTGAAACAATTTCGGAGAAATGTGCACGCCAGGTTTTAGTTGCATTGATGTCCCCTTTTGGTTTGGGAGCTTAGTCCATGGCAGCCGTTGCGGCTATATCGGCGCTTTATATTTCTCTTTCATGGTCACGAGCTCTTCTGCAATCGTGGGATGCAGTGCGACGGTTTCGTCGAATTGCTTTTTGGTGCAGCCGGCTTTGACGGCGATGGCGACGCACTGGATCATTTCCGCCGCCTCCGCACCGACGATATGACAGCCAAGCACGCGGTCCGTATCGCCGTCGACAACGAGCTTCATTAACACCCGCTCTTCCGAACCGGTCAGCATGTTTTTCATGGCGCGGAAATTCGTCTTGTAGATATCGATGTTTTTAAATTCCTTGCGTGCTTCATGTTCGGCGTAGCCAACAGAGCCAACGGGCGGCTGCGAAAAGACAGCTTTTGGAATAAATGTGTAATCCATCTTTTGGGAATTATCGTTAAAGCAGGTTTCGGCGAAAGCCGCCCCTTCGCGGATCGCCACCGGCGTCAGGTTCACGCGATTGGTGACGTCACCGACGGCGTAGATATTGTCGACCGATGATTTTGAATATTCATCGACAACGACAGCACCGGATTTATCAAGTTTGACGCCGGCGCCTTCGAGGCCAAGGCCGTTTGTTGATGGCTTTCGCCCGACCGCCCAGAAAATAAGATCAGCGTCAAGACGAACGCCGTTCGATAAGGTGATGCGTTTATTGTCGCCGTCGAGCTGTTCAATATTTTCAAACACGGCTTGAGTGACGACGCGAATGCCCTGACGCTTCAGTTCCGAATGAACCTGAACGGAAATATCCGTATCGAAATAGCGTAAGATGTCTTCGCCGCGATAAACGAGGCAGACGTCGCAGCCAAGGCCGCGAAAAATGCATGCAAACTCAATCGCTATATAGCCGCCGCCAGCGACAACAACATGTTTGGGCAGTTCTTCCAGATGAAAGGCTTCGTTTGAGGTGATGCCTAGTTCATGACCGGGCACGGTCTCATCAACCCAGGGCGCGCCGCCGGTTGCGATGAGAATCTTGTCTGCGGTCACATCTCGGTTCTCATCGACCAAGTGGACCGTGTGCTTGTCTTTAAGGACGGCGCGCGTCTGAAAAATATCCGCGCCTGCGTTTTTCAGGTTGCGAATATATATCCCGTTCAGACGGTCGATTTCGTTGTCTTTGTTTTCGATCAGTCTCGACCAGTCGAAGGAAATATTTTCAGCTTTCCAGCCGTAACCTTCCGCATCCTTAAAGCTGTGACCGTATTCACTGGCGTATACGAGGAACTTTTTCGGCACGCAGCCGCGAATGACACAGGTGCCGCCAACGCGGTACTCTTCCGCAACGCCGACGCGCGCGCCATAGATTGATGCAAGGCGTGATGCGCGCACGCCGCCTGAGCCGGCGCCAATCGTGAAAAGATCATAATCAAAGTCGGCCATAACTCGCCCTTAGCTTTCCGGTACAAACCCGATGCCTGTTACAAAACGCTTATCATTGAATTCGAGTACTTCAAGTTGAAATGTGTTCAAGAACTCGCGATAAATCGCTTCGAAAACGGGGTCCAGCTTGTCTTCATAATCAAGCGGAATACGGATGACAGGCTGTTGCGCCACAAAAACGTCAAAACTGTCGCCGGTTACCTCAACGGACAGCACAGTGCGCAACCAAAGCGCGCCGGAATCCTCAAAGTTTTTTATCGTCAGTGCCAGGCCGAACCGGACAGGCTCCAGTACAATCACCTCGCGATGGCGGAAGCTGAAAGCATCCTCGCCATAATCTCTTCGCGGATCAAAAGCGCCTTCGGCGGGGACCGCGGTGACGCATTCACGATTGCATCCCAGAAACTGGGGTAGTCCATCAATGACCGCCTCGCCAAAGCCTTTGCATCTCAGGAGGTTTTCGAACGCGGCGGCGCCATAGGTTTTGATGGCGTCCTGCAGTTTTTCAAATCGCGTTTGCGTCATGGGCGCCTTTTGTCACCAGAGACTTTGTTTTCGTAATAGAGAAGCATAGCCTGTTAGGCCGCCTTGGCGATGCTCACATTGTCGTCATCGCCGAAAATCACCAAATCCGTCATGCCTGCGAAAAGCCCTGTCTCAACCACGCCGGGAATGCTTGAAAGGGCGGCGTCCAGGCGGGCCGGCTCTTCGATGCGGCCAAGCGCGCAATCAATGATGAGATTGCCGCCATCCGTCATCGCCGGCGCGCCATCGCGTGCGCGCAGTTCAAGGCGGATGCCGTTATATCCATGGTCGCTGAGCGCCTCGCGCAAGGCGCGTACCGTCAGCGCCCATCCGAAAGGGATTATTTCAATCGGCAGATCGAACGCGCCCAGCGTGGTCACGCGCTTTGACTTGTCGGCGATGACGATGAATTTTTTTGCAGCGTTCGCGACGATTTTTTCTCGCAACAGCGCGCCGCCGCCGCCCTTGATGAGATTAAGCGCTGGATCCACCTCATCGGCGCCATCGATTGCAAGGTCGATCGTGGTCGTCTCATCCGGCTCTATGATCTCTATGCCAACGCGTGTCGCATGGAGGCGCGTTTCTTCCGATGTCGGCACGCCGCGCAGCGGCCAGCCGTCGGCGACGCACGCGCCCAGGATATCGACCAGAAAGGCGGCAGTGGAGCCGGTGCCGAGCCCGAGGGTCATGCCGCGTTCCACATATTTCGCCGCTTCTTCTGCGGCGCGGCGCTTGCCGGCATCCTTGTCCATAGCTTGTCCTGTCAGTTGTCCTGATGGGCTTTGCGAAAACGCGCCGCCCATCCTTTTATCGCCGCCTGGCGTCCGCGTGCGACAGCAAGGTCGTCTTTGTCGACGTCCTTGGTGATCACCGATCCCGAACCGACATAAGCGCCGTCGCCAATTTTTACGGGTGCGACGAGCGATGAATTTGATCCGATAAACGCGCGTTCGCCGATCGTCGTTTTATGTTTTCCGTATCCGTCGTAATTACAGGTAATGGTTCCCGCGCCGATATTGGCGTTGGCGCCGATTTCCGCATCTCCAATGTAACTCAAATGATTGACTTTTGCGCCTTTTGCAATCGCGGATTTTTTAACTTCGACAAAGTTGCCGATTTTTGCGCCTTCGCCGATATCGGCGCCTGGGCGCAGGCGCGCGTAAGGACCAATGACGGCGCCAGAGCCGACAGTCGCGTCTTCAAGATGCGAATAGGGCTTGATCGTTGCGTTATCGGCGATGGTGACGCCTGGCCCGAACACCACATGCTGCCCGACGGTTACATCCTTGCCGAGCTTCGTGTCATGGGAAAAATACACGCTTTCAGGATCCAGCAGCGTCGCGCCATTTTCCATGGCCGTAAGGCGCATGCGGCTCTGAAACAGCTGCTCAGCTTCGGCGAGTTCAATACGCGAATTGACGCCAAGCACTTCGTCCTTATCGGCTTCTATCACTGCGCATTGTCTGTTGTCGGTGCGGGCGAGTGCAACGATGTCGGTTAAATAATATTCACCCTTGGCGTTGTTGGAATCGATGTCGCGCAGTCTTGCTTTCAGGAATGCGCTGTCAATCGCCATCACGCCGGAATTGCAGAGGCCGATTTCCAATTCTTCCGGTGTCGCATCTTTCGCTTCGACGATTGCGGCCAGAGCGCCATCCGGATCGCGCTTGAGGCGACCGTAACCGCCAGCTTCATCCGGCGTAAAACCGAGCACGGCGACGGCGGCGCCATTTGCGATTTCATTGGCGAGGCGTTGCAGCGTTTGTTCGGTTACGAGTGGCGTGTCCGCGTAAAGAACAAGCACTGCGCCTTCAAAGCCTTCAAGGTGAGGTATGGCCTGCAAGACGGCGTGCGCGGTGCCTTGCGGTGGAGACTGCACCGCCACATGGATAGCCTTATCGATGGATGTTGCGAACTCGCCCACAGCCGGCGCATGATCCCCAATAACGACAACCTGTCGGTCAGGGGAGAGGGTGTTCGCTGCCGCGATGACATGCGCGATCATCGCCCTGCCGCCAATTTCATGCATGACTTTCGGAAGCGCCGAGCGCATCCGCGTGCCATGCCCGGCGGCGAGAATAACAGCGGCGGTCTTGGCGTCTTCCATTTGCCGGCTTTCATCCTTACAACACCGCTTGCTCTATCACACTCGCTGAGATGCGGCATATGTCTTTGTTAAGGGATTGATGCGATTCGACGGCGGCGGGCGCGTTTTTTCGACTTCAAAAGCGGTAATTTGATGAATAACGATCTCAGCGGCGCGGCTATTTTGTTTGATCTCGACGGCACGCTTGTGGACACGGCCGAAGATCTTGCGGCCTCGATGAATCATGCGCTGGCCGTGGCGGGATTAGGGCCTGTTCCTTCAGGTGAGGTGCGTCATCTCGTTGGGCATGGCGCGCGGCGCATGCTGATGCGTGGCTATCAGATTGCGGCGAGCCGGGACGCGGATGATGCTGAACTCGATGCGGCGCTGGAGCGTTTCTTAAGCCACTATCAGGAAAATATCGCCGTACATTCGCGGCCCTTTGATGGGGCTGTCGAGATGATTGAACGTCTCGGTGAAAAGGGCGCGCGCTTTGCGATTTGCACGAATAAACGCGAAGCTATGGCCATATTATTGATGAAGACTCTCGGCCTTGATGGGCTTTTTGACACCATAGTAGGGGCGGACACGACGAGCGCCGCCAAGCCGGACCCGGCGCCGGTGCGGTTATGTCTTGAAAGAACGAAAGCTCACCGCGGCGTTTTCATTGGCGATAGCGATACGGATATTCGCGCCGCCAGCGCGGCCGGCATGCCATGCCTTATCGCTCGATTTGGATATGGGCCGCTAACCCTTTCCGATCAGGCGACCGCTTTGTTTGACAGTTATGATGACGCCGCGCCGCTTATTACGAGCGCATTGGCGGCTTAGCCGGCTTCGGCGCCGGCGAGTTTGGTCGGCATGCCATTGATCATGTTGCTGCGAAGATCCGTGCGCGCCGAGCGCATGGTGGAGACAAATCCTTCGTCTTTCATTTCGACAACAACATCAAATCCACGTTTCCGCCAGAAGTCCTGAATTTTGAGTGCGAGACGGTCGGCGCCGTCACGATCACAAAGGTCATACATCTGCTACCTCAATCTATGGTGGAACAGCTTCACTAGCTTGAGAATATAAGACAAGCTGATTTTTTCAAGACCAAACTGATATTTTTTATACTGGGCGGTTTACCGCCTGAAATCGTTATAAATTCACAGTTACGAGGCTGTAAGGAGTTTCCAAACACCTTACTGCAGAATTTTATCGCGCATTTCATACGAATAATATAAGATAAACTTATGGGAAGTGATTTAGCCAGAACAGATATTATCGCCGAAGCCCGATTGATCGGTGAGAGAATCCGCCAAGCGCGCAAATCCCGCGGTTTGAGTCAGGCCGATCTTGCTCGCCGGATTGGCGTCAGCCAGCCGGCGATCGCCAATTGGGAAAGCGGCATTCACGATCCACGCCGGCTGACACTCGCCAAACTCGCCGAAACACTGGAGGCGCCGCTCGACTGGCTTGCGGCCGGGGACAGGTCCGTGGCGGAGAGCGACAAGCATGCCGCCGCCGCCTATATCCGCAGGCCTGTCCGCCATGTTCCGGTGATTAGTCTTCGCTCGGCGTCGCTTCTCGCCAAAGATGTCACCGCTGATCCTCATATCATGGCCGAGGACTATATCCCCGTCACCATTGGCCCTTCGCGTTTATTTGCAGTGTTTATCAACGATCCTGCAGTGAATTTGGCGTTCTTGCCTGATACGCTTGTCGTCATCGACTATCACGATTGCCAGCCCGGTGACGGTGAATTCTGCCTCGCTGACGTTAAACAGACGCCGACCTTAAGGCGCTGGCGCGCAAATCCCGCACGTCTTGAGCCGGCTTCCAGCGAAGCCGGGCATCAGGATATCACCATGTCGCCTGATATTTCCATTATCGGCTGTGTGCGCGTTTCCATTCGCGTTTATTAGAGTCACGCTGCGCGCATTGAAAACTGCTCAATCAATTCCGGCAGTTTTGAAAGAGCGATTTGGTAATTCTTGCTTGCCTGTTTGATCAAGCTACTGAGTTCCGTCAAACTTGCGTCACCGCTCGCTCTTTCTTCAATGACAGAGCAAGTCTTGGCTAACCGCATTGCACCGACATTGAGGCTCATAGACTTTAGTGCGTGCGCCGCAGATTTGATTTCATCCGGATCTTGCGACTTTGCACTTTTGGCAAGGCGGATCATTGCATCCCGTGAATATTGTTGGAATAGCGTTAGCGCTTTGACCGGCAGATTGGTGTTGCCTGTTTGCATATCCAGCAATGCTTCAAGAACTGACCTGTCGAAAGAAGGCTCGCTGTTTTGCTTTCTGGCGGAAGCAGCCTTGGAGGCGCGTTGTGGCGAGGCTTCATTGTCATCGTTGGCTTTTGCTGGTGCTCGCCGGGGCGCTATCGGCTCTGTTGCTGTCGTCGTTGAGGTTTGTTTGTTTGGGTGCAAATGTGAACCGATAGCGTTAGACAGGGCTTCAATAGAGAACGGTTTTGTCAGGTAATCATTCATGCCTGCATCGCGCCACGCGCCATCTTTGCCTGCAACGTGGGCAGTGAGTGCGATAATCGGAACATTGGCAACGCCGGCCTTCTTTTCGAAACTTCTGATCTCGCGGGTCGCTTCAAAACCATCCATTTCGGGCATTGAGCAGTCCATCAGTACAAGGTCGAATTTTTTCTGCTGAAATACTTTTAGCGCTTCCCGGCCATCTGCAACCAGCGTGGCTTGCAGGTTTAACCGGCCAAGCGCTTCCTTTACGACTTCACGGTTGACGATGCTGTCGTCGGCGGCGAGAACGCACTCGCCATTGAATCGCCTGAACGACGACGGTTCCTGCCCGGCATTGCTAAGGGCGGCTTTTCCTCTAAGCTTGCCATCGAAAATCCGCTCAACCTGCTGCATGACTTCGCGGCGCGAGAGCGGGGCGATGAGCAGGTCTTCCGCGATGCCTTTTTCGAGCAGGCGGTCCGGCGCGCTGTCGCCTAATTCACCGATGCAAATTCGAGTGGGGATCCACTGATTGGGATCGCCTTTGATTTTCCTTGCAAGCGCATTCAAAAACTCAGGTGAGGCGAAAATTATATCTGTATAGGCGATTCCGGCGCCGATTTCGCCGTTAGCATCGGTGATTTGCGCTGAGATACCTGTTTCCTGAAGGTGGCTGACCAACATTTTAGAGGTCGCCGCACCATCGATAGCGACAATAGCGCGCTTCCTTTCAAGCGACCGGCGCGGCGCCTCAGCAGTTTTGAGAACGCATGTCGGAAAACTGAAGAAGAATTTTGACCCTTTGCCACGTTGGCTCTTAAGGTCGATCGCTCCCCCCATAGCCTCAACAAGTCTGCGGCTGATGGCCAATCCCAGACCCGTACCGCCAAATTTGCGCGTAGTTGATTGGTCAGCCTGAGAGAATGCTTCAAAGATTGCTGTCTGTTGATCGTGCTCAATGCCGACGCCGGAATCAGTGACGGAGAATTCGATCACGCAGGTGTCTTGCGAACCAGCAACGCGGCGCGCTGCGACGGTAACATGACCCTCATTTGTGAACTTTAGGGCGTTGTTGACAAGGTTGGAAAGGATCTGATTGATCCTCACCGGATCGCCTTCGATAACTTCCGGCACATTCGGCGCGACGTAAGCTGCAAGATCAAGCCCCTTTGATGTCGCCCGTTCCCAGAACAAACTCACGATATCATCGATGATTTCGACGGGGCGGACGGGGATATTTTCAAGATCCAGCCGTCCAGCCTCAATTTTCGAAAAGTCGAGAATGTCATTGATAATAGCAAGTAGACTTTGCCCCGATTTCGCAATTACATCCGCATAGCGTTTCTGTCGCGGCGCCAGGTGGGCTTTACTGAGCAATTCCGCCATCACCATCATGCCGTTCATTGGCGTGCGGATTTCATGACTCATTGTGGCGAGGAAATCGGATTTTGCCAGATTTGCCGTTTCGGCGATTTCTTTCGCTGATTGCAGTTCGCGCGTGCGGCGCTCCACGATAGCTTGCAAGTTTTTTTGATGGGCATGAAGCTTGAAGTCTCGCTCCTGCAATTGATCGAGCATATTGTTGAAGCTTTCAACGAGCTGGCCAGTTTCATCATTCTCCTTCGCCTGCGCGCGTCGCGAAAAATCGCCGGTCTCGCGGACATCGCTCATAATTTTGGCGAGATCCATAATCGGGTCTGTAATAGACCGCTGCATCTTAAGAGCGATCAAAAATCCGATGACGGCGGCGAACACTGCCGCGACCAGGGCATCATATATAAGAACGCCAATCCGGTCATAGAGAGCGGCGCTGTGTGCATTTAATGTCAGCTGCCCAACGATTTCACCGTCACGGATTATCGGTACAGTGATCGAAGATGTCTGTCTAAACAGAGCGGGTATAAAATTCGATACCGGCGCAAATGGCGCCGCTATAATAGAGTCGCTTGCAGGCGTGCTGGGCACGCCGCCAAATTCTGCAAAAGGGGCGCCTCCGACAGTATCCACTTTTACATAGGCAATCGACGGTGCATTAGCGATAGCGCTGAGGGCCCGGGCTGTTTCTTCGCGGTCTCCGTCGTTGACGTACTCTGAGATTGCTGTGGCGTAGGCATTTGCCGATGCTTTCAGTTCTGAATATTTATCTTCACCATATTGGTTTATCTCACGCCCGATTGACGAAGCGGTAACAATTGTTACCGCCCCGAAAATAGCAACGATGACCAGCGATGTCAGTCGTCCGCGCAAGGATTGCACTTTTTTCGCGTTATTATACGACAGCGCCCGCCTCCCGATTCGCGCTTGAGATATTTTCCGAGATGCGAATATGGGTGAAATTGCTTGCAATTTGATTGCGGCGACAGAAGGCCGAAATTTAATCTTAACCGACAGGGAATATTATTAACCCTGATCGGTGCGCATATCGCGCATCCCCGATAATGGCGGCCGCTTTTATGTCCGAGCAACGCATTATTCTAGCCGATGATGATCCGATTATGCGGGAGCTGGCCGCATCCAAACTGTGTGATGTGGGATATGACGTCACGGCTGTCGAGAATGGCGCTGAAGCATTAACGCTTTTGCAAACCGACGGCGCCGATCTGGTGATTTCCGATCTGGATATGCCGATCATGGATGGGTTTGAATTAACCAAAAGCATTCGCGAAAACCCGACAATCGGACAAACGCCGGTCATCGTCATTACAGGTAGCGACCATGCCGACGCTGTTGAACGTGCTTTCGCGGCTGGAGCGACATCTTTTTTGTCAAAGCCGATCAACTGGACGCTTTTTAGCCAGTCGGTGCGATTTGTTTTGCGTGCGGGCGAGGATCAAAAAGCATTGCGGATTGCACGTGACCGCGCCGAAGCGGGGGAAAAATTTAAGGACGAACTCCTGTCGATCATGAGTCATGAACTGCGCACGCCGTTAAACGCTATCATCGGATTTGGCCAATTGCTTGGCGAGCAGTTTCAGAAGAATAATGATAATGTTCATAGAGAATATGCTGACTATATCGTCGATGGCGGCCGACGGCTGCTGAATTCAGTTTCCGATATGCTGCTGGCTTCGGATGCGCGTTCCGGTCCGATTACTATTCACGAAAAAGAAGCAACCGTGGGTGATCTCATAAAGGAAGCAATGACGCTTGCTCCTAAAGCGAATGATACGACGGTCAAAAATGCGAATATCAACGTTAAAGTCAAAGACGCCGACGCGGAAATCTGTTGTGATTACCATCTCTTAGCGCGCGCGATCTCTAAGCTTATTGATAACGCGCTGAAGTTCACCCCTCCGGGACAGCCGGTTATCATCGCAGCGGCCCCAACAAAAACCGGCGATCTTGCGATCATGGTGAAGGACTCAGGACCTGGAATTGAGCCGGATAAATTGTCGGTGGTCACTGCGCCATTTGCTCAATCTGAAATGTCGAGCCGCCGCACTAAGGAAGGCATCGGGCTTGGGTTACCGCTCGTGAAGGCGATTGCACAGGCTCATGGCGCTGTTTTTCGTCTGGACTCGAATGTTGGCGAGGGCGTCCGCGCGATCATCCTCATTCCGTCGAAGCGAATATGCTCAGCTCAGTCCAGGCGTGACCAAAGCGCCGCCTGACGGGATTGTATCTATCTGTCATGTGAGGTTTTTTCGAAACCAGTTCTGCGATTAATCACAATTTAACCGGTTTCCTTAACGCTTGAGCGAGAGAAGTGTCGCCTGGGTTTTTTGTTGCGTTGCAGCAATCGAATTCCGGTAGCGATTATGAGAATGTTGTAATTTTGTAACGCTGGAGTTTTTGCGTTTGCGTAGCTGACTTTCCGCCTAGACGAGACTCCGACAACACGCAAAAGTGATGAGAGGCCGGACATCAATAAAAATCCGGTCTGTAAAGGGCTCCGCAGGGAGGGGCTAGCAAAGGGTCTGAAAAATGAAAATCATTCGAAATACGGCTGCGCGCAATTGCGCATTGATGGCCGGCGCCGCAATCGCTGCGCTCAGCGCCGGCGCTGCGCAGGCGCAATCTGACACGATCATCGTAACGGCGACAAAGCGCCCGCAAACGCTGCAGGAAGTGCCAGTTGCGGTTAGTGTCGTTGACTCACAGGTGATCGAAGATTCTCAAATCGTCGACCTGTTCGATATACAGACAGTCGTGCCGTCCTTGCGCGTTTCGCAATTGCAGAATTCATCGCAGACAACATTTGTGATCCGCGGCTTCGGTAACGGCGCAAACAATCCTGGTATTGAAAGCTCGGTCGGCGTGTTTATTGACGGCGTATTCCGCTCTCGATCAGCGTCGGCAATTCTCGACCTTCCAACCCTTGAGCGCGTCGAAGTGCTCCGCGGTCCTCAGTCGACACTGTTTGGTAAGAACGTGTCAGCCGGCGCTATCTCCATCACCACCAAAGGCCCGGAATATGACTGGGGCGGGAGTGTTGAAGCGACATACGGCACGTTCGGTCAGACCATTTTCCGAGGCTCGGTAACCGGTCCGATTTCCGACACGCTGGCGTTTCGACTTTCCGGCAACCTCAACAATCGTGACGGCACAGCCACCAATCTTGTGACGGACACGGACATTAACGACCGTGATCGCTACGCCGTGCGCGGCCAATTGTTATGGGAGCCAACGGATGCGGTCTCTTTCCGGCTGATTGGCGACTACAACAAGATTGACGAAAACTGTTGCGCCGCCGTTCAAATAGAAAACGGTCCTGCTACATCGATTGCAATTGGTGCGCCTCCGCCATTCGGTCTTGGCGAAATTATTGGCGATCCAACGGATCCATTTGCCCGCGAAGTGACGATTGACACCGATACATTCAACCGTCTTGAGGGATATGGTGGTTCGTTGCAGGGTGATTGGGACCTTGGCTTTGCCCAACTCACATCGATTACTTCATATCGCGAGCAAACTGACGACACGAATACAGATGTCGATTTCAGTTCTGCGGCCTTGGCGGAAAACCCGCAAAACCGGAGTTTCGAGACGTTCACGCAGGAAATCCGCCTCGCGTCTTCGGGTGATAACCGCTTCGACTGGCTGGTTGGCGGCTTCTTCTTCGACGAAACGGTGACGCTAGAGCGTGACGTTACCTTTGGCACGCAGATTCGCCCCTATGTCGATAACCTACTAACTTTGCTTGGCGCCCCCGGCGCCCTTGGTGGGCTTGAAGGCGCGCTCATGCTGCCGTCTGGGACATTCTTCGGACCTGGCCAGGGGGTCATTGGTGATTATACAATGGACAACCGGTCCTTCTCAGTTTTTGGCCAGGCCGATTTTGAGATTACTGATCGCCTGACCTTCACAGGTGGCGTGGCCTTTAACGACGACAAGAAAGACGTTGTCGGCACCAGCATTCTGACGGATGTATTCTCTAATGTTGATCTCGTTCAGGTTGGTTTTGGCGGCGCCTTTTCTGCGTTGACCATGTTGCCGCCGACGCCTGGCAATATTGCGGCGGCAAGCGCTGCGCCTGTTGATTTGTCATTATTGGCGCCGGGAATTGTCATTAATCCGGCAACTGGTATGCCGCTTACAGGTATTTCCAATGTTGGCACTGTTGCTGGCATCATCGCCCAAACACCTTGCGACAGTGCAAATCCGGCGCTTCAGTGCAACGCAGCATTGGATTTGGGCGCTGTCCAGTTCTTTGATCCGCAAACAAGCTTTCCAGACCCAACAAATCCTTTGGACAATGGGCAGCTTGACGATAATCAGGTCACTTACTCGCTGCAGCTTGCTTACGACGTAACAGACAGCATCAATGCGTATTTCACATATGCAACTGGCTGGAAGGCTGGCGCCTTTAACCTGTCTTCCGACTCTCGTCCGCCTGATCCTGTGACCGGCGTCGGTAGAACGGCAGGCCCGGAAGATGTCCGCCTCTTTGAATTTGGCGTCAAAGCCAACTTCGATGGCGGTTACATCAACATTGCGTTGTTCGACCAGCGTATTGAAGGCTTCCAGTCAAACGCCTTTAACGGCGTCGGCTTTGACCTTGTTAACGCTGGTGAGCAGTCAGTTCGCGGTTTCGAAGTTGAATCGCTCTACTCGCCTTGGGATCCGCTGACATTTACATTTGGCGCAACCTATCTCGATCCGGAATATGATTCTTTCCTTTTGGCGCCTTGTACGCCATTTGATCCGGTAAACTGCGGCAATGACGAGGGATCGCGAGATCTCTCAGGCACTCGGCCAGCCGGCATCCATCCGCTGAGCATTTCGACATCAATGACCTACCGTCATGATTTCAACGATTCACTGAGCGGGTTCGCACGTCTTGAGTATCTGCATGAGACAGCCACGCCGCTTATCGAAACAATTCCGTTGGACATCACACGCGATGTCAAAGTGGTGAACGCCAGTATTGGCTTTGAAGCTGAGGGCGGGTTCGATGTACTGTTCTGGGGGCGCAACCTCACGAATAACGACTTCTTCCTGCAAGGCTTCCCGACCGTTGTGCAAGAGGGCAGTGTTTCGGGCTACCCGAACCAGCCGCGTACATATGGCGTCACGCTTCGCAAATCTTTCTAACGCCGGACGCGTCAGAGGGGACTAGGAATCGGGCGGCCTTTCGGGGCCGCCCGTTTTCATTGGCGCGTATGCTCAATAAAGCGCTGTGAATAGTAAACTCCTTAAAATTTAAACATTCTGCATAACCTGATCCAAAGCATCCTTGTCGAAGCTTGAGCCTGGTTTGACCCGGGGAGGGCGATGATGGGCTTTGGCGGCAAGAAACAGCCAGCAGGTATGAATTCGGATCGTCTGGCGGCGCTTGCAGGCGGCGGTTCGGTTGTGCAGGCGGATGCGACCGCCGCTGCGCCCCGGCGCCGCGTCAGCGTTGAGCCGGACCTATCGCGGATCCGTAAATGTTCGATCGACGAAACGCCTGAAGAGCGAAAAAAACGCCTCGCTGCAAAAACTGTCAATTTCGGGGCAACCTTCATTGCACGGATTATCATCATGGGCGCTGCCGGATTTTTCATCTGGACTGAGTTTCAAAATACTGGAAAAATCCATCGCGGCGTCGCTGTTGGCATGTTCGCCATGCTGGCGGATTTTGGCCGTGTTTTGATGAAAGCGCTTGAGCCGGGATCGAAATAACCAGACGAAAATAGCTTTCGGCCTGGGGGCGCGCCCATCGGGGCGTCTCTTTCGAATCGGTTACCCGATGGTAACGATCGAGTGTCCTCTCGTTTCATCGAATCGGCTTATTTGTAATCCATGTTCTGACGGATGGTGGTGCAAATGAGCATTGTTGAAATCACTCTTGTGGCGTTTATTGGCCTTATGTTGACTTTCGCCGCCTCCAGCCTGCTCTTTCTGCGCAGATTGCGGCGCCGCTAGTTGATTCTCGACTAGGCATTTGCGATGATCCGTTAAATGAAATTTCTTTTTTAAACTGCGCACTTTTTATTCCTATAAGGAGGAATCTGTGACGGCTGCTGCAAAGGGCGACAAGGTAACGGTTGAATATACTGTGCGCATCGGCAATGGCCGTGTGGTTGGCGGAACGGAGCGCGATGGGCCGCAAACGTTGACGCTGGGCGAGGGCGGTATTTTCGACGCCGTCGAACAAAAGCTTGAAGGTTTGAGCGCCGGTGAGGAAGCCTCTGTCACGGTGCCGTCGAGCGCCGCGTTCGGCCCGCGCCGCGATGAGCTGGTTTTGCGCATCCCGCGAGAGCAACTCCCCGAAGGCGAGCCGCAACCCGGCATGCAGCTGGCGGCGCGCGCTGAGGATGGCGAGACCGTAAACCTGACCATCACCGAGGTCGGGGCCGACGCCGTCACCGCTGACGGCAATCATCCCCTAGCCGGAGAGGACCTTCACTTCGCCCTCACCTTGGTCGAGGTCAAAAAGGCCGCCTGATCCGGGGCGTATGGGGCTCGCCTTGTTTGCGCCGCATTTCGTGATCGGCGGTGAACGCATCGGCCCTTTTATTTCCTCGCCGGCGCCCCAATTTCTCCACCATTGAAACGAACCATGACCCTTGATGGTCATGGGGGAGAAAACAATGGGCGTCGTCGAAACCACACTAGTCGTCTTTATCGCAATCAATTCCGTGCTGGGCGTTTCCAGTCTGATCACGCACCGCTGGCGGTGAGACGGGCGCTTTCATAAGTCCGTACCCGCTCTACACTTCATAGTGGCTGATCTTGGTGCGTACACGCCGTTGATGCGGCGCTGCGTCATAAATGAATCGTAATCTCCGATCTTTTGTCCGTCCTCGAAATATGTGCGAATTTGCATTTGCAATCAGCAACACGGGGATTGGTTCCATGAAAAAAACTATTGCGTTCGCCGCCGCCGCGTCACTCGCCACAACCGCCGCATTGGCGGAGCACCATGAAAAAGGCGAAATGAAATACGAAACGCCGGAACTGACAGGCGTCTTCATGGGCGACGGTTTTTCCGCGACCATGGCGCCGCAGGGCGTGTTCGCCGCCGCCGGCACGGAAGCGGGCGTCGTGTTCGTCATCGGCAAATATGGCGCGAAAGACGGCATGATCTGGTTTAAAGACATCATGCCGCCGGCTGACGCCAGTGACGAAGAAAAAGCGTGCGCGACCGAGAATAAAGGAAAGTATTCATACACCATGGATGGCGACACGGTGACGTTCGCTCTCGATGAAGATCCATGCCCCGGCCGGGCGGGCAATATCGATGGCGCAAGCATGACGCGCTGGACGCCCCCCGCCGAGGAATAGTTTGCGCGCGAACGTTTCATCCCTTCGGAAACGATTTGAAAGCGCCGGGTGGAAACATCCGGCGTTTTCTTTATTGGCGCCGCACGCCATGCCAGACGATCAGCGCCCAGCCGGTAAGAAATGCGACCCCGCCAATCGGCGTAATCGCTCCGAGCATGCGCGGGGCGCCTAACGCCATCGCATAAAGCGAGCCGGAAAAAATCACGGCGCCGATCAGGAACGCCCAGCCGGCTTTGCGGGGCCCGGCTGCATTGAGCGCGACGGCGAGCGCCGCAGCGGCGTGCACCAGCGCATAAAGCGTCGCCGTCGCCCACCAGCCTTCTCCCTCGGGCGAGAGCCGACCTTCCAGACCGTGCGCGCCAAAAGCGCCGAGCACGACAGCGACAAATCCGATGATCCCGGTACAGAGTGTTAAAAGGCGCATGGGTGTTTCTCTCCGAGCGTCTCACTCGCCAAGCTGCTTTGACACGGTAAAGGCGCCGCGCATCTCGCCAAGGGCAAAGCCGGTCGCCGCGTCCTCCGGATAGCGTGCGTCAATCGCCGCTTTTACCTCAGTGGAAATGTCCGTCCCGTGACAGACGGTGCACGGGGCCCCGGTCATGATCGGCTTCATATAGCGCAAGACCGGTCCGCCCGCCGTCTCTATGATCTCCGCATGGTCGAGCGTGGCGGGGTCGGCCCCGGCCGCGATCTCTTCGGCGAAGCGCGCCAGCACCGCGCGCTCAAACGCGTCCGGCGCATTGGCCGGATTGCGCAGCTTCAGCGCCGTGCGCCCGACGCGCAGACCCGTCTCGGCGCTGACGGCGCTTGCGATCTCCGGCGCCTCAAGATTGCAGACGTCGATGGCGGCGACCGGGCCGCCGGCGCTCATCGTCTCCACAAGGCGGGCTTTCAGCCGGGCGCCGAGCATGCCTGTCGCCGCCCGCGCCGCTTCGATATCCGCGGGGTCAACGGCGCGCTCCGCAGGGGCTGGGCCCGCAGCCTGATCCACTGCCGGACCGCAGGCCGCGAGCGCGAATGCTGAAAAGGCGATAGCGTGGTTGCGTCGCATCTTTGTTTCTCCTTACCCCGCAATCATAGGGCGCCCGCGACAGGCGGGGATAAGTTTTTTTCCATTAAATTTTATCCCCGCCCTCCGGGCCGGGGGTATAATAGCGCCCGCCGCCGGCGTTTTATGATGCGCCGTTATCCCGTTGAGCGAATACCTAACGCCGGTCATCCCGGACGCTTTGCAGGACGGGAGTGATGCAATGCTGATCCGGGATGACAGCGGATATTTATGCGCAAACCTTTCAACCGCTCACCCCGGCGAAAGCCGGGGTCCAGTCAAATCAAAAAAGACCGGCTTTGCCCGACATCTTTAGCATGCTGGATTCCGGCTTTCGCCGGAATGAGCGGAGAGGGGTGTGGGAATGCAAGCCCCACATCACCGAGCCGCGAATTCCTCAATCCACATGCGGGCGAACTCTTCGGAGACGTCGGCGGCCTCCAGCTTCGCGTCCTCATCGCGGAAGCATAAGACATATTCCCCGTCATGGGCGGCGACGAAGGGCGCGCCGGGCCTGCCGTCAAAGGCGGCGTAATGGACCGTCTCGTCATGGGCGATCCGCTCACGATGGCGAGCCCTGTCGTATTGGCGCGCGCTGATCGCGGCCCCCATGAAACGCCTGCCAATGATCTGTTCGAACACGGTGAAGAACTCCGCCGCGATGACGCCGTCCGCCTCGCTGCAATCCATCCGCACGTAAAGGCGCACCCGCCGGTTCTCGTCTATGGCTTCCATGAAATGTCCCCGCTTTGTGGCGTTGAAGCGTCACAGCAAATTATCTGATTTTTAGATAACTGAAAATTAGATATATGTGAAGTCCCCATCTGATTCAGGATGGGAAAAAGTGTCCAAGACTCTAGGAAGCAAGCGTCACAAGGCGCTTATCGCTATACTAACTGAAAAGCGCGAAGCGAGCGGCATGACCCAGACGGAGATCGCCGACAAGCTCGGCGAATATCAGTCATTCGTCGCCAGAGTGGAGAGCGGCCAGCGCCGCGTTGACGTGATTGAGTTTCTCGACCTGACGGAGATACTGGGTCTCGATCCGAAGAAAGTCATCGCCGAATTGATGAAGTAAGTTTCAGCCCACCGCTCATTCCGGCAAAGGCCGGAATCTCTATCCATTAGCGCCCAACTTGCCTTACGAGATCCCGGCCTACGCCGGAATGAGCGGGTTTATACTTGGTTGTCTTCCCGCCGCTCATGCCGGATTTGATCCGGCATCCAGTAGAGTGGGTGAGAGCTGCACGTTGAAATACGTGGTGGTCTGCCTGTTGGTATATTGGGCCGGGCGCTGCTCGCTCACTTACTGCATATTGAATTGTTCAATATACTTTTGAGCTAGGCGAACTGGAAAATTTGGAAAATCTCGAATTTGTGTGCGCGCACCCGCCTCTCGCATTCGCCTGTCCTCTTCAGGAATTTCTGTTTTTAGGCAACGTCCCCAGCTGCATAACGTGTACCAAGCAGCATGATCGGCTTCATCATCATAGTCAGCTCCAATTGAATATTTCATGTTTAGAAAAGATTCGATGTCACTGAACTCTAGGTTATTATGAAGCAGCTTTTCATATAATCTTTGATTGCAATGTTTGATGAAAATGCTGCTTATTAATATGGTGTGGATAAAGCTATGCTTAGCTAAGTCTAGTGAGTAAGCTAGAATTAGTTGGTCATTGATCCTTTCTAGAGCCCGCAAAGACGGTTGAATTTTGTCAGTAAGATGAGCAAAAGTGTTGCATGCATCAGAATATTGGCGGAAGAACTCAAATTTTTCCACATTCTGTGCGAATAGTCGATGAGCATATATGGCCGAACTGCTTTTGTAATAGGCTCGTTCGGTTGACGTAGGCAGTGCGAATTTAAAGTCGAAAAATTTCTGGAAGTATGCACCTGCGTCAATATCTTGACCATAAATTGCGCTGGCGGATGCTGCTAGTTGTTGATAGTTGACTGCGTGAACATAGTGCACATTATCTGCAGCCATGAAATGTTTTATGCGCTCAAGCAGAGCAATCGAATAGCTTGGCTTGCATCTATCCAACTCGTCTATAATAAAAATCAAGGGCTTTTGTCCTGCCCCATATTTCTTAGGAATTTCGCTTATTGCAGCCTTAAGCTGTTCGATGCTTTCCGACTCTCTGGCAAAAGACCGTATTTCTTTTTTCCAAAAGCTCTCGATGCCTTTTTCTGCAGATTCTGCTAACTTGCTTTCAATTTCTTTGACGGTCGTAGCGGCCTCATCACCTATGATGTGATGTACTAATGCTTGAGCGCCAATTTTTAATCCGGCTTTAGACAGGATTTTGAGTCGGCTTGCCGAATGCTTGACTATCTTATTTTTTAGCGCGCTTTGACCTGAAAGATTTTCAGCAACGAAGTCTGTAATTGACGCTGAAAGCGCTTCGAAAGGATCGGAGCAATAGTCGGTCTTAAATGCATCAAAGTAAATGACTGGAAAATCGGTCTTGCCAAGCTCTCCAGCCCACATTTTCAAAAAAGTGGTTTTACCCTCGCCCCAACGCGCATCAATCATTAAAGAAAGTGACCGAGACGACTTTTCAAGTATGCCTGTAAGCGCGGTTGCAAACGGTTTGCGCTGAAAAATATCTTTTTGTTCCGTGAAGCCTTCGTTGAGCGCGACTTCACATTCGTATGAGATAAACTCCATCTAATTCCTTATCCAATCGCACCTCACTGACAAGCTAAACACTCATCGTAATCCGTTTTCGCGGCGGCCTGCAGCATCGCTTCGATGCCGATGTTCTCCGCGCCGGGTTCGCCAGCCATTTCCGCGACGGTTTCCTCGCTGGTGACCGGCTTGTTCTCGGCGCCGGCGAAGCCCGCGCGCTGCACGGATTTTGAGCGGCAGTAGTAAAGCGACTTCACGCCTTTTTCCCACGCGGTCCAGTGCAGCATGTGGAGGTCCCATTTGTCGACATCGCCGGGGATGAAGACGTTCACCGACTGGCCCTGGCAGATATAAGGGGAGCGGTCGGCGGCGAGTTCGATCACCCAGCGCTGGTCGATCTCGAACGCGGTCTTGAAAATGTCCTTCTCGTCATCGGACAGGAAGTCGAGATGCATGATCGAGCCTTCATGTTCGAGGATCGAGGTCCAGGTCTCATCCGTGTCCTGACCTTTCTCGGCGAGGAGCTTTTGCAGGGCGACGTTTTTCACCGTGAACGAGCCCGACAGGGTCTTGTGGGTGTAGACATTGGCTGGGATCGGCTCGATGCAAGGAGACGCGCCGCCGCAAATGATCGAGATCGACGCCGTCGGCGCGATCGCCATCTTGTGGCTGAAACGCTGCTTCATGCCGGCTTCCTCCGCGTCGGGGCACGCGCCCCGTTCTTCGGCGAGAACGACCGAGGCGGCGTCCGCGCCCATGCGGATATGCTTGAACAGGCGCGTGTTCCATGACTTCGCCATGGCGCTTTCAAACGGCACGTTCATCGACTGCAGGAAGGAGTGGAAACCCATGAGGCCGAGACCGACGGAGCGCTCGCGCTTGGCGGAATAGACCGCCTTCGCCATCTGGTCCGGGGCGCGGTCGATAAAGTCCTGCAACACATTGTCGAGAAAGCGCATGACGTCTTCAACGAATTGCGGCTCGTCCTTCCACTCGAAATATTTTTCGGCGTTGATCGACGACAGGCAGCAGACGGCGGTGCGGTCTTCGCCCAGGTGGTCTTTGCCGGTGTGCAGCATGATTTCCGAGCAGAGGTTTGACGTCGACACTTTCAGGCCGAGCTTGCGCTGATGCGCCGCCATCTGACGGTTCACCGTGTCGGAAAAGACGAGATAAGGCTCGCCGGTCTGCAGGCGGATTTCGAGAATCTTCTGCCACAGCTTGCGCGCGTTGATCGTGCGCAGCACTTCGTCGGTCTTTGGCGAGCGCAGGCCAAAATCTTCGTCATTCGCGACCGCCTGCATGAACTCGTCGGTGATGTTGATGCCGTGATGCAGGTTCAACGACTTGCGGTTGAAATCGCCCGACGGTTTGCGGATTTCCAGGAACTCCTCAATTTCCGGGTGGTGCACGTCGAGATAACAGGCGGCTGAGCCGCGCCGCAGCGAGCCCTGGCTGATCGCCAGCGTCAGCGAATCCATGACGCGGATGAACGGAATGATGCCGGAGGTCGCGCCGGCGTGCTTCACTTTCTCGCCAATGGAGCGGACGCCCCCCCAATAGGTGCCGATGCCGCCGCCGTTGGAGGCGAGCGCCACATTCTCGTTCCAGGTGCCGACAATGTCGTCGAGGCTGTCGCCGACGCCGTTCAGGAAGCAGGAGATCGGCAGGCCGCGCTTCGCGCCGCCATTGGAAAGGACCGGCGTCGCGGGCATGAACCAGAGCTTGGAGATATAGTCGTAAATCCGCTGGGCGTGGTCGGCGTCGTCGCCATAGGTGCGCGCGACCCGGGCGAACATGTCCTGAAACGACTCGCCGGGCAGAAGATAGCGGTCTTCCATGGTCTTCTTGCCGAAATCGGTGAGCAGCGCATCGCGCGAGCGGTCAATCTCGATATCGCGGACAACCTTTAGCGCCGGGCGGGCGGCGTCATCGGCCTTGCTCTCCACCGGGTCCGCTACGCCATCAAGGCCACTGGTTTCCAACTCTTTTGCTGCTTCTGAAAACGACATTACGCTCCCGTCCTTTGCCTGGTTCGCCCCCCGAAAAAGGCGCGCAACTTCCCACCGCCGGTTTGCCCAAAAAGGCGCGCTTTCCGGCGCGGTGTTGCTGTTCTTGAATGAATCACCGGTATTCCCAACCGGCACAACATATAGTGATAGAGCCCGACCCCAACGTCAACATGAAGTTGTTCGGTGGGCAAAAGTTTTTGGTTAAGGATGTCTTAACAGGGCGCGCTGAGTGCGCCCAAGCGGTTAATCGCGATCACGCTTTTTGAGCCCGAAAAGGCGTCGTTTCGACCCCGTTTCCTCAGCTGATGAGGTGCTAAATTTTTTTGCGTAGGCGTCCGCGCGCCAGCTTTCGGGCGCCGCCTGGAAGCCGGTTTCCACGAATTGCGCTGACGAATCGCGTCGGCGCCAGTGGGGAATTTCGTCGTCGCCGTCATTTTGATTCGAGCGGAGGTCGGCGGACCCGCCGAGGGCGCTTCGTCCGCCAGCCGCGCCCCTGCCCCCAACGCGGGCGCGGAACACATCGACGGCGTCTTCAATGCGGCGAATGACGTCGGCGGGGCGGGGCGCTTCGCGCGCCGTAAAGGCGCCGCGCAGCGAATCGAGCGCTTCCTCGCGGGCCCGCGCCGCCGCGCCGCCGCTGATCATGCCGCCGGCGAGGGAAAGGATCGCGCCGGCAAGCGCATAGAAAAGGCCGCCAAAGAGCAACAGATTCGCCGCCCAGGGATATTTTGAGATATCCGGCAGGGTCGTGACGACAATCTCCGGCTTGGGCACAAACAATATGGTAATAGCGATGGCGCCGACAAAAAGCCCGAGCACAAAGGCTTCGCCCACCGCCGCGCTTGCTGGCGGGCGTGACAGGAAACGCCGGAAGCGCAGCTTGGCGTCTTCGCCTTCCGATCCGGTCAAAAACGCAATCTCACGGAAATAGGCGGTGGCTTCGAGCGCCGTCAGATGCGCGTGGGAAAGATCAACGACCGCATCGGCGGGGTTGCCGCGGCGATTCATTTCCTCACGCATATGGGTCAGGTCATTGTCGAACCCGCGGGCCGTCTCGGCGATGAAGAGGCCAAGCTCATGGGCTTCGCGCCGCACCTTGTCATTAGCGCCATTGCCGGTCGCCGCGACCAGCGCCGCCACCGCCAGGGCGACGCCAATGCCGGCAAGGCCGATAGGGAGAAACGTACGCGCAAGGGTCATCGCGTCGGACGCCGGCATGCCTGACGACAATGCGGACAGTTCGCCGGAGAGCGCGCCGGAACCGCTGAGATAAAGCCAGATTGCGGTAAGCAGCCAGACGCCGCCGATGATAAAGCGCAGCGATTGCGTTACGAGCGTGACTTCGCCCTGGGCGCGCGCGCCAATCGATTCGACCAGAACATTGGTGCGATCCCATAACGCGCGCGAATGCGCGACAATATTATGGGCCGAGCGTTCAAGCAGCATGCTCAGCGGCAGACCACCCGCAGCGCTGTCGTCGCCATCTTCGTCGCCGGGAAAAAGAACGCGCGTCGGGTCGGTAAAGCCAAGCCGCACCGCATCGTCGCTCTTTCGGGCTGTCGCGGAAGCATCGGATGACTTGTCGGAAAGTCGCGTAAAAACGCTCCGCGCCTTTTGGGCGAAAGTCGATATCCGGCTATTCAGGTCCATCCGCCATCCCCACGCCAGACTTTGATTTTTATCCCACCGATGCCTGACAGGGCAATGATAGAGCAAATCAGACGCAAGGTTAATCCCGCGCAGCTCTATGCTAACCCTATAAAAACAATGGAAAAATATAGATGGCCAAAGCTTGGCGCCTTTAATCGGGACCGCTTTTCCTTAAGAACAAGCATCCTTCCATCCTTCGAGACGTTCGCTTCGCTCACCCTCAGGATAAAGGATTCTTGTTCTTAAGGATGAAGCGACGCGCTTGTTGTTATTTGTGCTAATTTTAGCGGGCGGGTGGCGCTATTCATTTGGGTGGATAACAAACGGGTGGCGGTTACAGCGGGGGCCGCCAGGAAGAGGGGCGTTTAGATGTTCATCGGTCATTACGGACCAGCGGCCGGGCTCGCGGGCGGGCGCATCAGGCTCTGGCACGGATTTATCGCCGTGCAATTTCTCGACATTTTATGGGCGCCGTTTGTGCTCCTTGGCGTTGAGCATGTGCGTATTGTTGAGAATTTCACCGCCTCGAACCATTTCGACCTTTACCATATGCCGTATACGCATAGTCTGGTGATGGCGGCCTTGTGGAGCCTTGTCGCTGGCGCAGTCTACATGATGCTACGCAAGCAGGCGGGGCTGATCGGCGGCGTTGTTATCGGCGCGCTGGTTTTTTCTCACTGGCTTCTGGATTTCGTAACGCACAAGCCGGATCTTGAATTGTGGTTCGGCGGCCCGAAGGTTGGGCTCGCCTTGTGGGATAACCGTCCACTCGCGGTATCGACGGAGTTTGCGCTGCTGATCGCCGGGCTTGGGCTCTATCTCGTTAAGACCAAAGCCAAAGGCGCGATGGGCCGCGTCGCGCTGGCTGTTCTGTTCCTGCTGCTGGCGGCGGCGCAGCTCTTCGGTAATTTTGGTCCGCCGCCGGAGAGCGCCGCGATGGCGGCGCAATCAGCGATCATCGCCTATCTAGTTTTTGCAGCGCTGGCTGCGTGGGTTGACGCTACGCGCATCGTCAAACGTTAGCGCGCGAGGCAATTATTTGACTTACCCTTCCCATCCTTTGAGACGTTCACATTCCCTTCATGCTGAGGGCCGCGCAGCGGCGTCTCGAAGCACAAAGGGAATATGAGCCCTCAGGATGAAGTCATGCTGATCCAGCTAAAAGTCAGCACCTCCTACTGCAGTTTCAGACTTTCGCGTTCAACAATGCGTCCCGCTTGAATAACATCGATAATGCGTTGCGTATTGGCGATATCCTCAACCGGGTCAGCCTCAAGCACAATAATGTCAGCGGCAAGCCCTGGTGCGATTGCGCCCCATTCATTCTGAGCGTTCATAAACTTTGCAGCGTTAATGGTCGCTGTCGCGATAGCTTCACGCGGTGAGAGGCCTGATTTCACATAAAACGCCAGTTCTTCGTGCAAGGCGAGGCCAGCGAAAAGGTAGGGGTTGCCGGTGTCGGTGCCTGCGACGATCAGCCCGCCTGCGTCATGCAATTTTTTGATGTGCGCGCCGAGACGCCTTACGGATCGCGCCCAGGCGTCATCGCTCGCGAACGCTTCCAGCATCTGCGGCGATCCGAACAGTGCTCGTTCTCTTTCGCTTAAAACAGGTTGCAACGCTGGTTGATCAAGCAATGATAGGTCGTCCGTATACCGCATCCACCCTTCAAACATCGCGGCTGTCGGGATGAGCGTGAAACCGGCGTCAGCCATGCGCGTTTCAAGATCGGCCGGCACAGGCTCATTGTCTGTTGGGGTTATTCCATGAGCGGCGGCATCTGCGCCGTTATCAAGACAGGCTTCCAGTTCATCAATCGATGAGATATGGCAGAGCAGCGGTATGGCGTATTCGTCAGCAACTGCTGCAGCGGCGGCGATCATTGCCGGCGTCATTTGCGGATGGTCGTTGCCAAATTCGGATGGCCCAGATTCAACAGTGATTTTGATGGCGTCTGCGCCCCACTCGCCGAGGCGACGCGTCTCGCTATCAAGCTGGTCCGGCGTACTGACAAGCGTCGTTGCGCGCAACGGCGTCAGGTCGATTGCCTCATCCGTTCCTTTGTTAGCAATGATCGCTGCAATCTTTTGCTGCACCGCTGGGCTATAGATCGTTGTCGTTGGATGTGAGCCCGGCATGGTGATCAGCGCGCCAACAGCAAGCAGGCGAGGGCCTTCCAGAACGCCAGCCGCCATATCGTTGCGCAGGGCGTCAATACGTTCCGGCCACGCCTGGTATGATCCGAGATTCAGGATAGTTGTGTTTCCGAAATATAAGTGCCGCGCGAGAACTTCGGTCGTGTCGTCTTCTTCCGGCGCGAGCACGCTATTGCCGAAATGGCTGTGTAAATCGGCGAGCCCTGGAATAAGATACCGGCCTGACGCGTCATATGTTGCGGCGGCGTTAAATGTCTCGTCGAGATCCGGTCCGACGGCGACAATGCGGCCGTCTTTTATCGCTATGTCTTCGGTCTGTGCGTCCTGGTCGCGATCAAGATGAATGACGATACCATTGGTGATTACAAGGTCGATCTCTTCGCCGCGCAATGGTTCTACATCGGAGCAGGCCGCCATGATGGACAACAGAAATAATCCAACAAACAGCCGCATGGTTTTCCCCCTTGAAAAACGCTGGTCGACTTTACGGCAGTGACGTTATGTACGCCAGCTGCATAAGAGGCTTGCATTTTGCAAGCGACACGCCTTTGTTGCGCTGTAAATGATAATGAAGAGGTCTTTGTGAACACGTCCTTTAGCGAGTTGATGGCGAGTGTGGAAATGACAAGCGGCAAGCTTGACGTTCATATCCCCGAAGACTGGATGCAGGGACGCACAACCTATGGCGGCCTGTCCTCCGCCTTGTGCCTAGAAGCGGCGCAGCGCGCGTTTCCGGATTTGCCCCCGCTTCGTTCCGCGCTGGTGTCTTTCATCGGTCCGGCGGGCGGCGCGGTCAGCGGTGAGGCGCGCATATTGCGTCAGGGAAAATCCGTCACTTTCGTTGAAGCCGACATCAGTGGTGAGAGCGGCCTGGCGACGCGCGCGGTCTTTGCCTTCGGCGCTTCGAGGGAATCCATGTTTGATCAGGTCTGGACGCCAGAGCCCGACTTGCCGGCGCCGGAAGATTGTGAGCCGTTTATTCCGCCCAACCTCGGGCCGAATTTCGCGTCGCATTTCGAAACCGGCCTGGCGAAGGGCGCGCGCCCCGGAACGGGATCTAAAGAGCACGATCACTTCATCTGGGTGCGTCATAGAGATAACGCTGTGTCAGGTGTTGTTGCGCTGCTGGCGCTCGCAGACATGCCCCCGCCGGCGGTGATGCCGATGTTTCCAACTTTCAAGCCGATCAGTTCAATGACCTGGCACTTGAATTTTTTGACGGATGAACCAGGGACCCGAGATGGATGGTGGTTGTTGCAATCGCGAGCGGAAAATGCCGCGCAAGGCTATTCCAGCCAGGATATGCTGGTATGGAATCGTGACCGGCGCCTGGTTATTGCAGGGCGCCAGAGTGTTGCTGTTTTCTTATAAGGCTGTTGCGGCGACGTATCCGGCGAAAGACGCCATTGCGGTCAGAAAAACGCCCCACGCCATATCGACGACTGCGAGTCGCGCCGGGTATCCGCGAATCACAGCAAGATTGGTGAGATCGTAAGTGCCATAGCAGAACAGACCAAATAGCGCCCCACGTCCGAGGGAATCCGTGAAGTTTTCAGTGTTTAGTGCAGGGGCGATCGCGAACAGTAAAATTCCGGCAAGATACATCGCATAAAACACGAACGCAGCGGATACATTGATTGACGGCGCCATGAGGTCGCCCATCTGGCGGCTGTAAAACCCTTTCGCCACGACCCCGAGCCAAAGAAGGTCCAGCGCCAGAAACGCGGCGCCTGCGCCGAGATAGGCCCATACATACTCCATATTGTTTGTTCCTGAGCTGTTTCCAAATTTTTACGTTAGCGGATGTATTGTGGATTGGTGGGAGCATTTCACATTCCCTCGCGTAATTTTTTGAACCATATATAATGGAAAACAGCTTGTAATTTTAATCCGGGCGCTGGCGCCAGGCCGTCTTTTGATAATGGCGTCAGCATTTTTGCGGTAGCGCTCGAGGGAGGAATTTTGTTATGCGTATAGTGCTTGCGTTGTTGCTGATTTTCTCACCTGCGTTTGTGACTGGCGCATATGCGGAGCAAGCTTCCGATGAAGAGACGCTCCGGCATTTCAAAACGGTTTTATGGCCGCAAGCATATCGCACACAGGATGCAGAACTGCTTGGCCGTCTCCTTCATGACAGTTTTCAGATGATTGACGGTGACGGCAATAGGTCCACAAAAGAGGGTGAAATTGACTTTGTCCGCAATAATGAATGGGACCCGGGAACGTTCGAATACCGCATTGAGCGGCTGGATATTTACGACAATGGGCTCGCCATTGTTGACGGTGCGGGAATCGCTGAAAACTACACCTACAAATCAAGCAATGTCCTGATCAAGGAAGACGGCGTCTGGCGTGCGGTTGCCTCTCATGTGTCAGGCTACAAGAGGACCGACGGCGAATAGGGCAAGCCCATGCTTTTCTGCGCGGAGTAGAATGCACCGAGCGACTCAGGCTTATATGGCTGTGACGTTTTCAGGATCGCGCCGATGCAACTCTTCCTCGTGACATTGCTGGTGACAGATTACGATGAGGCTATCGATTACTTTTGCGATGTGCTTGGTTTTGCGCTGATCGAAGATACGCCTGTCTCTGATGACAAGCGGTGGGTTGTCGTTTCACCTTCGAAAGATCAGCCCGGCGCCCAGCTATTGCTTGCGAGGGCGGCGACTCTTGAGCAGCGGGAAGCGGTGGGCGCCCAACTTGGCGGGCGTGTCGGATTTTTTCTGCATACGAAGGACTTTGACGAAACATTTGATCGCTTCAAGGCAAATGGCGTGCGGTTTTGCGAAACGCCGCGGATTGAGGATTACGGCAAAGTTGTCGTCTTCAAGGATCTTTATGGCAATAAGTGGGACCTGATTGAACAGGCCGCTTAGTCTTTCCTCCCCAGGGCTTCCTGTTTGATGGTGAGTTCCAACCATGCGTCTTCACAGGCGCACAGTTTTTCTTGCGCTTGTTCAAGTGATCTCGCCGTTTCATTGAAATGCTTTGGGTCGCGATCAAACAGGCCGGGATCGTCAAGCGTTTCCTTGTAATGTTTGATTTGTGCTTCAAGCGCTCCAATTTCACCGGGTAGTGTTTCCAGCGCGTATTTCTCTTTGTAGCTGAGTTTTGCGTTTGATGCGCCGGGTTTCGGTTTGCTCGGCGTACCCTTTCTGGGTTTTTCCGCCTTTTCCGTCACTTTCATTTCTGCGCCGGGCGCGCAGCCGCGCTGCGCGACCATGTCATCGTAACCGCCCGCATAACGGCGCCACTTGCCGGGCCGGTCAGGATCGGTTGCGATAACGGAGGTCACGATGCGGTCGATGAAACTGCGATCATGGCTGACGAGCAGTAATGTGCCCGTGTAAGATGCGAGCATATCTTCCAGAATATCCAGTGTTTCCAGATCCAGATCGTTTGTCGGTTCGTCAAGAACAAGAAAGTTTGAGGGCTTGGCAAGGGCCGCGGCCAGCGCGAGGCGCCCGCGTTCTCCCCCCGACAATGATTGCACAGGCGCGCGCCATTGTTCTGGCGCGAAAAGAAAATCCTGCAGATAGCTGGCGACATGCTTTTTCGTCTCGTCAATTGTCACCCAGTCACCGCGTTCGTCGGTGATCGCATCGGCAAGGCGCATTTCCGGTTTTAAACTGTCACGGCGCTGACTAAGTGAGACGATATCAAGATTGGTTCCGAGCTTGATGGCGCCGCTGTCAGGCGCAAGCGCGCCGGTAAGAAGATTGATAAGCGTTGTTTTGCCGGCCCCGTTCGGACCGACGATGCCGACACGGTCCTTGCGGCCAATCTTGATTGAGAAATCGTCGACAACTTTTCTATCGCCAAAAGATTTGGAGATATTTTCGGCGACGATGACCTGTTTGCCTGAGTCTCTGACGCTGGAGGCGGCAAATTTCACCGCGCTGTCTGGGCGGCGGTCTTCCCGCAGTTTTTTACGTAATGCCTGCAACTCTCCAACGCGGCGCATGTTTCTTTTGCGCCGCGCTGTAACTCCATAACGCATCCAGTGTTCCTCAGCGACGATTTTACGGCCGAGTTTGTGGAAGGCGTCCGCCTCTTCTTCCAGCACCTTGTCGCGCCACGCTTCAAAATGCGCAAAGCCTTTGTCGAGCGCGCGTGTCTCGCCACGGTCGATCCAGACGGTGGAGGTTGTCAGTGTTTCAAGGAAGCGGCGGTCGTGACTGATCAGCACGATGGCCGATCGCATGGTTTTCAATTGCTGTTCCAGCCAGGTGATGGCGGAGAGATCGAGATGGTTTGTCGGTTCATCGAGAAGCAAAATGTCTGGCTTTGAGATCAGGCTCGCCGCAATAGCGACGCGGCGCGCTTCACCGCCGGAGCAGCTTTGAAGATTTAGCGATTTCGGGATCCGCAAAGCGTCCGTCAGAACGGAAATTTCATGAGCATCCGTATAATGATCGAGGGCGGCGGCGATATAGTCTTCTGCTATCTCAAAGCCTGAAAAATCCGGTTCCTGCGGCAGGTATCGCACCGTAATGTCAGGATGCACAAAGCGTTCGCCGCCATCAGCCTCAATAACGCCGCCCGCGATTTTCAAGAGGGTGGACTTGCCGGATCCGTTGCGTCCAACCAGCGCTATACGCGCCCCTTTGGCGACATCCAGATCGGCGCCGATCAGAAGCGGCGCGCCTCCAAACGTTAATTTTGTACCGGAAAGAGACAAAAGCAATGCAGCCATGGCGCGTCGTTTACAGCGCCGGACAGGCTCTCGCAATGCGTTTGGTTAAGGAAGGTTTTTAAGAAGTTGTTGCGAAAACCTAGGTTATTTTAATGATCTTGAGGCGTCATGAGGGACGAAGAAGCGTCAGCATGCATCCGCTGAAACAATATCTCCAGGAAGTTGACGAACCAATTCAGGATTTCGCGCGGCGGGTCGGCGCTTCGCGCCAAACACTCTATCGCATCATCATGGGCCGTCAGGCGCCGAAACCGGCGCTGGCGCGGCGTATTGTTGAGGCGACGGGAAGCGCTGTAGCGTTTGAAGCACTCTACAAACGCAACCAGAAGGAAGGTAAGGTCGTCGCCTTGCGTTTGGGCGACGCTGCTGCGCCGCCCCTTGATCAGGCGCGCCTTAAGGTCGTCCTCGCGGTGGTGATCAATCATCTTTTGCCGGATTATCAGCAAAACCCCCGGCAAGATGCGGTGACGGTCGGGGCCGAAGCCGTGGTGAACACGTATATTGCGTTATCGACCGTTACGAGTCGCCAGGGTCCTGATCGTCTCCGGCAAGCTCTGCGGCCAGTGCTTGAAGAAATTCTGCGAGAGTGCTCGGGTCTGCTGTCGCCGTCTTCGCTGGATCGCGGTTCGGAACTGGCGACACAGCTTTATTATCAGACGCCATTGCCTCGCTGATCATAGCGTTTTCCGCCGTTACAATGGGGCGACGCCGCATCTCGCGAGCGCGCCGTTTTGCAACGCGCCACATCGTCCGCCCAATTCGAGCGGTGTAGAAATCTTCGTCCTTATCTCTGTCGCAGTCCAAAATTTTCCTCTTCAGGCTGATTGCGACTAGCGCTAGCAGACATACACGCTATAGTTGTATCTTTGTAAGAGTGCCACCTTTGCAACATAGAGGACAACTCATGAACAAAGACATTCGTAAAGAACAACTGGTGCTGTTGCGTTTTGAGAAGCAAATTGCGGGCCTTGCGGCGACTCTCGCTGTTGGCGCCGGAGCGGCGAAGGCCGCAGATGGCAAACTTCATGCATCCGTCAGCACAGAGGCTTTGGCTGAAATGCAGGCGGCGCTGATGCACCTCGCTGAAGTAACCGGCAAAGCCCATGAGGTCATGAACGCGAAAGCGCTGGAAGTTGGCGCCAGAGTGCATCAGGCAACAGGGGGCCTGCCGAAAGGAGATCCCCACAAGGTGGTCGCATCACTGCTTGGTATTGGATAGTTCTCGCCTTTTACGCCGTTGTCGTTATCGGCGCACTTATCATTTCACATAACGTAAGGTCGCCGCAGATTGCGGCGGCCGCTCGTCTGTTGGCGATCAGCTGGGGTTTTTCACTGCAACTATGGATACTTTTTGACGGTGTTGAGCGCGCAATAGCATTTGTCCTGGTTGATCTATGTCTGGCTTGCGCGTTTCTACATATGTCACGGCGCCATTGGTTTCCCGTTCCGTTATTTTTTAGCCATGCGATTTTAGTCGCCTATCATTTGTATACGATCCTGTCGCAATCGACTGTTTTCTGGATACACGCATTTCTAAATCGCGCTTTCGAAGCGGCCTTGTTTTATGTGATTATTTGCGCGCTTTACCGTCGTTATACGCTGCGCCTGCGAGATTCTTGCGATGGCTGAGTTTCAGGTTTTGCTTTAGGTTGAAGCATTGGTCCGGTGGGGCGTCCTTCAAAGTCGGTCCAGCAATGGCGATCAAAGTCATACAGTTTGCAGGCGCGCAGAATTTTAGCATATTCCGAAATTGAAAACTTGTAGCTTATCACAGCGTCGCCGTAATGACCTGCAAGCAATTCCTGTGCGTTTTCAAGTCTGTAGATAGGGACAGATGGCAAGGCGTGATGGGCGGTGTGCCTCATCACTGCGCTATATAATTCGCTCCAGCTAAGCGGCAATTCCACGTCGGTGGCGCCGGCGATCGAACCGCGATAAAATGACCATTCTTTTGCATCGTCAAACCAGTGAATTTTCGGGTGAATGTGATGCAGATATACGCTAAGCGCCACAAGGTAATTCCAGACTGCAAATGGCAGGAACCACCCGATAGCGAAAGCCGCCATCAGTGTCCGGTCCGGGTTGACCCATTTGCTGAAAAACAAAATTGCCGTGATGGTGGTTATCAGCATCAAGATGATAAAAATCGAATCCGGCAAATGCCGCCGCCATTGCGCGCGCATCTCTTGCGTCGCTGGGACAATCAGGCGACGAAGCCAGAATTCCACATAATAATAAACAAGCGGCCCCCATGCGCTGCGGTAAAAACGTTCCAAAAAACGGCGCGCTGGCGACGCTGCATCATATTCCGTTTTGTCGAGCGGCGCCCACACATAATCAACCGGCTTGAAATTCGTTTTGCCGTGGTGATTGCGGTTGTGAACGACTTCCCACTGGCTCGCCGAATGCGCGCAAGGGATGAACGCAAGCCGCGCCATCACCTGGTTAGCGCGCCGTCCCGGCGCATAGGCGTTATGGATGCAATCATGACCGATAATGAACAACAGGCCAATCGCAAGCCCATTGAGAACGGCGAAGAAAAGATTGGCGAAAAGCGGAATGGGCGCGAGCGCGCCAAACAGGGTAAACAGATAAAAGGCGTAATGGACGGTGAGCGCGCGATACGCCTCAACCGTTGATCTTTCGGTTACGCGCTCCTGTTCGTTACGCGTCAACCATTCATGAGGTCTGCCTGAGACCCTGTTATCATTTGCTTCGGCGCCAGACATTGCCCCGCCACCACATACTCAACTCAACACGACGTTCATGAGAACCGAGGTGACTTTAGAGGAATATTTGGTATTGCCTAGCGTCAATTCATCCGCAAGCGAAACTTCAACTGCAGGGGGTACGGACGGCTTTGCTACTCGCGCGCAAGGCCTTTCACAAATGCAGCAATATCGGCATGCGCGGACTTGGTTTCATCCAGCCGCCAATGCATGTGAAACAAATGAAACATGCCGTCAAAAACGCGCAGCGTTGCTTCAACGCCAGCGTTAAGTGATTTCTGCGCCAGCCGAGCAGCATCGCCAAGCAGCACTTCCCGGGTTCCCACATGAATCAATAATGGCGGCATCCATTTCAAGTCGCCATAGATCGGCGACACGGCCGGGTCGTCAGATTTGTGCTGGGGGGCATAGCAACGAAAGAGCTTTTTGATGGTTTTGCCGTTCATTGAACGGATCAGCGGGTCGTGACCATCAGCTGTAATATGCGTGTCGCTAACAGCCGCCCCGTCGAGCAGCGGTGAAATGAGAACTGCGCCAGCGGGGGAGGGTACGCCCTCATTACGCCAGCGCATCATTGCAGACAGCGCCAGTGTCGCGCCGGCGGAGTCCGCAAGTACAATAATGTTTCGGTCGGTTTCGCGCGCGCGCAGCGCCTGATAAACCCGATCGATTTCGTTGATTTGTGTCGGAAACTCCGCTTCCGGCAGTAGGGAATAATCAACGCCAATTCCGTCGCATTCCGCAAGATGGCAGACCGGCAAGACGGTTGCGGCGTTCACGCGTGGAGAGCCGCAGACAAATCCGCCGCCATGGACATAGAGGATGAGCGGGCTGTCATGAGCCTGTGCGCCAGTCTCGTAATGAACGCAAGGAACGCCTTCAATTTCGATGTCCGATAGTCTGTAGTCAAAATCGATTTCTTCGAGTGCTTTAAGCCAGGCGTCATGTGCGAAATGCCGCGCAACGCCGCGCGTCAACGGATTGCGAAATGTGTCCAGTGTTGGATACTGGTTCAACGATGCAATACGTTTTTTTCCGTGAGCGCTGATCGCGTCGCCCGTGCGTCGTGCAATAACCGGCATGACTTTGTTATCGTCTCCCCATACGCAACGTGCGATGTGCTACAGTGCAGGGAAAATGCGCCAGCATAGAAAATATCGGGTTAATCAGACGCCGACACTTTTATGGAAAGGGCGGAGAAAAGCTGTAAACTTTTCCCCGGCGGTTTCATGGTATTGAGCTGTTAGTCGATATTAACAAACAGTTTCGACCAGTTTTGCCGGTCGCGTGATTTCCAGGCGCCGCGATGGTAAGCATCCGACGCAATAAGCGGCGCCACCGTTGTGGCTTCGGCGAAAACCATTTGCTCCAGCGCGACATCGACCTTGCCCCATGAACAGGCTTCTTTCAGGGTTGATGATGAGCACGCCCCATCGCGAACATCGGCGACAGTGATCTGCACTGCGTATTTATGCATCTCCACATTGTCATGCCCGAGAATCTCGGCGCAAACCACGGTGTCCTGAACAAAGTTCTTCGGCACGCCGCCGCCGATCATAAACAGGCCTGATGCGCCTGACTCTATCTTGATCTGTGTGACTTCGCGGAAATCAGCAATGGAGTCGATGGAAAGATAAGGTTTGCCGGCTTTCATTCGCTCGACCTGATGTTTCACCAAACCGAACCCGGCGGAGGAGTCGGTAAAGGCCGGACAGAAAATCGGAACGCCCGCCTTATAGGCTTCTTCAATCAGGGAGCCGCTTTTTTTAGCATTCCCTTCGCTCAGCCATTTGCCCATGGCGTGAATAAACTCGCGCGATGACATGGGCTTTTCCGGCAAGCTTTCCGCGATTTCGAAGATTGCGTGATCGCAGGCCTGAAGCTCTTCTTCATCGATATAGGTGTCATAGATGCGGTCAATATAGAGATCGCGCAATTCACGATCGTCGGGGATTTCCCGCGCCTGATAGTGTTGAAACCCAAGCGCTTCGAAGAAGTCCATATCGACAATGGACGCGCCGGTTGCGACGATGGCGTCGACCATGTTGTTCTTCACCATGTCGCGCCAGACATGCATACAGCCGCCCGCAGAGGTTGATCCCGCAAGGGTCAGAAAAATGGTGCAGTCCTTATCTTCAAGCGCCATGTTGAGAATACGCGCGGCGCGGGCTGCATCGCGTGATGTGAACGACATTTTCTCCCACGCATCGATTACCGGGCGCGCATCGAATTCAGTGATATCGAAATGCTCGACCGGGCTCGCAAGCAATTCCGCTTTACGGTTGTCGGTTGGGGAAGCGCTCATTTGTTCGTCCTTTTAGAGAAGGTCAGGTTTGACTCTTCGCTGAAATCTCTACGGCGGTGTCATTAGCGGCTTGTTTTTGAACGCCGCCATACATCGACATCATTGGCGCATCATCGACAATCGCGTCGATATAATCGCCAAATCCATTGAATTTGGTTGCAAGCGCGCCGCCATAAGCGCCGGTCAGGCCGAACTCGATGTAATCGCCCTCGCTTGTATCGGCGGGCAAAAGGAACGGTCCTTCCATGGCGTCGATCGCGTCGCAGGTCGGCCCGAACATTCGGAACGGGCGTAAAGGCCGGTTCGGGCGGTCCGGCGCGCTCAACAGTTTCGCCGGATAAACAAGGCCTCCATGGGCGGCGTCAAACAAAGCGCCATAGGCGCCGTCATTGATGTAAAGCGCATCGCCTTTGCGCAGTTCAACGCGCACGACGTGGCTGCCAGCCTCAGCGCAGAGCGCCCTGCCAGGCTCGCACCACAGGTCAGCGTTTTCGAGAACCGGCATCTCTTCGAAAGCGGCTTCGATTTCGGCAACATATTGTTCGAGCGGCGGGGGCGTGAGGCCAGGATAGGCGGCCGGAAATCCGCCGCCAACATCGACAATATCAACGGTGACGCCAGCCTGGCGAATAAGGTTATTGGTCATCGCAATCGCCGAGCGCCATGCTTCGGGCCTCATGCATTGCGAGCCCACATGAAAGGAAACGCCGAGCTTGTCGGTGACGGCGCGCCCTTCGCGCAGCAGCATCACAGCTTCAGCGCCAGCGGCGCCGAATTTTCCGGCAAGCTTGTGTTGCGCATAATCGGATGAGACGGCGAGTCGAACAATCAGGTGCAGGTCTTTTGCGCCGTCTGTCTCTTTGCGAATTTTGGACAGTTCCGCTGTGGAATCGACCGCAAAAATTCGCACGCCGAATTCATAATATGCCCGCCGGATCGCCGATCGGGCTTTCACCGGATGCATGAAGGCCAGTCGCGCGTTATCATAACGGTGAGCGATGAATTCAATTTCCGGCATGGAGGCGACGTCAAAGCTGCGCACGCCGGCGGCATGGACGGCGTCCACAATAGCGGGCGTCGGGTTAGCTTTCAGCGCATAAAGAATATCGCCGGGAAAACGGCGCACGAACCAGTCCGCCGCTTTTTTCGCGGCGTGCGGTCTGATGCAATGAACGGGCAAGTCCGGGGGGGACGCCAGGATCAGCGCAAGCGCTGAAATGTGCCTTTCCATCTCATGGAACCTCGCATAAGCAGCTTCAACCAAGCGCCAATCTTGCGGAGAGGTCCCATGGGATTGGCGGAAAACGCCACATAAGAAACACGGCGCCAGTTGTAAAGTCAGAAATTGCAAGGACTTGCGGTCGGCTTTTTACCGGTGGCGCGGCGACTATCGGCAGATGTGCTTAACATCCTGAATACAAAGAATATTTACAACACTAAGAAGACAGCGTTATCGCCACTTTTGTCGCGCCTGAAAGACGCGCCCAGCGCCACCCGAATGGGGCTTTGGCCAGAGAGGTGTGGCGGATGATCTAACTTGGGCAATCCTAATTCCATGACGAAACGGTAGGGAACTGATTTCCTCTCCTGAATTGGAACCGGATTGCGATTGCGCTAGGTTCCGCAAAAGCTGAAGCTGATTTGTTTTCGAAATTGAGGAGAGATTTTTTGCGCATGTTTCGTTTTGCGCCCATTGCAGCGCTTGTGCTTGTCGCAGCCTGTGGGCGTCCCGAACCGGGGGAGCCGGAAGAACAACCAGACCCGCCTCTTGAAGAAAGCGCCGAGGCGTCGCAGACGCAGACCGAATTGCGCGCCGAGTTCGACAAGCTGGCGTCTGAAAACCTCGCTGCATCCAAGGCTTTTCTGGCGGAGAATGCGGACCGCGATGGCGTCACAGTCACCAATAGCGGCCTGCAGTATATGGTGCTTGAGGAAGGGCCAGCGAGCGGTGCGACGCCCGTTTCAACCGATCAGGTGGTCGTTCATTATGTGGGCACGCTGAAGGATGGCGTTGAGTTTGATTCTTCACGCGCCCGCGGCGCCGCCGCCACTTTCCGCCTTAATCAGGTTATTCCCGGTTGGACAGAAGGCGTGCAGCTGATGAGCGAAGGCGATAAGTTCCGCTTCTTCGTGCCGCCGGATCTGGCCTATCGTGACCGCGGCGCCGGTCCGGTTATCGGACCAAACGAGGCGCTGATTTTTGATGTGGAGCTGATAAAAGTGCAAAATCCTGAGACCAATCTCGCCGCCGCGAATGAGTTTTTGAGCAAAAATGCGGCGAAAAACGGTGTGAAGACAACGGAGTCCGGCCTTCAATATGAGGTGATTTCCGAAGGCGGCGGTGATGGCGCCTCCCCCACGGCGGAAAACACAGTGAAGGTTCATTACGCCGGCACGCTGATCAATGGAACGGAATTCGATTCTTCTTACGCCCGTGGCGAGCCGATTGAATTTCCGCTTGGCGGCGTCATTCCCGGCTGGACAGAAGGCGTGCAGTTAATGAGCGAAGGCGACAAATTCCGTTTCTTCATTCCGCCGGATCTTGCTTATGGCGTCGGCGGCACGCCCGGCGGTCCGATCGGTCCCAACGAAGCGCTGATTTTTGAAGTCGAGTTACTTGAAGTAAAATAGGCTGAATGACACGGAACAATAAAAAACCTCCGCCGGTAAGGCGGAGGTTTTTTTATGTCGGGGCAGGCAAACTATGCGGCGTTTTTCTGTGATTCGGCCAACTGCCGAGAAATTTTTTGTATACCGGCGCGGGCTTTTGTAAGGGCGGCTTCCGCGTCAACCATCATGCGGTCGGCGGCAACGGACGATACGTCTTTAATGCCGATAAAGCCAAGGAGGTGACGCAGGTAACCGGTTGCGAAATCGATGTCGGCGCCAATTTCGGTACCACCTGACGCACTGATAATAATTGCATGTTTGTCTTCGAGAAGCCCAACCGGTCCGGCATCAGTATATTTAAATGTTACCCGCGCCCGGGCGATCTGATCGATCCATGCCTTGAGTGCGGCGGGCACGCCGAAATTATAAATCGGCGCCGCGATGATAATGACATCCGCCATCATCAATTCGTCAACAAGGGTGTCAGAAAAAGACAATGAGGCGGCCTGATCAGCTGTGCGATCCTCAGCAGCAGTAAAGTTTGCGTCGATCCACGATTGGTCGACAAATGGCATGCCGTCGGTGAGATCGCGTTCGATAATCGATATTTCTGCTTTTTCGTCGCTCAATGCGTTGATCAATTCTGCAGTTAGTAGTCGTGTTGTCGAACCGCTCTTGCGGCTGCTTGATTGAATAACAAGCACATTCTTTGTTGCATTGGTCATCTCAACCTTCTCCAGTATACTGACTATTGTCGTGCGTTAAGGCTGTAAGAACCTGGCCCTGCGCCGACCAGGATCAGCAGGCCGCCCGCAATTGAAATGTTTTTCAAAAACAAAATTGTCTGAATCTGATCTGCGAAGTTGAAGTGAAACAGGAGTGCGGTCAGCAAAGAAAATCCGGCGAGAAGGAATGCGGCTGATCGAGCATGGAAACCAACGATGATGGCGAGGGCGGCAATAATTTCGAAAGCAATTGTCGGGGCCAGCAAGACGCCCGGTACGCCAACGGATTCCATGAAGCTTTGAGTGGCTGTGAAGGCGCCAAGTTTAGTGATGCCGGAAAGCAGGAACACGCTAGCAAGCAGGGCGCGGCCAACCGGTGTGGTTAGAGTTAATGGTGTGGTCATGATGGTTCTCCAAGAGAATGAATTTCAATTCGACGAAATTGCCGCCGGGTATGGCGCAAACCTATTTGTTCTGAAAAATTATAGAAGTATGGAAAATTTGAACATATTGTTCTAATAATAAGAACAATGAATAAGCTGGCCGAAATAGAAGCTTTCGTACAGATCGCGCGCGCCGGGTCCATAAGCGCGGCTGCTATGCGTTTGAATATGGCGAAATCGGCAGTGAGCCGACGTTTGGCGGATTTGGAAGAGCGTCTCGGCGTTCAACTCATGAACCGCACTACGCGGCGGATCAGCCTTACCGATGCTGGCGCCGTATTTTTGCGCCGCGCTACATCACTGCTCGATGATCTCGATGAAGCGGAAGCGGAGGCCGGGGCCGGTCAAACCGAACTGATCGGCAAGTTGAAGATAGCCGCGCCGTTATCGTTCGGGGTGAAGCATTTGCGGCCGCTGATTTCGCGCTTCACAAAAACACATCCGCAGCTCGATATTGAAATTGATTTTTCGGACCGTCGCATCGATCTTGTTGAAGAAGGCGTCGATGTCGCCGTACGTATTGGTGTTCTTGCTGATTCAAGCCTTATTGCGCGCAAGCTTTGTCCAATCCGCAATAATGTTGCTGCGTCTCCTGATTTTTGGAAACGGCACGGCGTTCCCAAACGTCCGAGCGACCTCGAGGGTTTGCCATGTTTGCGATATTCCAATCTCGCTCGACCGGAGATCATTCCCTTTTGGGGGCCAGGCGGTGAATCTGGTGCTGTAAGCGCCGCGATAAAGGTATTTGCCAATAATGGTGATTTCCTGACTGACATGTCGATCGATGGGCACGGATTCCTGGTGGAGCCGAGTTTTTTTCTTTTCGAACATATAGAAGCTACTGCGCTTCAGCCGGTGCTTTGTGATTTTGCCTGGTCGAATATGAATCTTTATGTCGTCTACCCGCCTACACGCCAACTTTCTGCTCGAGTGCGCGCCTTCATCAATATTCTGGTAGAGCGATTTCAGAACAATCCGTATTGGGATGACAAGATAAGGGCAGTCATTGACGAATAGCGCGAGCTTTGTTTTTCATTTTTCGTTAACTATGACGTCTTAACGGCGATGTGCTGACGCTGTGTCAGTATTTCAGGGGAAGCCTAAAAATGAGAAAAACGACGAAAAAGGCTGCAAAATCTACAGCCAAAAGAAAGACGGCGGTAAAAGCAAAACGCACCGCCAAGAAAACGACTGCGAAGAAAAAGACTGTTCGCAGAAAAGCGGCGAAGAAGACCTCTTTAAAGGTCAAGAAAACGCCGGCGGCGAAACGCAAAGCCGTGAAGAAGAAGACGGCGAAGAAGAAAACCGCTGCAAAGAAAACAGCCAGAAAAACGGTCGCCAAGAAGGCGGCGAAAAAGCCTGCGACTCGCAAGACAACCGCTAAGCGCAAGACGGTAAAACGCCGTAAGGCCGCCTAAAGGCTGACGAGTTTAAAGCGTATTGATGGAGGTTCCGGCCTAAACGGCCGGGACCTCCATCCCTTTTTTAACGGCGCCGCGCGCGCCGACCCTTTCCAGCCAGGCGACGACAGAGCTGATATCGTTGTCGGTAAGTCCAAATTCTTCAAATCGCGACGACAACGCTTTTACCCATGGATAGGTCGCGATATCGGCGATGGAATACTCGCCCGCAAGATAATCCGCTTCCGCCAATCGCTTGTTCATGACGCCGAGCAGGCGTTTTGATTCTTCGCGATATCGCGTCACCGCATAAGGAATCGGCTCGCGCGCGGAGCTGGCGAAATGATAAAACTGGCCGAACATCGGACCGACGCCGCCCATCTGGAACATCAGCCATTCAATTGTTTTCGCGCGTTGCGGGGCATCCGTCGGCAATAATGACGATCCGGTTTTTTCCGCGAGATAGATCAAAATTGCGCCGGATTCAAATACCGAAACGCCGGTCTCCCGGTCGACAATCGCCGGAATCTTGTTGTTCGGGGAGATTTTCAGAAAGTCCGGCGCGAATTGCTCATCCTTACCGATATTCACCGGGTGCACTTCATAAGGCAGGCCCAACTCCTCAAGCATGATGGAAATCTTGCGCCCGTTCGGTGTTGTCCAGGTGTAAAGGTCGATCATTGCGGCCCTCCTTTGTCTGCTGTGTGCGCAGATAGTCGCAGGTTGCGCAATGGAAAGCCCGCTCGCGGGAGCGTGACCGGCGCTGCTGGTGAAATTTTCGCTTGCAAATCATATAAAGATATCTTTATATGTTCCTGTGAGGACAATATGAGCGATCCATATCCAAATCGGCCGCAACGCATAGCGGCGCTGAAAGACGCGTTAGAAAAACGCATCATCGTGCTTGATGGCGCGGCGGGCACGTTCATTCAGGGCTATGAACTGGACGAGGCGGGCTATCGGGGCGAACGCTTTGCCGACTGGAAAAGCGATATCAAAGGCAACAATGATATTCTGACCCTTTCCAGGCCGGAAATCGTGCGTGAAATGCATGACGCCTATTTCGCCGCCGGCGCCGATATTGTTGAGACGAATACTTTTTCTGCAACGACCATTGCGCAGGCTGATTACGCAATGGAAGACCTTGCCTATGAATTGAATTTGGAAGGCGCAAAGCTTGCGCGCGCTGCAGCTGATGAGGCGTCAAGCGATGGCCGCCCGCGCTTTGTCGCCGGCGCCATTGGTCCGACCAACCGCACCGCGTCGATCTCTCCCGATGTCAACGACCCTGGCAAGCGCAATACAGACTTCGATACGCTTGCTAAGGCTTATGGCGCGGCGGCGCGCGGATTGATCGAGGGCGGCGCCGACACCCTTTTGATTGAAACGATCTTTGACACGCTGAATGCAAAGGCGGCGATCTTCGGCGTTCAGGAATTATTCGAAGAACTGGGCTTTGAAGTGCCCCTGATGATTTCGGTCACGATCACCGACCAGTCGGGCCGGACGCTTTCGGGGCAAACGCCGGAGGCGTTCTGGAACGCAGTGCGTCACGCCAGGCCGCTTTCGGTTGGGATCAACTGTGCGCTTGGGCCGGATCTGATGCGTCCTTACGTTGCGGATATTGCGCGCGTCGCTGACTGCTATCTTTCCGCTTACCCCAATGCGGGCCTACCCAATGCGTTTGGCGACTATGATGAAACGCCGGAGTCAATGACGAAACACATGGCGGAGTGGGCGCAAAGCGGTCTTTTGAACATTGTCGGCGGATGCTGCGGTACGACCCCGGCGCATATCGCCGCCTTTGCGAAAGCGGTCGACGGCGTGTCTCCGCGCAGTGTTCCAACTCATGAAACGGCCATGCATCTTTCCGGTCTGGAACCGTTCTCACTCGCAAGCTGAGCAGGGGCTCGATGGTTTATCCGCCGCGACCGCATCAGGAGCACGACCCTGCAAAGATCGAGGGGCTGATCCGCACCTATCCGTTCGCGCATTTTTTCACCGGTGAAACAGGCGCACAGCAGGTTACGCGGATTCCGTTTGCCCTTGATGTCGATGTTGGCGGCGCCTGTCGTCTACGCGCGCATATGAATGCGCACAATCCGCAATGCCGTTCGCTTCATGGCGCCGAAGCGCTCGTCGCGTTCTCTGGACCGGACAGTTATGTTTCCCCGAACTGGCGCACAGCATCGGATCGCGGCGCCACATGGGACTATACGGCTGTCCACGTCTGGGGCCGTGTGTGCGTTCGCGATGACCGCGAATTCTTTGAGCGACTGATTGACGATCTTGCAGCGGTTGCGGAAGCGCGGTTTCAGGGTGTGTCCGACAAGCCTGACTGGTCGATGAAAAATGTCACTGACGAATATGTGGGACGTCTTCGGCCCAAGCTTTGCGCTTTCGAGATTGAAATCTCGCGCATAGAAGCAATATCGAAACTGCATCAGAATTTTCCGGAAGCGGATGCGCGTAGCGTCGCCGAGCATCTCGCGCGCAGTGCTCATGAAAACAGCCGTACGATTGGTGCGCTTATTGCGCAAAGGTTTGAACAATAACGCTGACCGCGCTGCTTGCTATCGACGGCCATTCTATGGAAGGCTGGCGTTATGATTGAACTGGCCTCTCAACTTGAATGGATCTCGCGGCTTGTCGCTTTTGACACGACTTCATCCAAGTCGAACCTCGCCCTGATTGAGGATGTTGAGGCGTATCTTGGCGAGCATGGCGTCGAGACCTTCCGCGTTGAGAATGACGATCAGACGAAATCAAATCTCTACGCGCTTGTTGGTCCCAATGTCGAAGGCGGCGTTGTGCTTTCCGGCCATACGGATGTGGTGCCCATAGATGGTCAGGACTGGGACACCGATCCGTGGCGAGTGACGGAAAAAGACGGCAAGCTTTACGGTCGTGGCGTTGCGGATATGAAAAGCTTTTCCGCGATCGGGCTTTCGCTTGTGCCTGACATGCTGTGCGCCGGTTTGAAGCGCCCACTAATTTTTGCACTATCCTATGACGAGGAAATTGGGTGCATTGGCGCGCCGCGCATGATTGCGGAAATCGCCGGCAAGGTTCCCGCGCCTTCTGCGGTGATCGTTGGCGAGCCCACCAATATGAAAGTCATCAATGGTCACAAGGGCATTTCTTCTTTCCGCGTTAACGTGAAAGGCTATACGACCCATTCCAGTCAGACCGATCGCGGCGTTTCCGCTGTCGAGGCCGCTGCGCGCTTGATCGCAAAGATCGCTGACATGCGCGCGGCGCGCGCCCGCGCCGCCGATCGGGACTCGCCGTTCGATCCGCCTTACTCAACGATGACGGTCAATGTTGTTCATGGCGGTACGCAGTTGAACATTATGGCGGCGGAGGCGACTTTTGACTGGGACCTGCGCGTCATTCCCGGCGATAGCCGCGAAGATATTGTTGAGGAATTCACTGATTATGCGCGTGGGATTGAGACGGAGATGCGCGCCAAGTCATCCGAGTGTCGTATTAAAATCGAACAGATGACCAATGCGCCGTCGCTTGCGCCCCATGAAGACAACCCTGCCGCCGATCTCGCTAAAGCGATCACCGGCCATAACAGCACAGACGTTGTCGCTTATGCCGCGGAGGCGGGTCAGTTTCAGGAAGCCGGCTTTTCCACGGTGATCTGTGGGCCGGGGTCAATTGACCAGGCGCATCAGCCGAATGAATTTATTACGCTGGAGCAGGTTGAAGCGGGAACAGCATTCATGAAACGGTTGATTGACCGCTTGTCTGCTTAATTCAGTTATATATCGTTAATCATTGTTACCGTTTTGCAGCGGGTCTACCTTTCATTTTTACACTTTTATCCGTCAACGTTTCATTAAGAGACGTAAGCGGAGCGTATAGAAATCCAGCAATTCTGCGGTGTTTACGCTGTCTTTACATCATGCTGCGAGGTTTTCCGCGTCACGCACAGGTTAAAGAACAAAGGCGGCGCAAGAGTGAAAAAAGTAACGAATTGCAGGGCCTGCGGGTCGAAGGTGCTGAGCCCCGCCTTCACGATATCGCTCGGCGCCGCGCCGCGCCGGTTATGGCGCAGCGGCAAGGAGACGGTCGAATATCTGTTATGCGATCCTTCGCGCGACGCCCGCGCTTGCGGCTTGCTGCAATCCGCTGTTGAAAGCGACGCTGCCGTCGTTGAACCCTCAAGCCGCCACAGTACGACGCGCGATCAATTGCGCGCTGTCGCTACCGAGGCGCTGGAGTTGATCTCGGGACGTGATTGTTCCGCCCTTGATATTGGCTGCAATGACGGCACGCTTCTTTCCTATTACCCTAGATGGGTGGAGCGTTTTGGCGTCGATCCCGCCGACCATGTCGATGAAATCGGTGATTGGGCATGGACTGCGAAAGCAAGCTTTCCATCCAGGGAACTGGACCAGGCGTTTGGCGAAAAGAAGTTTGACATCATTACGGCGGTTTCCGTTCTTGAGCATACGGACGATCCGCGCCAGGTGCTGGGGCGAGTGAAGTCGCTCCTGGCGGATGATGGGGTATTCGCGCTTGAAACGCTATATTCACCACATGTTCTGACACGCAACAGTATTGAGGCGCTGCAATCGGGTGTTGCGGCTATTTACTCGCTTGCCGTTATTGAATGGCTGGTCCGCGAAGCGGGGCTTAAAATATTCAAGGGCGCGTTGACTTCGAAAGAAGGCGGTTCAATCCGTGTATTCATCACGCATGAAGAGAACGATGAGTTTGACTTCGATCCATGGTTTGAACGATTGGCGCGATTGTGGGATGAGGAAAATGCGCTTGCGATGAGGGCGATACAGCCATATCAGTCATTTGATCAGCGTACGGAGACTATTCGCCGTAATTTCCTGTCGATGCTTGATGAAATCGCCGAGCGCGGCGAAAGCGTTCATTTGCTGGGCGCAGATGCGCAAGCAGAGGCGTTGCTGCGATGGGCTGGGCCGGCGGCGAAGGTTGTGACCGCCGCAGTTGACACCGCGGCGTCGCGAAGGATGAAGACGCTCGGCGAGGGCGGGCCGCGCGTCATCAGCGAAACGGAAAGCCGCTCGGCGGAACCGGGCTACCTGATTGCGCCAACACGATATAAGCGCGAAATGCTGGAACGCTGGCGGGAGACGATCCTGCTTGGCGCCAGAATGATTTTCGTGACGCCGACGCCACATATCATTACAGCATCGAATTTTGCCGGCGAATATGGCAAGGCGCTGGGTAATGGCGATGGGCCGGGGGGCGCGGAAACCTTACGCGCAATTCTGTCTGCAACGGGCGGTCCGCGCTTGATTTCGGAAAACGCCGATCACGCGCAGTCGGCTTAAGACGTCAAGTTGATAAAAACCGTCGGCTTGTTTCCTCAAGAACCACAGCGGTAAGCCGGCCGCTCCAGCACGCGCCGGTGTCCACATCAATGCGCCATCCGGCGTCAAGCGGTTTTTCAACCGGCTGATGTCCGTGCACGACAACCTGTTCGGGACGGTCGCTGGCGTTCATTTTGTGAAATTTCTTCCGAACCCATAGAAGGTCTTCCTCCTGTTGATCATGCAAGGCGACGCCCGGACGCAATCCCGCATGAACGAACAGATAGTCACCCTCAAGGTGTATCAGGTTGAGCGACTGCAGGAAAGATGCATGGCTCTCCGGCAATTTGTCTTTTAGTGTTGCGGCGAGGTCGTCATTTGTGCGCCCTGCAACAGGCGAGACTCCATAACTTTTCAACGTCTCTTCGCCACCCCAATCCAACCAGTGTTCCGTTTCATGAGGATTGCTCAGATAATCCAGCATCAAGGCCTCGTGATTGCCTTTCAGAAAAACGGTGTCGGGCGCATGCTTTTTGAGCGCGATAAGGCGCTCAATCACGCCGCGACTGTCGGGCCCGCGATCCACATAGTCGCCAAGAAAGATCAAACTGGTGGTATGCTGCTGGCGATCGTTGCTTCCGCTGGTCTGAAAAACCGAGGCCGCCTTGTTGTCTTCCTGGATTTTATCAAGAAGTGAATTCAACTCTTCAAGGCAGCCATGAATATCGCCAACGGCATAGATCCGCTTGCCGGCCGGCGCTTCGGCGGCGCCTTTCTTTTGAAAGAGTTTTCCCAACATTGCGCCAGTATCCAGAATAAGTCGGCTTAAATGGTTAACATTCAAGCGTTCGCGCTACACGCCATCGTGTATTTGCGCTATTAAACAACTGCAACACAATCATGATAACGGGCGCTGTAAGTCAGAGAAAGGAGGCGGATCGATATGGGCGTGCTTGTTACCGGCGGCGCCGGCTATATTGGCTCTCATATGCTGCTGGCGCTTCTCGATGCCGGCGAAAACGCGATTGCGCTCGATAATCTCTCAACGGGTGTTGAATGGCTGGTGCCTAAGGGGGCGCCACTGGTGATCGCTGATGTCGGCGATGATGAGGTGCTGCGGTCGGTGATCGCCGAGCACGACATTCAGGAAGTGATTCATTTCGCCGGATCAATCCTGGTCACGGAATCTATAAAAAATCCGCTGGAATATTATTCCAATAATACGGCGAATACGCTGAAGCTCATTCGCGTCTGCGCAGACGCAGGAGTAAAGCGGTTTATTTTTTCGTCCACCGCTGCGGTTTACGGGACCCCCGAGCGCGTACCGATTTCAGAGCAAGCGCCGATAAAGGCGATTACGCCCTACGGTGCGTCGATGGCGATGAGCGAGCGCATTCTGGCGGACGCGGCGCGCGCCCATAATTTATCTTATGTGACGTTACGCTATTTCAACGTCGCCGGCGCCGATCCGAAAGGCCGGTCCGGCGAGATCGGCAAGCCGACACATCTGATCAAAGCCGCCGCACAGATTGCGGCGGGGGTGCGCCAGGAAAAGTTTCAGATTTATGGCGGCGATTACGCGACGCCCGACGGTGCGGCGATCCGGGATTATGTCCATGTCACCGATCTGGCTGCGGCGCATCTGAAAGCCCTGAAACATCTGCGCGGGGATAACCCGTCGGCGACGCTCAATTGCGGCTATGGCCGGGGCTATTCCGTTTATGAAGTGCTGGAAGCGTTTCGGCGCGTCAGCGGTGCGCCATTGCCTTATGAAGTGGCGCCGCGCCGGGCTGGCGATCCGCCGCAGTTGATTGCGGATAACGCCGCAATCCGCACTGTGCTCGACTGGCGCCCGCGTTACGATGATATCGACTTTATTGTCGAAACTGCATTGAAATGGGAAGAAACCCTGGCGGAAAAATCCGGGGACGCTGCTTGATCATGTCATCGCTCGCCCTGGCGCGCGGCGCCTTTATGTTGCTGTTGGCCGTTGTGACCTGGCTGACCCTGACGCCCAATCCCGATGATACGAAAGCAGGGTTTGCCGTGACGCGGTGGCTCGCAGAAATTTTTCTTGGCAATCCGGGTCTGAGCGACAAAGTTGCGCATTTTTCCGCTTATGGCGCGCTTGGCGCTTCAGCCTTTGGCGCCAGGCTCTCGCCCTTTGGCGCTCAAATCTGGACGCCGGTTATATTGGCCGCCTATGGCGCCAGCCTTGAAGTATTGCAGGGGCTGGGCGGTGTTCGGTCTCCTGAAATTGCGGATGGTCTTGCAAATATGCTTGGCGCCGTTGCGGGTTTTGGCGTCACGTTGCTTGTCGCAAGGCTGCTCGGGAAAGCCAGGACGTGAAGGCGGCGGTCATTATTCCAGCGCGCTACGCCTCCACGCGATTGCCCGGCAAGCCGTTGCTTGCGGAGACGGGAAAGCCGCTCATTCAGCATACCTATGAGCAGGCGATGCGCGCCGAGACCACATCGGAAGTCATCGTCGCGACTGATGATCCTCGGATTGCGGACGCCGTCGCCGGCTTCGGGGGGCGGGCGGTGATCACGAGAAGTAGTCATGAAACTGGCAGCGCTCGCGTGGCGGAGGCGTCTGCGGCGGTCGATGCGGACATCATCGTCAATCTGCAAGGGGACGAACCTGAAATTGAGCCGGCGCATATCGATAAGCTGGTTGGCATAGCGTCAGACTTAGATTGCTTCGCGGCGACGCTTGCGTGTCCCTTCGCAAAGCACGCGAACGCCGGGCCCGGTTCGCCGGAAGACCCGGCTGCGGTCAAAGCGATATTAGGGGATGTATTGTGGGAGGGTGTTCGTCGAGGACGGTATTTTACAAGATCTTTATGCCCTTATCCGCGCGACGCCAGCGGGGCGATTGTCACGCCAGAGCAGTATTATCTTCATATCGGGGTATATGCATTTGCGCGCGATAATCTCATGCGCTTTTCGGCATGGGAGGCGGGTGCGCTGGAATCGGCCGAACGTCTTGAGCAGCTGCGCATCCTTGAAAAGGGCGAAACCATAGCGGTCGGCCTGGTCAACGCAGCGCCCGCCGGGATCGATACGCCTGAAGATTATCAGGCGTTCGTTCAGCGATGCGCTGCTTTCGTCTCTTAAACCAGCGCGGCGTAGGTGTAATAAGCCGGCGCCAGTGCAATGCCGATAACAGTGACGGACATCAGTACGGTAACAACTTTGGTCATGATCTCTCTCCTCGTTTGAGAGCTGGAGATAGGGCCGAAAAATTGATATTGAAACAGGCGCGCAGCGCTGCTCGCCGCGCCAGATCATCATTTTGTCGAATGTTGATTTTTAAAAATCAACTCGTCGCTTGACGCCGGCTATTCGTCGTGTTGGGTTTTGTTAACGTTTTGCCTTTGCTCCACAAAATGTGCTCGCCACGCCATTGGGAAAGTATCGACAGATATTCCCTGCATCGCCTGGATGCTGTCGCGCATATTGGCCTTGCGCTTAAGGTCGGCGAAAGTTTCATGCGGGGCTCCAAGGAATCCAAGTTCGTGAAGACGCTGTCCGGAATAGCCGGTAAGCCAGTGGGAATAGTGCGGAGGCAGCGCCCCCGGGAAGGCGTCGTTAACGGCCTTGGCGAGTTCATTAGTGCAATTGGAGGTTAGCGTGTTGTAGTAGCGCGGGCGCTCATGGAGTTCATTTGTTCTGCGAATGAAGTGTTGCAATATTACCTGCGCCTGCTCTGGCGTGACGTTCAAACGATAAGCATAGATATCGTGATCAAGGCTGACGGCGATGCGCGTCAGGATGTCCTTCTCGGTTGACCAGACATTGATCAGCTCATAGGCGTTGAAGAGGCCGCGAAACCCGGAATAGGTCTCGCCTTCCTCCCGGCGCGCCTCGACGGAAATACTGAGCGTTTGTGGGTCGTCGCCGTCAAAGACGAAACTTAACAGCGTGTGTGCAACGCCGCCCCAGGCCTCAAACGGTTCGACGAAAAACCACACCTCTGTCAATTCCGTGGGATTGAATTCAACTGTTCGCCATGCCTGATTTGCAGCGCTAGCATCATCAAAGGCAAAGGCGCGCAAATCTGTCAGCCGCCATTGGCTGCCGTCGATTTCCGTGAACTGTGGCGTCCGCGAAAAGCCATTGTCCCATTGCCTGTCAGCCCGCGGCGGCGCGCTTAGTGCAATGAAGAACCCCAATAGCAAGGCGAAGAGCAGTATAAAGAACAAATAGCGTATGGGCCGTCGCGCCAGCATATTTGCTTGCTCTACGTGGCCGTTCAGTCCATTGGCCGGAAGATCAGGGTTAGAACGACGCCGATCAGTCCGATGACGCCCCACAGCGGCAAGCCCATGATCGTGCTGAGCGCCTGGCTGACGCCACCTGGTGAATTCGTCGCAACCGCGCCGCCATCAATGCCAACCAGCGAGAGGATCTGTGCGGTTGACCGCATCACGGGCTCGCCCGATTCAAGCGATGCGACACCGTCCGCACCCAAGAGCGCAATAGCCAGCGCCACCAAAACCCAAGCAATAAAACGAAACGCCGCCATTGAAGGCCCCCTCATATGGTTAACAAAACCCTTACAGCCCCAGAATAACGCGCCGCGTCCAATCGCGCAATTGCGCCGGTGTCAGGCGTCGGAACCCTTGCTACGCTTTGGTCTTGCGCCGCAGGCGGGCCAAGCTATAGTCCGGCGCTCTAGCCGGACAGGTGGCCGAGTGGCTGAAGGCGCACGCTTGGAAAGCGTGTAGGCGGGTAACCGTCTCGAGGGTTCGAATCCCTCTCTGTCCGCCACTCCCAACCGAGCAAAACAAGCAGGACCGTTTCGGCAAGTGCTTTGTCCGAACCCTCGTTTTTAAGGTATGCGCGCCGAAGGCGCGCGGGGGGTTCGAATCCCTCTCTGTCCGCCAGCTATCCTTACCAAATTTCTGCTCCCGCAGATGACAAATTCTGAAAATACTAGAGCCGAACAGTAAGGCTACGGGAGCGAAGATCAGAGTATCTTACGCAAAATGTCGCGCTAAAGAGTTACGTTTCCCGGCAGCCATACGCCGACTAGCCGATTTCAATAGTGGCTCGACCCGACGCCTCTCGGAATTGGCGTCGTTGCTGCTATGGCTTCAATCTCTACAAACCAGTCGGGAGATACCAGCCCGCTAACAAACAGCGTCGTCACCGCAGGACGCACGCCGTCAATCAAATCTCGCCTGATATTGACAAGCGATCCCATATCTTGTGGACGCGTCAAGTAAAATGACATCTTTACAAGATCGTGCGGCGTCATGTGTGCGGAGCGAAGCACCGCAAAAAGATTCTCGAACGCCTGACGGCATTGTCCTTCAAATGTCGGATCAAGAAAACCATCCGGCGCCACGCCTATTTGTCCCGAAATGTAAAGCGTCCGACTGTGTGAGGTGACATCAACGCCATGTGCGTAAATACCGTGATAAGGTTCGGCGACCGGGAACGGATCATGCCTTTGCGGCAGCATGCTGGTTTCAGTCATGTCAATGTCTCTTTTTGCGGGGCGTGTTTTATTCGTATTGGCTAATGTCTTGCCGGGTAAAAATGCGCTAATCGCGCCCAAACCGGCGGCATGAAAAAGTTTTCGGCGGCTTGTCACTGTGCGCCTCCTTCGTCTGATTTCTGAAGTGACGAAGTAATGCTGGCGGGGCTGAAAGTGATGCGAATAAATGACGTGTCAGTGGTGAGAAAATCTCAACGCCTGCAATAACCGCTGCTTTTCAGTGTGCCGAAAGAAAAAAACGGACCGTTATAGCTTAATACCCGCGAGCTATTCCATTTTCTCATGACGGTCATACGAAAAACGCGCTTTTGCTGGGTTTGAAAATTCTATCTTGTTCTCAATAAAAGCGAATCCATCATGGGAAACTTTGTTTCATGAAAATCGATTTGAGTATTTAGATGATTATAGACAATTGCATTGAAGTTTCTGTGCGCCGATTCAGGCGGTTTCAGTGTCCTTTATTGATGGGCGCTGTAATGTTTTTCATGGCGGAAACAGCGTTTGCCGCTGTAGTGACATTTGACAGTCGGTCAGAATTCGAAGCCGCCCTTTCCGGGTTGACTGTCACTGAAGATAATTTCGATAACCCAATACCTGCAGGCGATACGATTATTCTTGATAGCGGGATTATCTCTGAAAACTCCGAACCTTCCTTACAGGCGAGCGATAATTCTGTTAGCGCCGGAGGGCGATACGGAAATACAGTAGCGCTAGGTGGGATTGCGCCTGATGAAATCACCTGGACGTTTCCTGAGCCGGTGTTTGCAATCGGGTTTGATGTTTTTGGTATTGTGCCGAATGGACTGCAAATATCTTTAGATAGCGGAATGGGTCTTCAAGATTTTGTTCTGGCCGACATTACTGGCGGCTCAGGCGATGGTTTTGTTGGAATACTGAGTGACGGGCCTTTTTCACAAATTGTATTCTCAACGGCTCTTGTGCCGACGGACAGCTTTGCCATTGATAATCTGACGTTTGCCTCTGCGCCGTCCGAAGTTCCGCTGCCTGCGGCTTTTCTTTTAATGTTGCTGGGGTTGGGCGGGGTATGGCGCGCAATAAAGAGACGGTGAGACCTATTGCCGGGTTGAGGGGATAATGGCCTGGGTTTTTCTTATCATCGCAGGCTTGCTCGAAACCGGTTGGGCTTCTGGTCTGAAAGCTGTAGCCCTAAAGCCTTCATATTGGCTGATCATTATAACAGTAGCCACGCTTGCCGCCAGCATGCTGATGCTTTCGATTTCGATGAGGACCATGCCGCTTGCCATCGCTTATCCTGTATGGACGGGTGTGGGATCGGTTGGCGCCGTACTGGCCGGCGCTTTGCTATTCAAGGAAACGCTGGAGCCGATACGTGTAATCGGCGTTCTGTTTCTCTGCGCCGGTATGATGCTGATTTCGGCGCGTCCTGCCGAGACCGAAAGGAGCTCCCATGAGCGGAGAAAAGAATCTGGAGACGTTATTGCGGATGTGCACGCCCCGATTGGCCGAAGGGGTTTTCGTTTTCACAACAGTCAAAGAGAACGCTGACTTAAAAGGCGTTAGGCCACAGATGAGATTTCAAGAGGAAGAAGGCGAAACCCTCATCTTATTGCGCGACGATGTTGAATCGCATGGGCTACCCTATGAATATCCCTGTCGGATGATTACCCTTGACGTGCATTCTTCGCTAGAAGCTGTTGGGCTTATCGCCTGGATTGCAACGGAGCTTTCGCGTCATGATATCGGCGTCAATCCGGTGTCCGGTTTTTATCATGACCATTTGTTTGTCCCCGAAGGCCGCGAAGCCGATGCAATGAGAATTCTAGGTCAGGTTATTGCTGGGGTTTCAAAGGTTTAACACTCATTCAAGGCCGCTCATGTCGCTGATGGTCTGCTTCTTCAGATCTATAAATTTGCTACGCTGACGACGCTGGAGAGCTGGGCGAAGCTGAATTTGGCGCTGTGATTTGAGGCTGAGATCATTATTTGTGAAAATATTAATCGTTATACAGAATAAAATTCGTTTTAAAGCTAATTGAACTATTGGAAATTATCGACGTTAAGTATCCCTTCAAGCCTGCAAAAGAGTGTATGTTTAGGCGTCAATATAGATTTTCTTAGCGCACAGCTTCAACTCATCACTTTGGTCTATACCCTCATAACTTTAAATGATTTGACGTGGCGCCGTTGAATAATAAAAATCTAATAAAAATCTAATGTCGCATCCTGATTGCGCGCAGTGCTGAGGTGCTATGGCCAGCCGATATACAAACAATCTCAAACTTTTATGCCGTGACTTGATTTTGAAATTGCGAAAAAGTTTCACTGCGTCTCCGGGCAATCATAAGATTCAAGCAGGTCGCATTATTTATTCGTTTGGAGAATTTGAACTTGATCCAGACAACCGCTGCATCGCCGTCAGCGGCGCAGAAATACGTTGCAGCTCCAAGGCGTTCGACCTTTTAGTCCTACTGGTATCGAATGCTGGCGCCTTGGTGACCCGTGATGATATAAAAGAAAAGTTATGGGGCGGGCGCACAGTCGAATTCGATCAAGCCATCAATAATTGTATCCGCAGCCTGCGGCTCTTGTTGGGTGATAACGTGAAATCGCCCACTTATATCAAGACTGTTCCAAAATATGGATATGTGTTTGTCTACAACATCTCAACACATTCTGGTGCAAAGAATGTTATTCGGCCGCGGTTAGCTCGTGTTGGCGCTGTATCTTTTGTTGTTCTGCTGTGTACGGCTATCTTGCCGGCCTTCTTTTTAAGATGGATGACTTACGGATAGTCCAGCTTTTCGCGGAGCGTTTTTAACGCTTTGACCATATATTTTTCGACACTGCTTTCCGAGACGCCAAGCTTTTGGGCAATTGTCCGATATGTGCAACCGTGCATCCGACTAAGTATCATGGCTTGTCTTTGTCGCGGCGGAAGGCTGTTGAGGGCGTCGGTAAAACGACGCATGTCTTCTCTGCTGCTAGTTGTTTCTTCAGGAGTCGGCGTTTCTGAAGCTATCTTTTGCGCGATAAGGGGTGAATCGTAATCGTCGGTAGGAACGAATACTGCTTCAAACCGCTTTCGCCGCCGTAATTCATTAACGGCTAAATTGCGTGCGATTTTAAACATCAGCGCTTTAGGGTTATCTATTTCCTGTTCTCTGGCGTATTCAAGCACCTGAACAAAAACGCTCTGTTTCAAATCCGCAGCAGTCTCTATATCTCCTAAAAATTTTTTCAGCCAGTTCGTGATAAACTGATCGTAGTGGCGCATCTCTTGAGCGACTATTTCATTTTGACTCGACATTTGGCCAACGCTTGTTTTCGTCGCAATTGGAGAGAGGTTGGCTTCATTCCGCAAAGAACACGACCCAGAGTCGGTTTAGCTGGTTTGAAGTTAGCTTAATCGCCAGTATCTGTTTCCTGACAAGGATTCGACAAATTTACTCTCACTTACATTTATGTCGAGGTTAGGCGTGTGCGCCGCCATTGCATCTAAATTTAAAATACAAAAAAAATATTTTTCGTGAGAATTGCTGGTTTTGCAGCTTTATAAGCGCCAAGCGAGATTGCGGAATAACGCGTAAGCGGTGTCTTCACTCATGAGCGGCGATTTGATTTCCCTCTTATTGTTGCTCTTCAACGTTAGTCGGGAAGCGTAACTGCTTCCCGACCTTTGCTGCTATTCAACGTTGGCCGGGAAGCGTCATGGCTTCCCGGCACACTATGCGTGCTTGCTCAGCAGACTTAACTTTTTTGGAATGAAAATCTTCTGACTGCGCCTTGCCGGCTGCGCATTGTTGGGATGTCTCATGTTGCCCTTTAGCCACAGAGCCATGCGTTCTTCATTTCTTCTTTGCGGAAATCAATTCGCCAAGCGACCTCAATCACAGGGTAGCGCGGCTGTGATTCCTGGGGGGCTTTGCTCAACTTGCACGGCTTAATTGCGCAATCTGGTTTGAAAAGCAAAAAGACAGAGGGATACAGAATAATGAATAAATCACATCTCGTCGGGCGATTCTTGCGCTCTACGATGCTCACGGGTGTCGCCGCCGCAATGGCCGCGCCGGCATTCGCACAGGACGATGACACGATCATCGTCACGGGTTCTCGCCTGAACCAGGCGAACCTCACCTCGTCCAGCCCGGTCTTCCAGGTGGACGCGGAAGAGATTAACACTCGCGGTGTTACGCGCGTTGAAGATCTGATCAACATCCTGCCTCAGGCTTTTGCCGCGCAGACGTCTGAGCTTGCAAACGGTTCAAACGGTACGTCAACCGTTGACCTTCGCGGTCTCGGCGCGGCGCGTACGCTGGTTCTGATGGATGGCAAGCGCTTGCCATACTCTACCGTTACTGGGTTGGCCTCTAGCCAAGCTTCGACAGCGAACCTCGATACGGTGCCGGCGCAGCTCGTTGAGCGCGTTGATGTCGTAACTGGCGGCGCCTCCGCAGTCTACGGTTCCGACGCTGTCGCAGGTGTTGTGAACTTCATCATGCGCCGTGACTTTGAAGGTCTTGAACTGGATGGCCAGGTTGGCTTCTTCCAGGACGGCAATAACGATGGCTTCGCGAATGCCCTGCTGGATAGTTTCGGTATTGATCGTCCAGGCGGTCAGCTTGACGGCCGCGGCGTCAACGTCTCAGCGACTTGGGGGGCGAACACGGCGGACGGTCGCGGCAATGTGACAGCGTTCTTGCAGTATCAGGATCAGAACGAAATCCGTCAGGACGCCCGCGATTACAGCGCTTGTTCATATAACTCCTCAACTGCAGCTGGCAATATTGGCGGCGTTGTTTGTGGCGGATCCTCAAACTTCCGCCGTATCGGCTTGGCGAATTCGAACCCGAATTTCCCCATGGGTCTTTTCTTGAATGAAGACGGCACGCTGGTGCCGTTCACAAATGCGCCGAACCAGCTCTTCAACTTTGCGCCGGACAACTTCATCCAGCGTAACAACGAGCGTTTCAACATCACAGCGATGGCGCGTTACGAAGTAACCGACAACGTTGAAGCATACATGGATCTCGGCTTTACAGAAAACACGACTGATGCACAGGTCGCTTTTTCAGGGACGTTTTTTGTTCCCTTCTCCATCAATTGCGACAACCCGTTCCTGCAGGCTGCTGTTCCTGGCGGCGGTACGGTTGCTGACGCCGCGCTCGGCTGTACGCCCGCACAGATTGCGACGGGCCTCAATCCCGACGGCACGCCGGCCGACGTCAACTTTGGCGGCGTCGCTGGCCCGGGCTATAGAAACGTCAACGGCAATCCTCGCAACAGCAATACCGCGCTTCAAACCTTCCGCGCCGTTGGTGGGTTTCGCGGCACGCTCGGCGACAACTGGAACTGGGACGTATTTGGCCAGTTTTCGCGCACGCGCCACAACTCTGCGTCGACTGGCGACTTGTCGAACGCGAAAGTTCAGGATGCGTTTTTTGTGGTCGACGACGGCATGGGCAATCCGGTCTGCCGCTCCGGCAATGCCGGCTGCCTGCCTTTCAACATCTTCCAGCGTCCGGGCGGTGTTGATCCTATCACGCCGGAAGTTGCGCGATCGGTCCAGGGTAATGGTTTCGTGACTGGCACAGTCGAGCAGATCGTGCTCGGCGCGACTATCGGTGGGGATCTCGGCGGCTATGGCTTCCAGTTCCCGCTGGCGGAAAGCGGTATTCAGGGTCTTCTCGGCGTTGAATATCGTGAAGATCGTCTTGACCGGAACCCGGACGACATCTCGCAGGTTCCGGGCGGTCTCGGCCTGACCGGCGTTGGTAGCGGCGTGACAGAGCTTGAAGGCGAAGTTGAGGTCTGGGAAATCTTCATGGAAACCCAGATCCCGCTCATTGAGAACAAGCCATTGTTTGAGGAGTTAGGCATTAACGGCGCGTATCGTTATTCCAACTACACGACCGATTCCGATCAGACACAAGCGAATGACTTCGACACGCACACCTTCTCAGCTGGCGTCAGCTGGGTGCCGATCTCGGATATCCGCCTGCGCGGTCAGTTCCAGCGTGCGGTGCGCGCGCCGAACATCTTCAACCTGTTCAGCGCTCAGAACACGGGCCTCTTCAACGCCTCAGATCCATGCGCCAACCAGCCGGCAAACGGCAATATGCCAATCGCTACGCTGTCCCAGTGTATGAATACGGGCGTTTCTGCGGCTCAATTTGGTACGCTTCCGGCCAACCCTGCCGTTCAGTTGAATGCGGTGTCGGGCGGTAACCCATTGCTCAATCCGGAAAAGTCCAACACCTACACTTTTGGTGTCGTGCTTCAGCCAAGTTTCGTCGATGGCTTAACGGTTGCGGTCGATTACTTCGATATCTCGATCAAAGACGCAATTGCAAATATCCCCGCCCTTACGACGCTGAATCAGTGTCTAACAACCGGCGATCCAAGCTTCTGTAGCTTGGTTCAACGCGATCGTGACGGCTCGCTCTTCGCCAGTAATATTCCGCCGGCAGGCTCGCCGTTCCAGTTCGCCGGCGTTCAGGCGACAACTGTGAACGTCGCGCAGATTGATACGCGCGGTATTGATCTTTCTGCCTCCTACGGTCTTGACATGGCGGATGTTGGCCTCAGCGGCTGGGGTTCGATGAACTTCAACTATGTCTCAACCTTCCTGATGGAGTTATCGTCGGTACCTGTGCCAGGCGTGACGACAACGGTTGAATGTAAGGGGCTCTATCGTGGCGGTTGTGGAGGTCCAAACCCTGAATATCGTCACCGTTTGCTGACCACTTGGCAAACTCCGTGGAATATCGATCTCACGGCGACCTGGCGGTATTTCAGCAGCGTTCAGTGGAGCAACGGACAGGCCACCGGCGGTACGTTCACGCCGTCGGGTAATGTCCTCGACGATAATCTGGATTCGGCGAACTATCTTGATCTCGCCGCTCAGTTCTACGTTCGTGAGAACATGACGCTGCGCGCCGGTGTCCAGAATGTCTTCGGACGAGATCCGGAATTGACCACTGTCTCCGGCACGGCGCCTGGCAACGGCAATACGTTCCCAGGCATCTACGATGCGGCTGGCCGGTTTATCTTCTTCGGTGTGAACTTGCAGCTATAAGCACACAACGGAAGAGGTAAGAAATGAAGCGGCGCAGACGAAAGTCTGCGGCGCTTTTTTACTCTTTAGAACAGCGATATTTGTGCGGCGCTAAAAGCACGAATTCTTTGGCTTCTAATACTACGTCCCGAAATTTTTTATTGCTGATTTGGCGGCAGGCAGAAGGTCGTCAATAAGTTTAGACTTTGAGCCATCTTTGCTCAAAAGCATCCCACAAGACCAGGAAAAGTCTTCTTCAAAGCTGGCGATGTGAATCTGCTCTTTTAGCAGTTCGGCGATAGACTTGTTCATTATTGCAATGCCTAATCCCAAACGCACCAATGAGATTATTGCTGTCTGGGTTCGGGCATACATTATGCAATTGGGAACAAAATTTTTGGCCGATAAATAGCTATCCAGTGTTACTTGCAAAGGACTGGAGGGCGGTAAAGTTATAATGGGCTCGTCCTTGAGATCGCAAAGGGATATGCGTGTGCGTTTGGCTAATGCATGATTTTTTGGCGTGACCACCACAGCCGGTTCATTTGATAAAGTATGCTCAATGAGTGAAGGGTTCCCTGATGGCAATGGAGTGAATGCAACGTCAATTTCCCCGACCTGCAAAGCTTTTATAAGCGCATTGTGCGGGAGAACTTCCAAGCTTACGAACACGTTTGGAATGTGCTCGTAAACTGATGCAATCACAACTGGTGCAACTGTCTCCGCATAAACTGGTATGGCGCCGAACTTAACTATACGCCTTTGATTCTTGGCGGCAATCGTTGCAATATCGATGAATCTTTCAAAACTGGCGTGAATTTTTTCGAATTCGTCCAGAATTGTATACGCAATGCTGGTGGGCTTAAGTTTTGTCTTAGATCTAATAAAGAGTTTCGTTCCAAAGTAGGCTTCAAGATCGGCAATCAGTTTGCTTACTGCAGGCTGAGTAACGCCAAGCCGGCGCGCGGCGTTTGTAAAAGTGCCTGAAAGCATAACTTCCCGGAATGCTTCGAGTTGCCGTACGGTTGCTTGCCTAAGCATAAATTCTCTTGTGAAAGCCAATATTGTAGCTAGCGTAATCCGCGGAAGTCCTCAGGAATTGTACCAGAAAAGCTCAAGAAACCCTTCAGCACGAATTTTTGAATTGTTCGTACTACATAAGAGCTTTGGAACTGGCTTTTCTTCGCGCCATGATTCCATTTAGTGGTTTACAGCTCAAATACATTTATTATATCAGAGTTATGCTGCACCAGCATATCACATGAAAATATATAAATTTTTTATTTGGCAGAGGGCAATGGTTGTTGAAATATATGTATACTGATTGATTTTAAAAAGATTTAGAATCTAGATTTTGCTATTAGTGATAATAGCTAAGTTCACGTCACCATTAATTTGCCTGAGTTGCGAGCGGCCCTCGAGCTTGTATGAAGCTATGCCTTCTTGCTATCGAGCCACCGGCAGTTATTTGCTGGTTTTGACCTGTTTGTAAAAACGGTGCGAAAAATCGAGGTGTCCAAAGGCATCATCTTCTACTTTCGCCAGACCACCAAAGATATGATATGAAGGTTGGCCCCAACGGTTTCGGGTCACGCAAGGTTAAAAGCGGAAATGAACACAAATAAACTTATCCATGTCGTCGGTTGTCATGCGGAAGGGGAGGTCGGCGACGTAGTTGTTGGCGGTGTTGCGCCGCCGCCCGGCGATACACTGTGGGCGCAATCGCGGTATTTGGATAAGGATGGAAAGCTTAAGGCGTTCCTCCTTAATGAGCCTCGCGGCGGCCTTTTTCGTCACATCAATATTCTGACGCCGCCGAAGAACCCCCGCGCCGATATCGGCAATATCATTTTAGAGCCGGAAACGACGCCGCCAATGTCCGGATCGAATGCCATATGCGTTGCGACAGTTGTTCTCGAAACAGGAATTCTGCCAATTGAGGAGCCGATAACGCGTTTCGGGCTGGAAATGCCCGGCGGGCTTGTCGATATTTGCGCTCGCTGCCGGGATGGTAAGGTCGAAAGCGTAGAGCTTACGAACATTGCTTCGTTCGTCGATCGCGTGAATGCGCCGCTCGAAGTCGCCGGGCATGGAACATTGTCGGTAGATATTCTTTTCGGCGGCGATAGCTTCGTCGCGCTTGATGCTTCAACGCTCGGGTTTTCTCTTGTTCCCGACGAGGCGCGAGCATTGGCTGAGCTGGGTATAAAAATCGCACGCGCCGCGGATGAGCAGATAGGGTTTCAACATCCTACGCTACGTGAAATGAATGAAATAACGTTTTGTTTGATGACTCAGCCGGCGAAAGTTGTCGATAGTCGCCGGATTGCGCGACATTGCGTTGCTATACGCCCCGGAAAGATTGATCGCTCTCCTACAGGCACCGCAGTTTCAGCCCGTTTGGCATTGATGCATTCACGCGGTGAAGCGACAGTAGGCGACGAAGTGGTTTTTCAATCTGTGTTAGGCTCGGAATTTGTTGGTGGTATTCAAAGCGAAACCGAAATTAATGGAAAAACCGCCATTCGCCCGAGTGTTCGCGGGCGCGCATGGATTACGGGAATGCGGCAATTGATGCTTGATCCCGATGATCCCTGGCCAACTGGTTATCGGTTGAGCGATACTTGGCCGCGTTACAGGTAAAAATGACGCAAGCGCCATTATATATTTCTGAGACCGCTGTCGCGGGAAAGCTTCGGTGGGATGCGGTTGTTGCTGCGCTGCGCGCGGGGCATAAGCTCGCCAGGGCGGAAATCAAAGATGCGATGGTTGGTGGTGGCGATCGCAGTTTTTTAAACCGTGCGGCATGGATTGCAGGGTTAGGCGGCGGCGTAAAGTCCGTCACAGTTTTTCCAGAAAATCCTTATAGAGAGGAAAAGTTGCCAACCGTACAGGGCGTTTTTCTCTTTTTTGATGACAAAACTGGCGCTCTTAAAGCGATCATAGACGGTCCTCTTATCACCAAGTGGAAAACCGCCGCCGATTCGATTCTGGGCGCCCAGTTTCTTGCACGCAAAGATGTCTCAAAAGTTCTTGTCATAGGCGCGGGCGCGCTCGCCTCGGCGCTTATTGAAGCTTATGCTCATGCGATGCCGCAAGTCGATGAGATTGTCGTTTGGGCGCGGAACGAACAAAAAGCGCAGGCGGCGGTAAAGGCGGCCGCGATTGGTAATGTAAAAGTTGTTTCCGTTGGCGGGAGCCTGGAAAGTTACGTTCGTGCTACAGATATTATTGTGACGGCGACGTCATCGTCGACGCCTGTATTAAATGGCGACTGGGTAAGGCCAGGTTCGCATGTGGACCTTGTTGGCGCGTTTCGCGCGGACACGCGCGAAGCGGATGACAAGCTGATAGTAAAAGCGAAGATATTCGTAGACAGCCGGGACACCACAATCGATCATATTGGAGATTTGGTCATACCGATTGCGACTGGGGTTATTCAGCGCGCTAATGTGCTTGGTGATTTTTATGACCTTGAATCTGGCGCTGACGGCCGGCGTTCGCAGGATGAAATTACTGTCTTTAAAAATGGCGGCGGCGCGCATTTGGACCTTATGACCGCCAAGGTGATTTATGATGCTGTTACAAGCTGACGTCTTTATTCCAAAAACTGCAAAGGATTGAAAAATGGGCAATGGCGTTGGCGGATCGAGCACAACGGTTGAACTTCAAGCTATAAAGCCACCTGTATCGCGGGTGTCGAGAATAGGCAAGGCGGAGCGCGAAGCGCGCATTGCGCAACTTCGTGAAAAAATGCGTAGCCGTAGCGACGATGCAGTGTTGCTGACGGCGGGCGCCAATCTCCGGTATTTTGCCGGCGTGCCCTGGGGGCAGACCGAACGTTTTGTCGGCTTGATCTTGTCTGCGAGCGATGCGGTGATGATTTGCCCGAAATTTGAGGATAGTGCCCTTGCTCCGGTGTTGCAGGTCGATGCTGACTGTCGCTATTGGGAGGAGGATGAGGACCCGAACGCGCTTGTTGCTGAAGTTTTAGCGAGCATGAGCGTAAAGACTGTCGCCATTGATCCGAATTGCCCACTGTGGCTTTACGATCGAATTCGCGACTCGGCTGTGGGCGTTGCGGTCCGTAACGCTGAGCCAATCACGACTGCGATGCGAGCCCGGAAGTCGCCGCTGGAACTGGCGTTGCTGCGTGAAGCAAAACAGATGACGTTGGCGGTGCATTGGCATGCAGCTCGTATCCTGCATGATGGAATACGCGCGAGCGAAGTGCGCTCCTTTATCGACAGTGCACACCGCGCAATTGGCGCCGACGGCGGCAACACGTTTTGCGCGGTGCAATTTGGTGAGGGGACGTCACATCCCCACGGCGTGCCCGGCGACCCGGCTTTGAAGGATGGTGACGTCGTTCTTATCGACACGGGATGTTCTGTTGACGGCTATCAATCGGATATCACCAGGACCTATGCTTTCGGCGCGCCGGATGAAAATGTTCAGCGCATTTGGAATATTGAAAAAGAGGCGCAGCAGGCTGCATTTGACGCCGCCAAACCGGGCGTTAAATGCGGTGATGTTGACCGAGCGGCGCGCCGTGTTTTGGAAGCGTATGACATGGGGCCTGATTATCGATTGCCAGGACTGCCGCATCGCACCGGGCACGGTATTGGTCTAGACATACACGAAGGACCTTATCTGGTGCGCTCCGATGAAACGCCTTTAGCATCTGGTATGTGTTTTTCAAATGAACCGATGATCGTCGTGCCGGGTGAATTCGGCGTGCGTTTGGAAGATCATTTTTATATGACTGAAGAAGGCGCGGTCTGGTTTACCGAGCCACAGCATAGCTATACCGAGCCCTTTGGCGGCGCCTGAATGTTTTTCCCGCGCGCTTGCCGGAATGCAGAGGGCGTGAAGCCGGTCGCCCGAACAAACTGCCGGGTGAAGGCGCTTTGGTCTCGATAGCCGGCGTTGAATGCAATTTCCGCTATTGGAAAGTCTGTTTGCAATAATTGCTGACGCGCGAGATCCAGTCGCTGTTTTAAAATCCATTGTCCGGTGGAAAGGCCAAACACCCGGCGGACGCGGCGATCGAGTTGATAGGGGGAAAGGTCAGCGATTGCCGAGAGCGTATTTATATCGGGCGGATCGCTAAGGTGGTCAGCCGCATATTCCATAACCGGTTGCAATTGCTTGCTTGGCTCATGGCTCATATCCGGCGTGCGCAAATCTTGTGAGACGCCAGTGAGTCCTGTCATGACGCCGTTTGCGTCGCGTAACGCCCGTTTGTTGGTGAGGCACCAGCCAATTGAGCGATTTGGATAAACATGAAGTTCAAGCTGGTTGAGGATCGGTTCGCCGGTTTTCAAGACGGTGCGGTCCTGCTTTTCGTAGCTGACGCCGAGGTCAGGGCCGAGAACCTGGGACGGTGTTTTGCCGACAAGCGCCGACTTACTATCAGCGCCGCATCGCTTCACCAGCGTATTGTTGACAACGACATAGTTTCCGGCTGCATCTTTGACAAAAAAGACAACATCAGGGAGGCAGTCAAATAGCTCCTCAACCGGCCATGATTGCTCATAAATCAATGAATGTTCCCATTTTTCACATTTCAAGTTTTTGCTAAATTATGCAAAAAATCAAGTTTTAGATAGGGGAACCGACAAGACGGCGCAAGACTTTGGCGCTATGTAAAGCGGTGCCGTAACTTCACCATTAGGGAGAGGCCGAATGGTCACGAAAGCCAACATTTTTTCTGGGTGTATGCCTGCTCTCATGACGCCGTGCGATGCGGAAGGGCGCCCCGATTTCGAAGCGCTGGCGCGTAAAGGCAAAGAGCTGATCGATGCCGGGATGCGCGCCGTCGTCTATTGCGGGTCTATGGGCGATTGGCCGCTTCTTAGCGATGAACAGCGCATGCAGGGTGTGGCGGCGCTATGCGAACATGGCGTGCCCGTCATTGTTGGTACGGGCGCCCAGAACACGGCGAGAGCCGTCGCCATCGCAGAGCATGGCGCGTCTGTTGGCGCTGCCGGGTTGATGGTGATCCCTCGCGTTCTCTCTCGAGGCGTTTCTCCGCATGCACAGTATTATCACTTTACCGCTATTCTTAGCGCCGCCCCGGGCTTGCCAGCTGTTATTTATAACAGCCCGTATTACGGCTATGAAACAAAGGCCGACCTATTCTTCAAAATCCAGGCGGATCATTCAAATCTTGTCGGATTTAAAGAGTTTGGCGGCGCGCAATCGCTCAGTTACGCCGCCGAACATATCACATCGGCTGACCCCGGTCTCATTTTGATGGTTGGCGTCGATACGCAAGTCTTTCATGGCTATGTGAACTGTGCTGCGGGCGGGGCGATCACTGGTGTTGGCAACGCTTTGCCCCGCGAGGTGCTTCGTCTGGTTGAATTGTGTGAGCGTGCGGCGGCAGGCGATGCGCAAGCAAAGCGCCTTGCCAAAGAACTGGATGATGCGCTCCACGTTCTGGCGACCTTCGATGAAGGACCGGATCTTGTTCTCTATTACAAACATCTCATGGTGCTGGAGGAGAACTCGGAATATGCGCATCAACTGAATGCGACAGATAAAATGACGCCATCCCAAAAGGCGTTCATAGAGCAGAGCTGGCGGCAGTTCCGCGAATGGTGGTCGAACTGGCCGGGCAAGGAAGATTAAGCGCCCTATTATGCATGTTATCGATTCGCATACTGGCGGCGAGCCGACGCGCGTGATCGTTGAGGGCGGGCCTGACCTTGGGTCAGGGCCACTTGCCGAACGATGTGCGCTTCTTGCTGAAAAATTTGATCACGTTCGGACCATGTCTGTGCTCGAGCCGCGATGCTCCGACGCCGCGGTCGGCGCGTTATTATGCGAACCGTTCGATCGGACTTGTTCGGCAGGCGTCATCTTTTTTAACACGGCCGGCTATCTCGGCATGTGTGGGCACGGCACGATAGGGCTGGCGGCGACGCTCTCCTATCTCGGGCGCTTGCAACCTGGAGAACATCGAATCGAGACGCCGGTTGGCGTCGTCAAAGTGAGTTTGCTTGACGCGAATGAAGCGCGGATTGAAAATGTTGAAAGTTATCGTTTTCAGTCCAACGTTGAAGTGAATGTGCCTGGCCTTGGGTTGGTTCGCGGCGATGTCGCCTGGGGCGGCAACTGGTTTTTCCTTGTCGACGGGGCGCCGGAAAAACTGGCGATGGAAAATATTTCAATACTTACGTCAGCGGCTGCAAAAATTCGCCGCGCACTTGTTGAAGCTGGCGTAACTGGTGAAGACGGCGCAGAGATTGATCATATTGAATTTTTTGAAAAGCCTTCCGACAGCGACGCCGACAGCCGCAATTTTGTTCTGTGCCCCGGCGGCGCTTATGACCGGTCGCCTTGCGGCACAGGCACTTGCGCAAAGCTTGCGTGTCTTGCGGCGGATGGAGATTTGACGCCCGGAGAAACCTGGGTGCAGGAAAGCATTGTCGGCAGCCGCTTCACCGCGACCTATCGGATAGGCGAGGAGGGACGCATCATCCCCTCCATCACCGGGACAGCCTATATTTGCGGCGATGCTCAGTTGATTTTTCAGGACAGCGACCCCTTCCGTCTGGGAATCGCATGAACAACGCTAACACAGATGGATCAGTTGTGATTATCGGCGCCGGCATCATTGGCATCGCCTGTGCGCATTATCTCGCCGCTGATGGACGAAAAGTTATCGTGCTAGAAAAAGGCGCAATTGCCGGGGGATGCTCACACGGTAATTGCGGTCATGTCATTCCTAGCCATGTTTTGCCATTGAATTCTCCTGGCGCGATGAAGGCTGCGATCCTGTCACTGTTCGACCGCGCCGCGCCTTTTCGCGTGAAGCCGCAACTCAATCCCTCATTTCTCTGGTGGATGATGCAGTTTGCCCGGCATTGTACAAGCCGGCGAATGCTGGAAGGCGCCAGGCGTCTTAAAACAATTCTCGATTCGTCATTCGATGAGTTTGAATCATTAATGAAAGAGGGCGTGTTCAACTGCGATTGGAAAAAGTCGGGTCTTCTATACCTGTATCAATCGCAGCGCGCTTTCGATGACTTTGCCAAAACAGATGCGCTGCTGACTGAATGCTTTGGCGTTTCCGCGCAGCCAATTACAGGTGAGGCGTTGCCCGCATTCGATCCAGCAATAAAGCCGGGGCTGGCAGGCGGATTTTTCTATCGAAACGATGCGTTGTTGCGGCCGGATATGCTGGCGAGAACATGGGCGGCGACACTTCGGGAGAAGGGCGTTGAATTTGTCGAGCATTGCGAAGTCCATGGATTTCAAAAAGAAGGACAGCGCATCAAGTCAGTGAAGACATCGAAAGATGAGTTTTGTGCGGATCATGTCGTTCTTGCGGCTGGGGCGCTAAGCGGCGCCTTGGCGAAGGAGTTTGATTGCGCCATTCCGGTTATTCCCGGCAAAGGATATTCGGTCACCGTTTCACGGCCCGCCCGATGCCCCAAAACTTCTGTCGTACTGCCCGAGCGCAATGTCGCCATCACGCCATTTGATGACGGATTGCGCTTTGGGTCGATGATGGAGTTTGTCGGTTATGATAATAGCATTCCCGCCTATAGGGTGCGCCAGCTTAAGGAGAGTGCGACTTCATATCTGCATAGCATTGCGCCCGCAGACCACGAAGAAGAATGGTTCGGCTGGCGTCCGATGACTTGGGACAGTCTTCCGATTATCAGCCGTACGCCGAAACTCTCGAACGTCGTTGTTGCAACCGGTCATGGTATGCTTGGCGTGATGTTAGCGCCGGCGACCGGTCGGTTGACCGCGGAAATACTGGGGGAACGGCCCCGGCATATTCCAGACCAGCCGTTTTCACTTGCCCGCTTTGCAAATTAGCTCACATAACCCTTTCTATGGAGGCAATCATGTCAATCTTTCAGAACTATATTGGCGGACAATGGGTCCCGTCTGACTCGTCTATCAAAAACATCAATCCGTCCAATACTGACGATATTGTTGGAGAATATGCGACTGCGGGAAAAAATCAGGTTGATGACGCGATAGCGTCTGCCGTCGCCGCAAGCGATGACTGGAGCTGTGGCGGCATACAACAACGTTTTGATTGCCTCGATGCTATCGGTACGGAAATTCTTGCGCGCAAAGATGAATTGGGCCGCCTGTTGGCGCGGGAAGAAGGCAAGACCTTGCCTGAAGCGATTGGCGAAGTTGCGCGCGCTGGTCAGATCTTCAAGTTTTTCGCCGGCGAGAGCTTACGCATAGAAGGGGACTATGCCGCATCCGTGCGTCCGGGCGTGGAAGTTGAAGTCAGCCGTGAAGCGCTTGGCGTTATCGGCGTTATCACGCCGTGGAACTTTCCAATTGCAATTCCAGCATGGAAAATAGCGCCTGCGCTCGCCTATGGTAACACGGTCGTTTTTAAGCCAGCTGAACTTGTGCCGGGAAGCGCGTGGGCGCTCAGCGATATCATTGCGCGATCCGGTCTGCCGGAGGGCGTATTTAACCTTGTTATGGGGTCGGGGCGTGAGGTTGGGCAAGCACTGCTTGATGACCGGCGCATTAACGCCGTCAGTTTTACCGGGTCGGTACGGACCGGTGCGACAGTTGCCGCGGCATGCAGTTCGCGGGGCGCTAAATACCAGCTTGAGATGGGCGGCAAGAATCCGCTCGTTGTCCTTGGTGATGCAGACATTGATAACGCCGTAGTGTGCGCCTTGAACGGCGCGTTTTTCTCAACCGGTCAACGCTGCACCGCGTCATCGCGTTTGATTGTCGAAGCATCCGTTCATGATCGTTTTGTTGATGCGTTGAAGGCTAAAGTCGAAACCCTGAAGGTTGGCGATGCATTGGCTGAAGGCACGCAGATTGGTCCTGTCATTGATCAGCGGCAGCTCGACCAGAATATGAAATGTATCGACATCGGGAAAAGCGAAGGCGCCGACCTTATCTGCAGCGGCGGCCTGATTGAAGGTGAAACGCCCGGCTTTTATATGGCGCCCGCACTCTTTGCGGATACGAATAATAAAATGCGCATCAACCGGGAGGAAATCTTCGGACCTGTAGCGACAACAATCAAAGTTTCTGGCCTGGAAGAAGCGATTGCGGTCGCCAATGACACTGACTTCGGGCTTTCCGCCGGCGTTTGCACGACATCGCTGAGTGCGGCGACCAGGTTTAAGCGTGAAAGCCAGGCCGGAATGGTGATGGTCAATCTACCGACGGCGGGCGTTGACTATCATGTGCCGTTTGGCGGGACGAAAGGATCGAGCTTCGGTTCGCGCGAGCAAGGGCGTTATGCCGCCGAATTTTATACAACGGTCAAAACAGCTTATGTGGGTGCATAATGAGTAGCTTGTCTTAAGTTTGAGGATATATCCGTTTTGATTACGCCAGAACGCTTTTCGACGCGATATCTATCGGAGTTCGATCATAACTTAGAAAATTGGGATCAACCGCTGTGTCAAAGTCACTACGCTCGCCGGTTATTTCCTGTGCAATCAGCGACCCAATTGCCGGCGCCAGCTTGAACCCGTGACCGCTGAAACCGTTAGCAACGAAAAACCCATCTAAGGGCGTGCGACCGACTATGGGGTGAACGTCTGTGTGATTGATGGTGTAAAGGCCGCTATATCCGCGGACGCTGCCGCGATAGCTCAATCCCGGGATCTTATGATGCAAGGCATGAAGTTTGGTTTGGGCAAAGTCGTCATCGATATGCGTTGCGCATTCATCAGGGCTTTCTATGCATTCCTTTTCGTCCTCTTCCAGCACTGAACCCACAATGATTTGCTGTCCGCGATTTTGAGTTCGGAAATAAATCCCGCCACCTGTATCTATGCAAACCGGAATATCGCCGATGACTTCCGCAGGGCGGTCAATGTGAACCATTTGAATCCTTGTCGGCGTCAGCGGCCAGGGGCATTCAAGGTCGGCAAGCTTGAATATGTTATTACACCAGGGGCCCGCTGCGTTGATGACCGTATTACAGCTGACTTCATCGCCGGAGTTGAGTTTTACGCCGTCAATTTTACCATTCCTAATAGAAAGGCCAGTGAGTTCGCTCCGGAACCGAACATCGATCCCGAAACGTCGCGATGCGCGTATCAAATCCTGGAGCGCGTCGGTAGGATCTACATAGCCGCCGCCTGTTTCTAATAAATGGCGCCCGCCGCCCTGACAATTGTGTGGTTCTGCGGTGACAAGATCAGGTGGAACAACGCATGGATTTAAAGCGGGAAAACAATTTTGGAGTTCTTTATCGTCAAGCACTGCAGTACGAATTCCAAGAGCGTCAAGCCTTTCTGCTTCGCGCGCCGGCCAGTCAGTGCGACCGTCGGACATCCACAACACGCCATGTCGGTGATACTGAGCGACTGGATCAGAGATATCTAAAAACTCTTTCCAGTTCTGATAGGCGGTAATGCCATCTTTAGCCAATTGCACCATTTGCGTGTGTGTATATTTATATCTGCATACGGCGGACGACGCCCCGGTCGAGCCTTCGCCAGGAGCAATTCCTTTCTCCAAAACAACAATTCTGGCTTTCGTTCGTTTTGAAAGTTGTAACGCCGACGACATGCCGATAATGCCGGCGCCGATAACGACGATATCTGCAGTCTCTTTCATATTGGCGATATCTCCTTCGCCCTGTTCGAACTCTCATTACTTATGCGTTTTATTGAGATCATACTATAACGTCTTGCCAAACGTGTTGCGTTGAGAAATTGCTTTCACTCTGGCGGTGCTTATATGTATCGGGAAAAGAAGCTGATCGAACACTTATTGCTGGCGAACTGATTTAGAGTTGCGTATCCAGCCTCGCCAGATTTTTCAGCTGGATTTTCCACCTTTTTAGCGTCAATGTTAGCCGAAAAAATTGATATGGGAGGCGAGATTGAGTTCACCATTTATGGGCGTATTGACTGCCGTCATTTCTGCGTTGTCAATAATAGTTCCTGCTGCAGCGCAAGATATTCTGATCGAAAATGTAACGCTTATTGATGGTTCGGGAAAACCGCCTCGAGGAGAGGTGTCCGTTCTTCTTTCAGGTGAACATATTCAACGCATCGCCGATGGTGAAATTGACGCCTCCGCCGATACGCTCCGCATTGACGGCGCCGGAAAATATTTAATTCCCGGACTGATTGATACGCACATACATCTTCGCGGCGGGCGCGCTTTTATTCAAGGCGGCCGGTCGGAAAGGCGCAGCGCCCGCGAGGCCGGTATCGCCGCTCTCGCGAGCTACCTGCATAGCGGCGTTACGTCAGTATATGACGCTGGGAACACGCCATCCTACATCATGAGGCTGCGCGATGACGAGCGTGCAGCGCGTATTGCTTCGCCCCGGATATTCGCGACAGGCGGTATTGTGACCTATCCGGGCAGTCATGGCGGCGGTCCGGGCGCGACGCTTGTCGATGACTGGCCGGAGGCGATTCCAGCGCTTGAAGAACATCTCAGCCATGGACCCGATATTGTTAAATTCACTTTAGAGGAACGGGGGTGGGGCGCGCGCCCGTTAATCCCTATGTTGCCGCTTGATCTGTTTCAAACCCTCATCGAATTTTATAATGACAACGGCGTTAGAAGTACGGTGCATGCGTCGAGTGAATTACGGGCGCGGCAAGCCATCTTCGCCGGCATTGATACGCTTGCGCATGTCGTTATCCAGGGGCCAATCTCTGAAAGTTTTGCAAAACTGATGGGGGCGAAAAAAATACCAATGTCGACAACGTTGACGATTGGCGAAAACTACAGCCGGTTGGCGGAGCATCCTGAATATCTCGACCAGCCGCTCTATCGTGCGGCCTTGTCTTCGGAGGAAATTGAAGAGCTGAAAACAAAAACCAGCAAGGAATATAACGAGCGCAGTTGGACATGGTGGATGAAAATCATGACGCCCATTGCACAGGAAAATCTGCGGCAAATTCATGCGGCGGGCGGTATTTTAGCAGCGGGCACGGATCAAACGATCGGACCGGCGGTGCACCGCGAACTGGAGCTTATGGCCGACGCCGGTATTTCGCCATTTGATATTATTACTATCGCGACGCGTAACGGCGCTATTTTTCTGGGTAAGGAAAATGAACTTGGCACAATTGAGGTCGGAAAGCTCGCTGACATGGTTTTGTTAACCGCCGATCCGACCGTCGATATCAACAACGCAAAGCAAATTCATATGGTCATTAAAAACGGTGAGGTCATTGATCGGGCGTCATTACCGGTGGCGGGTGTTGCAGAATAAGTTATGTTCCGGTGCGCGCCTAATAGTTGATGGCGGGGCTTCCTGACGGGTAGAAGACACCCATCAGCCGCATGCCTTCGCTTGCCGTGCATTCAAGAGAGTGTTCCTGACGCGGCGGTAAGTAGATTACATCGCCAGTCGCCACGGACGTCTTGCGGGCGCGCGTCCACATTGTTCCGGCGCCTGAAAGAATAACGATGGCTTCTTCATAAAGATGTCGGTGAAATGCCGCGCGTGATTGTGGAATCTCACCTATGAACTGGGTTACGTCGGCTGAGCCGACATTACCGTCAATCAGCACTTGATAGAATCTGTCGGCCATTTTTTCTCGCGCAGTCACATCGACACCGACACAACGTTCTGCATGTTCTGCTGTGAAAGACCCGGCGGCTTTTTCAGGCCAAGCCGCGGGTTCAGCTTCCGGCGAAACCGCCGCCATCACATCCAGATCTTCGATTGCTTCAAGCCGAAACGCCTCGCCCATTCGAACATAGATCCCAGTTTCCGGGCTGACATTAAAACGTTTTCCCTCAATGTTGATCGCTCCTCTCCCGGCGACAACGTAAAGCACTGTGTCGCCGCCCTTGTAGGTGCGCCATGGCGTTGTGCCGTTCGTGGTGAACCGAATTAGGTCTAAATTTCTGGCGCCGTCTGCACGCCCAATCAACGATTGCCATGAGAGTTTATCTTTTTGCATCATTGCCGTTGGGTCGGGCGTAACAACATAAGCGCCGCCGTCGAGTTCAGACTTTCCATAGGCGCCATTTTCTCTCGGAACATGCAGGGCGTTTTTTGTTTCTGCAATCTCCGCTTGCGAAGCAATCGCATACTCATCTTCGAGATTGTTATGCGAGCCGTCGCAAAAAGGCGGGTTTTGAGTATGCTTGCAACCGCATAACAATAAATCTTCCGAGGCTTTGGCTGTAAAAACAACCGGCTCTATGTTTGTTCCTTTGTGCGATCCGTCGCAGAATGGTTGGCGCTGGCTTTTGCCGCATTTGCACCATGCATATCGTTTTCCCGCGGTTACCGAGGCCAGTTGAGGTTTATTACTCACCTTTGTCATAGCTCCATCCGACATTTGCTTCACTTCCCCACGCCGGTGATATGGCAAGAATATCATTGTTGGTCTCGTTGGCCGACTAACGATTGTTATGGCGTCAGCATATTCAGTGTGGTTTTATTTGAATAACAAGATCAATTGAAAATGAAAATAATATTTTTTTACGCTTTACGATCTGATCGGGCGCAGCGCCCTCTTTTCATTATCAATATCAATGAGGGCGCAACAAATTTTTGCAGGAGGTGGGGAGCTTGACAGTATTGCAGGTCTGGAGCGAGAGGCCAATGCTCTCAAGATCTGAAAGAGCGAGCGCCAGACGCCAGGTTGGTTAGTCTCTGGCGCCAAATGAACTCTTCGCGGGGACGCGCATCACTCCATTGAAACAAGCTGAACCGGCGCTGCGAGTCGATAACCGCGTTTTGGAACTGTTTCGATATATTGAGAATTTTTCCGGTTATCCCCGAACGCAATGCGCAGTGAGGAAATTGCATTATTCAATGAATCGTCGCCGCCGCCGGACTGCCATACATAACGCAAGATATCTTCGCGCCCTACAACCTGCCCTTTACGGTGCACCAGCAGGCGCAACACATCGATAGTCTTTGGTGGAAGTCGAATTTGCTCGCCCTTTGGGCCGATAAGCAAATTTCGATCAGCTTCGATACGCCAGTCTCCTACGAGAAACTCGGTTGGAAAGTCCGTCATTGAAATGCGCGCCTGACTTACATTCTGAACTTCGGTTAAAGGTCACCCTCTTGTTGATGACACGCCGATAGAGGCTGTCCTCAACAATTTTTCAAATTAATAAATGAGTCGCTCCACATGGAATCGACTGTTGCTGCTGGTTAGATGATAGACGAACTGTGAAGAGATGCATTTCATAGACTCGCTATTCGTCGCATTTAAATATCGTTTCAGCAGATTTCAGAGTTTCGTGAGAAATTTATGAGTTGCACATGAGGACTTTTTGAATCGCTTCCGACCATACCGAATGCACGCACTGATGACTGATCAAATGAGCAATGTGCGCATGAGTAAGGTCGGTTTTCGAAATGAACTGCAGATCGAAATTGATTGTCGAAAAGGCGATCCAACGTGACGAAAAGAAACTGATTAACTATCTAACCAAGTTTCTTGGCGACGCGGATACCGCACGCGATATCGCGCAAAGCGCTTTTCTTCGGACATGGGAATATGCAGAAAGATCGCAAATCGACAATCCGACAGGGTTTTTATTCAAGACTGCGACAAACCTGGCGAAAAACGAGATACGCCGTCGTGTCCGTCACAACCTGAGATATGTTGGCACAGGGGCATACAGTGAAGATGAGCTGGATCAAGAGCTTGCATCGCTTTTGCCAAATCCTGAGCGCCACGCCAGCCTTCGTGAAGATGTTGATATTATTTCGGCCGCCATTCACGACTTGCCGAAGCGGCCAAGGATCGCCTTCCTGTTGAATCGCTTTGAGGGCCTTAGTTACAAGGAGATATCAGGCGTTCTGGGTGTTTCGGAGAGCAGTGTCGAAAAATACATTATGAACGCGCTTAAGATACTCCGCATCACCCTGAAAAATGAGGAATCTTTTCGCAAACAGGACTGCAAAGACGATAATCACAAAGTGTTGAGAAAGCGAACCTTGGCGAATTCGCTTTTCGCAGAGTTATCGATTTAGCCGCCAAATTTTCAATGAATACGTCTCGCCTATTGAGGGATGCGCCTTGTGGTGTGTCATTGAGGTGAAGTGATAATTCGATTTCCCTCTTATTGTCGCTTTTTTCAACGGTTACCGGGAGGCGTGAAAGCGCTTCCCGGTAATACGCATAAAGATCGAGGAGTGGTTTATTGCGTTTCGTTGGCGCACATGACTATGGCGTATAAGTTGACGGCGCTTGGGAAGATCAACGCACAAATGTTTATTGCGCCGTTGATGCTCCCTCCGCAGACAATATTGTTGTAATATTAACACACTTTGCTTTGAAGGTTTTACCTTCACTGAGGCTCCCCTCTTTTCCCGACACTCAAGAACAGCGGTGCGCTGATTTCCTAAAGGCGGTCCGTGCGCGTCGTCGTTTGGCGCCGTGCAATTTTTTGAAACAAAATTAGGGGATAGATAATGATAAAAACACCTCTCGCTGGTCGTTTTATGCGCACGACGATGCTGACAAGCGTCGCGGTCGCAATGGCTGCGCCAGCCTTTGCGCAGGATGACGATACGATCATCGTGACGGGTTCGCGTATTCAAAACGCCAACCTCAATTCATCAAGCCCGGTCTTCCAGGTTGACGCGTCCGAGATTGACGCCCGCGGCGTCACCCGGGTGGAAGACCTGATCAATGTCCTGCCGCAGGCCTTCGCTGCGCAGACGTCAGACGTCGCTAACGGGGCCACCGGTACATCAACGGTCAACCTGCGCGGCCTTGGCGCGGTGCGTACGCTGGTCCTGATGGATGGCAAGCGCCTGCCTTACGGCTCACCAGCCGCAAATGGCGGCACGGCGGCGATCGCCACCAATATCGACATCATCCCGACCCAGCTGGTCGAGCGTGTCGATGTGGTCACCGGCGGTCAGTCCGCGGTCTATGGTTCCGATGCTGTCGCCGGTGTTGTGAACTTCGTCATGCGCCGCGATTTCGAAGGCTTCGCCTTTGACGGCCAGGTCGGTTTCTATCAGGACGGCAATGGCAATGAGTTCGCGCAAGCGGTCACCACCGCCGCCCAGCAGCCGACGGTCACTGACGGCGTTCTCGACGGCCGCGACGTGCTGGCGAGCGCCATGTTCGGCGCCAACACAGCGGATGGCCGCGGCAATGTCACCGCCTTCATCAGCTATCAGAATCAGAACGGCGTCGCGCAAACGACGCGCGATCACAGCGCCTGCGCTTGGGGGCCGACAGGGGCTTCGCCCTTGTCCGTCGGCGGCGTCGGCTGTGTCGGCTCGGGCAACTTCCGCACCGACTTCACCAATGGCTTGCACCTGTCTGAGACCGGCACGTTTGTGCCGTTTGTCGGCGGTCCGTCACAGACCTATAACTTTGGTCCACTGAACAACTTCCTGCGCCCGAATGAACGCTTTAACATCTTCGCCACGGCGCGTTACGAGATCACCGACAATATCGAGGCTTATCTCGACGCGACCTTCATGAACAACCGTACTTCTGCGCAGATTGCTGAGTCAGCGCTGTTCGTGACCTCGTCGGTGAACTGCGACAACCCGTTCATTCAGACCCCGGTCAATGACCCGGTCGGCAATCCAGGCGTTTCCACCTGGGCTGAAGCCATCGGCTGTTCGGCGGCGCAGATTGCAACCGGCCTTAATCCGGATGGATCGAACGCCGATGTCGGCATCAACTATCGTCACCGGAATGTCGAAGGCAGCCCGAGGATCTCCACCATCGATAACTCGGTGTGGCGTCTGTCAGGCGGCTTCCGCGGCACGATCGGTGAGAACTGGAACTGGGATACCTATGGCCAGTTCGCACGCGTCACCGAGGATGCGATCTCCCAGAACGACCTGAACTTCAGCCGTATCCAGGATGCGCTGTTCGCGGTTGACGACGGTACAGGCAATATTGTCTGCCGTTCCGGGAATGCTGGTTGTGCGCCGTGGAACATTTTCAGCCGTAATGCTGACGGCACCAGCGGCGTCTCACAGGCGGCGGTGAACTATGTTCAGGGCACCGGCATCGTCATCGGCACCACCGAACAGGTGCTGCTCGGCGGCAACATTGTCGGCGATCTCGCGCCTTACGGTTTCCAGTTCCCCTGGGCCGATAATGGCGTACAGGGCGTTTTCGGTGTGGAATGGCGCCGTGACACGCTGGATCGTTTGCCTGACGACGTCTCGCAGATCCCGTCCGGCCGCGGCTTTACCGGCTCCGGCGGCGGCACCCTGCCGGTCAATGGCGAGGTCTCGGTCTGGGAGCTCTATATGGAAACCCAGATCCCGCTGATTGAAAACAAGCCGTTCTTCGAAGAGTTCGGCATTAACGGCGCTTACCGCTATTCGAACTACTCGACCGACGGCAATGGCGTGCAGAACTCTTTCGACACCCACACCTTCTCGGCGGGCGTCACCTGGACGCCGATCCAGGATATCCGTCTGCGCGGTCAGTTCCAGCGGGCGGTGCGTGCGCCGAACGTCTTTAACCTCTTCACCGGTCAGAACACGGGCCTCTTCAACGCGGCGCCAGGACCGAACGGTCTGGTTGATCCGTGTGCGGGTGACTTTAGCGCAACAACAACAGCCATTCCGGCGCCGCAGGCGACCGCGGCTCAATGCGCCTTCACCGGTGTCACTGCGGCTCAATACGGCACCATTCAGGACAACCCGGCGCAGCAGCTGAACTCTGTGACTGGCGGCAACCCGTTCCTGACGCCGGAGAAGTCGGACACCTATACGTTCGGTGCGGTGTTCACGCCGTCCTTCCTGCCGGGCTTCAACCTGGCCGTCGATTATTTCGACATCACCATCAATGACGCGATCTCCGCGGTGCCGCCGCAGACATCGCTGAACCAGTGTATCGCCACAGGCGAGGCGCAGTTCTGTGACCTGATCATTCGCGACCAGTTCGGTTCGCTGTGGCTTGACAACACCAACTTTGAGGGTGTCCAGGCAACCTCGGTCAACCTGTCCAATATCGCCACTCGCGGTATCGACGTGGCGGCGGCCTACACTATGGACATGGCCGATCTCGGCGTTGGCGACCTCGGCTCGATGAACTTCAACTATGTGTCGACATTCCTGATGGAGCTTTCCTCCATTCCGGTCCCGGGCGTCACATCCGTCACCGAGTGTAAGGGCCTCTATCGCGGCTCCTGCGGCGGTCCGAACGGTAATAATACGGTGAACCCGGAATATCGTCACCGCCTGTTGACCACCTGGCAGACGCCGTGGAACATCGATGTCACGGCGACATGGCGTTATTCCAGCAGTGTCACGCTCGACTCCGGTTCGCCATCGCTGTCACAGGGCGGCACGGCCGTGCCGTCGGGCACGGTCACTGACGATCAACTGGACTCAGCCAGCTATCTTGACCTCGCCGCACAGTTCTATGTTCGCGAGAACGTGACCTTGCGCACTGGCGTCAACAATGTCTTCGGCCGCGATCCCGAGCTGACGACCGCCGCCGGCACCGCGCCGGGCAACGGCAACACCTTCCCGGGCGTTTATGATGCGCTGGGGCGGTTCATCTTCTTTGGGGTGAACATCGAACTCTAAGATAATCGCCGAAAGGCGTCATCAATGAAGGAAGCGCCGCAGATCAAAATCTGCGGCGCTTTTTCTTTTGAAGCTCTTTCGGTTGAGCGATAAAGCGCGGCTGATCCTATGCGGCTATATATTTTTTTCGTATCGATGAAAAAGCATCCAGACAGGCGTCAATGTTATCTCGCGTGGAACTGGCGCCCATCAGGCCGATGCGCCAAACCTTCCCAGCAAGCGGGCCAAGGCCAGCGCCGATCTCCAGAGCAAACTCATTACGGAGATCGCGCCGTGTTTGCGCTTCGTCTTCAATGAAATCCGGAATCTTTACACTGATTAATTGCGGCAGGCGATATTCTTCATCAACCAGAAATTCAAATCCGAGTTCTGCAAGGCCTTTTTGCAAGACTTGGCTATTAGCGTGGTGCCGCGCCCATGACTGCTCCAGCCCTTCCTCACGGAGTATGAGAAGGCTTTCATGGAGCGCATACATGGAATTGACCGGCGCAGTGTGATGATAGGCGCGCGCGCCTTCGCCCAACCAGTAATCGGCGACCAGCGACAGATCCAGAAACCAGCTTTGAACCGGCGTCTTGCGCGCTTTGAGACAGGCGACAGCGTCCTTGCTAAAGCTAATGGGAGATAAGCCCGGAGGGCAGGAGAGGCATTTCTGACTGCCGGAATAGATCGCATCAATATTCCAGCGATCGACTTCCAGTTCAATTCCCCCCAAAGACGTGACGGCGTCAACGATCGTCAGGGCGCCATGATCTTTTGCAATTTTGCAAATTCTTTGCGCATCTGAAAACGCACCTGTTGATGTTTCTGCGTGAACAAAGACGATCAGCTTGGCGCCGGGATTCGTAGTGAAAGCGTCTTCAACTTTCCCTGGTGACACCGGCTTCCCCCAGTCATCTTCTACTGTAACTGCTTTCGCACCGGCGCGTTCAACGATTTGTTTCATCCGGCCGCCGAAGACGCCGTTGATACATACAATCGCCGTGTCGCCGGGTTCGAGAAGATTGACGAGGCAGGTTTCCATTCCCGCCGACCCAGGCGCCGACACGGGGAAGGTCAAATCATTTTCGGTGCGCATGGCGTAGCGCAGCAAGTCGCCAATTTCATCCATTAGCCCGATGAAGTCTGGATCGAGATGTCCGATGGTCGGCCGCGCCATCGCGCTTAGAACGCGATCGCTGACGTGAGAAGGGCCAGGGCCCATCAATCGAATGTGCGGCGGTGTAAAGCTTTTCGGTTCTTTGCTCATGGTCAATGCCGGCGCGATGATGATAGGCGGCGCCTTTCCCTCTCTCTTTTTAGTTCAAATCGTAGATCGCAGCTCAGTGGTTTTCGATAGGTCTTTAACATCGAAATCGATCTTATGCAGGTCACTGCGTAGGCTTTCTATCTTTTCATTGATGAGGTTCACCATCGGCGGGCGCAAGCTTCGCCAACGCTGCTCGCCGGTGGAGATAGCCATCAATTCTTTCAGTGCGGGCGCCGGCGGATATTTTTGCAGGGCTATGCGCAATTCCGTAGCAACTTCCTGCAACTCATCGGCGACGGAATTTCGCCAATTCGCCATCAGGTTGGCCAAGGCCGGGCTTGTTACATTCGCCGTAGCGGAGATACACCCGGCGCCCCCTGCGCGCAGAACCGGCAGCAAGTATTTTTCCGTCCCGGCAAAAACGGAAAAGCCGGGAAGGCGGTCGCAAGCTTCCTTCATGTCATCCCAATTGCCGGACGAGTCCTTAATACCGATGACCGTATCGGGGAATGCCTCACGCAACCGCACCAGCAAGTCGGCGGATATTTCCAGTCCGGTCATCTGGGGAAAGTCATAAACAATGATGCGGGCGCGATCATCATTCAATTCTTCAATGATGTTAGCGTAAGAGCGGAACAGCCCCTCTTCGGAAACACCCTTGTAATAAAAGGGGGGCAACATCAATAGGTTTGGATAACCGGCGGCGATCGCGGCGCGCGATAATTCCAACGTGTCTCCAGCCGCACAGCAGCCGACGCCGGTCATGATCTTGTCAGCTGGAAAGGCGGCGGCGCCGGCGGCGTCAATCACCGCCAGACGTTCCTTAAGTGAGAGGGAATTCGCCTCGCCGGTCGTGCCAAGAAGAGCGACGCCGTCGCATCCACGGTCGAGTAACCAGAAGACATGTGTATTGAGGCGATCCAGATCGATGCTCAGATCTGTGTTCATCGGCGTCAGTGTGGCGGCCCAGACGCCGCCGGTGCAGGTGGTCACGTCAAAACTCCCTTTCCGGCCATATGCACGGGTCCATCGAGATCTTGCTTGTCTATAAAACAGTGCATTCGAAAAAGTACAGCTAATGCGAGTACTGGATGTCGTCGCAAGCAACCATGACGAAGATTTAAGTGTTTTGCGTGTCCTTACGCTGCCGCTATTGATGTGTTCAGCGCCATCGATTCCAATGACGGGAATAATCATGAAAGGCGAATCAGTCAGATGAATTTACCGTAAACGGAATTTTATTAGGCTGCGCCTTTTCCGTTGAGCTTAGGTATGTGGGCGCCTCGTCACTATCGGCGCAATGCAATCCTCACACACTTTCCGGAGGTAACAGGGTATTTAGTATTGCTATAAAGTAGCCGCGATCTGCCGAAAGCAGCGCCAGCGGCGGACATTCTCATGAGAATGTCAGGAATATGTGCTAAAGTCCTTTTAAATAATACTATCGTCATTATGTGGCCCGATACCGTCGCGGGGCCGTATAGTGAATTTAGCGATGGAATTAGTTCTGGAAAGCGAAATGAGTACACATAATTCCTCTTTAGGTTGTTTAAAACCGGCGCGCGGCGTGATGCTCGGCGTTGTTATAATGTTACTTGCTGCTTGCTCTGGCGGCGATGACCAGGGCCAGGGGGCTGCCGGCGTCGGCATGCCAGTCAATGTTCAGTACCCGGTTGTTAAAGAAGTGACAGTCTGGGATGAATATATCGGGCGGTTTGAAGCAGTGAACCGGGTTGAAATTCGTCCCCGGGTTTCCGGCTACCTCGAAGAAGTGCATTTTGAGGATGGTGTCTTTGTGGAGGTCGGCGATCCGCTTTTCACAATTGATCCGCGCCCCTTCGAAGCTGAAGTACAGCGTGCGGCTGCACAGCTTGAGAGTGCGAAAACCGGCCAGCGCCTCGCAGAATCGGAGCTCGCGCGCTCCAAGCGTCTTTTAGACTCGCGCGCTGTCAGTCAGGAAGACTATGATCGCCGGTTACAGGCGAAGCAGGCCGCGGATGCAGACGTCGCCGGGGCTGAAGCGGCTTTACGGCAGGCGGAGCTCAATCTTGAGTTCACCGAAATCAAGGCGCCAATCGCCGGACGCACCAGCCGGGACCTTGTGAATCGAGGTAATCTCGTCACCGCTCAGACGTCGCTGCTGACAACGATTGTCTCTATGACGCCGATCCACTTTGTATTTACAGCAAGCGAACAGGACTATTTGAACTATTCGCGTCTTGATCGCAGTGGTGAGCGCGCCAGCTCTCGCGACAAACGCAACCCAGTGCTGATCAAGCTCGAAGATCAGGATGAGTACACGATCGAAGGCGTGATGGATTTTGTTGACAATGCGATTGACGCTTCAACCGCCACCATCCAAGGGCGCGCCATTGTCGATAACGCCGACGGTTTTTTGACGCCCGGCATGTTCGGACATTTGCGCCTTTATGGCCGCGATCCGTTTGAGGCTGTGCTTATTCCGGACACGGCGGTGCAATTCGATCAGTCGCGGCAGTTTGTCTGGATTGTCGATGAAAATAACCAGGCGGAAATGCGTCCAGTGACCCTTGGCCGTCTTGTCGAAAACGATATGCGGATTGTCGAGAACGGGCTGGAGCCGGGTGACAGGATCGTTACCAGCAATTTTCTAGCACTTCGTCCGGGCGCCCCTCTGGCCCCCTCCGAGAATGACTCCAATACCCGTACAGGCGAAATATCTGCGGCGCGGACCGGTGAATAGTTTGGCCCCTTAGGCTGAGAGTTTGTAATGAAGTTTTCGCATTTCTTTATCGATCGGCCGATTTTTGCTGCGGTCATTTCTATTCTGATCGTTTTGGTCGGGGGAATCTCCTACCTCGCTCTACCGGTTTCCCAATATCCGGAAGTCGCGCCGCCGACCGTTCAGGTGACGGCGGTCTATCCCGGCGCCTCGGCGCAAATTGTTTCGGAAACCGTTGCGACTCCTCTTGAGCAGGAAATCAACGGTGTCGATGGCATGATTTACATGCAGTCGCAGTCGACTGCGGACGGGCGGATGACCCTGACGATTTCTTTTGAGCAGGGCGTCGATGTCGATAACGCACAAGTGCTTGTGCAAAATCGCGTCGCTCGTGCTGAGCCGAGATTGCCCGAAGAAGTGCGCCGCCTTGGTGTGGTGACGCAGAAAGCATCGCCGGACTTTTTGATGGTGATTCACCTGCTCTCGCCGGACAACACTTATGATCAGCTTTATGTTTCCAATTACGCGTTGCTGCAGATTCGCGATGAGCTGGCGCGCGTCGATGGTGTCGGCAACACGATCATTTTCGGCGCACGTGATTATGCGATGCGCGTCTGGATAGACCCAGAGCGCGCCGCCGAGCTTGACCTTACTGGCGGCGATATTGTTCGCGCGCTGCGTGGCCAGAACGTTCAGGTCGCATCCGGTACGCTTAATCAGGCGCCGATTTCCGGCGCCAATGCATTTGAATTGTCTGTGCAGACGCAGGGCCGCCTGACCGCGCCGGAAGAATTTGGCGAGATCGTTATCAAGTCCGAGGATCAGGGCCGACTGGTGCGGGTCAAGGATGTCGCCCGCGTTGAACTCGGTGCGCAGGATTATACGACGAACGCCTATCTCGATAATCAGCCCGCGGTGGCGATGGCGGTATTCCAGCGGCCCGGCTCGAACGCGCTAACAACGGCGGAAAACGTTCTGCACTTGATGGATGAGCTGGCCGAACAGTTTCCGCCAGGGCTTGAATTCCGGGTGATTTATAACCCGACAGAGTTTGTCGAGGAATCCGTCAACGAAGTTTACAAGACCATTTTCGAGGCGACGATTCTGGTCGTTCTGGTTGTCTTCATCTTTTTGCAGTCCCTGCGCGGCGCGCTCATTCCCATCATTGCTATCCCCGTATCGCTGATCGGCACATTTGCGATCATGGGCGCATTTGGATTTTCGCTGAATAATCTTTCTCTCTTCGGGCTGGTGCTCGCTATTGGCATCGTCGTCGATGACGCCATTGTCGTGGTTGAGAATGTGGAGCGAAACCTCAAAGAGGGGCTTAGTCCGCGCGATGCGGCCCGGCGCACGATGGACGAGGTGGGCGGCGCGCTCGTCTCCATCGCTCTGGTCCTGTCGGCTGTTTTCGTGCCGACTGCCTTTATCCCAGGGCTTTCCGGCGCCTTTTATTCGCAATTTGCACTAACAATCGCGACAGCGACGATCATCTCGATGATTGTTTCCCTGACACTTAGTCCGGCGCTTGCGGCCATCCTTCTGGAACCCCACGACCCTGATAAGAAGCTAAGACCCTGGGAGCGCCCGCTCGACAGTTTTTTCAAGGCGTTTAATCGCAATTTCGATCGCATTTCTCATGGCTATGCGGATGTCGTTTGTCGGCTGGTGAGGGCAAGCACGATTGTTCTCGTTGTCTATGCCGGGCTTGTGGCGCTGACGGCGTTCCAGTTTCGTGTTACGCCGGGTGGCTTTATTCCTGACCAGGATCAGGGATATCTGATCGGCGTTATCAATCTCCCGCAAGGTTCATCGCTGGAGCGCACAGATGAAATTGTGCGGCGCGCGACAGACATCGGGCTGGCGGTGGAAGGCGTTGAACACGCTGCGCAGTTTGCCGGTTTTAACGGCGCCACTTTCACAAACGCATCTAATGCCGGCGCGATCTTTTTCACCATGGAGGAGTTTGGTCATCGCGCGGATTATCGTACCATTCAGCAGGAGCTGCAGGCGGCGCTGGCGCAAAATATCAATGAAGCGTTTGTTCTTGTTATTGCGCCGCCGCCGGTGCGCGGCATCGGTAACGGTTCGGGCTTCAAGATGATGGTGGAGGACCGTGCGGGTCTCGGCCTCAACGCGCTTCAACAGTCTTCGTTCCAACTGATGATGGCGGCGAACCAGGACCCGCAATTGCGCAATGTTTTCACCTTTTTCGAAACCTCAACGCCGCAAATCTATCTTGATATTGACCGCCAGAAAGCGGAACTGATGGGCGTACAGACGGGTAGCGTGTTCGAAGCGCTTGAGACCTATCTTGGGTCGGCCTTTGTCAACGACTTTAACTATCTCGGGCGAACATTCCGGGTGACCGCGCAGGCCGATGCGCAATACCGCCGTGATGTTGATGATATTTCGCGATATTACGCCCGTAATGATCAGGGTCAGATGGTGCCCATCGAGACTGTTGCGAAAGCCAACCAGATTACCGGCTCAAGCCGCGTTCCGCGGTACAACCTTTATCCTGCCGCAGCGGTTCAGGGAGAGCCGGCGCCGGGTGTTTCATCCGGTGACGCGATTGCAAGGATGGAGGCTCTTGCCCTTGAAGTTCTACCGCCGGGCATGTCATTTGAGTGGACGGAGCTCGCCTATCAGCAAACGGAAGCGGGCAACACGGCCGGGCTTGTCTTTGTGCTGGCGGTTGTTTTTGTCTTTTTGCTGCTGGCGGCGCAATATGAAAGCATCACGCTGCCCTTTGCGGTGATCCTAATTGTACCAATGACGCTGTTATGTGCGATCACTGGCGTCAACATCGCCGGTCAGTCAAACAACATTCTGACGCAGATCGGGTTGATCGTTTTGATCGGCCTTGCAGCCAAGAACGCCATCCTGATTGTTGAGTTTGCAAAGCAGGAAGAAGATCGGGGAAAGGACCGGTTTAACGCTGCGACGGACGCTGCGCGCCTTCGCCTGCGTCCGATCCTGATGACATCGTTTGCATTTATTCTTGGTGTCGTCCCGTTGGTGATTGCTTCCGGCGCCGGCGCGGAGATGCGCAATGCGTTAGGTGTTGCTGTATTCTCTGGAATGCTGGGCGTGACAATTTTCGGTTTGCTGCTGACCCCTGTCTTTTATGTGGTGGCGCGATGGATTGGCATGCGCGCCGGCTGGATTGAGAAAAAAGACGCAGAAACGAGCCCAGCGGAATGAAGCGTGAGATGATACATACTTCCAAAAGTACTTTCGCATCGCTTGCTTTGATCGGCGGCGCTTTTCTTCTGAATGCTTGCACGATCATCGGCCCTGATTATGAGCCGCCGCAGACCGCTGCGTTTGAAGAGCCTTCTTTTATCAATGAAGCGCCATACGAAGAAACGGAGCCCTTGGCGACATGGTGGACAGCGTTTGATGATTCCGTATTGGCGGGCCTTGTTTCAACAGGCATAGATCAGAACCGAAGCCTTGCCGCAGCCTATGCGAACGTCAATGCATCGCGTGCGCAGCTTGGCGTGGCACGGCTTAACCGTTTGCCATTTGATACGATTACCGCCAGCTATCAGGAATCGCGTACCGCGTCTTCTGTGTTTGCCGCGAGTACAGGTCAAGGTGCGGATGTCGGTCCGTTCCCGACGAATGACATTTCTGATTTGAATATTTCTGCCTCTTGGGAGGTTGATCTCTTCGGGCGCGTGACGCGCACCATCAATATCGCCAAGGCTGATCTTGGTCAGGCGCAAGCGCTGCTTGCCGATCTGCAAACCGTGCTGATCGCCGATATTGTCGACGCCTATGTAAATGTTCGCGGTCTGGAAGCGCAGTTAACGGTGGCGGTGAACAATGCGGAAAATCAGGCGGAAACGCTTCGTTTGACCGAAACTATTCGTGACGCGGGCCGAGGCACGGATTTTGATGTTGAGCGGGCCAAAGCACAACTCTCCGCCACGCGGGCCAGTATTCCGCCACTGGAAACGGCTGCTGCTGCTGCGCGATATCAACTTGCAGTGTTGACTGGGCAAACGCCGTCACAGATTGAAGCGTCACTTGCAGATGCCGCGCCGCTGCCGATCATTGCTGGCCCCTTAGCGATTGGCGACCCTTCGTCATTTCTTCGACGCCGCCCTGATATTGCCGTTAGCGAACGCGCACTCGCAGCGGCGACAGAAAATGTCGGCCTTAATCTCACAAATGCATTTCCGCGCATCAATCTGGTTGGTGCGGTTGGATTCCAGAGTATCGGTTTTGATGATGCGTTTTCTGAAAACGCTCTAAATTTCAATGTTGGGCCATCGATTACATGGTCATTAACGGATTTGTTGCGCGCCAAAGACCGTGTCGCAGGCGCCAGCGCGAGTGCGCAAGCCGCCTTTGCTGAATACGAACAAACCATTCTTGTCGCATTAGCCGAGATTGAAAGCGCCTTGGTGCAGCAAGCCAACTTTCAACGTCAACTGACAGAATTGACTGAAGCCGAACGGGCGAGTGCTGCGGCTTCCCGGCTTGCACGGCTGCGTTATGAAAATGGCGCCTCTGATTTCTTGAGTGTTCTAGATGCAGAGCGCCGAGAACTGGAAGCGGCGGACCAGCTTGCCGCTATCCGCACAGCGACGGCAAGAGCGCAAGTTTCACTGTTTCGGGCGCTTCGCGCCGGACCAGCGCTCAGTGAAAGTCGCAAGCCTGCTGTCCCTGAGTAACTGATAAAGTATCTAATTATGACTGAGTTCCGCCGTGGATTGGCTGGGGAAATCAGTTCCTCAAAAGTCCGATAGGCATTTCCAATTAGATATTGTGACCGGGAGAGATTGTTTCGTCGCGCGTGGAGCGCATATTGAATTCGCTAGACGCAAAAGACTCGGCTCAATGACAGGCGAACCCTTCAGCTCCCGGCTTTGCTTGCTACCAGAGAGTTGGTCTCCACGCGCTTCGTGACGCCCCCGACCTCATGAAGCGCTTAAATGGCTCCGTCTTCAATCGCCTCGAATAGTGAAGACGGAGCCGCTTTCTAGATTTAGCCTTCGACAATTAGGTCTTTAAATTTTTTCGAGATGACGTCGCGCATGACATTGCTGATCTGCTTATAGGCTGTGGCCCGGCCAGCGCTTTTGCGCCAGACGAGGCCGATTGATCGCGTAATGGTTTTGCCGCTTATCTTTTTCACCACAACTTCGCTGCGTGGGGTAATCTCCGAACCGGCGTAAAGCGCCGGCAGAAACGCGGCGCCCATGCCCATACCCACCATCAGTCGGATGGCGTCAAGGCTCGTGCCTTCATAATCGCGAAGCGGCGTCGCGCCGAATTCTTTGCAAAGTTCATTGATTTGATCATGTAAATGAAACTGCGGGGTCAGGGACAGTATTTCGAGTCCTTTGAGCTGGGCCGGTTTCAAAATATCTTCATTCGCCAGGGGATGGTCAGCAGCGAGCGCGAGATAAAGCGGTTCTCTAAAAAGCCGCTCGGTGACAAGTTCGGCGCCGGCGACGGGCAATTGCGCAAGAATGACATCGTGCATGCCGCGGCTGAGCTCATGCTCCAGCTCGCGTGGGGCGCTTTCGCGAACATACAGATTAAGGTCAGGGTGTTGCCGATGCAGCCTGGCGACAACATGCGGCAGCAGATAGGGACCGAGGGTTGGCTTTGCGCCAAGACGTATGGTGCCGACAAGGCCGCGTTGCGCCCCTGCGGTAAAGTCAGTGAGGCTTTGCACTTCATCAAGGATGCGGCGCGCGCGTGCTGCGACTTCACGCCCAACTGGAGTCAGGGATACGCCTGATCGGCTGCGCTCAACGAGATGAACGCCTAGCGCCTCTTCAACATTTTGTATCTGTGCGGATAATGATGGTTGACTGATGCCGCATATTTCGGCAGCCCGGCGATAATGCTTCGCTTCGCCAAGGGCGAGCAGATAGCGGAGTTGTTTTAGCGTCAGCGCTTCGGAATCCATTGGCGGGCCTTTTTGATTATGTCCGGATCAGATAGGGTTCGCCTATTGGAACTACAAGATCGATTGGCGCCATTGTTTGCGGCATTAACTCATCTGCGGTGGTGATCGTTATGCGCTTGGTTAAGGTTAAAAAGCATAAGAAAAACCTATTAAGAAGAAAAGAAAGAACGGCTTTTCCAATGAGGTGGCATAAGTCATATTGGGTGCGTCACAAGCTGTTGCCCTAGAGGCAATGAAAGGAGCCCGTGATGGATGATTATGCAAAAAAGGTAAAGCTGACGAATCGCATTCAGGCTTTAAGAATTCGCCACGAAATGCTGGAAGCCAGAATGTCCGCTGAAAGACGCCGGCCGCTGCCGAATGTCTTTATGTTACAACGCTTACGTCGCCGCAATCGCAGCATCAGGCAGGAAATGCGGTTTCTTAAAGTTGCCGGGCACTCGATTCGAACGGTTGGCTCGCCCGAAGCGGCTTAAGATTTTTGCCTCAGCGTGTCCGATGTATCCGGGCACGCCGTCTCCGCTTATATGTAGTTAGTTAGTTATATCATAACGAGTAAGATCGTCACGCGTATCTATATCAATCAGGTCCTGCGCGGGCATCATTACATTTTTAACGCGCCGGGTTTGACGTAATATCTCACGCGCGCCTGCATCGCCGGTCAGACCTGTTAGCTTTTCAAACATCGAGTTTCTAAACAGCACAGGCGGCGATCGCCGCTGACCGTCGAATGCGATGGCGGCTTCATTTTCCCTGATCTCTATCCGCAGACGGTCAAGATGGCCGCGCCTTATAAAGGGCATATCGGCGAGAGTAATAATCGCGATTTTGCAGCCAAGTTCAGCGAGGGCGCTGACACCCAGGGCGAGTGAGCGGCCTTGACCGGCGTCTGCATCACTATTGACGAGTGTTGTGATGTTATATGATGAGAACAGACGCTTTAAGTCTGGGCGCTCAGGCGCGATCACCCCAATAGATTTCGCAAAAGGCGCCGCGTCCGACAATTGCGCCGCATATTCAGCAACAGGTTTTCCACGAAACGATGCTGTCAGCTTATCGTTATCGCCAAAGCGTTGTGACCGGCCACTGGCGAGGATGACGAGCCCGCAATCGCGCCAGTCAATCATGTCGGCTGCGGCCGATAGAGATCGACAACTTCCGCCAGCGCCGAGATGCCCAGTTTTGAAGCGTCCCGGACGGAAGGAACAAGCCCGATAGGTCCTCTTAAGCGTTGTAGCGCATGATCTTCAACACCCCGTTCTCGAAGTTCAGCGAGCCGGAGTTCTTGAGTCTTTCTGCTGCCCATGGCGCCAATATAAAAGGCGCTCGTTTCGAGCGCCGCCGAGAGCAAATCCGTCTCCCATTCGTGATCATGAAAAAGGCAGATAATCGCTGTCCAGGGATCATCGGGAAACTGCGGTATATCTGAAATAGACCGCAACTGATGGCAGGTTACATTCGGATATGCGCATGCTTCGAGAACGTCCATATCAGGTGAATGGACCATGACATGATAACGCGCTGCGGTGGCGAGGCGCGCCAGCGCGATCGTCTCTTCACCACGGCCGGCGATGGCGATCTGCAAAGGCGGCGCATAGGTGAAAGACAAGTCTTTCACATTGGGCGCCGGGTTATCTTCGACGCTTAGCCGCCCATCTTCATTGACCGACAGCGTTACGGGTTTGCGCCGGTTCAACCGGTCGATGGCGTTTTCAATCGCGTCGGCGTCCGGATCCGGAACAAACACAACCTCAACTGCGCCGCCGCATGGAAGGCGAATGTCGAGAAAAGGCGAACCCGCGCCGTAGCGGACGCGTTTGAGTTCGCGGTCATGCAGCGCGCTTAGCGCTTGCCGGGCAATATCTGCGTCGACACAGCCATTTGAAACATATCCGGCATACTCGCCTGCGTCGCAGACCGCCATCATGGCGCCGACCGCACGGGCCGATGGTCCTTCAATGTCTGCAATCACAACGAGTACGCAGCGATGGCCTGTGCTGATAGATGCAGCGGCGAACTCTAAAATGTCTCGCGGGTGCTCGGAAATATCACGCAAGGGTTTCAAATTTCGCCCCGGGCTGGTTATTCACAAACAATAATCGATCCAGCTAGGCGTCGCCAGGATCAGGGCAGTGGGCGCCGGCTTCAATCCACGCGCCGACAAGCTCGCCCAGGGTTGCCTGATCGCCAGGCGCGGGTTCCAGATGTTCGGGCGGACGCCAGCCATAACCGACAAGTTCGTCATTCGCCATGTGGTCGGCTACATCCGCCAGCGTCCGGTCGCCATTGCGCGTTGGGTCTTTAATCTGCTCGCAGATTTCAGCCAGCGACTTGTCTTCCCAAGCCATGTCCGCCGGCGCCAGGAACCACACATCGTGGCCCGGTACGTTGGCGTAGTTTTCTGCGCCATGACAGGTCGTGCACCGCAAAGCCGAAACGCCGATACCGCCGTCTCCCCGCACAACATGCGGTTGGTGCGGAATGCCGGCGTCGCCTTGAAGCGGACGGTCGCCGCGCGGGTGACAGTTTACGCAACGCGGATGCTGAACGACCTTGCCGATCTCCGAAAATAGCGCAAGCGCGCGTTCTCGCTCATCGGCGATAGTAGCGAAAGAACCGGCGGTAGCGAGGCCGTTTACGCTGGCGGATGCAGCGGTGTTTGTTTCTTGAGTGTTCGATGGGTCTTCCGGGTTGGAGCAAGCGGCGGCGGCGAGCAGTAGCGCCGGAATCATCAGTTTACGCATGATGTTATCCCTTCAGGTCTGCAGCGGCGCTTTTGATTGCGCGACGGATGCGCATATAGGTCGCGCAGCGACATATATTTCCGGCCATCGCCCGATCAATATCTTCATCAGAAGGATCCGTGATCTCCGAAACCAGCGTGATCGCGGACATGATCTGCCCGGACTGACAATATCCGCATTGAGGCGCGTCGATATCTTCCCATGCTTTCCTGACCGCTTCCGCTTCAGCCCCGTCAACGCCTTCAATCGTGGTCACTTCCATATTGTTGACAGATTCGATGGGTGTCACGCAGGATCGGCGCGGCTGGCCGTTGACGTGAACCGTACATGCGCCGCATTGCGCGACCCCGCAGCCGAATTTCGTTCCGGTTAATCCCAGCCGATCGCGCAACACCCATAACAGAGGCATATCGGATGGCGCATCTACTGTTTGGCGTTCGCCATTAACAATCAATGTGACGGTCATGTCCTTAATCCCTCTTTATGAGTCTTGTGCGGTTGAGAGTTGAATGCGATCTTTGCGGTCCGTTCCGAAAACGGGAAGACGCCGGATGCGTGTTCCAGTCGCCGCGAAGATCGCATTGGTCAGCGCCGGCGCCGCAGGCGGTGTCGGCGGCTCCCCGACGCCGCCTGGCGGGGCGTCGCTATCGATGATTTGCACTGACATGCGGCGCGGCGCTTCGTTCATGCGCATCAAACGCCATTCCGGGAAGTTACGTTGCACAATGGCGCCACCCTCGGCGGTGATCGATCCGAACAACGCATTTGAAAGACCGTATAGCGTGCCGCCTTCAACCTGTGCGGTTGTATGGCGGCGATTGACAACGGTGCCGGCGTCGATAGCCGACCAGACATTTGGGATCGTCAGACGGCCTTCTGAATCAACCGAGGCTTCAATCACGGTGGCGACGTAACTCAAGAATGATCTGTGCACGGCAATGCCCAAACCGCTCCCTTCCGGCATAGCGCGACCCCAGTCGGCCATGTCTGCGGCGACGCGCACTGCATTTGCAAGCCGACCGGTATCGATAGGATAAACATCCAGCGGGTCGCCGTAATTATCATATTCGGCGCCTTCGGTGTTCGGGTCGAAGAGCCGCGGCGGACCGATGAGCTCCAACAGATAGTCCTTGGGGTCGCGTCCCGCCGCATGAGCAAGTTCGGCCGCGAAGCTCTGCACCGCGAAAGCATGATAGACATTGGCGACTGAACGCAGCCAGCCAATGCGGACTTTGGCCGGCGCCTCGCCCGATTCCACCTGTATATTGGGAACCGCGAAAGGGTTGTCTGTCGCGCCGAGGCGCAGCTCACCCCATGACGGCGATGTAAACCCGGCTTGAAATGTTGAGGGGATCGGCGGGAATACGGTCCGGTGTAAAAACGCCGTGCAATTCCCGTCTGCGTCCAGGCCGCCTTCCATTTTTTGCGCGCTGACCGTATGATAATATCCATGCTGAATATCATCTTCGCGTGTCCAGATTACTTTGACGGGCTTTTCAACTTCGCGGGCAATCAAGGCGGCTTCCACGACAAAATCCGGTTTCGACTTGCGGCCAAATCCGCCGCCAAGCCACGTTACATTTATCGTGACGTCGTCCTCGGGAACGCCGCAGGCTTGGGCGACGGCTGATCGCGCAGCTTGCGGCGCCTGAACGCAAGCCCAGCATTCAACTTTGCCGTTGGTCCAGCGCGCCGTTGCGGCGGGCGGCTCCATTGGCGACTGTGAAAGATGCGGGGCGTAATATTCCGCCTCAATGCGGTTCGTCGCCGACGCAAACGCCTGATCGACATCGCCGCGCTTGCGCCGCACTTCACCCGGTTGTCTGGCGGTTTCGAGCATGGCGTCGGCGAAAGCATCGGAATTATAATCCGTATTCTCGCCGGCGTCCCATTCAACGTTCAGTGCGCGGCGCCCTTGTATCGCCGCCCATGTGTCTTGTGCGACAACCGCTACGCCGCCAAGCGCCTTGAACAAAGCAGGCGGCTCCAGCGGCGCCAGTTGCACAGTGCGCAAGACGCCTTCCGTTGCAAGCGTCGCTTTGTCATCGAAACTCGCTACACGTCCGAAAACCTGTGGCGGCCGGGCGATCACCGCAAATAACATGTCAGGAAGCTGAACATCCTGTCCGAAGACGCCTTGTCCGCGCGTAATCATCGGCGTCGTGAGCGATGGCGTCTCTTTGCCAATATAACGCCATTCCGCGCGGTCCTTTAGCTTGATGTCGTCTTCCGCCGGCACGGCGAGGGCGCTGGCGGCTTCGGCAAGTTCGCCATAGCCAATAGTTTGCCCGTCGGGGCCGGTCACCACATGTTGTTCGGCGCTACACGTTGCCGGATCAACACTCCACTGTTCGGCGGCGGCTTGCTCCAGCATGGTTCGCATCGCGGCGCCTGCGACCCTCAGACGGTGCAGATTGCGCCGCACGGAACGCGAACCATCCGTGTTTTGATCACCATAACGCGGGTGGCCTTCAGCCTGAATGATTTCTATTCGCGCCCAGTTCGCTTCCAGTTCGTCGGCGATGATCTGCGCCATAGCGGTCCAGGTCTGTTGCCCCATTTCCGAACGATGGCAGGTGATCTTAACCGCGCCATCGGATTCAATCGCTATAAACAAAGACGGCGTTGCATCGCCGCCCGCGACATTCGCCAGTCCGCCTGCGGTTGAGTCCGCGGAAGCCCGGCCTGTCGCGAGACTAACGCCGATCACAAGACCGCCTGCGCCCGCGATAAACCCGCGTCGGCTCAAGTTTTCCAGCAAGGACATATTTGTTTCACCCTGGCGCGCTGCGGTTTGAACGCTAGGCTGATACAATTGGGTGAACATGGGCGTCTCCGTATGTCATGGATTGTTGAACAAACAACACGGCAATTAGTGTCCGCCAGGAATGGCGCGCATCATGGCAGGTATAATAATGCAGATAATAACGGCTTTCAGGCGGAATTGCATCCGCTATTTTCTGTCGAGTTCTTTAATGTGAAATAGAACAATACCGCGCAGTGGGGAAAACAAACTGGCCGCTGCACAACTTCAATATTCATTCCTGCTAAAGCGTTTTTGCGGCGTCGAGTAATCCATCCCGGATCGCCAGCGCCAGCAATTCCGCTGCGGAATGCACATCGAGCTTACGCATCATATTGGTGCGGTGTTTGTCTACCGTGTTGGCGCTCAATCCCAGCCTTTCGGCAATCCTGGCGTTCGTCTCTCCTTGTGCGACACCAAGCAGGACCTGCCGCTCGCGCGCCGTAAGCTTATCGACCAGCGTTGTTTCATTGAGAATGTTCTGGATCGATGCGGAGTATATGCGATGGCCATCAATGATTTCCGGTATTGCGTTGAATATCTCTTCCGGCGGATCTGACTTCAGGAAAATACCATCAACCGGCGCTGCATGCGCCTGAGCGATTAATGCTCTGGAGGTGAGGCCCGTCAGTATCACAATGCGGCTTGCGGGGCTCCATCGCCGTATTTCGTCAACGGCCTCAAGGCCGCTTGCATACGGCATTGCAATATCGGCGAACACCAATGAGGGTGTATGGCGCTTAATAAGGGTGACGAGTTCAACGCCATTTGCCGCTTCGCCGACAACCTCAATTTCCGGGTGCAGACGAAGAATGCTTTTCACACCTTGCCGGACAATGGCATGATCATCAGCGACGACGACGGGAATCGGCAATTGACTTGGCTCCGGAGACGGCGATGAAGCTTACTCTTTTCAGATCGGCGTGTCATGGCTTCGCGCTTGCCGCTATATTTCTTTTGGGTTTGCCAATGTCGGTGGGCAGGGCGGTTGAAAGCAGTATGGACCCGGTCGTGCGTATTGATGGCGGCGAACCGGTAAGAGCGCTGCAAGGAAAGGTCTCTTATTTCCTCGATACGACGCGTCAGCTTACGATCGCAGATGTCTCCAGTGACGACTATGCCGAAAGGTTTTCAGCTGTCGTCACTGAAGAGCCCGACTTTCAATACACGACATCGGCAATATGGCTGAAGATCCCAGTACTGAATCCGCAATCAAGCGCGGTTGATATTCGGATGACGTTTCAGACCAACTTCATGACAGAGCTTGCTGTCTATCAGGTTGGCGCGTCGGGCTCATACATCCTACTGGATCAGAAAGAAGATTCGACTTTCAGCGCCAGGCCTATACCCCATCCCAATATTATTACGCCATTGACCTTGCAGGCGTCGGAGCGAACCGACCTGTTTGTTCGCTATACCTCAAAGGGCAGTACGACATTGCCCATCCGCTTTGAAACGCTCGCCAGTTTCGACGCCTGGACGCAATCATATACCGCAAAGCTCTTTATGTTTTATGCGCTTATGTTTGCATTCGCCGTGATGAGCATGGTGGCGTTTGCAGTCATGCCGCGATCAATATTTCTGTCCTATTCGTTTTATGCAGTGACGGTGATCTTGTATATCGGACAGAGAGATGGCGTCGCCTTCCAGTATCTTTGGCCGAACGCCCCTTTGTTCAACGGTTTCGCATCATTGCCGCTGGGGTGCCTGGTGGGACTGTCCGCCGCTGTCTTCGCCCGAATATTTCTGAATACAAAGCGCGATTATCCAGGGGCGGATTTATTTCTGTTGTTTTTTATCGGCGGCTGCGTTGCGATCCCGTTTCTGGCGTTTGTGATCGGGGAAAGCCCGGCGAAAAAATTTGCGACCTATTGGGTTACGCTGGGCGCGGTCTCGTTTCTGGTGATCGGATTGCGCGCGATGCGGTCAATTCAGCCGCGCATCGTCTTTTATGTTGTGGGCTGGCTCGGCATCGTGTGCGGCACCCTTCTCGTAACGGCAAGAGACGTTTTGGGCATATCGGCCGGGCGCAGCGAAACGCTTGATATTGTCCGCATGGCGACCCTTTTCGATGCAACGATGATGGGACTGGCCATGACTGCTGCAATTTTACATATCAGGAAAGAGCGAGACAATTCATGGCGCGACCGGATCGTAACATTGCAGGCCAATCTGGCGCTGCATGAACGTCTCAACACAGTGGAAACCCGTTATGAACAGGCTGCCAGCGAGGCGGAAAAGCGCGGGCGCGTTCTTGCAAATGCATCCCATGACATTCGCCAGCCGCTCTTTGCCTTGCGCTCCTCATTGCGCGCGCTGGAAAAGTCAGACGCTCCGCCAAAAAGCCAGGCTGAAGGGATTGAGCGCAGTCTAAATTATATTGAGGCGCTGGTGGATGATTACATGAAAGAAGCGCTTGACGATGAAAAAGCCGGAGAAAGCCTGGATGGCCCGGCGACGCCGCTCACAGTTATCTTTGATGCGGTGCAAGGCATGTTTGCCGTAGAAGCAATGACGAAGGGATTGTCGCTGGTCGTCGTAAACAGTTCCAAATCGGCAGCGATTGAGGCGTTTCCCCTCCTGCGCATTGTCACCAATCTTGCTGCAAACGCAGTCGCCTATACGGAAAACGGAAAAATTATCGTCGGCTGCCGCCGGCGCGGCGAACGCATATTGATTGAAGTCTACGACACCGGACCTGGTCTTTCTGAGGCGCAGGTTGAGATGGTGTTGGGAAGAGGGCGCCGCGGCGACGTAGCGGACGCGAACCCGGGAGGAGAAGGGCTTGGCCTTTCGATCGTGCGAGAACTTAGTGAGTTGCATGATTTACAGCTGTCGGTTGTAAGCACGCCGGGTAAGGGATCTTGTTTTCGCATCAGCGCGCCATTGGCGTGACCTTCCAGGGTGATAGCGGTAAGTCATTGATAATAAGCCGAAAAACTACTGGCTGTCGCCTGGCCGTCGATTGAGATGAGATCTATTCGCGCTGGCGTCTACTGGAATCACGTAATTGACCGGCCCCGCGAAGCAACGCCATTCTTTTAGATAAGCGTCTTGTGTGCAAACTTGATGCGTAACGGGCTGATGAGACGATTGTGCGGCTCTCCTCGCGGAGAGCTAACGCACATCAACCGAAAAGCGCTGCTGACTCTCGCACATTCGCCGCAGACGATTGACTTATCATTTGTGTACGAACTGCGACTGCTATCAAAAATAAACATTGAGATAAAGGGGACCTCGGATGACAATTTCTTCACAACCCGCCGGCGCGGCGATTTTGAAGAGACTGCTTGCAACGACATGTCTGACAGCGTTTCCCTTTGTCGCGTCTGAAGCCATTGGTCAGGAAATAGATGAAATCGGAACCGATCTCGGGTCTGGCGGTGATCGGGGAACAGTCAATGGCGGCGTAGTCGACGTCTCCGGCGCGCCAACGGTGCGAGGCGTCGGCGTTTCAACTGGGTCGGGTTCGGACAGGATTGAGAATACTGGCGCCATTGATGTTGAGGTTTTTGCAGATGATGATGTTGTCTTGTCCGGCTTCAGCGCCAGTCAGCTTGGTCTAAATGTGCGCGCCGAGGGCATTGGGTTTTTCGGCGACACCGGACGCGATAATCTGGTCAATACTGGCGACATTTATGTCCGATCCGCCGGCGCCGGATTTGTGACTAACCTAGGACTTAATCTGCTCGGCTTTCTCAATTACAATGCGCCTTCGACCGTCGATTCGCTGGGCATCGGGATTGATGGCGGCCTCGCTGCCGATCAGCTAAATAACCGCTCATCCGTTATCATCAATTCGTTTGCCACCATTTCGATGCTCGGGCAGTCGCCGAGCTCCTATGATGAAAATGCGCTGGTCGATATTACTGCGAATGCAGACGCGATTGGCATGCGCGGCACGCGTAACGGCGTTACAACTATCAACAGCGGTATGTTGGCGCCAACTGCAACCTCAATGGCGTCATCCCTGGCGCTGGATGTCGAAATCGTCAACGGCGTTGTGGTTGATTCCTCGACCAACGCGAATGCGACGGTTGTTGGGATCGAAGGCGATTTTATCCGTGATACAATATCTAACAACGGCATGATTATGGCCGGGGCCAATGCGCGTGCGTTCCGCGATTCCGGCGCCCTTAGTCTTTCGGATGGCGGCGTTGCGGACAATAGCGTCAATGCGACAGCATTGAATACAGGGATATCCGGCGGGTTTAACGATGACGACTTGTCCAATCATGGACTGATCGTGGTGACGTCGGATGCCGAAGTTGAATCCACCAATGTTGAAATCAATCTGATTGATGTCGCAGGCGGCGCATTCAATCTCGCGCCTCTGGCGATTGCAAAAGGGATAAGCGGCGGGATGCATGATGACACGCTGGAAAACGCTGGCGTCATTATGGCAACTACAAATGCAGACAGTTTTTCCAACAGTGTGAACCTGTCCCTGATTGATGCGACGATTATCGGTGGGCGGATCTCTGCAGCTATTGACAAAAGCCCGGATGAGGACGGCGCCCCCCCGATCCAGGCTATGGCCATCGGCCTCGAAGGCGGAGAGGGTGAGGACGTCTTGATCAATAATGGCGCGATTATGCTGACTGGCGACGCCAATGCGGAGTCGGTGAGCGTCGCGGTTGCGACAATCGGCGTGCCCGATGCAGCGTTTCAGGCTATTATTGCAGGCGAAAGTCTCGCCTCGCTTGATACTTTCGCATCATCACGCATCATCGGTATGTCCGGCGGCGGTTGGGACGATACGCTGACCAATTTACACTCGATTACCGGCGCAACGACCTCCACAGCCCAGCAGGTTGGGGTCGCCGTCAGTACACCGAGCGGTTTTCTGCCTGATGAAGCGGGCTTCCTGCCCGGATTTACGCTTGGCGGCGCCGGCGCCGGAACGTTCGCGGAAGCGATTGGCATGAGCGGCGGTGACGGCTCGGACATGTTGTTTAATGGCGGCGTTATCAACCTGACGTCAACGGCGAATGCACTGGCGGTCAGTGTGTCGGTTGAGTTGCCGGAATTCTCTCCGCCAATGGGATTTGGTTTCGATCTCGGGCTGACGCTCGCTGACGTCGACACAGAGGCGGCAGCGACGACAACCGGCATGGCGGGCGATGACGGCGACGATGCTCTGACTAACAACGAAGAGGGTGTAATCGACGCTATTGCTGTCGCCGATTCCACATCGACCGGCGTCGGCGTTACGACATCAATTGAGAAAGAAGGCGTCGTCAGCGAAGGCGTTGTCGTGCGCGCATCGACGGATGCTGACGCTGATGCAACCGCCATGGATGGCGGCGCCGGCGATGATGTGATCATCAATGAGGGCGTTGCAAACGCAATGTCTACCGCCACTGCCGATACATTCGGGCTGACAATATCGCTTGAGGGCGTGTCTTCCGGCGGCGCCGCTGGTATAGCGGCTGTTGACGGCGCGGCGAACGCCAATGCGACGTCGCAGGTGATTACCGGCGGTGATGGCGCTGATTTGCTGGTCAATACCGGATCGCTTGACGCTGACGCTACGGCGAATGCTTTTGCTGACAGCGTTTCGGTTGCGCTTACGGGCGCTGCGACGTCCGGTTTTGCCGGCGCCGGGACCCTGTCGATATCCGGCGCAACTGCGACAGCTGACGCTTCCGGCGTTGACTGGTCCAGCAATGATCAAGGCGCCGAGAATCGCGGGTCGATTACAACGAATGCCAACGCGACCGCTCGCGGTGACGCTATTTCGATTGGCGTCAGCGGGACGGTGAACGGGCTAACGCTGAACGCCAGTCTCGCCGACTCAAGTACGATGGCGACGGCGACCGCAAGCGCGTTTGAAGCGCCAAGCGGCAATCATTCAATCACAAATCTTGAAACCTTGAGTGCTATGTCTGTCGCTGACGCCGATTCCGACAGCGTCGGCGTCGAACTGGGTGTGGTGACTCAGGCCGGGCTTTCTGCGGGCGTTGCGCTTACGCGCGCCGTCACGACCAGCAATGCAACAAGCACTGGCATAACCAGCGATTTCGGATTTGACGAGATCAACAATCTTGGAACGATCACAGCTGATGCAATGTCCAAGGCGAATTCCACGTCGCTTGCGATTGGTTTGAACGGGACGCTGGCGGGCGTTGCGATTAACGCCGCTGCTGCTGATGGCTCAGCCGCGGCGAATGCAGACGCAACCGGTATTTCAACCGGGCTGCTTGACGATGTGGTGACGACGGTCGGGACGGTTACATCAAAATCCGATGCGCAAGCGAATTCGGACAGTATTGCAATTGAGGTTGCGGTTACGGCGCAAGCCGGTGTTGCAGCAGGGGGGGCGCTGGCGCGCGCTGGCGTCATGGCCGACGCGACCGCCGCCGGCGCCGCCACCGGCGAGGGCGCCGATCAACTGGCCGCCGCCGGCGTCATCGACGTAAGCGCGACCTCGTCTGCCGACAGCGACGCGATCTCAATTGCGGGACAGGGAACCGTCGCTGGCGTGTCGCTTGGCGCGGCGATCGTTGAGGCGCAAACCGTTTCTATTGCGGACGCTTCTGCGCTTAACGGCGGGGCTGGCGATGATATCGTTCAAAATGAAAGCACGCTGACGGCTGCATCAACGGCAAACGCCAATTCCACCAGTGTTGGCGTTGAAATCGGCGCTGCGGGCGCGGGGCTTTCCGGCGGCGTCAGCCTCGCCAATACGAAAACCACAGCCAAAGCATCGACCGGCGGCATTGAAGGCGGTCTGGGCGCCGACATGATTTCGAACGCAACGGCGCTCGACATTGATTCAACAGCGGATGGTAAAGGCGCGAGCGTTGCGGTTACGCTGGTCGGCGTTTTGAAAGGCGTCGCCGTTGGCGCCGCGTTAACGGACGCCACCGTTGACGCCGAGTCATACGCGACAGGCATCGCCGGGGACGACGCGGTGCGGCCTGAAACCGCTGACGATGAAGAAGAGGATGCGAACGCTGAAATGTCGGCATTGGCGAATGCCGATCAGATCATGAATAGCGGTGTGGTCACTGTCGACAGTATTGCAAAGTCCAGCGGTGTAAGCGTTTCGGTTGCTGCGCCGGTCGCTTTTGTGCCGGTCGGCTTTGCATTGGCGACAGCGACGAACACAGGTTCTGCGAACGCATTCGGCATCGATGGCGGATATGGCGACGACGTGATCGTCAACATGTCGGATGTGACAGTGCTATCGGATAGCGATGTCACAGGCGCCAGCGTCGCCGTATCACTGACGGGCGGCGCGCTCGGTGATTTTGACGGAAAGGCGTTTTCAACAGCATACGGTATAACTGGCGGCTGGGGCGACGACAATGTTCTGAATGACGGAGTTGTGACGACAACTGCCGACGCAAATGTTCAGGGCGTCATCGTGAACGCGAACCTCCTCGGCGCCTCGATTGGCGGCCTTTCCACGCGTGCTCAAGCAGACGCAATCGGTCTTTTCGGCGACATTGGCGCTGACATGCTGGCGAACGAGAGTGAGTTGGTAACCAACGCAGTCGCCAAGGCGGCTTCGACCAATGTGTCGGTTGCTTTGCTTGGTTTCACGCTGGATGATCTTTCCACCAAAGCATTCGCCAATACTGCGGGCATTGATGGCGGTGAAGACAATGACGTGATCGGTAATTTTGGAACGGTCACCACATCGGCGATGGCGATGACGCCCTCCGTCGCGGTCTCCGTGACAAGTACCGGCGCTCCTATCAACGACGCGACCACGCGGTCGGAGACAACATCCTACGGTCTTGCAGGCGGCGCCGGCGCCGACCAGATTATTTCCGAAGGCGCGGTGACGTCGACATCAACTGCAAGCACTACCGGGACCGGGGTTTCGGTTAATCTTACCGGGGCCGCGTTTGTTGACACAACGACAGTCGCCGATGCAACCGCGATTGGCATTGCCGGCGGTGCGAATGAAGACGTCATTGTTAACAGAAATGCGGTAACGTCGACATCGACATCGACAACCACAACAACTGGCGTTGGGGTCAATCTTATTGGCGCTTCCTTCGCTGATGCAGATACAACTAGCAATGCCCATGCAGTTGGAATCGCAGGGGATGGCGGCGGCGATGAAATTGTCAATGAAAGCGACATCACAACGACTTCGACCGCTATGGTTGGCGCAGGAGCGGTTTCGGTTTCAGTGGGCGGCTTCGCCAATGGTGAAATTTCAACAGTTTCAAATGCGACCGGCGCGGGTATTGCAGGCGGAGACGGCAATGACCTGATCGGCCATTTAGGATCAATAACGACGACGACAATTGCTGACGCTTCAGCACAGACCGTGTCGGTTGGCGGGGCGGGGGCGGCGTTCGCCGATATCACGCTGACGGCGAATACCGACGGCGCCGGTATCGATGGCGGGGCCGGAAACGATGAGATCGTTACCTTTGACGGGTCCGACATTCGCGTTGATTCAAAGATTATTGGCGGCGCCAACAACACCGTTGTGCAGCTGGTTGGGGCAACCTCCGCCAAGAATGTCTTTGGCTTTGCTCCTTCCGCGACAGGCATTGTCGGCGGTGACGGGAATGACTTCATCTCGCTTGGCGGTACAGCGGATATCGACGCCGCCACGAACTTTTCTTTACGCAACACATCCGTCGCCATATTAGGCGCCGCGTTCGATAACTCCGGCATTACGTCTGATCCGACAGCATTGGGGATCGCGGGCGGCGCCGGCGCCGATGTCATCAATATCGATAATTTCCTTGACGTTCGTGCGTTGAATACCTTTTCCACAAACGCGACGTCGTTCAACCTGGCTGGCTTTACGTCATCCAAGCCACGTGTTGGCGGGGAGTCCGAAGCCATCGGCGTTGATGGGGGCGATGATGACGATACGGTCGTCGCCAACGGTCGGGTCAAAACGAACGCCACATCATCGAATTCGGTGTCTGGTACGCAAGTCACAATCGCTGGCGCAACGCAATCAACGGCTGCGGCTGGCGCGGCAAGCCGGTCCACAGGTTTTGTTGGCGGTGGCGGCGCCGACGCATTGTTGTCGACGGAGGAATTGGATGTTGACGCCAGCGCAACCACAACGCTTGGCAACTCAACGGTAAATATAGCGGGTGCAAGCTCCGCCGGCGGATCGGTCAATTCAACAGCAAATGGGATCGGGCAGAGCGCCGGTGCGGGCGATGATATTGCTGGCAACGCGGGCGATCTTTTTGTCGACACGACGTCGAACCTGACGACGAGCGGCGGCGTTACCGTCATCTTTGGTTCAGCTTCTGCCGGAGCGTCGACGACGGCGACCGCGTCAAGCTCAGGCATGCTCGGCGGCGATGGCGCAGATCAATTGTTCAACACTGACCGCATTCGGGCGAGGTCAACATCAACTGGCTCGATTAATCGAACGGGCTATGTTTTTGCAGGCGGGGCCCGCACTTCCGCGACAGCAAGCTCATCATCGACATCACTGGGCATTGGCGGCGGCGCCGGCGACGACATCATAGAAAATACTGGCGGAGTCGAATCGCGGGCGACGTCGACGACGACCGCGTCGGGCAATACGACGGCGACTGTCGGCAGCGCCAGAGCCAGCTCAACCGTTTCCGCATCGGCGCGCGCCGTTGGGCTTTCTGGCGATGACGGTGCGGATTTTGTATCTAATGCAGGAAATCTGGTTGTATTCGCGTCTGCCAATCCAAGTTCAACCAATGCGGCTAACACAGGCGGCTTTTTTACCGATGGCGTTACCGATTCTCGAACCTCAACGACCATACGGGCAATCGGTATTGACGGCGGCGCTGGTGCTAACGATATCCGGAACACAGGTGACATTACGATCGATATCAGCGGGCAGGCGCGTTCTAACAGCACGTCTGATGGAGATACGCTTGATAACATATTCGGCCTTGACCTTGACGCTGTCGCAAGATCCACTGCATCCAATAACGGGATGGACGCGCGCGGCGTCAGTGCAGGATCCGATGCAACCAGTGTTTGGAATGACGGCGTCATCGACGTAGAGATTCGCGGCTCCGGCTATGCGCGTGCAAATGCTGATGGTGATGCGTTTGCCGATGGTGATGGCGCGGCGACAGCGACTGTGGGCGTCAGTACAGCACGCGCATATGGATTTGTTGCTGGCGGCGGTGACAATACATTCGTCAATAGCGGAACCGTAAAAATCCTTTCACGGCCGACGGGCAATGCCGACGCGATCAGCGACGCGGATGGTATTGAAGCCGGAACACAGCCTGACTCAGACGCGACGGCGAATGTTTCTCTCAATAATGTGCGCGCCGCCGGTGTGTGGGTTGGCGACGGCGCCGACATAGTCGTGAACGAAGGCTCGCTTAATGTGACAGCTGAACCCAGGGCTTCTCAAGCTGAGGCGGATGCGCTTTTCGGCGGTGATGTTCTTGGTATTGATACGACTGCTATCGCAACAGCGACTGTGGATAATGCTTCAGCCTATGGGATAAGGGCGGGCAATGGCGCTAATGAGATTTACAATGCCGGTTCAATTACGGTGACATCAAAACCACGCGCGGTTGCAAATGCCCGTGCGGTATCAATCGGCCTTGATGGCGATTCCCGTGCGACTGCGAACGCTCGCGCTCGTAATGCGGTTGCTCGAGGTGTGTTGACAGGCTCTGGCAATGACCTGATCTGGAATGACGGATCGATAACAGCGATTTCAAACCCGTCGGTGTCCGCGACGGCGTCCGCAAGAGGCACTGTCGGTGGCGATGAGGTCGCTAATGAGAATCCGACGACTTCCGGGCGTAGTGCGATCGCTGTTTCCTCAGGTTCTGGTAACGATACGATTGTTAATGCAGGGGCAATAACAGCTACACTCGGTACGTCTGTTGGTAGTGGCGTTGGCGTCAATACCGGTTCCGGGGAGGATATGCTTGCGTTACTCGACGGGTCTTCTGTTCGCGGTTCGATCACTCTCAATACAGGAAATGACACGCTGCTTCTCAGTGGCGCGCCGACAACCTCAGGCAATCCAAACGGCGGCAGCGGAACGGATACGGTTATCTTCGATGGCGCTGGTTCCTACTCACGCGCGTTGTCGAGCTTTGAGATTGCGCAGAAAACCGGTGGCGGAATATTTGCGATTCCGATCCTGCCGGTCATGCAAGCGGTCGATGTGCAAAATGGCGTTTTGCAAGCGTCATCGGGTTATGCGTTCAGCAACAGCGGCGCTTTCAAAGCTTTTGTCGATGGTGACGGAACGTTTGGGCAGTTTGCCATCGGCGGGGCGGCAATGCTTGGTGGAAGCGTGGAAGTAACAGCCGGCCCCGGCTTATTCGCCGATGGCCAGTCCTTTGATGTGATCACCGCATCGTCTGTGGGCGGTTCCTTTTCAAGTGAAACCTTACCCAATGCAACGCCCCTATTGAGCTTTGATCTCGTGCAGGCGCCTCAGGCCGTTCGAGTCGTCGCCTCTGTAGCGAGTTTTGCAACCGTTGCGGCGGGAAATAATGTTGATCAGTCATTCGCCGCGCAACTTGACCAAGCTGCTTTACAAGCAGGCGGCGCGCTTGCCGATACGCTGGCGCGCATTCAACGTTTGCCTGATGGCGCTGACTTCGCGACAGAGCTCGCCAATCTCAACCCGGCTCGGTTCGATGACTTTAGCCGCAATGCGACGGAGACAATCAATCGGTTCGAGTCAGGCGCGCGCCAGCGTCTCGCAGCTTTGCGCCAATTGAGTGCGGATGGCGTATCTGAATCCGGTTTTGTCGGCGGCATGGAGCCGGTACGGTTTGACCAGTCGACAAGGTTTAATTTAGGCCAGGGCGTGTCTTACGGCGCCTGGCGTGCGACCTTTGGCGGGCTGGAAGGCGCTTATGGCGAAAGTCATGGGTCAATGACCGGCGCTGATTATTTCCTTCCGTCGGGAACTGTTTTCGGCGCCAGTTTCGGCGCCGTGCGATCACGTTCTATTGACGCCTCTTTTACCGTCGACGAGGCGCAAATCGATAGCTTTATGATGTCCTTTTACGGCTCGCAGCGCCTGGGCGATAACGGGTATGTCGATGCTATCGTTTCCTACGGCAATCGGGATTATCAGCTCGACCGGCCAGTTGGGAATTTCAGCACGGCGACGACTTCATCGCTTGATCATTCCGGCTCGAACGTAACGGCGTCTATCGAAACTGGCCGCGCTTTCGCCTTTGCTGGCGGCCGGTCGGAAATTTTTGGCGGCATGCGTTTTGGCGCGATTGATGAAGATGGTTTCGATGCGCTGAATGCAGGCGGCGTTGCGGTATCGCTGGACCGTCGTTCAACGAACAGGCTGGAAACTGATTTGGGCATGCGGGTCGGCTGGACTGTTGAGACGCCGGTTGGGTTGGTGTCGCCGCGGGTCAGCGTGGCGTGGAGCCGGCGGGTGCAACTTTCCGGCGATCGCCGTTTTGCGACATTTGCGGATGCTCCGGGGTTCCGGTTTGACCTGCCAAGCGCGTTGCAAAACCGAGATGCCTTGCGTCTCGGCGCCGGCGTGGATTTGTGGCGCACCGATTCTGTATCGCTCTCCAGTCGCGTCGAGATGGATATGTTTGACCGGCGCGCCAGCACCGATGGCGTTATTGAGTTTCAATGGCGCTTTTGAGCGGCGGGTGGTCTAGCGTTCCGAGAACGCCTGATCCAGGGATCGTGCGACAGGTTTCAGCATATATTGCATCATCGTCCGCGATTGCGTGATGATTTCCGCACGTACCTCCATCCCTGCTGTTAGTTCACGCGCCAGACGGCCTTTGCCAATTGTCTGGCTGTCCAAGGCGACGAAGGCGACATAAAAACTTTCACCCGTGCGCTCATCGACGAACGAGTCGGCTGAAATATGGGCGATGCTCCCGTTAAGCTTTCCATACCGATTGGGGTCAAATGTTGTAACGCTGATTTCTGTTTTCTGGCCAATGCCAATATGACCGATATCTTTCGGTTCAACATGAACCTCTGCGAACAGCGTGTCGCTTGTAGGTGTAATTTCGGCGACAAGCCCGCCCGGACTAACCACATCGCCGGTTCCGTTCACCGTGATATCTTTTACGACGCCAGCGATAGGCGTGCGAACGGTCAATCGGTCGGCGCGATCCTGCATTGACTGGATTGGTTCAGCGAGTTCGGCAAGTTCTGCAACCGCTTGCGCGCGCTCTTCAGCTGCGGCGGTGCGGTATTCGGCTTCGGCGCTGAGGCGCTCGGAAACTGCGCCGGCGTGAGCTCGTTGCGCTTGTTCAAGGCGCGCCTTTGATGCGGCGGTAGAAGCTTGCGATGACGACACGGCCGCTTTCGCCTCCAGATAGGCGCGTCGTGAAGTGAAGCCTTCTTCAATCAGTTCTTCCTGAATCGCGAGCTGTTCGACTGCATACTCAAGAAGTTCTTTTTGCGCTTTATAATCGGCTTCCGTCTTGCGGACCTCTGAATCTGCAGATGCTTCGCGTCCCTCCAGCACATCCATGTCAGCTTTGTGCTGATTGGCGGATGATTCAAAAATCGCCATCTGCTCACTGATTAATGACGGCCAGTCGCTTTGAAAATCACTGAAATCCGGCATGCGGCCTTCGGCCTGTGCAGCCAGGCGTTCGGCCCGTAACAACAGGTTCGCACGCCTGACGGAAAAGCGATCATATTCGCCTCCGGCGCTTGCGGCCTGAAGCCTGGCGAGCGGCGCGTCCGCTTCGACATAATCGCCGGGGGATACGAAAACCTCTTCTACGATACCGCCTTCCAGATGGGCGACCTCCCGCGTCGAGCCATAAGGCGCGACTTCGCCGAGCGCGATGGAGAGTTCGCGAACCTGTGCGATGTTCGCCCAAACCAGAAGCGTCAGGACAAGGCCGCTGATCACAGCGAGTATGGCGCGCGGCAGGTGTGGCGGCGCGCCTTCCTCAAGTTCAATCGGCAGGGCCAGACCGTGACGTTCGCCAACGGTATCGTGATGCGTTTGAGACGGTTGCATTTTGGTCGTCATTGCAAAGCTCGCTTTCTTATGCTTGTGCTGCAGCAGGCGCAGCAGTTTGCACCGCAAGAAGTTTTGGGACGACCTGATCAGGCGTTCCCGCGTCACGCACTGCGCCGCGCTCCATCCACAACACCTGGTCGGCGATGCGCATATGGCTTGGCCGCTGGGTCGTCATAATGATTGCGCTTGTTTTCTTTCGCTCTTCGATCAAAGACAGAAGCGCTTTTTCACCGGCGCCATCAAGCGTCAACGCCGGTTCATCCAATAGATAAAGCGGGGCCTTTTTCACAAAGGCGCGGCACAGATTGATGCGGCTGCGTAATGCGTCCGGCCAGTTCGATTGCGAAAGCGTTGTGTATCTCGTTTCAACGCCTGCATCGAGAACATTGCCGAAATATTTGTCGACGCCAAAATGACGAATGATTTCATCAATTTCCTCATCGGTCGCGGCGGGGTGCGCCAGCCGAATATTTTGCGCAATTGTGCCGTGGAAGAAGTCCAGCGTTTGTAACCCGACGCCAAGGGAATGGCGCCACTCGCCCTTGTCGAGTTGGCGCAGATCAAGACCGTCAATATAGACCGACCCGGCCTGCTGTTGATAAAGGCCCATCAGAACCCGCAACACGGTCGACGTGCCCGATCCGGAAGACCCGTACAGACATAAAAGATTACCGGGGTGCACCTGAAAGGACACGGACCGGAGTGACGGCTCACGCTGGCCTGGATACCTGAACGTCACGCCTTCGAAAGCAACATGGCCCTTGAATGTACGCGGGATTGACGGGCCGGAATTTGGCTCACGCTCCAGCGGCATGCGCACGAGTCGGTCGATCTGTTCAATGCTCTGCAGCGTATGGCCGACAGTCAGCGCACTCAGGAAAAGGTTTCTGATCGGGCCTAACACGCGCCAGGCGAGCGCCATTATGGCGATCAATGCGCCGGCGCTAAGATCGCCCGCGATGACACGCTGCGTACCGATTGCAAGCACTGCAACCCCGGCGATCGCCACCATCGACTGAGAGAATGTCTGCACCAGCGTGTTAAACTGACGCGCTTTCATATGGGCCATGGCGGCTTGTGCGGAAAGCCGGCGATGTTTTTTCAGCCAGATCGATTCCGCGCACAGATCCTTGATCGCGCTTTGTGCGGCGACAGCTTCAACGGTTAGGTTGTTCAATCTTGCTTTCGCGTCGCCCGCCGCACGGACAAGCTTGTTTGTGCGTGGTGTCGCCCAGGCGGCGACAACGACATATCCGGTGATTAACGCGACCGGAATCCAGATCATATGCCCACCAATTAATGCAATGACAGCGACAAACAGGAATACAAATGGCAAATCGAACACCGCAGAAGCAAGTTGCCCGGTGAAGGCTTCCTGCAGGGAGGTCATCTGACGAAGGCGTGTCAATTGAGAGCCAATTGGCGCATCTTCTGTATAAGAAAGCTCCATGTGGAGCAGTTGCCGGAAAGCAGCCTCATTGACCTGTTCATCAAGGCGCGCGCCGAGATATGACTGCAACTTCACGCGCAGTCGCCGCAAGGCGAAATCCGCTGCAACAATTATCGCCATGCCGACGGTTAAGCCGATCAGAACGTCCAGAGACTTCGTGCCGATTGCCTTGTCATATACATTCATGACGTAGAGTGGCGGCGCCAGCGCAAATAGGTTGATGGCGAAGCTGACGAAGAAAATCTGAACGATGACCGGCTTGAACGCCTGAATGACGCGTGTTGACCATTTGACGTTTGTTGGAACTGTCTGATCGGCTTTCTGATCATCGACTTCCGGAAAAATTACGACGCCTGTTACCTGATCGGGTGCGATTTCGATCCGCTCTTTATTGCGCGGATCGAATATCGTCAGGCTTCCTTTATCGTTAGCTTTTTCGATCAGGACGACGCGGCCATTTTCAGTACGCAAGAAGCATGGCAAATACTCATTACGCAGTTTCTCTATCGAAGCCTTTTCGATGCTCGTCTTAAAGCCAAGACGATATAAAACCGACCGGAAAGCCGAAAGCGTTTCCATGGTATCAGCATGAGGCATCGCCTCAAAAATACGCCGTGCGCCTTGTGACCAGTCGATAAGTTTCAAAAACCGCCCAATGACACTGACACAGTCCTCATTCGTAGTCGTGTTTGACGCAACGCTATTGCTGAACGCTGTTTCAATGCTTTGACGCAATGAATGGACGGGACTACGCAGCTTTCGAGCGTCTGTCTGATCAGTGTCTTGCGTCTGCTGTTGTGGATTTTCCTGCGTCATCATCCAGCCGCCCGTTCTGTCTGTGCATTGGCTTGCATAAGGGCGCCATCGACTACGTCGTAAACCGCATCTGCATTTCGAATGAGGGATGGGCGGTGGGTGGCGAGGATAATCGTGATTTTGCCCCGCAGTAGACGGAGCGCTTCGCCAAAGCGTTTTTCGCCTGACATATCCAATAGCGTATTGGCGTCGTCAAAGATGAGAACGGACGGGTTGGTGGCGATCGCGCGCGCAATACAGATGCGCTGCGCCGTCGCTGTTGGAATATCACGTCCTGCGGCGCTTTTCAGCAACGTGTCATAACCAAGCGGCAGGCGAACAACCTGATCATCAAGGCCGATGAGTTTTGAAGCGGCCAGCGCCGTGTTGGCGGAAATAGCGCCGAATAAAGTCAAGTTCTCAATGATTGTGCCGCGAAAAACAGTGGGCGTCGGCGGGACATATCGCACGGAAGTTTGAGTGCGTTCATGATCACTCTTTGTAATCAATGTTTCGCCGATTTTAATTTCGCCATCGGTCACAGCAACGTCGCCCATCAACGCGCGCAGCAGAGACGTTCGGCCGCTGCCGTCGACGCCGCGCAGAGCGACAATGGCGCCGGCAGGAACATTCAAATTGAGATTTTGAAACAGCGGTTTCGTTTCTCCACGCTGAATAGTAACATCGATGAAAGAAACAGGCTGGGCGATGGGCTGCTCGTCATAGTGAGCGGCGTCATGGCCAATATCGAACGTCTGGCTTTCATTTTCGTCAGCAAAAATTTCAGCAATGCGTCCTCGCCGGTGCTTGGCCAGCTGCGCCTCGTTCCAGGCGGATAGCGAGCGCATAAGCGGCTGTAGAAGTTGTGAGGAGAGCAGCATGCAGCAAGCAAGCGCACCGATGGTTAGCCGTCCGTTAAACACCAGTAAGGCGCCAACGCCAACGATAGCGACTACCGATAAGGCTGTGTACATTGCGTTATGAGTTTGTGACGCGCCGGTATGTTCAACGAGGCGTTTCGTGATGACGCTGGCTGCTGACTGCAAACGTTCGAACCGTCTCATAATGAGCGGTTCCATTGCATGCGCTTTGACAGTTTGCATGGCGCGCAGAATTTCGATGAAGAAATCATTCTTGCGCGAATCCATTTGCTCGCGCGCAGCGATCACTTTGTTGAGGTCTACGGTGCGGCGAATGGCGAAGCTTCCGAACAGTGCAAACAGGACCAGCATGACGAGGAAGATCGAACCGCCCACCAGCATGATAACGCCGGCGAAAATCGGTATAAATAATATATCGATAGCGACCAGCCGCGACTGTCCGCCAAGGTGATTTCCAAGGCCGCTAATAGCGCCCAGGCGTTCCAAATGTTCGCTTGCGGTAACGCGATTAAATTCGGATGGCGGGGATGTGAGCATTTTAGACAGCGCGCGAATGGACAGTTTGTGGGTAAACGAAGCGGCGGCCCAGTTCGCCACAAACGAGCGCATATATTTCAGGATGCTATCAATCAGGATCACACAGAAAAGCCCAACGACAAGCATGGTTAAAGTGTCGAATGCAGCGTTAGGCAAAACACGGTCGTAAATCTGCAGGATGGATAACGGTAAAGCGAGCGCTAGAATGTTGACGACGGCGGATGCGGCATAGATCGTCAGGCCGAGAGAGGGCTCTTGCAAGCCATCCTCATCGGACTTGATCAACAGGGTCTCGCGCACAACCCCTTTTAATGTACTCCAGATTGTCTGCGGCATGAGAGGCAAAATCGTTACAACAGTTACTTTCCAATTCACCTATCGTTAAATCCTTTAAGAATGATAAGCGCCGTCCGTGACGGTCGTGATTAATAAGGATTTAACTAGTTCGATAAGTTTCTGATTAATCTAATCTCGGTAATCTTTAGGCTGTTAATGTTGCGTAAAGAGTACTTCGATGGCTAAGTCCCGTGATGAAGAGTTGAAAAAGCGTGCTGTGGAGAATGACCGGAACCGGTCAGAATCCGAGCAGTCAATTGCCGAAGCCGGCGTTTATGAAGACGAACGCGAAGCACTAAAAAAGGCCCGTGAGGCCGATATTTCCGAGTTTGACTCCGATGGCGGCGAGGCCGGTTACGGCAACCTTCATTTCGGTGAAGAAAAAGCCGGTAAGGAGATGTCTTCGGCACCAGCAGGCCGCGATGCGGCGAGTGCTGCAACGGATCTGCCGGATGGCAAGCGTGAAGCGGCGCCGTCATCTCAAAAAGATGCGCGTCAATCCACCTCTGACAACGACAAAACATATGCAGAAAATAGCGGGAGCGACCAGACGCAGGCGCCTGATGCGCGTTCAGGCCCTGTTGAGAGCGGGTTAAGAGCGGTTGAAAGCCCAACCTTTGTCGCGGATGCACCTGCGCCGATTGGCGCGCAAACCGGAGCATCATCGGGCGGACAGGCCCAGGCTAACGGTCAGGGTAATTCAGACAATGATGACCCTGTCCTGGCGCCCGTCAATGAAGCGCCGACAGATATCGAGCTTTCCGGCGATACAGTGTCTGAGAATCTAGCAGGCGCTACCGTTGCAACATTATCGGCGTCCGATCCGGATGTGGACGACACCGCTACATTCGCTTTGGAGAACGATCCGTCTGGATTGTTCGAGATAGTCGGCAATGAGTTGAGACTGAAGGACGGTGTCGCCCTCGATCATGAGGGCCAGGCGTCTTATGAAATTTCGATCTCCGTAGAAGATGAAGCAGGGAATGTTTATAGTGAAGTTGTGACCATCAACGTCGCTGATGTGAACGAAGCGCCGATTGACATTACATTGTCAGCAAGTGGCGTCGCCGAAAATACAGCTGGTGCTGTGGTGGGGACGTTAAGCGCTATTGATCCGGACGCCGGCGATACGCACAGCTTTGTCGTATCCGATGATCGGTTTGAAGTTGTCGGCAATGAGCTGAGGCTGAAAGACGGCGTTTCTCTCAACCACGAGGAAGTGGACTCCATTGACGTGACCGTTACCGC
>JBCCUQ010000004.1:0-489822 GCA_039196665.1 Pseudomonadota bacterium | reverse complement strand
TTATCGAGCCCTCACAACCTGTTGGCGACCGGCTGGAAGATGTTGTTTGTTATGACAAGCTGACAGAAGGCGTCAGGGCGATTATTTCAGAAGGCCATATCAAGCTCGTTGAAACGCTTGCAGAACGAGTTGCGGATTTGGCCTTATCGCATCCCATGGTGCTGGGGGTGATGGTGCGCATTGTTAAACCGAACGCTATCGCAGAAGCGGATGCGGCGGGCGTAGAGATATTTCGCGCCAAGCGTTGATTGTGAGCCTATATGGCTTCAGCGGCTGTGAAGAACTGTTGTCCAGCGCTTTGCGATAATGTCCATACAATTCCACCAATGCCGAAAAAGATGCAAGCGCCGCTTAATATCGAAAAAATCACGAATGCAACGCCGGCCCCGCCGGGGTAAAGAACTGAATAAGAATGGTCTTGCGGATTAACAAAAACCATGACGTTTTCTCCCGGAAGATAATCCACATTCGCCATAGTGGAAAATCGCGCCAGAAATACGCGCTCGCGTGTTGATTCATGGCTGCGCCCGTTCATGGAATAGACATAACGCACGCGGTTCGATGCGCTTTCGAGTTGACTGAGTACAATACCGTCCACGGTAGGCCAGGAGGCGCTCGCTCTTGCGCGAGCATAGTCCTGAACAATCGCGCCGCCTGCAAAAACGCCAATAACCGCAAGCGCCCCAAAAAAAATGAGGACGATTGAGAAATCAGATTTGGTTTTGAGCCCCGCTCTCATTTGACCTCGTGCGCATGCGCCATTAGCTCAATCATACGCTAACGCCCTGATTATGAACGACCGGTTAACCATCGCCTTAATGTCCAACGATATCAATACGCCAACCACCGACATACGCCCCTTGAATGGCGCGGCGTTGATCGCTGACTACGTAAAACGCCTGCCGGCAAAGCCAGGTGTTTATCGGATGATCGGCGAAAAAGGCGATGTCCTGTATGTCGGCAAGGCCAAGAACCTGAAAAACAGGGTTACGTCCTACGCCAAGCCAGCAGGCCATTCTAATCGCATCATGCGGATGATCACCGAAACGGCAGCGATGGAATTTGTCGTCACCGGTACGGAAACCGAAGCGCTCTTACTTGAAGCAAACCTGATCAAGCAATTAAAGCCGCGTTACAACGTCATTCTTCGGGATGATAAGTCTTTCCCGTTCATTCTTGTGGCGGAAGATCATGAAGCCCCGCAAATTGTAAAACACCGGGGCGCGCGCAAACGGCCCGGCGCCTATTTTGGCCCTTTTGCGTCGGCAGGCGCCGTTAACCGTACACTGAATACGTTGCAAAAAGCATTTCTACTTCGGTCCTGTTCCGACAGCGTTTATGAAGGGCGCACTCGGCCATGCCTCTTGCATCAAATCAAGCGATGCGCGGCGCCGTGCGTCGGACTGATCGATGGTGAGGCCTATCGAGAGCTTGTAACCGAGGCAAAGACCTTCTTGCAGGGCGATAATCAGTCAGTACAAAAAACCCTCGCGGCGCAAATGGAAGAAGCTTCCGACGCACTTGATTTTGAACGGGCGGCGATTTTACGAGATCGCGTACGTGCGTTGTCTTATGTCCAAGGCTCGCAGGACATAAATCCTAGTGGGATCGCCGAGGCCGACGTCTTTGCCCTACATACTGAAAACAGGCAATCCTGCGTCCAGGTCTTCTTTTTCCGCGCAGGCCAGAACTGGGGTAACCACGCTTTCTTTCCAAAGCATGACAAAGATGATGATCCGGAAGTCATTCTGGACGCTTTTATTGCTCAATTTTACGATTCGCGCGAACCGCCATCGACTATTCTCGTATCGCACGAGCCAGCTCAGGCAGACCTTTTATGCGAAGCGCTGTCATTGCGCGCCAATCGAAAGATCGCAATTCACCAACCGCAACGCGGTGAAAAGCGAGAGCTCGTAAAGGCGGCGTTGATGAATGCACGCGAGGCGTTGTCGCGCCGTATGGCTGAGTCCGCCAGTCAACAGCGCAGTCTCAACCAACTTGCACAAGTTCTGGGCCTTGAAAACACGCCGCAGCGCATTGAGGTTTATGATAATTCGCATATTCAAGGCGCCAACGCCGTCGGCGCCATGATCGTTAGCGGACCTGAGGGATTTGTAAAAAACCAGTATCGCAAGTTCAACATCAAGACACAGAGTCTTACGCCGGGTGATGATTACGCCATGATGCGTGAAGTGCTGACCAGACGATTTGCACGGCTCGTTAAGGAAGAGAATGCGGAACGACCTGATCTCTTGATTATCGACGGCGGCAAAGGCCAACTCAACATTGCTCTGGACGCCATGAAAGAGGTCGGCGTTGATCCCGAAGCGGAAGGAATTACAGTCATCGGAGTCGCGAAAGGAAGACGCGAAACCGAAGCCGGTGAAAAGCGTATCGACCGCACAATGGGCGCAACTGGCGAACAGGTGGTTCTGCCTGGCCGTGAACCATTCACGCTTGCGCCACGCGAGCCTGGGCTATTTGTGCTGCAACGCTTGCGAGACGAGGCGCACCGTTTCGCCATTGGCGCGCATAGAGCCAAGAGAAAGAAAGATATCAGCGCCAGTCCGCTGGATGCGATCCCCGGCATCGGCGCGAAAAGAAAGCGCGCGCTCTTAAATCATTTTGGCTCCGCAAAGGAAATTGCACGCGCTAAAGCGCAGGACCTGCAGACCGTTGAAGGAGTATCAGCAGCTCTTGCAGAGCGCATCTATGATCACTTCCATGCGGATTAGATTGGAACACGCACCCCGTGCATGTATGATCGGTTCAGGGTACACGATGACAAGACGGAAAAGAGGGAAATGGCCAATAATATCAAGGAGCTCAGACTCGCATTTTTATTAACGCCAAAACAGCTGGCGGCGCGTCTTGGCATCGAGGTTGATTTATTAAAGCAACTTGAACGAAGCGACGGTCCGCTTGCGGATGAGTGGGTCGAGGCACTGGCGCTCGCTTTCGGCGTCCCGGCTTCCGCGGTTTCTGATCCGGCGACAGACGTTGACGCGGTTGCAGCAGCGGCCAGCAGCGCCCCCGCGCCTGAAAACCCTATTTGCCGGATCGGCGCGCGGTTCGCTATTCAGGCGATGGTTGCAAAGCTGGGCGGCCTGAACATCGCGCTTAGCTTAAGCGAAGACGCACTGGCGAAAGCTGTTCAAAATCTTTTGTCTTTTGCGGAGGAAATCAAAGAAGACAGTGATAATCCAGAGAAACGATTTAATCGTCTGTCGCAATCTCTTCAAATAACTGTCTTAACAATCCTTCAATCCCGCGGCGTCGAGCCCGATCCTCAGTTTGCTCAATCAATGGCGACTGCTCGTCATGGAGCGCTGTCCCTGCTCCAGTCGTTTTCGCATATCGATCAGGCGCATCAGGACCAGGAAAACGGATAACATTACCACTGTTGTCGCGTGATCCGTCACGCGGAAAAATGGCGAGCATTTTGCGATAAAGGTTCTCGGCGCGTTCGCGATCGTCGTTACTCAAGTCTATCCCCTAATCTATCGACTTGGAATCAATGGCTTATTTAAACGCGGACATTAAGAAATGGCAAGTGCCCGCTAGACGACTTTTGCACCATCGTCGAACCGTCGAGCGATTGATTGCATATTCCAAGTTCATTAAGGCTCAAGCATGACAGAGAGCTTTCCAAAGAAAGTGGTTAACTCTTTTAAACTGAATAACAGCTTTCGAGGTCGCACATCGAAGACAGGCGTTTCATAGCCGCCAAAGTCAACCGCAAAGAAAATGCTGCAGCGCACACAAGCCTTCCGACCCTTAACCGTTCATTCACCAACGGCTCAAAATCTTATACCTCGACTTAATATACAATTGTTCAGATCGCTCCTGTTCGCGGCCATGTACCGGCCGTTTAGTAGGAGTAGAGTAATGGCTGGCAAGGATTTACGGAAAGAACAAGTTGAACTGTTACGGCTTGAGAAAGACATCAAGAAGATCGCCACAAAGTTCGCGGCTCTCACATCGGCAGGGGCTGTGACATCTCTCGGGCTGGCGCACGCAGAGGTCGACTCGGTGAAAACCGCCATTGTAGACCTTGCAGAAAATACCGCTAAGTTACACCAACAGGCCGAACAGGTTGCTGTTGAGCAGGGCATGCGGCTTATGGAAGCCAATGGGAATCCAAAAGATCCGCATATGGTCGTGGAGATGTTTAAATCGATCTTGGGGCTTTAATAGTCTGGATCTTATGGGTGCTCATCGCAGGCGCCCTTGCCTATTTTGTAACGCGACAGTCAAAGGCGGGGATTCCACTCCTCGCCTTGATTCTGTCTATGATCGCGCTTTGGGCCTTCGCGTTGCCAAGGGGTACCGGCACAATTGCACTCTATGGCGCACTCGTCATTACAGCCCTCGCTGGCGCATTTAATTCCAAGAGTAGATACATCGAGATTGGTGCAATTATCCTCGCATCACTCTTCGCGCTATCTAATTTTGTATGGGTCTTTACGAACCAGGATAATACGGTTCGCATCGTCCCGATTATTAATGGTCTCGCAGCCATTTACTTCTTCTGGCAAGCCGTCCGCCCGAAAGCGCAACAAAAAGCATTTCACTTAATCCTCGCCATTTGCCAGGCGACAACATTGGCGATGAGTTATTTTCATCTCCTCACCAGCGCGATACCTGCGGCGGCTGAAATTTCGTCCAACTGGATGTTTACATTCGCGATAAATCGGCTTTTCGACATTCAGATATTATTGGTCATCGTATCATCGAGATTCAGGGTACACGCCCGGAAAAACCTTTCCGCGTGGACGCTATGGCAAGAGGAGTTTTTTGAACTCTACGCCAAGGTGAAATCGATCCTTGGCCTCGGTCAAAAACCAAGGCAAGATTGATAAACTTCTCCGTCCAGAAGCAGCAGCTGATAAGCTGAAGCTTTCCATAGCCTCTAAAGCTTCCCGTCATCGCCGCGTTTCCGCCGCACTCATGCTGTTTCTTACCATCCGGGATGGCGACAAGGGAAACAGCGCGACGATGAAACAGCGCCTGCTAAAAGACCCGAGAACCTACCAGATCCTGACATTGTCAGGGTTGCTGGTCTTCGGCTGGACAGCCCGCGCTTTTGAGATTGCGCCCAACCATTTCCTCGCCATCGCCGCCGCCGCCTGCGTCGCTCAATGGCTAGGTTCGGTTATGATTGCGATGCGGCCGGATTTCAAAAGCGCAGTCATTACGGCCCTCTCGCTAACCCTTTTGCTTCGCGCTGACACCGTCTGGCCATTGATGGCGGCCGCCACCATCGCCATCGGGTCGAAATTCATGTTGCGGCTTGGTGGAAAGCACGTTTTCAACCCAGCCAATATCGGCATTGTCGCCATGGTGCTATTAACAGACGCTGCGTGGACAACGCCAGGCCAGTGGGGGACCGCCACATGGTTTGCCGCCCTACTCGCCGGGGTCGGTTTTTTTGTCACCTATCGCGCGGCGCGTATTGATGTGCCGCTGGTGTTTCTGGGCGTCTACGCAGCGCTTTTGTTTGGCCGGGCGATATGGCTTGGCGACCCGCTCTCCATCCCAATGTTGCGGCTTGAAAACGGCGCGCTTGTCCTGTTCGCGTTTTTTATGATTTCCGATCCCAAGACAACGCCGGACAGCGCCATCTCGCGCGCCGTGTTCACTGCCGGCGCCGCGCTGCTCGCCTATGTGCTGACATTTCATTTCTATCTCACAGACGGCCTCTTTTATGCGCTGGCGATCGCCTCCGTTCTGCGCCCAGCCATTGAATGGCTCGATCCAGCGCCACGGTATCAATGGGGCGATGAAATCCTCCTGCCGCTTTTCTTAAAACGACCGCGCAACCCACGCGCGCCCGCTCAACACGCACCAGCTGAATAATGGGAGACCTGTAATGAACCGTTCACTGAAAAAAACTCTTTTCGCCGCAACGTCGGCCATCGCCGCGGTTACGATCACCGGCGGCGCCGTCGCCTTTTGCGGATTCTATGTCGCCAAGGCTGATACCAAGCTTTTTAATAAAGCATCGAAAGTCGCGATCATGCGCGATGACGATAGAACCGTGATCACTATGGCGAATGACTATCAGGGGGACTTACAGGATTTCGCAATGGTGATCCCGGTCCCGGTCGTTTTGCAGGAAGAGCAGATACACGTCACCGAGAACGCCATTCTCGATCACCTTGACGCTTATACGTCGCCACGCCTTGTCGAATATTTCGATGAAGACCCTTGCCAAGTTATGTACCGGCGCGAACTCGCGGCGCCAATGTCTATGGCGGAAGACTCCGTCACTGTCACGGGTGCGCAAAAGAAAGATGGCCTCGGCGTCACTATTGAAGCGGAATACACGGTTGGCGAATATGACATCCAGATATTATCGGCGGAGCAGTCAGACGGCCTAGCAACCTGGCTCACGCAAAACGGCTACAAGCTTCCCGATGGCGCAGAGCGCGTTCTTGAAAGCTACATCAAACAAGACACGAAATTTTTCGTCGCCAAGGTTAACCTGGAAGAACAGGCTGAGACGGGCTTGAAATATCTGCGCCCGCTTCAAGTCGCGTTTGAGTCGCCGAAATTCATGCTCCCCATACGGCTTGGCACGGTAAATGCGGATGGCAAGCAGGAGCTCTTTGTCTTTACACTAACGCGTACGGGCCGAGTGGAAACGACTAACTACCGCACCGTAAAACTCCCCACAGGGATGGATATTCCAACCTATGTAAAAGACGAGTTCGGCCCATTCTATAAGGCTATGTTCGCTGAGCAGGTGAAAAAGGAAAATGAGCGCGCCGTGTTCCTTGAATATGCCTGGGACATGAACTGGTGCGACCCATGCGCCGCAGACCCGCTCTCACAGGATGAATTGCGCGAACTTGGCGTCTACTGGGTTGGCGGTGACGGAAGAAACATCCAGCCGCGGAGATCTTCCCCGCAACCGGCGCAAGATGTCTTCGTTACGCGTATGCATGTTTCCTATGACGCACAACACTTTCCTGAAGATTTGATGTTCAAGCAAACCGGCGATCGATCAAATTTCCAGGGGCGGTACGTCCTGCGCCACCCCTATACCGGCGATGCGCAATGCGAGTCGGCGGATGTCTACCGCGCCTCACTGCCCCAACGATTTGAGAAAGAAGCGCAGACTCTCGCCAACCTTACAGGGTGGGATATTGAAGAAATCCGCAGCGATATGAACGAAAAGGGCCAAACCTTCGATAAACCGAAGAAAGATTCATGGTGGAAACGCATCTGGAATAACGACGAGGAAGAAGGCTAACTATAGAAGCTTGAATGCGCTGCGTAGTGCCGTAAGATCAATGCGGTCAATCGAGGCGAAGCGCCATGGAAGTTATTGAATGGGAAAGGTCTTCGCGTGAGCTGTCGCAATACGATATCGACAGTTTTTACGAGGAGCCTTTGGCCGCTCCCACGCTTTTTCGCTTCACCACAGAAAGCCTGGCGTTACCGGCCCATGGCGGCTCATTCTCACTTAAAATGGTTCTTTCCGGCCAGGAACACTATGAGATTGGCGCCCGCCGCATAACATTACGACCCGGCGAGTTCCTGTTCATAAATGAAGGCGAGACCTACGCCAGCCGTATTGAGGAACGAACTGAAGCAATTTCCATTTTTGCGCCGCCCATAGAAGCATCGCCCGCAATTGAGAGTGCGACAGCAAAAATTAGTGACGTCCTGGATGCGCCGGGCGGATGCGGCGTGAACCCGGAGGTTGGACAGATACTCTTTAAATGGGGCGAGCACTCGTCAGCCGCTCTCCGTGTGCTCATTGACGCTATTGATGCTGAAGACCAGCTTGAAACGCATCACGCGACACAAGCTTTGATAGCGGAAGCGCTGTGTGATCTTTTTCAAAGCTCGCCGCCGCGAACCTTCGCCGGGGTCAAAAAACGCTCGACGCGCGATGAGCTGCGCAGCCGCATTATTCGTGCGAAACAAGCCATTGATGACACGAAAGGGCAATACGCTAATCTTGATGATCTCGCCGCATTGGCCTGCCTGTCGAAGTACCATTTTCTGAGATATTTCACGTCTGTATATGGCGTTTCGCCCGCAGCGTATGCGCGTCGACAGCGCCTTGAAGAAGCCGGCCGAACGATCAGCCGAATTGGCAATGTCTCGATTGCCGCTCGCCGCGCTGGTTACCGGGATCTACGCGCCTTCGATCGCGCATATCGACGCGTTCTTGGCGAACCGCCCCCGACCGCCGGTTAAAAATCCGCAAAATTGAACCGTCAGACCTTGTTACCCTCCAGCAAAGTTTATGGAGGAATATGATGCGTCGCTGGCTATCTCTAATTGTCGTTGCTTTTTTGACTGCTTCAGGCGCCGTCGCGCAAAACGATGATCGGAAGCTTGAAGAAGAAATCGAAAAGATGCTGGACGCTGTCGGCGGCAGAGACATCTGGCGTCAGGCCAAGGGATTTACAATGTCTGAAATTCTCTACACAGACCAGCGCGCCCTACCGGTCATCCGAGAGTACTGGGTCGACTTCGAAACCCCACGTATCATGGAAACGTCAAAGGCCAATGGATTACGCCAGACCCGCGCCTTAAATGAGAATATTGGCTGGACTACGCGAAACGGCGAAACCACAGAATGGAATACGGAAATGGTTAATGGCTGGCGATCTTTCTGGCCCGGTATTCCCACGCGCATATTTCATTTGCTTGCTTCCAACGACCCCGGCTTAACGCCGGCATGGCGGGATGGCGTTATAGACATTTACATTGACGATAGACGAGTCGTCTGGATCGCGACTGATGAAAATGGCGTCCCCGTCGCCTATGGACGTGACGAACGCCATACGGACACCCACTTCCTCGGCAAACCATTGCCTTATGGAGACGTCATCTTGTGGTCGGAAGCCATTGAACCCGGCGGCGACTGGCGGGTTGTCATGGTTGATTATGTTTTACTTCAGGAACCACATTCAGTTTCTTTCGAACCGTCGCCCCAGTGACCCAGGCCTCAACCTGAAAAATCCGTATAGCCTGACGAGGCGGCGCAGATTAGGTTCGTTACATGGCGAACCTGATCACACTTGCCCGCATTGGCCTTATTGTTCCCTTCGTGCTGTTATTTATCACAGACGCTTCGTGGAACCTCAAAGCCGCGTTTGTCATCTTTGTAGTCGCCAGTCTCAGCGACTTTCTCGACGGCTGGGTGGCCAGAGCGCGCGGCGAAGTCTCGGCGCTTGGCGCGGCGCTAGATCCACTGGCGGATAAGCTCCTGATTGCCGCCGCCCTGATTCTGTTGTTGCGGAACGGCGTTATTAACGGCGCCGGCGTCATAGCGGTCATCGTAGTTATTCTTAGGGAAATCATGGTTAGCGGCCTGCGCGAAGCGGTTGCTATGAAAGGTGGCTCACTACCGGTCACGACACTGGCAAAATGGAAGACGACGGCGCAGCTTGTCGCCGCCGGACTTTTACTGGCCACAGCGCCGACTGGCTTTATCGGCGCAGAATGGAAACCGCTTGGCACAGTCGCGCTCTGGCTCGCCACCCTCCTTACATTCTGGACCGGCGCGGACTATGCTATCCGAGCGCAACGTTTTCTGCGCGCGCAATAGTTGATCTGCGATCATGGCGAAGCTGGATGCGATTCACGAGGACACGCCTCACCTGCTCGTCGTCGATGACGACAATCGCATCCGCGCGCTTTTAAAGCGTTATCTTAGCGAGCATGGATTTCGCACCTCAATCGCGAGCAACGCCGCCGAGGCTCGCTCGCTCATGAACACGGTCGATTTTGACTTGCTGATCCTTGACGTGATGATGCCGGGAGAATCCGGGTTTGACCTGACGAAATCAATTCGCGCCGCCTCAAACGTACCCGTCCTGCTTCTCACTGCCCGCGGTTTACCCGAAGATCGCATCGAAGGGCTGGAACGGGGCGCAGACGACTATCTTTCCAAGCCCTTTGAACCGCGCGAATTGCTGTTGCGGGTCAGTGCATTACTTCGCCGGTCACGCGCTGTTGCCCTGAACCGGCAGGAGCTGACCTTTGGCCGTTGCACTTTTACGGTCGGGCGCGGCGAGCTGCGTTGTGACGGTCAGTTAGTGAAACTCACTGCTGGCGAGACTGCGCTATTAAAAGCGTTAGCACAAAAGCCCGGTGATGCGATTTCAAGAGAGGCGTTAGCCGAGCAAACCTCGACCGCCATGGAGCGCTCTATCGATGTTCAGGTGACGCGCATCCGCAAGAAAATCGAGGAAGACCCCCGCGCGCCCATTTATCTGCAAACCGTGCGCGGCGTCGGCTACGCCCTGATGGCGGATTAACGCTATGCTGCGTCGTTACCTTCCCAAAAGTTTGTACGCGCGTGTCGTACTGATCGTCATCTTGCCAGTCTTTTTGATGCAGTCAGTGATCACATATGTGTTTTTCGCGCGCCATTGGGAGCTCGTCACAGCAAACCTTTCAGCGAATGTCTCCGGACAAATTGCGCTTGTCACCCGCCTCTATGGTGACGCAATCAACGAGACAGCGCGTGACGAAATCGAGCAATGGGCGTTTGACGATCTCGCGCTAAGCGTACGCTATGACGCAAACTCCGGCATTCCTGTGAAAGATAAACTGTCGATATTTAATGTTTACAATTCGACATTCGACAGGCAATTGGCAGCCAGCCTGGAAAGGCCTTATTGGTTCAATACTCAAAGCTACCCGGCTTTTGTTGAGGTGCGCGTGCAACTGGCTGGCGGCCAGCTTGTTTTTCTGGCTTATCGCGACAGGGTATTTGCAACCACAGGTCCCATCTTTCTGTTCTGGATGGTCAGCACAACGATTATGCTGGGCGCCATCGCGATCGTGTTCTTGCGCAATCAGGTGCGCTCTATTTTGCGTCTGGCGAATGCCGCGGAGGCTTTTGGCCGTGGCCGCGATGCGCCGGATTACCGCCCAACCGGCGCGACGGAGGTTCGCAAGGCAGGTCATGCCTTTATTGCAATGCGTGAGCGGATCAAGCGTCACATCGACCAGCGCACCTCCATGCTCGCGGGCGTAAGCCATGATTTGCGCACGCCCCTCACCCGAATCAAACTGGCGCTCGCCATGCAGCCTGACACCGATGAAGTGAACGATCTGCGAAGTGATGTTCAGGAAATGGAGCGCATGGTTGAAGCATATCTTGAATTCGCCCGCAGCGAAGCCGCCGATGAAGACCCCGAAACCTTCGTCCTGGCCCCGATGATCGATGAGATATCACGCAACGCCAAGCGTTCTGGCCATCATCTCCATTCTCTTGTGCCTAAGCATATTGTTATCTCGGCGCGCCGCTCGGCATTGAAACGAGCGGTTAGTAATCTTGTGAACAATGGATTGCGCCACGCCAATAATGTCTGGGTCAACGCCAAACAGCTTGATCGATATTTTGAGCTGAGCGTTGAAGATGACGGACCGGGGATTGATCCGGACGCCTATGAAGACGTTTTCAAGCCGTTCACCCGTCTTGATGAGGCGCGCAACCTCAATGAAAGCGGTATGGGACTTGGCCTGACGGTGGTTCGTGATGTCGCCCGGTCCCATGGCGGCGATGTAACGCTTGACCGGTCAGAACATGGCGGCGTTGTCGCGAAAATTCGGCTGCCGGCTTGATGTAATCAATAGGCTTTTTATTCAGTCAGTTCGGCGGCGCGCTTTGCAGCGGCGGCAACCGCCTCCTTAACAAGCATACGCATTCGGTGGTCACTGCCGTCAAACACATTCAGCGCCGCTTCCGTCGTCCCGCCGGGCGATGTCACTGCGCTGCGCATTTGCGCCGGTGTCCGTGTTTCTACATCCATCAGAGCTCCGGCGCCGGTCAGCGTCGCTAGCGCAAGCTTTTCAGCAGCCGCCCGCTCAAATCCCAGCGCTTCTCCAGCGTCAGCAAGCGCTTCGGTAAGAAGGAAATAGTATGCTGGGCCGGAACCGGAAACTGCGGTCACATAGTCGATCTGTTCTTCACTGTTCACCCACACGGTTTCACCAGCCGCCGCCATCAATGTTTCAATGGCTGTTCGAGCCTCCGTATCTATTTCATTGGGCGCATAAAGCCCCGTAACCCCTTTGCCAATCGCCGCCGGTAAATTGGGCATTGTCCGTGCCACCCGGGCTGCGCCGCCAAGGGTTTTTGAGATACTTGCGATACTCTTTCCCGCCATGACCGATACGCTGACTGCGTCTTTCGCTAGATCGGCATATGTGGGAAGCAGCGCATCCGCTTTTTGCGGCTTGATAGCAATCAGTACAACGTCCGCCGCGACGCTATCAATCACTGGATTAAGCGATAGCCGATGTTCGGTGCATAACGCTTTCAGTTCAGCGCTCGCGCCAGGGTCGAATACAGCGGATTGATCGATATCAATCGTATCGTTCGCGAGCCACCCTTTAAGAAGCGCGCCGCCCATGGACCCGGCGCCAATTAGCGCTACCGAATTTTTTTTCATCATGAAGAATGATTACCGCACCAACGGTGAAAATCAAACGTCAGCGCTTACGCGTTTCCCGCAGTCTCAAAGAGCGAGGCTTCCAGCGCATCTTCCGGCGACTTGCCACCCCAAACAAGGAAATTAAATGCCGGGTAAAATCTGTCCACGGCCTCGCTGACGGCTCGGATCATTGTATCCGCCTGCCCTGAATCCAGTGACCCGTCACCCGGCAAAATTGCGGAATGGCGATAAACAATTGCATGGTCGTCAGCCCACAAATCAAAATGACCAACCCAGAGCCGCTCGTTGATCATCGTCACGAGATGGCTGGCTTCCTGCAATCGTCCAACGGGCGCTTTAAGGTCAATCGGCGCTCCCATCTGAAGCGTCGCCAGTTCGGATCTCCAAGTGAACCAGAGGCCGATATCACGCCAGACACCGGGCAACATAACGTGCAGTTCGCTTTCCCCAACCCGCTCCATTTCAAACTCAAGACCTGCCGCGGCCGCCTCAAGGACATCCAGCGGATCATGCGTTTTGCTCGGCTTCTGGATCAGCTCAATCGACATCAGCGCCCCTTTTCTCGGCTCACGCGACTGATCACAGCCGCTGCAACCCGCATGACGCGACGATTCGGACCCTCGAGAAATGATTCGATTAGGCTGGTTTTCCTCAGCGCCTTAAGGGCTGGCTTTTTTCAAGCGCTTCAAGACGCGCCCGCAGCGATTCGTTTTCCTCACGGGCGGCGCTGGCCATGTCGCGAACCGCTTCAAACTCCTCGCGGCTAACGAAATCCATATCCGCCACGAGCCGCTCGACCTGGCTGCGGAACACCGTTTCGGCCTCCCGGCGGGCGCCATCCGCCGCCCCGGCGACCTCGGTCATCATTTTCGCGATCGCGTCAAAAAATGCGCTTTGGGTCTGCATGGTCAAAATCCTTTCACCGTCTATATAAGACTTTATTCGCGCGGGGCGACAGGGGCATCGAAGCGCGTTATTGAGACGCACGAAATTAAGAGCGACGCGGTTCATGAGTATTCCTTATCCGAATATCGACCCTATTCTCGTCAAGATCGGGCCATTGCCCATTCGGTGGTACTCGCTTGCCTATATCGCAGGCATCGCAGGCGGTTGGTATTACCTGACCCGCCTCATTGCGAACACAAAGCTTTGGAGCAAAAAGGGAGCGCCGATCACGCGACTTCTCCTTGATGACGTCCTTTTCTGGGTGGCGATCGGCGTGATCGCCGGCGGACGTATCGGCTATGTTCTGTTCTATGAGCCGGCGCTACTGACAAAGCCCTGGGAGCCTTTATTCGGCGCCATCCCATTCCCGCCGGCATTAATGCTGTGGCAGGGAGGGATGTCTTTTCACGGCGGATTGATCGGCGTTACGCTCGCCGGGTTTTTCTTCGCACGGAAATACAAGTTGAATGCGCTGTCGCTCGGCGACTTGTTTGCTTGCGCGGCTCCAATCGGTTTGTTCTTCGGACGCATCGCCAATTTCATTAACGCCGAGCTGTACGGTCGGCCCTGGGACGGTCCGTGGGCAATGGTGTTTCCCACCGATCCCTCTGGCCTCGCACGTCACCCAAGCCAGCTCTATGAAGCGGCGCTGGAAGGGCTTGTTCTGTTCGCCATCATTCGCATCGCCACACATAGTTTTGGCTTTCTGAAAAGGCCCGGCGCGGCGATCGGGCTGTTTCTGGCAGGCTATGCCGCATCCCGGATTTTTGTCGAAAACTTTCGCGAGCCGGACGCTCATCTGCCCGATTTCCCGCTCGGCATTACCATGGGCATGATGTTGTCGACGCCAATGCTCGCATTTGGCATCTGGTTGATATGGCGTACACGCACAAAAACTGAGAAGGCGACAGTGTCGTGAATGGCGCGTCTGAGCCATTAGAGAAAAGCCCGCTTGAAGAACGCCTCATTCAGCTGATCAAGCTAAAAGGGCCGATCACCATCGCGGATTACATGGCCGATGCTTTGGGACATCCGCATGACGGCTATTATATGTCGCGACAGGCAATCGGCGCGGACGGCGACTTTACCACCGCACCGGAAATCAGTCAGGTCTTTGGAGAGCTAATCGGCCTTTGGCTTGTAGAAACCTGGCGCGCTATGGGCTCACCAAAGCCCTTTAATCTGGTTGAGCTAGGCCCTGGCCGCGGCGTTCTGATGGCGGATATCTTGCGCGCTGCGCGACTGCGCCCGGAGTTCACCCGCTCAGCGCAAGTCTGGCTTCTTGAGCAATCAGGACGGTTACGCCATGAACAACAAAAGCGATTGCGCAGCAGCGAAGTAAAACCGCTCTGGGCGGATTCCTTTGCAGATATCCCCGCAGCGCCGACTTTGGTCGTCGCAAATGAGTTTTTTGACTGCTTGCCGATCCGGCAGTTTCGACGCGTCGATAATGGCTGGCGGGAGCAGCTTGTCGGCCTCACCCCCGACGGCGAAAGGCTTGGGTTTGTACTGGGAAATACGCCGCCTCCTGCCGACTACGGACTGCCGGACCCTTCCGAAAGCAAGGAAGGCGATGTCTTTGAAAAGTCCTTTGCATCGCAAGAATTCATATCGGATATCTGCACGCTCTTCGATGAAGAGAATGGGGCGGCGTTGATCATCGACTACGGCCATATGCAATCCGGTCTGGGCGATACCCTTCAGGCGGTGCGCAACCATGAATACTGGCCGCCGCTTTCATCGCCAGGCGTTGCCGACATCACAGCGCATGTGGATTTCGAGGCGGTGACCCGCGCCGTTATCGACAATGGCGCCAGCGTTCATGGTCCGGTGACGCAAGGAACCTTTCTTGAGCGTCTTGGCCTTCCCTTGCGCGTAGAGATGCTTTGCAAGGGCAAGAAACCCGAAGATGCTGAGGCGATCCGCGCCGGCGCCGCACGCATATCGTCACCGGACCAGATGGGCGAGATTTTCAAAGTCATGGCCATCACCTCCCCATCGCTAGAATCGCCGGCAGGCTTCGGCCCGATATGAGCGGACCGCCTTTCCTGACCGCACCGGGTCTCGCCAAATGTGCAAATGTCTCCCATGGCTTTTTCGGCCGCGCTGGCGGCGTTTCCAGCGGCATTTATACTTCGCTCAATACCGGTCCCGGCTCTGAGGACAGCAAAGCGAATGTCGTGCGGAACAGAAGCCGCTGCGCCGAGGTCATTGGTGCTTCCTCCGACCATCTCCTGACCGTCTACCAAGTCCATTCCCCTGAGGTTGTGACCGTTGAGAGGCCGTGGACCAGCGCGCCCCCCAAAGCGGACGGCATGGTCACATCGACACCAGGGCTCGCCATCGGTGTTCTTGCGGCAGACTGCATGCCATGGCTGCTGGCGGACCCTGAGGCCGGGGTTATCGGCGCCGCACATGCTGGCTGGCGCGGCGCGCTCTCGGGCGTGTTGGAGAACACAGTGACGGCCATGGAAAACCTTGGCGCAGTGCGTGAGCGCATCCGTGCAGCCATCGGGCCCTGTCTGCGTCAGCCAAATTTCGAGGTTGGCCTTGATTTGGTAGAGGAGTTCATCTCCCGGCATCCGCAGTCAGAACGGTTTTTTGCCCCCGGCGTCAGCACTGAAAAACGCCAGTTTGATCTTGTCGCTTTTGGCGCCTGGCGCCTGCGTGAATCCGGGGTCACCCGGATCGATGATCTGGGGATATGCACCCTTGGCGCGCCGGAGGCCTATTTCAGCTACCGCAATTCCCGGCGCCGGGAAGAGCCTGACTATGGCCGGAATCTGTCTGCGATCGCGCTTCAATAAGGAATCACAAGATTGCGGGTTGCACGAGTGTCAATAAAACGTCATGAAACCCGCGTGCATTTGGGACAGCATCAGGGGACGGGGTTCGATGAAACTGATCGCCGCAAATTCAAACCGACAACTTAGCGAAGAGATTTCGAGGCGACTCACGACGTCGCTGGCCAAGGCGGATATCCGCACCTTCAAGGATGGCGAAGTCTTCGTCGAGATACAGGAAAATGTTCGCGGCGAGGATGTCTTCGTCATCCAGTCGACATCCTATCCTGCAAACGACCATCTGATGGAACTGCTGATCACCATCGACGCGCTGACAAGAGCGTCGGCGACCAGAGTGACGGCGGTTATCCCCTATTTCGGCTACGCCCGTCAGGATCGAAAGGCGGGACCGAGAACGCCGATCTCCGCGAAGCTGGTTGCTAATCTGATCACCACCGCCGGCGCAGACCGGGTGCTGACCGTCGATCTCCATGCAGGCCAGATTCAGGGCTTCTTCGATATCCCGACGGACAACCTCTATGCTGTGAAGGACTTCGAAAAACGCATTCGCCAGATACACAATGGCGAACTCGATGACGTCATAATTGTTTCCCCGGATGTTGGCGGGGTTGTCCGCGCCCGCGCGCTTGCAAAGCGCCTTGATGACCGCCCGCTGGCGATTGTCGACAAACGCCGTGAAGGTCCGGGCAAGTCAGAAGTCATGAACATCATCGGCGATGTAAACAACCGCCACTGCCTGATCTTCGATGATATTGTCGATTCCGGCGGCACTTTGTGTAACGCCGCGCAGGCATTAATGGACAAGGGCGCGAAAAGCGTTTCGGCCTGCGTCACCCATGGCGTCCTCTCGGACCATGCAGAACGTCGCGTCATGAAATCCGATGCGCTGACGCGGCTGTTGATCACGGATTCTATTCAGGCGTCCCCGGAAGTGGCGGAGTGTCCGAAGATCGAACAGGTCTCCATCGCAACCCTGCTCGCCGAAGCCATCCGCCGGATCGCTAACGAAGAATCCGTTTCAAGCCTGTTCGACTAAAGGAGACGTCCATGGCCAAAGCAATCTGGAACAACGTTGTCATCGCCGAGAGTGACGCTTTTGAAACCGTCGAAGGCAATATTTATTTCCCGCCTGGCTCCGTGAAGCAGGAATATTTAAAGGCATCCGACCACACGAGCCATTGTCCATGGAAAGGCGACGCCAGCTATTACACGCTTGCCGTCAATGGCGAGGAAAACAAAGACGCCGCCTGGTATTATCCAGCGCCTTTTGAAAAAGCCGCGCATATCAAAGACCATGTCGCTTTCTGGAAAGGCGTCACGGTCGAACAGTAAGCTTTGGTTTACTTCATTATATCTATTTGAAATTGGTAGCGGGGGGCAGATTTGAACTGCCGACCTCAGGGTTATGAATCCTGCGCTCTCACCAACTGAGCTACCCCGCCAAAGGGTGTCCTGGAAGCTAATCGCTCGCCTCGGAGCGGAGGTCTATAGCGGGCGCCGCCGCGCCCTGCAAGCGGCTTCAGCGAAGCAATTGGGCCGCATGCTCGGCGACAGCCAGGCAGGTCGTCAGACCTGGCGATTCAATGCCGTAAAGCCCCAGATAGCAATCAACGCCGTGGCTTGAGGGATCGGAGAAGACAAAATCACCTTCCTCCCCGGGGCCGGCGATTTTCGGTCGTATCCCCGCATAGCCGGGAACCAGCTTTCCAGGGTCAATACCCGGCCAGAAGCATTGCGCCGCTTTGACGAATGCGTCCCGGCGCGCCTCGTCCACGTCGTAGTCGGTGTTCGAGTCGATAAAAGAAATATCCGGGCCGAGCTTGGCCTGTCCGCCAAGATCGCGGGTGTAATGGACGCCCTGACTTTCCGGCGACGGCAAAGGATAAATCAGCCGCGAGAATGGCGGCGCGCCATTGTACGAAAAATATTGACCCTTGGCGTATTTAAGCTGCGGGATTGTCGATACCGGAATGCCGTCAATCGACCGGGCGACGCGATCGCACCAAAGACCTGCGCAATTCACGACGGTCTGTGCATGCAAGGTGATTGCGTCATCGCCGCCGATATCAAGCTCAATACCGTCATCGCGCACCCGTCCGCCAGTTACAGGCGCAGACAAGGCCAGCGCGCCGCCAGCATCTTCCATATCGCCCAGAAGCGCCAGCATCAGCCCGTGGCTGTCAACGATACCCGATGACGGTGAATAGAGCGCTGCATCACAGCGCACGCCAGGTTCAAGCCGTACAGCTTCCTTTGCATCGATGACACGCAGATCATCCATGCCGTTGGCCTCGCCATTGTGTTTGAAATGGGCGAGACGGGCGACCTCGGCTTCGCCGTTCGCGATCAGCAACTTGCCGCAACGCTCATGATTGACGCCATGGCTCTTGCAAAAAGCATAGAGCGCATCCCTGCCCTTAACGGCGAGTTGCGCGCGCATGCCGCCTGGTCGGTATTGTATGCCCGCATGGATGACTTCGGAATTACGAGAAGACGTTTCCTCGCCAAAGGCCCGGTTTTTCTCGACGACAATGACTTCGCGTCCAGCAAGCGCAAGCACGCGGGCCACAGCCAATCCAATGACGCCGGCGCCGATGACAATGGCGTCCGCACGTTCAGTCATGATGAATCAGTCTGTCGTTGCGACCCATTCCGGATCGTCCTGAACTTCTCGTTCCCATTTCAGGAACTCATAATAGCCGCAACGCTTTTGCGTTGGAAATTCACGACAAATTTTCGGGCGGCCTTCGTAATTTGTACAGTTGCGTGTTTCCTTATCAAGAAACATACAGGACGTTACGAAATGCTCGTCATCCGTGTGGCGCAGGACGCGCGGGTTTTCCTTGTCGCCCTTCTTGGTGAATTTCTTTTCCGCTTTCTCTTCACTCATGCCATGAAACTTGGCCAAGCGTTTGAGGTCGGTCTTGGTCACAGGGATGTGCGTGTATGAACAGCAATACGCAGAACACTTCAGACAATCATAAAGTTTTTTCGCCATCGAAATTCCCGCCAAACAACTAACGTCGACGGTACTGAACGAACTCGCTCAATGATGCAAGCCTGTCGTATAGGCGGCGCGCCGTCGCGTTGCCGCTTTCTGTGTGCCAATAGACACGCGCATATCCACGACGATCGGCTTCCTGATAGACGGCTTCTATCAACGCGCGCCCCGCGCCGGCGCCGCGAACGGACGCATCAACATAAAGGTCTTCAAGATAACAGTACGGCGCTGATGACCATGTGGAGGCATGGGGCAGGCAATGAACAAAGCCAATCACCCGCCCGTCCTGTTCTGCGACGAACGCAAAATGCGGGGCGCTCTTGAGCAGATTTTCAAACAGCGCATCGGTTGTCTCCTGCGCCAGATCGGTTTTGTAAAACGCCAGATAACCCGCCCATAAGGCGCGCCATGCATTTTCATCTTTTTGTTCAAGCGGACGAACTTTTGTCATATTTGGGGACTTTGCGTGCCAGCAATCCAGCCGCCGCCAAGGACGCGATCATGGGCTTCGTCCGGCGAATAGAAGACACAGGCCTGGCCAGGGGCCACGCCCTCTTCAGGGTCAGCAAGGTCAATCGCCCATCCTTCGTCCCAGATAAGATGCGCCGGCGCCGGCGGGCGCGTCGACCGCACTTTGACTGCAAGCGGCATCTGATCTTTCGCGGCTTCTTCACCATCGCCATCGCCCAACCACGTGACCTCTTTCAATTGGATACGCTTGATCAACAATGCCTCACGCGGCCCAACAACAACCTGGCTTTTATCAGCATCGAGCCGCACCACATAAAGCGGATCGCCTGTCGCCACGCCAAGACCGCGGCGCTGACCGACCGTGTAGTGAATGACGCCCTGATGGCGGCCCATTACGGCGCCATCCACATGTACAATTTCACCTGGTGAAGAGGCGCCTGGACGTAACCTTTCAACCACTGAGGCGTATTTACCCTCTGGCACGAAACAAATGTCCTGACTGTCCGGTTTATCGGCGACAACCAGGCCAAGCTCTGATGCGATGCGCCTCACTTCGTCTTTCGGCATTTCACCCAACGGAAAGCGCAAATAGTCGAGCTGTTCTTTGGTTGTCGAGAACAGGAAGTAGCTTTGATCTTTTGACGCATCGTAGGCGCGGCGCAATTCCGGCCCGTTCGGACCATCGACGCGGCGAATGTAATGCCCAGTTGCCATCGCGGCGCCGCCAAGGTCGCGCGCGGTTTCAAGAAGGTCTTTGAATTTCACCTGCTCATTGCACCGAACACACGGGATGGGTGTCGCGCCAGCAAGATAAGTATCGGCGAAATCGTTCATTACCGCGTCAGTGAAGCGGCTTTCATAATCAAGCACGTAGTGAGGAAAGCCCATCGCTTCCGCGACACGGCGAGCATCCTGAATATCCTGGCCAGCGCAGCAGGCGCCTTTTTTCTGGATGGCTACGCCATGATCGTAGAGCTGCAACGTAACGCCAACGACATCATATCCAGAAAGCTTGCACAAAGCCGCGGTCACGGATGAATCAACGCCGCCTGACATGGCGACGATCACCCGCGCGCCGTCGGGCACGCCGAGATCAATCCGCGGCGCGTCAATCGTTGATATGTCGGTCATTACTGTCATTTCGGGCGGAACATAGGGATTGAGGGCGACGAACGCCAGTCCAGCCGCCTTATGGGCTTTTTCCAGCCAGCGCCCCTGTGTCCAGGTCAAGGCCAGCGTTTTCAAGTCCATTGATCAAAGGCTGCAAAAGCCCGCCATACTGCTCCCTGGCGCTGATCGCGGAGCGCCTCATCGGTTCGCGCACCTGGGTGGAACTGAACGTCGCCACCGGCCTTTTTACCTGATGAAATGCAAGGCACTCATCGCGCCAATCAAGGCTGCATATCTCGATCAAACGTCGCGCTTCAGCGTCAAAATCAGCCACGACCTGCTCATATTGAAAGAGCGGAAACGCTTCGCCAAGGCGCTCTTCCCAGTGTGCGGCTATACGCGCGTATTCGCCATAAAAATGCGCAATGCTTTCAAGGCGCGTCGCGTAGGGCCACGCCTTCGCGAAATCATTCCGGTAAATTGAAAAACCGGTATCGACCGGGTTGCGCCGAATATGAATGATTGTCGCTTCAGGGAACAATGTTTTGATGAGTCCCACGCCCCTGAAATTCAATGGCTGTTTATCGACAACAACGCCTTCGCCCCGGAGCTTTGGATAGCTCGCAAAATACTGGTCACGCCATTTCCGTAGCTGTTCCTTCGGCGCATCGGTTAGAGCTTTACCACCGTTGTTCTCACTCCACTGCAAGGCGCTATTGTGAATCGCCGGAAATGAATGCAACTCGCCCGCGCCATAAACATCCGGATGGGCGGCGAGAATGCTTTCCATCAATGTGGTGCCGGAACGCGGCATGCCAACCACAAAAACCGGTCGCGGCGAACCTGCCGTAAAGCCGGTTTCCGTAGGCAGCGCCCTGAACGCCATTTGTTCACGCTCGCGCTGGCGTTCAAACACGGCCGGATTATAGGACACGCCTTCTTTCGACAGAATAGCCTCGCTCAGCTGATTGCCTTGATCGAAGGCCTGCATCGCAAGTTCATAATCTCCTCTGCGGTGATGAATATCGCCATTGGCGAAGAATAAGGAAGCTCGGTGTTCCGGAGGCTGGGAGGCGTCATTGGCGAGCCTTGTAATGTGCTGAAGCGTCTCATCGTCAACTTTGCCGCCGCGCAGAGTGGTAAATTGCGTGAACGCCAGAGCGAATTTTGGATTCCTCTTCATCGCCTCAACGCTTAAGGATTCCGCTTCATCAAGGTCGCCAAGAAACAGTTTTACGCGTCCAAGCGCATACAAAGAATCCGCAGACGGGGCGTCAAGCTTATGCGCCTTTTCCAGCGCCGCCTCAGCACCGTTATAGTCGAAACTTGTCAGGCACAAACGTGCATAAGTCGCCCAATGATCCGCCGATCCGGCATTCGCCTGAACCAGATCATAGTAAACGTCGCGCGCTTTCTCGGAGCTGCCCAATTCGAAATAGGCGTGTGCTAAAGATCGGATCGCCTCAGCGTTCTTAGGATGTGCGGCCCGCCAAGCCTCTCCCAGTTGCACCAATTGCGGCCAGTTTCGCAACGCCATTGCCGCGCCTGCTGCAACACTGAAAGCCTTTGTGCTTGTCGGCGCCGCCTGCAAGGCGGCCATCCCGGCGCGCAAGGCTTCGGCAGGATCGCCGAGTTTCATCGCCGCCTCGCCATAACCGGCCAGCGCCTGATGGCTTTTAGCGTTCAATTCGATTGCGCGCCGATATTGTTGCGCCGCGCCCTGAGCGTCGCCCTTTTTCAGCGCCGTGCTCGCCTTCTTGATTAGCCTTTCGACCGCAATTGCACTTGCCAATGCAACCTCTCCAACGTTCCGCTCAACCCTTGAAAGGCCCTTAAATCGGCCCTCCGGTCAAGAGTCGGACGATTGAGCGGCCGGCCAGCGAACAGGCGAAGCAGCAAGTTGCCGTAAACTTGGTAATATTTTTGTCTAAAAGTATAGTCATACATTACAGCCTATTCCCTATTCGGGACGGGTCGGCCTTGCGCTCAAAATGCTCTGAACAGGCGCCAGCCACAAAGTCCTGACTTCTTTAAATACCGGTTTTCTGAGCGTGGGCCTGCGCTTTGGGTAAGCGAAAATGCTGTCGCGCTTCGATAGCATATTCTGGACGCTTCGCTGACGCGCGCCGGTAATTAGTTATTGTTCTGTATTGACACAATTTTGACTGTCTATTTTTTCACGAATAATCAACCACTTATAGAAGCTTTTACCTTGACGCTTAGCCGTTTTTTAAAAGCGCTGGGCCTAATGTCCTCAAGAACATAGTTGCGTATCAAGGGATCAGACCGCTCATGACTGTCGTTGCAAACAATGCCGCGTCGCCGATAAAAAAGGACCCGTATGTAATCGGTCCCGACGGCACGCCGCTGACATTGAAAGATCTGCCGCCGCCCTCGACCAAACGTTGGGTCATTCGGCGCAAGGCGGAAGTCGTCGCCGCTGTTCGCGGCGACCTCCTTACGCTTGAGGAAGCATGCGATCGCTACAAGTTAACGGTCGAAGAATTCCTTTCCTGGCAAAAAGCAATTGATCAATTCGGCATGCCAGGGCTGCGTGCAACCCGCCTGCAGCAATACCGATAATCCCTCCCCAACTTCTTTCGACCTTCGGAAGGCCCGCACAGCGTGTGCGGGTTTTTCTTTATTCTAAGCCGCTGCAGACGGGATAAACCGCTACAACAGAGACTTTTAGGTCGAAATTAGGTCCTTTAACAAAATGAATTTCACGGCCATACTGGGGCCGGGGAACGGCTGAGGCTGACTTTGGTGGTTGTGTATTCATGATGAAATTCATCGCTTCTGATCTCGACGCGGCGAAAGCCAAGGCCCGTCGGGCGCTTGGCGATCTCGCAGTTGTCGTCTCCGTGCGTGAGTTGCCGAGCGGCGATGTGGAGGTGACAGCCTCCGACAAGGCTCCGCCGTCAGCCCCGGAACCCGCCCCGAAAGCCCAGTTCGCCGGCGCCGCCCGCGACGCTGTTGACGAAGGCCCCTTTAAGATGAGCGCTGGTGCGCGCCTGAATGAAACTGTTGAACAGCGTTTTTCCGAAGAAGCGCTTTCGCAGCTGAGCGGCAGTCTTACCGGCGCCAAGCACGCCAAACGTCTCGATATGAGTGACGTTACGGTGCGCTCAATGGCGGAAATCTTGGCGCCCCATGGCGTTGGCGATAAGCTTATGACGGCGCTCATCGAAGGCGCGCGAAAGTCGCCGATCGATGAAGATCTTTACCGGCTTGAAACGGCGTTCCGGGAAACCTTCACCTTCGCACCGCTGCACTTTTCACCGTCCACACCAATCATGCTGGTCGGCCCAACCGGCGCCGGCAAGACTTCATCAGCAGCGAAACTCGCCGCCGCCGTTATAGAGCAAGGCGTCTCAGCGCTGATGATGACGGCGGATACCGGACGCGCCGGCGCAATTGAGCAGATCAAATCTTATGGCGAAGCTTTGGGCGCTGATTATTTCATAGTCGACTCGCCGCTTGATGTGGCGCAGATCGTGCGCTCTCACCGGCCGGGCGGCGCTGTTATTCTCGATACGCCAGGTGTCAGCCCTTATGATGGCGGCGATGTCGCCGCGCTGAAAAGCTATCAGCAGGAAAGCGGCGCGGAACCGGTGCTTGTCCTGCCCGCGAGCGGCGACGCCGCTGAATACGCAGACTGGGCCCTCGCCTTTAAGGAAATTGGCGTGCGCCGCTGCATCGTCACCAAATTCGACGCAACAAAACGCGTTGGCGCCGCTTTGTGCGCGGCTCATGAGGGCGAACTCTCTCTGGCGCATTTTTCCGAGACGGCGTTTATCTCCGAAGGATTGCTTCCCGCGAACCCGGAGTTTCTGGCGCGCCGATTGATCGCCAGCAGACCGGGACGCATCAGCTGAACGAGCTATCCCGGGCAAGAAAAAAGCGGGCCCGAAGGCCCGCCAGAATTCACGCTACTTGAGTTTTTTTATTAGTGTTTTTTGTACGTATCACACGAAACGCGTCTCACTTTTATTGCGCACCCAGCATGCTTGTCGGATCAATCGATTTCAGATTTTTTCGAATCTCAAAATGCAATTGCGGTGAGGTGACGGCGCCGCTGTCGCCGACCTTGGCGATAACTTGACCCTGACGAACCTGATCGCCTTTCTTGACCAGCATTGCATCATTATGCGCATAGGCGGTAACGAACCCGTCGACATGCTTGATCAGCAGCAGATTGCCGAAACCATCAAGCTCAGACCCGCGATAAACAACCTCACCGCCGGCAGCTGCACGCACAGGCGTGCCCGCCGGCGCCGCAATATTCACGCCGTCATTTCGGCGGCCAAGATCGCCGGCGCCATAAGACGAAATGATCGCGCCCTTAACGGGCCAGTCAAAAAGGCTGTTTCCTTTGGTCGATACCGGGGGCGTATAGGACGCGGTGCGGGCTATATCGCCAACATTTTGCGGCGCCGCCGTCGTATTCGCAATCTTGGAAGGGCTGGTGCGTGGCTTTGCATAAATTTGGCTGTTTGTCGGCGCCTGCGGAATAAGAAGCTGTTGCCCAACGGCAAGATTATAGGGCTGACGCAAAGCGTTTGCCTGAGCAATAGCCCTCACCGAAACTTTAGACGCCTTTGAAATCGAATAGAGCGTATCGCCACGTTTGACTGAATAAAGCCTGTCGCGCGCAACCACCTTGCGCGCCTCAACAGGCGTCGCCAGCGCTTCAGCGCCTTTAGGCAGCTTTAGTGCTTGTCCAACGCGCAGAGCGTAAGGCGCGCGAAGATCGTTTTTTGAGATGATGTCCTGAGGCGCGACGTTGAAGCGGCGCGCAATCCCGTAAACAGTGTCGCCCGGCTGGACTTCAATATAGCCTTTGACTTTTTTGGTCTCGACCGGCGCGGATACGGCGTCCGACAAATAGACGGCGGATACCGGCGTTATCGCAGCGCCATTTCCTTGCGCGGATGAAACGCGCTTGGGCTGTGTTCTCGCAGGCGCACGCGCCGTTCGCGTCGCACGGTTTTGTTCAATCTGCTGCTTGCGATAGATTTCGTCTGGCGAGTTGTAAATCCGTGACTGGTGCGCATCGCCCGCGCCATAAACAACCGGCGCCGGATTGCTGTGACTGCCGCACGCTGCAAGGCTTGCGGCCGCGAAAATAGCCAATGCCTGACACGCAACTCTCATCGATCCCTCCAATGGGCGCAAATTCATGATCGATGACGACGTTTATAAACTTTGGTTAATAAGGCGTTAACCACCACCGCGAAGCTTTGGAATTCTTTAAGAAGAAGGCGCGTTGAAGACCGCAGACAACGATTTCAAGCTCTCTTTGTGGGTCAAGGCCAGATGCAGCGGCGTAATCGATATACGCCCTGCATAAATGGCGCTGAGGTCCGTTCCCTTAGGCGGGTCGGATAATTCGCCTGTATAGCCATACCAGTAATAGCGTCCGCCCCTGAGGTCCTTGCGCTCTTCTGCATAGAGTTGCACCGCATCGCGATGCCCCTGACTGGTCACCTCAATGTCGCTCACCTCATCCGGCGTGCGATCGGGGAAATTCACATTGATCACGACATTCTCAGGCCAGCCCTGATCCAGCAGCTTGCGGACAATGCCGGCGCCATGAGCCTCCGGTGTTTCCCAGCGCGCCTTGTCGCGGGCCATGCGCGCCAGTGAGAGAGCCACCGAGGGAATGCCCATGCTCATGCCCTGGAACGCCGCAGCGATCGTTCCGGAAACGGTGACGTCCTCTGCGATGTTCTGGCCATTATTGACGCCCGAGAGGATCAGGTCCGGTTTTTTGCCGTCCATAATTTTGGTGACGCCCATCAACACCGCATCGCTTGGCGTGCCGGTGACGGAGAACCGGCGCTCCTCATATTTGCGCACGCGCAACGGATGAGCAAGCGTCAGCGCGCGCGCCGCGCCGGATTGCTCTTCCTGAGGCGCCACGACCCAGACATCGTCGGACAATTCGCGAGCAATGTTGACGAGACTTTCGAGCCCGCGGGCGTGAATGCCATCGTCATTGGAACACAGGATACGCATGGTTCACGCCTTTTCGATTTTGGTTACGCCGCCCATATAGGGTTTCAGAACATCCGGCACGGTGATCGAGCCGTCCGGCTGCTGATAGTTTTCAAGGATTGCGACCAGCGTTCGGCCAACCGCGAGGCCGGAGCCATTCAGGGTATGCGCAAATTTTGTCGCCTTTTCGCCTTGAGGCCGGCAACGCGTATTCATGCGCCGCGCCTGAAAATCTCCGCAGTTGGAACAGGAGGAAATTTCGCGGTACTGCGCCTGCCCCGGCAACCAGACTTCGATGTCATAGGTCTTGCTTGCCGAGAAGCCCATGTCACCGGTCGACAGCACCATGGTGCGGTAAGGCAGCTCAAGGCGCTTCAGGACTTCCTCGGCGCATTCAATCATGCGCTCATGTTCCGCTTCCGACTGGTCCGGCGCCGTGATGGAAACAAGCTCCACCTTCGAGAACTGATGCAAACGGATCATGCCCCGCGTATCGCGCCCGGCAGCGCCCGCTTCCGACCGGAAGCACGGCGTCCAGGCGGTAAACCGCAAGGGCAGCTCTTCTTCCGCAATGATATCCTCGCGCACGATATTTGTCAGTGAGACTTCCGCCGTCGGGATCAGCCAGTGATCGCCGGTAGATTTAAATAAGTCTTCCGAAAACTTCGGCAATTGCCCGGTGCCGTAAAGCGCCTCGTCTTTGACCAGCAATGGCGGCTGGCATTCCGTATAGCCGAACTCGCCTGTGTGCAGATCAAGCATGAAATTGGCGATGGCGCGTTCAAAGCGCGCAAGCTGGCCTTTGAGCAAGACAAAGCGTGAGCCGGACATGCGCGCCGCCGCTTCGAAGTCCATCTGCCCAAGGCCTTCGCCGAGATCGAAATGTTCTTTGGCGTCGTTAAGGCGTTTTGGCTCGCCCCATTTGCGAAGCTCTACATTCGCTGCTTCGTCTTCACCAAGCGGCACGTCGTCAGCCGGAATATTCGGCAGGCCGGAAAGAATATCGCGGATCGCATCGAGCTTTTTCTTTTGCTCGGCTTCCGCTGTCGGCATTTGCTGTTTGATGCTGTCGACTTCCGCGCGCAGGCGATTGAACGCGTCATCATCGCCTTTCGCCTTGGCGGCGCCGATTTCCTTGGACGCCGCATTGCGGCGCGATTGCAAGTCGTTGAGAACTTGCGTGTATTTGCGCGCTTCCTCATCCAGCATCAGAATTTCGCCGGCGCGCGGCGGGACATTGCGGCGCGCCAGGCCGGCGTCGAATTGATCGGGGTTATCGCGGATATATTTAATGTCGAACATGGGTCGCTCGTGTAGCGGGGTTACACGCCGTGGTCCAGAAGAGTATCAGGCCGACGCCTCTTCGGCCTCTTCCAGCCCTTTACGGGCTTTGCGCTCCGCCAGCCGCACCGACCAGACGGATGTTTCGTAAAGCGCAATGATTGCGGCCCCAAGCACAAGCTGGCTTATCGGGTCCGGCGGCGTCAAAAACGCCGCCACAACGAAAATGCCAACGATCGCGAATTTGCGGTTCTCGGTTAGCATCTTCGATGTGATCAGGCCCGCCCGGGCCAGTAGTGTCAAAAACACAGGCAACTGAAACGCAAACCCAAACGCCATGATCAAGGTCGTCACCAGCGCCAGATAATCCCCAACACGGGTTAAGAGCTCGATAGAAACGCCGGAACCCTCTACCGCATCGCGCTCCATCCCGACAGCGAACTGCATCACGAACGGCATCAGAACGAAATAGACAAGCGCTGCACCCAGGCCGAACAAAAACGGCATCGCCATAATGAAAGGCAGCGCCGCATTGCGCTCACGCTTGTAAAGGCCCGGCGCAACGAACTGATAGAGCTGGTAAGCGACAACTGGAAAGGCCAGCGCAATACCGCCAAGCGCCGCCAGTTTCACCCGGGTGAAGAAAAACTCCAGCGGCGCGAAATAAAGCGTCGGCTCGACGCCGGTCGCGGCCACTGCGTTCTTGAACGGAATGACCAGAAACTCATACAGCGGCACTGAAAAGACAAAACAAAAGACAAAACCAACCGCAATCGCGGCAACGGAAATGATCAGGCGCGTGCGCAGTTCTGTAAGATGATCAAGCAACGGCGCCGCCGAGGCCTGCAACTCGTCTTCTTCATCGTCCGGTTTTGGATTTGCCTCGCTCATGAGCTCGCAGGTTCATCCTCAGGCTTCTTTTCTTCCAGCGCCTGATTGATCTCACTCGTCTCTTTTCGCAGCTCTTCATTGATGGGGGCGATGCTTTCGTCGACGGCGCGCTTTAAATCCGCCGCCGGGTTATTCTTTTTCAAGTCGTCGATTTCTTTGCGCAATTCTTCCATTTCGGTCTCCCGCGCCATCTGATCGAAGGCGGCGGTAAATTCGCCCGCCATGGCGCGCGCCTTGGCGACAAAGCGACCGGCCGAACGCATCAATTTGGGTAAATCGCGCGGACCCACAATAATCAAAGCGATGATGGCGACCAGCGCCAGCTCCAGGAACCCGAATTGCGGAACAAGACTCATGTCATTGCCGTCCTGACTTCAAGCTGAATTCGGTCACAATTAACGCCAGTGCTGGCGACGTTCAGTCAGACTGCGCGGTGCTCTTTTCCTTGTCGTCAACCGGCGTCACATCCATTGCATTATCGCTGCGGTCATCAAGGGACTTCTCATCATCTTCCTGCAAACCTTTGCGGAAAGACTTAATTCCTTTGGCGAAATCGCCCATCATGGATGAAATGCGCCCGCCGCCGCCGAACAAAAGCAGCGCGATCACAAGGATAATAACGATTTGCCAGGGGCCGATTGCACCCATGATATGCCTCTACGATTGCTGTGATCTATATATACGCTGTCCGGCGAATGAATAGAGGCAAAAAAGCCGAAATAATGGTTTAAACGTCCGCGACATCCTTATCGACTTCGGCGTCGTCAGCATCGTCAGAAGCCATGAAATCCTGAGCGAATTCAGCCTCTTCGCCTTCTTCTCCGTCCATATCCTCGTCATCGCCGCCGCTCGGATTAGGCACGGAAAAGCCAGGCGGCAGCCGTGCATCGAGAAGCCCGGCCGCCTTAAGGTCCGCAAGCCCCGGCAAATCCTGGATCGATTCCAGCCCGAATTGCTGAAGGAAATCGTCCGTGGTGCCATATAGCGTCGGGCGACCGGGAACGTCCCGGCGCTTGCCGCGCAGTTTCACCCAGCCAATCTCCAACAACTGATCGAGAGAGCCCTTCGCCACCTGTACGCCGCGAACATCCTCGATATCGGCACGGGTGCAGGGCTGGTGATAAGCGATGATCGCCAGCGTTTCGAGCGCCGCCCGCGACAGACGACGCGGCGTGATCTTTTCTTTTTCAAGAACATGCGCGACATCGGCGGCGGTGACAAAACGCCATTTGCCGTCGATTTTTTGCAGAGTCACCCCGCGCTCGGCATAGTCCGCCGCAATCCGTTCAGTGATTGTTTTGATGTCAGCGCCCACCGGCAGACGGTCAGCGAGGCTCTTTGCATCCAGCGGCTCGGCGGCCGCAAACAACAGCGCTTCCGCCATGCGAGTATGAGCGGCGATATCTTCCTCGCTCCATTCAACCGTTGGCGCGTCAGCCTCGACAGCCTTATCCTCATTATTATTGTCGTCGTCGGTCACGCTATCTGTCCCGCTCTGTTCATTAAGTTCGTCGGCTAACGCTTCTTGCGACTCACGCGCATCCAGACCCTCAAAATTTCGTTTGGTATCGGCGTCAAAGTCTTCTTCGTCAATCATCGCAGCGTCAAGGTCGTTCATGTCTTATTCCTTTCGTCCGCTTGCTGACGAACACGTACAAAGATCGGCTCGAAAGCGCCAAGCTGTCGAAGATCGATGCGTCCATCCTTGGCGAATTCAAGCGCCGCATTAAACGCCGAGGCAATCACGGAAGCGCCCGGCGCATCGACGTCTTTCATCGGCGCCAGCGTTCTCAAATCAGTCCAGTCGGGGATCGAGCCGAGAATGCGTTCAAGGCGCAGCCGCGCCATCTCAATGGAATAAACCTTCGGCGGGTCGAGGTGATAATTGCGGTCAACAGACGCGATGCGCTGTGTGGTATAGGCCCGGAGCAGCTCGTAAAGATCGGCCTGCCAGTCGGGCGTCCGCGTCACCCGCACCCCTTCCGGCGCGCCGCGCGGCATGAAATCGATGCCGAATTGCGGGCGCGCCTGCAGCGCCTCTACCGCATTGCGCATGGCTTCCAGTCGCTGGAGTTGGAACGCGAGGCGTGCGGCCATTTCATCGGCCGTTGGCTCATCGCCTTCGTCCTCCCCGACGGGGAGAAGCATTCTCGATTTGAGATAGGCGAGCCATGCAGCCATCACCAGATAATCGGCGGCAAGCTCCAGATTGCGCTGTTTCGCGACCTCGACGAAGACAAGATACTGATCGACCAGCGCCATCATCGAGATTTTGCGGATATCGACTTTCTGCGTACGCGCCAGATCGAGCAGGACATCAAGCGGCCCTTCGTAACCGTCAATATTGACGATCAGCGCATCGATATCTGCATCGGCCTCTTCGGCTGGCCCGGAACGCACCGGCGCATCGAACGCCTCGGCGTTCTCGTCGCTATCTTCGTCGCCGGTGTTGTCCACCGCCATTATCAATCCACCATCCACCATAAATTCACATTACCGGCGATTCCGCTCAACGCCTATCCTTGTCTTTAGGGCGATCACACCTGCGCCAGTACTGGCTTCAACAATTGATCAAGCCGCTCGTAGTCCGCCGCCGTATCCCCGCGTTCAACCATGCGCAATTTTGAGAGCGCGAGACCGGCGCGCGCCGCCGCCTTGCCGGAAAGCTCTCTGGCGCCCTTCACGCTTTCTGTTTTCTCTTCCATGGAGAAATTGCAGCAAAGGGCGATATCGCAACCCGCTGCGAAACTGTCGCGGGTGCGCGCTTCAATAGAGCCGCCGAGCGCTTTCATCTTCAGATCATCGCTCATCAGAAGACCGTCAAAGCCGATATCGCTGCGGATCACGTCTTCAATGACAACCGGCGACAGGGTCGCGCAACGCTCAGCGTCAAATGCTTCGTAGAGTACATGGGCCGTCATCGCCATGGGCGTCGCGTTCAAGGCGCGAAACGGGGCAAAATCCACATCAATGAGATCGCCCTTGCTGGCGCTGACCACTGGCAATTCATGGTGACTATCGCACAAAGCCCGGCCATGACCGGGGATATGCTTGAGGATCGGGAGCGCACCGCCTGCATATGTCCCCTCGATCACCTCAGCGCCGAGCGCTGCGATAACGTTAGGGTGCTTTGCATAAGCACGGTCACCGATAACGGTCGGGTCGGCGTCCGGTTGCGGCACATCGAGCATCGGCACGCAATTGACGTTCACCCCGCAATCGGAAACCAGCCGCGCGAGCAGATAGGCGTTGAGACGCGCCGCCTCGCGGGCTTTTTCCGGATCAAGGCGCCACAAGGCGCCGAAGCTCGCCGGGACCGGATGCCCTGGGAACAGGGGCGGCGCCATGCGCGCCACACGCCCGCCTTCCTGGTCAATCAGGATCGGCGCGTCAGCGCGTTCGACACACTCGCGCAACTCATCGCAATGGGCGCGCAACTCATCCGCAGACGAACAATGGCGCGCAAAGACGATGAATCCCCAGGGATCAACGTCTTTGAAAAGAGCCTTTTCTTCTGCGCTGAGCCGCGGTCCTTCGCAGTCATATATGGCGGCGAGCGTCACGTAAGCTGCTTTCCCCTTAATTGTCGCGTACCGAACACTTCAATCCCAAATCCAATCCCGCTCATTCCCGCGACAGCGGGAATCCATTAAGCAATGTCTTGGATTCCCGCTGTCGCGGGAATGAGTGGAAAATATTATTCAACCGAAAGTCAAAGCCGCCCGATCTAAATTCGCTTGATCAAGCAATCCTGGCCGCGTTCCTTCAGCCCTGCACAATAAGAACTCGCATCATCGGACGAACTAAACGGCCCAATGCGCAGGCGATGATAAACGCCGCGATCACCGAGATCAGCACGTTCAACATCACGAGACTTGCCGTCCAGGTAATCTCCCAGCTTGCTCTCCATCCGGTTCCACTGCGCAACCGCCTCTTCGTCGGAACGGAATGCGCCAACCTGCACAACATGGCTGCCGCTGAGGGCGCCTGCCGCACTCGCTGTAGCACCAGATGAAACGCTCGCCGCTGTTGGCGTTGTTACACTCACCGGCTCCGGATCATTTTCAACCGGCTCTTCATCGAGCGTCTCAGCGTCTTCCTGTTGCAGGCTCGCCAGTCGTCCCTGCACTTCGTCGCTAACATCCGAGGCGGCGTCCTCAACATCAGCAGCGATGGATCCGATTGTGTCCTCTACTTCGCGGGCCACCGGCTCTTCCGGACCTTCCGCCAGAACAGTGACCGGTTCTTCATTGTCACCGTCGAACACGTCATAGACTTCGCGATCTTCAACCGGCGCATCGGTCTCAGCCGTCTCGATCTTCATCGGCTCCGGATCGGCGGCGACATAGGGCGTCTCACCGCCAAGACCGCCAGCGCCGGTTTTGATGCCTTGCTGATAGGCGATCCAAACAACGGAAACGAAAGCGCCAATCATGACAAGCCCGATGACAAGAACGGAAAAGCCCGACAGACCGCGTTCTTCGTCTTCATCGAACTCATCATATTCTTCGTAGTCGTCGTCTACGGTTTCAGTTGCATTCGTCATCTTCTTAAGCCGCTCCTTGCCAGCGCCCCATGTTCACATTCACGTCGACCCAGTTCGCGTAACATCGGGCCAACACAATATCAGGCGCGACGCTCTCCCGCGCCGAATCGATTCTGGCCCATAGTTTACCACCGGACCATCCGCACGCGTAACGCTAGTCCTGAATTTCGACGCCAAAGAGGCGGCGATATTCGCGCATCGCGTAGCGGTCCGTCATCCCGGCGATATAGTCACAAACGACCCGGGCGAGACGTGCGCCATTATCCTTACCGCGCGCGCCTTCATAGCGGGCCCGCCATTCCGGCGGCAAGGTTTCCGGCTCTGAAAAGAATAAGTCAAACAAAGATTTAACAATTCTCTTCGCCTGACTACGGGCCCGATTGACCTTGTAATGCCGGTACATATTCTCGTGCAGGAAGCGCCGCAATTCGGCCAGGTCCGCCGCCATGGTTGGAGAAAACCCGCACATCGCCGAGCCTGCTTCTCGCACGACGTGGGCGTCCTGTGGAGAACTTTTTTCGATTCGCGCCTGCGTTTCGGCGAGGACATCGCCGACCATGGCGCCAATCAGATCGGAAACCGCTTCCGCAATGAGAATATCGCGGGGCGCCTCAGGGTAACGCATCTCCGCCGAGCGGATTGAAGCGCCGATCAGGGGCACGTCCCGTGCTTCGCTGTAATCGAACAGCCCCGCCCGCAACCCGTCATCCGCATCGTGATTGTTATAGGCGATATCGTCGGCGATCGCCGCGACCTGAGCCTCGAGCGACGGAAACGTGTCGAGCCAGAGATCATGGGTCTCGGCGTATTCAACAATCGCCGCCGGTAATGTTTCGTTTCGGTCCGCCAGCGCGCCAGTCAACGGCCCATTGTGTTTGACCACGCCTTCAAGGGTCTCCCAGGTGAGATTGAGCCCGTCGAATTCCGCGTGGCGACGCTCCAGCTTAGTCAGAAGCCGCAAAGTCTGGGCGTTGTGATCGAAGCCGTCATAAGGCGCCATGCACTCCTTCAGCACGTCTTCGCCAGTATGGCCAAAGGGCGGATGGCCGAGATCGTGCGCGAGCGCCAGGCATTCCGCGAGGTCCTCGTCCAGTTTCAGGGCCCGGGCGATGGTGCGGGCGATCTGCGCGACCTCCAGCGAGTGGGTCAGGCGGGTGCGGTAATGATCACCCTCGTGAGAGACGAAAACTTGCGTCTTATGCTTCAGGCGGCGAAAGGCGACCGCGTGGATGACCCGGTCACGATCACGCTGAAAAGGCGTTCTGAGGGCGCTTTCGCCCTCCTTATGCAAGCGTCCGCGTGTTTCCTCCGCTTTGGCGGCGTAAGGGGCGAGCGGCGCCGGGAACGCCATTGGCGTGCTGGAATCGCCATTTTTTGCGATTTTCTCAAATTTTTGCGCCAAAACTTGCACTTTTCACCACTTTCAGAGACCGGGTCGCGCGCTTCTTCATCTCTTCCGCCGATTCCGCTTGGGCAGGAATGAAAACCAGGTAATTGGCCCTGAAAATCGGCTTTTTCACTATATCACCGCCTGTAAGGGCGGGGATAAGTATTTACGGCGCTTATTGTATTTATGATTTCCAACCGTCATTTGGAGCCCGAACCGTAAATACCCCCCTCCAAATCTCTGGCGAAAGCCACTATGTACAAAGGCCAGTCAATAGAGAACGTTCATGTCAGTCACTGAAGCCACGCCCGTTACCGTATCGGACCGCGCCGCAACAAAGATCGCCGCGATCCTCGCCAAGGAGCCCAAGGGCGCAAAACTGCGCGTTGCGGTTGAGGGCGGCGGCTGCTCCGGCTTCCAGTACAAGTTCGACATTGTCGACGCACGAGACGAAGACGACCTCGTCCTCAACGCGAATGGTTACGAGGTGCTGATCGATTCTGTCTCCGTCGAATACTTAAGCGGTTCGGTCATCGACTTTTCCGACGAACTGATCGGCGCGGCATTCAAGATCAACAATCCGAACGCCACGGCAAACTGCGGCTGCGGCACAAGCTTTTCATTGTAAGGCTCAGCCCTTATTACATCTTATATCCGAACCGTTCAAAATCCTCTTTATAAAGACTTTTGACCATATCGCGCGTCGCTGGCGTATAGAGGTCGTCATAGTTGATTGATAGCGGATTTTCCTTCAGCTTCCGGATATTGATATCGCGCCCCAACGCCTTAGCGACAGGTTTGATGTCATCCTCGATATTTTCAAGCTGACAAGTAATGTCGATGAGAGGTTGGCCGGCTTCGTCACTTAACCACCAGCACTGGGTCTTGAGTGTATTTGGAAGAACGCCTTCCCGTTGCGCCGTTTGCCAGCGAAACATCCAGAACCGGAACTCTTCGCGTAGATCGTTCATCGCTTTATGCGCCGGCTGATGCAGATAAAAGTAGCTTGAGGCGAGACGCGCATAAGGGTTGCGCACGACCGTGAAAGTCACACGCTCAAGCCATCGTTTTTCTCCGAGCGCATGCAAGCGCTCAAGCGCGGTGTCGTGATTCAACACCGCCAGTCCGAGCGCGCGCTCAACACTGGTCCCGCCGCATTTTGGAATGTGAATAAAGACATAGTTCTGAAAATATTTAGCGTGAATGTTGTTGAAGGTCCCGGTCAATCGCCCGCGCACTGCAGCACTGATGGGCAGCGCATCACGCAATTGGCCCTTCAGATTCTCGAACAATTGAGGGTGGCGGCGAATGAAACGGGAAAGCATTGTCAGAACTCTGTCCGATCAATCGTCAATAAGGCAAGCACAAACCTCAAGGCCTTAGTACTCACTCACTTTCATTGCGCAGGATTATGCGCCAACTACCTGCTTAAGCTTATCAATTTCTTTCCAGCTTGTGCGGGCGCTTTTGCTGCGGGCGGCGAGACGCATATCGCGCAGAGACTCAAGCGCTTTCAGCAGCACTTCCAGCGGCGGACCGCTCGCCGTTACCTGCTTCAGGCGCTGCTGGTCCAGAACCATGGAAGGCTTTTCAATAAAAGTTTTGACAAGCTGATCGTGATGCTGCGAGGCGGTTTCGCCGTGCAGCTTACACACTTCTAAAAACGCCGCCGCATGCTCCCGGAACCAGGGGGAATCTCCCTCACTGTCGGCGACCAGCATAAACTCGTCCAGCAACGGTCGACGGCGCAGACAATCACGCAGGCTCGCCTGATCTTCCGGCAGCATATATTGCATCTTATCGACCATCAGTTGCGCGTAATACGGATCATTGCCGCGACATAAGCCCAGTAATAAATCAACTTCATTGATACCGGCAAAATCGCCCGCATTGGCGCCGCGATATTCCTGCCGCCCAACGCGATAGGGTTTGTAATAGGGCCGCACGCTCCAGAAAAAACGATCCACATCAAGATCGGAAAACAGTTTGGCGTTCGCCGCCTTCACATCGCGCAGCGCATCGGCGGCGTTATGAAACAATGCCAGCGACACCGGATTTGAAATCCCCATGGGCACGATGCGCTTTAACGCATCCGCCGCACGTTTGAAGGCGAACAGGCCCAGCGTATTGTATTTCAGAAAAAGGAATTCATCGGCCAGCATCGTGAAGCTTTTGATAGCGCCATTCTTCGCATAATTATGCGTCGCCAGATGACTCGTGGCGAAACGCGGCGTCACGCCAAGCGAAGCGCCGATATGCAAACCTAATGCGGAAGCTTCCTTCAGCGGGGACTTGTCTTCGCGCGCCGGGTTAGTAATCTCATGGCGGCGCATTGAAGCCATATACAGCCCGAGATTGCCGAGAAGGTCGAACGCGTTCTCAAAGCCTTCATCGGTATTACCCTCTTCGACGAGCCGGACAATGAACGCACGTCCCTCATCCTGAATTTGGCTTTTTATCTCTGCGCCAACAGGCTCCACCGCTGCGCGGTCTTCCAGCTTGAAATAGACGTCTTCCAGCGCTGTGTTCATCTCGATGAAAGACGATCTGATCCAGGCGTCAAAGGCTTCAGAATTTGCGCTCATTGGGCTGCTCCGGGCGTGTCACGCCAGTCCGACAATTTCACCCTGTTCGTCAAGGCCGATCTCTAGGGCCGCCGGCTTTCTCGGCAGGCCGGGCATGGTCATGATATCGCCGCAGACGGCGACCACAAACCGCGCGCCGGCGGAAAGGCGCGCCTCACGCACCCCAATCGTGTGACCTGTTGGCGCACCGAGATGGCCGGGGTCCGTCGAGAAACTGTATTGCGTTTTGGCAATGCACACAGGCAAGTCACTATAGCCAAGCTCTTCAAACTCGCGCAATGACCGCGCCGCTTGCGACGACAGGGAAATATTCGCGGCGCCATAAATTTTTGTCGCCACGGCGTTAATCTTTTCCGCCAGCGGCATGTCATCCGGATAAAGAAGGGTTTTCTCGCCGCCGCTATCATCAAGCGTCTCTTTTACGACACTCGCCAACTGGCTTGCTCCCTCGCCCCCTTCGGCCCAATGTTTCGAGACAGCCGCACGCACGCCGAATTCTTTGCAGACCTCTTCCACGACAGCGACCTCTTCATCGCTATCGGCGACAAAGTGATTAATTGCGACCACCGGCGTCAGGCCATATTGCTGAAGGTTCTGAATGTGCCGCTGCAGATTGACGGCGCCGCGTTTGACCGCGTCGGCGTCAGCCGCGCCGAGATCGCCTTTAGCAACGCCCCCTTGCATCTTCATCGCCCGGATTGTGCATACGAGCACGACCGCATCCGGCCAAAGCCCAGACTGCCGGCATTTGATATCGAGAAATTTTTCCGCGCCGAGATCCGCGCCGAAGCCTGCTTCAGTCACCACGACATCGCACAGGGACAACGCCGTCTTTGTCGCCATGACGGAATTGCAGCCATGAGCGATATTCGCGAAGGGGCCGCCATGAATAAACGCTGGATTGTGCTCAATGGTCTGAACGAGATTGGGCTGGAGGGCGTCTTTCAAGAGCACCGCCATCGCGCCATGAGCGCCAATATCGCGCGCCGTCACGGGCGTTTTATCGTAACGTCGTGCAATAATAATATCGCCGAGGCGCTGTTGCAGATCGGCAATATCGGACGCCAGGCACAGGATCGCCATAATCTCCGACGCGACGGTGATATCGTATCCGGTCTCGCGCGGCACGCCATGGGCCGGACCGCCAAGCCCGACATTGATATTGCGCAGCGCCCGGTCGTTCATGTCCACGACACGGCGCCAGTTGACGCGGCGCGGATCGATATTTTGTTCATTACCCCAATGAAGGTGATTATCCAGCATCGCCGACAAAAGGCTGTGTGCCGAAGTGATTGCATGAAAATCCCCGTTGAAGTGGAGATTGATGTCTTCCATCGGAATAACCTGCGCGCGCCCGCCCCCCGCCGCGCCGCCTTTCATCCCGAAACAGGGGCCAAGCGAGGGCTCGCGCAAGCAGACCATTGCGTTAACGCCAATCGTGTTCAAACCATCGGTCAGGCCGACACTGGTCGTGGTCTTACCCTCGCCAGCCGGCGTCGGCGTTACCGCCGTCACGAGAACCAGCTTGCCTTTCGGTCGGTCTTTAAGGTCGGCAATATAATCAAGCGACAGCTTCGCCTTGAAATGCCCATGAGGAACGAGCGCTTCCGGCGGCACGCCAAGACGTTCCTCAGCCAACGGCAAAATAGGGTTCATCGTCGCTGCGCGAGCAATATCGATGTCAGGCGCGCCCGGCGGCGGCAGTGTATTGTCTGGCATATAAGATAAAGCGGAGCTGCCCCCGTCCCTCTCTTTTTGTCGCGGGTCTTATTTTGACCGACGCTATGTTGTTTCGCGCGTGATCAGCACCGATCCACACGTTGTTATATTCCCCTTATCACGAAATTTGCTGGCGCTCAGAATCAAAACGACGCAGGAAGCCTGCGTCTATTGTGCAATTGCGAAATGTAAGCGCCGGGCCTGGAGACGCAGCGATCAACCGTTAGCGGCGAGTTTGTACGTCTCGCGCGCGCATACCCGGTTGATAACCTCAAAGAGCGCTGACGACTGTACCGGCTTGCTCAAATAATCGGTCATGCCGCAAGCGAGATACTTCTCGCGGTCATCGGCCATTGCATTTGCTGTCACGGCAATGATCGGAATGGCGCTGACGGGCGAACCTAGCGCGCGGATCGCTTTCGCCGCAGCGACACCATCCATCACCGGCATCTGCACATCCATCAGTATAATGTCGAATGCTTCTTCCTGCGCGGCGGCGACTGCTTCTTCGCCATTATTTGCAATTTTTGCGGAATGACCAGCCATGCGTAAAAACGCCTCCATGATCTGCTGATTGACGATGTTGTCTTCAGCAACCAGAATTTTTAGCGGTCCTTTCGGGGCGTCAAGCCTGGTATTCGTCCGGGGCTGCTGCCTGCGATCTTCGCTCGCCTTTGTTGGTTCGGCTCGCACGGTAAACCAGAAAGTGCTGCCGCCCCCTTTTGTTTTCGAAACACCAATTTCACCGCGCATCAAATCCACAAGCTGACGAGAGATTGCGAGGCCAAGGCCGGAACCGCCATATTTGCGCGTCGTCGTTGCGTCAGCTTGAACGAACCGTTCAAAGAGTCTTCCCTGATCCTCTTCGGAAACCCCTATACCGGTGTCCTCAACACTTATCTTCAGGCTATTGTTACGGTTTTCGTAAGCCGCGCTGACAAGGACATGGCCCTCACTGGTGAACTTCAAGGCGTTGCCAATCAGGTTGATCAACACCTGCGTAATCCGTGTCGGGTCGCTCGCAAGCCATTGCGGAATACCCTCATCCATTTCGAATTTTAGATCGAGCCCCTTCTCATCGGCGCGTGTCGACATCAGGGCGACGGCGCGGTCGATCAATTCATGAGGATTAAATGGGATATTCTCAATTTCGATCTGCCCGGCTTCGATTTTGGAAAAGTCCAGAACATCATTGATAATCGTCAGGAGATTCTTCGCGGACTCCTGCGCAACCAGCGCTCTGCGCTCCTGCTCAGCAGGCAGTTCGTCACGCAGCAACAGTTCGAGCATGCCCATGACGCCATTCATGGGGGTGCGAATTTCGTGGCTCATCGTCGCCAGGAACTGGCTTTTAGAAACATTCGCCGCTTCCGCCTCAATGCGGCGTTTTTCAAGTTCCTTGGCGTAGCTTACGCGATCCGTGATATCGTATCGGATCGAGACGTAACGCTGAATTTCACCCGCCGGTCCGCGGATCGGGATGATGGTTGAATCGACCCAATAAAGCCGACCGCATTTAGCGCGATTACATATCTCGCCGTTCCATGGCTGGCCCTTGCCGATAGTGCGCCACATCTCCACGAAAAATTTCTTCGGATGTGTGCCGGAGTTCAAAATACTATGATCCGAGCCAATAAGTTCATCGCGCGAGTAACCGCTGATCTCACAGAACTTGTCATTGACGAAATTGATCAGACCTCTGGCGTCGGTAATGGCGACAATAGCATTCTGATCAAGCGCCGTTTGATACGCCGTCAGATCCGAAAGCGCCTGATCAGCGGTTTTCAGTGCAGCCGCCAGTGATTCTTTTTCTTCCTTTTGTCGGGTAATGTCCTGAAACGCGCCAATAAGCTTTGTGGGAACGCCATTTTCCGATATCCGCCGCCCAACGGAACGAACCCAGATGTTACGCCCCTTTGCCGTGACCATCGGCAATTCAACATCGAAGGGTGCGCCATCATCAATACACTTTTTGACCGCCGCTTCGATCTGCGCGCGCGCCGGCGGTTCATAAAATGCGACCGCGGTTTCGAAATCCGGCACAAAATCGTCATCGACTTCGTGGATGGTGCGCGTTTGATCCGTCCAGACCGGCTGCATCGTCTGAAAATCAAGCTCCCAGCCGCCAACGCCAGCGACATCGGCCATGCTGGTCAGCAAGGCGCGGGAATGTTCAATTTGCACCGAATGCAAAGAGGTGTGGCTGGCGAAAAACCCGGACGTTATCACCGCCAACACAATGCTTACCGCCAGGACCAGCGCGCCGGCGACGCGGATTTCAGTCGCTTCGAACGGGCTTTCAATGACCAGCCCGTAGGACTCGGCGAAAAATAACCCGGCGACACACGCCACTGCTAGCGCGCCAAAACTCACCGATGCCCGCGCGCCAAGAAAATACCCGGCGGCCACAGGCGCCACAATCAGGAAGGGGGCGATATACCCATCGGCGCCGCCATTGATCAGCGCAACAGCCGTAGCGCCGAAGATGGTAATGACAAGAAATAGCCGGGCCGGCCAGCTGATCCTGCCCGTGCGCAGCGACCACAAGCCAAGACCGGCGGAAAAGACGGCGACGCCAGCGCCGACAAGCATCCCGGCCCGAATTTCCGAGAAAAGAAAAACCGCCGCGAGCACATAAGCGAACAACACGGCGGAGAAACAAAACGCACTCATCACGAACGCCTTTTGTGTCGAAGCTGGTGTTGAACCCGACTGTGTAGGCGCCGAAGGCGTAGCGTCGCTCATGAAATAAAAAAACCGCGTGTTTACTCTCTCCGGAAAGCTAGGATTTTAAAGTTAATCACTGCTTTATCCGTGGTGAAACAACGGCGTCACACTTGGGAAACCCCCACGCATGACGGTTAAATTAACAGTTGAGTAACGATCCTTATCGCCGCCCTACGCAGCCGCGCATTTTGAGCCGGCGATGATCGAACCCCGCTCGTCCGCATAAAGCCAGGTCCTGACGTCATTCGCACCGGTCGTGTCATATTCGACCAGCATCTCGCAGCCTTACTAGCAATCTCAAGGCATTTAAAATAGGCTATATCACAGCTTATCTAGCTATAATTCGTGTAGAAATTATAGCTTGGGATTTTTTATCGACTTCGACTACGTAGTTTGTTCCCGACCCAAACCGAAAACAATACCCTTCGCAAATTCCATTAGGATAAATGTCACCAGCTACTTCTGAGCTTGGGTACATCTTTGCAAAAAATCCTAACCTATAGCTACTTTCCATCTCATCAATTGCAATCAGTCGGGTGGACAATTCGAGAACTTCATCACCTGGGTCAGCAATAACCTTTAAGTGATCAATTGCAGTAATTATTGCTTGAATGAGTTCACCATCATAAATCAAGTCGGACCCACCATCAGACCCCTTTATAATTGCGATAGCATATTTATCTAACTCCGCACGGCTCGCACCCTGAGGAGGTTCCGGCGGCAGACCATTGGACAGCTGCGCAGGTGCACAGGCCCCCATAGTTAGCAACAATAGAAAAATGCAAATCAGGTTGTTTCGATCTGACATAGTCTATTCCTTATTTAGCACGTGTACCCATCACCCAGAGGACGAATGCGGCAAAGACTTCCTCTTGGCCCGGTTACATAATGGGTGCCCTTTGTATTCGTAAGAATTCTATCGTCAGCAGATATATTGGAACTTGTCATTACAAAACTTGGATGAGTGTGAACAGATCCTGCAATTGCATTATAACCACCAGGCACATAGTGAACTGGGGGTAAGTTGCCTTGCGTTCGCTGCCCAGTGCTCCATCCATCCGTAAATCCATAGCCACCCGTTCTTGTGCTATAATATAACCATGCTCCAATTTCTGCTTTGTGTTCTTTTTGTTTTTCGCGCAGCCCTGGAACTGCTGCTTCGGCTGCAGCCCGTCTTGAGGGATATTGGGGATCATAACTCCCTGGAAGAGGTACTCTGAAGCCGGCGACGCTGTTTTTAAGATTTACATCATTACTTAGGCCAAAATTCTCTATCTTGCCGCTCGGTCCACCTCCTGCTTCGCCGCCGCTAGCTGGGCCGCCACTAAATGTATTTATGCCCGCACCACGCCAAGCTTGTTTTGCTTCGCCAATATCAATGTTACTTATCTTGCTAGAACCAGCGCCACTGCTTGAGCTACCGCTCCCTGAACCTGCACGGCTTCCTCCACCGCCATCGCGGTGCACCAATGTCATCGGATAGCCTCTAAACTGTCCCGTTGGATCAACTCCATTCACAGGATCTGATCCGACATAATTATACATGTTCATGCCGTCGCCGTACCCAATCGGGTCGGTCTGCATGAAGCGGCCGATCTCGGGGTTATAGGCCCGCGCCTTGTAGTGGTAGAGCTCAACCTCGCTCAGCCACAATTGCCCCGTATACTGAAAGCTGCCCGTATTGCCCGCGGCGGGGCGGCCATATTCATCGTATGTATTGATGAAGGTCTTCGCCCCGGTGTTGTCGGAACCGGCAATGATCGACCCGCGTTCATCGCTATGCAGCCAGGTCTTCGACGCCGTTCCGGTCCCGGTATATTCGACCAGCACCTCGTCAGCGCCCGGCCCGCGCACATAGCGCTTTAATACTGCGCCGCTCGTATCATATTCTGCAATGATTTCAGAACTGTCATAAAGGAACCGTCGCTTCGCCGCGCCTTTGTTCGCCTGGAACAAACGGCCCGCAGCGTCATAAAGCAACACTTCATCGCCAACGACCCGCGTCTTCAATCGGTTCAATGAATCATAAGTATAGGTATGCGTCCCGTCATCGGTCATGTTGCCGAGCGCGTCATGGGTCACCGTCAACCCGCCAATACTGGTCGGCTGGTTTAATGCGTTGTTGACCGACGCGATCGTGACGTTCGCAAAGGCGCTATAGTCATAGGCCGTGTTCGACGTCTGGCGCATGGTGATCTGACCAGCCTTGTTATAGTCGAAATCAATCTCCAGATCGTCTGTCGTTCCGCCGGTAAAATCGTGGTCGAGATCGTCAAGCAACAGCGAAAAGTCGTAATCGTAAGTCGTATCGGCGCCATTGCTCCGCGTCAGCTTCGTGCGCTGACCAAGACCATTATACTCGAACTCAACAAGCGCTGTGGTTCCCTTCTCATTGATAGCTTTCAGAACACCGGCATCGTCATAATCATACGTTACGTAGAATCCGTCAGTCCCAGGATAGTCCATCCGCGTGCGGCGTCCCGCATTGTCATATTGATAGGAGACCGTACCGAGCGATGTCGTTACGTTAGCCACACGACTTAGCGCGTCATAGACGGTCGTCACTGTGCGGCTGGCGGTGGGTGTGGAAACCTCGGTCACCCGCCCCATCACGTCATAGTCATAGGTCGCATCGTTGCTGGCGCCCGGCGCGTTCCTAAGCGTCAACTCGCCCCGGTCGCTATAAGTGTAGAAGATATCCTGACCGTTGCGCAGCTCGCGCTGCGTCACGCGCCCGCCCACATCATAGGTTAACTCTTCAAAAGACGTGTCGGGGAACGTTGTCCGCGTCAGCCGGTCGAGGTCGTCATAGGTATAGGTGGTGGTGTTGGCTTCCGCATCTTTTAATGTCGCGACGAGACCGTTCGCCGTATAGGTCATGCGCTGTTCCCAACGGGCCTCCCCCACAACGCCGCGGGCGGTGCGCACCTCAATGACGCGGCTGGCGGCGTCATAGGTGTTGCGCGTCACGCGATCATAACCGTCGGAAGACGAATTGGGCGTACAGGCGGAGACGCCGCCGACGCTGAGGCTCAAACGCTGCACCGTGCAATCCACCCGGCCCGCGGCATCATAGTTCCACTGGGTCAATGTGCGTGTCGCGCCATTGGCGAAATTGCGCACCTCGTCCGGCCGACCGTAAGAGTCATAATTGGTGTTGGTCGTCTGCAACACCGTGATCGCGGAGATGCTGGTCGTCGACGTCGTGGTGCCGCGCTCCACCTTGTCCACAAGACCCCGGGTCGTATAGGTGGTGCGTTCCGCCCGCCGCAGCGACGATGACGGCGTCAGTTCAGACAGGGGCGAGATCACGCCTGTCGGACGGCGCAAGTCATCATAGAAGTAGTAAGTCGTGTCGCCCGTGCCAGAGATTGGCCCGTTGGCTGAAATCACATCGCCAAAATTGTTGTGAGCGAAAATAGTCTGTTCGCGAAGACCGCCCGTGCCGTCCTGATTGCGGATTCTGGACACGCGCAGATGCGAGCCCTGGTAAGTGTATTCGGTTTCCGTTTCATTCACTGTATTGGCGCAGGTCGTCGCCGTCGCGCAGGTGGTCACCGTGACTGGGCGCCATATATTTCCCGAAATGTAAGAACCATAAGTCGTGGTCACCTGTTGGCGGAAACCTGCATCGCCCGTCGGCGCTTTGACAGTCAGCACGCCCCCATGGGTTGTACTGTAGGTGTAATTCGTCACCTCACCGTAAGCATCGGTCGTTGTGGTCGGCTTGTTACAGATTTTTCTGTTGGACGTTGTGCAAGAGGCGGGGTACGTCGCTGTCGTAGTGACATTTGCTAGATTGGTTCCGCCAGGTTTATCGATTAAACGAACCCGCGTGACATTCCCGCGCGTATCGTAAAGATAATCAACATAGTTATCTTCCGGCGCCGTAACCTTGGTGATCCGGTTATTGGAATCATATTCATATTCCGTGACATTGCCGACGCCGTTTTCGCTGGAGGTGATGCGCCCGGTGGTCAGATTGGATTTGACGATCGTCTTCGTTGAAAGCGGGCCTGTGACGGTGACGGTGCGCACCCCAGCGCTATCGGATGTCGAATAATTATGCGTTACATTCGCCGCGGTGACCGAGGCGACGCCGCCGGCGTTATAGGTATAGGTAACATCGTTTGAACTGCTGCCCGGTAGCTTTATGCCCGTCAGCCTGCCGGTTGAATGCGTAAATGTCGTGACGCGCCCAAGCGTATCGGTTGCACTATCGACTTGAAAGTAATTCGGGCCGGTGTAATCGACTTTTGGCCAGGTTTGCGAGAAGGAGCAAGCGGTCGCCAGCGCAGTGCAGGAATCGACATCCGTATCAAACGCGACGGCTTTCGTGATCCGCCGCCATTGGATGAGATCGCTTGGATGCGTAACTGTATTGGTCGCATAGAAGAGGTGAATCTGGTAGCCAAGATTGTTGGTGATTGACATCAGCCGCGCGCCCTGGACAACGCCGCTCAGCTTATACGTAACGTAGTTGTAGTTAATCACCTCGCCGTCGGGCAGAAAGGCGCCTGTTAAAACGCCCTCATTAATCGCAGCCCAGCCGACCGCCCCGTTCGGCACCAGCAATTTGTCGAATTGATACACTGCCCCATAGCGGTCCGTGTAGGTATAGCGCTTATAGGCGCATATCGTCTCGTCGATTTCCGGGATGTATTCGCACTGCTCAGCATAGGTGAGTGTCGAGCCGCCGCCTTGATCCGATGTGAAGTTTGAACCGGACTTTGTAAAACTTTCAGCGCCGGCGCCAACGCTGACAGTATAAGTCGAACCGGAACTGCTAATCGAAGCAAGCGCGGAATGGCGCCATTCGCCATCGTAATGAACCCTCGAAAATGAGAGGCCGCCGGCGCCGGGCTGTCCGATCGAAACACCACCAAGCCCCGAAAGCAGAACCGAGCGATCAACAAGATCGACGCCATTCGCATCGATCTGGGGCTGAATCGGCAACGGCTCCGCCGTTGTCTGCGCCTGAACCGAACCACCGGTTGCGAAACTGGCCAAAAGAGAAACACACGCAACAGCAGCAGCTTGGACGAAAACACGCATCAGTCGACCTCAGGAAAGTTGTTGATCAAGAGTGAAAAACGCCGCCGGCTTGATTCTTAAGGCGGCGGAACAGCGACTTCCTTCTCGGTGCGATTATCAGCCTTGTCATATTTGTATTCTGTCATTGTATCGTCGCCTGCTCTGCTGTCAGCAGAATCGCAAATGGTATCTGCGCCACAGCGGACGACTTTCACCAGCCTGCCATGTGCGTCGTATTCATATTCGACTTTTTCAGCGTAGACAGGACTGCAGAGCGGCATAAAGGTCGCACATATCATCAGAAATTTACGCAAAGAGACCTCCCGTTACGGGCAATAAAAGACTGCGCGTATTGCAAGAATTTTTCAAAAATTTTAGTCTGAGTTTCTTCGAAGGTAACTATTCTTTGTACGAAGTCAATTATAATTGACGCGAAATATGTAAATATTTTTTGACAAGCCCAAAAAGGCAGTTTCAAATTTCACTCTCTACAAGATATTCCGTATACAATGTTATATTGTATCCAGGTTATGTTATACCTAAATTTCGCGTTCCACTGACGCCAGCGTGATAATGTTCGAATTTGCAGCCATGTTATTGTAGGCCAGCCCGGCGGTGACGGATGTCGTCAGCGAAACCCTCGCCTGCTACGCCTCAAAGAATGCGCAAAGCGATCAGGCCATCGTTATTACAAACGAAGCGAAGCCAGAACTTTCTTCAAAGGGTCTGCGAAGAGTTGCGTGTCCAGAAGCAATAGCCTGGAGCCCGCAAGCGGCTCGTCAGCAATGCGCCTTTCTAGCCCATTACGATTTCACCATGGCCGCTATTAGATCGAACTTCACGGAAGCCTTCGTCCTCCAGATAAAACTGGTAACGCAAGCAAGTTTTAAGACTTTTAGTTAACCTGAAATTACAGCATGGTGCGGACGGGGGGACTCGAACCCCCACGAGGTTACCCTCGACAGATTTTAAGCTTGGCACACTGCCTTTTGCAACAACTGTGAAAGGTCTGCATAGAATGCTATTTTCTTATATATATCAGGAGTTTCCGCCGTGCCAAACTGTGGGCATGTACTGGTTCGGTTTCGATAAATTCATAACGTCTTCGATAGTTCTTGTCCCTCAGATGTCCCTCAGCGTCTCTCAGGACAAAACCAAAAAACGTCCACATTTTCCCGCTCATTCAAGCAGCTCTCATTCACGAGTTGAGCGTGAATTGCCATGCGTAGCAATGCCGGTACGGGAGGCTTTGTGATGCCGACCGTCAAACTAACGAAAACAGTTATCGACAACGCGAAACCCGCTGCCCGGGCGTACTACCTCCGCGACAGCGACGTCAAAGGTTTTATCTGCAAGATATGCCCATCGGGTCAGAAATCATTCTACCTCGAATATCGGACAATGGCGCGCAAGAAGCGCAAACCCAAGATAGGCGATGTCGGACTGTTTAAGGTTCATGAAGCCAGGGATGTCGCCCGGAATTGGTTGCAGGAAGCGCGGGCTGGGCGTGATCCAAGCGCCGCGCGACAAGAGCAGCGTGAAGCGTTGTCCATTTCCGAGTTGTGTGACCGATTCATACGCGATCATTCGGAGGTCTATAATAAGGCTAGTACGACCGCCGGCTATCGGCAGCAGATCGCGCAGCGTATTGTCCCTGCACTTGGAGCCAAGCTGGTTCAGGAAGTGACACGCGCCGACATCACGGCTCTCATGCGAGACAACGCCTACGCGCCAACACAGGCCAACAGGACTCTGGCACTGCTGAAGAAGATGTTCAATTGCGCCGAGCTGTGGGGCCTTCGTGAAGAAGGGACGAACCCATGCCGGCTCGTCAAACTATTTAAGACTCAACCCAAAACGCGGCTGCTGTCCGACGCCGAGGTTAAGGCGATCTTCGACACGATGGATAAAATCGATGAAGAGCGTCTGATGCAGCCGGTCTATACGCTGGTGTGCCGATTGCAGTTCGCTTTTGCCGCACGGATCAATGAGATCATCCTTATGGAATGGGATTGGATCAATTTCGATCGCGGCGTCATTCGCTGGCCAGATTCAAAAACCGGGGTGATGGAGAAATTCATCGATGCTGACACGGAGCAGTTACTTCGCGCAGCGCCGTCACGAGGCGTCTCCAAATATGTCTGTCCGTCGATCAGGGATCAGAGAATTCCACTGAGTCCTGATTCATACTATTCCGGCGGCTGGAAGCGCATTCTGAAGCTTGCGAAAGTCGAACATTGCGGTACGCACCATGTTCGCCACCGCGCCGCGACCGACATTGCCAACGCCGTCGATAATGTCCGCACAGGCATGCAGATGACCGGCCACAAGACGGTGCAGATGTTTATGCGGTATGTGCATCCCGAAGAGGCGCGTATTCGGGAAGCTCAAGCGCAGATACGAAAGAGTCGAGAGGCCATCCTCACCTCAGACTAGGAAGCGAACAGTGAAACCCTCTCGATGAAAAGGACGGCGAAGCTCTGCGGCGCTATGTGTATTTGCGATAATCTGAGCTCACTGGCTGCCCCTCTGGAACGTATTTCAAGACTTCGCCAACCTTGCGCGCCGCGCGAATTGGAATGGGAAGCTTCTGATTCATCTGAGTCGAATTCCAGTTGATCTTGGTCAGTGAAAAGACTTCCTTGGCGATCGTTGCGACACTGCTGTCGCTCCTCTCATGCAAGCAGAGCAGCAACGGATTCGGCACATAAAGGCCTGGATACGTTCCGTAATAAGGAATGCTTCCATTCGTGTAGAGTAGCCCCTTACCCCCAAGATCGACGAAAGTTCCTCTGAGCACCGGATAGTCGCCATCTCTTAAGATTTTAGCGGAATAGGATTCCTGCACCCAAACGAGATCGCGCCGTTCTACACTTTTATCGTCGAGCGCCTGAATGATCCCGTCTGCCTCTTCATCCCTAAACCTCGACGTCTTCATTACAATCACCCGCGCGGGATAGTGTCCGTGGTGATCTTTATACGCTTCGAAGACATCACCGATCAGGTTATAGGCATCTGCTTCCGTCATGTAGGGATGGCGACCCCGGGTCTCAGTTTGCGCGCTAGAGCCCTTCAAGATGAAGCCCCGCCCACGCTCATCGAACATCTGGGCGGTACTCGTCCAGAGCTGCTGTCCATCAATATCTCTATAGAAGCTGATCCCGATATAGCAGGACTTGAACTCACCTTCTTCGGGTAACCGCCGCCAGGGTACGCGACCGCTGCCTTTGTAGTAAAGCGTTGTCAGCAGGTTCCACGAGCGCCCCGCCTTATCCTGAATTTTTCGATCACTGGATTCTTTGACTTTACGAGGGATCTTGGCTTTGTCGTTGATCACGTCTTCCCAGACTATCTGGATCGGAAAATCGAAACCCATGGCTTTCGCCTTCAACAGCCCCCGGAAATCCGGTGCGTCCGAGCCACCCGCATCTTCACTCTCTGTGGAAGACTTCGCATCCGTTTTTGCATTCCAAACACGTTCAATCAGCTTAACGGGAAGTGCGATCATCGCGACATCTGGTTTGCTGCCACCGTCAGCCAGCGTTTGCAGACACTTCACAACATCGTCCACGGCCATTTCTACCGCCCTAGCGTGATCAGGCTCTTTGAGTATCCGTTCCAACTGCGCAGTGGTCAGCGATGCCTTACCGCCTTGCTCGACATTAAACTTGCACCGAAATGGATTGCGGTTGCCGAGCCCCGGAAACTCGGGGTGCATGTTCGGATGTTTGTCCGATTTCCCTTCGAACCCATCTCCGGCTTCAGTCAGGAATGCTTCAGCGAACTCAATCGTCTGGTCGGACCCGACAACCCCGACCTGAATAGCGTCGCCTAAATGGGTTTGGAGAGGACCCGCCTCCATCAGTCCGAGTCGCGGGTCAGCGTGAGCGTGCTGATCTCCGAATTCCAGGAGTGGTTCGTCGAACACTTTGCCGTCAAACTTCATCGAAATCTAACTCCAATTCTGGCTCCGTATCTTCGTCGGTGCTTCTAGGCTTGGAGGCGGCCCAAACGTCTTCTGGAACCCGGGTCGGCAAGGCGATGCTCGGCGGCTCCCCAAATATAATTGCTCTTTCGGGTCGCGCTTCTGGTTCTGCGAACAAATCACCCGCGTCGGGCTCGGCCGTAAGAAATCGGTGCCACATGATGACTTGGCCGCGCAACGAAGCGTTGTTGTCCATCCGCTTCTTACCCGACAGCAATGCGTCAGGGTACGAGTGCGGGATCATGCCATTGGTCGTGAAATAATATGTAGGCGTGACAATCAAAAACCACTCATCGAGAAGCCGTTCGAATCGCGGGATGAAAGCGTGGTGTCGCACGTACAGAACACGATCGGGGTCATCCTTATCGCGCACCACATTAACGACGTTCGCCTCAGTATCGTTCTTGGACGCGCGGTAGGCGAAATATCGGTCCGTGTTTGCCTCTTCCGCGGCGAAATAGAAATACCCCTTCTCCTTATGCCACCGCAGATCTTTCTGTTCCTGGTGGCGAAGCACCTGTCGCAACAAGTAGGCGAAGTTATTCTGCTCTTGGATGTCTTCATGATCGGCAAGCAAAGACGTTTCTATGGATTCAACCTGATCCAAATCAACAATCTCGCTTGTCGAAGCCAATCGAGGATCATGGAACGACCAGAAGGAACGACCATGAATGACCCAATCGAAACGCGCCGCATCTCCATCAAGTAAAGTCGCAATCGCTTTCTTGGGGGAGTATTCAGTAGATGCGACAAACATCTCCGACGGCAGCCGCACTGGCATCATATTGATCAAAGCGTCTTCACCGTCTCCGAGTGGCGGCACATAGTATCCGAACCCTGTTTTTGGAACGGTCAGCGCCGCCAGCTGATCAACAGCGTCACGATTGAGAGCATCGGTGTGCTTATTGAAGGTGAGCTTTCTTTTACCGACGCCTGCACCCGCATCGACCTGCTTCCAGAAAAAGCTCTCATCGGAGTGTCGATAAAGAACGATGATGATGGGCAGGTTTGAGGGCTTCCAGTATTCCAGATCCTCAGAATTCAGGAGGTAGGTAAAACCGTCCTCGGTTTCGGCGGTATATTTGGATAAACCTGTCGCCTTGACCTGAACGGCGATCATGCGGGCAAGCGGTTTTCCCCGATCCATAACCTCGGCGATGCCATCGATGCCGGCCTCGATTCGCGAGCGACCGTCGAACTGGAATCCGATCTCCAGAAACCGCTTGCGCGCCGCCGCTTCACCTAATTCGCCAAGTCTCTGACTTTCTGTGATTTTCTTCGACATGACATCTGTATAGAACAATTCGGAAACAAAATCACGGAAAGTCTCGAATTCATTGAGCTATTTGCGTTCAGGTGGAGGCGTATCAAAGTCGCTTAAAGAGCACTGCAATGTCAGATAGTTGGGATGCTGCCTGTAGAGACTGCCGACATAGCCGACACCATCCTCATGGCAGGGATGCCCGCCCAGTCTGGCGCGCAATGCTCGCGCAAGCAGCCCATCAGCATACTATTGATGTGTATGCGTTCAAAAACTTCAAGCATCTTTTGATGCTGCGCCTTTTCGCTTAGGTGAATCGTCAACCTCGACAATTCAGCCAGCGGTGTGGCGGCGGAGGCGAAACGACCGAAAACACGCGCGAAAGCTTTAGTTCACACCGCTTGTAGGCGTTCAAGCGCTACATCAATCATGCGGTCTGCAAAGAGTTCATTTTTCCGCGCACCAGCGTCCACGCCGCCAGGCCAAGTTTCGAGTGCTGCACGGACTGCATCACGTTCCGGAGCCACGCCTTGTTCTTCAATGAGCCAGTCCAGAGTCGCTAGCAGCTCCATACCGAGGGGCGATTCAAATCCATCAATTAGCTCTACTGTCTCGCGCAAAGCGTCTGTAAACGGCTTTGCGTCGTCAGATTTAAGATAAACAGAAATACGATCTGCCTTCGTATCATTGAAGCGGACGACATCGAATGGCGAAGCGTCAGCGATACGCTTGTCGCATTGAATGTAGCTGCCATCGAGCGCATTCATCAAATGGGCGAGGCGATCCGCATAGGGACCGAACTTGTTCGCCTCGAAGCGCAGATCAAGCGGATTGTTGATGCCGCTCGACTTGATTTGGCGTTCAAGAATGTAGGCGAGTTTTTGTACTTCAAGCAGCGTGCATTGGATTCCCAGAACGGCGTAGCGGCGGACTAATTCTGCGACCAGGGCGCGTGCCGGCGTAAGTTTTTCAACACCGGTTTTCTTCGCGACGTTCTGATACCTCGACGTCGGCTCATAGATTATCACATCAACGCCATCGAGCTCTTCAAGCGCGTCAACGATCTCTTGTCTAACATCAGACCAATTGAGCCCGCCATTGCCGCTGCCCAGCGGCGGCAATGCGATTGACTTTATTTGGTTGTCGGTGATCACGCGTTTTAGATCCTGCAAACCGTCTACAATCCACTCCATTTTGGAGGGACTGCGCCAATGTTGCTTGGTTGGAAAGTTGATGATCCAGCGCGGCGACGCCATTAAGTTCAAGCGTTCGGTGACGAACATCTCCCCGGTCCGCACTTGTTTCGCTTTGCATGCTGCTTTGTATTGTTCGTAATTCTCAGGGAATGCTTCTTTGAACATCAAAGCGATGCCTTTACCCATGACACCGACCGTGTTCACGGTATTCACGAGCGCATCTGCTTCAGCTTCCAGCAAGTTTCCTTTGGTAAAATGTAGCATCAGAAATACCAACCCGATTTTTTAATGACCTTAATGTCCACACCATGCGCCCCGGCCAGCTCGATAACGCGGTCCTTGACGTCGTCATTATAGGTCGCCACCCCTAGCAATGCCTCGACAGGGACCTCATTATGGACCAATGCCTCGGCCTGATACCGCTCAAACCGCATTGGATCTGACCTCCTAAAGTCACGATTCTGGAGAGCTTCCCAGTCAATCTCGTCCAGACGTTCCATGTCAGAGGTAAACTGCGCGTAAGCCAAATAGGCGTGTCGGTCGGTGAAAACGAACGGAACGTCATGTTCCACCAACTTATGCAACGACGACGCGAAGATCACGATTTCATGGTTTTCACGTCGTTGAACGCCATACCCCGTGGAAATGTTATAAAGCATCGGAGAGAAAGGCGTAAAATAGAACGGAACATAGTCACCAAGCGTTCCACCAGGTTCACACGGAACTTCACGAAGAAGCCGTCGATCAATCAGCTCCGGATTCCCTATTTGCCGATAATTCTCAGCAGACCCGGAATTTCGGCACTTCATCCCGTCACGCAAAATCATTTCGACATTATCGATATGGGCGATCCGAAAAATCCTAGCTCTCTCTGGGGTTAGCTCTTTCGACAACACTGCTCCTCAAAAACACAATTCTAACCGGACTTATGTGTCATGACTCGCCTTGTCACCGCTATTTGTTTTGTCTGCCTCCATGTTCGTGCGCATCAAATCTCTCAACGAACACTCCAACGCGCAATCCTTCTAGTTTTCCACACCGTAAAGCAAAATGAGAACAAATCAAGAACTTATGTTGTGGTAGGATGGCTTGATCTTGCTCTTCAGACGGTCGCGCGGCTCCACATCATCACGCCCGTGCCTTCTTCGACGTTCTCGAAGAAGGCGGCCCGGATCGGCGCGGCAAAACTCGGATCGTCGAGTTTCATGGCGATGTAGTCCTTGCCTTCGTCCTTGGCTGTCTCGCGCCAACCAGCACCCAATTCGGCGCCGCCTGCATAGACGCGGTAGTCCGGCGCATTGTCGCTGGACTTGTCCTTGTTGGGAACGATCTTGGTTTTGACATTGATCGTCATGGTGCGAATGGTCCCGACAAAACTATCGTCGGTTTTGGTGAATGTGCCAATTGCGGGCATAGGTCAGTCCTCCTTGTGGGTTTGGTGTAGTTCGCGCCTCGCGCGCTTGAAGGCGGTATCGCCATTGAGAAACGTCTCGATCATCTCAGGCGCGAGCTGTTCGATTTCTTCACGCTTGCCATAGATTCGCTCATAGACGGCGGCATAATCATTCAACGCCTCAAACACATCGGGCGGCAACAGGATCGTCAGTTTCGCCGGTGTTCGGTTTGGCAGTTCGCCAAGTTTCAAGGTCATGGGTGTCTCCCCTCTTCATAGGGCCGCAAGATGAGGTCGCGCGTTACGATCACACGCAGCGGCCAGCCAGGACGCACGCGCAAGGTTGGCTGGATATTCAAGTTACGATCGACAATGCGTTGTCCGGCCTGATTGGTGGTGTCTTGAAAACCGTCTCGCACCGCTCGCGCGATGCCGGTTTCATCGTCATCGAAGGCTAGCTCGGTTCCAACGCCGAGAAGCGTTGCGAGACCGGCGGCGGTGAAGACGCGGCCCCAATGATTGTCCACCTTGTCGGAAAGCCCGCTATAGCCTGACTGGTCGGCGCCCGGCAGCGCTGCGATTTGCAATGACGCGCCATCGGGGAAGATGATCCGATCCCAGACGACGAGGGCGCGGTCCTGTCCAAAAGAAACCTGGCTGTCATAACGTCCGATCAGCCGGGCGCCTTGCGGGATCAGAAGATATGAGCCAGACACCGTGTCATAAACCGGCTGCGTGACTTGCGCGATGATCGTGCCCGGTAAATCAGAATTGAGCCCCGCTATGAGGCTCGCCGGAATGATCGTCCCGGCCATCACCTGATAAGGCGAGGCCGGATCGACCAGACGATGGGGATTGTAAATCGCGTCGTCATTGGCGCTGTCCGCGAATGCCAATTTGGAGGATTGCAGATTGGGATCTTCCTGTGCTGGCGCGCCAGGTAACGACCCGCCGCGGGCATAGGCAGCCGTCGCTTCTGTCAACGCTGCAAACGGGTCGATCGGCTGGACGGCAGTCGTCGATGTATCGGTGCGCGCACCACGACCAGCGCTGGTCTGAAAAAACACTGGCGACTCCAGACTTTCCTGAACGAGCTGCGCCTGACGAATGCGCTCGGCGCGTTCTGCCTCCGACACCGGGTCAGGCCTGAAATCATAGACGGGCTCCAGCGCCGGTTCCGGCGTCAGGCCCAATTCGCGCTCGGTTTGCACAAACGTCGCGCCCAGGTCGCCCGAAAGCGGCGGCCCGAGGACCGGCGTGTCAGACTGCACCGCCAGCTGCTCATATGACGCCGGCAAATCCGCCAGCGCGTCGGCGGTTGCTTTATTGCGCGTATTGTAAAGCTCACGTGGTTCGTCACTGCCTGACACTTTCGGTGGATCGAGCGCAATTGAAGCGGCCAGAAACAAGAGCACGGCGCCGACGCCGGCGATCGCGATGACAACCTTGCGGTTGATCTGCGTCACCGGTTTCGGCTTGGCGCGGAGTTTCAGCGCTTCGGCTTGCTCTTCGAAGGGAATCGGGTCGGCCATCTGATCACCGCCCAAAGAGACCAGCGCGTTGCTGACCGGCTCTTACGATACGCACAACAGTCTGATCGCGCTCGCCATGACGCAGTTCGGCGCGCGCAAAGAGTCGATCAACGATGTAGTATTGTCCGCGCACGCGGTAATTGACGAGCTGAGCATCGCCGCTTGTTCCGACAATAAAGAGCGGCGGCGCATCCATCGACGCGATGTCGTCCGGCATCTGAATGAAAACATGCCTCCCGTCATCGAAGACACGCACTGGACGCCAATCGGCGCGGTCGCCCTCTATGCGATAATCAAAATTGAGATCGGCAAGGGTCAGGCCGCGGGCAATGGTACGCTCGGCGCGAACGCTTGCGCGATCATTCCGGCTTCTGAGATTTTGCAGTTCATCGGCCGGGTAGCGCCAGGAAAGCGCCGCCATATAGGCGCCGGAAGTCGATTCCAATTCAAGATGATAGGTGCGCCGGTCGGTGGCGATCATCAGGTTCGTTGAAAGCCCCGATGAAATCGGCTTCACCAGCACATGCGCTCGCGTTCCATTCGGTCCGCCTGAAGTTGTATCTCCAACAACCCAGCGCACAGTGTCGCCGGCGGAGATCGAAATCAGTTCTTCGCCGGGCTGCAACGCGATGTCGGAGACCTGGCCCGGTGCCGAGTAAAGCCGGTAAAGCGCCCCCTCTGTGTAGGGGTAGACCTGCACGGCGTTGATATAGCCGTCGAGCGACGGTTCGACTTGGGCGTTTTCACGTCCCTCCGCGATCGCTTCGGCCGGTGAGGCGCGATCCGGTGCGAGGCTTGGCACAGGAATCTCTTTTAGCTGACCTGGCAGTGGCAAAGGCGTTACCGTCTCGACGATCTCGACCGGCAAGTCAGCGTCTTCGACAACCTCGATCGCTTCGAAATAGTCCGTGTCTGCCGGTTCCTCGAAAGGATAACTTGCACACCCTGCGAGACTGACGACGATCGCCAAGGGAAGGATGGATTTCAGCATTACTCTACTCCTGTATCGAGATCCTGGCCCCAATTGAGGCCGTGAATGAAAATGCCGAGCGGGTTCTTGCGCAGCGTCTCCGCATCGCTCGGCGGATCGATGATGATGGTCATCAGCGCTGTGAACCGTTCGGTTTTGACGTGGGCGGAGTTTTCGAATGTCCGCTCGACCCAGCGCGCCTGGAAACTGTCGTCTGAAATGCGCACGACGCTGACGACATCGACGGTGCGCGAGCGGCGTCCGACGCTTTCAAAGGGATCATTGTCGCGGGCGTAATCATTAAGAACGAGGGCGCCGCGATCGGTTGTATAATCGTAAGCCGACAGCCAGTTCTGACGCACCACCACCGGGTCAACCGACAGACCGCGCACATCTTCGAGAAAGCGCGCTAGATGATGCGCGATCTGCGCATCGGTCACTTCATATCGCAGTGTCGCAGGTCCAACGGCCTGAACGGTGCCCAGCTCATCGACTTCGACAACGTAAGGCGTCACGGTCGATTGCAGGCTGCGCCAGACAAGACCGACCGAGGACGCCACGGCAAGCGCGAGACAGCCAAGCCCCTGGCGATCAATAGAGTCAGCGCCCGGTTCATCAACCAGGATGACGCTGGTATTCGACAGATACAGTAAGGCTTCGCTGGCCAACAGCTCCCCTCCTGATTGGCCATGGCGGGAAGCCCGGCGCATTCCAATTGATGCGAGGGCGCCGCCCTCAAGCGTTCACTCAGATAGACGCGCAACGCACGAAAATGCTTCATCTACACAACCTCACTTGGTGGGTCAGGCTGATAGTGGTGAAGGGTTTGGCGGCGGCTACGTCTATAGTTGTGAGGCCGGAGTGCTCCAGCCCTCATTTTAGCCCTCCAACTTTGAGCCCAAATCTGGCGGCGGCGCGTTTCCTTCCGGATGCGCCGCCACTTTTTCTGGGTATCTGAAAGTCGGGAGCGAACCTCGCTCAGCGCATTCGTTCCAGAATGAGATCGAAAATTGAAAGTTGGTGCGGACGGCCGGACTCGAACCGGCACGGAGATACCTCCGACAGATTTTCTTACCCGCTACGGTTTTCACCGCCGACGCAACCGCGTCGTTTGTGGTCTGGACTATCCCTTCATCTTAGCCGGAAGGCCGACCTTAGATGCTGCCCGTCTAGTCTCTACACCTTCCCCTCTCAGGGTTTGGCTCGGGATTGGCATGGGTCGTATACGGACCTTTAGCTTTCCCCGAATTTGAGCAGTTCTACTCCCGTCGTTTCCGGCGGGGCACTCAAACGTGGTCTAAGTCTGTTGTGTCTACCAATTCCACCACGCCCGCAAACTTTGTATGTCCTTCGATTTCCTTTGTCCCTCATGTGACCCTCAGCGCTCGAAAGGTCAACTATACCGTTGTCGTCAAGATCGTTCTAGCAAATTGTATTTCTTGTTCTTTTTAGCATTTTCGCAACCTTAAAAATTACTCTTGACGACAGATTTTAAGTCTGTTGCGTCTACCGGTTCCGCCACGTCCGCATGCTTGCCGGAGGTGTCCCTCTATCATTCATCGCCGCTCTGGCAAAGGCCTCCTTGGCGTCAGACCTGATCAGCACTCGACGACGTTTACAGCCAGACCGCCCTCGCTGGTCTCTTTGTATTTGCGCGACATATCGAGACCTGTCTGGCGCATGGTCTCGATCACCTGATCAAGCGAGACTTTGGCGTCTTCCGAGGAACGCAAGGCAAGGCGCGCCGCATTGACTGCCTTGACCGCGCCGATGGCGTTGCGTTCAATGCAAGGGATTTGCACCAGCCCGCCAACGGGATCGCAGGTAAGGCCCAGATTATGCTCCATGCCGATTTCCGCCGCGCGCTCGACCTGCGCCGGCGCACCGCCCCAGACCGCAGCCAGCCCGCCCGCCGCCATGGAGCAGGCGACGCCAACCTCGCCCTGACAGCCCATCTCGGCGCCGGAAATCGACGCGCGCTGCTTGTAGAGCATGCCGATACCGGCGGCTGTCGTCAGAAAGATCCGGATGTGGCCTAAATTCTCTTCACCGTCTCCGGCGCAATAATGTTTAAGCACTGAGGGAATAATCCCCGCTGCGCCATTGGTCGGCGCCGTGACGACGCGCCCGCCGGCGGCGTTCTCTTCATTCACCGCCATGGCGTAAACATTCAGCCAGTCAAAAAGCTGTTCGCGCTCATTGGCGAGCGGCGCTTCCTGCAGCTTCTCGAACAGCGACGGCGCCCGGCGTTTAACCTGCAACCCACCGGGCAGGATGCCGGTGGTTCGAAGGCCGCGATCAACGCAATCGCGCATAGCGCGCCAGACGGCGTCAAGTCTCGCTTCCGTTTCAGCGCGTGGGCGAGACTGGTCCTCATTTTGTAAAATCACTTCGTGAATTGAGAGATTGTGGTCGCCACACAGAGCCAAAAGCTCTCTGGCTGACGCGAAACTATGGACGCCGCGGCGAGGCCGCGCAATCAGGTCATCTTCCGCCGGCGTCTCAAGCTGCTTAGCGCTGGCGATAAAGCCGCCGCCAACGGAATAATAGACCTGTTCGAAAACAATCCCGCCGGCCCCGTCATAGAGCGCAAGCCGCATTTCGTTGGGGTGCACGGTCGGAATGATATCACCGCGCAGGTCAATGTCCCGAACAGGATCAAAAGCCACTTCCGGTCCGCCATGGAGCAAAAGCCGCTTGTCGGCGCCAACTTTTTCAAACGCCGCCTGGGCCTCGTCAGGGTCGGTCTCGTCCGGTTGAAACCCCATAAGCCCCAGAATAACCGCTTTATCCGTACCATGACCGATACCGGTCAGCGCCAGCGATCCGTGCAGGTCAGCCTTTACCCGCGTTGCGCCATTCATAACGCCGGCGGCTTTCGCATCTTCCAGAAACCGCACCCCAATGCGCATCGGCCCAACCGTATGTGAGCTTGACGGGCCAATGCCGATTTTGAAGATGTCAAAGATACTCAGCATACTACCTCAAGGCGCCGCAGCATTTTTGCGTTGGCAGGTTTTTGGGCTATTGATGTAGACCACAAGAAATAATTCGAGGGAAGGTAATGGGAACTCCCATAGGTCTGGCGTTTATCGTATTTAGCTTTTGCGCCGCTATCGCTGCTGCGCCAGCGTACGCTCAACACCCCGTTGATGAAAATGTTTGTGAAGCCGTTGCTTCCGGCGTCGATTCTGTTTTTTCCCTTGCGCTGAAAGAGGCGTCTAATGTGCCGCTTCGTGAGCAGCGCGTGTTCGCAGGCAGGTTTCCGCAAAAAAGGCAAGGCGGCTTGCGAAAACCAGAGGCGCTGCCAAGAGCGGATTGGCGCACATTCAATCGAATTGATATCGCTGATGCGCCAGCGGAATGCGAAGCGCTGCAGCATGAGCGCTTTAGATTCGCATTCGGTGGAGAAGGAGGCGGCGCATCTGTTATCAGGATAATGGATCTCAAACAGAGCGAAACGGGGTCTGAATTTCTTATGCGACTTTCTCTGGCGAATGATCCGCTCGGACACCCTGATGGTCCAAGCTCGCTTTTTGTCACGCTTATCGCCGCTAACGAAAATGGCGATTGGTACAATCGCATTTATCACATTTTTAAAGTTTTCCGAAGCGAACGCGGCTTTCTCACCCAGGATTGTAGAAATCCTGACGATTTCGACGACTGCCTCACTGATGTAAACCTTTAGAAGCGCTTCGGATCCAATGCGTTCCGCACTCAACGACCTGATTCCGAACATCAAGTTGTTAGATATGTTCATCACGCGTCAGCCCTTTGCGGTGGCGCGATGGTCTTCGCGCGCCGGTTCAAAGCCAAGTGCGTTCATCGCCGCACAAACCGCGTCAATCGCAGCTTCCGCCGTCGCGGCGCTTTCGGACCGGACGACAATCGTGACGCCCATCTCATCGCCATCAATCGGATAGCTTCCAAGCGTCACGCCTTTCAGCGCATTCTGGATTTCAGCAAGCTGCGCTGCAAGTCTGGACTCCGGCAGGCCTTCCGCCGTCGCCGCACGAGAATGCAGTTTTGCGCCGCGCTCAATCTCGCCCTCAATCGCGTGGAGCATGCCTTGAAAGATGCGCGGCACGCCCGCCATCACAAAGATGTTGCCGACCATGACGCCCGGCGCGCCGGAAACAGGGTTGTCGATCAAGGTGGCCCCTTGCGGGGTTCGCGCCATGCGCTTGCGCGCCGGCGTTACCGCTTCATTGCGAGCACTGTACCAGGCGTTGATCATCGCCATCGCCTTGGGATGTTCGATCACCGGTACGCCCAACGCATCGGCGATCGCATCCACCGTAATGTCGTCATGGGTCGGACCGATGCCGCCGCTGGTGAAAACATAATCATATTTCGCCCGCAACGCGTTCAGCGCCTCACCAATATCGCGCGCATCATCGCCGACGAACCGCGCTTCCTGCAGAGAGACGCCGCGCTCGGTCAGCCAACCCGCGAGGAAGTGCATATTGGCGTCACGTGTGCGGCCCGACAAAAGCTCATCGCCAATGGCCAGAATTGCAGCGGTTTTTCGTGAAGGCGTATCGGTCATTGTTATCACTCTACAATCTCAATGCGGACAAGATCGCCAATGACCTCGCCGTTATTATTCATCCCGCCAAGGGTCCAGTAGGCGCCGTTCCATGTCATAAATCCGCGATGGTCCATAGACGGCTTTCCTGTTCGCCCAAGCTCAATCCATTGCTCACCTTCAAGGTCGAAAGCAAACAAAAGATCGGAGGCGTTCGCCGGCGCGCCGTCATAACCGACGCCATTATAATTGTAAGGGTTGTCGGCGCCGCCATAAAAAACGATGCGGTTATTTTCAGGGTCGCCAATCGCCGCCATCCGATAAAGCGGCCCGCCCGAATGCGGTGGCAATTTGCTCCATGCGATTTGCGTTGGATCGTCCTCGTCAATTTCGCCAAGCCATGCCTCGTCAACGGCGCCAAACTGTCTGCGGCCGTCTTCTTCACCGACAACAGCAACACCATCAACGATGACGAATTTGTTTCCGACCGCCCCGCCGGCATGACCGAAGACCGGCGCACCGGGATAGTCCGTCGCTTCCAGCCAAATATCTTCCCAGCTATCGAAAACTTGCACGATCCCGACATTGCCATCGTCATGCCAGCCGGAAACAAGCGCGACATATCGATCGCCAAAATGAAATGCGACGGCGTCATCGACAGGCACAGGCATATCCGCCCGGCGTTGATATTCCTCCGTTTCCGGATTAAAGGCGAAGACTTCCGGCGTTGAAACTTCCGTTCCATCTTCGGCGACTGTGTACCCGCCAAATAAAAAGACCCGGTCATGAAGGAAGACCGCGACGCTGGCGAGGCGGCCCTGTTCAACAGGAACCTCCTGCGCCGCCCGGCATCCGCCCCAGGGCAAGACGCAGTTGAAAGCCGCCTTGCTGACATCCGCATGGGTTTTGCCTTCGCGCAATCCATTGAACGACCAGATGACGGCTTCCCCTTCCCCGGGAACCAGTGCGACTGCGTTATTCGCATGCGGTTCGGGCAGCCTGTCATAGTGATTGGCGTAGACGCCGGGCGCCCGGTCTACAGGCGTCAGCCGATCCGCAAGCGCTGCCTGATCCGATAAGACTGTCTCATTTTCCGTCTTATTCTGCGGCGCGCCGCACGCAGTAAGAAGGAGCACCATCGCCATCATCACTCGTCTCATCCGGCGCTCGCCTTTCATTGCACTGCTGCGTCATTGAGAGACGACGTTAAAGCGCAGTCAGTCTGCGGGAACAACTCTTGTGAGGGTTTTCCCGGCGCGCATCCTGCGCTAAGCCGCGCCCGTGCGATTTCCCTCCCCGCTCCTTAAAGGCCGCCTTGTCCAGCGCTACAAACGCTTTCTCGCCGACATCGCACTGGACGATGGTCGTGAAATCACCGCCCATTGCGCCAATCCGGGCTCCATGATGGGCGTTGCGGAGGAAGGCGCCCGCGTCTGGGTCAGCGAGCATCATGGAACAAAACGCAAGCTCCCCTATTCCTGGGAAATCGTGGAGATCGGCAAAACCCTGATCCCGGTCAACACATCCAACCCCAACAAGATCGCCGCCGAAGCGATTGAGGCTGGCGTCATCCCGGAGCTTTCCGGCTATGCGGATATGCGCCGCGAGGTGAAATATGGCGATGCGAGCCGCGTCGATCTGCTTCTAGAAGGCGGGCGGCGGCGCAAACCCTGCTATGTGGAAATCAAGAACGTCCACCTGTCTCGGAAGACCGGCCTCGCAGAATTTCCCGATTCGGTGACGAAACGGGGCGCCAAGCACCTCATGGAACTCAGCTCAGTGGCGGCGCAAGGCGCGCGGGCGGTTATGTTGTTTGTCGTACAGCGCAGTGATTGTAGGGCTTTCCGGCCGGCGGCGGACCTTGACCCCACTTACGCCAGGGCCCTGACGGAGGCGGTTAACGCCGGTGTTGAAACCCTGTGCTATGATTGCGAAGTGACCACCAGCGAGGTAGTTCTTCGCAAGGCTCTGGAAATACAACTGGAAACGCCATGACCGAAGTCGCAATCGAAGAAGACGCCGACATCCGCACCGGCGCAATCAAGATCCACCCTCCGGAAGATTTCGAGGGGATGCGCAAGGCCGGGCGCCTCGCCGCCGAATGCCTCGACATGGTGACAGAGATCGTCGAGCCCGGCGTCACCACTGGCGCTGTCGACGATAAAATCCGCGAGTTCGTTTTCGACCACGGCGCCTTATCCGCAACCATCGGCTATCGCGGCTATCGCCATGCGAGCTGCATCTCGCTCAACCATGTCATCTGCCATGGCATTCCCAGCAGCAAGACACTCAAGAACGGCGATATCATGAATATCGACGTCACGGTCATCCTTGACGGCTGGCATGGGGATACGAGCCGCATGTATTACGCCGGCGAGCCGAAGGTGAAGGCGCGCCGTCTCGTCGATACGACCTATGATGCGATGATGGCCGGGATCAATGTCATCCGACCAGGCGCAACCTTGCGCGATATTGGCCATGCCATACAAACCCTGGCGGAGGCGCAGAGCTTTTCCGTTGTTCGCGATTTTTGCGGGCATGGGCTGGGTCGTGTCTTCCATGACGCGCCGAATGTTGTTCATTATGCGGAATTTACCGATCGTTTCGGCGGCGTTCACCGGGCGCCTGATACGGAGCTGAAAGCCGGCATGTTTTTCACCGTCGAGCCGATGATCAATGACGGCAAGCCGGATGTAAAACTCCTCAAAGACGGCTGGACGGCAGTGTCGCGGGACCGCTCTTTGTCCGCTCAATTCGAACACTCTATCGGCGTCACCGAAGACGGGGTTGAGATCTTTACGAAATCGCCGAAAGGCCTAGACCGCCCGCCCTATGCATAGTGCCTGACAACAACAAAGTCATTTTTGAGGAGAGGCAAAGCCAGCCACTCTATATGAGACTGGGTATACCGCTTATTATGCTTGCCATTTCAGGGTGGGTGCATTTCTCCAGTCCATCCTCAGATATTTGGGCAAGTATTTTTGTTGCAATGACGGGCCTTATAATCGCAATAGCGATCACAACCCCAAAGCTGATCACAAAGGTTGATTTCAATAGCGTAAGTCTAAGACGTCGCTTTTATGTTTATTCAAAAATTCTATTCCAAGATATCACAAGTGTTCAAGAAACTTCGTATAAAGAAGCAACCTCAGAATATGGTGGATTTTCACTATTTGCCAGCACCGCATACTTTTACATTGGAGATCGAGGCGTACTAATTCATCACAACGAGGGAAAATTTACTTTCGTTTCTTCCAAGCAAGCAAATGAACTCGTCATGGCAATTAATAATGGTTGTCAGCAACACGAACAGTCAAAGTATGCCTGATATCAACAAAAATAATTCGTCACCTTTGCAAAATCACGCCGCCGGGCATCGCGAACGGCTGCGCGCACGGTTCCGCAAGGCGGGCGTCGATGGCGTTCAGGATTACGAATTGCTGGAGCTTGTTTTGTTTCGCGCCATCCCGCGCCGCGATGTCAAACCGCTGGCCAAGGAATTGATCGCAACCTTTGGCGGTTTTGCACAGACCCTCGCCGCGCCGATTGAACGCCTGACAGAAATTAAGGGCGTTTCGGACAGTGTAGCGCAGGAGTTGAAAATCGTGCAGGCAGCCGCCGTCAAGCTCGCCCAGGCGCGCGTTTTGAAACGCCCGGTCATCTCTTCATGGGATGCGCTGTTATCTTATTGTCGCGCAGCTATGGCTGACGAAAAAACCGAACTCTTTCGCATCCTTTTTCTCGATAAAAAAAATATTCTGATTGCAGATGAAGTCCAGCAACGGGGTACGGTGGATCATACGCCGGTCTATCCTCGCGAAGTCGTCAAACGCGCGCTAGAGCTTGGCGCCTCTGCGATCATTCTCGTTCACAATCATCCGTCCGGCGATCCGACGCCGTCAAACGCTGATATTGAAATGACCAAACAGATTGTCAGCGCCGCCAAGGCGCTCCATATTGGCGTGCATGATCATCTTGTTATTGGTCATGAACATCACGCGAGCTTTAAGTCCCTGGGGCTGCTTTGATGCCGCGCATCATTACGCTCACCCCGAACCCGGTTCGTGATTACGCCGTCGATGCGGACGCTGTCGAACCAAATCGTAAAACCCGCTGCAAGAATCCAGAAACTCATCCCGGCGGCGGCGGGATTAATGTCGCCCGATCCACAAACCGACTTAGCGCCGAGACTCTCGCGATCTTCACCGCCGGCGGCGTCGCCGGCGAGGCATTGAAAGCCGCAATGGCGGAGGAGAATGTTCCGATGCGGGTGGTCGATGTTGCCGCCGAAACACGCATTGCATTCCACGTTCGCGATATCGCCGGCGGCGATGAATATCGCTTCAGCTTGCCCGGCAAAGAATGGTCCGGCGACGAGGCGGATCAATTGCTCGCGGCGATTGATGAAGAAGCTGCAGCCGATGATTACGTTGTCGGCTCCGGCAGTCTGCCGCCGGGCGCGCCGGAAGACTTCTGGGCGCGAGCCGCCCGCCTCGCTAGAAAGAAAGGCGCCCGCTTCGTCCTCGATTCCGTTAGTGGGCGCGACGCAGCGATTGAGGAAGGCTTTTTTCTCTTGCGTCAGAACAAGTTTGAGTATCCGGCGCTGGCCGGGCGCAAGTTAACCTGGCCGGATGAGATCATTTCCTTCGCAGAAAACCTTGTCAGCTCAGGAAAAATCGAACGTGTCGCCATTACTCACGGCGAGGACGGCTCCATCATGGCGACGCGAGACGGCGTTGCACGCGTCAGCGCCCTGCCCGTCGCCGCACACAGCGCTGTCGGCGCCGGGGATTCCTTCGTAGGCGGATTGCTGGTTGGGTTGTTGAAAGGCTGGGACGATGAAAAGGCGCTTCGCTACGGTATGTGCGCCGCAGCCGCCACCCGGTTAACACCCGGCACAGCGTTGTTCGATCCGGATGAAGTGGCGCGCCTTTTTCAAATCACGCCAGACAGATAAGTCTTGAATACAAGAAACCGGCGCCGTTTTGCACGACGCCGGTTTCAAAAGTCTCCCCCTGCTTTTTATTTTATTGAGCAGGCGTCGGCACAGGCTCCGGCGTTACTTGCTCCTTGCCGTCCGCCAGTACCGCTTCGACCGCTGCGCGCAGGGCGCTCAGTCGATCCTTGTATTGCGTATCTGTCGGCAGGCAATGATCAGCGTTTAGCGCCGCCAAGACATAGCTGACTTTTTCATTTATGCCGGTGACGTAAACCGTCTTACCGGCCTGGCTGGCGTCACAAGCAATTGTTTCAACAGCCCGCGCCGCAGATACGTCGATAAACGGTACGCGCGAGAAGTCGAGAATGATCGCACTCGTCTTCTTTTTGACGCGCTCACGCACCTGATGACCAAGATCCGCGGCGGCGCCAAAGCTCAACGGTCCGCCGAAGTCGAACAGAGTCACACGTCCCTTCGCCTGATCAAGCAGAGCGCGTTCTTCTTCCGTGGTGACGCGCGGCTCCGTTTCACCGAAAGCGACGAGTTGATCGTCCGCCATTTTCTTGACGAAAGCGAGCGCCGCCAGAACGACGCCCACAGCAACCGCTGTGATCAGATCAACAAACACCGTCAGGCCAAGCACCAGCGCCATCAACGCGAGGTCCCAGCGTGGACCTTTATGCGCGCGGCGCAGATACGCCACATCAATGATGTCATAACCGACCTTCACCAGAATACCGGCCAGCACGGCATGTGGAATTTGCGACGCCAGCGGCGCCAGACTGACGACAACAGCAAGCAACAATACCGAATGCAGCATGCCGGATATCTTCGTCTGACCGCCGGTGCGAATATTGATCACGGTGCGCATGGTGGCGCCCGCGCTTGGAATAGCGCCGAAGAATCCGGCGATCATGTTACCGATACCCTGCCCGACAAGTTCACGGTCGGAATTGTGACGGGTGCGGGTCATGTTGTCTGCAACCAGCGACGTCAGCAGGCTGTCAATCGCGCCAAGCACGGCGAGAATAAATGCAGCTTCCAGTACGATCAGGAACGTATCCTGCGTAAAGGTAGGTATAATAAATGACGGGAATCCGGTTGGAATGTCGCCAAGGATCGGCGCGCCTTTAATAAAGAGGCTAAGCACAGTGCCAATGATAAGCGCCGCCAACGGACTTGGTACAAACTTGCCCCAAGCCTTTGGCCATTTGAAAACAATTAGAAGCGTCAGTAATCCTATACCGAGCGCGACCCAGTTTGGGTCCATGACAGCGCCTGGAATAGCGGTAAGCGCCGGAATTGTGCCGCCGCCTTCCGGTTCATGGCCGAACAGGCGCGACGCCTGCAAGGCGATGATAATACAACCGATACCGCTCATAAATCCGGAAACAACCGGATACGGAACAAGCCGGATATACTGCCCAAGCTTGAACACCCCGAACAGAATCTGGAGAATCCCTGCGAGCACGACCGCCGCGAACACAAGCGCTGGATTGCCGGACAGTGAAGCGAATACGCCGGCAAAAACAACAACCATTGGTCCCGTTGGCCCAGTAATCTGCGAGCCGGTGCCGCCAAACAGGGAGGCGAAAAAGCCGACGATGATAGCGCCCCATAAACCGGCGATCGGGCCGGCCCCAGAAGCCTCGCCGAAGGCGAGCGCCAGCGGCAGGGCGACAATACCGGCGGTAAGCCCGCCATACATGTCGCCGCGCAAATTCGATGTATCGAAAATTTTGCCGCCGCGTGAAAATACGGAGGAAGTCTTCATTAGCGTAATCCTTTATTTCAATTAAGTCGCGTTACGCTGCGCAGCCTTCATGAGTCGCAAGCTTCGCCATCTCCTCAGCATAGCGAACATCCACCGGGCAGAACTGGTTCTTTTCTTCGTCATAAGCGTTCACCGCCCCGGTTTTAATGTCGTAGACCCAGCCATGAAGTTTCAGATCGCCTTTGGCGAGACGGACGGCAACCGACGGGTGCGTTTTCAAATGCTGAAGCTGAAGGATAACATTCTGCTCAAGCAGCATATCCATCTGCTCAGCTTCGCTAAGGTCGGCGCCAGTTTCCTTGACAATGTCCACCGCCGCCTGCGTGAAGCTCAACCATTCCTTCACATGCGGCAGACCTGAAAGACCATCCGTGTTCATGGCGCCTTTCATGGCGCCGCATTCAGTATGACCACATATAACGATATGAGGAACTTTCAGCGCGGCGACAGCAAATTCAAGCGACGCCGTCATGCCGCCCGTCTGCGTCGTGTGCGGGGGCACAATATTGCCCGCGTTACGGCAAATGAAAAGCTCGCCCGGCTCCGTTTGAGTGATCATCGCGGTTTCGATTCGCGAATCTGAACAGGTGATAAAAAGCGCTTCAGGCGATTGTCCCTGGCTCAGCTTCTCAAACAGTTCTTTTTTCTGCGGATAGACCTCGTTTTGAAATCGAACAACTCCGGCGGCGAAATGAGGCATGAGTGATCTCCTGTTGTAAGGTGGCTAATGCTTATGGTGCGTCCGATGCCCAGAGACGGCGAACGGCCTTGATGTTCGATGAAGAAATCCCGGCCATCTTGCCTTCAATGAAACTTAGTCCGTCTACGATCCAATCGGCGATTTCCGGCTGGATCAAATAGTAATAGTGATGGCGTCCGTCGCGGCGTTCGTCGACAATGCGATGAGCCCGCAAAAGACTTAAATGTTGCGACACGCGCGGACTTGGCAAACCAAGACCCTCGGCCAGCGTGTTCACGTCTTTTTCTTCTTTGCGCAGTTCTTCAATCAATCGAATACGGTCAGGGTGAGCAATGATCTTGAAAATATCACCCAGTTCCTTTGCGACGATTGTTCGACTCGGCATCAGCGCGCCCTTCCTATTCGTCTTGCGCAAGCAGCCTTGCCCGCCCCAAACTCTGACATTGCAACCTCGGTATCTGAGCAGCGCACCTTAAAGGTTACAATATTGCGCAGTTACTTATCTGCAAAGATGTGCAGATTTATTTATTTGAAGATAGGAAGATACAAAGAGGATTGTCAAGGCAAATCGGTCCATGTCAGCCCGAAATTGATCAAATCCGCGTCAGCACGAAAACGCAGGCGCGCCTGTGGCGCGGCCAGCGTCCGTATTCACTATGTTCACTAGCTAAAAGGCGTGCGTCGTCAGTGGGTTAGCGATTCAGGTTACGCAGGAATGTGAATTCAAGCGCAGCGCAGCCAGGCGACCCGCTTACTCTGACACAAATTTAGGCGGATCAATTTTGATTGTGTAATCGCTGACCGCTTCATCCCGCATGAAACGCTGGATGGCTTCGGTCACCGCGGGCGAACTCATGAAAAGGTTGTGTCCCGCATTCTCCACCGTCACGGTCGTCACATTACTCAATCCGGCGACGGCTTCCTGCTGGCTGTTGGGATAAGTCCGCCCATCCAGCGTTCCGGTCAGCAGGAGCGCGCGAATTTCGCTCTCCGGCGCGGTCCGAAACGCCTCACCCAGATCCATATCGGCGAGCGCCCCGTTTAATTGCGGCATGGGAAAATTGAGAAGATCCCCTAGCAAACCTGTCTGCGCTTCCCGCTCCACCCGGGCTAACCGCTCATCCCCAATGCCGGAGGCGACATCCATGGCAAGCGACATAGCGCTCCATTCCACCGGCGCACCGGGCCTTACAAAACGCTGCAAGATACCGACAGCCGGCGCATACTCTCCAGCGTCAACGGCGCTATACATCTGCAAAAGCGCAACCGCACGAACGGGATCGGAAATCATGCCGGACGCAATCCTTTGCATCGTCTGTTTTTGCAGGAGGTAATTCGCGCTTGCGCCATCGCCCGTCTCAAGCTGGAGCATGACCGGCTCTTTTTCGAGCTTTGCATGAACGCGGCGCATCAACTCTTTGATATCGGGATAAGCAGCTTTCGCAGCCGGCTGCGCATCGATTACTTCTTGCAATCGACCAAAATAGGCGTCGGTCCGCGACGGCAACTTCACTGTCTGGTCGAGCCCCTCCGCGCTTGCAAGCACCAGACGGTCAATACGAGGCTCCATTTCTTTCAGCGCCGCTAACGCCAGATGCGTACCGTAGGAAATCCCCCAAAGAGTGATTTTTTCAGCGCCAAGATGCGCACGCAAAGCATCCAGATCGCGTGCGCTTTCAACCGTCGTATAGCCGCGAAGATCAACGCCTTGCGCCTCCCAGAACGTGCGGCACTGGACGACCGAACGATGCAGGCGCGCATGCGCTTCTTTGACCGGTAAGGCTTCATTATCAGGAATAAAGATGTCAGAGGCGCATTCAGGCGTATCGTCGGACTCGCCTGTCCCGCGCTGTTCAAAAGCAATCACATCGCCAAATTCACGCATTGCCATGAACAAGGGAAAGCGTCGCCATTTTGCGGTTCGAATCCCGGACCCACCCGGGCCGCCGGCAAGGTAGACGATCGGTGAACCGGGGTTCTCTCCCGTCGCGGCAAACCGAACATAGCGCAAGGTCAGAGTCCGGCTGTCAGGATCGGATCGGTTTTCCGGGGCCTGAAACTCGCCGCGAAAGGCCGGCGTTTCTTCGCCGCTGTCAGCCTTGAAAATAAATGCTGTCTCGATGGGCAGTTCAGCCGAAACCGAGCCCGAACTGGCGCAACCAGCGATAAGGGCGAGAGAAAAGAAGCCAAATACGCCGAACATTTTCATAATCACTAAACTCCGAGCTTAGATTAAGGGGTGTGCTACCCCATATCCGCGCCGCATCGACACAATCGGAACAGGCAAATCGACCGGCGGTCGGGGATATTCGGCCAGCGGCGATGAACGGCGGCGTCAAATCGGTATACGGTGCGCCGATGAAATCATGGCTCCTTCCGATTCTCCTCAGCGTTTGCGTATTTGCAGCATTAACGCCCGCAAACGCGAAAAACCTCCTCGTTGAAACCGTCATCCAATGTCAGGCTGCAGACGATGATATGGAGCCGCCAAATTTTGACGGCGAGGATTGCAAAGCCATCCCTTACTGGAAGGTCGATCCGCAAGGCCGGCATCTATGGATCGAGGCAAGCGTTCAGCCTGACCAAGCCCTTCTTGCGTCCAACAAGCCACTCGGATTTTACATTTTCGGAAAAACGTCAAGCGAGGTATATTTGAACGGACGCCTGCTTGGGCGAAACGGCTTCCCCGCAGCAACGAAGCAAGACGAAACGCCGGGCCGAATGGACGCCGTTTTTCTCGTATCCCGGGATGCGCTGATCGGCGGAGAAAATGTCTTCGCCATCCGAATGTCAGCCCATCATGGCTTTGTGCATTTCCGTTACCCGTTGCAGCGGATTGTTTTTGGCGAATACGCCGACCCCACTTTTTTGATTCTTGACGCCTATTGGCCGTCACTCATTCCCTTCGGCGCGCTGGTCGCGGGCTTTCTCTATTTCGCCGCCGCGTCCGTCACAGCCCAGTTCAGGCCCGACAATACGCTATTAGCGCTGGTGTCATTTTTCGCTGCGAGCCAGCTGTTCACGGAGATTTACCGTGGTCTCGTTCCGTATCTTTATCCGGTTCATGACTGGCGCATGATCCTCGTGGTTCTGTTCTCGGCTGGTTTCGGGCTTTGCCTTGCCGGTCACGTTATCGAACGATACCTGACCCGCCGTCGTGGTCTTGTCTTCGGTTTTGTCACTTTGGCGGCGGCGGCAGGAATTATTCTGGCCCCCGGTTTCGACGGCAAAGGCGGCCTCGCAATACTGATACCAGCCATCGTCAGCGCCAGCATCACCGGACTTGCCGCCTACCGGCGACGGCCTTTTGCACTAGTCTATTTTATTACGCTGTCATTATTCGCGGCAACGGTCGTTATTTTCCCTGACAGATTTCTCGATACGATTTTCTTTTATGAAGTCGCTGCGTTGCTGCTCGTTCTGTTTGTGGCGCAGGCTTTTGCGCTGGCGCGCGAGCGCACCCGCCTTGAGGATGAACAAACCCGGTCACGGCAGCTGGCGCTGACTCTTGAACGCGCAAATGAGACGGACGCCGTCACCTCCATCAAGATTTCAGGCGCCGGTAAAATTGATGTCGTTGCGGCACAAGACATTGCTCATTGCAAGGGCGCCGGCGATTATGTCGAAATCTGCCTTAAGGACGGGCGCGAAATCCTGCACAATGGAAGTCTGTCGCAGCTTGAAGGGGAGTTGCCGACGACATTTCTGCGCGTGCACAGATCCTATCTTGTGAATACGGACTATGTCCGGTCACTCACCCGCAAAAGCTCCGGTGTCGGCGCCCTGCGGCTGACCACGGACGCTGAAATCCCGGTAAGCCGCCGTATCATGCCGAAGGTCCGAAGCGCTTTGATTTGAGTAAGCTCTACTCGCCGTAGATCGCGACTTCCTGAACGCCGGCCTGGTTCTTAACGCCGCGGAACATCCCGTCGGAATTGAACGTCATGGCGTAATCGCCGTCCGGCCCAAGCACGATCACGCCGCCGTCGCCACCGAGGTTTTCAAGGCGGTTGTGAATGACGTCATCAGCAGCCTCTTCAACTGACTTGCCGCCATATTCCATTTGCGCGCAGATATCCCGGGCGATTGTGAGGCGCATGAAATATTCACCGTGCCCAGTGGAAGACACTGCACAGGAATTGTTGTCGGCAAAAGTCCCGGCGCCGATGATCGGCGCGTCCCCCACGCGGCCGTAGCGTTTCAAGGTCATACCACCCGTCGATGTGCCCGCAGCGAGATTGCCGTTTGCGTCAAGCGCAAGCGCACCGACGGTGCCCCATTTATAGTCGATGGGCAGCGAGCTTTCCTTGTTCATCTTTTCCGCCTCAAGCGCGGTTTCATAACTTTTCCAGCGTTTTTCCGTATAGAAATATTTCGGCTTGACGAATTCAAGATCACGCTCTTTGGCGAATTCCTCCGCCCCTTCGCGTGCGAACATCACGTGCTCGGAATTCTCCATCACCTCGCGGGCGAGCTTGATCGGGTTTTTTACCTTCGTGACTCCGGCGATAGCGCCGGCGTTCCGGTTCGCGCCATCCATAATCGATGCGTCGAGTTCGTTCTTGCCTTCGCGGGTGAAAACGGAGCCCTTGCCGGCGTTGAAAAGCGGCGAGTCCTCCATCAGTATGATCGCAGCTTCGATGGCGTCGAGTGCAGAGCCGCCCGCTTCGAGGACCGCATACCCCGCGTCCAGCGCCTCGTTCAGTTTCGCCTCGAACGCAGCTTCTTCATCAGCCGTGTAACGCCCCGGCGCCAGCGCCCCGGCGCCGCCATGAATAACAATCGTCAGAGGCCGGTCCGCTGGCGCCGTATCTTGAGCGAACGCGGATGCGCCCATGGAGATCACAGCGCCAAGCGCCAAAAGGGTGTTTTTCATGACAATGCCTTCCTTGCACACGCGACTCTCCGCGCCGATCCGGCGCATTGTGCCGATGCTGCGCACCGGATCAAGGGGCTCATGAATTAAGTGATTAGCCGTTGAAGACCGGCCTAAACGTCAGGCACAAGCCTTCGCTGCGCGCGCCACTGTTCAACAATGCGCTCAATGAAGCTGTCATCTTCAATCTCTACAGACCAGCCGTCGGTAAAGCTCGCTGTAAGACTGCGCGGCACTTCATTCGGCTCCAGCGCGTCAAAGCGAATACGCGTCGGCATCGGCACGCCCTCGCCCACTGCGATGGCTTCGCCAAGACCGAGTGACGGCAGGCAGCTCAAGAGACTGGTAGAAGCGTCCGGCACAGCGGCGCGCAGCGCCTCCTGATCTGCCTGATTGGCGAGGCGCATGGCGAAGATAGTGTTGCACTGAGACAGGACTGTCGGGTCCAGTTCGGTCGGGCGCTGAGAGGCGATCCACAAGGAAACGCCGGTTTTGCGACCTTCTTTTGCGATGCGGATCAGCGATCGGCGCGTCGGTCCGAAACCCTCATCCGGGTCCGCCGGCGCATAACGATGCGCATCCTCGCAAATGAGCGCGATCGGTGCGGCGCCGTTGCTCCATAGGCCGAACTCAAACGCCAGGCGCGAGACGACCGAAACCACCACTTGCACAACTTCGGTCGGCAGCCCTCCAAGTTCGATTACGCTAACCGGCTTGTCGCCCACCGGAATGCGAAACAGCTGCCCCAGAAGTTCTGTGAGGTTATCCTGAATCGTCAGACTGCCGAACATAAAGGCGTAACGCGCATCCTGACTGATCGTGTGAATGCGGTTGCGTAATCGTTTGTAGGGAGCGACATTGCGGCCACTGTCGAGACCGCCAAGGGACTTGTCGATCAAAGTCAGGAGTTCTGAAATTCGATATGGCGCCGGCGTATCGACGGTGATCGCGCTAGTGTCGGTGCGCAGCTTGCCCGGTTTCGCGGAGGCCGCCAGATTCATCTTTTTCGCCGCCGGGATTAGATCGGCGAGAATTTCGATTTCTTCCGAATAGCCATCCTTACCGGGATAGAGCACCTCGACCAGTTCATCGAAAGTCAGCATCCAGTAGGGCAAGGTGAAACTGTTCGGGTCAAAGATCACTGCATGATCGCCGAAACTTTTTGAATATTCATTATGGGGATCAAGAATGACGATGTGGCCGTTGGGAAACCGCTTTAATACCGATTTCAGTAATAATGCGAGCGCGCATGACTTGCCCGCGCCTGTCGTCCCGAGAACGGCGCAATGTCGTGAGAAGACTTCATCCACATTTACTGTCGCCGGAATCTGCGCATCCTGTTTGACGACGCCAATGCGCACGCTCGCACCGCCATCAACGACAAAAAGCGCCGCCAGTTCATCACGCGTCGCCACATGGACCGTATCGCCAAGGGTCGGATAGGATGAAACGCCGCGCTTGAACCGCGCAGGGGCGTTGATCGTCGGCTTTGAAAACTCACCGATCAACTCTACTTCGACGATACGCAACGACGCCGTCGCACTGTCGAGAGAGGGCGCCGGCACGCTCATGGCGGAGACAAGCCCCAGCACGACACTGGCGCCAGCGTCGATGCTCATAATCGCGCCAAGCTGCGGGCGCGACGCACGGTCGTCAGAAGGATTGTCCTCATCTAGCATAACCAGCGCATGGGAGCCGGTTACGGACACAACCGAACCCACGCGTTGCTTTTCCTGAAACGCGGTATCGAACGCCTCCGACGTCGGCGCCGCGGCGCCCTTGCGGACGAGCGGCGACTTTCTAAGCGCTCCTTTATGCGGCGTCATGCACCCTCCGGTTCTTTATCTGGTTCGCACCCGTTTCATCTTCGTCTGCTTCTTCCCCGTCGCCGGCAGGCGATGCTTGTTCCGGCGGCGGCAGCGAAATGCGCACCAGCGTTCCCTGGCCAGGCTGGCTCTTGATGGAAAATCGCCCGCCCTGCATTTCGATGAATGTCTTGGCAATCGCGTACCCGATGCCCGGTCCCGAGAATGACCGGTCGAGACCGCGATGCACCTGTTTGAATGCTTCAAGCGCAGCGTGAAGCGCTTCCGGCGACAGGCCCTCGCCATCATCGCGAACAGCAATCTCCGCCCAGCCATATTCATTGACGCTTGCGCGCACCAGAATATTGCCACCCTCGCCACAAGCCTTGATCGCCGTTTGCAAAAGATGGTCGACTGCTTGCGAGACGCGCTCAGCGTCGCCCCACCCAATAACATCCTCACCGTTATCGCGGCGATCAATCGTAATGTCGCTGGCTTCCGCACGAATATGCGCGCGCTCCAGCGCCTCCACCAGCAGCACGCAAAAATCCACCACATCGTCATTGAGCTCAACGCCGCCGCTTTCCAGCGCGGCGACTTCAAGCACGGTATTGATATGACCGAGAAGCAAGTCCGCCGACTGCAGGATATAGGCGGCGTAAGTGCTGCGCTGTTCCTCATCGAGATCATATTCCGACGTGTCGCGGAGCATGGTGGCGAATCCGATAATAGCGTTTAACGGCGTTCGCAGTTCATGGTTCATATTCGCCAGAAATTCCGAACGAGCCTTGATCGCAAGGTCCGCTTCCATGCGCGCGGCGCGCACTTCAATTTCGGCGTTGCGACGCGACAACGCCTCACTCATTCGCGAGGCATAGTCGGCGATCAACGATCCTTCCGATTGTGTGAACAGTTTCAACGCGCGCATAGGCCCAATTCCCTTGGAAAAGCCTAGCCGCCAAGCGCTAATACCCCGTTAAGCAAGACCCACGTCAACGGCGCGCATTAGGTTTTGATTAACCCTGTTTCAGACAAGCGCATGCGTTTCAGCGCCCTGCCGGTCATCTTCGGAAGAACCGTCTTTCTCGGCGTCATCTTTTTCCGGCTTGATCGTTTCCGGTTTTGGGATATAGGCCAGCGCCAGGTCGCCGATTTCAAGGGTTAAGGGCGTTTCCCGTGATGCGAACATCAACGCGCCTTTGCGGATAACAAGAACAATCTCGGCGAGAGGGTCGAGGTCCTTTTTATACCGCTCAGGCGGGTACTCTTCCGAGAGTTTCGTGCGCTGATAAATCCAGCCGCCATAGTGACGACGCAGCAATTCATCAAGCGGCGGAGCCGAGTGCAGAAACGTCTTGCCCTGCAGCGTGTATGACAAGGCCTGACGATTTTCTTCGTCCTTACCCTTCGCATTCACCTGAAAAATCGCCGCTCGGCCAAGTTCCGGCGCGAGGTCGGTGGAGACAAGCGCGTTGTGCGCCTCATTCCCGCTAAGCGCGAGGAGATAGCCGAACCGGTTCAGGTCCAGATGGTGTTCCGTCACCTCGGAAAGAATTTCGCCGTAATATGTCGGGATATCCGCAAGGCGCGCCGGCTTTAACCGCCGATAACTCGCATCGGCAACCATGACCGGGATTTCGAGTTCTTTGAGTTTCGCCGCCAACCCAACCGACCATGGCGAAGCGCCGACGATAAGCACACCCGGTCGCTCACGCGATGCAAGCCCGAGCGCCTTCGCCAGCGGACCAATGGAAAAGCCGTGCATGACAACCGTCACAAACACCATGGCGAACGCAAGCGGGATCAGCATATCTGCATCAGGATACCCTTCCGCCAACAAAGCCGAACCAAAAAAGCTCGATACAGCAACGGCGACAATCCCGCGCGGGGCGATCCAGCCGACAAGCAAGCGCTCTTTCCACGGCAGACCGGAACCTATTGTCGATAAAAATACCGCTAACGGCCGAACGACAAACAGCATTGCCACGAGCAGCCAGAAAACAGACCAATCAAGGGCGCGAATGGAGTCGAAGGTTAGATTCGCAGTCAGTATAATGAAAACGCCGGACACGAGAACGACGGTAATGTTCTCTTTGAACAACCGTAGCTCGTTGATACTGGCGATGCGCGAATTCGCAATCGTGACGCCCATCGCAGTCACTGCAAGCAAACCCGCCTCATGCTGTAAAAGGTTCGCCGCTTCAAAACATAAAAGCACCAGCGCCAACAAAACCGGCGGCTTCAAATATTCCGGCACCCAGCCAAGCCGAAACGCCGACGCCGCAAACCGGCCCAATCCAAAACCAAGTCCGCCCGCGAGAAATGACGCGAGGAGAATGGAACTGATGATTTCGCCCGGCGACGCATGGCTGTCGCCAAAGACGAGAAACTCATAAACCACAACCGCCAGGAGCGCGCCGATCGGATCGTTGACGATCCCTTCCCATTTCAGAAGGGTCGCCGGCCGGGGATTAAGCTTGGACTGGCGCAGCAACGGGATAATGACTGTCGGTCCCGTAACAATCATGATGCCGCCGAACAGAAGCGAGACCTGCCACGACAAACCGCCAATCAGATAAGCGGCGACAGCACCCAGGCCCCAGGCCAGCGGTACACCAGGAAAAACAAGGCGCTGCACACCCTTGGTAAGCCCGCGCAGCTCAGCAAAATTGAGAGATAATCCGCCTTCAAATAAAATAACCGCGACAGCGACGGAAATAATCGGCCGATAAAATTCCCCGAACAACGCCTCCATCGGCGGGGCGCCCGGCAGCGCGCCGGGCGGCGTAAAGACGCCAAAAACCGGCCCAGCCAACACACCAGCGATAGACATCAGCACAATTGCAGGGAAGTTGAACCGCCAGGCAAGCCACTGGGCGCCGACGCCCAAAAGCCCGATGATTGTAAAAGCGAGGACGAGATCGTTCATTTATTCTTTCCCGCCCGCTTCATGCGGCGCTGACGCGCCTAGCGATGCTTAAACGCCGGTTTGCGCTTTTCGACAAAGGCGGCCATGCCTTCTTTCTGGTCTTCGGTCGCGAATACCGAATGGAAGACCCGGCGCTCAAACCGAACGCCTTCGGCCAGTGTTGTTTCATAAGCGCGGTTCACGGCTTCTTTGGTCAGCATTGCAATCGGACGGGAGAACCCGGCGATCTGTTTGGCGACACGAATCGCTTCCTCACGCAATTCGCCTTTTGGCACAATGCGGCTGACAAGGCCGCAACGTTCGGCCTCTTCCGCGTCCATCATGCGGCCGGTCAGACACATTTCCATCGCTTTCGACTTGCCGATGAAACGCGCAAGCCGCTGAGTGCCGCCGGCGCCCGGCATGGCGCCAATGGAAATTTCCGGCTGGCCGAATTTGGCGTTATCGCCAGCGATAATGAAATCGCACATCAGCGCAAGCTCACAACCGCCGCCAAGGGCGTATCCATTAACTGCTGCGATGATCGGTTTGCGCGTACGCGAGACCTCTTCCCAGTTGGCGGTGATAAAGTCTTCCTTGAAGACGTCCATATAATCCCTGGACGCCATCTCCTTGATGTCGGCCCCGGCGGCGAACGCTTTCTCCGACCCGGTGATCACCATGCAGCCGACCGTATCGTCAGCTTCAAATTTTTTCACCGCGTCGGTCAACTCGTCCATCAACTGACGATTAAACGCGTTCAACGCCTCTGTCCGGTTCAGCGTAATGACGCCAACACCGCCCTCAGACTCCGTCAAGATGCATTCGTAAGCCATATTCAATCCTGTCTGTTTGATCAGCTTTAAACTATTAACCACCAAGGCCAATTAGTTTGATAATTTCCTCGCGCGCTTTCTGGTCATCACGGAATACGCCCATCATCCGGCTGGTGGTCATGGAAACGCCCGGCGTCATTACACCCCGCGCCGTCATACAGGCATGGCTCGCCTCTATAACAACTGCGACGCCCTGAGGTTCCAGAACCTTCTGGATGACGTCGGCGATCTCCGCCGTCAGCCGTTCCTGCACCTGAAGGCGCCGTGCATAGGTGTGCACGACCCGGGCAAGCTTGGAAATGCCAACGACCTTATCCGTCGGCAGATAGGCGACATGCGCCTTGCCGATAATCGGCGCCATGTGATGCTCGCAATGAGAATGGAACGGGATGTCCTTTAAAAGGACAATCTCGTCATAGCCGCCAACCTGTTCGAACGTGCGCTGCAGATATTCTTCTGCGCATTGCTCATAGCCCTGATGATATTCAAGAAAAGCGTCGACAACGCGTCTTGGCGTATCTTTCAATCCCTCTCTCTGGGGATCGTCGCCAACCCAGCGAATGAGTTCGCGAACGGCCTCCATGGCGCGTTTGCGATCCTCCTCGGTTCTTTCTCTAGGCTGTGCGGCCATAGCGGCTCCTATCGTCTATCGATGGGCGGTACGTCTCTTTGCGACGGGCCAGTGTAGTTCGACAAAGGACGAATAAGTTTATTGTCGCCAAGCTGTTCCATGATATGCGCCGTCCAGCCGGTAATCCGACTGATCACGAAGATGGGTGTAAACATCGGAATTTCAAAACCCATCAGGTAATAGGCTGGCCCGGCCGGGAAATCGAGATTGGGGTAAATACCCTTTTCCGAAACCATCGTCTCATCAAGACTGCGTGACATCTCCCAGTACATTCTGGCTTCATCCGTGCCGATAATATCGACCATATTCTTATAGGCGTCCGTCATGGTCGGTACGCGACTGTCGCCAGACCGGTAAACACGGTGACCAAAACCCATGATTTTCTTCTTGGTGGCGAGCGCATCCAGCATCCAAGCTTTTGCGTTTTCAGCAGTGCCGACCTCTTTCAGCATATGCATGACCGCTTCATTGGCGCCGCCATGCAGCGGACCCTTCAGCGAGCCGATAGCCCCAGTCACTGCTGAGTAAACGCCCGAAAGAGAGCTTGCGATAACTCGCGCGGTAAAGGTCGATGCGTTGAATGAATGCTCCGCATAGAGCGTCATGGAGATATCGAAACACTTTACAACTTCCGGCGCCGGCACTTCGCCAAAGCACATATGGAAGAAGTTTTCCGAAAAACCGAGAGCAGGGTCCGGGGCGATTGGCTCTTTGCCGTTCCGTAAACGGAAGTCCGCCGCCACGATCTGTGGAATTTTAGCGTAAAGGCTCAATGAGCGTTCGTAGATATCTTCGGTTGGACGTTCAGAGGCGTCACTGTCTTCGAGCCCGAGAAAGCTGACCGCCGTGCGCAGCGTCGCCATCGGATGCGCGCCTTTCGGAAATTTGCGCATGACATCGATCAGGTCATCGGAGAGCCCGCGCAATGATTTTTCCTTAGCGTTGAATTCCTCAAGCTGTGCAGCCGTCGGCAGCTCGCCATTCCAGATAAGATAAGCGACCTCTTCAAACCGGCACTGAGTCGCAAGATCCTGAACCGCATAACCGCGATAGGTCAGGGAGTTTGTTTCCGGCATCACTTTCGAGACCGCCGTATCGTCTGTCACAACGCCAGCAAGGCCATATTTGATGTCAGCTTCAGTCATACTATCTCCTGGGGTGTTCTACGTTCTGTTTTGAGTTTCTGATCGCTTTTCGTGATCACAATCAAAACCGTTGCGCCAAGACCGTATTCCGAATGCGCAGTGGTGAAGCCCGACCCGGCGGTCGAGGCGAAATTTACAATATGCGCGAAGCGAAAGGTTCGTTCTGGCGGGTGTCATGTTGCGGTGCGTTATCCTACATTACCGGCGAGAAAGAAAGACCTCGTTCCAGTTCATTTTTTCTAATGTAATCAATAGGTTTCGGCACACAACGACGGGCCGACCGGGTAGGGAAAACCACGCTGACGCAAAGCAGGAAAGCCCGATTGGTTGATCGTGTGCGACTATTCCAGCGGCGTATCGCTCACTTGAAAATTGTAAATCGACTCATCGAACTTGTTGTAGTCGTGATAGCGTAGAAGATCGTATAGGTCGCGCCGGTGTTGCATCTGATCGAGGATGCCATTCTGGTCGCCATCTTCGAGAATTTTATCAAGCCCGCGATCGCATGCGCCCATGGCGAGCCGCAGTGTCGTCACCGGATAGATCACAACATTAAAGCCAAGCTCCTCCAGCTCTTTCTTGTTCAGCAGGCGGCTTTTTCCGAATTCGGTCATGTTAGCGAGGATAGGAACGTCGATCGCCTTGCGAACCGCTTCGAATTCTTGTTCGGACTTCATCGCCTCTGGGAAAATCATGTCGGCGCCAGCATCCACATAGGCCTTCATTCTATCGATAGAAGCGTCAAGCCCTTCGACCGCGCGCGCATCGGACCGCGCGATAAGAACGAAGTTCGGATCGCGCTTCGCATCCGCCGCCGCCTTGACGCGCTGGATCATGATCTCGGTCGGCACAATTTCTTTGCCATCAAGATGTCCGCAACGTTTCGGCATCACCTGATCTTCAATATGGCACCCTGAAAGCCCTGCGTCTTCCATCATCATGATGGTGCGCGCCGCCGCCATCGGTTCGCCAAAGCCGGTGTCGATATCGATGAACGACGGCAGGTCCGTGACGCGCGCGATCTGACGCCCGCGCTCAACAAATTCTGTCATCGTCGCAATACCGATATCCGGCAGGCACAGATCCGCCGCCATCACGGCGCCGGAAATATAGACGCCGTCAAAGTCCTTGTTTTCGATCATCTGGGCGCAGAGTGGGTTAAACGCGCCCGGGAACTGTAATAACTTGCCGGAAGCAAGGCCTTTGCGGAAAATCTCACGTTTTTCAGCGGCGGATTTTTGCGTAAACAACATGCCTATCGTCTTTCTTTTCTGGGCCGCGCTAATGCGCCGGCGCATCTTCCTTATTCATCAAACACATTTCAGTCGCCAGCATGGTCGCTACATGGGTTTCTTTCCCATCAGCGCAACCAAAAACATCGGCGCGCACGACAATCAGCGTACGGCCGGGCTTGATCACTTCCGCGCGCGCAATCAGTTCATCTCCACGCGCCGGCGCCAGAAGATTGACCTTGAATTCGGTCGTCAGCACGGTCGAGTTTTCCGGCATTACTGAATAAGCCGCATAACCGGCGGCGTTGTCAGCCAAAGTCGTCGTCACGCCAGCATGAAAAAACCCATGTTGCTGTGTCATGCTTTCGTCAAAAGCGACAGCCAGTTCGCATGCGCCCATGGAAATCGCACGGAACTCAACACCGAGTTTTTTCATAAAGCCCTGACGCGCAAAGCTGTCGCGCACGCGCGCTTCCGCTTCCGGCGCAAGGGACTTCATGCGCTGCACCCGCTCGAATTCACGCCGCCTCTCATAACCTCACCCCTCGTCGCCGGCCACCCAACCGCCGGGCGGCGGGCTTGCGCTCGCAACTTCCCGGAATGGTTTCCAGCTGCTCCCGTCGTTTTTCAACAAGATCAGATATGTATCGCGCAATACAATGTCCTCGCCGGATTCCGCTGAAGGATACGTAATGACCGAATTACCGAACTCGTAAGCCCATTCCGAGTTGATCATTTTCGTTTCAATTGGCGTAATGTTGATCCTCGCACCGGGCGCGAACGGCATGCCGCCCGCCTGCGCCTGCATAGCCTTCCAGTCGGCCGAGCCAGGCTGCACCATGATCGTCTCTGGCGTGATCAGCGCGCCAAGCGTCGCCATGTCGCCGGACGCAACGGCCGCTTCAAAATTCTCACGTTGCGCGTCTAGCGCCGCCAACGCCGCCGCTTCATCTAGTTCAGCTTCGTCAGTCGCGGAGCCCGCGCATCCCGCCAATACAATGGCGCTTGCAATAGCAATTGTGCGTTTCATCGAATTTAACTCCCCTTATGTTTGACCAGATCTGCCCCTACGCGTTTGCCCATTTCCTCGCCTAGCGCCATCAGGCCGGAGGCGGGGCGGATCATCACTTCGAATTCTATAATTAATCCGTCATCATTGAACTTGATAAGGTCAACGCCTTTGAGCTGCTTGCCGCCCACATGGGCGCTGAACTCAAGCGTCGCGTTTTTCGCGTCGTCGGTGAAAAACTCGCGATGATAGGTGAAGTCTTCAAAGACATTAATGACCGTCGAGAGCGCCAACGTCAGCGCGTCGCGCCCCTGATAAGGCGTATGCGCCACAGGCGAGCGAAACATCGCATCTGGATGAATGATCTCATGCAGCGCGCCAAGATCGCGTGACGCGACCATGGCGTGCCAGCGTTTGATTGTGGCCTGCATTTTTTGCCGTTCCATTGTCACCAATCTCTTCTGAGCCTCTGCGGGCGTTAGCTTCCCATACAGAAGAAGTTCAACTTATTTCCGTCAAGGTCGCGCACATAACCGCAACTCATCGCGCCATCCATGCGCGGTCCAGCCTCGCCCTCGCAGGTTGCGCCAAGGGAAATAGCTTTGTCGTAAAGCGATTTAACCTGCGCCGGGTCTTTTGCAGCAATCGCAACCATATTACCGTTACCAGGCGCGGCATCTTTCCCATCATAAGGTTTGGCGATGGCGAACATCGGCTTTTGCGGGTCCACGCCATAGGTAACAAAGCCGCCGTCAGGCATCTCGAACATCGCCTTCGCACCCAATTCCTCGAAGAGGGATTCGTAAAACTTTCGCGCGCGCGCCATGTCGTTTGTACCGATTGTTGAGTAAGCAAGCATTGGATGATCCTTTGTTTAGAATATTCCCTTGGCAGGATTTTCAACAAGATAGCCCGCCGGTGCGACCGGGTTCAGCGCCAGCACCTGTTCGGCTGACAGGTCGGGAAGCTGCTGCACCAGATCAAGGAAGCGTTCGCTCTCAGATGCGTCCAGAATATCGTCCGTCAGAGTCTTGAACTTCTTGATATATTCAGCCCGGGCGAAAGGACGTGCACCGAACGGGTGAGCGTTGGCGATACCAAGTTCGTCCTCGATCACACGGCCATCTTCCATGGTCACGACAACGCGCGCGCCGAAGGCTTTCTCATTCGGGTCTTGCGAATGGTAACGGCGTGTCCATTCCGGATCTTCGGTCGTTGAAATCTTGTGCCAGAGACGCACGGTGTCTTCGCGCTTGGCTCGTTCCGGGGCGTATGATTTCACATGGTGCCACTCACCGTCCTGCAACGCGACAGCGAAGATATACATGATCGAGTGGTCAAGGGTTTCGCGCGACGCATTCGGGTCCATCTTCTGCGGATCGCCGGCGCCGGTGCCGATGACATAATGCGTGTGGTGAGACGTATGCAGAACGATTGATTTCACCTTGTCGAAATCGCCGATCTCCTTCCCCATGCGGAAAGCGAGATCGATCAGCGCCTGCGACTGATATTCGGCGGAATGTTCTTTGGTATAAGTCTCAAGAATCGCGCGCTTCGCCTCGCCTTTGCCGGGCAGCGGCACATGATATGTCGGCTCGTAAGGGCTTTCGCCTTTATCGCGCGCCGTACGGCCGTTGAGAATAAAGGAAATCACCGAATCCTCACCCTCATAAATCGGGCTCGGCGCGCCCTCGCCGCGCATGCAGCGGTCAACCGCTTCAATGGCGAGCTTGCCCGCATAAGCCGGGGCGAACGCTTTCCATGTAGAGATTTCACCTTTACGCGACTGCCGCGTCGTGACTGTCGTATGCAAACCCTGTTGTACTGACTGATAAATAATCTCCGTCGGCAACCCAAGCAGCGTCCCGACGGCTGCGGACGCAGACGGTCCGATATGAGCGATGTGGTCGATCTTGTGCTCATGCAGGCAGATCGACTTCACCAGGTTCACCTGAATTTCGTAACCGGTTGCAATGCCACGAACCAGGTCGCGTCCGTCTTTGCCGCATTGCTGCGCGACGGCGAGGACCGGCGGAATATTATCGCCGGGGTGGGAGTAATCCGCCGCCAGAAACGTGTCGTGGAAATCGAGTTCGCGCACCGCCGTGCCGTTCGCCCAGGCCGCCCATTCAGCACAGACTTTATGATCGGCGGGCGCGCCGAACAGCGTCGCGCCGCCCGCACGCATATGCGTATTCGCCATGGCGCGCGCTGACTTGATCGGCCCACGGTTCAATGACGCGATCCCCACCGACGCGTTATCAATAATCCGGTTGATGATCATGTCGGTTGCATCCGCATCGACCTCGACAGGATCGGCGGCGACTTCGGCGATCTTCCAGGCGAGCTGATCCTCGCGCTTCAACTCGTCTTTTGATGGGTGGGCGCGAACGTCATGAGTGATCATCGGGATGTCCTTATATGAGTGTCTGTTGTGGCGTCGGCGGGCAGGCGCCTGGGCCTGCAAAAATCTCGCGCCTTCCCTACGCCCCACTGCGACAGGCTGTCCATGGGGAAAACCGGCGGCAAACCGCCTCTGGAAAACTTTTCCATTCAATACAATAGGTTATGCGAATGAGCTACGCTACCAGCCGCCTCCGCCACCGCCTCCGCCGCCACCGCCGGAGGACCCGCCGCCACTCGATCCCGATGAACTTGAGCTTTGCGGCAAAGAACTGGCGACGCCGCTCGCAATCCCGGAAACAATCGCTTTGTTAAACGAGCCAAGCGAGCGATCGCCGCCAATATTCGAATGCCCCCAGTGGGGCCGATACTCCGCGGCCTCGCGCGGCATCAGTTTTTCAAAATGCCTGGTCCACGGTTTTTCAACACTGAGCGCAACCGCATAGGGCAGAAAGCGCTCATAACGCTCGACCGTCATTGGCGGCGGCGCGCTGCTCCCCACTTCAACGGAATTCAATTGTAATTCCTCGGCGGTCTTCAGATACAGCCGAAACCCTTCAATCCGGGTACGGATATCCTGCCCTTTTGGTGTTGGGGCCGGGAGGAAATAGGAAGCGACGCCAGCCATGACGAAAAGTGCAGCAACGCCCACGGTGTGAAAGCCGGTCCATTCGATGCTGAGATTAGCCGCCAGCAAAACCGCAAGCACGGAAAAGACAGCAGCCATAACAAGAAAGCCGCGATTCCAGCGGAAATATGGCTCGCCATAAGCACCGGTGATTTTTTTCTTAAACCGCTCATAAACGCCGGTGAATGTGGCGTTGTATTTGTCCCCAAAACTGAATGATTCACCGACACTGCACAGGCTTTCCAGAAGATCGTCTTCCGTCTTTCCAACAGGAATGATGTCACCGCCGACAAGGTGCGTGATTTTTGTTTCCTTGTCGTCATTAACATCGATATCGATACGCCCTTTTGTCGCCAGGTCCATCAGGGTCGCCGTCAGCGCGTCGTGCCCCTTCAGGCCGCGATGATAGATATGGTGTACAGCCGCCGGCGAATACCCTTCCGGCGGATCGTAACGTGCAAAAACCGGCCCCTTTAAGGGATCGCGGCCAATGCGCCGCCAGGTGACAATGTAATAGAAACCGATCATCAAAAACGCCGCCATCAGGACCACGCGTGAGGCGTTCAGCGTCCACCATTCGGCTCTTGCATCGGCGCCGGAAGGAGGGTCCACAACACCCTTTTCGAACCCGACCGAAACGGTCAGCCCTTCCCGTGCGCCCAAGCTTTGCGTGGTCTCAAATATGTGGGCGCCAGCATTGTACCGGTACTGGAAATCTCGCCCACTCTCTCCCTGGCTCCCTGTATAGCCAGCGTTCTGAATAGCCCCCGCACCACCCGGCAATGAAATACGCGCGCCTGCGCGGGCGATCGGGAACGCCCAGTAATTGCCCGTTACGTTCCAATAGACTTCATCGTAACCGTCAAAATAGCGGACCTGATTTTTGACTTCATACTTGATTTCATATGTATGCGGCCCTTGAGGAAGAAACACATCGGCGTCGCCAATGCGAATACGATAAGCGTTGCTTTGTTTTTCTATTGCATAAGGTTCTTTTTCGTCACCGCGTTTAATGCTGATGACGTCATAGCGATATGGCAGCGTCTTACCGTCTTTAAGATAATAGCGCGGCAGATCACGAAAAATGCCTCGCCGGATCTGACGCCCTTCGGCGACGACAGCAATCGATTCCGTGACAAGAATATCACCATCTTTTTCAACATTAATCGAAACATCAAAAGCGGTTATGCGCTCCTCGGCAAGGACCAACGCCGGCGCAAGCACCAGCATTACGACAACGATAGCAAGGCGAACACTCATTCCGCCGCTCCCGTCGACACGGCAGGCGTCGCACGACTGCTATCATCAATTTCGAAGTAATCGCGCTTCACGAATCCAAAGGTTTTCGCAACGATATTGGAGGGGACGCTTGCGACGAGCGTATTCAATTCGCGCACGGCGCCGTTATAAAACCGCCGCGCCATTTCGATCTTGTCTTCGGTTTCGGCAAGTTGGCGTTGAAGATCGAGAAATTGCTCACTCGCTTTCAGGTCCGGGTAATCTTCAGCGACAGCAACCATTTTTGAAACCGGGCGAGAAAGCGCACTTTCCGCCGCCCCCCTTGCGGCAGGGTCATCCCCAGCCGCCATCGCCAGGCTTCTCTTCTGTGCAATCTCCTCGAAGAGCGTCCGTTCATGCGCCGCATAGCCTTTAACCACCTCCACCAATCTGGGAATGAGATCAGCCCGGCGTTTCAACTGCACATCAATATCAGACCAGCCATTTTTTGTGAGTTGGCGTTTATTGACCAACAGATTGAAAATGACCGCAACTGCGATGGCGACGCATAAAACCAAAAGTAAGAAAAAAAGCACTCCGCTCACCCCAACCTCCGCAATGTCATTTTTAAATCAGATATTCGGCTGTTTTGCATATCTTTCAAACACCGGTGGCGGCGGGCGCATCAACTTAAAAGAACAACAACTTAACCGCCATCGCCACTAAGGCGAGATAGAAAACGCGTTTGATCAGCGCTTCTCCCTTCGCAACAGCAGAACTCGCCCCCAGCCACCCGCCGATAAAATGGCCCGCCGCCAGCGCAAAACCGAAAGCCCACGCGATCTCCACATTGGCGGCGAATACCGCGAGAGACACGATCGAGAATACAAGCGCAATGAAAACCTTGTGCATATTACAACGCACCAGATCCAGGCCCATCACGCGGTTGAGAATCGGGATCTGGATCAGCCCGACGCCAATCTGAATAAAGCCGCCCCAGAACCCGGCGCCGATAAACAAGATATGGCCCAGGACAAGGTTGCGCGCTTTGCCATTTACTTGCGTTGGTTTTTGCCCCGCCCCCGTCATCATGATGATGAGAATGCCCAGCATGATCAACGCAAGCGTGCGCTCGAACCAGACACCGTCGAGTTTCACACCGACATTGGCGCCAAAAAAAGCGCCGACGCTTGCACAGGCCGCCAGCGACGCGCTCAGCTTGAAGTCGGAAAACCCTTTGTGAAAAAACGTTGTCACCGAAGCAATGTTCTGTGCGATAATGCCAATGCGGTTGGTGCCGTTCGCGACCGGACCCGGCACGCCCAAAAACACCATGATCGGTACAGACAATATCGACCCGCCCCCGGCGAGTACATTGATCCAGCCGGATGCAACGCCAGCGGCGAACAACAATGCAAGCTTCCAGAGTTCGATTTCCATGGCTGTCGGTTATATGATTTCACTGCATTCGGCTATGCGCCTTTGAAATCAAATCCGCCTGCTCGTAGCCTCAGAGCCGTTAGCCATTAAGAAAACGCCCTCTTATCGCCGGATCGGGCGTAAAACATGTCTCCGTGGCGCCAAACCAGCCGATGCGGTTCCGTTGAACCCAATCATAAACCGCGTCGCCAATAAAAGTCGGAACGATACGCCCGGCCTGCCCCAACCAACGCCACGGCCACGGCATGATCCGGGCCGCTTCACAAACGCCACGCCAGCGCAGATGCGGCCTGCCTTTGTTCAACACCATGAAAGTATCGAAGGCGTCCGCATCAAGTTCGTAATGTTCGTAGAGCGCTTTCGGGATGGTTTCCTGAATAGCCGCGAATATCGTGTCACTGTTTGGGTCGCGCGCGAGCATCCATTGCACGCCCGATGAGCAAAGCACGCACTTGCCATCAAAAATGATAAGCGGCTTGACGTCACCGAAATCAGGAACATGCGGGTCGTTTCGATAGCTGTATGCAGCGTAAGCAGCCATGCCTATCCCATCCCCACAAGCGCAATGAGAAACGCCAGTTCAATCAGCACCGTCAATGGCAAGCGAACAGCCAGGTACCAACCGGGGGCGCCGGAGCCGCGCCTTGTCGCCTGCAAATCATCGAGCAGCAGCAAAGCGACAATAATCATGATCGCCGGGAATTTGTAAAAGACCGGCAACGGCAACAATAAAGGTAATGCAATGAGGAGCGGCAGTCCTGCGCCGAGCAGCGCCGTCGCCGTTGGTCCTTCCGGTTTCATCACCGCCACACCCCAGCGCACGCCTCCGAAAAAAATGATCAGCGCGGCCCCATAAAGCCCCATGAAATGCGCCACCGGCGCCCCCGCCCTGTCGCCAGCGCTGACGATGTATAACGCCGTTACAATAAGCGGCGCGGCGGCGAGATAGGCGAGAAGCTGCGCAACGCCCGTATTCGGCGCTAGCGATAAAGGAGCGGCATTGTTTTGTAATTCGCGTGTTTCAACGAAAGCATCATAAGCCATAACCATTCTCCTTCTTATCGATTATCATTTTCGCCAGTCACCATATGCAACAAGCGATACGCTACGTCTCCTCATTCGTTTTCTTCTTGCCGATAAACGGTTTCATCACATCGACCGCTTTCGATCCCATACGGATGAGCGGTAAAAGTGATTCTTTGGGAAGGTCTTTCACTTGTCCGTACCAGCCATCGAGGAGGTCGATCAGTTCCGCAATATCATCGAGCCGTTTGACGGCGGCGGGGTTTGCAGTCGGGTCTTTGCGCGCATCATCGAGGCAAGCCGTCAGCACCGCCTTCGCCGGATCAATCTCCCGCGCCTTCCGCATTTCGACGATACGCGCCACCATCTCCCAGACGTCGCCCTCCGCCGCAAAGTGATCGCGCCGGTCGCCCCGGATTGGCGCCCGGCGCACCAGATCCCAGGTCGTCAATTCTTTTAGAGAATTGGACACATTGGACCGGGCAAGGCTCAGCGTTTCCGCAATATCCTCGGCCGGCAATGGCCGGTCGCTGACCAGCAGCAAGGCATGAATTTGCGCGACCGAGCGATTAACGCCCCATGTCGCGCCCATATCGCCCCAGTGGAGGATGAACCGCTCTAGAGCGGGACTCAGCGTTGCATCTATTTCTGCGATTTCTGTCATAACAGAAATATCAGAAATCCAGGACCGAACCTCAATAAGCCAGAACGCCGCAGCCAATGATGGGTATATTCCCACGATTGTAGATGAATAATTATCGACTTATGCACAGATTTCGTTGCAAATCGCGCCAATCCTTATAAGTAACACTGAATTCGAAACTCAATCGTGGGATTTATCCCTCAACCAGGTGCAGGCATGGCTGATATTGAAACCCTTCTCACCCGCGCAGAGGCGCTGGCGGCCAAGAGCGGCCTCTCGCTCTCCACAGTCTCGCGCAAGCTGTTCAATGACGGCAAGACAATCACCCGGCTGCGCGATGGCGGACAGGTCACCCTGAAAACGATGGAGATGGCGCAGGCGCGCCTTGCGGAACTTGAAAGCGCTTCAACGGCGCCGGCCTATACTCCCAATGCCGAAGAGATGATCAGTCCAGGAACCATGTCGCATCTCGACCGCCTGGAAGCCGAAGCGATCCACATTATTCGCGAAGTGGTCGCTGAAACTGAAAAGCCGGTCATGCTTTATTCCATCGGCAAAGACTCGACGGTCATGCTGCACCTGGCGCGCAAAGCGTTCTATCCCGGCAAGCCGCCCTTTCCGCTCATGCATATCGACACCACCTGGAATTTTCGCGAGACCATCGAGTTTCGCGACGCCATGGTCAAGGAGATGGGGTTCGATCTCATCGTCTATATAAACGAAGACGGCGTGCGTCAGGGCATCACGCCCTTCAGCCATGGATCGCAGATTTACACCGACGTCATGCTGACACAGAGCCTGCGACAGGGGCTTGATAAATACGGCTTTGATGCAGCCTTTGGCGGCGGGCGCCGTGACGAAGAGAAATCACGGGCCAAAGAACGTATTCTTTCCTTTCGCTCGCCGGGGCATCGCTGGGACCCGAAAAATCAGCGTCCGGAGCTTTGGTCGATCTACAACACCCGCGTTTCCGGTGGCCAGACAATCCGAGCATTCCCGATCTCGAACTGGACCGAACTTGATATCTGGCAATATATCTACCGCGAGAACATCAAGCTGCCCAATGTTTACCTCGCCGCAAAGCGTCCGATCGTTGAACGCGACGGCGTTCTCATCATGGTCGATGACGACCGCATGCCGCTGAACGGCGAAAAGCCGGTACAGGAAATGGTGCGCTTCCGCACGCTCGGCTGCTACCCCCTCACCGGCGCGGCGCGCTCGACAGCGACCACGCTGCCGGAAATTATTCAGGAAATGCTGGTGGCGCGCAATTCCGAACGCGAAGGGCGGGTGATCGATCACGACCAGTCCGCTTCCATGGAAAAGAAAAAGCAGGAAGGGTATTTCTAGGATGACCGTTACCCTCGAATCCGAACAGAAGCTGATCGACGAAGATATCGTCGCCTATCTCGACGCCCACGAAAAGAAATCGATGTTGCGGTTCATTACCTGCGGCAGCGTCGATGACGGCAAGTCCACCCTAATCGGGCGTCTGCTTTACGATTCAAAACTTCTCTATGACGATCAGATGTCAGCGCTGGAGCGAGACACCAAAAAACACGGCACGCAGGGAGAGAAAATCGATTTCGCCTTGCTGGTTGACGGGCTCGCCGCCGAGCGCGAACAGGGCATCACCATTGACGTCGCCTACCGTTTCTTTTCAACCGAAAAACGCAAATTCATTGTCGCGGACACGCCGGGGCATGAGCAATACACGCGCAACATGGCGACGGGCGCCTCGACCGCCGACCTCGCTGTCATTCTCATTGACGCGCGCCGCGGCGTTCTCACGCAAACACGCCGACACTCCTACATCGTTTCATTGCTCGGCATTCGACACGTTGTTGTCGCCATCAATAAGATGGACCTTGTCGACTATTCAGAAGATCGATTCAATGAAATCGAAGCGGAGTATCGCGAGTTTGCAAAAGATCTCGGTCTTGAATCGATTGTCTGCATACCGATGTCAGCCCTTGAAGGCGACAACATCACAACCAAAAGCAGCAAGACGCGCTGGCATAATGGTCCGGCGCTGCTGCCCTATCTTGAAACCATCAAGGTGCGCGGCGCGCTCAGCGAAAAGCCATTCCGGCTGCCCGTGCAATGGGTGAACCGGCCTAATCTCGATTTTCGTGGATTTTCAGGCACGATTGCGAGCGGCACAGTGAAGCCGGGCGACGAAATCGTCGTTCTGCCCGCCGCCAAGCGCTCAAAAGTCAAATCGATTGTCACCATGGATGGCGATCTCGCGGAGGCCAGCCCCGACATGGCGGTCACCGTAACGCTGGAGGACGAGATTGATATCTCGCGCGGCGATATCATCTGCGCCGGCAAAGCGCCGGCGGAACAGACGGACCAGTTCGCCGCCCACCTACTCTGGATGGCGGAGGATGAACTCTTTCCTGGCCGGCAATATCTTCTGAAGACGGCAAACCGGATTATCCCCGCGACGGTCACGGAGCTGAAACACAAGGTCAACGTCAACACGCTAGAGCATATGTCCGGTAAGACGCTGGAACTTAACGAGGTCGGGTTCTGCAATCTCAACCTGGCCCACCCGATCGCCTTCGATCCCTATACGGAAAACCGCCGCACCGGCTCTTTCATCCTGATTGATCGCCGTACGAATGCGACCATTGGCGCGGGTCTCATCGATTTCTCTTTACGACGTGCGAAAAATGTTCACTGGCAGGACCTCGACGTAAATAAGGGCGTGCGCGCCAACGCCAAACACCAGCGGCCTTGCGTGCTCTGGTTCACCGGCTTGTCCGGTTCGGGCAAGTCGACTGTTGCCAATCTTGTCGAAAAACGCCTGCACGATATGGGGCGTCACACCTACACGCTTGATGGCGACAATGTCCGCCATGGGCTCAACAAGGATCTAGGCTTTACGGACGCCGACCGGGTGGAAAACATTCGCCGCGTCGGTGAGACCGCAAAACTTATGGTTGACGCAGGGCTGATCGTCCTGGTGTCTTTCATCTCTCCCTTCCAGAGCGAACGCCGCATGGCGCGTGAACTCCTGAACGACCGCGAGTTTATCGAAGTTTATATCTCTACGCCGCTGGAAGTTTGCGAACAACGCGACGTCAAAGGACTTTACGCCCGCGCCCGCCGCGGCGAGATCAAGAACTTCACCGGCATCGACAGCTCTTACGAGGCGCCCGCCGCCGCAGAGCTTGATCTCAACACCGCCGACATTCCCGCCGAAGATGCGGCGAGCCACATCGTCGATTACCTCGATGCCAATGGATATCTCAAGGGATAGACGTCACAGAAAATAGTCGGCTTCACCTTATTGTTGGTTTTCAGCGATGCCGTGCGCCATCAAGGTTTTACGAGCTGTTTTCCAGTTTTCCGCCGAACCTGAGACAAGAAGCGGACGCCCTTGTGTCGCATGCGGAGAATAGTCTGTATTATTATCAAGGTATTCAGCGCGCCCGCCAATTTCCCACAACATCAGGACGCCAGCCGCGTGATCCCATGGATGCACCCGGGAATAAAGAGCAAAATCGCGCAAGCCGCGCACAAGATTTATATAGCCGTATGCGGAACAATGAACGGGCTCAGTCGCATAGGTTTCTTTCAGGCGCGGGATAAGGCGTGTTTTCCATGGTTCGGCCATGTTGCCGATGGCGCGATAACCTTTAAGAGGTTTCGCAGCAAGGCCTATCTTACCCAGTCGCTCGCCTCGCCAGGTCACGCCTTCGCCTTTCTCTGCGATGGCGAACGCCTTGTCCGGAATGGCGTAAATCCATCCGCCGCGGATTTCACCCTTCACTACCAGCGCGACAATCGTCCCAAATTCTTCACGCCCGTGAATAAAATTTCGGGTGCCGTCGAGGGGATCGACAATCCAGAATGCGCCGTCCTCATCCTCCAGCCGCGGGACCAGCGTCGGGTCGGCGACAGCAGTTTCCTCACCAATAAAAGTCGCCGCCGGATAAAATCCAGATAGCGCACTTTTCAACTGCCGCTCCGCATGAAGATCGGCCTGGGTGACAAAATCATTCGGTCCGGATTTCGTATCGATGTCACCAGAGGCGAGTTTACCGAAGCGAGAGGCGATTTCCTCCTCTGCAATTTCGGCGATGACACCTGCGATTTTTTCCGGATCAATAATCATGCAGTGCGACGCGCATGTTCAACTGGTGTCTCAATGCGCGCTTCAGGAAATGTCTTAAAAAACTGGCCTTGCGATTTCTTCGACAGACGTGCAATCACGGTGACATCCTGTTCGCGCGATGTTTCCTCGATCACATCCGCGCGTTGGTGCAACCAGGCGCGCGCTGCGCCATCCGCAGACGGGATGACGATGGTGAGCGTATCGTGGGCGGCGGTCAGCATTTCTTCGACCAGCGCCAACAGCTGGTCAACGCCTTCTCCAGTCTCAGCCGAAAGCGCGACCCGCGCCGTCGCGGCGATTGCGCCTGACGCGCGGTTCAAACTGGCGCCCGCAAACGCCAAAACGCCCTCCCGGTCTTCTTGATCAAGGAGATCAATCTTGTTCAGCGCTTCAATCACAGGACGCTCATCACCGTCTTTAACGCCCAGTTCCTCCAGCACCGCAATCACATCGTGACGCTGAGCCTCAGTATCTTCATGAGCAATATCGCGCACATGAACGATGATGTCCGCTTCAAGAACTTCTTCCAGAGTCGCGCGAAATGCGGCGACCAGCTGCGTCGGCAGATCGGAAATAAAACCAACTGTATCGGAAAGAATAACGCGCACGCCGGAAGGTAAATCGATGGCGCGCATGGTCGGATCAAGCGTTGCGAAGAGAAGGTCTTGCGCCTTGACGCTCGCCTGCGTCAGGCGATTGAAAAGCGTCGATTTACCGGCGTTTGTATATCCGACAAGCGCTACGACAGGGTGTGGCGCACGCTTGCGGCGCGCCCGTTGCAAGGACCGTGTTCGTTTAACGTCTTCCAGTTTCTTCCGAAGCCGGACGATTTTATCGTCGAGCGCCCGGCGGTCGGATTCAATCTGCCGTTCACCCGGTCCGCCGAGAAATCCTGCGCCGCCGCGCTGGCGTTCAAGGTGGGTCCAGGAGCGCACAAGGCGCGAGCGCTGATAATCAAGATGTGCAAGCTCAACCTGCAAACGGCCTTCCGCCGTTTGCGCGCGCTCGCCAAAAATCTCCAGGATTAAGGCCGTGCGGTCCAGGACTTTCACATTCCACGCTGTTTCAAGATTGCGATGCTGAACCGGCGTCAAGGCGCCATCAATAATGACGAGCGCCGGACGCTGTTCATAAGAATCCAACAAGGCGCGGACATCATCAACCTTGCCGCCGCCAAGTAATGTCGATGGCCGCGGCTGCACAACCGATATCACACCGGCTTCAACCACATTTAGATTAATCGCAGCGGCCAGCCCCACGGCTTCTTCAAGCCGGGCTTCGGGCGCACGCGCCTCTCCCGCACTCCGGAGCGCAGGATGGATAACAATGGCGGATGTTTGCTCGTCCAAGGGCTTTTACGACTCGTCGTCTTCGCCATCCCAAAGCGACACGGGCTGCAACGGCATCACCGTCGAAATTGCATGCTTGTAAACAAGCTGCGCATGTCCATCACGCTTTAGAAGAACACAGAAATTGTCGAACCAGCTTACAACGCCCTGTAACTTGACGCCATTGACCAGAAAGATTGTTACCGGCGTTTTTGACTTCCGGACCTGATTAAGAAAAGTGTCCTGAAGGTTTTGTTTTTTTTCGCTCATTGGCGCCGCATCTCCGCCTATTATTGTGAATTATTGCAGTGCAGCAACATTGTGGCCGCAGAATGCCAGATAAGCAACAGATTTTCGGCGATACAGTTCCTGTAAAATGACAGGCAGCTTAGCCAGCTCGTGCGCGGGCTTTATAGGCCTCACGCAAACGCAGAGCGACTGGCCCCGGTGCGCCATCGCCAATTTTATCCTCATCGATCTGCACAATCGGCATGACGAGACCCGTTGCCGAAGACATGAACGCTTCGGTCGCCATTTTCGCTTCATCAAGCGTAAACGGCCGCTCCTCTACTTTCATCTGTAAGCTTTCGGCGCAAGCAATCGCTGTCTCACGCGTAATCCCGCCCAGGATGTCATTGGTTTTGGGATGCGTAACCAGTGCGCCTTTGGCGTCAACAATCCAGGCGTTCGAAGACGATCCTTCGGTGACGTGACCATCGCGGATCAACCAGCATTCCGCCGCGCCGGCTTCCTTTGCGTCCTGCTTGGCGAGTGCATTTGGCAGGAGCCCAACGGATTTGATATCGACCCTGCGCCAGCGAATGTCGGGCCGGGAAATTACTTTGACGCCCTTTTCAGCCAAGGCGTCGCTCTGGTTCAGATCAAACCGCCGCGCTGTCATGACCAGCGCCGGCGTCACATCGCCAGCGGGAAACAAATGGTTGCGGGGCGCCACGCCACGGGTCACCTGAATATAGACCAGCGCATTATCCAGCCGGTTACGCTTCAAAAGTTCGCCAATCACAACCGTCAGAGACGAGCGGTCCATCGGCGCGCCGATGCGCAATTCATCCAGCGAGCGCTCCATGCGCGCCAGATGACCGTCCAGATCCCAACACTGTCCATCAATGACCAGGCAGACTTCGTAAATTCCATCCGCGAACTGATAGCCGCGATCCTCAATATGGATACTTGCATTCGCCATACGTTCGTATCGGCCGTTCACATATGCAATTCGCGACATCTTTCAAAATCTCCAAAACGCCCGATTAATCAATGCGAGCGCGACTGCGGCTTCAAGACGCCCAAGAATCATCGCACCCACCAGAAGCCACCGCAAAGCGCCGTCAAAAACCGCGTAGCCATCCGCGCCGGCATTGGCAAGATAGACAATCGGCCCCGTGTTGCTCAACGCCGCCACCGCCGTCGCCGCAGCCAGGTCAAAATTGTATCCGCCGATCGACAAAGCCGCCAATATCGCCGCAAGCACAAAAGTAAAAACCAGAAAATGAATCCAGACCCCGAACTCATTGGCGACGCGACGCTGACCGAAAACACCGCTTGGCAAGACAAGACGCCTTATCTCCTCGCGCGCGCGGCGCATGATGACAAGCCAGCGCAAAATCTTGAAACCGCCAGCCGTCGATACGGCTGCTCCGCCAATAATCGCCGTCACCATTACAACCGCCAATGGCGGCGTCTCGCCAATAAGAACGCCGTTTGTTGAAAGCAGCGATACAGCGTTGAATATCTGAGGGCCCGCGAGAACAACATCGCCAGCGCCTGCGAGCACCCAGAAGAGGACGCCAACGCATAACGCAATCACTAGATAGGCAACGGTTTCAACGTCTTTAACTCGTCCGGTGCTGCCGCGCAGAACCCGGGCGATGAGAACGAAATTCGCGCCGCTGAGCAGCATGAAGAAAAACAGCGCATAGGTAACGCCCGGCGCATATCCGGCCAGCCCTTCCTGATGCGGGACATAACCGCCAGACGCCACCGCCGACATTGCCATAATCAAAGCGTCAAATGGGGCCGCCCCGGCGATTGCCAGAAGACAAAAAGCGACGAATGTCACAACCGCATAGACAGAGAAAAACGCCCCGGCCGCATTACGCAAAGGGCGCAGGAAGGAATCATGCTCACCCCGCGAAAAAGGGGGCAACAAGGTGTCGATACCGATAAACGCCGGGCGGATGAAAATAGCCGCCGCAATGGTAATCGAGGCGAGACCGCCCAGCCATTGCAGTTCAGCACGCCATAGTAGCCCTGCGCGCGATGAAAGCGTCTCCACCGGCGATAGCCAGCCGCCCGTGGTGGTCAGCGCGGCCACGGCTTCGAAATAGGCGTCCGAAAAGGTCATCGCTTGCATTGCGAAAGGGATCGCCGCAAAGGCCGGGATCACCGCCCACCATAAAAGAATAATAATAAGAACGCCGCGAAAATCAGACGGCGGACGCCGACCAAGACTCGCTGCAAACGCCCCCCCGCCCGCGAACAGGGCGGCAAGGCCGCCAAAAAGATAGGCGCTGGCTTCCGGATCACCAGCAATCAACGCCAAAATCAGCGGCCCCAGCATCGCCAGCGCAAGCACTAACAGCAAAGCGGCAAATCCGCGAAAAATGCTCGTCAAGCCCATGCGCCGCCGATCCCAAAGCGATGTTTAGAAATATTCGATGCTGACACGGAACATCTGTTCAACATCTTTGACATTCTCACGCATCGCCATCAGCACAATCCTGTCGCCCGCGTTGATCACCGTGTCGCCTGTCGGCATCTGCACTTCTCCATCCCTGAGGACCGCGCCGATCATCACGCCTTCCGGCAATTGCGCATCACGCAATGGCTTGTTCACCAATGGCGAGGTCTCCAACGCCACCGCATCCATAAGCTCCGCCGCCCCATCGGACAGGGAATAGACGCCCTTAATGCGGCCGCGACGGATATGCTGCAGAATTGTCGAGATAGTTGTCGCCCGTGGGTCAATATATCGATCAATCCCCACAGCTTCGGCGACGGGCCCATAGTCCTGATCATTGATCAGCGCCATAGAACGGCGTGCGCCTTCGCGTTTTGCAACAACCGACGTCAGAATATTCACTTGGTCGTTATCGGTGACAGAAAGTACGGTTTCCGCTTCTCCGACGCCAGCCTCACGCAGTATCGAACGATCAAGACCATCGCCCTGCAAAACGATCGTCCGCTCCAGGGTTTCGGCGATAAATTCCGCCCGTTTTCGCTCCCGTTCGATGAGCCGGATTTTCATCGAGCCGAGCTTTTCAAGGCCTTTAGCGACAAACATACCGACATTGCCGCCGCCGACGATGATGACCCGCCGCGCCTGACGGGCAGCCGCGCCCATGATCTCCAGCGCGCGCTGCACATCCTGGCGATCGGAAATGAAATAGATTTCATCTCCCGGCTCCAGTTGGTCCTCAGCATGAGCGCGCCACATTTTTTGTTGACGCCGAATACCAACAATCGTGATTTTCAAATCAGGAAACAGCTCGGCAACCTGGCGCAGCGGCGTGTCGATGATCGGACAATCCTCTCGCAATTTAACGCCGACCGCCCATATTCGGCCATCCGCAAAGGATTTGATTTCAAAGGCGCCAGGCGTCGACATGCGCTGCATAATCGCTTCGGAAACTTCGCGCTCAGGCGAAATGATCACATCAATCGGCAAATGATTGCGTGAGAAAAGATCCGAGTATTTCTGGTCCAGATATCCTTGCGCGCGCACACGGGCGATCTTGGTCGGCACATTGAACAAGGAGTGCGCAATCTGACAGGAGATCATGTTGACTTCATCGGAATAGGTAACAGCGATCAACATGTCCGCTTCACGCGCGCCAGCCTCCTCCAGCGTTTGCGGATAGGCGCCATTGCCAACCAGTCCGCGCACGTCCAGGCGCTCGGCCACTTTACGGATCAGTTCCTTGGACTGATCAATGACAGTGACTTCGTTATCCTCGCGCGACAACCGCCGGGCGATCCCGACGCCGACGCGTCCGGCTCCGCAAACGATGACTCTCACGGCTCTATTGTCCTTCTTTGGCGCGTTTGACTACGCGCTCTCTGCGCGGGCCTGACCGTTTACGCCAAGCGCCTTTAATTTACGGTGTAACGCCGACCGTTCCATCCCGATAAAAGCCGCCGTGCGGGAAATATTGCCACCGAAACGGTTAATTTGCGCGATCAGATACTCCCGCTCGAAGCGTTCACGCGCCTCACGCAGCGGCAAGGCGATGATCTGCTCCAGCCCTTCGCCTGCGGGTATCGATAGTCCAGCATCCATAACCTCAGAAGGCAGGTGTTCGCAGGCGATTTCAATCGCCTTGTCGCGCCCCATGAGAATCAAGGTGCGCTCAATCACATTGCGCAGCTGGCGCACATTGCCGGGCCAGCCGTAAGTCTGAAGGGCGGCAATTGCTTCGGCGGAGAACGGCCGCTTCGGCAGGCCGGACGCGCGCGAGATGCGGTCGACGAAATAGGCGATCAGCGCCGGAATGTCCTCGCGGCGTTCATTCAAGCCGGGCGCATTGATCGCGACGACATTCAGCCGGTGATAAAGGTCTTCCCGGAATCTGGCTTCACCCGCATCCTGCAAAAGATCGCGCGATGTTGTTGAAACGATCCTTACATCCACTTCAACCGCTCGCTCGCCACCGACACGCTTGAAGCGCTGCTCGACCAACACCCGCAGAATCTTTCCTTGGGTTTCCAGCGGCATGTCGCCGATCTCGTCAAACATCAACGTGCCGCCATGGGCCTTTTCCATGAGGCCGATCATGCGCGGGGCGCCATCATCACCCTCGATGCCAAACAGCTCCTCCTCCATGCGTTCCGGTGCAATCGAGGCGGCGCTTGCGACCACAAAAGGCTGCCGCTCACGTTGCGAGCGCGTATGAATCAGCCTTGCGATCATCTCCTTGCCAGATCCAGGCGGGCCAACGATCAGCACCCTTGAACGGGCATCGGCGACACGCTCAATCACCCCGCGCAACGAGGCGATTGCTGACGACGAGCCGACCAGGCCCCAGTCCGGCGCATGCTCTTTAAGCTCTGCGTTTTCACGCATCAGGCGCGCCGCTTCCAGGGCGCGATTGACCACAAGGATCAAACGATCAGCGTTAAAAGGTTTTTCAACAAAGTCATACGCCCCCTTCTTAATCGCAGCGACGGCTGTCTCGATGGTGCCATGCCCCGAAATAATCACCACTGGCAAATCGGGATGCGCTTTTTTCAACGCCGCCAGGATTTCAATCCCGTCCATTGCGGAATTCTGGAGCCAGACGTCGAGGATCACGAGCGATGGCAGACGCTCCTTGACCGCCGCCAACGCAGTGTCAGAGTCATAGGCTGTACGCGGACTAAAGCCCTCATCCTCTAGGATGCCGGAAACAAGTTCGCGAATGTCTTCTTCGTCATCGACTACCAGAATATCAACACTCATCTACCGTAACACTCCATTTCATTTTTACTCCGCCGCGGCAGGTTGCAGCCGCGCATTTGCTTCGCGAACACCGGCGAGCGGTAAGGACAAGGTGATGCACGCGCCCGTCGCGCCTAGACTTGAATCATCAAGAAAATCGAGGGCGCCGCCATGCTCTTCGGCGACTTTTTTTACAATCGCCAGGCCCAGTCCCGTCCCCTTCTCGCGCGTCGTCATATAGGGTTCCGCCAGCCGGTGGCGTTTGTCGGCAGGCAATCCGACGCCATTGTCAATGACGCAGATTTCCGAGACTGCATCCACTGCGCTCACAGATATTTTTATTTTTCCAGATTCATCGCTCGAACCTTGCGAAAGCCGCGCACCGATGGACTCACCTGCATTTTTAATCAGGTTGGACAACGCCTGAACAATCAACCGGCCATCACATTCGACATAGACGGGCGCGTCCGGCGTCTCCACATCAAACTCAATATCCGGAAGCGCCACTTTTTGCGGAAAGGCCGCTGCTTTTACGAGTTCGCGCAAATCCTCGCGATTAATCACAGGTTTTGGCATCCGGGCGAAGGAAGAGAACTCGTCGACCATGCGGCCAATATCACTGACCTGCCGGATAATCGTTTCCGTGCACTTGTCGAATACTTCCGGCGTTGACGTCACCTCATTCAGATATTTCCGCCTGAGCCGTTCCGCAGATAGCTGGATCGGCGTCAGCGGATTTTTGATTTCATGAGCGATACGCCGCGCCACATCGCCCCAGGCGGCGTTTCGCTGCGCGGATATCAATTGCGTAATATCATCGAACGTCACAACAAAATTGCCGTCACTATCCGCTTCGTCTTTCACTATACGCACATTCAGCGTCTGCGTTCGCCCATGGCGGACAAAGTCGATCTGCTCCGCCAATTCGGGAAAGCCGGTTTCGTTCGCGCGCGCAAGCAGGCTCGCCAGTTCCGGCATGACAGACCCGATATTAGCGCCGGTCAGGCGCGCCGCATCTTGACCTAATAGCTCTGCGGCGGATCTGTTGGCGATCGTAATGCGGCCATCCGCCATAAGACCGATAACGCCGGCTGAAACGCCGGAAAGCACAGCCTCCGTAAAGCGACGGCGATTATCGAATTGACGGTTAGTGTCGATCAGGTCATCGCGCTGTGTCTGCAGCTGTGCGGTCATGTGGTTCATCGAGCGCGCCAGCGCCCCAAGCTCTCCGTCTTCCTTGTGCACTTCGACACGCGCACCAAGATCGCCGCCGGAAACCCGCTCGGCCATATTTACAAGCCGCCCAATAGGCTGGACGAATTTCGTCGCCGCCCATAGCGCAAGCCAGATAGCGCCGAAAAGAATAATGATCGCGAGCACAATATAGCCGGCGAAAAACACCCGTTCGAGGCGCGCACGGCCCAGTTCGGCTTCACGCCAGTCCTCGCGTACCGCACGCACCGCAAAAAGCCTGCCTGTGGTGACCTCATCAATAGGCTGATAGCCGATGAGATATCCGCCGCCATAAGGCTCAAGACGCAACGCTCCTCGAAATATATCGAAGGTCGCATCGTCATTAACGCCGAACACAAAGAGCTCGCCAGGCTCGCCGCTATTTGCCAGATTGGCGAGCGAGGTTTCCGGCGGCAGGTTATAATGACCAGGTTCAAGCTCGGCGCGCACAATGATCTGGCGATCGCCGCTTACCAGATACAGTGCAGATAGACCGCGCACCTGCGCCTGCGCATAAAGATATCGCCGGAAGCTGATCGGCGTTTCCTCAAACCCGAATCCGGCTTCTTCCTGACGCTGGACGTCCTGCGCGATCAGCCGCATGTGTTGTTCAAGCTCCGCCGCCTTGATCTGCACAAGGCCGTTTGCCAAATCCCGCGCAGTTTCCTGATATTTATCGATCCGTTCACTGAAGACATCATTGAGGCTGGCGCGTAAAATCGTGAAGGCGAACATGAAGGCGATCGCCGCCGGAACGACAGCCAGCCCCGAAAACAGCATCACAAGCTGCAAATGCGTGCGCGATCCGGCAAGTTGATGGCGCCGGTCCGACCAGACGTGAAACAACCGCGCGCCGATGAGCAAGGCGAAGCCTGCTGCGATCACGATGTTGCCGATGATCATCCACATCAGGAACGAGCGGTCGATCTGCTCGACCAGCGGCGACATCAAAAACCAGGTGGTGAAAAAAGCGACGGCGCCTGCACCCGTCAGAGCGGCGGCGGCGGTGGTGTTCGACAACGCCCATTGCGGCAATATGCGATCGTCCGTCCGCATTTCGGCGGTGGCGTCAGCAGTCTCTATCGTATTTTTCTCGTCTGTACCCAACTCGCGCGTCCTGCGGGACTAATCAAAACTACAAACCCCCGCCGCGCACCTACCCCTGGGCGCGGCGACCATTATCAGCGGCGGCGTTCGAAGCTGCCTGACTGCAAAGGTCGAACCGTAGAGATGCTGCGTCGATTGTTGCAAAAAATCAACAATAATGTTGCCAAAATGAAACAGGCTGTAACAGGACGTGAGCCAGATCAGGCCGCTATTTTGGCGGCGGTCCTAAAATCAGCGTCAAAATAGGCCGCCAGCGCCTCCGCCACCCGATCCGGAGACGACATTTTGCAGATCGCCGCCCGGAACGCACGGCGCTCGCCTGGATCAATATCCAGCGGCGCGCCATCAACATAAGCCGCCAGATGCTTTCTGGCCATCCGCACGCCCAACGGCGCACCGTAAAGATCAATCGTATCGCGATAATGAAAGACGGCGGCGTCGCGCTGTATCTCAAGTGATGGCGCGACCATATCCCTGCCGGTTTTCAGCGCCGTCGCCACAGCGCCGGGCAACCAGGGTCGACCGGTCACCGCACGCCCGATCATCACGCCATCGGCGCCGGACTGGCGTAACGCTTCACGCGCAGTTATTTCATCGACAATATCGCCGTTGACAATAACAGGCAGAGACACCGCCTCTTTCACGGCGCGCACCGCCGCCCAGTTCGCCTTGCCATTATAAAAGTCGTTTCGCGTGCGGCCATGGACAGTGATCAGTTGAACCCCGGCGCTTTCGGCGCGTGAAGCCAATTCCGGCGCATTCAGACAATCCCAGTCCCAGCCAAGACGCATTTTCAATGTGACCGGTTTTGTCGCCGCTTCAACCGTCGCCTCGATCAGCGTCAGCGCATGATCGAGATTGCGCATCAGAGCCGAGCCTGACAAGACGCCTGTCACCTGACGCGAGGGGCAGCCCATATTGATATCAATGACATCGGCGCCCGCCGCTTCAGCCAGCCTCGCGCCCTCGGCCATCCAGCGCGCTTCGCGCCCCGCCAGTTGAACAACAAACGGAAAGATATCGCTGTCGCCAGCCGTACGGCGCACAACGTCGGGCCGCGCCTTGGCCAACTCCTCGCTCGCCACCATTTCCGAAACCACGAGCCCGGCGCCAAAGCGCGCCACCGCCCGCCGGAACGGCAGGTCGGAGACCCCCGACATCGGCGCCAGGGCGACATTGTTTTTCAGCTCTATGCCGGCAATCGAAATCATTCTTGGCACACATCCTTTGCGGCGCGTTGTTTACCCGCTAAACCAGCCGCTTACAAATTGCTTCTCACAAGCCGCTTTGAGATTTCATGGTTAAGACAGACACCATCGCCATCATTGTCGCCGCCGGACGGGGCGCGCGCGCCGGCGCCGGCGGACCGAAACAATACCGTCCCCTCGCCGGGCGCGCGGTGATCGCCCGCACGACAGAGGCGTTTCTCTCTCATGATGAAGTGGATGCGGTCCGCGTTATTATTCACCGCGACGATCGCAAAGAATACGACGCGGCGATGGGCGATCTTCTGGATCACCCAAAACTGCTCGATCCCGTCACCGGCGGCGCGGAGCGCCAGGACTCCGTGAGGCTCGGCCTGGAAAGTCTTGAATCAAACGCGCCTTCAAGCGTCCTGATCCACGACGCGGCGCGCCCCTTTATCGATGCAGCGACAGTCTCGCGCGTAATCGCCGCCCTGGAAACGAAGGACGGCGCTATCGCCGCCCTACCGGTTTTCGACACCATCAAGAAATCCGATGGCGCCGATCATCCGTGCATTGACGATACAATCCCGCGCGAAGCGCTTTGGCGGGCGCAGACACCGCAAGGGTTTCATTTCGACAAAATTCTCACCGCCCACCAGGCGGTCAAAGGTCAACAGCTGACCGATGACGCAGCTGTTGGCGAAACCGCAGGCCTTTCGATTGCCCTTGTCGCCGGGTCGCCAGATAACATGAAGATCACACAAGCCGAAGATTTCGGCATGGCCGAGACCCTGCTCGGCAGAAAGTCAGCCAATATGGAATATCGGACCGGTCACGGTTTTGACGTTCACGCCTTTGAAGAAGGAAATGCGGTGATCATCTGCGGCGTTGAAATTCCGCACACCCACAAGCTGAAGGGCCATTCCGACGCGGATGTCGGAATGCACGCGCTGACCGACGCCATCCTGGGCGCAATCGGCGAAGGCGATATCGGCGATCACTTCCCGCCGTCGGACGCCAAATGGAAAGGCGCCCCGAGCCATGTGTTTCTGGAAAAAGCGCGCGATCTCGTCGCCCGTCGCAAAGGAAATATCACCCATTGCGACGTAACGCTCATGTGTGAAGCGCCGAAGATCGGCCCGCACCGGGACGCCATGCGCGCCGCCCTCGCCCTGATCTTGAATATCAATGATGCGCGCGTATCTGTGAAAGCGACAACGACCGAACAGCTGGGCTTTACTGGCCGCCGCGAAGGCATCGCGGCGATGGCGACCGCGACCGTAGCGCTGCCGGTGAGCGATTGAAGTGATGCAAACCCATCTCATTAAATCGTTGGCGCAAACAATCATTGAACGCGGCGGCGCTAAAGGCGTAATGGTCGCAACCGCCGAGTCCTGCACTGGCGGCATGATCGCCGCGGCCCTGACCGACGTGCCTGGCTCTTCCACCGTCGTCGACCGCGGGTTTGTCACTTATACGAACGAAGCCAAAAACGAGATGCTTGGCGTCCCGGCGCCGCTCATCGACAAACACGGCGCCGTCAGCGGTGAAGTCGCTCGCGCCATGGCGCGTGGCGCGATCTTGAATTCTCGAGCGGACCTCGCCGTTTCCGTCACCGGCATCGCCGGGCCGACGGGCGGCACATCAGAAAAACCTGTCGGTTTAGTGTGGTTTGGTTTTGCAAATTCGGGCGGTTTCGCTCATGTCGAGCGCCGCGTCTTCCCTCTAGGGTCGCGCGCCTATGTACGAACCAAGGCGACAGAAACCGCGCTGAGTTTGATATTGACGGGCTTTAACGCATAACGCTCAAAAATTCAGCGGCTCATACGTATCCAGGTCGAATTGTAATTTATCGTCGGCGATCAGCTTTTCCCATGCCGGCATAAAGGCGGTCCAATCCTCGCTCGCCATGCATGCTTCATGGTCTTCGCGGCGCTCCCATTTCCAATAGGTCATGAGCTGCGTGCGGTCATGATTGATATGGACGATCATGTCGATGAAGCCGGGCTGCGCTTTGGCGATCGGCACGGAGCGTTTGGCCAGCGCCAGCGCCTCGCCCTCGACATCAGGTGAAAATGTTGACCGTGTTAGGACTATAAACATTTGCGTTCTCACTCGCCTTTTTTGTGAGCTGTAAATCGCACATATTTACTGCTGACGCATAACATACAAACTAACCGCCGCCTGCAGCGCTAATCTTATCTGTTCATGCGCTTTCTGAACTGCCTTTGTTCCCATTTGGGACCAAAAAAATTGAAAACCCCAAACGTGATGAATGCCTGAAGCGCAATCGCAAGCGCCCATGGGATGGCGACATAAACAATCCACCACGAATCAGGCGACACGAAATAATTAAAAAACCCAAGGCACGGCATGATGACGGCGAAAATCATCATGTGCACATAGAGCCCTTTGAGGTTCTTAACATATTCAATGGCGTCGTTTTCTTGCGCCGTGATCACGGCTTGATCCGGGTCGGTTTTGTTCATCATGTCAGGCTCCTGCGCCAGGTCGGCGACATTGGTTTCAAATACGGCGGCGAGACATTTCAACGTTTCAAGGCTGGCTGTCTTTCCGCGCTCAACACGTTGAATGGTGCGCACGCTAAGGCCGGAGTGTTGCGCAAGCTGTTCTTGCGACCATCCCCGTTCAAGACGATGTTTGTGTACGCTCATCCAAAGCCCCTTTCATTTGCCGTCATGTTGTGGGCCGTACATGGTCTATGCGCCACGACAGCAACCCGACATGACGTGACTTACGCCAGACAGCTCTGAAAAAACAATGAGTTGCGAATGCATTTTGAAGCGCGGCTAGATGAGGCTAGCCGTAAACCTCATTAGCGCGCTTGACGAAAGCCTCGCTCATCCGGGCGAACGCTTTATCGAAAACGGCATGCGCCGTCGCCTGCAAGAGGAAATTTCTGAACTCAAAATCGATGGCGAAATCGATCTCAGAACCCCCTTCAGGCTGATCGACAAAGCGCCAGTGATTTTCAAGGTTGCGAAAAGGGCCATCGAGATAACGCGCCTCAATGCTTTTGTTTTTGCGATCAAGAATGACATGGCTGCGGAATTTCTCACGAAAAACCTTGTAGGCGACCACCATATCCGCCGTCATCGTTCCTTGCCCATCAGCGACGTCTTTTTCAAGGATACGCAGCGCAACACACCACGGAATAAACGCCGGGTACTTCTCCACATCCGCGACCAGATCAAACATCTGGTCAGCAGTATGAGGAACAATTGTCGTTGTCCGTTTCGACGTCACGCGACCCGCTTCGCCTTTCGGCCATAACCGTCAAAGAGATCCAGCATGCGCTCTATCCATGCGCCAACAGCCTGCGGCGTTTCATAAAGCGTCTCGCTGGTTACAGTGCGTTGCCACATAAAAACGCCGAAGACGGTGTAATCACTGAGATTGGGCGTGTCGCCGCCAAGATATTTGTGCCGGGCGAGCGGCGCAGCCAGAGTTTGCAGGGCGGCTTCAACTTTTTCCCTAGCGCCTGGCGTCATCGCCACTTCCTCGAGCGTTTTGCCGAAACGTTTTTCCCGTGTGGTGCGAAAGTATTCTTTGTCGCTTTCATGCGCCGCCGCATGAACCCGCAAGAACATCATCGGCCCGAGCGCCGGGAACAAATGCGCGCCCATCCAGGCTTTGTAAAAATCAACTGCGGCGCGCTCTCCGTCGCTCACGGTCAGCGGCGTTTCGCTATAGCGTTTTTCCAGATGAGCGATGATGTTGGCGCTGTCACAGATAATCTGGTCGTTATCTTTCAATACAGGCAGCGTTGCGTGGTCAGGGTCCGGATAATTATGCTTTTCCGCAAAGCGCAGTGGAACAGTTTCAAATTTGACGCCCTTATGCAGCAGCGCAAACTTTGCCAGCCAGCAATAAGGGCTCGGTCGGACGTCGATGTCGGCAAGCGCTAGATCATAAAGTTGAACCGTCATTTGATATGAGTTTCCTGTCCTGATTGCCTTCAAGAATGCTGGGCGCGTCTTAGCGCCAGCCGATCATGCGCCGCAAGTTGCTGCACTGCCGCAGTCAAAATCATCGAAAACAGAGCTGGACAATACACTCTCATTGGTTGTAGATCACAATATATTCTCGTTTTGATTGTTTTGCAGGGGTGTGGGGGCATGACTATCGAAGACCAGCACCGATATCAGGATATCGCTATCTTTCATTTGGAAAAGGGGGATGCAGGTGACGGCAAAAGCCGCAATCGTAATCCCTATCTTGTAGCGCTGATAATCGTTCTCGCCACAGCTCTGTTGATCGCCATCGGCTACATTATTTGTCTCAAGACCGGAATTTTGGCGCCGCCAAACGATCCCTGTTGCTTCGGTATAGTGGAACTCGATTTTGACTTCGGCGGATAACGGGCCGGAGCGCAATTCTTTTTATTCAACCATTTAGGGGGCAAGATGAGGAAATATCTTGTAACGATCGCCGCAACCGCCATCACAGCTACAGGCTGCACACATGATGTAAACGTTACTAAGACAACGCTTGGCGTCCCAACCTACGCATCAATTAATCAGCGCACAAATGTTGCAGCAAACACATGCGACGCTCAATACAAAAAAGACAGACAGAACTATCTGTCAGCAGTGCAAGCTGTGATCGCTTCAGGTCAAGCCTTGCCGAATGCCGCCAACGCTCCACTTGATCGCTTCCGTGCAGAAGTGAACGCTGCTTACAACGCCGTCGTCATGCGGTGCAAAACGCATATGCACTGCCTTGAATTTCAAGGCTATGATGAGGCGAAATGCTATATGGCGGCAAGCGACCGAAAAGACGCCGAACGCCGGTTCTCGGATCTTTCGGAAGATTTACGCCGCATTGAACGCGAGCACGGCGCCCGCAAACACCACGCCAAGAAGAAAAAACACGGAAAACCGAACGTCAATGTGACGGTCACGCAAAGCAATGATCAAGACCAGCGGAATGACCAAAGCCAGACAAATGATAACCACAATGGCGGCCGCGTTGAAGATCAGGATGTACTAGTCTTGTGTGGGGACGCGCGAAACCTGCTGGACCGGCGTTGCCGTGATCGCTGCGATAATTGTTAAGCGCTGCTGGCCAAGCGCATTGATCAACCAACGCGGCTAATTATCAACGAAGCGCTGTTCCCAGCTTTTTGCAGGATCATGATTGCGCAAGTCCGCGCCGAAATCGAGGACAGCCTTCATGTTCATTAAAACGGAAACCCAGCCGGCGTAAGACTCAAGCCAGTCATCTTCCGGCGTTTCTGAAACATTTAAGGCGAGCGTCGTTCCACCAGCCGCCCCTTCCAGGTCAAATGTTGTGATAGCGCCGAAATATCGGATTGATAGTTGAACAGGCGTGGTTTTCGCTAAAATCTCGGCTTTGTGGGTCTCGCCGTTCGGAAATACAAAATCAATTGAGCCGTCACGCTCAATGGTTTTTTCCGCCCAAAATGTTTTGCGGCCTTCATCGGTCGACAACGCCATAAAGACTATCTCAATCGGCGCCTGCAGGAATATTTTCCAGCCGAAGGAGCGCATCTTTAGCCGCGCATTGCCCTAGCCGCCTGAAGCTTGGCGAAGTCATCGCCGGCATGATGCGACGAACGCGTCAATGGTGACGCTGACACCATCAAAAAGCCTTTGGCGCGCGCCAGCGTCTCATAGGACTTGAACTCATCCGGATGCACAAAACGATCAATGGGCGCATGCTTTCGCGTCGGCTGCAGATATTGTCCGATCGTGATGAAGTCGATGCCGGCGGAGCGCATGTCGTCCATCACCTGCATGACCTCTTCGCGGGTTTCGCCCAGGCCGACCATGATGCCGGATTTGGTGAACATCTGCGGATCGCGCTCTTTGACTTTTTCGAGCAGACGCAAGCTATGAAAATACCGCGCGCCAGGGCGGATCGAGAGATAAAGTCGCGGCACGGTTTCGAGGTTGTGGTTGAATACATCGGGGCGCGAATCGATCACGGTTTCCGCAGCGCCCTCTTTTCGTAAGAAGTCCGGCGTCAGAATTTCAATCGTTGTGTCAGGGGAGCGTTCGCGAATAGAGGTGACAACGACGGCAAAATGCGCCGCGCCGCCATCGGCGAGATCGTCGCGATCGACAGACGTAATGACGACATGTTTGAGGCCCATCTCCGCGACCGCTTCCGCAACGTGACGCGGCTCATCAACATCAAGGGCGCCAGGCACGCCTGTTTTCACATTGCAAAACGCACAAGCCCGCGTGCAGGTATCGCCCATGATCATCATGGTCGCATGTTTCTTATCCCAGCACTCACCGATATTCGGACAGGCCGCTTCCTCACATACGGTGTGCAGGTTTTTCGAACGGACAATCGCCTGGGTCTGCGCATAGCCTTTTGAGACCGGCGCCTTGACGCGAATCCATTCGGGCTTGCGCAGGATCGGGCTGTCTTCCCGAGATTGCTTTTCCGGGTGACGCGGCTTTTGAGGCGCGCTCACAGTATCGATGAGTGTCGTCATGCCCCTGCATGTAGCAGCGGCGCCCCCCAATTGTAAGGGGCGCCGCGCCGGGCTGGGAAAGCTCAGATAAGGCGCTCGACCATCTCCGACAGCTCGTCGAAACAGCGGTGGATGATGGCGCCGTCGAGGGGCTCGCCCAGGGCGACGTTTACCGCCTCCCAGGCGTCGACGGAGTCGATGACCGGCGGATCGCCGATGCGTGCAAGTTTAGAGCCTTCCGTGGAGAACTTCACGACTTCGCGCGAGACAGGCAAGCGCAGCCAGCGCCACACCCGGCGATGCATCTCGCCATTGATATAGAGCGACCAACGCGGATCGCTTTCGTCCTTGGCGATGGAAAAGAACAGCGTCTTCAGGTCGCCGGCGTCGGCAAGCACCAGAACGCCATGCTCATGCTCAAAGAAGCGCGGCGAACGGCCATTGCTGAGAAACGACGACTCGCCAAAACCGCAGCGCAAGTCCGCAACGGCTTTGCGTTTCGCCATGGCGAGTTCCTGAAACTGCAAAACGATATTCGGCCATTCTTGCCGGCCCACGATGTAAACGCCGCCGCCAACCAGCGCGACCATAATGACTGCAACCTGCAGCATGGCAGTCATGCCGAGACCTTGATAAACAAAAGCGAGAGCAACCGGTGCGATCAAGGCAAACGCCGCCGCAATCGGCCTTTTAAACCCTATAAGGTCCTCGCGCGCATACTCGTTTACATTATCCGTAAACGACGCATCACTTTTTAGCCGGGCGGCAACGGGCAGCGGCAAGTCCACACGGGCGGTCGTCAGCATCTTCGGGCTCCTTTAACTTCGAGAACACCGTGACGCCAACTCTTTGCGAGCCGTTTAACTCCTTAACGGTAAATTTATTCGCATTTTCTTCTGATTGTATCTCTTCGGCACATTGTCGCCACAATTGAGCGCGCATGCGGCTTAAAGCTTCAAAGCGGCACTGCAGTGCGGCGCAAAACCTTCCTTATTGAAAAATTTGTAATGACTCTATCAACTCCTGGCAGGCGCGTCAGAATTTCCGCATGGATGCGTTCATAGTCGGCGCCGTCCTTACACAGAATACGCAACAGGTAGTCCGACAGGCCCGCCATCAAATAACACTCCATGATCTCGCGGTGACGAAACACCGCTTTTTCAAATGTATCGAGCGTCGCCTGTTGCTGGTTCTTCAGCGTCGCCTGGACGAAGACGGAAGTCTCAAGGCCAACCTTGCGCTCATCCACAATGACGACCTGCTGCGCGATCATACCGGACTGGCGTAATTCCTTGACCCGCTTGTGGCAGGCGGACGGCGATAACCCGACCTTTTCGCTGAGTTCGGCGAATGGGGTTTGCCCGTCCTCCTGCAGGATGTTTAATATGGCGGCGTCGAAATTGTCCACGCTGTCGAATCCTGTGCGGTTTTAAAGCCCATTAGCGAAAAGATATTTCCTAACATACATGCAATACGGGAAAATATCAAAAATTTGCACAGAAAAGAGAATATGATCCCGTTAACCAACTCAGGGAGGAAATTATGCGTGTAGGCGTGCCCAAGGAAATCAAAAACCATGAATATCGCGTCGGCCTCGTACCGGGCAGCGTGCGCGAATATGTACAGAACGGGCATGAAGTGCTCGTTCAGACCGGCGCCGGCGCCGGGATTAAAGTATCTGACGCCGACTATGAAGCGGCGGGCGCAAAGATCGCCCCGGGCGCGGAAAGCGTTTTTTCCCAAAGCGACATGATCGTGAAGGTGAAAGAGCCCCAGCCAAGTGAGTGGGTTCAGCTTCGCGAAGGGCAAATTCTGTATACCTATCTTCACCTGGCGCCCGATCCGGAACAATCGCGCGGCCTGATGGAATCTGGCGTCACGGCGGTCGCCTATGAAACCGTTACCGACCCGTACGGCGGCCTGCCATTGCTGGCGCCCATGAGCGAAGTCGCAGGACGGCTTTCCATTCAAGCGGCGGCTTACGCGCTGACGGCGCATCAGGGCGGACGTGGCCTGCTGATGGGCGGCGTACCGGGCGTTTTACCAGCAAAAGTTCTCGTTATCGGCGGCGGCGTTGTCGGCACCCACGCCGCACGCATGGCGGTCGGCCTCGGCGCCGACGTTACTATACTCGATCGCTCAAACCGACGCCTTGCTGAACTTGACGAACTCTTCGGCGGACGAGCAAAAACCCGTTATTCAACTTTTGAAGCGCTGGACGAGGAGACAGACGTCGCCGATGTCGTTGTTGGCGCTGTATTGATCCCGGGTGCAAGCGCGCCGAAACTCGTTACCCGCGATATGCTCAAAGGCATGAAGGAAGGTTCCGTCCTCGTCGATGTCGCAATCGATCAGGGCGGCTGTTTCGAAACCTCAAAAGCAACCACCCATGCAGATCCGACTTATGTAGTAGACGGCGTCATTCATTACTGTGTCGCCAACATGCCGGGCGCGGTGCCGCTGACCTCGTCTCACGCCCTCAACAACGCCACCCTGGGCTATGGGCTAATGCTCGCGAATCACGGACTGGACGCTTTGCGTAACAACGAAAGCCTGCGCGACGGCCTCAATGTCCATCAGGGCAAAGTCACCTATAAGGCGGTCTCCGAGGCGCTTGGGGTTGATTTTGTCCCCGCAATCGACGCCTTGGGATAACCCCTCAAACCGGCTGATTTCCTGAGCTTTGAGGGGACAATCGAGTCAATTTTCCGTGATCTGGCGTCAAAACCGCCGGATTGCGTGAAAATTATTACCACAAGGTAAGGTTTTGCGGGCATTTGGAGGGTAGGGCCCGCTTGCTATGCGACATCGTTCGCAGGCATAGTAGGCTCAGGAGAGAGCTAATGTTTAAGCCAATTACGATCATCGCCATTTCAGCAGCGTTGGTGGTACAGCCAGCCGCCGCCAAATTGGGTGGTGGACATACTGCTAGCGATTCTGGCGCCCAGAAGCAGGAACGGCGTGGGGTCGTCGCAGTCGTGATTGATCAGATTCGTATTTCGGCTTCAGCTGTTGTCAGGCAGTCCGCCAAAGCAAGTGAGTCGCGCAGCCAGTACTCTTACTTCTATTCACGCAAGGAATGCGAAGCCGTGAAAGAAGCCGAAGCGGACGAAGCTGAAACGGCAGAGGCGAAAGCTGAAGAACCGGTTGGACCTGAGCCGCTCTATTTCGGTTTCTAAGAAACGCTTCTCAAGCAGATTAATAACGCGCTGAGATTTAGAAATCCGGCGCGTTTTTGATTCAACGCTCGCGCCGTCGCCCGAATATAAATCCTACATCCCGAGCAATCTGCTGGCGCCCTTTTTTTAATATCACCATGACTAGGCCGGTGATGGCGAATAGCAAACCTACGGCGGAAGCGACTTTGACCAGCGGATTGTTGAAGTTCTCGCGCTCGTCATAATCCATGATGTGCAACATCCAGAAGAAATCATATAGCCGCCAAACATCGTTGCGACGGGACGAAACAACACCTGTGTTAGGTGAAATATAGAGGCGCGTGTGCAGACTGTCATTGAAGTCCGCACGCCAGACCGGCAAGGCTTTGCGGTATTCATGGGGTGTATTGCTTAGGAGTGCGATCTTCTCAATCTCCCCCTCGCCCACATAATCCTGTTTCGCGACGGCGCGCGCCGTCGCCTCATCAATGGGCGAAAGTTTTTCGCCGGACGTCGCGTCAAATAACGCCTCCTCGCTTTCGCTTTTGACCTCATAGACGGGACGCCCGAGGAAATAGCGAAGTTCAACCGAAGTCGCGCCATCAAGCTGGGCGATCACCCCGCCGGGAGATGCATAATTGCGACTTTCAAGCTCCTGAGACGGCGTTGCAAACATCGCCCGTTCGCCGCGCACCAACTCGATGTGATACCAGCTCATTACAACGCCGCTGAGCATCCACAAAAGCACCTGAACGCCAAGCAGCACCCCAGCCCAGAGGTGAATGCGTTGAACGATGCCGTACAGTTTCACTGGGCCGCTTCAATATCCGACGCCGCCAGCGGCGTGGTCAGAAGTGTACGGAAAGCGCCCCATGCGCCCTGACTGCCAACAGCTTTGCGGCTGATATATTGTTCCACAATATCGCGGCCGAGATTGTAATTGATGACATAGCCGCGATAGGTGTCGATGAACCGCAGCGACTGCTCGGCGCGCTCACGCGACTCCAGTCGATATTTCATCAGCATAACAATCGCATCATCGCGGGATAAGCGGCCATCGAGATATTCGCGTGCAATATGGTTACGTGCATGAGAGAGTTTCCGCCGCGCTTTATTAACTGCATCGAGAGTCTCAGCACGCGCCGGATCAAGATCGGCAAGCGGGAACAACACGTCACGCTCAAAAGCAATCTTTTCCGTTCCCGGAAACGCAAGCTCAATACCGTAATTCGCTGACCCCTCCGCCGTCACCGATAGTGGAGAAAATAGCGGATAGACAGAATACTCAATCCAGTCATTACCCTCGAGCAGTTCACGCTCAAGCATGATGTTCCAGGTATGGTGGCCGGGATACCCCTCGTGGCACCCAAGATCGACAGCACGATCGATAATGGTTGGAAAATCAGTATTCACTTGTATCAGGCTGTAATAATCGCCCTGATACCAGTTATAACCACTCCACGGTTTGTCTGTCACAAACTCCACTGAAAAGCGTTCCGTCTCGGGAAGATCATAATTTGCGAGCGTGCGCCGGCGGCACTCGGCGATCGCCGCATCGAATACCTCTTCCAGCTTGTTAGAAGGAATCGCCAGCGAATTGCGAAAAGCGTCGACACGCTCATTGAGCGGCCTGTCGCCAGGCAATAAAGCGTCAATCTCTTCAAGCGCCGCGTCGAATTCAGTGATGTCATAGTTCGGCGCAACCGCGTCGTACAAAAGTCGCGTCTCCTCGTTAAAGGGGAATGCTTCGCCTTGCGCCATCTGTATCCGCGCGAGCGCCGCGCGGGTCAGCTTTTCAAGCATGGCGCCGCGCACTGTCGGCGCATCGGCATTCGCCCTCGCCACACTGATCAGCAGTCCTTGCGCCTCCGCCTCAAGCGCATCAAGCGGCCGCGCGTCATCTTTCGCAGCCTCCGCCCATTCCGCCGGGCCATGGTAAGCGTCAACAAAAGCCCCATCATGCTGGCCAACCGCCAGCGCCAATTTTACGAAAGCTTCGCCAATCGTATCTAGGCTTGCGGCGTCCGCAGCAGCCGCTTCATATCGTTCGGTTTCAGTGGCGGATGTAAGCCTCGCCTCGTCGGCAGCCGACTCTTCGGACTGGGCGGGTGATGGATCGCCGCCGCACGCTGCGAGCGCTAGGGCGGCGGCGATGGCGGCGGCGATTTTGCTCATGAGAGGCGAGCCTTAAGCAGCAGTGCCTGAAAAAGTGGAGGTGCCAAAAGCGCCCAGTTTCACATTCCCGGAAATTGAATCGCCTTCGGTAAGGCCTTCAAATTCCAGCGTAAGCGGCATTGGCGACGTGACTTTTGCGTGCCAGCTCAGCTTTTCGCCTTCAACTTTGCCATTCTCGATAGCTGCGGTCCCCGACGGTCCGGACATTTCGCCCGTCAGCGCGTCGCCTTCCTGCTTCAGCGTCAGAACGCCATTCTGTTCGCCCATCGGGGTTTTAATCGTGATGTTCCACTTGCCGTCAATCGCCATTCATTCCTCCTGTGAGATCCCGTCGAGGATCGGTCTGTTAATCGCGGCAGACCTTAGCGATTGCACCCTCCCGCGCAAGGGCCGGATACAGGCGGGCGGCGCCAAGAACTGGCGTTACGTCCAGCATCCTATCCACCCGAAAGGGCCAAAAAGATCAACCGCGCTCAATTGACTCTCCTCTTGGGGGAGACCCTACACTTGCCGTCATGAGAGGCATGTTACGCATCGGTGATCTGGCCCGGCTTGGCGGCGTGTCCGTCAAGGCGCTTCGTTTTTATGACGAGCAAGGCCTCTTGCGGCCTGAGCATGTCGACCCGCATACGGGCTACCGCTACTACGCGCTCGATCAGGCGAAGACGCTCGCCGTCATTACCAATCTTCGAATGATTGATTTCACCATCGCGGAAATCGCGACGATTTTGAAAGAGGGCGAAGCATCGCCGGACCGCTTGCAGGACACCATCGCCTCCAAGCGCCGTGAACTTCAGGATATCAAATCAAAACTCGCCAGCAAATTGCAGCTCGCCGATATGATGGCGCAGTCGCTGGAAGACGAAGCGGCGGCGGCGCTTCCGACTTTCAAACTGGCGCCGCTGAAAGATCAGAGCGTTTACGCCATTCGCAAAACCGTACCCTATCTCGGGGCACCGGTAACCGAAATGTTTGAAGCAGCAGAATCCATTGTCGCCGACCGCGACGCAAGGGCGCCGACAGCGCCGTTCATGATGTTCCACAGCGCGCCTACGGAAAAATCAAACCTTGACCTTGAAGTCTGTATCCCTTTGTCTACGGACAGCCCCGACCATCCGCCTGCGACACATATTCCTGGCAGCGCTATGGCCTGTTCGGTTGTCTATGCAGGCGGATATTTCAAAACTGAAATTCTGTTTGAACAAATGACCGGCTGGGTCAGTGGCGCCGGATTAAAAGCGGCTGGTCCCTTACGCGAACTCTATCATCGCTTTGGCGCAGACCAGGATGCCTACCGACTTCCTGCGAAAATGATCGCAGCCGACCGCAGCGAATTCCTGACGGAACTGCAGATTCCTGTTTCACTCCCGCAACCCAACATGGAGCCGCCTAGATGAATCCCCTCCTTCGACAATTTTTCCTTGCCGGCTTCAGCGCGCTTTGCGCCTTTACGGCGAGCGCCTGGGCTCAAGAAAACACGAGCACCGAACAAGTCATGGTCGGTGGGCTGGCGCGCGATGCAGACCGGCCGCTGGAAAGCATTCCTGGCGTTACATCGCATTATGGCATGGTCGAAACGTCTGACGGCGCACGCCTGCGCACTATAATCACCGTACCTGATGGCGCCGATGCGCCACTCCACCCTATCCTTTTCACGCAATGGGTCTCGTGTGGATCGGTTGAATATCGCGAAGGCGGCTCACGCGGCATCCTCGGCAAACTGGCGCAAGAGTCCGGTCTGTCTCTGGTGCGGGTCGAGCGTTCTTCCGATGGTGACAGCATGGGCCCGGCTTGCGACGAACTCGATTACGACACTGAAGTCGCTCATTATGTCGAGGCCTACGAAAGTCTGCTACAGGATGAGCGCCTGGATGCGAACAAGGTTTATGTCTACGGCTCAAGTCTCGGATCAACGACGGCGCCGCTGGTCGCAAAGACGTTACAGGATAACGGTTACGACATCGCCGGCGTCGCCATTCAGGGAGGCGGTGCGGAAACTTACTATGAACGTATGCTGACCTTTGACCGGTTATATCTCGAACGCCGCCCCCAAGAGGTCGCGCCTGAAGAGATCCATGATGAAATGATCCGTCGCGCCAAATTCCATTATGAATATCTCATCAATGATCGTGATCCGGATGAAATTGCAGCAGACAACGAAGCGATGGCGCTCGCTCGCGCTGGCATTCGCGGGATGGAAGACGGCGCCCATTACGGACGACCTTACGCCTGGCATCAGCAGGCGTCGAAACACAACTTCCTCGCCGCCTGGGCGGCGCTCGAAGCGCCAGTGCTTGTTATTTACAATGAGTTCGACCAGTTTGAAGCTCAATATGGCCATCAGGTGATCGCCGACATGGTCAACCGCCTGCGCCCCCGCACGGCGACCTTCGTCGTTCAGGAAAATATCGGCCACTCCAATGACCGTTTCGCCACCGTCGAGGACGCCTATGTGTGGCGCAGTGGCGAAGCGGCCTGGGAGCAAACGGCGAATGTTATCTTGAGGTGGCTATGCGATATCCGTTGAACGCGGCGCCGGGCTGTCAGCTTTCTTCGCCGGGCGAATCCTTGCCAAGCTTGGTCCCCCGCGCCACGGACTGACCGTAAAGCAAACGCAAAAACCCCGGCGCGCAATCAGTAACGTTCCTTGTAAGGTGGTTGACGAGTTTTTCGGGCACCGAGCCTTCAGGCGCCAGCGGGTCGAGAGAAGCGATCGCCTCTTCGAACAATTTCTCGTCCTGAGCAGGATTGCCGGTAAGGTCGCCTATCCGATGCAGGACGCTTGCGGACGCCGCCGGCGAACCGCCTGCGTCCCGCAATGTCGCAAGGTTGAGCCCGTCCAGCACTTCAGGGCGTTGACGCGCAACGCCATTGTAAATGGAAAACATCATCGTGCCGGACTCAACATCGCTTGCGACTGAAAAAATTTGATGTTGCAGGAGAAGCGACCAGCCCACATATCGCACACCTTCAACGCCGACTTTAAATTGAAGCATGCCGTCTTCGCGCCGCTGCATCATGCAGATGTCGTGAACAAACCGGCCTGGCAGATCATTTGAAGCCCGTGTCGAACGCCACAACCCTTCATAGGCGCCGCCACGCTGTTTGCTGGCGCGCAGGGCCTCATCTAAAATCGGCGCGGCAACCCAGTCAAAGTCCATGCCCTCAGTTGAAGCCGCCGACCCATCCGGCCTCACGCCCAAAACAGCGCTAAAGGTTTTGATGTCGCGCTCCCAGTCAAGCAGGGTGAACCCTGGAACGCGCTCAGCGACATAACGGGTAATGTTGGCGAGGTTATGCTCCGAAGGCTTCACCGCGCCAGACGCCCAGCGACCGACGAGTGACTTGTCTACATTAAGTGCAGAGGCAAGACCGGTGCGGCTGACCACGAGCACTTTAAGAACAAGCTTCAGTTTATCGGCGAAGGTTTCTGGCATCGGCTTTATACGCACTGACTGGGTTGCATGATTGTTGCAACTCTATGCAACCAAATGCAACCCCGCGTATGCCGATGTGTGTTGATGCACCTGCTCACAACGATCAAAAGCTGCAAAAAACAGCTCCAGTCCAATGGCGATGGGCGGAGACGCCAGCAATTGGCGGTATCGTCGGACTGACCCTGTAAAGGGGGGAGAATCGGACGCGCAGCGGTAACTCGCTGCGCGTCTTTTCATTATACGGCTAAAATCTGAACGCTTGTGTTTTGGCGCCGTATCGAAAGAAATTATCCGAACAACGAACCCAAACGCTGTCAGTGATTGTCGCGGCGCCAGCTTTCCATTGCCTGTGAAATAGCGAAAGTCTCACGGTATTTCGGCGAGTCCGATGGACGCGGCGCCCGGTCCCGAGTCAATTCCATAATTTCCGCCAGCTTGTTGTGAGCAGCACCCGACTGCCCCGCCCCGATATAGGCGTGAAGCTCAACCAGCGAGTCCGACAAGGGATCGTCAGCGCGGATGACAAAATAGGGCTCGTCTTCGGCGAGATCATTGTAGCAGTCGAATTGCGATGGATTGGCTTTTGATCCTGTTGGCGCAGTCATGGGCGGAAATTCCTCTACAAAGATTACTTCTCTCTCGTGATTCGCTTTTGCACGCTTGCGAAGAGATGATTTGGATCGTCAAAAGATCAATCAGCCAGATTGTTCTTTTCATTCAATTCCACGTCAAGAAACGCCGGCAATATCTCCCAAAATTGTCTCGACCTTGAATTGGTGAGCAAGACAATCCCCACATCTTGCTCTGGCAAAAAGGCAATCTGTGCGCCATAGCCGCCGTCAACACTTCCGGAATGTTTGACCACTCGTGCGCCTGAATATTCATAAATCCGCCAACCCAATCCGTAATGAGCGGCATCAAGCTTCATTACGCTGTTTAACCGTCTGATTTCTGCAGGGGTCCTCACTCGTTCGGCGTGAGTCATCTCCAGAATTTCAGGACTGATGACGTCCGGCGCATATCCCATTTGCGCTTTCAGCCACTCCGCCATGTCGACGATGCTGGCGTTGACGCCGCCGGCGGCGGGAACACGATAATAAGCTTCTTTTACATCACCGACGCGCCACGCCTGGCCGCGTCGGCGCCGGTGAGGCCGCGCCCAATTGTCATCCTGTTTCAAACTGTCCAGCCCAAACGAAGCGCGATTCATATTCAGCTTATTGAAGAACTCCTCTTCAACGACTTCAGAATATGAGCGCCCATCTGTTTTTTCTATCACCCGAGAAATCGTGTCGAACGCAACATTTTGATATGAATAACACTGGCCGACCGGGCAGATCGGATCGACCTTGCGAAACTCGCTGAGAATTTCAGCGGGCGCAACGCCAGCCTCCAGAAGGTTATCATACGCATAAGGCGGAAGGCTGGTCCTGTGACTAAGGACGTTCTCGAGAGTCAACGCTTTCAGCTGGCTGCTGTTCTTGAGCCTAAGTTCAGGCACATATTCAGACACGCCCTCCGAAAGAGACAGCTTACCGTCGGTAATCAGCTGGCCCGCAGCGCTGGCGGCGAAGCCTTTCGAAAGCGACGCGATACGAAAAACCGTAGACCGATCAACCGGGTCATCGCCCGCCAGTTCCCGAAACCCATATGTCTCGGAAAAAGTGACTTCGCCATCTCGCACAACGGCGACGGCGAGACCGATAATATCATCGCTTTGTGCGGCCTCAGAGAGAAGCGCCCGAAACTCATCGTCTTTCGTAGAAGCTACGTTATCTGCATGAGCGAAACTTACGCCTATGAAAAAGCAGATAATGGTTATTGCAATACCGTATATATTTTTCACTTACAGCCCTTCGCTATGGCGGATGCGCGCCATAACTGTTCCACTCTTTGGCGGATACAATCAAGGGGCGCGCACCGCAATTTCGTCAGCAAAAAAGCTGTCTGAAGATCGGCGTGCGTGTTCCGGTTTGCGGCGAGTTTACCGCACCAGTTTCACCCGCTCTCCCGCACGCAATTGTTCATTGGCGCCAAGGGCGTTCATGACCCGGAACCGCTCGACCTGGTAGGCCGGAAAGGCGTTCAGGCGTCCAAGGCTTGCCGCCGTATCGCCACGCTGAACGGTAACCACATCGACGCGGTTCGCCGGAGGCGCCGTCACCGCGCGACCGTCAATCGTGCGAAGCGACCGAACGGCTTCGTTCAGAGCAGGCTGAAGCTGCCTTGATTGCTGCGCCGGGGTCACCCAAAGGAAGACATAATGCGACGCGCCTTCCCATTGAATGGCGTAGGCGGTCACATCGACCTGACCGTTTTGGGTATTCGCCCGCGCCGAACCGATGGCCGCGTTCCGCCCGTTAATTTGCACCGAACGCGCTGGCGAAAGATCAATTTTTAAGGACTGAGAAAGCGGTCCATTGATGAGCGCCGCGGGCCCTTCCTGGCTGCCGGCGCCCAGAAACTGCATTTGCGCGCCGCTTTGCGACCGACCGTAAACGGCTTGCGTTGAGTTCTGCAGTTCAAACCCTGAAGGCGCGCGAAATGCAATACCGATTTGCGGATGAATAAAGTCGCGCCCTCGGATAAATCCCTGCTTAATCGGATCGTCTCCATAAAGAAGGCCGTCGATCATATTCAGATATTGATCGCGATTGCGTTGTGACGATCCCGCCCCTGCTTGACGCAGCACATTAGCTTCCTGCGCCGCACGGCGCACGCGTTCAGCCGAGTTCGGGTGTGTCGACAAATATTCTGGCGGCGCCTGACGGCCGGCGGTTTGCGATTCCAGATTGGACCAAGCGCCAAGCGTATCGAGAAACGCCGCTTCCGCCATGGGATCATAATTCGCACGCGCCAGAAGCCGCACGCCGACCTGATCGGCCTCATATTCCTGGGTGCGCGAGAACCGCAACACGTAAAGCTGCGCGGCCTGTCCGGCGAGTTGCGCCGTGTCCGCATTGCCGGTTAAGATAGCAACAGCGGCGGTGCCGATCTGGGCAAGATTGCCGCGACTGACCCGCTGCGCCGTATGCCGTTCGAAGACGTGGCCGATCTCATGCCCGATCACGCCGGCGATTTCCGCTTCGCTGTTGCCAAGCGCCAACAGGCCACGCGTTACATAGACATGACCGGGCAAGGCCATTGCGTTAATGACGGGACTGTCGAGCACCGTAAATTTGATTTGCGCCGTGGGCTGATCGGACGCTGCAAGCAGCCGATCAAAGATGCCCTGCGCATAGGCCGTGATGCGCGGATCATCGACCTCGCCGCCAAACGCCGCCAGAATTTGTGGATGCTGCTGTTGCCCGATCGCCTGTTCCTGCGCCGGCGATAACCCGAACGGCCCGCCCGTCGATGAACACGCCGCAAGCGCGAAAGCGACCAAGCCAAGCGCCCCTCGTTTTATTGTTCCAGTGATTAAGTTGATCTGGACCATGGTCCGCCCCTTCTTTTGCGTATCCACGCCGAAACCCCCTGCTGCACGCAACTCTTCAACATCTTATAATACACGACAAGCCGATTAGTTCCCGCAGACAAGCGAATACTTCACGGAACCCCGGTTACAGGTCAAGAAAAAGGCGCCTCCCGGCAGGAAAGCGCCTTTATGCACAACGATAATCAAATGTTGGAGTTAGTTATCCAGGAAGCTCCGCAGCTTCCGTGACCGGCTCGGATGTTTCAGCTTGCGGAGCGCTTTCGCCTCAATCTGGCGGATACGCTCGCGGGTGACCGAGAACTGCTGACCGACCTCCTCCAAAGTGTGGTCGGTGTTCATGCCGATGCCAAAGCGCATGCGCAGAACGCGCTCTTCACGCGGCGTCAGGGAAGCCAACACCCGCGTGGTTGTCTCACGCAGGTTCGACTGGATCGCCGCATCGATCGGCAGGATCGTGTTCTTGTCTTCAATGAAATCGCCGAGATGTGAGTCTTCCTCATCGCCAATCGGCGTTTCGAGAGAGATCGGCTCTTTCGCAATTTTCATCACCTTACGGACTTTTTCCAACGGCATGGAAAGCTTTTCAGCCAGTTCTTCCGGCGTCGGCTCGCGGCCGATCTCATGCAGCATCTGGCGCGAGGTCCGGACGATCTTGTTGATCGTCTCGATCATATGCACCGGAATACGGATCGTGCGCGCCTGGTCCGCAATCGAGCGCGTAATCGCCTGGCGAATCCACCAGGTCGCATAGGTCGAGAATTTATAGCCGCGGCGATATTCAAACTTATCGACCGCTTTCATCAGGCCGATATTGCCTTCCTGAATAAGGTCGAGAAACTGCAGGCCGCGATTTGTATATTTCTTGGCGATGGAGATCACGAGACGCAAATTCGCCTCGACCATTTCCTTCTTGGCGATGCGCGCTTCGCGCTCGCCTTTCTGCACAGTCGAAACGATGCGACGGAAATCTTCAACGGTAAGTCCTGTCTCCTGCGAAAGATTGCCGATCTCGTCGCGAATAAGATGAACCTGATCGCCGGCTTTGGTGACAAAATTCTGCCAGCCCTTGCCGGTCTTTTTCGAAACCCTGTCAAACCATTCTGGGTCAAGCTCAGCGCCGATATAGTCGCCGAGAAATTCCTGACGATTGACGCCATAGCTATCGGCGAGACGCACGAGCTTTCCTTCCAACGCCATCAGGCGGCGGTTGATGTCATAAAGCTGCTCGACCAGTGCTTCGATACGCTGATTGTTCAGGCGCACAGAGCGAACAAGTTCGACGATATCTTTTTGCAACTTCTTGAAACGGCGCGTCTGTGATGCGGTGAGATCATCGCCCTTCAGTTGCTCCTCAATCATGATGTCCTGAAGCCGGCGCAGCTTTTTATAATCCGACGAAATATTGTCGAACGTCACCATGACGCCTTCGCGCAGTTCCGCTTCCATGGCGGACAGCGACAGCGCGCCTTCGTCGAAATCGTCTTCGTCGTCGTCCTGATTTTCAGCCTTTTCCGCTTCTTCGCGATTGACGCGTTCGGCGACTTCCGGCTGGGTCATGTCGGGCCGTGCTTCCGGACCGCCGCCATAGGTGGCGTCTAGGTCGATAATGTCGCGCAGAAGTACGCGACCTTCCTGCAATTCGTCACGCCAGACGGTGATCGCTTCAAAGGTCAGCGATGACTCGCAGAGCGCGCGGATCATCGTTTCCCGGCCAGCTTCGATGCGTTTGGCGATGGCGATTTCACCTTCGCGCGACAGCAATTCGACCGTACCCATTTCGCGCAAATACATCCGCACTGGATCGTCCGTACGGTCAGCAGACGCGCCGGTATTGGTGGTGACGACCTGGCCGCCTTTTTTGTCGTCTTTTGTGGCGAGCGCTTTCGACTTGGCCGCAGGCGCCGCGGCGGTGTCTTCCTCGTCTTCTTCCTCATGCTCGACGACATTGATGCCCATCTCGGAAAGCTGGGCCATGATGTCTTCGATTTGTTCAGACGAGACTTCTTCAGACGGCAGAACTTTGTTCAATTCATCATAAGTGACATAGCCGCGCGCCTTGGCCGACTTGATCAGTTTTTTAACATCGGCGTCCGTCAGATCGAGAATCGGACCATCGCCCTGTTCCGCTTCCGTCTTCTTCGCCGCCGCTGCTGCTTTTTTCGCCATCTTCAAAAACCCTTACCGGTTAAACTTTTTACTGACGCTGACTTTCATGCGTTCCAGCGCATCTTCGAAGCGCTGTGGCGAGTCATTGTCATCGCGAGCCCCGGACTCGCTTGCCCTATTCGAATTCTTTATTTCTTCCCGCGCCGCTGTGGCTGCTTTCCATGCTGTTTCGCCATCGCTGAAAATCTGTGACGCCGATCGAGCGACCTCCTGCTTGAATGTCGACTCAAACAGGTGATGAGCCAGAGCGTTTTTGAAACCCTCTTCAACTTCGTCTAGTTCAGCGTCGGGGCGGAGGAATCGCTGTTTCGAGAGCTCAGGGTCATTCAAGACCCGCTCCAATGGACCTGCCGCGCCAGATTGCGTGAGATGGCTTTTCAGGCCCGGACTGTCAAGGGCCGGATTGGCTGAAATCGCTGATAAAACCTCGCATAAAAGGGTCTGAAGCCCGGTGTCCGCCAGATTGAGCTCCAAAAACGCTGATTCCTGGCGCTCAATCAGCCCCGGATGATGAATCGCCGCGAGAATCAGCGCGCCTTCGCGGGCCCGGTCCGTCGGCGCGCCCCGGCGCTTCAAATCCGCTGTCGGAAGCGCCGGTTCGGCGAAACGAAAGCCTTGTCGCGCACTATACCCGCGCCTTCCCTCGCCTGCAGGTCGCCACTGCCCTTTGCCAGAAGAGCGTTCTCCAAAACGGCCCGATTGCGCCGGGCGAAACTGCTCATCAAGACGCCGCGCCAGTTCAACCCCGTAGGCGCCGCGCACATCCTTATCGGCAATGGTTTTCGCAAGTTCGCGCAGATGCGCCTTTAACGCTGCCCGCCTTTCCGGCGTATCCAAAGGGCGAATTTGCGTTTCACGATCCCACAATACGTCGACCAGCGGTTGCGCATCGGCAAGGACCTGATGAACCGCGGCGGCGCCATCCGAGCGCACCAGGTCATCCGGATCCTGACCTTCCGGCATAAAGGCGAAATTCAGCGACTTGCCCGGCTTCAAAATCGGCAGCGCACGGTCAATCGCTCGGTGCGCCGCGCCAACACCCGCCTTGTCGCCGTCAAAGCACAAGACCGGCTCATCCGATGCACGCCACAGAAGCGCCAATTGATCCTCCGTCAATGCCGTGCCGAGCGGCGCCACGGCGCGTCGGATGCCTGCGCCCCACAAGGCGATCACATCCATATACCCTTCACAGACAATCAAAGGCGCTTTGTCCTCAGCCGCCGCCATGCGCGCCGGGTCGTAATTGTAGAGAACAGAACCTTTATGAAACAGCGGCGTTTCAGGAGAATTCAGGTATTTTGCGCGCGCATTCGGGTCGAGGGCGCGACCGCCAAAGGCAATCACGCGCTGGCGCGCGCCGGTGATCGGAAACATCACCCGATTGCGGAAACGATCGAAACTCCCCGACCCGTCATCGGGTTTAATGACCAGCCCCGCCTCAACCAGGACGCCTTCGGTGAACCCCTTATTGATGAGATAGTCTTTCAACTCCGCACGCCCCGCCGGCGCAAAACCGATACTGAACGCTTCAATCTGAGCGTCGGTGACATCGCGGCCATGCAGATAGTCAAGCGCGCCCCGGCCCTGATTGCGATGCAGCGATTTAGCAAAGAAAGCCGCCGCCGCGCCGCATGCCTCCGCTAACCCTTGCGCCTTTTGCGCGCGTTCCGCCTCACCGGGCGTTTCCGCCGGCAGCGGCAGTCCTGCGTCTTCCGCCAGGCGTTCGACCGCCTCGTAAAAACTTAACCGCTGGGTTTCCTGCAGAAACGAAATAATGTCGCCATGCTTGCCACTGGAAAAACAGTGGTAAAATCCTTTCTGGTCATTGACAAAAAAGGATGGCGTTTTTTCCTTCGTGAACGGAGAAAGCCCGGCCCATTCATTGCCCTGCTTTTTCAGCTTCACAGTGCGCCCAATAACATCCGAAGGCCGCAAACGGGCTTTCAGCTCATCAAGAAACTCAGGCGTGAAACGGGGCATGGAAAAGCGGATAGCCTTGCAAATAATTATCAATATCGGGCGACAGATAGCGGCGGCGGTCCGCCGAGGCCATCTTTTAATCCATCATTGCGGGGTTTAGCGCAATTTCGTCAGGATTTTTCTCCCCATTAGATGGGGCCTGGTCCAATGGATACAATGATTTGTGCAAGCGGATGTGATTTGATAACTTACATTCACGGCTAGAACCGTAGGGGTACAGTTCTCATAAAAACCACGCGCCACTGTCATGGCTGGAATTGCGCGCGGATCTCGGGGAGAGGGCATTTTGGGGCATCACGACGTATTCATTTCGTATGCGCGCGAGGATCGACCGAAGGTCGAAAAAATTGCGCATGCGCTGACCCAGGCCGGACTTCATGTCTGGTGGGACCCCGAGATCAAAACCGGCGCCGGCTTTCGCCAGGAAATCGTCGAAGCGCTAACGAACACGCGCTCCGTTCTCGTAATATGGTCGCGTAATTCTGTCGGCTCAAGATTTGTTTGCGACGAAGCCGATGAAGGCGCAGCGCGGGATATTCTGTTTCCGGCGCTTATTGATAATGTCGATATTCCCCTTGGGTTCCGCCAGATTCAAACAGCGGACCTCACGCATTGGCGCGGCAATCAAAACGATCCGGCGCTAAAAGCGTTCATTACAGCTGTCGCGCAGGGCGCCGTATCAGCTCAGGGCGCGCCGGACAGGCAGCCCGACCCCGCGCCCGCACCGGAACCTGCACCGGCCCCGGCCCCGGCGCCCGTCGACGTAACAAAACCGGCGAAAAAACCAAAACCGCCTAAGCCACCGAAACCGCAAAAACAAAAAAAGGTCGCGAACAGGGCCTACACGACAACCGGCTCAAAACGCCGTCTTGCGCTTTTCGGGCAATCGATTTTCATGGCGGCGCTGATCGCCGCGGCATTCGCCGCCCTCGCCTACACATCCGATTTCGTTTTCGCCGCCTATCGTCCGTTTTTCGTCGGTGCGATGGGCGTTCTTGCTTTTCTATCGCGGTACGGAACGTTAGAAGCCGACCGCGCCGCCGGCGCCGCCTCGCTTGCGCTGCTGCCGCGATCTTATATCGCCCTAATTTTATTCTCCCTCATCGCGATCTCGCCGCTGGTGCTGGAGGGCCGTCTTTACGCGGCAGCGCTGGAAGGCGTTCAGGTCAAAGGGATCGAAGGCGCCGACATCAACCATGTTGCGTTTGATGCTGAGGGGAATCGCCTGCTCACTTCATCGGATGATAATTTCGTCAAAGTCTGGGACGCACGCACCGGGGTTGAGCGTGGCGAATTTAAAAAGCACCTGACAGATTGCGCCGAGACAAACGACAAGGGCAAGCCGCTTTGCTGGATATGGGGCGCCGACTTCTCTCCGGACGGGAAATACGCCGTATCCGCATCCCGTGATCTGACAGCGAGAATTTGGGAAACACCGGGCGGCGCCGTCATTAGCGAACTGCAGGGTCATCGAAGCACTGTCAAAGACGCCGCATGGTCATCGGACGGGTCTGCTATCGCTACTGCAAGCCATGATCGGACAATCATCATCTGGGATCCTGAAACCGGTGAAGCCATGCGCACACTAACGGGGCATACGGACCGCATTCATGCGATCGACTTCAGTCCCGATGGCGACCTCCTTGCTTCAGCGTCACGTGATGGCAATGTCCGTTTGTGGAACTGGCGAAACGGCGCACGCATCGCCGCTCTTTCCATTGGCGGCGAAGGCAATGACGTCAAATTCTCAAATACCGGCTCCATGCTCGCCGCCGCGGCGGACAATGGCCGTATCCGCATCTGGAACACTGCGTCGCGCCAACGCGTCGCGAGCTTTGACCATGGCGCTGAAAAAGCGTTTGGGGTTGCGTTCGCCAATGAAGACAAGACGCTTGCAACGAGCGGCATCGACCCGGTCATCCGTTTATGGAATATCGACGACCAGTCACTGATCGCCGAACTGGAAGGTCACAAGGACGGCGTACGCGGCCTCGACGCCTCCAGCGACGGCGCCATCATTGTCAGCGGTTCGCGCGACAACACAGCAAGGGTCTGGGACGCTGTGACCGGCGAAGAACTCGCCACTATGGGCCACATCGCCTCCGCCCTTGACCTGCCGATCGCGATAGATACGCCGCCCGTCTTTGTATCGTCACAAGCGCCGGTGCCGTTCGATTTCCAGCGCCACCCAAAGAAAGGCGCGCTGATGCTCGCCAAAGGCGTCGCCGCCGCGTTTGCGTTGTTACTCGGCGCATTAATCGTCAAAGGCGTTTTCTGGTTCGCAAAAGCGCGCGCCATCGCCAGACCGGTTGTTGTGACGGTTCTCTTCGTTGTCGCGTCTTATCTGGGGCTATTGATCGCTGCGACTTTGCCGGCTGAAGCACTTGCCTTGTGGTTCACCATTGCTTTCGTCCCAGCGACAATTTTTGCGCTGGTGCGTTGGGTCTGGCGGATGACAATCTTGCGCAATCTATCCAGACGGACACGGAAGATTTAGCACTCCCGTAAAGCCGCATCGGCACTTCCCTATGCTGATCCGGCCAGACCGGAACGGCTACGCAAATATGCAATTACCGGTTTGCCCGCCACGCACAGGCAAAGCCCCGCCATCACGGCGCCTGTACCGGCGATTTCCAGCATCGTCAGCGTCTCGCTGAGAAAAAGGTTGGACGTCAGAATACCAATAACGGGGATCAGAAGAGCGAACGGCGTTACCGTCGAAGCCGGCAGTCGGTTTAACAACCGCCCCCAGAGTGCATAGGCGAGAAGCGTCGACAGATAACCCATATAAGCGATAGACAACCACGCTTTTGGCGACAAGGTTAGGATTAACCCGAAAGGGTCGTTCGTCTCCATAAAATAAGAAACGGCAAATAATGGAATCGGCGGAATCGCGCTTGCCCAGACCATAAACCCAAGCAGGTTTACGTCGCGCATACGCTTCATCACAATATTAGCGACCGACCACGCCGCCGCCGCGCCCAGCACAAGGCTTAACCCCAAAATGGTGATCGCCTCTCCGCCGCCGAAGAAGAAGACTGAAAAGCCAATCCCTGCGACCACTATACCTGATAGTTGCTCAGCGCTGAGTTTCTCCTTGAACAGAACAACACTTAATCCAATGGTGAAAAATACTTGAGCTTGCAAAATGAGTGATGCCATGCTGGCGTTTGCATCCGCTCGCATCGCGATAAAGAGAAGGCCGAATTTAATAACGCCGATAAACACGCCAACCGCAATGACATTCCAGATAGACGTTTTCGGAAAGGGGATAAAAAAGACAGCTGGAATCACGACGATTGCAAATCTGATTGCGACGAAGAATATCGGCGGCAACTCGTCCAGACCAACTTTGACAACCGAAAAGCTGACGCCCCAGATTGTCACCACGAGAAGCGCAAAAAAAAGATCTCTGCCGGTCATGGAAACCTTTCATTCATGCAGGCGAAACAGTCGCTAGCGCACCGCCTCTCCCCACGCGACGCCACGATGCGCTAGCGTTTTTACGAACGAGGACATGGGAGACCACGAACGTAATGCCTGGAGATCATGCAGCTCACACATTCCCCAAGCATTGCCTTCATACATATCGGTGAGTTTTTATTTTGAAAGCGCGCTTTCGGCATACCCGCCATGAGAAAACGGCGGGTATGTTTCAAGCAACAATAAATCAGGAACAAAAGCGCCCAGCAAAAACAGTTTCAGCTACACTCAAAATCAGTGTCTGAGATTACGCTGCACTGTTCCGGAAAACCGAATTCCCGCCAATAGTCGACCATACCTAAATCACTTGCGAGCTGCTTAAACTGGGGCGACTTCCGGTAGTCGGTAAATTGCGGCAACCAGATATGTTCATAGTCATTGTTGAAATTACCAACCGTCACTTCATCATAGGCGCGCAAAGTCAGCATCAGGTTTGTATGCGACGACACATTGACGTTCTTTGATTCGCCCCAGGCTTTAAACTTTTCAAAAACGTCGGCTGGCTGGCTTTCCTGCTGTTCAACAGCAGCGATGTAATCGCGATGGGGAAACCCGCCCCACCAGTTCACAGTTCGCGAAATTGTAAACGCCAAAAGCCGATCACCACGTTCCAGGAACCATGGTAGATAAGCGTCGAAATCACGATAATATCCGTCCTCGGCATTGGCGTTCGCATCAATCATCGCCTTGTCAAAATCGCCGAGCACCAGATACGCCATCGAGCGATACTTCCGGCAAAGCTTCGACGATAGATCAAGCTCAAGGCAGCCATCGAAAATCTCGATCGCTTTTTTCATTTCCCCGACCGCCAGGAAATCCATGCCGAGCCATAAACGCGGATCGGTGACTTTCGGATCGCGCTCAATCGCTTTTTGCAGATTATCAATCGATTCCGCCCAAGGCGTCGGATAGTGGGTGCGATAGGTGAGCCCGATAACGGCATAAGGCGCGGAAAGATCCGGATCTATGTCGAGTGCTCTTTGTGCAGCGACGAGCGCCATCGCGGAATAGTCCTTGTCGAGAATGCCCCAGCTCGTCGCGATGGCGTAAACGCCGGCGAGCCCTTCCCAGCCGCGGGCGAATTCCGGATCGATCTCAACCGCATGTTCAAACAGACGCATGGATTCCGCGACATTCGCCTTGCCGCGCGCCAGATAAAGCTCCCTTGCTTTCAGGTAAGCGTCATAAGCAGTGAGATTTTCCGTCGCCGGCTTGATAACAATTTCCTCGTCCTCGCCGATACCCAACTCATCGCGCAGGGCGTCCACCACAGCTGTTGCAATCTCATCCTGAATTCTGAAAATATCGGAGAGATGACGGTCGTAGGTCTCAGACCATAAATGCTTGTCGTCGTGGGAATCGATCAGCTGCGCGGTGATGCGCACGCGATTGCCCATCTTGCGGACGCTGCCTTCCAGCACATGATTGACGTCAAGGCGCTCAGAAATATCACTGATACTCAGTATCTCATTTTTGAGTGCAAAGGACGAAGTGCGCGACGCAACTTTCAATCCATCGACGCGAACCAGGACATTCAAAAGCTCTTCAGACAGACCATCCGCGAAATATTCCTGGTTGCCTTCCGGCGACATGTCTGCAAAGGGCAGCACCGCAATGGAAACCCCTGCACTCCCAACGGGCGAAATACCCGCCGCCGCAATGTTCTGTTCCTCAGTTGAGCTTTCGGGCCCCTGACCATTAAGCGCGAAAACAATAACTGCGGCCAGCGCCAACAGCGCGACCGCCGCGCCCCCCAGATAAACGGGCGATGATATCAGCTTTTGGAAAATCGACTTCGGCGCCGCCGGCGCCGGCGCCGCCCCACCTGTCGTTTCAGCGATTGCGGCCAACAGGTTTTGTACCGACTCGGCCGCCGCATCGCCCTTCCACCTGGCGAAATCGATACTCTGATATTGGCGAAACCCGATCGGCGCTTCGCAATCGGCGAGACATAATGGCAAAAGCTTGCCTTTGTCCCGGGCGTAAACGGCTTCGTCCTTGACCCAGTCTGACTCATTAGCGTTTGACGACCAGGCGACGATAACCGCATCGGCTTTCTGGAGTTGCGCCTCGATATCCTTCGCGAACGCGGCGCCGCCCCTGATATGCCGATCCCACCAGACTGAGTGGCCGGCGGCCTCCAGCACAGCCGACAGCTTCTCGATGACCGGCCGGTCCGTCCGCGAATAGCTTATAAATAGATGCGCCATGCCCCACACAGCCCCGAGCGCTGCTTTACGCTTTAGCCGGACGCCCATCGCCCGGAACTGCTAATTATAGGGCAATCTCACAAAATATGCAGGTAGCTCGACGCGGCGTATCGCCTGTATATAAATAGCAGATTAGTTCACAGACTGTAACAACTCTGCGCGCACTAACACAAGGATCAGGCTTCGAAAGCCGACCTGGTGCCTATTGCAAGTCCCAACCAAGCTCACCATTCTCGTCAAGAAAGAACTTCAAAACACCTCTGGCTTTCGCAAACTCAACGCCGAATTTGTATGTCTCGTAAGATTTGCGGATCGTGCGATCATTTACATTCGTCGCGTTCAGTTCACCCGCATGCCGGACAAAAGCCTGCTTGAACTCTGCAAAGGTCATCAGCATTACGAACTCCAATCTTGCGCCGCCCCTTTCAGTAGTTCACAGCAATGAACATACCATTTACCCAATTAATTAGAAAAACTAACACATTGCAGCCAGTTAATAATCGTTCTATGGTCAATATAAGAAGATTTCTAGTTATTTTTAGTACATTAAACTTGTTAAGAATATCGGCTCGTCATAAAATCTGGGCAGAAAATCTAACAATTATGCGATTATTAAACAGCACTGTCTAAGCTAAGACTTCCCGTTATTTGACAAACATGGCTGGTCAGCACAACCTTAAAGAATGGCAACTCGCTCGATTCGAAAAAAGGGGGGAGTATGGTTGCTCCAGCGACCAAGGGTGATGATCTCGCAATATGCGAAGATAAAAAAGCGAGTGATATCTCAGCGTCGCTCCCTCAAATCCATTATGCTCAAATCGTCATGATCTTTACTGCCCGTGACAAACTGCCGGCAGAAGGGTTTGCTATTACCGATGACGATGAAGAAGTCACATCTGTTTTAATTTCCCGGGAAGCCTATCAAAGGCTTGTTTCAGCCGCATTACGCGCAGATCAAGACACCCAAACTTCAAAGCGACAAGAAGTATCGAGCGATGAAGGCTCAGAACAGGTTTATTCAGCCGAAGAAGTCCTCGCGATCTTATAAAAACAAAACCGACGGCGACCTATGGCTTGGCGGAACGAAACCCTTTCTTGCATCAAAACTTTGACGTTCAAACAGCGCGTTTTTGACTACTTGCGGGGAAATATCCCCGGACAGCGAGTAAGCGATAGACAAAAGGCATGTCTTCGAGGTTTTATTACAACAATCCCGAATAGCGATATCAAAAATGTTGACGTACTTCACATGGGCGCCGACACTTGGATTGCAAGATGCGATCATTTGATACGTCTGCGAATCAAACATGATTCAGCCGAAGTGCTCGACATTATTCCAGGGCACACATAACCAAAAGTAAGCTAAAAAACCAAAGACATATGAATCTAGCATTATTTGTGACCGTAAGCGGCGTTGCGCTCACCGCTATTGGATTAATCCTTGAGATAATCGGTGCTGTCATCATGTCGAGATCGTTTGTGGCTTGGCCACGCAGGGAGGTCCCACTCAATCTGATCAAGGCAGCTTTCGTGAAACGCATTGCAGAGGCTGCAGCTGAGGAGGGTAGAAAGCTTGTTGTCAAAAGGCCAACGTTGACTGTACAGGGATTATCATTAATTTTCATCGGCTTTTTATTACAGTTTTCAGGCGCAGTTACTGCATTTACAGGCGCTGTGCTCCAATCAGTATCCGGCAGTTGATTTGCGCTTACGGATATGGTCGGGCAGCCAAAATCAATCTGCCCCTTGCTAAATGACGAAAAAAAGCGCACCTCGCCGCACTATGACGCAACGCACAATCCCGCTCCGAAATATCGCCATCATCGCTCACGTCGATCATGGCAAAACCACGCTCGTCGATGAGATGCTGCGCCAGTCCGGCGCCGTCCGCGAAGGCTCCGACATGGCCGAACGCGTCATGGACTCAAACGATATCGAACGCGAGCGGGGCATCACCATCCTCGCCAAGTGCACCAGCGTTTTGTGGGAGCAGGATGGCGAACCTGTCCGCCTCAATATTGTCGATACGCCGGGCCACGCGGATTTCGGTGGCGAAGTTGAGCGCATCCTCTCCATGGTCGATGGTTGCCTGCTGTTGATTGACGCCGCCGAAGGTCCGATGCCGCAGACAAAGTTCGTCCTGTCAAAGGCGTTGGCGCTGGGGCTGAAGCCTGTTGTCGTTCTGAACAAAGTTGACCGTCCGAGCGCCGACCCGGACAAGGCGCTGGATGCAGCATTCGATCTTTTCGCAGCGCTCGGCGCCAATGACGAACAACTTGACTTCCCCGTGCTTTACGCCGCCGGCCGCGATGGCTGGGCCGATCACGAACTCAACGGACCACGCGCAAACCTGACGCCACTGTTTGAAACTGTCGTTTCTCATGTCCCGGCCCCCGATGTCGCAGACGATGCCAGCGAACAACCATTCCGCATGCTGGCGACAACGCTTGAGGCCGACCCCTATCTTGGGCGCATCCTCACAGGCCGTGTTGTCTCAGGCATCGCCAGGCCCGGCGGCGCCATGAAAGCGCTTTCACGGGACGGTGCGTTAATCGAACAGGTCCGTGTCACCAAAGTGCTCGCCTTTCGCGGATTGAAGCGCCAGCCGGTCGACGAGGCCGTTCCCGGCGATATCATCGCCATCGCGGGATATTCAAAAGCATCCGTTTCAGACACGCTATGTGACCTCGCCGTCGATACCGCCCTGCCCGCGCAGCCGATCGATCCGCCAACATTGTCAGTAACGCTCGCAGCCAATGATTCGCCACTCGCCGGCCGTGAAGGCGACAAGGTGCAGTCCCGCGTTATTCGCGAGCGCCTGTTGCGTCAGGCGGAAGGCGACGTCGCCATCTCGGTCACCGAGACCGAAAACAAAGATGCGTTCGAAGTCGCCGGACGCGGCGAATTACAACTCGGCGTGTTGATTGAGAACATGCGGCGCGAAGGTTTTGAAGTGGCGGTCTCGCGACCACGGGTTGTCACCCGCACGGATGAAGACGGCCAGTTGCTAGAGCCCATCGAAGAAGTCGTTATTGACGTGGATGACGATTATTCCGGCGTGGTAATCGAAAAGCTTTCCCAGAAAAAAGCCGAACTGGCGGAAATGAAACCCGCCGGCGCCGGCAAAACCCGTATCACGATGCATGCGCCGTCACGGGCGCTCATCGGTTATCACGGCGAATTCCTGACCGACACGCGCGGCACCGGCGTCATGAACCGCTCCTATCTTGAGCACGCTCCCCATAAGGGCGCCATTGACGGGCGTCGCAATGGCGTTTTGATCTCCAATGGCGATGGCGCAGCGGTGCCGTTTGCAATCTTTAACCTCGAAGAACGGGGCGTCATGTTTATATCACCCGGCGACAAGGTCTATGAAGGCATGATCGTCGGCGAGAACGCCAAGCCAAACGATCTCGACGTCAATCCGCTGAAGGCGAAACAGCTGACCAATATTCGCGCCGCCGGAAAGGATGAAGCGGTGAAACTGACGCCGCCACGCAGACTGACGCTTGAACAGGCGATCTCTTATATTGATGAGGATGAATTGGTCGAGGTGACGCCAAACTCGATCCGCCTGCGGAAAATTGCGCTGAAACCGCATTTGCGAAAACGGCGTGCGAAAGATCAAGCCTGAGATTGCCAAAACTATATTCAGATTACCGGTAGGCCGCCCGCCATAATGAATGGCGCTTGTTTTTTATTCAGTTTCCTTTTCTGCATTTAGGGCGGACAGGTCTGAGCGCTGAACTGCTTTCCCAGCAACGATGACGATATCGATTGTGTCATACGCTGTTACAGATTCAACTGGGTTTTCTCTCATCAAAAGAAGGTCGGCGCGTTTACCTGTCTCAACCGCTCCGATCTCATCCTGCAATCCAAAAAATTCTGCATTGCCGATTGTCGCCGCATAAAAAAGCGCAGCTGGCGTTACGCCAGCGGCGATCCAGTTATCTATTTCCTGACGGCCGTTAAGCCCAGGGGGATTGGCGAAGGTTGGATCGCTCGGTGTGTCGCTGCCAAATAGCAACGCTCCCTTATTTTGAGCAAGATAATTAACCGCTGCAGTAACGCGCGCTATTGGCTCAGCATCCACCATCTGCCAACGGCCTTCGTCAATGAGCTCTTTTATAAAAGGAATTGCGGCCATGCGTGTGCGCCACCACTGACCGTCTTCGGTTGAATACCAATCGAGTAAACTCTGTGGCAGGACATCTCGTAATGCGGACCGAGACAAATAATCCGGATCATGCAGGTCGCGCTCGCCATAAAGCACCTGAACCGTAGGCTGTGTTGCAATGTTGTGCTCGATGACCGCATCTAGCAGCGCGATCACTCCTGGCCCTGGCTCCGTTGCCGCGCGATCGTCCCATGTCCACATGCCATGAGCGAAAGCATCCACGCCCACATTAACGCCAAATTTCTGCGCCGACTGTGAATTGGCGTGCATCAACACCGGCATCTCGCTTGCATGCGCCTCAGAAACAAGCGCTCGGATGAGTTCAACACTTGGAACCGGCAAGTCGCCGCGCCCGCCAAAGCCGCGTTCGAAATGCGTTTTGACACAGATGGCGCCATCGGCGCGGATCTTCTCAACAATGGCGGCCGGCGAGTGCTCCGCCGGATCAAAACCATCCGGGAATGCAGCCTCACGAGCGGGGTCGTATAAGAAATACGGCATAATTGAGTAGCGCGCAGGCTTTGGCATCCAACTCATCGGGTAGCCATCGACCACCGGCGCCGCCCCGCAAAAATACGCCTGTGGCCGAAGAGGACGGCGGTTCCATTCGGCGATGACATCCGGCCGCGCATTCAAATCAATGACGGTCGTGAAACCATGATAGAGATAGCTGCGCGGAATCTGTTCGTGGGCGGCGCGTGCGACCTCTGGATAGGTCTGTTCATGTTGAAACGTCATGCCGGGGATTTCACTGAGATGCGTATGACCGTCGATCAGACCCGGCGTAAGGTAGCGCCCTGCGCCATCGATTTTTATGGCTGACCTGCTGGCGTGACGCGAAATACTATGGCCGATCCTGGCGATTCGCCCATCTCGCACCAGAACATCGACCTGTCCCGATGGATCAGGTCTGTCAGGTGAAACAATCACCACATTGGAAATCACCAGCTCATCCGCGCTGGCGGCCGACGGGACTATTTGCTGGTTCGTTGAACATCCGAAGGCAACGCAGGCCAAGCCAAAAGGAATCAAATAACGGCGCATTGAATCAGTCTCCTCACAAATTCAACTGTGAATGCCGGAAAAAATACTATCGAAGCGACCGAAAACGCGATTTCGGTCCTGATTTTCTTCAACTTGTCGCGGCTTGTGCAAAATTGGTAGAAGCAATCGATGACTGTTCTCATGCAATATCTCGGATATGCGATTGCTTTTGCTTGCGTTTTGTTCGCCGCGCATTTTTTGCTGCTGCGGCCCGCCAATCGCACGCCTTCATTATTGCTGAGCGCTCTCTTTCTTGTTTTCGCCTTACAATCAGCCCTCCTAGGTATTTTGCTCAGCGATGGAACGCCCGCCATCGCGGTTATCGCGCGGCCAAGTTTTGCGATGACGATCGGGCCGCTTCTTTTTCTGTATTTCACCAGCGCCGCCAATCCTGATTACCGTCTGGGCTGGCGCAGTATTTTGCATTTTGTCCCTACGGCGCTCATTGCATTTGAAATGGCCGCCCGGATTTATTGGGTGGATATCGACCTCGCCATCATCACCAGCTTTGCAGCTTATACAATCGTCTTATGGAGAATGGTGCGACGCGGAGATACGCAGTTCGCACATCTCGGCGCCGGACGGCGCGACGCCTTCCGCATTCTGGTTGCAGGCGCAACCTTGTTATCGGTATCCCTGGCCGGTGAAATCCTTATTGTCTCCGACATCGTACGCGGCGGATCATTGTCCACATCGATCCCCTTGATGGGTGCGTTGATTTTCGATCTCGGCGTCATCAGCATTGCAACGCTAACCGCGCTGCAAAGGCCGTCCCCTTTCGACTGGTTATATAAGTTTGGCGCATCCTCAAAAGGCCGCAGCGCAGCGACAATGACGGATGCCGAATGCAACGCCTGTATTCGCGCATTTGAGGGCCATATTAATAACGCCACCCTGTTCGATGGTCAACCTGTTGGGTTAAGCGCGATGGCAAAACGCCTTGAGATGCCAGCGCGAAGGCTTTCAGAAGCAGTGAACAGGGTTTATGGCGAGAGCTATTCGCGGCGTATGAACCGATGGCGGATTGATAAAGCCAAGAAGCTTTTACAAACAAAGCCGGATGCAGCAATTACCGAAGTCATGTTCGACGCCGGCTTTAGCACGAAATCCAGCTTCAACAGAGAGTTCCGTAGCATCGAGGGGATCTCGCCAAGTGAGTATAAGCGTTCACTCGAAAACTCGAACGCACCGGATACAAATAAGCACTCACCTCAACAAACCTGAAAAATCTACCCGTGTATTCAGGTCCTATTTGTCGGCGGCGTCAATTGATCTTCCCAATAGTCAGCCCAATCACTAAGGGCCTTTTTTTCGGACAACCCGAACGCCGGCTGATTTCTGTCTTGCGATATCAGGTATAATAAAACCGGACCAAAAATGACGAATGCAAACGATGTCGGGTCGTCGTCGCGCCCAATGCGTTTTAATGCGTGCTCCGTCCAGGGAACAACATCTTGTCTTGCAAGTTGCATGTTTGCTTTCTGCATCATATTGCGCAAAGCAGGCATTTTATGCGCCTCGCGCTGCAAAAGCAGTCTTAATGTTCGGTACCGGCGTGCGTGCGAAATCAGCCTTTTTGCGATGAACATCAATTCTGCGCGTATGCTCTCTTGCGTCAGAATATCTTCCAGCTGAATCTTGGCGACAATCTCAGTCCCCATATTCTGCACGCTTTCAAACAGCACAGCTTCTTTGGAGGGAAAGTGACGATAAAAACCGCCGGCCCGTCGTTTGAGGCCTGCGGCGTCTTCAATGTCGCCTACGCTGGTTTCCTTAAAGCCGTTCTTTGAAAATAGCTCCAAAGCGATTTCAGCTAGCTCTTCCTTACTCGTTTTTGTCATTTCTAACGGGTTCGCCTAAAAGTAATCTACTGTTGACTTTTTAGTAACCTCAAGATTACTTTTTTATAAACTCGCACGCAATACAGGTTGACGGGGTGAAAACATGACAACACGACGTGTCTGGGCGGGCGGAACGCTGGCGTTTGGCGGCGCGCTCTCAATGCTGGTGAATGGCGTGTTGACGCCAATGCTGCCGACAGACCTTCCTTTTGGAGAAATGGCGGCGTCATCGATCTTTCTGTTGCGGCTGAGCCTTGCAACTCTCGTCGCCTTGTCGCTGACCATCGGCGCGCTCGGTCTTCGCGCGCGTCACCAGCATCAATCAGGCTGGTTTGGCGCTGTTTCGTTCGCCCTTGCATTCATGGGAAGCCTAATGCTGTTCGCGCATGAATGGGCCCAGGTGTTTTTCATTCACCACCTTGCGTTGGTTGCGCCAGACGCACTGGATGCGATGGAGAATGTTGAAGGCGTCAATCTGTTCGACCTTGAAGCGATCGTCACCTTGCTTGCCTTCACGCTTGGTTGGTTACTGTTTTCCATCTCAATGCTCATCGCAAACACTTTTGGACGTTTAGGGCCAATTCTCGTTATTGGCGGCATGTTCGCCATCCCATTACTCAGCGCAATGACCTCACCCGTGGCGGGCATGGCTCTGGGGAATGCGATCCTGTCCACAGGATGGATTGTTCTTGGGCTTGAGTTAAGCCGAAAGACTGGCGGGCAACCTTAGCTTGGCCAACGGTCCGCCCAGGGTTCCGGCGACCATCGACGCCAGAAGATACGGCGCGGGCGGGACGCGGGACAGCGGCGCCGCGATAACATCGCGCAGCCATGGCAACACTTTCGAGTCCGACTGATAGACCGGCGTAAAAAGCCAGCTTATCGCCTGATAGAGGCGTATATGTCCGCTACGCTTTGCCGAATAGGACGCCAGCGCATCGGTCGCGCCCGGCTGCTCACTGATCGCCTGCGACAGAGCATAGGCATCAAGCATCGCCATGTTCGCGCCCTGACCTAACTGCGGACTGGCGGCGTGATAGCTGTCGCCAATATGGACAAGACCGCGCCTGACAGGGTTCTTCAGCGTATGATGCGCGTAGCGCGCAAAGATCAGTTGCTCCATATCGTGAATGGCGTCGAGGAATGGACTGGTTTCGGGCCACAATGTCAGGACTTCTTCTTTCCACAAGCCGAGTCCATTACGCCGCCAGTCATCATAATGATCGTGACGCAAGCTCCAGAAAAACGCCGTCAGCGGCGCCGGATCGCCCGCGAGCCGTCCAATCGGTAACACGCCAGCCATGCGTCTCGCGGCTTTGTAACGCTGTTCCAGCGCATGTTCGTCAAAGCCATTGTCCGGCCAGGGAAGATTGGCCCACAGGGCGCCATATTCCAGAAATTTGTCGCCATTCGCGCCTAGTGGCGAACGCACGCCAAGAGCATCAATTACGAGATCGAACCTACCGGATTGGCGCCCGTTTTGAAACTCGATCACACCTTCATCAATGCTTTGAACGACGCACCCTTGTTCAAAGAAAGCGCCGGCGGCGACGGCGGAGGTTTGCAGAACTTCAAACAGCGCCGCACGATGAATGGCGATTGCATGTACGCCCTCGCCGAGCGGGTTGAACCGCACATCGAGAACCGTGCGATCACCCGGCGAAGTTCGACCATGAAGACGGTCGATACGGGCGCCCAGTTGCTCAATATCCTCAAGAAGGCCAAGCGCTTTCAGCACCGCCTGTCCTGTTGGCTGCAGCATCAGCCCGGATCCGACCGGCGATGGCGCTTCCAACTGATCGAAAAGGACGACTTTATGGTCCTGACGGCGCAACAGGATCGCCGCCGTCAGGCCGGCGATCCCGGCGCCTGCTATCGCGATGTCCATGAACGCCCCTCGTTACGATGGGCGGCAACCTCGCGCGATTTCACCTCACGCGTCCAGCATCATTGAAAGCACAGATGGCCGTTAAGTCAGCGACTCTTTCATCAGCTTGCCCGCCTGGCCGAAATCCATGGCGCCATTGAAGCGCTCTTTCAGCGCCCCCATGCATTTGCCCATGTCCTTCAATCCGGATGCCTCATATTCCTTGATGACATCGTTAACAGCCAGTTTGATTTCATCGGCTGACAACTGACGCGGCAGGAACTCGCGAATAACATTGATCTCGGCGCGCTCCTGTTCGGCGAGCTCCGGCCGGCAGCCTTTTTCAAAGGCCGCCGCGCTTTCCTCACGCTGCTTCACCATCTTGGTCAAAATGGCGAGAATTTCTTCTTCGGTCGCGCCTTCGCAGCGGTCTTCGCCGCGGGCCGCAATATCGCGGTCCTTGATCGCCGCATTAATCAGCCGCAGCGTCGCCACGCGCAGCTTCTCGTCCTTGGCTTTCATCGCCGATTTCAGGGCGTCGTTAATTTGCTCTTTGAGCATTTGATTCTCCGTAACCTGCGGCGTCAGCAATTCAAAATCGGCGCCGCTTGTAGATATAGTGTTCTAAGGCTTTGTTTTCGAGGGACTTTCTTATCTCTATCTTTCATTGACCCTTCGCGCCGGTTCGCCTAGCTTCCCGACAATTTGCGCGTAGCGAAAAGCGTTTCTGATAAGGCGTCGCCGATACTGAAAACGCCCGTTTCGTTCGTTTTACGAGCAACAAAGCCGAGAAGAGATATGCATCAATGAAAATTAGTCAAGCACCCGCTGAAAACCCTACCGCCGCCCTCGTGCTGGCTAACGGAACCGCCATTTTCGGCCACGGCCTTGGCGCCGTCGGGGAGACAGTGGGCGAGGTCTGCTTCAACACAGCTATGACAGGCTATCAAGAGATTCTCACAGACCCCTCTTATGCTGGCCAGATTGTGACGTTCACCTTCCCCCATATCGGCAATGTGGGTGTCAACGCAGACGATATTGAAGACGCATCCCTCGCAGCATCGACAGCCGCTCGGGGTGCGGTCCTGCGCGCCCTGCCCACCAGTTCATCGAATTATCGCGCGCAGCTTGATCTATCCTCCTGGATGCGCCGGCGCGGAATTATTGGGATCGCGGGCGTCGACACGCGCGCGCTGACCTCTTTGATCCGCGAAGGCGGCATGCCTCATGCTGTTATCGCCCACAACAGATCGGGCCGTTTTGATGTCAAGGCAATGACGAAGCGCGCGCAAGACTGGACGGGACTTGAAGGACGCGATCTCGCCAAAGATGTGACCGCAACACAAACTTACATGCATGAAGAAACCGGCTGGGAATGGCCTGCGGGTTATGGCGCCCATGACGGATCAGGGCCGCATATTGTTGTTATCGACTATGGCGTGAAGCGCAACATTCTTCGCCGGCTCGCCAGCGAAGGCTGCCGCGTCACGGTTGTCACGGCTAACGCAAGCTATGACGACATCATGGAGAAGGCGCCGGATGGCGTTGTGCTTTCAAACGGTCCGGGCGATCCGGCTGCGACCGGCGAATACGCCGTCCCGGTCGTCCGTAAGCTGATCGAAAGTAAAGTGCCGGTTCTTGGTATCTGTCTCGGTCACCAGATTCTGGCGCTCGCAGCTGGTGCAACAACAAAGAAAATGGCGCAGGGCCACCACGGCGCCAACCATCCTGTAAAAGACCTCGCCACCGGCAAGGTCGAGATCGTTTCCATGAATCATGGTTTTACCGTCGATGGAGATACGCTACCCGACAATGTGAAACAGACGCATGTGTCGCTGTTTGATGGTTCAAATTCCGGGATCGCGCTTAAGGACGCGCCGGCGATGTCGGTCCAGCACCACCCGGAAGCCTCCCCCGGCCCGAAAGACAGTTTTTATATTTTCAGACGATTTGTTGAGGGATTGAAAGCGGCGTAAGAGGCTTAAACCGCCAACATTATGCCTACAAAATCCACGTAAAAGTTCCAGTCCATAAAGGTTCAATGTGAGTATCTATAATATTGTCTGGGTGAGCGTCATCCTCGCCCTTTTTTCCAGCGCGAGCAGTCTCGCCAACGAGCCTCAATCACCATACTATTCCGCCTGTGACGATCGGGGCGCATCCCCTAAACTTGCAGACAGTGACTGCATTTATATTCAAACACCGCTCGATCACGAAGCGCCCGAAGATCAGACCATTGATCTGTTTGTTCGTAAGTTCCCTGCGACACGAACCCATCGCGGTGAGATATGGCTGTTGGCTGGAGGACCTGGTGAATCCGGGGCCAGCTTTTATGCCGATATAGAGTTTTTTCGAAATGTCTTCGCCGATTACGACATTATTGTTCCCGACCATCGCGGGACTGGTTATTCGACAAAGCTTTGCGAGCCAGAAGAGACAAGGGACAGCAGCGACGGCCTTTCATTGTCCGGTGAAGAATGGGGAACTTGCTTTGGCGCGCTTTATGCGGCGACCGATCGCGCGCACCACTTCAATCAACGCAACGCTGCTCATGATGTCGATGATCTCATCAAGAAGTTAGGTTCCAACAAGAAAACCCTGATTTACGCCGTATCCTATGGGACATCCCTCGCTCTTGAATACGCTAATATCTCAACAACAAATGTGGATGGCATTGTTCTCGATTCACTCACCCCTTCACTTTCTGATGCATTGAGCGGTTTAAGCTACCGTTCCCATACGACTGACCGTGTCGGGAAAGCTTTACTTGACCGTTGCGCCAACGATCCAGATTGCGTTTTGGGGCCCGACGCGAAGGCGAAATACAGAACATTGCTTGAGGCAATCGATAATGGTGAGGCTATCTTAGGCATGGATAGTGTGCCGAATAACGACTTACGCCAATTCTTCGGACTGTTGCTGGATGTGCCTGAAACGCGAAATCGCATTCCGGCGATTATTGATGCGCTATCAATGCGAAAGCCTGAAGCGACAGAACTCATTCAGAAAGCAACCAGCGACTACGAAGCGTTTTGGAATCCAATTTTGAGCTTTGAGCAGGCTGTCTTCTCTATCCCGTTGTCGGGTCTGATCAGCGGTTCTGAGTTTAACGCCCGGCGTGATCTGACGATAGAAGAATTGACGCGCGAAAAAGCGGAACTCGATTTTGCAAGCCCGCTTCCGGGCCTTCTCGTCAACAATCAAATTCCTCTTTATGAAACGCCAGGCGAACCCCTGATGCGGGAACAGTTGCCGCCTTTGCTCGTGCTACAGGGAACATTCGACCCCAAAACGCCCTATGACGCTGCGATGAGACGTGTCGCAACGTTAAAAAAGCACGCAGATGTCGCTGTTGTGAGCCTGTTGGATGCACCGCACGCAGCTTATTTTACCGGCAAGGATTGTCTGGCCGAGCCGCTTTCACGTTTTGCCATAGAGGCCGCTTCGGTTGAATCTCATGAATGCTCTCCGGAAGCCGCGGCAATCACTTTTGATTAAATAACAACTACTGAACGATATCGGATCAGCGCCCAGTCCGTTTACACTTCCAGACTACGTTGCGGGCGCCAACAAATCTTCCCATCCGTTCCAGCTCGGCGTCGAGCTTCTTAAGCCGGGCCTTGCTGACTTTAACGCGAGGCTCCCACCAGAGCTTTTCTACATTGATCGCACCCGCCTTACGGTCGGCGCGCGCTTCTATTCGGCCAACGAGCCGGCCACCCTCCAGGAGCGGGTACACATAATACCCATACTGACGCTTTGCTTCCGGCACAAAAATCTCAATGCGATAGTCAAACCCGAACAAGCGTTGCAAACGCGTACGGTCGCGGATCACCGGATCGAATGGGTTGAGAATGCGCAACCTGGTGGTCGGGGCCTTAAGCGCTTCCAGCTGCTCTTCAATGTCCGCTGGCGCAAGCGCCTTATAAGTTGCGCCATCGGCGCCTTCGATTTCTACATCTACAAGCGTTTTGCGACGTTTTTTGACCCAGCCTTTGACTTCGCCCAGATCCGCTGCATCCCAGAAACGTTGAAGATCGCCTTCGCTGGCGAAACCCAATCGCGCCAGCGCGTTTTCGCAGAGCCAGTGAAGGCGCCTGCTGTCGCTTATCGATTTTTCGCGATGATGTTTGGGTATCACCCGCTCGGACAGATCATAATGCTTGATGAAGTTCCGGCGATGACACGTCGCCAGAACGCCAGCATACCAGAAATAGTCTAGCGCAAATTTATGCGGCGGGCGGGCCCAGCCCTCTTTTCTGCTGGTTTCTTTTTTCGCTTCAAAAGCTTTGGTTGAGAGCGGGCCCTCATCGGCAATCCGTTTGAGGATTTGATCACGTTCCTTCTTTGGCGGCATGTGATCACCCCACTGACGCTTTTCGACCTTTTCGCGCATGCGGACATATTGCCTGCGCCAATAAGGATAAAACTCCATCGGCAACACGGACGCATCATGGGTGAAGTGCTCAAACGCAACGCGCCCTTTCACAAGATCGTCGAGCATGGTTTCGCGGTAATTCTGGTTCCGCGACCACAGAATATGATCATGGGCGCGGGCGATCACCCGGATGGTGTCGAGCTGCACAAAACCAATGCGCTTGATGATCTCCAGCAGCGCATCAGGGTCCGCCGGGCCGGTAGGCGTGTTCGCAAGTCCTTGCCTGTCCAGCCACAGCTGTCGGGCGGCGCGGTTGGAGATCGCGAACGTCGTCATCCATCTCTAATACGCTGCTTTTTCAATGAATAAAGCAGCGCGCCATCATTTCTGCAATTGACCCGGCCAGCCCGGCCTAGTAGCCAGAATCCATGACCAACGCACAATCCCAAGCCCCGTTTCAGGTTCGCGTCGTTCCCGTGACGCCGTTTCAACAAAACTGTTCGATTATCCGCGCGCCTTCCGGGAAAGCGGCGGTTGTCGATCCTGGCGGCGAGCCGGAAAAGATCCTGCAAGCGGCGGCGGAAATGGACGCGGTGATCGAGCAGATCTGGCTGACCCACGGCCATCTTGATCACGCCGGCGGCGCAGAAGCCGTCAAACGTAAAACCAACGCGCCGATCATTGGGCCGCATAAAGAGGATACGTTCTGGCTGGATGAAATCGCCGACCACTGGGCGCGTTACGGGCACCCAAGTATGGGAGAAAATTGCGCGCCTGACACCTGGCTTCATGATGGCGACACGCTCGACCTCGACGGCATCGAGTTCAAGGTTGTCTATACACCGGGCCATACGCCGGGACATGTGGTGATCTATCATGAAGGCGCGAATATCGCTTTTGTCGGCGATGTTTTGTTCGCCGGTTCCGTCGGCCGTACGGACTTTCCCCGCGGCGACCAGCAAACACTGATCAATTCCATCACACAAAAACTATGGCCTTTGGGCGATTTACAATTCGTGCCGGGTCATGGCCCGACTTCGTCATTCGGGCGGGAACGCCAGACCAACCCTTTCGTTGCGGACAAGATCACCGGCTATCAGGGTGCGGAAAGACAAGAGCCAAACGAGATGGACCAGAAACTATCGAAGCGCTGGCAGTGACGCTCACTCCATCGGAATTGTATGTGAGCGATAGTGGATTTGATCGCCTAAAGGTGACTGGTCGTCGTTGGCGATATTAACCGCAAAATGAAAATCTACTGGCGATGTCAAATCTATGGGCGCACGCCATTGAACAATCCAAGAAGCAATGCCCGATGCCCCTCCTTTCGAGAAGGGGGTTTGAAGCTCCGTCGATCTAATCTGCGAGCCGTTCACTTCCTGCCCGCTTTCGCCGGGCAAAAAAACGCCGCATGGCTCTCCTTCGCATGTCGCCGCCAGAAGGAAACCGACGACGCTGTTAATATCAGCAAGTGACGCGACCCCGAAAGAATAAGCTTCACCTGCCAATATCTTCTCCGGCACAGAACCGAGAAAAAACAGCGCATCTGAGCTTAGGACCGCCTCACTGTCAAAATGACAGCTTGCACAATTTTGCGCCCCACTCGGATCGGCCGATCCCCAAGGCGCGCCATCAGGAAAAGCACCCGAAGGAAAAGGCGCCGCAGCAAAAACGAAAAGTGCAATCAGCCCCGCAAGTCGCTTCACGGCGCGTCTGTCGCGGTATCCGGTTCAACAACAGCGCGACCGATATAATTGGTGTCGGTTCCAAACCAGACAGCACCCGAAGGTTCGTAATAATGCATATGTCGAACGGTGCCGCCGCCGGATGGGATCGCTGTTTCACTAAAAAATTCTTCCGTTTCCGGATCAAATCCCATGAACATGTTTGGCTGAACGCCCGTCGCCACCGCCCAGACACGGCCCGTCGCATCGGACGCCATGCCATATGGTCGCGCGGCTTCTCCTTGCGGGAACGCCCATTCTTCAAAATCGCCGGACGCCAGATTGAAAACGCCGAGCATGCCGCCGGCGTAATCCACATACCAGATGCGTCCGTCGGCAGTGATTTCCAGCCGCCGCGGGCGCGCTTCTTCGCGCGGCAAATCAAATTCGCGCAGCGCCATGGTTTCCGGATCAATCTGCGCCAGTTTGTTCGTTCCGAGAAGAACAACCCAGATTGAGCCGTCCGGCGCCATTTTTATTCCGTAGGGGCGCGAACTCTCCGTTTGTGACGGAATGAGATTAACGTCGCGCGTTTCAATATTCATTCGCCCCATCATGTTCGCGCCCTGAAGCGTGAACCAGATATGTTCCTCTTCTTCATCAAAAATGAGCGTATGCGGATCGCGCGCCGCAGGATCGGGCATTGGAATTTCTTCAATCTCATTTGAAACCGGATCAAACCGACCGATCAGCGCTGTGCGATTGCCTGCATACCAGACAATGCCGTCAGAGCCGACTATGAGATTGTGAGGCCCTGAGCCCTCTTTCAGATCAATCTTCATGATCTCGCCGGTCTCGACATTCAAATGACCGAGATAACCGGTGCGCTGTCCCACGAACCAGACGGAATTCGCGCTTTCCGCGAACGGGTCGCGGGGACGAGAATTCTCAAACGGCACTTCCCATTCACGGATATCTACTGTTTCCTGAGCCGCCGCCCCAAAAGATCCGGCGCTCATCAAGACCGCCGCCATCACCGTCAAAACCCGCATCATACCCTCCTGCCATAAGTCTCCGTATAAGCCGGAGAACGGTTGGAAAGTTAGCATAGGTTGCGCGGCGAGTGCACGTCGGCGCCGCCACGCAATTGAGATTTGCAGATAAAAGTTTCGTTAGCTTGTGACACGGCGCAGGCGGGCGAAATGCTCGTCCCAACCGGTATCGTGATTGGCCGCCATGCCGAAAGCGTCTTCCTCGACTTTTTCCCACCCCTCATGAACGAGCGTCAGGACGGTGCCGCCGCCAACACCCTCAAGCGTCCAGGTGCAGGTGGTCTCCACCTCCTGCAGAAACGGGTGGGTAAAGGTATGGACGAGTTTTTCCGGCGCTTTCATTTCCAGCACTTTTCCCCAGCACATGCGCTGCCCCTCCTTGCCCAGACTGTTGGTCAACAGCGCCCAGTCGCCGCCTTCTTTCAGATCGCTTTCTCCTTCATGAAACCACAGCGCTAGCTTGTCGGCCTCGGTCAAAAATTTCCATACATGTTCAGGCGGGGCTTTCAGAAAAATGGTCTTCACGATGTTCAGGGCTGTCATGATCTCTCCTCCACGAGTGTTTTGAGTTTGGCGAGCCGGTCATCCCAGAAGCGGTCAAAATGATTGATCCAGTCCGCAGCGGTCTTGAGGGCCCGTGGATTGAGACGGTTGATGCGTTCGCGCCCCTTTTCCTCAACAGTGATAAGCCCGCCTTCGCGCAGGATCGCGAGATGCTTGGCGACGGCAGGCCGCGTCATCTCAAACTGTGAGGCGATATCGGCAATTGGCCGGTCGCCATCGGCAAGCATGGAAATAATCTCGCGCCGGGTCGGATCGGCAAGCGCGCGAAACACGAACTGAGTTTTATCGGCTGGCGTCATAAAATAAAACCTTTTGGTTTCTCTTTATAGGAAACCTTTTGGTTTTATGTCAATAGCTATTGTCTAATCTTTGTTATTCGTCATCAGATGGCGGGTAGAACAAATTGCTGGCCTCAATGCGCCAGACGCCACCTTCTTTGATCAAAAAAGCGGCGGAGGAATATTGTACGACAACCGTTTCCCCACCCGCCTCCTCAATGGTTTCGGTAGCATTCAGGCGCAACAGCGCGGCAGTCCCGCGAACAACCACATCAACTGGCGTCATCTCATAAGCAACAACGCGCGCGCCACCGTCGATGTAGTCTTTGACACGCCTCATATGCGCGTCGCGCTCGCGAATTTCAGCAGCGCCGATGCGCCAATAACTCCAAGTATCCGTGAAACCAGAAGCCCAAGCGTCAAAATCGTCCTCGATGCCAATCGGGCCGTTACTGACGGCGTCAATGACGGCTTGTTCTTCGGGCGTCCATTGAGGCGCAGCAACGTCCTCATTGGCCATGGCCGTGCTAAAGATCGGCCCCACGGCACACGCAAGCATAGCCAGCAAACCTGCGGTCAACATTTTCGCCATCGCATATCTTCCTAAATCCACAGAAGCGTTTATCCGCGTAGACATATCCGCCGGCAATGGCGAGCGCCGCAAATCTGGAACGGCCTATCGGATTTACCTCGCCAAAATATCAGCAATAATGCGAAACGGCCCTTCCCCTTTTCGCCTTCATCGCCTAAGACACCGCTTTAATCGACAATTGATTCTCATTCCGCGCGCGCGAAGCTTCGAAAAGCTGGTCACGGGCGCGTAACGCTGCGCGAGTAACTATGCCTAAACGCACCGACATCTCCTCGATCCTCATCATTGGCGCCGGCCCCATCGTCATCGGACAAGCCTGCGAATTTGATTATTCCGGCGTTCAGGCAGTGAAAGCCCTGAAAGAGGAAGGCTATCGGGTCATTCTCGTGAATTCCAATCCGGCGACGATCATGACCGACCCGGAACTTGCGGACGCCACCTATATCGAACCGATCACGCCCGATTTTGTTGAGAAGGTGATTGCGCGCGAGCGCCCTGACGCGCTTTTGCCAACCATGGGCGGTCAGACAGCGCTCAATTGCGCGCTCGATCTTGAGCGGCTTGGCGTTCTTGAAAAATACAATGTCGAAATGATCGGCGCCCGCGCGGATGTTATCCAAAAAGCCGAAGACCGGAAAAAATTCCGGACAGCTATGGAAGCGATCGGCCTTGAGAATCCACGCTCCGTCATCGCTTCCTCACCAACTATTGAAAGCGACGATGGTGAAATTGTCGGTTACGACCGCGCCGCCGGCGTCGCCGAAGCGCTGAAACATATCGACGAGATTGGTTTGCCGGCGATTATCCGGCCCGCCTTCACCCTTGGCGGCACTGGCGGCGGCATCGCCTATAACCGCGAAGAATACGAGCATTTCGTCCGTTCAGGGATCGACGCTTCCCCCGTCGGGCAGGTTCTTATCGATGAAAGCTTGCTTGGCTGGAAAGAGTTCGAAATGGAGGTTGTTCGCGACAAGGCGGACAATTGCATCATCGTCTGCTCTATCGAAAATGTCGATCCTATGGGCGTGCACACGGGGGATTCCATTACGGTTGCGCCAGCGCTCACCCTGACCGACAAGGAATATCAGATCATGCGCAACGCCTCGATCGCAGTGATGCGTGAGATCGGCGTTGAGACCGGCGGATCGAATGTTCAGTTTGCGGTCAACCCGGAAGATGGACGGTTGGTCGTTATTGAAATGAACCCGCGCGTTTCGCGGTCTTCGGCGCTGGCGTCAAAAGCAACCGGCTTTCCCATCGCCCGCGTCGCAGCGAAACTCGCTGTTGGATACACACTTGATGAGCTCGACAACGACATTACCGGCGCGACGCCAGCCTCGTTCGAACCATCGATCGATTATGTCGTCACCAAAATCCCACGCTTCGCCTTCGAAAAGTTTCCAGGCGCCGAACCGATGCTTTCAACGGCGATGAAGTCTGTCGGCGAGGCGATGGCTATCGGGCGCAGCTTCACCGAGTCCATGCAGAAAGCGCTGCGGTCTCTAGAAACAGGCCTGAACGGGCTTGATCCGATCGAAATTCCGGGCCTTGGCGAAGGCGATGACGCTAATGCATTCCGCGCCGCCCTCGCCGCGCCAACACCGGACAGATTACGTGTCGCGGCGCAAGCATTCCGTCATGGACTGCCCATCGAACAGGTCCGCATGATCACGCAATATGATCCATGGTTCCTGGAACAGCTGGAAAGCATTGTCACCACAGAGCAGACGCTTGAACGCGACGGATTGCCGGATGACGCTGAACGATTGCGCACAATTAAAGCCATGGGTTTTTCGGATGCGCGCCTGGCAGAGCTTTGCAACGCGAACCAAAGCGATATTCGAAAATTTCGCAAAGAACGCGGCGTAACGCCCGTCTTCAAGCGCATTGACACTTGCGCTGCGGAATTCGCCGCCAAAACGCCATATATGTATTCCGCTTACGAACCGTCTTTTGGTAATGCGCCGGCCTGCGAGTCCCATCCCACATCGCGAAAAAAAGTCATTATTCTGGGCGGCGGTCCGAACCGCATCGGTCAAGGCATCGAGTTTGACTATTGCTGCTGTCACGCGGCATTCGCACTAGCCGACATCGGCGTTGAATCGATCATGGTGAACTGCAACCCGGAAACTGTGTCCACCGACTATGACACCTCCGACCGGCTCTATTTTGAACCGCTGACCGCCGAAGACGTCTTGGCGATCGTCGATAAAGAACAAACTGACGGCGAACTTCTCGGCGTCATCGTTCAATATGGCGGCCAGACCCCATTGAAACTCGCCGGCGTACTCGACGCCGAAGGGGTTCCCATTCTCGGCACGCCTTATGACGCGATTGACCTGGCTGAAGACCGGGAGCGTTTCCAGAAACTCGTAATCAAGCTCGGCCTGCGCCAGCCGAAGAACGCGACCGCCCCATCCCGCGAGGCGGCCCCGGAAATCGCCGACACGGTTGGTTATCCGCTCGTAACGCGCCCTTCTTATGTGCTCGGCGGAAGAGCCATGGAAATCGTCCGTGACGATGCGTCCTTGCGCCAATATCTGGCGACAGCCCAGATTGAAATCAACGAAGACGAACCGCTTCTTCTCGATCAGTATCTGCAAAATGCCGTCGAGGTTGATGTCGATGCGATCTGCGATGGCGAAGACGTTTTCATCGCCGGCGTGATGGAGCATGTCGAAGAGGCCGGCGTTCATTCTGGTGACAGCGCCTGCTCTCTGCCGCCCTACACTCTATCGAGCGATCTCATTGCATCGCTTAAAGAACAAACAATCAAGCTGGCGAAATCCCTGGGTGTCGTCGGTCTGATGAATGTTCAGTACGCCATCAAAGATAGTGATATCTACCTCCTTGAGGTAAATCCGCGTGCGTCCCGGACGGCGCCATTCGTTGCAAAATCAATTGGCATGCCAATCGCGCGTATCGCCGCCAAAGTCATGGCGGGCGCCAAAATCCGCGACCTTGGTTTACAGGAACACAACATCGACCACGTATCAGTGAAGGAGGTGGTCTTCCCCTTTGCGCGTTTTCCCGGCGTCGACACTGTACTCGGTCCGGAAATGCGCTCCACAGGCGAAGTCATGGGAATCGATGTCGACTTCGACAAAGCACGCGCAAAAAGCCTGATCGGCGCCGGCGCCCGCATCCCAATGACCGGTTGCGTGTTCATTTCCCTGAAAGACTCCGACAAACCGGAAATGGTCGGCGCAGCGAAACGCCTTCTTGATATGGGCTTCTCCATTATCGCCACCGGCGGTACGGCGGATTACCTGCAACAGCAAGACGTTGACGTATCGCGCATCAACAAAGTGCTTGAAGGCAGACCGCATATTGTCGATGCGTTGAAAAACGGCGAGGTGCATCTTGTGTTCAACACAACGGAAGGCGCGCAATCGGTGAAAGACTCCCGCTCAATTCGTACCACTTCACTGGCGCAAAAAATCCCTTGCATCACTACCGCCGCCGGCGCACGCGCCGCCGTCAGGGCAATTGAGGCCATGCGCGCCGGCGATCTGGAAGTCGCGCCGCTGCAAAGCTATTTTTCCGTTAAATAGCCCCGCAATTGCGACGAGCGCCCTTTGAACATCGATGCTGCTTGCGTAATGTCCGCAAGCACACATGAAGCAGATGCGCATTAAAACGCGCGAAGGGGACTTTGAAATGAAATACCGCCTGAAAACAGGTGCGGCTGCGATTGCAATTCTCGCCGCCAGCGCGCTTTCCGCCTGTACGACTGTTGGCACACAAAGCAATTCACCAGCCCTGGGCGCGTGGGGCGTTGACCTTGCGCAGGCCGACATGACCACCGACCCCGGCGACGACTTCAATAGATATGTCAATGGCGTCTGGCTCGACAATACGGAAATTCCGGCTGATCTTGCCCGTTATGGAATGTTTGACCAGCTCCGTCTTGATGCGGAAGGCGACATTCGCGCGATTGTCGAAGAGCTTGCTGCAACGGACGCGCCTGCCGGATCGCTTGAGCAAAAAGTCGGCGACTATTACGCATCCTGGATGAATGTCGAATTGCTCAACCAGTTGGGCGTCGACCCGCTGCAGACGCATTTGGATGAGATTTACGCAATCGACAGCGAAGATGCATTGATGAAGGCCTACGCAGGCCTCCACGGCGACGCGCCTTTTGGCGTTGGGATTATTCCCGACCCGGCGGATACAACGCGCTATATCGCTTTTGTCGGACAGTCCGGCCTCGGCATGCCTGACCGTGATTATTACCTCAAGGAAGAAGACCGCTTTGTCCAGTATCGCAGTGCTTACGATGACTATGTAACGACGATGTTTTCGTTGGCGGGTCTCGACGCGCCAAACGAACGCGCAGACCGCGTCATTGCACTGGAAACCGCACTCGCCGAATTGCACTGGACGCAGGCCGATTCCCGTGACATTCAGAAAATCTACAATCCGATGTCCCCGGGACAACTTGCGGAACTGGCGCCGGAATTCAACTGGTCGCTGATTTTCGAAGAAACAAGTCTGGACAGTGTCGATACTTTTGTGGTCGCCCAAACGACCGCTATTGATAAAGCGGCTGAGCTTTTTGCAAATACGCCAATCGAGACAGTGAAGGACTACCTCGCCTTTCATTTTATGAACGCGCAAGCCGCTAATCTGCCCAGCGCTTTCGATCAGGCGAATTTTGAGTTTTTTGGCAAGAGCCTTCGCGGCGCAGAGGAACAGCGCGAACGTTGGAAGCGCGGCGTTCAAACAATCAACGCCGGCCTTGGTGAAGCAGTCGGCCAAATCTATCTCGACCGCCACTTTCCGCCCTCTTACAAGGCGGAAATGGATGCGCTGGTCGCAAATCTTGTCGCTGCCTTCGAAGAGCGCCTTGCGCAAAATGAGTGGATGGACGACGAAACCCGCGAACAGGCGCTTTTGAAACTCTCTACCTTTGAGCCGCGTATTGGATATACTGAAAAGTGGACAGATTACGGACCGCTATCGGTCACAAACGATACGCTGCTCGATAACGCTATCGCCATCACTGAATTTCAATGGCAGGAGCAGGTCGACCGTCTTGGCGGTCCGGTGGATCGTAAAATCTGGCCATATCCGCCACAGACCGTAAACGCATCGTATAATCCGCTCCTCAATCAAATTACGTTTCCCGCCGGTATTCTGCAGCCGCCGTTCTTTGACCCTTACGCTGATCCGGCTGTAAATTATGGCGGGATCGGCGCTGTCATCGGCCATGAGATCGGTCACGGCTTTGACGACCAGGGGCGGCGTTTTGACGAACTGGGCCGTATTCGCGATTGGTGGACGGAAGTCGCAAACGAACGCTTCGAAGAAAAGACCGACAATCTTGGCGGTCAATACAACTCCTACGAGCCGGTCGAAGGCCTCAATATCAATGGCGAGCTTACGATGGGCGAAAACATCGGCGATCTTGGCGGCCTGCAAATGGCGTATGCGGCCTATCACCGATATCTCGACTCATGTTGTGGCGGCGTCGCGCCAGTAATTGACGGCCTGACGGGCGACCAACGCTTCTTTCTTGGTTGGGCGCAGGTCTGGCGCGCCAAAGCCCGCGAGGATGAAGTTCGGCGGCGTCTTCTGACCGATCCGCACAGCCCGCCGGAATATCGGGTGAATGGCGTCGTACGAAATCTGGACGCCTGGTATGACGCCTTCGATGTGAGCGAAGACGACGCGCTCTATCTCGCCCCGGAAGACCGCGTGCGCATCTGGTAAGATTATCAATACTTCCGTTACACCCCTGTAATCATTAAGGTTTGGGGAGTAATTACGATAGATTTTCCCCGGGCGGTCTTGAAGTCGAGACCGCCCGGGCGTATTTTATATCCAAGCCTGAAGCGACGGTTGCGGCGAGCCCGCCCGACCGCGCTATTTTTTTCGCTCCGATTCGGGGCGCGCCAGGCCGATATTGGAGAGAAAGGGCGGAACATGGAAAAGTTCCCAATGACCGTTGAAGGTTACGAGCAGCTCGAAGCCAACCTGAAGAAATTGAAGAATGAAGAGCGCCCAGCTGTCATTCAGGCGATCGCCGAAGCGCGCGCCCATGGCGACCTTTCGGAGAACGCCGAATATCACGCCGCGAAGGAGCGACAGGGCTGGATCGAAAGCCAGATCCTCGAACTTGAAGACAAGCACACGCGCGCGCAGGTCATTGATGTCACGAAACTTGACGGCGACACCGTGAAGTTCGGCGCGACGATTACGCTTATCGACGAAGACACCGAAGAGAAAAAAATCTGGCAGATCGTCGGCGATTTGGAAGCGGACGTCAAAGAACGCAAAGTCTCTATTTCTTCGCCCATTGCTCGCGCTGTTATTGGCAAAGAAAAAGGCGACAGCGTTGAAGTAATGGCGCCCGGCGGCGCACGGGCCTTTGAAATCGCCAAGGTGCAATACAAGTAAAATAAAAAGCGGCGCTGGGATGCGCCGCTTCACCTTGCACATCTGCTAAATACTTTAGTCGTCACCCATCATATTTTTGACGATGGCGGCGAGCCCGACCTGCCGGCGCCGTTTCAGGCGCTCGGCAAACAGGATTGAGCGCAACAGTTCTTCCGATTCATCGAGATCGTAATTGACAATCACATAATCATATTCAGCCCAGTGGGAAATTTCCGCATCGGCTTTCTTCATGCGTTTTTGAACAACGTCTTCCGGATCCTGCGCCCGTTTGCGCAAACGCCGCTCAAGCTCTTCACGTGACGGCGGCAAGATGAACACCTTAACCACATCTTCGCCGGCAACCTCATCGAGCTGTTGCGCACCCTGCCAGTCAATGTCGAAAAGGACATCCTTGCCCTGCCGCAGCGTATCTTCGACCAGACTTCTGGGTGTTCCGTAATAATGACCGAAGACATTCGCCCATTCGAGAAATTCGTCATTATCGCGCATCCGGAAGAATTCTTCCTCCGAAACAAAAAAATAGTCCTTTCCGTGGGTCTCGCCGGGGCGGCGCACACGGGTCGTCGCGGAAATCGACAGCACTACCTCGCCGTCCTTTGTCAGGATACGATCGGCCAGCGTTGTCTTGCCGGCCCCCGATGGACTCGACAGAATAAACATCAAACCTCTGCGGGCTACTTTAAGATCGCCGCCGATCATTGGTCTTCCCTATTCAATATTCTGCACTTGCTCACGCAGCTGATCGATGACTTTTTTCAGATCAAGACCAATGCGTTTCAGGGTCATATCATGGGCTTTGGAGCATAGCGTATTCGCTTCGCGGTTGAACTCCTGAGTAAGAAAATCAAGCTGACGGCCAACTGGCTCCCTGGCGCGCAACAAATCACGGCCGGATTTAATGTGCGCGTCAAGGCGGTCAAGCTCCTCGCGAACATCGGCTTTAACGGCAAGCAGCGCCGCCTCTTGTGCTAGGCGCTCCTCCGGGAGCGCCGCGCCTGACAATAAATCCTTCAACTGCGTAGCGACTTTCGCGCGCAAAGCTTCCGGGGCGGCGCCAGCCGAGGCTGCAGCGGCTTTGGTCAGTCGTTCGATTTCATTAAACTGCGCGGTCAGCACATCCGCCATCGTTGCGCCTTCTGCATCACGCGCAACGCTTAGCGCAGTAGCGGCGTCATCGAAGCTAGCAAGCAACGCATCGTGTAGCGCTTTGCGTTCATTATCGCTGTCAGCGTTGTCCACCGGCTCCATCACGCCGCGAAGGGCGAGAATTCCCTCAGCGCGGGGCGGATCGCATTTCACACTGACGCCAATTTTTTCAACCATAGCGATCGCTGCGGCAAGCGCCGTTTCATTAACCCGATAGCGCGGCTCGCTGCTTTCGCTAAGCATCATCAGGCTGGCGTTAATCGACCCGCGCTTAATCACACGCTGTAAGGATTTCCGCAGAGCCGGCTCAAGACTGTCAAAGCCTTGCGGCAGCCGACTTCGCAGTTCGAGGCCGCGGCCATTGACACTTTTCAGCTCCCATGTCCAGCGCCGCGCCTCATGCACACCTTCAACGCGCGCAAAACCTGTCATGGAGGAAATTGAAGCGGTCACGCCTATCCGCCCTGCCGGCGTTCGCGTTCAATGCGTCGCCATGCGGCGACGTTACGCTCATGGTCACGCAGGTTGGTGGCGAACGCATGTCCGCCAGTTCCGTCCGCGACAAAGAAAAGATCATCCGTTTCCGCGGGGTTTAAAACCGCCGCAATTGCGGCTTTGCCGGGATTGCCGATCGGCGTCGGCGGCAAGCCGCGAATAACATAAGTGTTATAAGGTGTCTCGCCACGCAATTCGCTTTGACGCAAGCCTCGACCTAAAGGCTCGCCCTGAGTCAGACCGTAGATGATCGTCGGGTCTGATTCGAGACGCATGCCGCGTTTCAGTCGGTTGACAAAAACAGCGGCGATACGCTCACGTTCTTCAGCGACACCAGTTTCCTTTTCAACGATGGACGCCAGGATTAGCGCCTCCTCTGCACTCGAAAACGGCAAATCCGTGGCGCGGCTTTGCCATTGCGCATCAAGATAAGCGTCCTGCGCATTCATCATCCTGCGAATAACGTCATCGCGCGTTTCACCGCGCGTGAATGCATAAGTCTCTGGCAGGAGCTCTCCCTCACCGGGTTCAAGGGTAATGTCGTCGGTCAGCGTTTCGTCGACTGAAACAAGGCGCAAAATCTGCGCCGTCGTCAGCCCCTCAGGCGCAGTCACATAATGCAGAATGCTTTTGCCATCGATGAGGATATCGATGATATCCATAACGCTGGCTCGGCGCGGGATTTCGTACTCGCCTGCTTTCAACGAATTCTGCGCGCCGCGCAAACGCACAACAAGCGTAAACAACTCAGGATACCGAATAACGCTGGCGTCTTCTAGATCATCGGCAATTGAAGATACCGAGCCGCCCGGCTCCAACAGCACAATGGTCGGCGCATCGGCCGGTCCTGGGTTTTTTGCCTCCCGATAGGCCAGATATCCGCCGGCGCCCAACGCCGCCGCGGCGAGCAAGGTCAACCCGGCAAGAAAAATAATGAACGACTTGATTGCGCCGCCCCGTTGTTGCGCCGTCATAAGCGCTGTCTTTTTAGCTTCCCGCATGCCGCCTCCGCCCATCCAGGCTCCCCTTACGCAATACCTTAGCCGTCAACGCGGCGCATCACCAGCGACGCATTAGTGCCACCAAAACCAAAGGAATTTGAAAGCGCTACGTTAATCGGCGTTTTCACCGCGTCATTTGGCGCGAGGTTGATCGGTGTTGCAACCGATGAATTATCGAGATTCAGCGTAGGCGGAGCAACACCGTCGCGAATCGCCAAAAGGGAGAAGATTGCTTCAACGGCGCCGGCCGCGCCTAAAAGATGGCCAACAGATGATTTCGTAGAGGACATGACGAGCCCCTCGGCGTCATCGCCGAAGAGACGCTCCACGGCCCTTAGCTCAATTTCGTCCCCGCGCGGTGTCGATGTGCCGTGCGCATTGACGTAATCAATGTCCCCAGGCGAAATGCCGGCGCGCTTCAGCGCCATCTTCATTGCGCGATAACCGCCATCGCCATCTTCTGCGGGCGCCGTGATATGATAGGCGTCGCCGGAAAGACCGTAGCCGACAACTTCGCCATAGATTTTTGCGCCTCGGGCTTTGGCGCGTTCATATTCTTCCAACACGACAAAACCGGAACCCTCTCCCATCAGAAAGCCGTCGCGATCTTCGTCATAAGGCCGTGACGCCTTCTCTGGCGTATCGTTGAAATGTGTCGTCAGCGCCTTGCAGGCGGAAAAGCCCGCAATGCCGATCCGGCAGATCGCGGCCTCAGCGCCGCCAGCCACCATGACATCTGCATCATCCAGCGCAATCAGCCGCGCCGCATCGCCAATCGCGTGCGCGCCGGAAGAACAGGCTGTCACCACTGCATGGTTCGGCCCTTTCAGACCAAGCCGGATCGATACTTGCCCTGATACTAGGTTGATAAGATTACCGGTAATAAAAAACGGGGAAACCCGGCGCGGTCCTTTTTCATTAAGGACGAGGACTTCATTTGCAATTCCGTCGAGCCCGCCAATGCCGGATCCGGTCATGACGCCAGCACGTTCGCGCTCTTCTTCTGTCTTCAGATCAAGGCCGGCGTCATCATAAGCCATCTGGGCTGCAGCGATGCCGTAAACGATGAACTCATTCATCCGCCGCTGTTCGCGCGGCTCAACCCAGTCGTCAGCATTGAAAGCAGCATCGCCTGCCGCCGCTCCGCCACCACGTCCGTCGCTGCGCGGCACGGAAGCGGCGATACGGCAAGGCAGATCCGATGCATCGAACTGTTCGATCGGCCCGGCCCCGGAGTCGCCATTGATGAGGCGGCGCCAAACGGCATCAATACCCCAGCCGAGTGGAGAGACGATTCCCAAGCCGGTAACCACGACGCGACGCATAACATATCCTCCGTTAACGGATGGAATTAACATCTAACGCGTTGTGCCGGACGCCATTCCTCGCATCAGCGGCGACAATTTCCAGCGGCGGTAGGCCGCTCGCCGCCGGACCCGCGAGACGGATCAGCTCTTTTGTTCTTCGATAAATTTGATGGCGTCGCCGACAGACTGGATTGTCTCAGCCGCATCATCTGGAATTTCAACGTCAAATTCTTCCTCGAACGCCATCACCAGTTCCACGATATCAAGGCTGTCTGCGCCGAGGTCATCAATGAAGCTCGCCTTTGGCTCGACTTTGGCGGGATCGACATCAAGATGCTCAACAACAATTTTCTTCACGCGTTCTGCAAGATCAGACATTCAAGGCTCCTTATTAGATCCGTTATTTGGTATTGCGGTGCGGGCTTTAAACCCAGCGAAAAACGGTTTTCGGGCGGATTACGGCAAATTGGCGGATGTTGCAACGCCCAAGGGCCACCCACCGCGCCACAGCCCTTATAGCATCGCCATACCGCCATTGACATGGACCGTCTGGCCGGTGACGTAGTTCGCCTCTTTTGAGGCCAGAAAAACAGCGGCGGCAGCGATATCCTCGCTCGTCCCCATGGCGCCCGCTGGGATTTTCCCCAGGATCGCCTCTTGCTGCTTTTCGTTGAGATCGCTCGTCATCGCAGTTGCGATAAAGCCCGGCGCGATGCAATTGACGGTCACATTGCGGCTCGCGACTTCCTGCGCCAGGGATTTCGACATGCCGATCATGCCAGCCTTCGAAGCAGCGTAATTCGCCTGCCCTGCATTGCCGGTCACCCCGACCACGGATGCAACGCCGATAATGCGGCCGAACCGTTGCTTGGTCATCCCCCGCAAGGACGCTTTGGCGAGACGAAAATAGGCGGTGAGATTGACCTTGATCACCTCGTCCCACATGTCAGGCTTCATCATCATCATTAAGGTGTCGCGGGTGACGCCGGCGTTCGAGACAAGAATATCGAGCCCGCCCATCGCCTCGCTTGCCTGTTTGGGCAACGCATCCACAGCCTCAAGATCGGAAAGGTTACATGGCGTTACGTGAACGCGATCCTTCAGATCGCCAGCCAACGCTTCCAGTTTCTCTGCGCGCGTCCCTGAAATCGCAACGCTGGCGCCCTGGGCATGCAGGGCTTTGGCCACCGCGCCGCCGATACCGCCCGTTGCGCCTGTCACCAATGCTCTTGTTCCGGTTAGATCAAACACGCTCGTCTCCCGATTGACTGTTTCACTGGCATACTCAGAAATCGCTCAAAGGTTCAACCCAAAGCCCATGAGGATGCGCACGCAGGAGCCGCCGGCTCTTGTCGCCCGGCCATATTTTCAGATCGAGAAAGAATTCAAACGACCCATCGATCTCTTCTGGTTCGAACCGCAGATACGCAAGCGGCGCTGCAGCGGTCGCCGATCGACCGGCTGTTTCCATCAAGTCGGATAGTGCGGCGATATCGGCGTCTGAAAGATAAGGCGCAAAGACCGAATGATAAAAAACGCTGGCTCGCTTTGGGTTCAGATCGTCCAGACGCGCTCCTATCCATGACAAAGCATCGGCTTTTTCAAGGCGTGGATCTAAGGTGGTAACCTGACCTCTCGCCTGATCAAAGAGTGCATGACGTCCACGCTCCTCAGGCCAGATAAATGACTTCATGCGCAAAACTGTTTCCGGATCGGACAAATCAAGCGGATTGAGATCGCATCCGCATCGGCTGGCGACATCGATGTCTTCATGCAAGGCTGGTTTGAAAGCGCCATTCAGTTCGGACCGAATTGTTGTTTCACCAGCGCCCCACTGAAAATCGCCGAAGTCATATCGAAAACGATCCCAGCATAGCAAAAGCCCTGCGCTTGCACCGGCTTCATAAAGATCAAGTGGAAGCCGAGTTTGCTCTGCAATAGCGGAAAATCCGAACAGCAAGGCGCTCGCTCGATTGATCTCATTGGTTTGCGGAGCACCGGCGACATACGCTTTGAATACATCGCTCTCATTTTTAAAGAGCAGCGCCATGGCTTTGCGAAGATCGGGTGCCTCAGGAACAACGTCTGGTTTCGCGTAAATCGGCCCAAGCGCGTCACCGCGCTCTTTCAAAACCAGCGCATGCAAGGCGCCGGCGATACGCAGCGCCAACGCGCCTTTATGGGGATCGCCCTCAAAATCGCTAATAGACTTCCAGAATGATTTGTTTTCCGCCGCGAGTTCATCACCGGCAGCGTCGACAACAGCCGCGGTAAACGCAGCGCCCCGTTTGCGGCAGAATGCAGCTTGCTTACGGAATGCGTCGATGAGTTCGTCGCGGCGGTTTTGGGGCAACCCGATGATCACGCGCCAGCGAAGGCGGTGACGTCATCCGGTTCGCCGATATTCGACGTCGAAGTCCCTTTGGCAATGCGTTTGATCAAACCGCTCAACACCTTGCCCGAGCCGACTTCAACGAAATCATCGCACCCCTTTTCCGCCATCAACTGGACGCTCTCAGTCCAGCGCACCCTGCCGGTTACCTGTTTCACAAGAAGATCGCGAATCTCGTCCGGCGATGTTGTCGGTTGCGCGGTTACATTGGCGACCAACGCTGTCGCCGGCGCATTGATCGTCGTTTCAGCAAGGGCTTGCGCCATGCGATCTGCGGCGGGTTGCATAAGTGATGAATGAAATGGCGCCGAAACCGGCAATAGTTTCGCAAGCTTAGCGCCATATTCCTTAGCATTCGCGCAAACGGCTTCGACAGCCGCCTTTTCTCCCGAAATCACCACCTGGCCGGGGGCGTTATCGTTAGCGATTTCACAAACGCCGCCGCCTGCAGCTCCTTCAATCGCTTTTTGAGCGCCATCAAGATCAACGCCGATAAGCGCCGCCATGGCGCCTTCCCCGACAGGGACCGCGGCCTGCATCGCCTCGCCGCGAATACGCAAAAGCCGCGCCGTATCGGCCAGGCTGATGGCGCGCGCTGCGCACAACGCCGAATATTCGCCAAGCGAATGACCCGCGACAAACATTGCGTCTCCGACCTTTACGCCGGCTTCCTCCTCCAAAACACGAAACGTTGCGATCGAGTGCGTCATCAGCGCCGGCTGCGTATTCGCGGTCAGAGTGAGATCCTCCATCGGTCCGTCACGCATGAGCGCCGAGAGGTTTTGCCCTAGCGCTTCATCGACCTCTTCGAAGACCGCACGCGCTGCAGGAAACGCATCGCTGAGCGCCGCTCCCATGCCGACCGCCTGACTGCCCTGCCCCGGAAACAAAAATGCGCGCGCCATAAATCTTCCTCCTCAAACTATGTTCGCCTTAACCCCGGCAATGATTGAGAGCAAGTTGCTCAGGCTTATACCCTGTTTACAGCCTTCTTTCTTTTTGCCGCAAAGCGCGAGCGCTGTTATCAGCGTCACGGAAAATATCATGACCGAAACACAAGCGCTTAGAATTGCGAGCATATCCGACAATCCCGATCCCGATTGGGTGTGGATTCGCGATTTAATGAATAAGGATTTGCGCATCGCCGGGCGCAAACTGGAGTGGCGGGGCTTTTCCACAGCGCCGTCGCAAAGCTTTGCATCACCGGTCGCCAAAAGTATCGCCACGCGCTTCCAGAGCCTGGCGCGGTATAACGGCGTTCGGCGCCTGGCTGATGCGGCCCAAAACAAGCCGTTTGATGTTATCGTTTCCCATGGACCGCTGACGACGGCATGGACGGAAGCTGCGATCGGATCAGCAAAACAAAACGCCCGCCATCTGGGGTTTTCGTTTAACTTCACGGATTTACCAACGGGCCCTCGACGACGCCTGATGAAACACGCTTTCAAAACAGTCGATGCTTTTGCCGTTTTCACTGACGGCGAAAAAAGCCTTTATGCGGATTGGCTTGATATCAGCCCTGAGAAACTGATCCGCGCGCCATGGGGCGTGGCGCCGCCTCTGTCTAAGGCGCCGCCACGGGAAATCCAGACGCCTTATGTCGCCGCGCTCGGCGGTGAGGCGCGCGACTATCGGACATTGTGTGAAGCAGCGAGGCTCTGCCCCGAGATCAAATTTGTCGCCATCGCGCGCCCACGCAATTTTGACGGTCTTGATGCCCCGGACAACCTGACGACGCTTTTCAACCTGCCTTTTGAGCGCGCCTGGGGTATTGTTTGGCACGCCGGCGCGGCGCTCCTGCCGTTGCGCAGCCAGGAGACGCCTTGTGGGCTGGTCACACTGGTCGGCGCCATGCATCTCGGCAAGGCGCAGATCGCCACCGCCGCCATGGGCGTTGCCGACTATCTTCAGGAGGGCGAAACCGGACTGACGGTCCCCGCCAATGACGCAGGCGCACTGGCCGCCGCCATCCGCCGCCTGCAAGCGGACTCGCCCCTCGCGGCGCGCCTTGGCGACAACGCGAAGGCTTATGCGTCGGCTCATTGCAGCGAAGGCGCGACCGTGGCTTTCTTTGAGGGCCTTTTACGGTCCTGGTTCCCGGAATAGCGCCTTTTTCGCACTTGCAAACAAGCGCTCCTTGAGGTAATCCCCGCCCCTTCGCGAGCGACGGTCGCGGGCGCGCCAATACTGATCCATCAGCGGCGGCGTTCAAGGGATGGTCCCTTAGCCTTGCGAGCCACAGGCCCTGATGCAGCGCCCAGCCTGGCTGCTTCTGGATCTCCGTCGCCATTATCAGGAGCTGGCTTCATGCCGTTATACGAGCACGTCTTCATTGCGCGTCAGGATATATCCCCTGCGCAAGTCGAAGGCCTTACCGAAACTCTCGCCAAAATCATCACCGACAATGGCGGCAAGATCGAGAAATCCGAATATTGGGGTCTTCGCAACCTCCAGTACAAGATCAATAAAAACCGCAAAGGCCACTACAGCCTTTTCAATATTGACGGTCCCGCCGCCGCTGTGCAGGAACTCGAGCGTCAGGAAAAGATCAACGAAGACATCCTGCGCGCACTGACGCTTCGCGTCGAGGAACTCGACGAAGAGCCGTCGCCAGTGCTCAGCCGCCGCGACCGCAACGACAAACCGCGCCGCTAGAGAAAAGGAATTATCATCATGGCAAAACCATTTTTCCGGCGCCGCAAGACCTGCCCTTTCTCGGGCGAGAACGCGCCAACCATCGACTACAAAGACCCGAAATTGCTTCAGCGCTACGTATCCGAGCGCGGCAAGATCGTTCCGTCGCGGATTTCCGCAGTGTCTCAAAAGAAGCAACGCGAACTTGCGCGCGCCATTAAGCGCGCCCGCTTCCTCGCCTTGCTTCCTTATGCATCGGAGTAACGATCATGGAAGTCATTCTTCTGGAACGGGTGGAAAATCTTGGCCAAATGGGCGACGTCGTCAAAGTTCGTCCCGGATTTGCGCGCAACTATTTGCTGCCCAACAAAAAAGCGCTCCGTGCTAACGAGGCCAATAAGAAGGTTTTCGAAAACCAGCGTGCAGACCTTGAAGCGCGCAACCTTGAACGCAAAACCGAAGCCGCCGCCGCTGCGGAACGCATCGACGGCAAGTCTTTCGTCGTTATTCGCCAGTCTTCGGAAATGGGTGTTCTATACGGCTCCGTATCTACGCGTGATATCGCGCAAACGGCGTCAGACGAAGGCGTGCACATCGAGCGCAGTCAAGTGCGTCTTGAAAAACCGTTGAAAACGCTTGGCGTTTTCCCGGTTCGCGTTGTGCTTCATCCTGAAGTGGATGCGCGCATTGAAATCAACATTGCACGCTCGGAAGACGAAGCCGAGCGTCAGGCGCGCGGCGAAAACGTGCTCGCACGACCTGAAGATCAGGAAGAAGAAAACGAAGAACAAGCCGCTGAAGCTTCGCCGGAATTTTTCGACGAAGATGCTCAGGCTGCAGTAACGGAAGAGACGCCGAACGAAGAAACAAGCGAAGACAAGGCGTAAGCTTTCACAAGAAGCTTCTTCCATAACCGCGCGCACTGAGTGCGGGGAAAAATACAAACACCGGTTGGGTTTCCAGCCGGTGTTTTTTTTGATTTAACCTATTGATGGCGGACGGCGCAGACACGACAGGCATAGGCAATCAGGGTACGGAAGAAAAGCTTCCCGTATCGCTTGACGCCGAACAGGCGATTCTCGGCGCTGTTCTTTTCGACAACGAAATCTTTTACCGCGCCGCCGCATTTCTGAAAGGCGAGCATTTTTACGATCCGGTGCATCGGCTGATCTTCGAAGCGATGTCTGATCTGGTGAACAGCGGACGCCTCGCCTCACCGGTTGCGCTTGATACATTTCTTGCGAGTTCATCGGGCTATGTAGAAGCGGGCGGCAAAAAATATCTCGAACAGCTCGCCGCCAATGTGCCTTCAACGGCCGGCGCCGTGGATTATGCGCGCATCATCTTTGACCTTTCGGTTTGTCGCGGGCTCATGTCCATCGGTTCGCAGATGGTCGACCGCGCGAAAGTCTCAACGCTTGACGATCATCCATCAAGCCAACTGGAAGATGCGGAACAGGCGCTTTATTCACTCGCGGAAACCGGCAAATATGGCGGCGGGTTCAAAACTTTTCGTTCCGCGATTACCGACGCCATCGAACTGGCGAACGCCGCCGTAAAACGAGATGGCGGTCTTGCCGGCGTTGCAACAGGCCTGCGCGATCTTGACCGGATGATGGGCGGGCTTCACCCATCCGATCTGATCATTCTTGCCGGTCGTCCTTCAATGGGTAAGACGTCACTCGCCACCAATATCGCTGTCAACGCCGCAAGAGCCTATCGCACCGAAAAACAACCGGACGGCACTTTAAAGACTGTCGAAGGCGCAATCGTTGGCCTGTTCTCGCTGGAGATGTCAGCCGAACAGCTGGCGACGCGGATTATCTCGGAGACGGCGCGGGTGCCGTCAGAAAAAATCCGGCGCGGTGAAGTCGATCAGGAACAGTTCGATCAGATTTATCATGCCGCCCGAGACCTTGAAAAACTGCCGCTGCATATTGATGACACCGGCGGCATCTCCATCGCGCAGCTTGCTGCGCGTGCGCGGCGCCTTAAACGCCAGCATGGCCTCAACCTGATTGTCGTCGACTATCTTCAATTGCTGACCGGCTCCGGGCGGCGCAATGACGGCCGCGTTCAGGAAATCACCGAAATCAGTCAGGGCCTGAAAGCGTTGGCGAAAGAACTTGAAGTGCCAATCATCGCCTTGTCTCAACTCTCGCGCCAGGTTGAAGCGCGAGATGATAAACGTCCGCAACTCGCTGACCTTCGGGAATCGGGATCGATCGAACAGGACGCCGACGTCGTGTTGTTCGTGTTCCGTGAAAAATATTATCTTAGCCGATCGGAACCACGCGAAGGTTCGGAAGAACATTCAAAATGGATGGCGCGGCTCGAAGAAGTCGGCGACACCGCCGAAGTCATCATCGGCAAGCAACGCCACGGCCCCATTGGCAAGGTCGACCTTCACTTTGAAGAGAAGTTCACGAAATTCTCCGATCTTGCCGACGACCGCTATGGCGGGCAGTTCGATCACTAGGCAATTACGTCTTTTCTGCGCCTCAAAACCTGCTTATTGCTGACGCCCATGAGCGGCGCCTATCAAACAAACGCAAAAACCGCAGGACCCTGGGTCGATATCGATCTAGCCGCGCTCTGCGCGAATTACGCCATGATCCGCGATCAGGCGCAGGGTGCGCAGACCGCCGCGGTTGTTAAATGCGATGCCTATGGGCTCGGCCTTGACGCCATCGCGCGCGCGCTTGCTGAACGCGAAAAGTGCGACAGCTTTTTTGTCGCCTATCCGGAAGAAGGGGCCGCGCTTCGTAGTATCCTCAACGATAGCGCGCCGGAAATTTATGTTTTCAACGGCCCCTTGCCGCAAACTATGACGCTGTTTGAAACGGCTCGCCTGACCCCTGTGCTGAACAGTCTTGAGCAGGCGGAGAAATGGGCGACGCGCCAACCCAGCGCGCCAGCAGCGCTCCATATCGATACCGGCATGAACCGCCTTGGAGCGCCGCTCAATGAAGTGAGCGCGATCGCCGCCCTCAAAGGATTGTCCATTGATCTGGTGATGAGCCATCTCGCCTGCGCTTCCATGCCAGCGGACCTGAAGAACAGACAGCAGAGAGACATGTTCGTCGACGCTGCCTCGAAATTTCCGGGTGCGCGGCTGAGCCTTTCCGCATCCGGCGGCGCGCTCATGGGCGAGGACTTTCATTTCGACCTTATCCGGCCCGGTATCGCCCTTTATGGCGGAAGCCCGTTTGATGTGGATGAGCCTCGCTTGAAAGCCGTCGCCGCTCTGCGGGCGCCGGTGGTTCAACTCCGCCATGCCGCCGCTGGCGAGACGGTCGGTTACAGCGCCACTCACTGCGTCGACAAACCCGCCAGGCTCGCGACCGTGGCGCTCGGTTATGGCGACGGCTTTCCCCGCGCCGGATCGGGGCGGGCCGAAGCCCTAGTCAGCGGCGTATGCGCGCCAGTTGCTGGGCGTATTTCCATGGACCTCACGTCGCTTGATGTCACAAATGTGAAAAATCCAATCAATACAGGGGATATCGCTACTTTCTTCGGCGATGGCATCACGCTGTTTGAAGCGGCCGAGGCCTGCGGCACGATCCCTTACGAATTGCTCACCGGGCTTGGCGGACGGGTGGATCGCCGCTACCTCTAGTCATTAGCGCTGCGTCGGCGCGCGAGGGAACAACGGGATGAACATTTTCGCCGCCACAGGCCGTACGACACTTGCGTCGCTACGTGAGACAGGACGGATCGCAAATTTCGCGAGCCGTGGCGCTCTCTCCTGGGTAACGGGCCCGTTTTACTGGCGCGCATTCTTCAGCGCGCTTTATCGGATTGGATTTGCGTCGCTGCCGGTTGTCGGCCTAACGGCGATTTTCACCGGCGCCGCGCTCGCCCTCAACATTTATGACGGCAGTTTACGGTTCAACGCAGAAACCTTTTTGCCGCAGATTTTGGGCGTCTCGATCGTCCGCGAACTTGGGCCTGTCCTCGCCGCATTGATGGTCGCCGGGCGATGCTCGTCGGCGATGGCGGCGGAACTCGGCACCATGCGGGTCACCGAACAGATCGACGCGATGTCAACACTGGCGGTTGAGCCGTTTAAATATCTGATCGCGCCGCGCATCCTCGCGACAACGCTCGCCCTGCCCGCGCTCGTTCTCATCGCCGACATCATCGGCGTTTATGGCGGTTACCTGGTATCGGTTTACGCGCTGGATTTTTCCGGGCCGATCTTTGTCAAGAACATCTCGGAATTCCTGGAAAACCGGGATGTCATCAGTGGGCTGATTAAAGCCGCTGTCTTTGGCTTTTTAATCTCTTCCATGGGCTGTTATTACGGCTATAACAGTCGTGGCGGCGCACAGGGCGTCGGATCTGCAACGCGCACTGCCGTTGTCGCATCCGCCGTCGCCGTACTTGCCTCCAACTATTTCATGACGTCGCTGCTGGTGGAGTTTTAATCGATCATGAGCGACTCAAACGCCAAAATTTCCGTAAGCGATCTGCATAAAAGCTTTGGGCGCAACGAAGTGCTGCGCGGCATTGATCTCGATGTGGATCGCGGCAAGTCGCTGGTGGTGATTGGCGGGTCAGGCTCCGGCAAATCTGTGCTGGCGAAATGCATTCTCGGGCTGATCAAGGTCGATAAAGGCGCCATCGAGATCGATGGGCGCAACATCGCCCGCCAGACCGATAGCGACCGGCGGTTCATGACCAGCCAGTCCGGCATGCTGTTTCAGGGCGCCGCGCTCTTCGACAGCCTTCCAGTCTGGGAGAATATCGGCTTCCGGCTGATCTACGCCCAGAGCAAATCGCGCAAGGCGGCGCGCGACAAAGCCATCGACTGCCTGTCACAGGTCGGTCTCGCGCCGGAGATTGGCGACCTCTTCCCGTCTGAACTTTCCGGCGGCATGCAAAAGCGCGTCGGCCTCGCCCGCGCCATCGCCGCTGACCCGCAGATCCTGTTTTTTGACGAACCCACCACCGGCCTCGATCCGATCATGGCTGACGTCATCAACAATCTGATCTTGGAGCGGGTAAAGGCGCTGGGCGCCACCGCGATTTCCATCACTCATGACATGGCCTCGGCGCGCAAAATCGCCGACGAAGTCGCCATGCTCTATCAGGGCCGCATCATCTGGCGCGGACGCCCGGAAGAGATTGAAAACTCAAACAACCCGATGGTCGATCAGTTCGTGCACGGACGGGCCGAAGGCCCGATCAAGATGGCGATGCGGCGGCGGTGAGCGGCTACTCCCACTCAATCGTTCCCGGTGGTTTTGAGGTCACATCATAGACGACGCGGTTGACACCGCGCACTTCGTTAATTATGCGCGTGGCGCAACGCCCAAGAAAATCATGGGGGTACGGATAATAATCCGCCGTCATGCCGTCGGTCGATGTTACCGCGCGTAGCGCCAGCACATGATCATAGGTGCGCTCGTCGCCCATGACGCCTACGGTGCGCACGGGGAGCAGGACCGCAAAGGCCTGCCAGATTTCATCATAAAGCCCGGCCTTGCGGATCTCGTCGAGATAGATCGCGTCGGCCTTGCGCAGAATGTCTGCTTTTTCCTTGGTCACTTCGCCTGGAATGCGGATCGCAAGGCCAGGACCAGGGAAAGGATGGCGCCCTACAAAATGATCCGGTAGACCAAGCTCACGGCCCAGCGCGCGCACTTCATCCTTGAAGAGTTCACGCAACGGCTCGACCAGTTTCAAATTCATCCGCTCCGGCAGGCCGCCCACATTGTGGTGCGACTTGATGGTGACGGACGGGCCGCCATCGAACGAAACGCTTTCGATGACGTCCGGATAAAGCGTCCCCTGCGCCAGAAAGGCTGCGTTCTCGATCTTGCCGGCTTCTTTATCGAAGACATCGATAAACGTCGCGCCGATGATCTTGCGTTTCTTCTCCGGGTCATCAACACCCGCCAGCTTGCCGAGAAACAGGTGCTCCGCTTCAACATGAATAAGCGGAATATTGTAACTGTCGCGGAAGAGGCGCACGACCTCCTCCCCCTCGCCCGCGCGCATCAGCCCGGTGTCCACAAACACGCATGTCAGCTGTTCGCCGATCGCTTCGTGGATCAATACGGCGGCTACGGACGAATCGACACCGCCGGAAAGCCCGCAAATCACCCGCGCATCGCCAACCTGCTTGCGGATCAGTTCAATCGCCTCTTCGCGAAACGCCGCCATGGTCCAGTCGCCGGTGAGCCCGGCGATGTTATGAACGAAATTGGCGAGTAGCTTCGCGCCGTCCGGCGTATGCACCACTTCCGGGTGAAACTGCACAGCGTAAATGCGCCGCGCCTCATCGGCGATGGCCGCGAATGGCGCGCCCTCTGATTTGGCGATCACCTCAAACCCGTCAGGAATCGCGTTCACGCGGTCGCCATGGCTCATCCAAACCTGATAGGCGGACCCGGTTTCCCAAACGCCATCGAACAACCGGCTCTGCTTTATGACTTCCACTTCCGCGCGCCCGAACTCTTTATGATCGGACTGCTCCACATCGCCGCCAAGCTGGGCGCAGATCGTCTGCTCCCCGTAACAGATGCCGAGGATCGGCACGCCAAGGTCGAAAATTTCCGGGGTCGCCCGGGGCGATGTGTCCGTATTGGCGCTCGACGGGCTGCCGGAAAGGATCACCGCCTTCGGCGCGAACTCTGTAAGGAAGGCCCCGTTAACGCGGTTGAAGGGGTGTATTTCACAGTACACGCCGGCCTCGCGCAGACGGCGGGCGATGAGCTGGGTGACCTGGCTGCCGAAATCGATGATCAGGGCGCGGTCATGAACTTTTGCATGAGGATCGAGGGTCATGGCGAGCCTTTAGCGGAGTCTTGAGGCCCCGTCACTAGGGCGTCGTCAGAATCAATGGCCAGCCGAATGAGCAGATAGGAAACGCAGGAAGTTGGTCAACACTCGTCGCGCTGCACCTACTGCTCTTGCTGTAGCGCCAACTTCACGCTGGATCGGGCGCCGCCAGCCGCGGCCTGATCCATGACCTGCACGGCAATGCCAGAGGCTGAGTCCGGCGCAGCGCTCACAAGCACGATGCCATTTGGCGAGCGCGCCATAAACTCCTGTACGACAGGCTTCACCGAACGTGAATTTATGACGCGGATATTATTTACACGGACGAACCCGTCTTCCTGAATAGCAAGCAACAATAAGGGAGGAGGCCGGCCATCGCCGCATTCATCGTCGGCACACTCTTCCAGAGTCGCCAGTTCAATTCCTTTTTCGCGAAGGAAGGTTGACGTAACGATAAAGAAGATCAACAAGATGAAAACTATATCGAGAAGCGGCGTGACGCTAATACGCGCTTCATCAACCGGGCGTTTTACTTGCCTGCCCCTAGGTTTCTTTATTTTGGTCATCGTGTGATCGCAAGAGTATCCAATAAATATTGGACGTGCCTTTTGATCTAGCTCAAAGAACTGAAAGCCCTACATGCAACTTATTCCGATAATCATTAGCAGAATGCTCAGCCGCCCCGTTTCAAGACGGCAATAAAAAAACATCCGTGCGCAATTTATCAGGCATCAGACGAATGGCGCCATCCGGGATAACCAATGACGCGCACGCCATCGGTGCGTTTGGCGCGATGATAGAGCGCTTCAGCACCGCAGATCAAAGGGCATGGCGAGCCTTTAGCGGAGTCTCGGCCCCCCGTCACTATGAGGCGGCCGGAATCTACGCCCGGCCGCATCAATATCGCGCCTATTGCCCGAACATGTTTTCCTCAAGCGTGGTATCGAGGCCAAAGCGGGTTTGATAGGGACTCTCCGCATCTTTCATATCGTACTCAAAAATAGCAACACCTGGAATCATTCCCGGCTTTTCCGGCGCCATCGCTTTCACGGTAATCGTCTGTCCCGCCGTCCTGGTAATTGCGGACACGGCGCTCTTCGCAGAAAATTTCTGTTTAACCGGAAATGAGATTTGAACAGGTTTTTCAAAACCACCGCCCTCTAACGTGATCTTGACAGGACCATCCAGGTCGGCAAGCGGTGCAAACTGCCATGTCTCTTCATAAGGTTTGCCCAGCGTCAACGGGAACGGAACGCGCCGGATTGCGAAAAAGTCCGGGTGCAGTACGCCACATCGAAACTCCCGTGCGCCTGCGTCTTCAAAACAACGGCAGGCGGGCACAAACCGACTGATCGGCAGCTCAAGCGGCAAACCGGTACTGGGGTCGATACGACCGGGTATGACACAACGTCCGCTGGACATGCTCCCCACAGTCGGATCGTCCAACAGCGTTGCAAAAGCAAGATCTTGCGGGTCTGTTGGAAACTCTTTCCAGGAGATCCAACCGGGAGGGTTGGGCCGACTGTCGAAATACCCCTCACCGGACGGATAAAGGTCGCCCACCGGCGCCGTTGCATAACTGCAATAGCTGTCTTCACCTACGGTTTGCACGGTAAAAGCGAGCCTGTCGCCAGCGGCGACATCAAGACCCGCGGGGAAGAAAAAGTCCTGAAAGCCTTCGTAGGAAACCTGGACTTCGTCGCCCGGTATTGTAACTGCGCGCAACAGGCGTCCTTCCGGGCGAACGCCGTCGAGTTCGCGAATTTCCAACAACAGATCACCTCGGCCGCAGCCTGCAATTGGCAAGCGCAATCCAACCAGTTCGCCATCAACACCAACCGTAAAAGTCTGCGCCAGTTTTTGTTCAGAGTCACCACCAACCCCGAGGAAACCGGCGGACGCATCAATCATCAACTGTTCCTGGTCGGCGACGATACCGGCGTGGGCAGTTGACGTCACCAACCCTGTGGCGGCTGCAATCGCTATTAGTGTTTTGAAAATGGTCATTGTCTCCCCCTTGCCTGTCTGGAAACAGTATCGCCAGATTGATCAACCCTTGGCAAGTTGCAAGACGGCAATGAAAAAACCATCAGCGCGCAGCTTATTGGGCGTCAGGCGAATGGCGCCATCCGACGTAACGCACGTGGCGAGCGCCACACGCCCATCCGGCTTCAACAAGCCGGATGCGTCAAGGCTCTCCAGCGTTGGCGATTGAGCGAACCCGCAAATGGCGGCGTGAAAAGCCGCGAGCCGGTCCTCATTCTCTTCCATTAAAAACGAACAGGTAACCCAGATTATGCGCCCGCCAGGTTTAACAAAGACGGCGGCCTCGCGCAGGACCTGATCCTGTTCCTCCATGCGACGGGCAAGCTGTTTTTCCGTCAGGCGCCATTTCGTATCCGGATGGCGCCGCCAAGTGCCAGCCCCCGTGCACGGCGCATCAACAAACACGACATCCATTTTACCTTTCAGATCATCAAGCCTCTCGCTGCCCGCTGGAGACCGAATTTGCAGATTCCTGACACCAGCGCGTTTGGCGCGGTGATAGAGCGGCTTCAGGCGCCGCGGATCACGATCATACGCATAGAGCTGGCCAGTATTTTTCATCATTGCGGCAAGCGCTAGGGTTTTGCCGCCGCCGCCTGCGCAATAATCGAGAACCTGCACGCCTTTGATATCGCCAGCCGCCGCCGCCGCGATCTGGCTCCCGAGATCCTGCACTTCGACCCAACCCTTGTTGAACGCAGGGATGACCGTCACCGCCGGCGCTTTTTCGCTTGGGGCTGGCGCCGTGATACGCACCGTTGTCGTCAGTATGGGGAGCGCTTCGCCTTTTACGGTTTTCAGCGCCGCAAGCGCCTTCTCCGGTTCGACTTTTAGCGTGTTCAGCCGAAGATCCACATCGGCGCGTTCGGCAAAGCCGCCCATGATCGTCGCGGCATCGTCCTCGAAAACGCGCTCAATATGTGGCGTCAACCATTCGGGAAAGTCTCCAGCAATAAGCGGAGGCGAAGATGCAAGCTTCTGTCGTTCCACCTCACTTAGGGGGCCCGGGCCATGCTCGCCGGTCGCAGCCTCGCTTAGGTCATCAACGCCCACATTCCAGAGGAAACGCAGGACGCCAAACACCAGCGACCGTGCGCTGTCATCGTTCATCGCAAGCGCGAGGGACTGGCGGCGGCGCAACACATCCAGACACAGGCCCGAAATCCAGGCTCGATCCTTCGCGCCCGCATAACGATTGTTTCGGCCCCAATCGGCAATCGCTGTCTTTAACGGCACGCGCCGAGCATCGAAGTCGTCAAGAATTTCGATTGCGGCGAAAAGCCGTCCGGATATTTTCATTGTAATAAGACCGTGATTGTTGTTTCACGGCCATGACATAATTGCCCGGAGTCGGCAATCCGTTGTCAGTCTTCCGACTTCGGCCGTTCACGATAGGAATAGAACCACCACGGGCGATCATGGATCAGCCTCTGTTCAAGCTTATGCGCCGCCGCCCGCGCCGCAGTGTAATCAGTCTGGCTGGTGGTCGCGAGCATGCTCATGATCAGCGTTTTGCGCACAAGCACTTTACCAGGCACAAACAAACGGCTGATATCATAAGCGAAATAAAAGCACGCCAGTGATAAAACTCCAATAACCGCAGCAATCAATGGCAACCCGAATGCAGCATTTTGCATCCCGAGCGTAGCCTCGCCCCCTTCAAACAATGCCAAAAAACACGACGACATCCACCAAAACCCAACTGCCGAATAGAGCATGATAAAAATTGCACGCCTTTTGGTGCGCGCATATAGCCGAAAGATTTCCATAAACCCCTTGGCGCTGTCTTCGGGCTCACGCGCATCCGCAAGGGCTTTGGCGACTTTCCAATCGTGATTGCGTTCTCGCCGATACCAAACGGTCCATAAAATTAAGCCGGTCAATGCAATGACTGGCAGAGCTGCAAAAATATACACAATCGATATCTGTACAAATGAATGTGAGGCCATAAGGAAATTGACGATAGGTTTTTCCAGCCTAGACAACTGCCCGATTGAAGCGCCATCGCCGCCAAAACTGGTGAAGACGATACGCCAGAAACTTGGCGCCAGCACTGCTAAGATTACGACAAAAAAAGCCGAGCGGACTTGCCCTAAATACCTGCCTTGATGTTTCCCAACTGCGCGCCGTCGATGAGCAATTTCGTCCTCATCAACAAGATTGAGAAGCTCCGCCTGCTCTTCGACTTCTTCTCGTAAATCTGCAAAACCAGTGGACTGCGCCTCTTCCAGGATGCGCCCATCGCTGTCTTTTCCCACAACAGATTCTAAAGCCATCTACAGCCCCCGCTTGATAGCATCCCCAATACACTACCATAGGTTATAGACGTCTAATCTTCAAATTCAAGGCGGTGATGACATCACAGCACTCGTGAGGCTCGAAGTTATTGCATTATCCACCTAGGCGTTAGCCGATGCGCAAAGCGTTTTGGAAATGGCGGTCTCGGCTGCTTTGCAAGCATCAAGGCATCAGGATGAATAAGAGATCTCGTCTTCCAGTGCTCTAGCTGCTTTGTAATGGCCCAATACCCATCTTTAGCGAAGCGCGGCATGTTCTGGCGATACCAATATTCGATATCATCATCCTCCCAGATTAGCGGTCGAATAATATCATGGGCTTTGTATCTACGCGCTTATATTTTGGCGCACCAGTAGCAAAGACTGGCGCAAACTTTGGTAGAACGCGTTCGGCGCTGACCAAACTCCCTGCTTATTGCGTGCGATAAAAGCCTTCGTCGTAATGTTCTTTCGGCTGCACGCTTCCTCTCTTTTCACATCAGGTCGGCGTCGGATAATTCGGCGCTTCGCGCGTGATGGCAACGTCGTGAACATGGCTTTCTTTCAGGCCCGCATTAGTGATCTTCACGAACTTCGCACGCTTTTGCATCTCGTCAATTGACGGCGCACCAACATAGCCCATGGACGCGCGCACGCCGCCGACAAGCTGGTGCAGGATCGGGCTGATCGGTCCTTTGTAAGGGACACGGCCTTCAATGCCTTCTGGAACAAGTTTCATCTGCTCTTTGACATCCGCCTGGAAATAACGATCCGCCGATCCCCGCGACATCGCCGTAATCGACCCCATGCCTCGATAGGATTTATATGACCGCCCCTGATAGAGGAAGACTTCTCCCGGCGCTTCGTCCGTACCCGCCAGAAGTGAACCGACCATCACACAGTCAGCGCCGGCGGCAAGCGCTTTCGCCATATCACCGGAATACTTTACACCGCCATCGGCGATGACCGGCACACCCGCCTTACGCCCTGCACGGGCTGCATCAGTTACAGCCGTCAATTGCGGCACGCCGACACCAGCGACAATGCGGGTCGTACAGATAGAACCGGGCCCGATGCCAACCTTGATCGCGTCTGCGCCAGCTTCGATCAAAGCATTTGCGGCGTCATAGGTCGCAACATTCCCGGCAATCACCTGTGCCGCGTTAGACATGCGTTTGACCCGCGCAACCTGTTCCACCACTCGTGCTGAATGACCATGCGCCGTGTCTATGACGACCACATCACAGCCAGCGTCGATCAACGCCTCAATCCGCTCAAATCCCGCATCGCCAACGGAAGACGCCGCCGCAACGCGAAGCCGCCCTTCGGAATCTTTACAAGCCAAAGGAAACTCGCGCGCCTTTTCCATATCCTTAACCGTAATCAGACCGACGCAGCGATAGTCATCATCGACAACAATCACACGCTCAATACGCCGTTTGTGGCAAAGCTCGCGTACCTTGTCCTGACTGGCGCCCGGAGACACTGTAACAAGATCTACTGACGTCATCAGATCGCGCACCGGCCGGTCGAGATCACGCGCAAAGCGCATATCACGATTGGTCAGCACCCCAACAAGCTTGCCGACACCGTTGGCGTCGCGATTTTCGACGACCGGAAAACCGGAGATGTTCCGCTCCAGCATGATCGTTTGCGCGGTCAATAAGGTGTCGTCAGGCGTCAGCGTCAGCGGATTGACCACCATGCCGCTTTCAAAGCGTTTAACGCGGCGCACATGCTCCGCCTGTTCCTCCACCGAAAGATTACGGTGCAGGACGCCAATACCGCCATTCTGCGCCATGGCGATCGCCATTTCCGCTTCCGTCACCGTATCCATCGCCGATGAAAGTATGGGAATATTGAGCTTGATCTCACGCGTAAGGCGCGCCGTCACGTCAACCTCGCTCGGCATCACTTCGGAGGGTCCGGGCTCCAGCAGTACATCATCAAATGTCAGCGCTTCACGGATTTCCATAATCTACCTCATCTTCATTCAGGGTCGGACAAAACGCCGTCGTCGCCAAAAGACTGGACAAGCATTTCACCAGGACTGTCGACATCATTGGCTGTGACGATTTCAAGAACGCGCCTGGTCAATTCTTTCGGCGACGTCACAAAGTCACGCAGGGCGAGCGCCGCGCCGAGCGCAAGGTCCATGCCTGAACCGCGCGCCCAGAACACGCCCGGCTGCACTTCCGACATGCAAAAGCTGTTATCGAAATCCCAGATCGCGCCGCTTTTATGGATCAACAGGCCACTGCCGCTATAGCGCTTCAAGCCTTCCTCCATTTCGCCGATGTCAAAATCGCCATAGGCTTCGCGCATGAATTTCACGACCTCGAACGGGTGCGTTGCAGCTTTCGGAAATTTTTCGGCGTTGGCCTTCAGCGCTTCAAGTTTTGGTCCCGTGCCGGTGATGCCAATCAGCCAGTCATCTAGCGCACACCACTTGTGATCAATCGACGGCCCGATGAAACTGCCGATCGTCGCGCGCCCGTTCGAGCCGAGCCAGGTAACGCCTTGATCCGTATCGTGAATGGCTGTGATGATCGTCATACTTGTTTTTTGAACCCCGTCGCAACCACATATTTTTCCGCCGAGTCCGAACGGCTGGCTTTCGGCTTGGCGTGTTTTACGCTCGTAAAACGCTGTTTGAGGCGTTTAAGGAGGTCGCCCTCCGCGCCGCCGGCGAACACTTTGCACACAAAAGCGCCGCCGGGCGCGAGCACGTCTTCCGCAAAATCGAGGGCGGCTTCGGCGAGCGCAACGATGCGCAAATGGTCAGTGGATTTATGCCCCGTCGTCGGCGCCGCCATATCCGAGAGCACGATATCGGCGTCCCCGCCAAGCAGCTCCTTCAACCGATCCGGCGCATCGTCATCAAGAAAGTCCATTTCCAGGACCTCAGCGCCCGGAACCGCCGGCATGGCGAGATAGTCGATTCCGATAACGCGGCCCTTGCGGCCGACCGCTTTTGCAGCCACCTGGCACCAGCCGCCAGGGGCGCAACCGAGATCGACGACACGAGCGCCGGGTTTCAGGAGCGAGAACTTTTCATCAAGCTCAAGCATCTTGAAGGCCGCGCGAGAACGCCATCCCTCGGCTTTGGCCTTCCTGACGTAGGGGTCATTGAGCTGGCGTTTCAACCAGAGCGTTGAGCCATATTCGCGCCGCTTGGCGGTCTTCACATGAACGTTCAACTCGCGCTGCGCCGCCTCGCCCTTCATCGGAGCGCTCTTATTACGCTTGCGCTTCTCCGGCTCCTGGCCGAGCGCCGTCTTCGCGATGTCAGTTGATTTCGCGCGCTTTCGCTTGCCCACAGATGCCTTGGCGGGCGGCTTATTGGGGGATTTGCGTCGCTCCATGGGCCTTCATAGCGGAGTCTTCGGCTGGCGCAACCGGTTTTTGGCCAGCTCAGCTTCACTCTGCGAGGCGCGATGCCGCATAATTGCCACCATAGCGGCCTAGCCCTAGAAACACTGGACGTGGGAGAGCCTAAAACAGCTTTATAGATGGGAAGATTATGTCTCTAATGGACCAACTGACGGATGTCGTCACACAACAGATTTCGCAACAGGCGGCTCAAAAAACCGGCCTCAGCGAAGGCCTCGCCTCTCAGATGATGCCGATGGCTATGGCGGCGTTGATGGGCGCCATGAAAAAGAATGCGTCCCAGCCAGCCGGGGCGGAAGCGCTCTCAAATGCGCTGGAACGCCATGATGGCAGCCTTCTCAATAATATATCTCAGCTCGGCAATGATGATGTGCTTGCTGATGGACAAAAGATTTTGCGGCACGTCCTTGGCGGCAAACAGTCGCAAACGGAACAAGCGCTCGCCAAGACCGCTGGCATCGATGCTTCGCAAGTCAGTCAATTGCTCGCGATGGCGGCGCCCGCTGTCTTGGCCTCGCTGGGGCGAGCGAAACGCGAACAAAACCTTGATGTCTCGTCACTGGCTGGATTGGTGACCGAAGAGAGCATCCGTGTACAGAAAGCAGCGCCAAGCGAACTTGGCGGCCTGATGCAATTTCTGGATCAGGACGGCGACGGGGATTTCAAGGACGACCTCCTGGAATCCGCGGGCAAGAAATTGCTCGGCGGACTTTTTGGCAAGCGTTAGTTTTACATAAAATCAGGGAATCGAAATGTTATTTAAGTTTGCAAAAGAAGCTGGTGAGAAGTTCCGCGAAGGCATTGCTAATGTCGCCGAAGGAATCAAGGACCGCATTCAGGGACACAAAACCGACGTAAAGGACCTCCAGGTTGAGGAACAAAGCGGCCGTGTCGTGTTGAAGGGCAAGGCGAAAAACCGCGCGGAAGCCGAAAAGGCGATCGTCGCCGCCGGCAACACGCCTGGCATTGGCGAAGTCGAATCACATATCGACATTGAGGATGAGCCAAACCAAACCGTTTTCTATACAGTTAAAAGCGGTGATACTCTGTCGAAGATCGCAAAAGAACATTACGGCGATGCGATGAAGTACCCAGCGATTTTTGAAGCGAACAAGCCAATGCTGTCAGATCCGGACAAAATTTATCCCGGCCAGACATTGCGCATCCCGTCGCTCAATTAAGCCTGAGGCAAACCGATGATCAAAGCCCTCGATCCTGATCGGGGGCTTTTTTGGCGTGCGCGAAGCGCAATTCATCGCCCGAAGCGCACGTTTTATCGGATTTAAGCAACAAAATGCGTCTGCACACATCCAAACAGGCGCTGCGGCGCATCTACTGATTATGACAGGGGGCGACGCCCCTGCGCCAAAAGAAAAGGAACTGCCCCCGTGACTGAAGACGTCCTCATCCCCCTCGTCGTGTTTGCCGCCATCGCGGCGATTTCGATTTCCGCATTTTTCTACAGCTATAAAAAACGCATGGTTGTTTATGACGCTATTAAAGTCGCCATTGAAAAAACCGGCACCGCCGACCCGCAACTGGTCGAGGCGATCATCCGGGACAATGTCGGCCCCAACGCCGATTTACGCAAAGGCATCATTCTGATCGCGACAGCGGTTGCCTTCGCTATTTTAGGCGCCGCCATCCCTGACGAAGAAGCGGTCCGGATCATGCTTGGTCTGGCGGCTTTCCCGGGTCTTATCGGTCTTGCCTATGCAGGGTTTCATTTCTTTGCGCCGCGCGAGGCGACAGTCTAGGCTGGCCCGACGGCGGGAGGGCGCGCAATGGGCCCCAATGACATCGAACTGGTTGCTCTGGCGAAGGTTGCGCAAAACGATACAGCCTTCGCAGAGCTGGTGCGCCGTCATCAGGCGCGCCTGCGCGCCTTTTTGCGGCGGCTGTGCGGCAGCGAATTTCTTGCCGACGATATCGCCCAGGACACCTTCATCAAAGCCCACGCGGCGATCGCCAGTTTTGAGGGCGGCGGATCATTCCGAAGCTGGCTTTACGCCATCGCCTATCGCGAGTTTCTGCAAACTCGCCGAAAGGAAAAAGCGGCGGCACGCCTGAAAGGCGCGCTCAAGGATAACGCCGCCCCCATGGACGCCGCCGAAACTAAAATGGAGGCTGGCTTGTCTCTTGATTTACGCCGGGCGCTGGCGACGCTCGACGATCTCGAACGCGCCGCTTTGTTGCTGTGCGATGCTGCCGGCCTTTCCCATAGCGAAGCGGCGATTGCTATTGGCGCCCCGCTGGGGTCCATCAAAACATACGTCGCCCGCGCACGCCAGAAAATGCGCGCCTTGCTGTCAACCGACGCCGTCACCTCAACCGCAGATTGTTCAGCTGCCCCCGCCCCGAATGGAGCCTGTCATGCCCTCTGATGAAATCGCCACGCTACTGAAGCAGGATAATGATGGTCTCTCAGCCCGGCTTGAAAATGACGCCTTCCAGAAGCGGCTGATGTTCAAGCTCGGCGCACGCCAGCGAGCGCGCCTCGGCGTCGTCGGGCTGGCCGGCGGGCTTGGTGCGGCCTTTGCCGCCTCGCAGTTTTCAAGCCTGGGTGAACTCCTAGCGACTTATCTTGGTGAAGCATCTCCGGCGCTCACCAGTCAGGCGACAGTTCAGATCGCCGGCGCGGCTCTGCTGGGCGCCTGCGCGATTCTCACAGCGCTGGTCCTGCGCAAGGACGCGTAAGCCTCGTTGTTGTTTAGGATAAGCTAGTCATCGCGATGAACGCGCTCTTCACGTTCGTGACGCTCCTGAGCCTCCAGGGACAGCGTCGCAATTGGGCGCGCATCGAGCCGGCGAATGCTGATGGGCTCGCCAGTGTCCTCGCAATAGCCATATTCGCCGGTTTCAATCTTGCGCAGGGCCGAATCGATTTTGGAAATCAGTTTTCGCTGACGGTCGCGGGTGCGAAGTTCAAGCGCTTTTTCCGTTTCACTGGAGGCGCGGTCGGCGATATCAGGAAGATGGTTATCGTCTTCCTGAAGGTGATTCAAGGTGCCCTGGCTCTCACGAATGATTTCCTGCTTCCAATCTAACAGTTTGCGTCGAAAGTAATCTTTCTGACGGTCATTCATGAAGGGTTCATCATCAGACGGACGATATTTATCTTCTACGCTCGTCGACATTCTTCTACTCCACGACTTAACAGCCCTGCAAGCGCCGGTAAATTTCGGCCTGTATAACGAGGCCGCAGCCAAGGCTCAAGGGCTGTTTTCTCTTTTCGCGCTGTCACATTTTCTCGATAAAAATGAAATAAAGATTATCGGCTGCATTTTTGTCGATGCGCACGCCGCAACACGACGTGAAGCGCTCAACGATTATGAATGAGAGGCACATCGCCGATGCGCTCACTCTTGAGCCGATCCGGCGACAACACATGACAAGCGTCTTTAATACCTGGACCGCCCCTTTTTCCTCATTCGCTGCAGCGCAGCAAATACCGGTTGCTTGATCTGTAAACCGGGCGGTTTTCCGGTTTTGGGCAATGGCTTGCTTATAGCCGGAAGCGCCTCTTTTGATTGAATTTTCAAATTGTAAATCATTTCGTTGAACTTTGCCGATAGCACATTTCCACCACGCACCACGCCACAATTTGAAACGCGAAAACCTTATCACTGAGAACGCCATCATGACCGCACCCGACGCCAACGCCCAAACGAGGATCAACAAACTGATCCGCATTACTGAGGCGCTCGGCGAAATTTTCGCCCAGGAAAACCGGTTGATCCGCGACAACCGCGCGGATGAGATCACTCCGCTACAATCAGAAAAAACGCGGCTGGCGGCGGAATACATGCAGTCGATCCGTGAACTGGCGCAAGACCGCGCTGACATTGAAGGCGCAAATACGAACCAACTCGCCCAGTTACGAAATCTCGCTCTTGCACTTGAAGAACGCGCTGTTAGTCAATGCGCCATGGTCGAAGCACAGGCGTCGAAGGCCGCCGCGTCATAAATCTTGCGCCCGCAAGTATCTGTAGAGTCAGAAAACCTGACCCATGAACGGTGATTTCCAGACCGGCGCGACGATTCAACCAGATATGATCAGTCAACCAACTCCGCAGCCTTTTCATTGAGAAATTCCACGCTACGCGTATTTGACAACGCTGCTGCAAGAGCATGATCGACCGACTCGATGCGCGGCGACGGCACGGAACGACCGGGCGATATGACGGTTGAAATATTTCCGGTCTTGCCTTGCGGCTTCTGCTCAAATCGCAGCGCAATCGACGTCGCCCCTGACATTTGGTTCTCAATATAGCCTTGCATGTCGTTCAGGAACAATGCCGTTAAGAGCTGAAAATTCTCTCGCCCAATCCCGCCCTGCGCAAATATCTGCGTACCGAAGACAATCATCTGCTGGTCCGGCACATTAATCGCGCGCGTCACATCAGCATTCGTGTGGAAGGTATTGAGGTCATCATAGGCAATCCCCGCGTTCGACATGCCTGTGTACATAACCGCCTGTTTGCACCCCAATGACGCCGCCGCATCATCACATTGCAGCATGGTGATGATGAATGTCGCGCCGCCAGAGGTTGTTGCAATCATCGAGGCTGTCTCATCCCCTGAATAGGCCTGAACGGCCGTTTCAATCTCAAATTCGGCTAGCATTGAGGCGACATCGACGGCGCTGAACTCCTTGATCATGCCAGCCGACAACAACTGTGAATTGGGGGACGTTTGCGCGCCCGCCGGCCCGACCGTCAGCGCGAAGGTGACAGCCGCCGCCATAGAACAGCCCAACAAATTCAATAGATTTGACATATTATCCCCAAATGACCCGCAAAATTGCCTCTCGACCCTATCAACAATTCGAGATTTCACAAAACAGTGGCGCCGCGATCCTACTCTTCGCCACATTTTCAGGCTAAATTAGAAAAGCTTTCACTAGTAGCGGGGTTTTGTGGTGAGGATTTCCGAGAGCGGCATCGCATTATTGAAGCGATTTGAGGGGCTGGAGCTTGAAGCTTATCAGGATATCGCTGGCGTATGGACAATCGGCTACGGACACACCGGCCCCGATGTGCAGCCGGGACAACGCATTACTGAACGCGAGGCGGAAGCGCTGTTGCGGCGCGATCTGAAATCGCGAGAGGACGCAGTCAGTCGCCTGGTCAATGTGCCGCTCAATCAAAATGAATTCGATGCGCTGGTGAGCTTCGTCTATAATGTCGGGGCTGAAGCATTCCGCCGTTCGACTGCATTGAAAAGGCTCAATCGCGGCATGCGGATGGCCGCCGCCGAAGCGCTCACCTGGTGGAACAAGGCGACCGTCGGCGGCGTCTTGCGTGAGGTCCTCGGCCTGACGCGACGGCGCGCAGCGGAAAAGGCGTTGTTTATAACCCCGGTCGATCCTCCGCTTGTGCGTGACCCAGAAGAGCTGGATCAAAACAGCCGCATTACACCCATCGAAGACTCTCCTCGACGAGGCAATGTCGCGGAAAGCAGAACCGTTCAAGGCGCAACCATCGCGGGCGGAGCCGGCGCGGCGGCATCGACCCTCGGACGCGACAACGCTGAAGAGCTCAGTCAAATCGAAGCCAATATCGAGAACGGCACGGGGATGACCGAGGACCCGTCCGCCGGAGAAGGCAGCACGCCTCCGAAGAGTTCGCTTGACGGCGCGCCATCGGCGTCCGTCGATGAAGATGGTGAGATTATTCTCGACAATGATGATAGCGATTCCGGCGAAATCATTATCGGTGAACCGGACCGCCCCTCAGCCCATGAAGTCCACGCTGTGGAAGCTCAGATTCAGTTCGCTCTGTTAATCCTGATTATCCTGGCGGCGCTGTTCATTATCTATGCGCGCTTTGATGATTGGCGGCAATATCGCCGGTAATGTACTGCTGAGTTTTTGCGTCGCCTCAAGCAGAGAAAGCCTATTGCGGCAACGCTCTTTCTTCCATGAGCTGCGCATAATTTCCTTCGCTGTCCTGAAAGCCCGCCATCCATAACTCATGGTCTTGCGCCCGGTTCACAACGCGCGGGTCGTGCAGGAATTCCACCCCTGCCTGTGAAAGCGACCGATGTGCGGTTTCGATATCCTTGACGCGATAATACAGAAACGAATTCGCGGCATATTCGGGACTGCTCGGCGCGCCGAGATAAATTCTGACACCACCGCAATCAAAAAACGCCATTTTCTGTTCTGGAATATCAAAGACCATGGGCAGTCCGAGCACATCCTTGTAAAAAGCCCTCGCCCGATTGAAGTCTTTCACACTGATATGAATCTGACCGACTGATTGTATGAATGCGGGCGCTGCATCTTGCATCGCTTTCGAGCCTCGCTAAATTGTTTAATCTCCTTATTATTTAACATGGTTAAGTATTTTGTCAATCCCACCCCTGCCTGCCGGCGCCGCCGCTTCTAAGCTTTCAGAGACTGCGAATGCGCTGCACTCTCTTTGTATTCATCTCTTGCGGCGCGCGCGCGAAGCCGACAAACAATCCGACCTCAGCCCGGAGCGACTTTCATTACTCTCTATACTGACATATGCAGGCCCGCAAACGATCAATCGTTTGGCGGAGATGGAGCAAGTGTCGGCGCCCGCCATATCAAGAATTGTGACGGCGCTCGAAAAGGCGAAACTGGCTGTGCGTAAACGCGATACAGACGACGCGCGCGTCGTAGTCGTTTCAGCGGAGCCAAAAGGAAAGCGCCTTGTTGAAGACGGGCGGCGGCGACGCCTCGATATAATCGCTGGAGAACTGTCGGCTTTACCTCAGAGAGATCTCGACACGCTCCGCCGCGTTGCTTCAGTCCTTGAAAAGCTTGAGTCGCATAAGACCTAGCGCAAAGTCTCGCGAACCTTCTCTTTGAGCACGGGGAGCAGATTGGCCTCAAACCATGGGTTCTTCTTCAGCCACGCATTGTTTCGCCATGATGGATGTGGCGTCGGAAAGAATGCCGGCGCGTAATCAGTCCAGGCGCCGACCGTCTCCGTCAGTGTCTTCTTTGCGCCTTTTCCAAGATGCCATTTCTGGGCATACTGCCCAACAAGAATTGCCGTTTGCAGGTTCGGCAACGCCGCCATTAACCGCTCCCGCCACAACGGTGCACATTCCTTGCGCGGCGGCAAATCGCCGCCTTTTGCATCGAGACCCGGAAAGCAAAATCCCATCGGGATAATCGCGACGCGCTTTTCATCATAAAAAATGTCTTCACCAATACCGAGCCAGTCGCGAAGACGGTCACCCGATGGATCGGTAAACGGCTTGCCGCTAGCGTGAACGCGCGTGCCCGGCGCCTGACCAAAGATTGCAATACGCGCGCTCACCGCCGCCTGCACAACCGGTCTCGGCTCATGAGGTAATGGCGCGCCGGTCGGTTGCTCAACGCAATGCCGGCAAGCGCGTACTTTTTTCAATAATGTAGAAAGTCGTTCAGTCATCGTCCTTCGACAGATGCGCCAATTTATCCGCATTCGCCTCCCAGTTTTGACCGTCAAAGGGGCGGATTGTTATGGAAGTAAATTGATCGCGATCCATGCATCGTAGATTAAGCGAGTAACCGTCCGGATTAGAGCGCGGCACGTAAAATGACTTCACGCCGCAAGTTTTACAGAAAAGATGTTTGGCGACGCCAGTGTTGAACGTATACTCCGTAAGCTGTTCATCACCTTTGATCAGGCGGAACCTGGACTTCGGCACGATGAGATGAAGAAAACCCACTGCGGCGCACATGGAACAGTTGCATTCGTCAATGACGATATAATCATCGGTTTCCGCTTCCCACTGAACGGCGCCGCAATGACAGCCGCCCTTTTTCCAGCTGCGATTTCGATTACCGTTTTCACTCATCGTGTTTCAGTTTCCGCGCTGACCAAATAACACCTTCTTAGCCTCTTCATTGTCCGCAAGGTTCATGCGTTTTTCCGCACCGACAACCAGCCCTTTCTGCACTGCGGGCCGGGCCAGCAAGGCCTCCCGCCAGCGATTGAAGTGCGGGAAGTCCTTCAGTTCTATATTGTGACGCTCCCAAAGAGTTGTCCACGAAATGATCGCCATGTCAGCGATAGAATAATCACCCGCCACGAACTCATTTTTCTCAAGACGCTTGTTCAGAACACCGTAAAGGCGATGCGCCTCGTTCGCATATCGCGTCATGGCGTAGTCAATTTGTTCCGGCGCATAATGATGAAAATGATGGAACTGACCAAGCATCGGCCCAATGCCGCCCATCTGCCACATCAGCCACTCATCGACCTGTGCGCGTGCGCGTTCATCGCCTGGATAAAACTTGCCTGTCTTGCGTCCGAGATATTGCAGGATGGCGCCGGATTCAAAAACCGAAATCGGATCGCCGCCGGGCCCCTCATGATCAATGATCGCCGGCATACGGTTATTTGGCGATATCGCCAGAAAATCCGGTTCGAACTGTTCGCCCGCGCCAATATTAACGTAATTGATGTTGTAGTCGAGGCCTGCCTCCTCAAGAAAGATCGTGACCTTCCAGCCATTCGGCGTTGGCCAATAGTATAGATCAATTGGTTTGGCCATCAGAAACCCTGTCCCTGCGTTTCATTACAATGAAGACCGCAAGTTAGTCCTCGCCGTCAAACATTTAAACCGCCGGCCAAGCATTTTCACTTATGGCGCCGCAGATGTGAACAATGAAGAAGTGGCCTAACCAATCCAGATCAGGCCAATGACAGCGCCCGTCATCAAGGTCGCCAGCGTGCCGGCGACAAGGGCGCGCGGCGCCAGATTGATAACATCCTGACGCCGGTTCGGGGCAAGCACGGTAAGGCCGCCAATCACAATCCCGAGGCTTGCAAAATTCGCAAAACCGCAAAGTGAATAAATGAGAATAAGATAACTCCGCTCACTGAATGTCCCGTCTTCGACGTCAGCGAGCGATACATAGGCGACGAGCTCATTGACGGCTGTTTTGATCCCCATCAACGAGCCAGCGTCAAAGGCTTCGCTCCACGGCACACCTGCGAGCCACATCAGCGGCGCAAACACCCAACCGAGAATACGCTCCAGCGACAACGGCGCGCCGGCGATATCCGGGGCGACGCCAAGCATGATATTGATCAGTGCGGCAAAAGCGGTGAACGCGATCAGTGCGGCGATAATATTAAGATAAAGCGACAAGCCATCGGTTACGCCGCGCACAAAGGCGTCCATGGAACTGGCGTAGCCGAAATCATCAGCCGCGTCGGCGGGGGTCGGCGTCTGTTCCCGCTCGGCAGGCAGGATAATCTGCGCCATCAGGATCGCCGCCGGCACGGAAATGATAGACGCAACGATAATGTGACCAAGTACGGACGGGTCAATGTCGCGCAGGATGATCGCATAAACCGCCATCACCGACCCAGCGACCGTCGCGAATCCGCCGGTGATGATAATAAAGAGCTCAGAGCGCGTAACACGCTCCAGATAAGGACGGACCATCAGCGGCGCTTCGGTCTGTCCCAAAAATGTGTTTGCCGCCGATGACAACGCCACTGCGCCACCAACCCGGAATATCTTTTCGAGCAGAAACGCGAAGCCCCGCACGAAAAACTTCAGCACGCCCCAATGCCACAGCAAGGCGGACAGGCCGGAAAAGAAAATCACCAGAGGCAGGGCGCCAAAGGCGAAATTGAACATCGCCGCCTGGTTAGTGACTTCGAATGGCGCCTCGGCGCCGCCAAGATAGCCGAAGACAAAGGAGGTGCCGACCTGCGTCGCCGCCTGCAGGGCCTCAACGACAGACCGCAGCGACTGCAACGCCGCGCGCGCGGGCGGCACAAACAGGAGAAACGCCGCAATCACGATCTGCGCGGCGATTGTCCACACAGTGCTAAAGAACGGGAACCGGCTTTTGCCGCTTGAAAACAGCCATGCAATGAAGACGAAGGCGATAAGTCCGATTGCGCTCTGCCCACGCAAACCGATCTGGCTTAAGTCAAAAGGCAATTCCATAGGGTGTTTTTCTTGCTGTACGCCGCCCCATGCGACAGGTCCCGTGATGGCTGACTATGACCATACACGCTCCGCTTGTCACGCCATTCGGCAATCGGCACAAGCTGGCGGATGAAAGCAAGTTAAAGCGCGGTCAAGGCGCGGCGACAAGCCCGATATCCAGAAGAATATGAAACAGGATTAGCCACTCCAGGCGCCGATAGCCGAATGCAATAAACAACCCTGAAAACAGCAACCCGGAAACGACATAAAGAGCGAGAAATGGAAGCTGAAACGCGCTCGGTCCATGCATCAGCGCAAAAGCGGCGACAGACAGAATGATCGCGGCGGGCGCGCCCAGAATTTTTTTAAGGCGCGTGAGCGCGTAACCACGATAGACGATCTCTTCCACAACGCCGGCCGTGATCGCCATGGCAATCCAGAATATTCGCTCAGCCTCGGAGACCGGTCCCAATGGGTGCGACATCATCCTTTCAGGCGTTGTTTCACCATACAGGTATTGCGGCGCCAAATAGGCCGCCACTGCAGCGACAAGAATGATCGTCAACCACAAATATCGACCACGGATGAATAATCTGACATCAAGACCGATTGACCGCCAGCCACCTTGTTCAGAGGTAATTGCACCCGCACAAACAGCGGCCACAAACCAATGGCCGACAAGAATAACAGTCCAGAGCGCCCACCAGCTTTCCCGCCCGTCGCCACCTGGAAACAGATCGAAATAGGCGACCGCCATTCGCCATGCCGGATAACAGACAAGGATCGCAAACAATGCCATGACTGTTGATACATTTAACGTCCATTGATCAGCATCACCTGTCTGCATGCTGTTCATTTGCTTTTTTCCGATTGCAAAACGCCCATGACGGCGGCGCATAACAGGTTTTGAAAACTAGTAGCGGATTGCGTTTTTTTCATTAACTTACTCGTATCTTGGAACAAATATTCTTCACGGCAACTTGCCACAATCATTGAAAAGACAAATCGGATTTTTGGATTGGATGACGAGTAAGCACTCGCCTGCGCCAAGTGAGACATCGCCAAGTCATAAACTTTATTAATGCGTGTAATGAATGGCTTTGGAATATCTTCGGGACTCTGTCGATATCGCAGCAGGAGCGACAAGACGACCCCGCGACGTGACTGAAACAACGTTGCAACCGTTCTTACGACGCTGAGAACATACACTTGTATGTCGGCGTCTTTCGGCGCCGCTGCGAAGACGTGCTCGAATTGGCGTTCAGCTTGTTCGAGGTAATCCTCGTAAAGGGCCCACAGGAGATCGTCCTTTGTTTTGAAGCGCTGGTAAACCGATCCTACGGAAACACCTGCTTTCTCAGCAATTTCACTCACCGAGACCTGATCAAAAGGGCGCGCCGAAATCAGGGCGTTGGCGCTTTCAAAGATACGTGCGAGCGCCGCCTGGCTGCGTTTCTGGACAGGTTGCCTGATCTTTGTTGATCGCAAGACGGACAACTCGAACCTCACATGGACTTAATATGAACATGAATATTGATTCATATTCTGAAAATTGTCAAGCTTTTGGAAAAGCCCTTTGTTGTCTTCAGTTGCCCTAAAAACGGCGCAATCCGCCAAAGCGGCGAAGATCGAGTCAGGTATGAAGCAGCGCCCCAATTTCCATCCCAGCCGACGACGGGCCCTCCTCATAGGCGACTTGGTATTCAAGCTGTCGTGCAAAAAACACGGCCAATCGATCATTGCTTGCACCGCAAAAGCAACTTGCTATCGAGCTAGCTCGCTGAAGGGTACGCAAAATGATCGAAATCATCGGATTGACATTTACGTCGGGATTACTCGCGACCAGCGCCATGGCTATTTCCCCGCCTTCAGGCGCGCCAATCCTTATGGACGGCAAGTGCGAGGCAAGCGAATGGACCGATGCCGCTCTGGTCTCATCAAATCAAGGGCACACGCTGCGAATCAAAAAGTCGGACCGCTATCTCATGATGTGCATCACCTATCCAGAGGACGGACGCGGCACGTTCGAGGGGTATCTGTTGACAGACAAGCAGAAAACACCTCTCAACATTCATGTCTCGGCGAAAGTCGGCGATCGCGAATGGTCGCCCTCCGGCTGGCCGGCATTCGAATGGTGGGCCGCCGAAGGGTGGTGGAGCAACGCGGTGCGGTTCAACTCCGCCGAAGAGGGAGAAACTCGCTTCCTGCCCTCGCCGGCGCGCGAAGTGCAATTCGACCTCGATCATTTCGGCCGCGACGGATGGCGGATCATGTTCGACGTTTATTACGGCCGACTGGACGACGGAACCTATGACACGGTGGCGCTTCCCGCCGATGCGAATTTTGAAAATCAGGAGAGCTGGATCAGCCTCGACTTCTAGCCCTGCGGCCCTGCCCTGACCTCGGTTGCCTATTCAATTTCTAGCGCTATTGTCCGCCGAATTCTCAAGAAGGATTTGGACATATGCTGCCTGCGCCCCGCGCCGATCTGAAAGCCAACACTCTCGCTTATGAAGTGACGCCTTTAGTTAAGGCCACAGGGTTTCGCGAATATGACGCCCGGTGGGTTTTTGAAAAGGAGATCAACCTCCTCGGCATTCAGGCCCTCGGACAAGGCCTCGGCACACTGATCCGCGAGATGGGGAAAGAGCCGAAGATCGTGGTCGGTCACGATTTCCGCGGCTATTCCACATCGATCAAACAGGCGTTGATCGTCGGCCTGATGACCGCAGGCGCCGAAGTCCACGATATTGGCCTCGCGCTGTCGCCGGTCGCTTATTTAGCGCAGTTCGATCTCGATATTCCGTGCGTCGCGATGGTGACCGCGAGCCACAACGAAAATGGCTGGACAGGCGTCAAGATGGGCGCAGCACGTCCCCTCACCTTCGGACCTGACGAGATGGGCAGACTGAAAGAAATTGTCCTCGGCGGCAAGTATAAATCCTGCGACGGCGGCGCTTACAAGTTCGTCGAAGGCATGCGCGAGCGATATATCGCCGACCTCGTTGAGGGCGTTTCATTTTCGCGGAAAATGAAAGTCATCGCAGCCTGCGGCAACGGGACAGCCGGCGCTTATGCGCCCGAAACACTGGAGCGCATGGGCCTTGAAGTCATTCCGATGGATGCGGAACTTGATCACACCTTCCCACGCTATAATCCGAACCCTGAAGACATGGAGATGCTTCATGCGATGCAGGCCGCCGTCAAGGAGCATGGCGCCGATGTGGCGCTCGGCTTTGACGGTGATGGAGACCGTTGCGGCGTCGTCGATGATGAAGGCGAGGAAATTTTCGCTGATAAGATTGGCGTGTTGATCGCCCGCGATCTTTCCGCGCAACAACCGGACGCGCAATTTGTCGTCGATGTAAAATCCACAGGCCTTTTTGTTACTGACCCTGTTCTGCAGGCGAACGGTGCCAAGACGGAATACTGGAAGACCGGTCATTCCTATATAAAGCGCAAAAGCCACGAGATGGGCGCGCTTGCCGGATTTGAAAAGTCCGGACACTTCTTTTTTAATGAGCCTGTCGGCCGTGGATATGACGATGGCTTAGTTGCAGCGATCGCGTTGTTACAGATGCTCGATAACAATCCGGACAAAAAGCTCTCGGATTTGCGCAAAAGCCTGCCGAAGACCTATCAATCGCCAACCATGTCGCCTCATTGCGCCGATGAAACAAAATACGGCGTCGTTGAGAAAGTCGTCAAAGCGTTCGAAGACCGGGCCAAAGCCGGCGGTGAGATTATTGGCCAGAAAATACGTGATGTGGTGACTGTCAATGGCGTGCGTATTACCGCCGAGGACGGTACTTGGGGTCTAGTTCGCGCTTCATCGAACAAGCCGGAGCTTGTCGTCGTGGTCGAGAGCCCAACATCGGAAAAGAATATGAAAGCGATGTTCGCCGAACTCGACGCGGAACTACAAAAACACGCCGAAGTCGGTGAGTACAATCAGAAGATTTAGCGACTGGTTAGTAATGCGGCGGTGGCGGCTCACGTTCACCGCCCTTTTCGATATTCGCCTCGACTTCTTTCAATTCGTCAGTCAACCGGCTGACATCGCGTTTCAAAGACTCGATCAGTTTCCACTGTTCGGTCACCGCATCGGAAAGATCGTCAATCGCCTGTTCCTGCAAGGCGGAACGCTCTTCCAGTTTGTTTATGCGGGACGTTGCGTGTCCATCGCTCATTATGTCATCGTACCTTTCAAAGCATTCTTGGAAAAATCTACGCTGAGCGCTCTGCAATCCATTCATGAAGGCGCGCCCGATTGGGAATGTCTATCTTTCCATAGCCCAATTTCAATATGCCTGCGTTTTGCAAGTCGCCAAGCGTCTTACCAACCGACACCCGAGAAACGCCCAGCGTGAACGCAAGATCGGCCTGGTTACAGGCAACAGAGCCATCCTGTTTTGCTGAATTCGCCATCGACGCAACCAGTTTCGCAGTGCGCACCGGCAGCGGCAGGCGCCGCAGATCATCCATGAAATCAAGCGCACTATAAAGTCGCCGGGTTGTTGCATTCAGCAAGGCGCGCGCAAGATCAGGTTCTTGATCAAACAACCGGTCAAAGCGCGCCTTGTCGATCTGTTCAATGACGGTCTCGCCGATGGCGACCGCGTCATGGGTGCGTTTACGCCCGGCGAATAAAGTCGCCTCGCCAAAGCAGTGCCCCATCCCAAGCAAAGAGGTCGCTATATAGGTTCCGTCCGCATCCACAAGCCCGAAGCGAACCGCACCGGATCGCACGATCGAAAGTCCTGGCTTGTCGTCACCATGGGCATGGAGAACAGCGCCATCGTGATACCGCACCGCCGTCGCCGCCGCGTGGATTTTCCCGCGCAAGCGCCGGGACGCAAATTCCATCAGCGGCGCGCCGCCGAAATCGAGAAGATCGGGCATAGACTCAAAATGCTAAATTCTTAGCATTCTTATCTCCGCCAGGAGGCTAGATCAAGGAGGCCGGCGCCAGACCGCCCGCAAGATCAGGAACGCAACCGCCATGAAGCCGGAATTACTCATCATCTTCGTCATCTTCGTGATGTTTGCGCTTTTAGAAGTCGCCTTCACCCGATTTTTCAAAAAACCCGGGCAAGCGCCCGGCGATGAGGTAGTGGAAATTATCAGTACACTGATTCTAATCATTGTCACCCAACCCCTGGCGCTGTTCGCCGGCGGTTTCGTCGCCAGCCTGGTCGCACCGAACGCAGCAGGGGCGCTGGCCGGGCTACCAGTCATTGCAGGCGTTGCTTTGTTCCTGATCTTCGACGACATGACGCAATATTGGTGGCATCGCGCATCGCACAGCATTCCGTGGCTCTACAAACTCCATCGCCCGCACCACAACGCCGAATATCTTTCGATCCGCGTCGTCTATCGCAACAATCTTTTCTATTACGCCCTGATGCCGGGCCTGTGGTTTTCCGGCGCGCTGATCTATCTCGGGCTCGGCTGGATCTATGCGGGCTATATCATTGTCAAAATGGCGGTGATCTATGGCGCCCATTGCGATGTCAGATGGGATGAACCGCTGTATAAGATCAAGTGGCTCTCGCCGGTCATGTGGATCGTCGAACGCACCATCTCGACGCCCGCGACGCACAGCGCCCATCACGGCAAATACGCATCCGACGAGGCGACACATTACAAAGGCAATTACGGCAATCTTCTCTTCTTCTGGGATATTCTGTTCGGCACCGCGAAGATCACCCGCCGGTATCCGGAAAAAATGGGCGTTGAAAACCTGCCGGAAACCAGCGTCGGCGAGCAACTACTTTGGCCGCTGGTGACAGTGAAAACTCAAGGCGCAACGATACCCGCAGAGTAATCAATAAGGTTGCAAAAGTTAGTATCGCACCAGCGCAGAACCCCAGGCGAGCCCGCCGCCAAGCGCCGCAAACACCAAAAGCTCACCACGCTTGATCCGGCCCTCGCGAATACCGGCGTCGAGCGCCAGCGGGATTGACGCAGACGATGTGTTTGCGTGTTTGTCGATGGTGACAATAATTTTTTCGTCCGCCAGTTCAAGTTTTCTCGCGCAGGATTGAATGATGCGGATATTCGCCTGATGCGGCACGAACCAGTCGATTTCATGGCGGCTGACTTTGGCGCGTTCGGTTACTTCGAAAACCGCATTTGAAATCTGCTCCACGGCGTTGCGGAATACCTCCTTGCCGTTCATGCGCACCTGCCCCACCGTCCCGGTCGTCGACGGTCCGCCATCCGCATAAAGATGATCGGCTAAACGTCCATCCGCCGAAAGATAGGTGGCGAGAATGCCGCGCGGCGGCGCCGCCGTTGGCGTTTCATGCGCCGAAAGAACCACTGCGCCGGCGCCATCGCCGAACAAGACACAAGTTGCGCGATCATCCCAGTCAAGAAAGCAAGAGAGCTTCTCCGCCCCGATCACCAGCGCATGTTTAACCTGCCCGGTCCGAATAAAATCATGCGAAATGTTTAAAGCGTAAAGAAATCCGGCGCAGGCCGCCGACACGTCAAAAGCGATGCCTGGCGGGATGCCGAGCTTTTGCTGCACATAAACGGCGGTCGATGGGAAGGTCCGGTCTGGCGTCACGGTTGCGACGATAACAAGATCGATATCCTTGGGCTTTAACCCCGCCTGATCCAGCGCATTCCAGGCGGCGTTTGCAGCAAGATCAGAAGAGCCCTGGTCATCGGCTGCAAAATGACGCTGCCCGATGCCGCTGCGCGAGCGAATCCACTCGTCCGACGTATCGACCCGTTTCGCCAATTCCTCATTAGTGACAACGCGCTCGGGCAAATAGGAGCCGACACCGGAAATCACTGATTCAATAGCCGCATTACTCAAAAAAACAGTCCCCCGTCACAGGTCATAACGTCTTGGAATCAGACCATGGCATGTATCGGGGGGGCTTGGCACGTGCAATGTCGCCACGCAGCATATTTAATTAAAATACACGTCCGCAACCAGGCTGAGAGCGGCCACAAATACATACATCCCAAAGAGTTTCGACAGAAACTCAGCGTTGACCCGATGCGCCAGCCGTGCGCCGACCGGCGCGGCGATCCCGGCCATCAACGCCATCAGCAAAAAGGCAGGACCATTGACATAACCTGCAGACAAGGCGGGCAGCCCATCAACAGCCCAGCCCGATATAATAAAGCCAGTGACGCCGGGCACGGCGACCGCGACGCCAAAACCTGCTGACGTCCCGATCGCCTGATGCATGCTGCGTCCGGACATGGTCATGACCATGACGCCAAGGGCGCCGCCGCCAATACCCATCAACGCTGAAAAAAGTCCTGTGCCCATTCCTAACGGAATTTTCATCCGCTTGGCGGTCAGCTCGCCTTTGAGCGCCTGGCTTTTTGCCTTCGCAAAAACCCTTCGCCAGGCGATGTAAAAAGCGCCGCCTGCGAAAACCGCCGTCAGCAATTCGACCGGCGCCCATTTCGCAAAGACGCCTCCCGCCGCAGAGCCCAAAGCGATCCAGGGTGCCCATGCTTTCAGGATCGAAAAATCGACCTGCCCCGCATGGTGATGGGTCGTCAAGGACCTGATCGATGTGACGATAATAACGCCGAGCGACGTCCCGATAGCTGTTTTCAGGGATGGACCGTCAGCAATGCCGAGCGATTGAAACACTGCGTAAAGCGCTGGCACCGTTATGATCCCGCCGCCAATCCCGAAAAGTCCGCCAGCGTAACCGGCTGCAAATCCGGCGACCACGACACCGGCGATAAGAAGGCTGTGATCGGAAAGAAAGTCCAGCACGAACCTCAAGCCGCCTTTGCAGCGCGCATCGTATCCAGCGCGCGATCAAGAATATCATCGCGCGCGAGTGGCGCATTTTCGGAAATAAACCGTCGCCACGCCCGCGCGCCGGGCGCCCCATGGAACAGGCCCAGCATATGCCGTGTGATCGAATGAGGCCGCACGCCATTTAGGAACTGATCTTTGAGATAGACTGACATTTGCGCAACCGCCTCCTCGCGCTGTGTTGGCGACCCCGCTTCCCCGAAAACCTCCCCGTCGACACGCGACAAAAGATAAGGCGCGCCATAGGCTGCACGGCCCAGCATCACGCCGTCAAAGTCGCCGATGAGCGATGTCGCGTCTTCAATCGTTTCAATGCCGCCATTAAGAACAATGGTAAGGCCCGGATGCGCAAGCTTGACGCGGCGCACGAGATCATAATCAAGCGGCGGAATGGTCCGGTTTTCTTTCGGCGACAACCCTTCCAGCCAGGCTTTGCGCGCATGCACGATAAACACGCCACAACCGGCGCTGGCGACAGTTTCGACAAGCCGGAATAACGCCTCATTCGGCTCCTGATCATCGACGCCGATCCGGCACTTCACGGTGACGGGAATATCAACAGCCGAACGCATCGCCGCAACGCAATCGCGAACCAGGTCGGGCTCTTTCATCAGGCAGGCGCCGAACGCGCCGGACTGCACGCGATCCGACGGGCAACCGACATTGAGATTGATTTCATCATAGCCGAATTCGGCGCCAATCCGCGCCGCCTGCGACAGTTTTTCCGGATCGCTGCCGCCGAGTTGCAGCGCTACCGGGTGTTCGCTTGTGTCAAAGCCTAAAAGACGTTCGCGGTCGCCATGGATCACCGCTTCCGCCGTGATCATTTCAGTATAAAGACGCGCGCGCTTGCTGAGCAGACGATGAAAATAGCGGCAATGGCGGTCCGTACCATCCATCATCGGCGCAACGCAGAATTTCCAATTGTCACTCATGGGACTGATGTAGCCGAGGCCGAAGCGGCTGTACAACCTGTCGTGACGAACACTCAAACGTGCATTCCGCCTCTGTTGGCGGCTGCCTGTAAATTGTGCAATGTTGCGCCGCTGCAAATGATTGTCAGAGCCCGAAACGGGCGCATCGCATGGGGTATGTCGTGAAACAAATACTGGCTCTTCCGCTTGGATTGATTATGGCGATATCCGCCTCATGTCTGGCTGTTGCTGAACATCATGAAACAGCCGGCGAGATCGGCGCCGGCGGGCGCCCGGTCGGAGAAATCTGGTCGCGCAGCCCGGTCTATGCCGAGCACGGCATGGCGGCTACCGCCCAGCCATTAGCTAGCCAGGTCGCCATCGATATTCTAAAGGCCGGCGGCACCGCCGTCGACGCCGCGATCGCAGCGAACGCCACCCTGGGACTCATGGAGCCAACCGGTAATGGCGTCGGCGGCGATCTCTTTGCGATTATCTGGGACCCTGAGACAGAAACACTTTATGGGCTCAACGCTTCAGGCCGCAGTCCCATGGGCCGGTCCTATGATGAGCTTGTCGAAAAGCTAGGAGATCGGGATTCCATTCCACTTTTCGGCGCTATACCCGTTAGCGTGCCCGGGGCTGTCGACGGCTGGTTTGAGCTACATGAAAAGTTTGGCAAGCTCCCCATGCGGAAGATTTTAGCGCCAGCCATCGAGTACGCCGAAAAAGGCTTTCCTGTATCTCCTGTGATCGCCAGCTATTTTGAATTCGGCTTGAATCGCTTTGAACAGAATATGGCGGATATTGAAGAGTTTGATAATGCGCGTGCGACATATTTTGAAAGCGGCCCTCCCAAAGCCGGCGAAATTTTTAAAAATCCCGACTTGGCCGAAACCTACCGCACCATCGCGCAAAAAGGCCGCGACGGATTTTACAAAGGGCGTATCGCCAAAACCGTTGACGCTTATATGGAACGCATCGGCGGCGATATTCGCTACGAAGATTTCGCCGCCCATAAAAGCGAATGGGTCGATCCGGGTTGTGTCGACTATCGCGGCTATGAACTTTGCGAGCTGCCGCCAAACGGCCAGGGCTTCGCGGCCTTGCAAATGGCGAACATTCTTAAAAATGTCGATCTCAAACAATGGCCACGCGGCAGCGCAGAAGTTCTTCACTACATCACAGAGGCGAAACGTCTGGCCTTTGAAGATCTTGCAAAATTTTACGCCGATCCTGACTTTTCAGACGCACCTATCGACTGGCTTTTATCCGACGAATACGGAAGAGAACGCTTTGCGTTGATTGATCCGGGGCAGGCGATGACCGCCCCTGCGCCGGGAGAGCCAAAACTCGAAGGCGAAGGCGACACAACCTATTTCACTATCGCCGATAAAGACGGTATGATGGTGTCGTTCATTCAGTCGAACTACGTGGGTATGGGATCAGGGCTCGTTCCCGACGGGCTCGGCTTTATGTTGCAGGATCGCGGCGCCCTTTATTCACTGGAGCCTGGCCATCCTAATGTTTACGCACCAAACAAACGGCCGTTCCACACCATCATTCCAGCGTTTGTGATGAAAGATGGCGACCCGCTTATGAGTTTCGGCTTGATGGGCGGCGGCATGCAGCCCCAGGGGCATGTCCAGATTCTTATCAATCTTGTCGATTACGGCATGAACCTGCAGGAAGCCGGTGACGCTGCTCGTCTCAATCATGATGGCGGCCGCAGGCCAACAGGCGGCGAGCCCGACCTCCTCGGCGTGTTGAACGTTGAACCGGGCATATCGACCGAAACGATCAACGCCTTGCGCGCCATGGGCCATAACGTCAATGTTGTTGACAACGGCGCCATGTTCGGCGGCTATCAGGCAATCTGGAGGGACCCCGAGACCAGTGTTTACACGGGTGCAACGGAAATGCGCAAAGACGGCGTCGCCATTGGATACTGACAGCTCAAACAGCCGCGCGATGGGATGTTCATGAAAACACAAGTCTTGCTCCGCAAGATCCACCATTGGGGATCGCTGTTCATCATGGTTCAAATGGGCCTTGTGATTGGCGCCGGACTATTGCTCAGTCTCAAAAAAGAAGTCGATTGGGTGCAGCCGCCGACAGTAAAGGGCTCCGCTCGGACCGATGTCCCAACGCAGAGCATGCAGGTCTTGTTCGATGCTGCGAGGAATGTTGAAGAACTGGACCTGAATGAGTGGAGTGAGCTGGAGCGTGTCGATTTCAAGCCCGACAAAGGCATTGTTAAATTTGTAGCACCCAACAATTGGGAGGCGCAGATCGACACAGCCACTGGCGAGGTTGTGCAGGTCGCCTATCGTCGATCCGATATCATTGAGCAATTGCATGACGGATCATTTTTCGCCGATTGGGTGAAGCTATACGTATTTTTCCCATCCGGGATTATACTGCTGACTTTATGGGGGACAGGAATTTATCTATTCTTCCTGCCACATCTGAAACGCGCGTCAAAAAAGCGCAAGAAGGCGATTAAGCGCGAAACTGCCGAAACGTGATTTCATCACGGATGAATTCGGTGTAACACTCATCAAAAATCAAAATAGAGGGGTCTTCCAATGCGTCTTCTTTCCATCCTCACTGCTGTTTTGTTTCTGCCGATTTCAGCCTGTGCGCAGGAGGCTGAAAATGCAGCAGCAAACGAAGAAGAAGATAAAGGCCCGCTCTCAAGCGGCACCTTCAAAGGACTGGAACTGCGTAATATCGGTCCAGCTTTGATGTCAGGACGAATTGCCGACATCGCGATTGTGCCGGACAACCCATCGACCTGGTATGTGGGGGTCGGTTCCGGCGGCGTATGGAAGACAACCAACTCAGGCACCACCTGGACGCCGCTGTTTGACAAGGAAAGCTCTTATTCCATCGGTTCCGTCGCACTCGACCCGTCAAATTCAAATACTGTCTGGGTCGGCACCGGTGAAAATGTTGGCGGTCGCCATATCGGCTATGGCGACGGTGTTTATCGTTCGCGTGACGGCGGGGAAAGCTGGGAAAACCTCGGCCTTGAAAACTCCGACCATATTTCGAAGATCATTGTTCACCCTGACGATCCCAATACAGTTTTTGTCGCCTCGCAAGGTCCGCTCTGGTCTAGCGGTGGTGATCGCGGCCTTTTCAAAACAACTGACGGCGGCGAAACGTGGAATAACGTTTTATCCGTAGGCGAATGGACCGGCGTCACCGATGTCGTAATGGATCCGCGTGAACCGAACCGTCTCTACGCAGCAACCTGGCAACATCAGCGCACCGTGGCAGCCTATATCGGCGGCGGCCCTGAGTCCGGCATTCATATGTCGGAAGATGGCGGTGAGACTTGGACTGAATTGACCAGCGGTCTGCCGGAAGGAAACATGGGCAAGATCGGCCTTGCGATATCGCCGCAGCAGCCAGACATCGTCTACGCCGCAATCGAACTGGACCGGCGCACAGGCGGCGTCTGGCGTTCGGAAACGCGCGGCGCGGCCTGGAAAAAAATGTCCGACGCTGTCGGCGGCGGCACCGGCCCGCATTATTACACCGAAATTTTTGCAAGCCCGCATAAATTCGACCGGCTTTATCTCGTCAGTAACACCAGTCAGGTATCCGAGGACGGCGGCGAAACATGGCGCCCAATCAACAATGAATATAAGCATGTTGACGACCACGCGATCGCTTTCCGCCCGGATGACCCCGACTATATTGTGGTTGGTTCCGATGGCGGCCTTTATGAAAGCTATGATAATGAAAAGTCGTGGCGCTTCATTAACAACCTTCCCATCACGCAGTTCTACAAGGTCGCCGTCGATGACACGGAACCATTCTATCTCGTTTATGGCGGGACGCAGGACAACAGCTCGCAGGGCGGGCCGTCACGCACGGACAACCGTCATGGCATTCGCAACTCAGACTGGTTCATCACACTCTTCGCTGACGGTCACCAGTCCGCTGTCGAGCCCGGCAATCCGGATATTATGTATGCGGAATGGCAGGAGGGAAATCTTGTACGCCATGACCGCACAACAGGTGAAAACGTACACATTCAGCCTCAGGCCGCGCCCGGCGAGCCGGTGGAACGCTACAACTGGGATGCGCCGATCTATGTGAGCGCCCATGATCCAAAGCGTATTTACTTCGCTTCCTACCGCCTGTGGCGATCCGATGATCGCGGCGACAACTGGACGGCGCTTTCAGGCGACCTGACCCGCAACGAAGATCGCATGCTTCTTCCTGTAATGGGGCGGCAATGGTCCTGGGATGCGGGCTGGGACCTGCTTGCCATGTCGCAATACAACACCATCACCTCAATCGGCGAGTCGCCGCTTGACGAGAACATCCTCTATATTGGCACCGACGACGGCATCATTCAATCGACCACCGATGGCGGCCAGAACTGGACACGCATCGAAGTCGGCTCCCTGCCGGGCGTGCCGGACACCGCCTTTGTCAACGACATTCGCGCAGACCTGTTTGATGCGAACACCGTTTATGTCGCGCTCGATAATCACAAATATGGCGACTATCAGCCCTATCTGTTGAAGAGTACGAATAACGGCAGGTCCTGGACATCGATCACCGGCGATTTGCCTGACCGTCATCTTGTTTGGCGCGTGGTGCAGGATCACGTCGATCCGGAACTGATGTTCACGGCGACGGAATTTGGTTTGTTCTTTACCATTGACGGCGGCGGCAAGTGGGTTGAACTTACTGGCGGGTCGCCGACGATATCGTTCCGCGATGTGACGATCCAACGGCGTGAGCAAGATGTCGTCGCGGCGTCCTTCGGGCGTGGCTTTTTCATTCTCGATGATTACACGCCGCTACGCGATGTCGATGAAGCTTCCCTGGAACAGGAGGCGATGCTGATGCCAGGTCGCAAGGCATGGTGGTATATGGAACGCCATCCCCTCGGTTTTAGCGAAGGCGCCTCCCAAGGGCACAGCTATTTTCGCGCGCCTAACCCGCCTTTCGGCGCAGTGTTCACCTATTATCTGAAAGACGGTTTGAAGACGCTCGAAGAAACCCGTCAGGAAGGCGAGGAAGACAGGCTTGAAAACTGGGAAAACACGCCCTTTGCCGGCTTTGATGCGACGGAGGATGAAATCCTCGAAGTGAAGCCTGAGATATGGCTGACAGTGCGTGATTCCGAAGGCAATGTTGTGCGCCGGCTCGAAGGCGAAACCGAAAAAGGCTTCCATCGCGTCGCATGGGACTTGCGTTTCCCGGCCATGGACGCTGTCGGCGCCGGCGCCGATTATCCCAACGAAGACGTGCAAGGTTTTATGGCGGCGCCCGGCGAATACACCGTCTCGCTATCGAAAACTGTCCGCGGGGAGACCACCGAGCTTGTGGGCCCGCAACCGTTCCAGGTTGAGCGCATGCGCGAAGGCGCACTGCCCGGCGCAGATACTGCTGAGGTCGTCGCATTCTGGGAACGGCTCGCCACCTTGCAACGGGGTGTTACCGCAGCCAGCATGACAACCGAGCATCTCGAGAAGAAGGTGACCGATCTTAAAATCGCGCTTGGCCGTTCACGATCTGCGCCCGCAGCATTGGATGATCAATGGCGCGCTGTTCGCACGGAGCTGAACGACATTGTCACGCTGCTCAGCGGCAATCAGGCCATGGCGGCTGTCGGTCAGGAGCCGCCGGCGAATGTTCAAAGCCGACTTGGCAAGGTAATGGTCGGCACGGCGATGTCTACTTACGGCCCGACATCAACCCATCGCCAAACTCTGGAATATGCGGAAAATGAATTCGAAATCATTCGTGTAAGAATGAATACGCTTCAGGAAACGACCATTCCAGCCCTCGAGACGGCGTTAATCGACGCCGGAGCGCCATGGACGCCAGGGGCGCCCATTCCAGCCCAGTAAGGGTTGTCAGAAAAAGCGCGTAAGACGAAAGGTGATAAAATCGTCATTGCGTATGGGAAAGGCGGCGTTGCCTGGATCCGGGTTCAGAAACAGGCGCGCCTCCAACTCCGCTGTCCATGATGACCCCAAGCGCCGCTCCGCTTCAATGAACATCCCAAGAAACTGATCATTGGCGTCAACGGTGATGCCAGCGAGCATGGAGGTATCCTGCGGATCATTGAACGCAAGACGAGCGCCGGCGAAGACATCATTGTCGGCGAAGGTCACCGGCGCCGCCAGCGTCGGCCCAAAATCTTCAATCACAAAGCCTTCATCGCGCCCGTCATATTGATATTCCGCCAGAAGACCCAGATCGAAACCACTGCCGAAAATCTGATAGAGCGTATATTCAAATCCCCCGACGCCGGCGAAAAAGACGTCACCCTGTCCTTCGCGGACAATGGCTTCAAGCTTCCATAACCACGCGTCTTTTGTATATTGAAGATCAAGACCGCCTTGCGTAATCTTGTCATAGACCGGCAGAATCCGCTGAGTAGGTATGTCAATGGCGAATCGGGGCTCGCGCGATGTTCCGTGAAAAACCGACACGCCAAAATCCCAGTTGCCAATATAATGAGAATAACGCCCGGCAACATCGATTGCGCCGCGCCGCCAGTCGCGCGTAAAAATCGGATTGTCAGTGTCAACGACAAGCCCGAAGCGCGGGCGGCCGTCAACGCCCGGAAAGGTTCGGTCGCGAAAACCGGACATCACGAAAAGGTCAACTGTTCCCCAGTCGTTCAACAGCGTAAGGTTGGCCATCGGCTGCCCAAGCTTATCCTCTTCATCGACATCTTCGACGGTATCGCTCTGATTGATAATATCAACAAGGTGACGCGACTCCGTCTTACCCCAGAACACCTTTGCTGCGCCTAGTGTCAGCGACCAGCCAGCATCAGCGTTATAACGGTAATATCCTTCGCGCAGGTCAAAATGCGTGCGTTCTTCATCTTGCCCATCAACACGCACGAAAGGAATAACCACAACCTGGTGGCTGCGGTCCTCCGTCTCCCAACGAATGTCAGGCTGAACGACAAAAGACGGCTGGATATGCTCAAGTTGGCCCGGGAATGTCGGATCGTTTGGAAAATAGCGTAGCTCTGCGGCGACTTCCGCGCCGAAGTCCCACTCCCCGGCAAGCGCCGGGACGGGTGCGCATAACGCCAGCGCGGCAAAAACAGATCTCTTCATTATCCGCCCCGAATTTTGCGCGCTTAACGCAATCGCGTCAGGATGCCTTGTTGAAAATCATTAGCATCGAGACCGTTTTTAAAACTATAGGTATCGTAAACCAGATCGGTCTGCTTACCGGTTTGTGCATTGACCATCGACAATGTATGTGCGCGCCAGACGCCGTCATATTCGCGGTAATCCGACAAAATAAGCGTCTTTAAAAGTTCACCCTTGCGGTCGTAGAACTCAAGTTTGCGCGCCTGAAAAATATCCTGGTCAACCCAGCTTTTCTGTTTTGTATAGCCGGACTTTTCATAACGCGGAAAGCGCTCGATGACATCCATCATCATGCCGTCAAGCTCTTCTTCGCCAACATAGTTATATGTAAACTTGTTCAGCTCGGTGATAGTGAAATCTTCAAACGCGAATTCCGAGCCGACAAAGGCGCCGGATTTGTTGGAAGATGAAATACGTTTCACACGCTTCAGCGCCGGCAAGAAAAGCCATTGGTCGTCAGGATCGAGGATTTTCGCGTGTGACAACAGCGCCGTGCCCTCAACGTCGCGTGGCGATTGAAAAACCACCAGAGACTTGTCGCCAACGTCTTCGCTTTCTTTTTCGAGAGTCGTAAAAGAGAAATTCCGGACAGTTTCCTGTCCCGCCTGATTACGAAGCACCATGCGCGCATCGACTTTGCTGTCGCCATAACCGCTATCGCTTCGGTCGCTGCGCGCCGAGATATCGTATCCCTTTTGCGATTCCGGCGTATCCCCCCGCGCTGCAGGATCGTCAGCTAGTGCTGAACTCGCACTAATCAGCGCAGTCATCGCGGCAAAGGTAAGGGTTTTCGCCCGAAATGGATTTTTATGCAGTAGCATGACTTTCTCCTTGTGAAACGGCTTTTGTTCCCTTTCGGTCGCGCGCCGTCATCAGCAGCAACCCCGGCAACAATAGAAAATCCAGAACCAGCGCAATGGCGATGGTCAGGCTGGTCAGCATACCGAGCTCCATATTAATCTTGAACGCGGAAAGCGTCAGGACTAGGAAACCGGCGAGTAGAATAATCGTGTTAAAGATGATTGCGGCGCCGACAGTTTCGAAAGCATAGCGAATAGAATCCTCCGCACTGAGGCCTTTTTCACGCCGCGCCCGCATATATTTCGTCAGGAAGTGCACTGTGTCGTCAATGACGATACCAAGCGACAACGACGCGACAGCCGCCACAGAAAACCCGACTTCGCCAACCAAAATCGCCCATACGCCAAAGGCGGATAAAATCGGCAAGCCATTAGGGACCATGCTGAGCAATCCCATCGATAAGCTTCTAAGCGCCGCCATCATAATGAAAGCGATCAAGACAATAGCGATGCTGGTGCCGGTCACCATGCTTTCCACATTGCGTTGCGCGATAAAGGTGAACATCACCTGCGGCCCCGTCGCCGGCCCTTCAATCTCCGGCGCATTTTCATCGAACCAGGCGTCTGAGTCTTTCAGAAACTGACGGATATCCTTGGTGGAAATCTCACCTTCCAACGTCGCTGTCACCCGCGTTGAGGACTTGTCGATATTGATGCGGTCATTAAGGTCAAGCCCATAAGGTAGCGACAATTCGAACAGCAGCAAATACTGCGCTGACAGATCGCGGTCTTCAGGTAAGCGATAATATTCCGGCTTGTCTTCGTTCAAGTTCTTGTTGAGCCGTTTCATAATGTCGGCCACTGAGTAGACATGAACAACGCTTGGATGAGCGCGCAGCCACTCAGTAAACTCTTCCAGCTTTTCCAAAAACGCCGGATCGCTTACGCCGCCGGGCTCGCCCGCCTTGACGGAAAACTCCATCGGATAAAATCCGAAATAGTCGATTACCGCATCTGTGTCAGACCGGAACTCGATGCGCGGGTCAAAATATTTTCTAAACTGATCGCTGAGTTCGATGGTCGGGATCATCGCAATCGCCGCTGCTGAAATAGCGGCCATCACGACAAATAGTTTCTTGTTATGCGCAATGACAAAATTGGCGAAACCGCGCAGGAAACTGCCGCGATCACTCTCATCAACAGTTTTAACACGCAGCGGCACGACCGACAGTATGGCCGGCAGGAATGTCAAAGAGAGCGCCCACGCCGCGAGAATGCCGACGGCGGAAATATTGCCGAAGTCATGGAAAGGCGGCGAATCGGAAAAGTTAAGCGAGAGAAAGCCGACGATCGTTGTCAACGAGGTGATGCTGACCGCCAGAAAGTTAATGCGGATTGATTCAATAATAGCTTCGCGCTGCCCCATGCCAGCCCGCATCGATGATCGCGCCGACATCAAAATATGGATGGAATCCGCTATCGCGAGCGTCAGGATAACAATGACAGAACTCGGGCTTGGGCCGGCGAGCTTGATCCCGACAAAACCGGCCCATCCCATGGCGAACATGGTCGACAGAATAACCAGGGAGAGCGTCGCAAATGTCGCCGATACGGACCGCACCGCAATGATCGTTGTTACAATGATAATCCCAATCATCAATGGAATCAGCGTCTTGAAGTCAGACTGAATCGCCTCGCCAAACGCGTTATTAAGCATCGACGTACCGGTCAGATAAATCTCCAGGTCCGGATACGCCTCTTCAATTTGCGCACGCAGCGCGCGCGCAGCGGCGACCGCCTCAGGCACCTCCGTCAACGACTTTTCAGGATAGGTCAGCACCACATTGACCGCCGTCACTGATGCGTCGGACGTGATCAACTGACCATTCAGTAACGGTTCGGCGAGTGCTGCGGCTTCCTTGTCTAAAAGACCCTGTGGTGACGTCGCACCCGGCTCCGGCACCAGATCTTCAACGATCAATTCATCGCCAATCGCATAGGTGTACTGAAAATTCGTAATGGAATCTACGCGCGTCGCGAAAGGAAGCCGCCAAGCCTCCTCTGTCAGTTGTCCAATCGCCTCAAGGTTTCGGTTCGTGAAAACTTTGGTGTCATCTTTTGGAACAAAAACAAAAAGGAAGTTATCGCTTTTTGTGTAGGTCGCCTGAAACTCTTCGAAATTTTTCAGTTCCGGATTATCTTCTGAAAAGAAAGTGCGATAGTTATTTGAATATTCGAGCTTTTGCGCGTTCTGCCCAACATATACCGCGCCAGCGATCGCCGCGAGGATTACAATCCATCGCAGGCGGATCACCCATGTGGCGAGCGCAACAGCAAAGCCATCAAGACGGTTCTTGGCGTTAGCCATGCTTAACTCCTGAAATTTTAAAAATAACGACAGACATGATGCGTTTACGCATCCCGCTATTTATTGGACGCATCAAGCTGCAGCTTTTCGACAAATAAAAATTTTTCATTGCACACTCGGGCTCGCCATCAGCTTTATGGTGGAATCGAAAACATCGAGCATCACCGCGGCGCTGGCGCCGCGTTTCGCGTGAACGCCAAGGCCGAGCATAAGGGTAATCAAGAGCGCGGCGCCGGCTTCAATTGACATGACCGGGTTTAATTCATTGCGTGACTGCGCACGTTCCAGCGCATCGATGTAAGCGCATCTGATTTCTTCAAGATAAGTTTCAATTCGTTCGGCGACGAGCGGGTCAAGCGGGCCGGCGCCAGTCGCGACATTGCACATAAGACAACCGGTGCCGCGTTCGGCCATTTCCGTTATAGCGAATTCGAAGACGCGGCGGATCGCGTCAAGCGGCGCTGTTTCCGGGTCGTCAAGATTGGTCAGGAAAATCGATCTTCGTTCCTGATAATAGGCGTCGAGTGCGGCAAGGAAAATTTCGCGCTTACCGCCAAAAGCAGAGTAAAGCGCATAACGATTAAATCCTGTCGCCTGCACCACCTCCTCGATTGAGGCGTCTTCATAACCGCGACGCCAGAAGAGTTCTTTGGCGGCGTCTATGGCTTGGCTCCTGTCGGTGAGTGATCGTGGAGACATGACTAACCTATTTCAGAATGCGCATTCTGGTTTTTAGAATGACTATTCTGAAATGGCAAGACTTTTTTGCAAAGCGAGGGGAAGCCACGCAACACAAATAGCCGAAATCTTATTTTCCTAATATATTCAGCTAGATATGGCTAAATACTCGAAGCGATCGCTTTGGCGACATCAAGGCAATTGGCGGAGCCGCCAATATCCGCCGTTCCAACGCCGGCGCTTAAAGCGTCACCGACAACAGCTTCTATCCGCAACGCCGCCTCATGGGCTTTCAAGCTATGGCGAAACATCATGGCGGCGCTCAAGATTGCGCCAACCGGGTTGGCTTTGTCCTGTCCAGCGATATCAGGCGCCGAACCGTGGATCGGCTCGTAAAGGCCTGGGCGCCCGGCCCCAAGCGATGCAGACGGCGCAAGGCCAATTGACCCGGCAATCACAGACGCCTCATCGCTCAAGATATCGCCAAACATATTCTCCGTAAGGACAACATCGTAACTTGCCGGTGTCTGGATCAGCTTCATCGCCATAGCGTCAACAAGCACATGCTCCAATTCGATGTCAGGATATTCCCGGCTGTGCAGATCGTTAACAGTGGCGCGCCACAAGCGGCTGGTCGCCAAAACATTCGCCTTATCAACTGACGTGACTTTGCTGCGTCTCTCTTTTGCAGAAGCAAATGCAACCCTGGCGACACGCTCCACCTCTTCTCGCGAATAGGTGCAAATATCGCGCGCAACTTCGCGCCCTTCCTCGCGGTCGCCAAAGTAAACGCCACCCGTCAGTTCACGGACAATTAGAATATCAACGCCTTTAACATTCCCCTCTTTGAGCGGCGATAAAGCCTCCAGTCCGGCGTGCACTTGTATGGGGCGCAAATTGGCAAAAACTCCAAGCTTTTTGCGTAATGCGAGAAGGCCAGCCTCTGGCCGAATATCAGCGCCATCCCATTTGGGCCCGCCAACGGCGCCCAGAAATATTGCATCCGCTTCAAGACAGGCCTGTTTCGTCGCCGCCGGAAATGGATCGCCAAATTCATCAATCGCTGCGCCGCCGAAGGGGCGTTCGACAAAGGTGAGGTCGATCTCGAACTTTTCCGCCGCCGCCATCATCACGAGTTGCGCCGCATGCGCTACCTCCGGCCCAACTCCATCCCCGGGCAAAAATGCGATTGTCGACGTCATCGCACGCGCTCCTCAAACTTGCGGATGTCCGGCATATGCGACAGCAAAGCCCCAAGCGAGTCGACGCCATCAAGAAGGCATCGCCGCGCAAAGGGCTCGACTTCGAACACCGCGTTCCAGCCATCACCAAAACTGACTGTCTGTCGTTCAAGATCAATCGTAACAGTCGCGCCCGGCGTTCGCAGCAACTCATTATGCGTTTTACGATCAACAACAACCGGCAACAGGCCATTTTTAAGGGCGTTACTTTTAAAGATGTCGGCGATATCGGAACTGATCACCGCGCGGAACCCGAAATCCAACAACGCCCATGGCGCATGTTCACGCGATGACCCACAGCCAAAATTGGCCCCGCTGATAAGAATTTCAAACTCTTCAGGCGCAAAACCGTCAAGCGGGCTGGTATTTCGCAACGCACCGGTTCCTGTATAGCGCCAATCATAAAAAACCGATGCGCCTAGCCCCTCGCGCGTTGTCGTCGTCAGAAAACGCGCCGGAATAATCTGATCCGTATCAATATTTTCCTGGGGCAAGACAATCGTTTTTGATGTCAGCTTTTGAAATGGAGCGAATGTCATGAGTAATCCTTATTCCAGATATGCTCGAGGGTCTGCGATACGCCCCTCAATTGCAGAAGCCGCCGCTGTCGCCGGACTTGCGAGCACAGTGCGCACCCCCTTCCCCTGGCGTCCGATAAAGTTACGGTTCGATGTCGAGACAACAAGCTCACCGGGCTCGCCCTTATCGCCGTTCATGGCGATGCACATGGAGCAGCCAGGCAATCGCCACTCAGCGCCCGCTTCAAGGAAAACCACATGCAGGTTTTCAGCTTCCGCAGCCTGCTTGATCGCTTCAGATCCGGGCACCACTAACGTAACAACGCCGTCCTTGACTTTGCGGCCTTTCATAACCGCCGCAGCAGCCCGCAAATCGGAAAGGCGGGAATTCGTGCAGCTGCCGATAAAAACTCGGTTCACCGTATTTTCCGAGAACGGTTTATCCGCATCAAATTTCATATAGTCCGCTGCATGACGTTCCGCCGCCGTTTCCGGCGCTGGCGCCAGCGCATTAACAAACGCCGCCGCATCCGGGGAGACACCATAGGTAATCATTGGGCGGAGTGTCGTCGCATTGATCGTTACTTCACGATCAAATTCTGCGCCTTCGTCGGTCGGCAAGTTGCGCCAATCTGCAAGCGCGGCCGCCCACGCGGCGCCCGACGGCGCCAAATCGCGGCCGGCGACCCAGTCAAAAGTTTTATCATCCGGCGCGACCATGCCAAAGCGCGCGCCGGCTTCGATCGACATATTGCAAAGGGTCATCCGCCCTTCCATGGAAAGAGCACGCACAGCCTCACCAGCAAATTCAATCGCATGCCCCTGCCCGCCATCGGCGCCAATCTCCGCGATCATCGCAAGCGCCATGTCTTTCGCGCTGACGCCTTTCGGTAAGACGCCGTCAAAAGTAACCCGCATGGATTTAGGTTTGCGCTGGAACACACATTGCGTCGCGAGAACATGGCCGACCTCGGTTGTACCAATACCGAAAGCAAGCGCGCCAAAGGCGCCATGGGTCGATGTATGACTGTCGCCGCAGACGATGGTTTTGCCCGGCTGCGTCAAACCCAATTCAGGGCCAATCACATGCACGATCCCGCGTCGCGGGTCCCCCATGTCCAGGAGAGGAATATTATATTCCTCACAGTTTCCGATCAACGTTTCCACCTGCGCCGCCGCCTGTGCGGTCGCATAAGGAAGGCGCCCCTGTTCGTCAGCCGGTAACGTCGGCGTCGAATGATCCAGCGTCGCAAAGGTAAGATCAGGGCGATGAACCGGCAGACCACGCTCGCGCAATGCCGTAAACGCTTGTGGCGAGGTCACCTCGTGAATAAGATGCAAGTCGATAAACAGAACCGCCGGTCGCTCGCGCGTTTCCTCGACAACGACATGGCGTCGCCAGAGCTTATCGAACAGTGACTGGGGCGTCATGATGCTCCTCTCTGTCTTCCTGAATTCTGTGCAGCCATCCCCATCGATCCATAGTTTCGCCTGTAAACAGGCCGAAGAATCTTTCCTGAAGCAGTTGCGTAACGGGACCTCGGCCGCCAGCCTTTACGGACTTCCCGTCTACGGAGCGTACAGGCGTAATCTCTGCGGCAGTACCAGTGAAAAAGATTTCATCGGCGAGATAAAGCGCCTCCCGCGGCATGGCCTGTTCGATGACTTCGAAATTCTCAGCGCGCGCCAGTTGAATGACCGTATCGCGCGTCACACCCTGCAGGATGGAAGCTGACGATGGCGGCGTATAGATTTTTCCTTTCCGTACAATGAAAAGATTTTCACCGGCGCCCTCGGAAACAAGCCCGTTGACGTCGAGACCGATACCTTCCGCAAAGCCGCGTGATTTGGCTTCCGATGAGATCAGCACGCCGGAAAGATAATTGCCGCCGGCTTTCGCCGCTGCGGGGATAGTGTTCGGCGCAACGCGAGCCCAGCTTGACACGCAAACATCGACGCCTGCGGTTTTTCCTTCTTCGCCAAGATAGGCGCCCCACGGGAAGCCGGCGACTGCAACCTGCACCGGCGTCGATGCGCTTGGCGCTACGGCGATATCGCCATATCCATAAAACACAACCGGGCGCAGATAAGCGCTCGACATGTTGTTCCTCGTCACAACGTCACTGCAAGCCTGGGTCAGATCCTGAAGGGCATAGGGAATTTGGCAGCCATAGATCGCCGCAGAGTCAAACAACCGTTCCAGGTGATCGTTCAACCGAAAGCCGCAAGGCCCGTTCGGCGTATCGTAAACACGGATGCCCTCGAAAAAGGAGGTGCCATAATGAAGGGCGTGAGAAAGGACGTGTACGGTCGCTTCTTTCCAGGGCTTAAGCGCGCCGTCCATCCAGATATAGTCAACTTCATTAATCGCCATGACGTCTCTCCCTACTCATACTTTTCACGCGGCGCCCGCAATCCGTTCACTGGCGCCCGCCATCGCCGCCGCTTGGTTGATGGCCGCCACGAAAGCGCCTACCGCCGCGTCAGCAATGTCGACTTCCTGCGCGACACCAGTGAAGTTTTTCTCGCCAACCGCAACGACGGCTTCTGCGCGCACAACGCCCTCGGCGGCAATGTGGTGAAGATCAAGCGAGACAATGTGGCCCTCCACATCGCTGATCGCACAAACGGCAGCAAATGCAGCGTCAATCGGTCCATCGCCTTCGCTGGTGACAGTACGGCGCTCGCCGCCGTCATGCTCCATAGTGATACGCGCAAAAGGCGGCGTCTCATCTTCAATTTCCGCACGCAACTCAACCCGGCGGACGCGCCACGGACCCGAGCGTCCGTCATCGTTAGCGCCCGTGATAAGACGCACAATATCCGCATCCGTTACCTCACGCGCTGTATCCGCAAGCGCCTTGAACTTGATAAAAATTTCGCCAATGCGCTCTGGCGTTACGTCAAAGCCAAGCGATATGACACGCGCCGCCAGCGCATGTTTGCCAGAGTGCTTGCCCAATACAATTGAGTTGGAGGGCATGCCAACGGCTTCCGCATCCATGATCTCATAAGTTCGCTTGTCCGCCAGCACGCCGTGCTGATGAATGCCCGCCTCATGGGCAAAAGCGTTACGTCCGACAATCGCCTTGTTGCGCGGTATCGGATTGTGCGTGACGCGCGCAAGCGCCTGACTAGCTGCGAAAATTTTTGTTGTTTCAATTTGCGTATCAACGCCGAAATGATCTTTCCGCGTATGAAGCGCCATTACGGCCTCTTCAAGCGAACAATTGCCCGCACGCTCACCAATGCCGTTGATAGCACATTCAATCTGACGGGCGCCGCCACGCACTGCAGCGAGGCTATTTGCGACAGCCATGCCGAGATCGTCATGACAGTGTGCGCTGAAAGTTACCCTCTCCGATCCTTTCACGGTCTTGCATAGAAAAGAAAAGAGATCGGTGATCTCTTCCGGCGTCGTATACCCAACCGTGTCCGGAATGTTGATGGTCGTCGCGCCCGCTTCAATCGCAGCCTCGACCGCTTCAACCAGAAAGGCGCGTTCGGTCCGGATCGCATCTTCCGGCGAGAACTCGATATTGTCGCAGGCCGAGCGCGCATAAGCGACGGTCTCGGAAATCCGCTTCAGAATCTCTTCTTCCGTCATTTTCAGCTTGGCCACACGGTGCGTCGGGCTGGTGCCGATAAAGGTGTGAATACGGCGGTTTTGGGCTGGCTCAATCGCGCGCGCCGCAGCGTCGATATCCTGCTCGCCAAGGCGCGCCAGCGAACAGATTATCGGCCCCTCGATTTCTTCCGCAACAGCACGCACCGCGGCGGCGTCGCCAGGCGACGCTGCGGCGAACCCTGCCTCGATAATATCGACATTAAGGTTTTGCAGCGCGCGCGCCACCGTCAACTTGGCGTCGATCGCCATGGAAAAACCCGGCGCCTGCTCTCCGTCCCGCAGGGTCGTATCGAAAATTTTTACGTGATTATTATTCGTCGTCATTTTATTTTCCGCGCTTTCATTTCGTTGTTTCTCGCTCGTCACACGCAGGGATTGCCCTGCGCGGTGATAAGGAGAAGCGCGTATAGCTGACAACGCTTGTTTACTTCTGAATGATTAGGTGGCGCGCAACAGACCATCACATCAATCCTTTTCGGCGCCGCGCCCGATAGACAAAACGCCTGTTCGGGAAACTTCAACCAGGCCCAGCGGCTGCATCAGATCAATAAACGCGTTGATCTTGTCTCGCGAACCAGTCACTTCAAAAACGAACGAGGAACGCGTCGTATCGATCGCCCGGGCGCGAAAATTCTCTGCTAGCCGCATGGCGTCAATGCGTTGATCTTCCTTGCCGGCGACTTTGACCAATGCCAGTTCACGCTCAAGCGCGTCTTTTTCCTGCGCTACATCGATGATGCGGCGCACCGGCACCAGCCTCGTCAACTGGGCTTTTATCTGTTCGATCTTCATCGGGGTGCCATAAGTCACAATCGTGATACGCGAGCGATGTTTCGCGACATCCGTCTCTGCGACTGTCAAACTTTCAATATTATATCCCCGCGCAGAAATCAGGCTGACCACACGCGCCAGTACGCTCGGCTCATTATCGACGATCAGCGACAGGATCGCTTCGGCCGCTTCACCGGCGTCGCGCGCAACAGGATATACGGATTGCGACGTCATCACGGTCAAACCAGCACTTTCCCGGCGTCACTGATTTCGTCACCCGTGACTTTCCCGCCCAACAGCATTTCATTATGCGCCGCGCCAGAGGGAATCATCGGGAAAACATTTTCTTCCTTAGTGACAACGCAGTCGAAAATGACCGGGCGTTGAACGTCGATCATTTCCTGAATTTTTCCGTCGAGTTCCGCCGGCGTTTCCGCGCGCATGCCGACCGCACCATAAGCCTCGGCGAGTTTGACGAAGTCCGGCAAAGAATCCGAATAAGAATGAGAATAGCGTTTGCTGTGCAATAGCTCCTGCCACTGCCGGACCATGCCGAGATATTCGTTATTCAGAATAAAGATTTTAACCGGCAGATCATGCTGAACCGCGGTTGAAATTTCCTGCATCGTCATCTGTACAGATGCGTCGCCCGCAATATCGATGACGAGCGCTGAAGGGTGCGCCGACTGCACGCCGACCGCCGCGGGCAATCCATATCCCATGGTGCCGAGTCCGCCCGATGTCATCCACCGGTTCGGCGCATCGAAATGAAAATACTGCGCCGCCCACATCTGATGCTGGCCGACTTCCGTCGTGACATAGACATCTTTGCCGCGCGTCAGAGCATAAAGCCGCTCAATCGCATATTGCGGCTTGATATGATCGGCGCGCTGCGTGTAAGCGAATGATTTTTTCGCACGCCATTCGCCGATCTGGGCGTACCACAAAGACAATCGCGCCGCGTCCAGTGCATCCTCAGCATTGCGCCGGCGCCATTCGACAAGCAGCGCCTGCATTATTGCGCCGGCGTCACCAATAATCGGAAGATCAACATGCACATTCTTGTTGATCGAGGAAGGATCGATATCGATGTGGATCTTGCGCGAGTTCGGCGAAAACGCATCGAGGCGCCCGGTCACGCGATCATCGAAACGCGACCCGATGGCGATCATGACATCGCAATCATGCATGGCGTTGTTAGCTTCAAAACTGCCATGCATCCCAAGCATGCCGAGCCACTGGGGATCGGACGCCGGGAAAGCGCCAAGCCCCATCAGGGTCGATGTCACCGGAATATTCGTTTCATGCGCCAGTTGACACAGGATCTCGCTCGCTTTTGGCCCTGCATTGATGACGCCGCCACCGGTATAAAACACCGGCTTTCGCGCCTGACGCATCATATCAACAGCATAAGCGATCCGGTCCTGCGGCACGTCCGGCGTTACGATGCAGTTGCGTTTTTGGGCATTGGCCCGCGCCACATAGGCGCCCGCCTCAAACTGCACATCTTTCGGAATGTCAATCAGCACCGGCCCCGGTCGGCCGTTGCGCGCCAGATGAAACGCTTCATGGACAATTGTCGGCAGCGCTTCCGCGCTATCGACCAGATAGTTATGTTTCGTACACGCACGAGTGATGCCGATCGTATCGCATTCCTGAAATGCATCCGTACCGATAAAGGGCCGCGCGACCTGTCCGGTAATGCAGACAACCGGAATGGAATCGAGCAAAGCGTCGGCGAGGCCGGTTACCGCATTCGTGGCCCCCGGACCGGATGTCACCAGCACCACGCCAATCTTACCGGTTGAGCGCGCATAGCCTTCCGCCGCATGAACTGCACCCTGTTCGTGACGCACCATCACGTGACGGATCGTGTCGCGATCAAAAATGGCGTCATAAATCGGCAGAACAGCGCCGCCAGGATAGCCGAAAATTACTTCAACGCCCTGTTCTTCAAGCGCATCCAATAACAGCTCAGCGCCCGCTTTCGCGTTTGCTGTCAGCGCTGCTTCGTCAGGTTTTGTTGCGAGTGTCACGGTCATGACCGGTCCTCAGTTTTCTTTCGTATTCGCGCCGTCCTGCAGCCAGGACATGCGCGCGCGCAATTCAGCGCCGGTTTTTTCGATTGGCTGGTTCAGGTCCGCTTCAAGCAGTTGATCGTAACGTGTCTTGCCCGCCTGATTTTCCACGATCCAGTTGTGGGCGAATGTTCCCGATTGAATATCCTTCAACACTTCGCGCATGCGCGCCCTGGTTTCATCATTGATAACGCGCGGACCGGAAACGAGATCGCCATATTTCGCGGTCTCGGAAATGAACTCATGCATCTTCGCGATGCCGCCCTCATAGAGAAGGTCGACAATCAGTTTTAGCTCATGCAGGCATTCATAATAGGCGATCTCGGGCTGGTACCCGGCCTCAACCAGCGTTTCAAAACCAGCGGTGACCAGTTCTGTCGCGCCGCCGCAGAGCACCGCTTGTTCACCGAAGAGATCGGTTTCCGTCTCTTCGCGAAAGGTTGTTTCAATCGCGCCGGCCGTGGCGCCGCCGATTAGCGCCGCATAGGCGAGCGCTTTTTCTTTCGCTTCACCGCTGGCGTCCTGATGTACAGCAAAAAGGCATGGCACGCCGCGCCCACGCTCATACTCACGGCGGACAAGATCGCCCGGTCCTTTTGGCGCCACCATAATCACATCGACATTTTTTGGTGCTTTCACCCTGCCATAAAGAACCGTGAAACCATGCGCGAACAACAAGGCGTCGCCTTCGTTCAATTCCGGTGCAATTTCTTCCTGAAATATTTTCTCGTGACTCATGTCAGGCGTTAGGATTGCGATCAGTTTCGCACTTGCCGCCGCTTTACGAACGCTCGTGACCTCAAGTCCGTCTTCCGCGGCTTTCTTCGCGCCAGGCCCGCCATCGCGCACGCCGACAATAACGTCGCATCCGGAGTTTTTAAGATTTAAAGCGTGCGCGCGCCCCTGGCTTCCATACCCGATCACCGCAACCGTATTTGATTTAACGGCGGCAGGGTTCGCATCATTTTCGGAATAGACTTTCATCGCGAGGAAATCCTTATTGTTGATCAATCATTGGAATGTTGGGTAGTGACGGCGCCTTTTGACGCCGAAGAAACAAGTGCGGCGTATTTATCGAAAGCGCCGCCCATACGGTTTCGCGGTTTAGGTTTGTACGCGGCGCGGCGCGCATCCCAGTCAATGTCGGCGTCGATCCGGCGCGCTTCAGCGTCTATGCGAATGACATCACCGTCCTGTATCAGACTGATCGGTCCGCCAACCGCCGCTTCGGGCGAGACGTGACCAATGACAAACCCATGGGACGCGCCGGAAAAGCGGCCGTCTGTGATCAGCGCCACATGGCCCGCAAGGCCTTGCCCGGCGACCGCAGCTGTGACCGCCAGCATTTCGCGCATGCCCGGCCCGCCTTTAGGACCTTCATGGCGGATGACCACAACATCGCCGGCTTTAATGTCTCGATCAGAAACAGCTTTAAACGCCGCTTCTTCACTGTCGAAAACGCGCGCCCGGCCCTCAAAAGAGCCGTCGTCATATCCGGCAGTTTTCAAGACAGCGCCATCGGGTGCAACGTCGCCATAAAGAATGCGCAAGCCGCCGGTTTTCTTGAACGGCGCATCAACGCTGTGCACGACTTCCTGCTCATCTGTTTCTTCGGCGCTCGCCAGTTCTTCGAACAAGGATTTGCCGGTAACCGTCGGCGCATCCTCCAGCTTGCCACCTGTCTGCAATCTTGCCCCAAACAGGCGGGCGCCGCCGGCAGCGTAAAGATCCTTGGCGAGAAACCGTCCGCCTGGTTTCAGGTCGGTGATCACCGGCGTTTGCCGCGAAAGCTCATCGAAGAGATCGATGGAAAAAGGAACGCCCGCTTCCGCTGCAATTGCAGGCAAGTGTAAAACAGCGTTTGTTGACCCGCCGCTCGCAACAACGGCGGTCGCTGCATTGCGTAAAGAAGCCTGAGTGATAAATGATCGCGCCGTCGGTCCATCTTTAGCGAGGCGCGCAACAATGCGCCCACACCGCTCACCCTGTTTATTTTTATCCGGATGAATAGCCGGAATATCGCCAGCCCCCATTGGCGCCAGCCCCAAAAAGGCGAGCGCCATCGCCATCGTGTTTGCTGTGAACTGGCCGCCACAGGCCCCAGCGCCGGGACAGGCGCTGCGCTCCACTTCTTCGAGCTCTGCATCGGACATATCGCCTTTGGCGTGCGCCCCAACCGCCTCAAAAACGTCTTGAATGGACAAATCCTTGCCTCGGCAATTGCCGGGCATAATCGTGCCGCCATAAAAAATAACGCCGGGAATATCCATACGCGCCAGCGCCATGGCGGCGGCTGGCAACGTCTTGTCACATCCGACTAGGATAATGGCCGCGTCAAGCGAGTGCCCCCGCACGGCGATTTCTATGGAATCCGCAATCACCTCGCGTGAGATCAGCGAGGCGCGCATCCCTTCCCCGCCCATCGTGATGCCATCGGAAACCACGATGGTGTTGAAATCAATCGGCGTCGCGCCGCCGGCGCGAACGCCAACGCGCACAGGTTCAGCCAAGTCCGCCAGATGCATATTACAGGGCGTAACCGTCGACCAAGTGTTGACGACAGCGACCAGTGGTTGCGCAAAATCATCATCATCCAGTCCCGCCGCACGCAGCATGGCCCGGGCCGGAGCCTTGGCTGGGCCTTTTGTGATAGCGTCTGATCGTTTTGCTTTTGTATCCGTCATCCTTTCTTTCCCGAACGGACCCTCAAGCACAAAAAAACCCGCTTCCTTTTCTGGGAGCGGGGTGTTGAAGGTCCGTGCTGCTGTTGTTTAGCGCGCGGGCTCCATGGCCGCTCCCCTTACGGGGATAATAAGGAGCACCACCACATTAATCAGAAGGACAGACAGAACGACCGGATCGGCGGCCAAAGCCGCGATCTTGTTCGCCATCAGGGAAATCCCGTTCAGCATGGTCTTGCCTTGTCTGCCCGCTAAATCGCGGCTTCACAAAAATTGTGCGCCGCAAATATTGCAACGCATGAATTCCGCTTACACCATGCACCGGTTAACAAACAAGCAAAAAATGGCGTGCTACGCCAAATTTTTCATGCGCCCACTATATCAGCGGTCACGCTTTGGCATATTCTGCTAACAGCTTTCGACTGCAGAAGGCGCCTGGCTTTTAAAGGTCCCGCGCGAAGCGAACGCCGGAAAACTGCCAGCGGTCCTTAGGGGGGAAAAAATTCCGATATGTCGGGCGGGTATGACCTTCCGGCGTCGCGCAACTTCCGCCTTTCAGGACAAGCTGGGAACACATGAATTTGCCATTATATTCGCCGACCGCCCCTTCCGGCGCTGAATAGCCCGGATAAGCGCCATAGTTGCTCTGGGTCCATTCCCAAACGCCACCCGCCAGCGCGTCGAAATCGCCGGATTTATTTTCAAGCATCGGATGAACCGGCTTGCTGGAATAAAGGAATTGTCCCGCTTGACCGTCTTGCGAGACCAACGCCAGCTCCAACTCCGCTTCCGTCGGTAGCCGCGCGCCGGCCCACGCCGCCACAGCAAATGCTTCGTGTGCAGATAAATGACATACAGGCAAGTGAGATTGCAAAGGAATTATACCGTGCATGGTGTATTCATGCCACTCGCCATCGACCTTGTTCCAGTGCAACGGCGCAAACCACTTGTGTTCATTGACGATAGCCCAGCCCTCCGACAGCCAAAGGCCAGGATTCGAATACCCGCCATCCTTCATGAATTCAAGATATTCGCCATTGGTGACAGGGCGTGAGGCAAGCGCGAAACCATTTAGGTATTGCTTATGCTGCGGTAATTCATTGTCGAATATAAACTCATCGCCCGTGGCGCCTATTTCATAGACGCCTTCATCGAAAGACACCCAGCTCATCTCTTTGGGGGATGGTCCTTCATACCAAGGATCGTCATTCTTGATCGCTGCTGGATAAAGCGGGTTTAATCCAAGAGTATATTTGATATCTGTACAGATGAGTTCTTGATGCTGTTTTTCATGATGCAGGCCCAGTTCGATAATCGGCGCAACCAAGTGCCAGACATCCTCGGAAACATTTTCCATGAACTCAATAACGCGCTCTTCGGTAGCGCGCCGATAAGCAATAATCTCACGCACCGTCGGACGTGACAGTAACCCTCTTTGCGGCCTTTCCCACTTCTCACCCACAGACTCATAATAGGAATTGAACAGGAACTGATATCTATCGTGATAAGGCTCAAATCCCGTTACGTTTGGCGCCAAAATGAACTCTTCGAAGAACCAAGTCGTATGCGCCAGATGCCAGCGTGTCGGGCTGGCGTCCGGCATCGCCTGAATAACCATGTCTTCGGGCTCAAGATCAGCGCAAAGTTGTAGCGTCTGATCTCTGGTCTCTACGAACATGTCCTGAAGCAGTTGCCTGTCTTCCAAGACTTCGCTCATCTTCAACGCAGGGTGAGTCATATCCATTCACTCTTCGGTTTTGAGGCTTTTACGCCGTTGTCATCAAAGACGAACGACAATGTCCGCTTTCGACAACCCATTTTCTGGCGCGCGCCAACAATCATTCAAAACTTAAGGACTTGATGGAAAATTGCCGTTGAACAAAGAGGTCGCCCCCGAAGGCGCGCTAATGGTGACTGCGTTGTGACAAATCCCAAAATGCACTTTTCTCGCTCCATTATTTAGAGCGCTTGGGCGCGATTCAAGGGTCAAAGTGAAATAATACGCCGTTCCTGACGCCGCCAGCAAACGCTACTGACAAAAATAGGATATTTATAGCTTCTCGGGCCCAAATTTCTTCGATGTCGGAAAGCCCTTGGGCGCGATACGCCCGGCCTGCGCGCGCTTGCCAAGGTAGGATTTCCAGTCATCCACGGTTTGTGTACGCCCTGAGCGATCGGTCCAGGTCAGGCCTTCCTTTTTAGAGAATACTTTCGCATCGGAAAGCCCGCCTTTTTGAAATTTCTGTAACACTACGCCCTTGCCGCGCGACATTTCCGGCAAGTCGGAAACAGGGAACGCCAGGAATTTCTTGTTATCGCCAACCGCCGCGACAATATCGCCCTCCGCAAGCCGGCAGACCGCCGCCTCGGCGCCAGCCGGCACATTCAGGACCTGTTTTCCTTTTCGGGTGTTTGAAAGGCAATCCGCCTCCGCCACGATAAATCCGTGACCGGATGATGATGCGACAATCAATTTACGCTCACCTTCATAGATAAACGCTGCGACAACCGCATCGTCATTGCCCATGTCAACCATAAGGCGGATTGGCTCGCCGTGACCACGCCCGCCCGGTAACGCGCTAACATCAAGGGCATAAAATTTCCCGTTGGTCGCAAACAACATCACCTTGTCCGTTGTTTGAGCGTGAACGATGAAACCTTCCCGGTCGCCGTCTTTATATTTGATCCCCTTCATGTCTTCGACATGCCCCTTTAGTGAGCGCACCCACCCTTTTTCCGAGAGGACAATCGTGACGGGTTCTTTTTCTACAAGGATTTCAAGGTCAATTTCATCGATCTCAGGCGCGTCGGCAATGTCCGTTCTGCGCCGTCCAAGATCAGATTTCGGATCGAACTGTTTACGCACCTCGCGCAATTGATCGGCGATTTTCTTCCACTGCGCGTCATCTGATTTCAACAGCGCCCTCAAAGCCTTTTGTTCCGCCTTCAGTTCCTTGTGTTCGGTTTTGATTTCCATCTCTTCAAGCTTGCGCAATGAGCGAAGACGCATGTTGAGAATAGCCTCGGCCTGAACCTCCGTCAGCTTAAACGTCTTCATCAACTGGGTCTTCGGCTCATCCTCAAATCGAATGATGCGAATAACCTCATCGAGGTTGAGATAGGCAATCAGAAACCCATCGAGAATTTCCAGGCGACGTGCAATTTTCTCGAGTCGGAACTTTGTGCCGCGCACCAACACTTCCTTGCGGTGATCGAGATAGGACTGCAGCACTTCGCGCAGCCCCATAACACGCGGCGCGCCGTCAGCGCCAAGAATATTCATGTTCAATGAGAACCGAGACTCAAGATCAGTAACTTTAAAGACGCTTTCCATCAGCGCCGCAGGGTCCACATTGCCGGAACGCGGCTCAAGGATCAGCCGGACATCCTCTGCGCTTTCGTCACGAACATCGCCAACCGCAGGCAATTTTTTGCTCTGTATCAACTCGGCGATCCGTTCAATCAGTTTTGACTTTTGAACCTGGTATGGAATCTCGGTGATGACGATTTGATATCGTCCGCGCCCAAGGTCTTCCGTTTCCCATCGCGCCCGCACGCGAAAACCGCCGCGCCCGGTGGCGTAAGCCTCTTCCATGGAGGCGGCGTCTTCAACGCAGACGCCGCCGGTCGGAAAGTCCGGTCCTTTGACATGGTTGAGAAGCGTTTGCGTGCGCGCATTCGGCGCCTTGATGAGATGCAGAGAAGCGTCAATCAGCTCTGCCGGGTTGTGCGGCGGGATCGACGTCGCCATGCCGACCGCAATGCCGCTCGCGCCATTGGCGAGAAGGTTCGGAAACGCCGCCGGCAACACCGCGGGCTCAGCGCCCTCGCCATCATAAGTTTCGCGAAAATCGACAGTGTCTTCATCAATGCCATCGAGCAGCAACTGCGCCGCCACCGTCAAACGGCTTTCCGTGTAGCGCATGGCGGCCGCATTATCGCCGTCGATATTGCCAAAATTGCCCTGCCCGTCGACCAACGGTACGCGCACGGAAAAGTCCTGCACCAACCGCACCATGGCATCATAGATCGCCTGATCTCCGTGGGGATGATAGTTACCCATCACCTCGCCGACGACCTTGGCTGATTTCTTGAAGCCCCCACTCGGATTGAGCTTCATCTGGCGCATTGCATAAAGAATGCGCCGGTGCACCGGTTTCAGGCCGTCACGAACATCCGGCAGTGCGCGGGCGGTAATCGTCGATAACGCATAGGCGAGATAACGTTGGGAGAGCGCTTCATCGAAAGGCTCCAGAAAAATCTCTTCCGGCTTGGCCGGTTTTGCTGTCTTCGCGGTTTTGCTTTTTGTCGTACGTGCCATGGCCAAGGGGATAGCAGAATCGCCGCCCGCCGCCAGTCCCAAATGCCGCCAGCGGCAATCCGGCTGGCGAATCACGCCGGGCGTCTAAGCCCTTCATTTACAAGCATCTTGACCTTCGCCAGCGTTGCGTTAGGCCAGCTTCATGCATTCGCTTGCGGCAGAAGTTTTCCACTTTCCCTTGTTGCTGATCGAACTGGCGACCGCCGCCATGGGATTCTCGGCGACTGCGTTCTCCAAAGCGGCGACCTCGCCTGCCGCGCAGACGGCGGCCCTTATCATCGCGTTTCTGGCGGGCATCTCGGAAATGCTCGGACAAAGCGTCGTCCTCGTCGTTAACCGGATCCCGCTTTATCGCTTCCTGACAAGTCTCCTTTTCACTGGCGCAACCTATGTCGTAACCGCATTGACCTGGGCCGCCTGCGCCCTGGCGGTCGCGCCATTGACCCGCATCGGCGTTCTGTCACCCGGCGATGTCGCGGGTGTGATTGGCGTTGTTTCTCTTGCCTTCGCGCCGCGCTTATTAGGGGTTTTTTCAATCGCCCCTTATTTTGGCGTCGCCTTCAGCAACCTGCTTGAAGCCTGGGCGATGACGCTCGTCATTTTTGGTCTGATGGTGGCGTATCAAATGCCAATCAGCGCCGCACTCTTTTGCGGCGGCGCCGGGTGGATTGTGTCCTACGCGCTGCGAAGCTTTTTCGGGCACACCCTTGCGAAACCGCTTGGCGATTTGCGGGTATTCATCAGCGGCTCGCCGCTGGACCGAACGCCGCAACAGATTATCGATGATGTGATGCAGGCCATTCGTCGGGAGATCAAAAATTGATCGGCGCCGTTCTAGCCACTCTGATTATTTTTGGCATCGGCGCCTTGCTGATCACCGCCGCTTTATCGCCATTGGAAACCTTGAGCTGGTGGGCCGGATGGACGGAAGAAGAAATCGCCGATGAGGCGCCTGACGCCGACAGGAACACATCTGAACGCATCAGCAGTTCTGACTGCTATGTCGTTTATCTCTCGGGCATTGCGTCAATATCCGGCCGGTTTCTGATCCCGCGCGAAAAAGCATTCATCAAATCACTCAAAACAGAAATGCCTGGCGCAGTCATCATTGATGATGTTTTTCCTTATTCTCCGGCAGGATTACCACTACTGGCTGCGCCGAGATTTTTTGATCGCCTGTGGCGGCGCATTCAAAAATTCAAGCTCGAAGGGCGCGGCACCATGCTGTCCATCCTCATCAACCTGCGCAACGTGTTCCAGGTGATGATCTCAGCCGATCACCGCTATGGCCCAATGTATAACAGAGGCGCTGCGTTAGTCATCGAAGACGCATTATTGCGCGCTGGGTATCAACGCGATACCGCGGCGCCAATCGTGATCATCGGCTATAGCGGCGGCGCCCAGATTGCGCTCGGCGCGGCAACCTATCTGAAAGCGCAGTTGATGGCGCCGATCGATATTATCTCTATTGGCGGCGTGATGGCCTCTGAACCGGGGCTCGATTTTGTCCGCCAGCTTCATCACCTTTATGGCGATAAAGATACAATCCAAAAAATGGGCGCCATTATGTTCCCCGAACGCTGGAAGGTGATGGGACATTCGGAATGGAACACCGCGCAGCATGAAGGTCGGATCCACCTTCACCAGCTGGACCAGATGCTGCACGCGGGAGCGCGAGGTTATTTTGGCTTGCCGAAAGTCAACGGCGTTTCGAATAATCAGCGGACGTTAAAGAAAGTCGTTTCAATATTGAGTACAACCGCAGGGTCAGCACAGAACTCCCTTCAATCCAGTTGAGCTTGCAACAGCTCAATTACGCGCAGGCGCGCTTCGGGCAATTGCTTGTCAGCAATATGAAGAATACGGGTTTCAATGAAGTGTCCTGTTGTCTTCAGGGCATCAAGCGCATCCTGCAAACTTACTTCAGCTGAGGCGCCGCGTAAAAAAGCCGGAAGCGGCAGTAATTTATCCTTATACGGTTCGCCCGCTTCGGCGCAGACAGCACAAGCGGATCGCGGTGACACATAAACGAGCTGCTCACGCGCGCCCGTCGCGGCGCAGCGATCAAGCGTCAGCCCGAACCCTAACTCGGCCAGAAGCCCCAGTTCCCATCGCGCCATCAGCGCTGGCCACAGCTCAATATGATCGAGATTGTCGAGCAGCACCGCCATCGCTTCATAGGATGGCGCATGGGCTTCGCGTTCCGGGAGAACCGCAAGCGCCAGCGCGCAAGAAGCCGAAAGCCCCGCCAGCGATAAGCGATCCTGCATTGCCTCGGCGGCGCGCGCGCGGGTCAACTCAAGCGTAAAATGGCCGAGACTGTCTTCGCCGCGGCCTTTCCAGTCGGCTTTGACTTCATTGCCGGGCTGCAGGATCGGCCGCATCTTGCGCCCCTGCCCGCCATAAACCAGCCCAGCCCACCGCCCTTTGTCTTGTGTAAAAATATCCGCCACCGCATGGGTTTCCCCATGGGCGCGTGCGTCTAGAACAATGCCGTGATCGATAAAGGACACGACACATAGGTCCCGCCATTGCTCTTCCAAGTCAATGACGACAAAGCACTGCGCGCTCGCTCCCATACCCATGTTATGGCCTTCAACCCTAACTAATGGCAGGGGGCGCGCCGTCGGCGCCTCGCTACGACTTCTCGCGACAATAAAGGGAGGAGAACAAATGCGGCTTTTCATATGGGCGGCGTTCATTTTTATCGCAGGAATCCAAACAGCAGCGGCTTATGAACGGGTGTTACTGCATCCAGAGGAACGCGGCCTCGAATCGGTTGAACTGTTTGTAGAAATACCGGAAGGCGAAGGTCCGTTTCCCGTCATTCTTTTCGTGCATGGTTATCAGTGGGAGCAGACGCCGGGCGGGCGCGCCTTTGCAGAGCTTATTGGCGAACGTCCGGAGGTCGCAACCATCGACGAAGGCCGCATTCAGAAAATGGCGCGGCGCGGCTATATCGCCGCCTCAGTGTCACAACCCGGCTTCGGCGACAGCGCCGGACCGTCAGACTTTTGCGGACCGCGCACGCAAAACGCTGTCATGGCGGCGTTTGATTATTTGCTCTCCCTGCCCGATGTCGATCAAACCCGCGTTGCGCTCTATGGCGTCAGTCGCGGCGCCGCGACATCATCAATGGTGGCCACCAAAGACAATCGTATCACAGCGCTCATCCTCATGGCTGGCGTTTACGATCTTGAGGAGTTCTATCCCACCGGCGACAAATATCTCGACGAGAACATCTTGAACGAAACCGGCGCGACCCCGGAGGCGTTCGCCGAACGCGCGGCATTGCGGTATGCGGACCGCATCAAGGCGCATACGCTGATCCTCCATGGCGGCGAGGACAATCTTGGCGGCTCGCTCGATCAGGCGAAGCGATTGGCGGCAAAGATTGAAGCTACAGGAACGCTGGTGCGCTTAAGCGTCCACAAAGACCGTCCGCACCAGATCCCGATCCCTGAGCAGTGGGAGGACATTACACCATTCCTGGTCGATGTATTTGGGCAGTGATGGATGGGAGACATGGCCTAAAAGTAAGACATCCACCATGAGTTTGAGCGCTTCTTGACGCCCGCGAACCAGCGGCTTGGAAAATAAAGCGCAACAACAATGGCAAGCCATATACCGTATACGCCCCAAAGCCCAACACCCTGGCCCACTGGAAAAAATACGAAAAAGGTCATCGCTGAAGACGCGCCATTTCCCTGTATGGCAGCAAGAACAACCGCCACGGCGTGCGCCGCGTAAATATGGATCACGTAGAAAAACAGCGGCACGCGCCCGAAAGTGACAAAAACATCAAACGCTTTCCCTCGCCACCGTTCAGATAATGAAAGAACCACCAGCGCCGGCCCCAGGGTCATCAATAAAAACAGCAAAGATGGCGGGTATTTTGTTGTATTCAGGAAGGACAGCACCGTTTTTACGATGCTGTCCTGAACAGCCCAATGAGAGGGATCGCCGTAGATATTGATTGCACGCAAGACAAAAAACAACGCCGTAAGTCCAAGCCCGAGCTTCACCATCAGCGATCTTCGATGCTTACCTTTCTGTTTGTAAACCTCTGCAAAGACATATCCCAACGCCATCACGCCAACCCACGGAATAACCGGATAAGCGACAAACGCGAATGTCGGGCCGATAGGGATTGCCCCTTGCATATGTAAGAAGAGCCACAGCGCATCGCTAAACGACGTCGCTGTTGGAAATGGCCCGCCCGTCGCCAATCCCGACATCACTGCCGCATCAATCGGCGCCAACAGGTGATGACCCACAACCGTAACGACGCCAATGGCGGCGATCGCGCGCAACGGCAACCAGACAAGCGCCGCAAGCGCAATCATGCTAATGCCAATAACCCAAATCACTTGCAGGAAATGGTAACCAATAAAAAGCTGAAGGTTGAACATCCAGCCCATTTTGATAACCGTCAGCTCAAGGAAGATGAGCCAGACGCCCCGGGTGAGCAGGAACATTGATAAGTCTTTTCCCTGCTTGCCTGCCTGAGCCTGAAACCCAGCGCTTGTTCCTGCAAGAAAAACAAAAACCGGCGCGCAAAAGTGAGTGATCCATCGCGTCAGGAAGAGAGCAGGATCGCTCTGTTCAAGATCAAGAGGATCAAACCGCAGGTTTGTGACGTAATCACGAACATGATCAAGCGCCATGATGACGATGACAAGGCCGCGCAAAAAATCGACCGATTGAATGCGGGCCTTCGCCTTTTTCACTTCACCGCCCATCCAGCTCGCTCCACTCCGGCTTCACTATTGTGACGTTTGAAGCGCGTCCGAAGCGACATTGCGCCTTGGTCACTCGCTCGACAAATAAGTGTCGAACCAGCGAACGATTTCGACCGTAGACGTGATTCGGTTTTCCGTTTTCTGCCAGCCATGGCCTTCGTCAGGAAACAGAACGTATTTTACGGGCACGCCGCGCTCTTCCAGGCTGGCGACAACCTGCTCCGCCTCAACGACCGGAACATTCGTGTCGTTTGCGCCATGCAGCACGATGGTCGGCGCGACAACGCGGTCTACCTTGTGAATGGGCGACAGCTCCCGCAACATATCCGCCTCGGTGACGGGATCGCCGTATTCCACGGTCGATATCGCCGCCATCCACGGCTCAGTGTTTGCAAAAAACGTTTCGAAGTTGACAACACCAAAAAGATTGGCGCCCGCGGCGAACAGGTCGGGATATTCGGCTAAGCCAGCCATAACCATATAGCCGCCGTAAGACCCGCCCATAATGCCGATTTTGTCCTGATCGGCGATACCAGATGCGATCATGTGATCCGCGCTCGCCTTGATATCCTTGACTGCATTCACGCGAAGCACGCCATTGTCGAGATTGACGAATGTCTTGCCAAAGCCGGACGAGCCCCGCACGTTCGGCGCAAAGACCGAAATCCCGCGCGAGAGAAGCGCTTGAATGGTCGAGTTGAAAGTCGGCCGCTCCTGCCCTTCCGGGCCGCCGTGAAAATCCAATACGATTGGACCTGGGCCTTCCGCTCCGGGCGCGCGGTAGAGCCAGCCCGACATGGCGAGCCCATCATGCGCTTCATACCAGACAATTTCGGGGCGGACGAGCGACGCAAGATTGACGCCTTCATGAGCGCTGTCGGTGACTTTCATAAACGCGCCGTCTGAGACCGACAGCGTCCAAACATTCGCGGGTGAGGCCGCGCCGGAAACCGTCATCGTCAAAAATTCACCATCGGGGCTGTAGGTTAAACCGCCCGCTATTTCCGCAGGGAGTTCAGGACCCGGCGTCATCACACCCGCGGCGACATCGAAAAACGCAAGCTCGCTTTGCCCCGCAACATTCCACAAGAGCGCCGCCTGGCCGCTGTCCGAGTGCGCGTCGAAGCCGATCAGGTCTGCATCGTCGCGCGCGGCAACGATTTGAAACGCGCCTGCACGGCCTTCCTCATCAATGTCAATTCTGGCGAGGGCTTCCATTTCGCGGTCGATATTTGTCGAAATCAGAATTGTATTATTATCCGCAAACCGAGCATTGTCGGATAGCGCTACGCCATCATGCAACGTTAGCAGCTGTTCTTCACCAGTCGCCAGATCAACTAGATAAAGATTGGTGTCGCCGCGACTGACCATTCGCCAAACAACAGCTCGCGACCCGTCCGGAGAAAGGGCGGCGGTAAATCCGATCCCCTGGTTTTCAGCAATCAACCGCGTTTCGCCCACCTCACGGTCGTAGAGATAAGCATCCATGGAGCCTGAACCGGAAACATTGGACGCGAATGTTAAATACCGTCCGTCGTCGCTCCACTCGCCCAACCAGTTGTTGACCTTGCCGCCCGCGGTAATCAGAATTGGCTCCGCGCCGTCAAGCGAAGCAAGATAAAGCTGCGTATTCAACCCGCCGCCAGGCGCGACGGAAACGGCCAAAACGTCGCCAGCCGGAGACCACTGGGCGCCGCCGACCTGATCATCGAAAAACGTCGCCTGTTGGGGCGCCGAACCATCCGCGGCAGTGATGAATACTTGCGGAGAGCCGGTTTCGCTCGATAAATAGGAAAGCTGTTCTCCGTTCGGGGAAAAGTCTGCGCCATATGCGCGATCGATCGACGCCATGCGGGTTACGGATGTTTCAAGATCATCCGGCGCGGCGCTTGGATCGTCCTCTGACAACCCGGACGTTTCCGCGCGCTGCACTGCCTCCGTTTCCGCGCGATCGCCGCACGCCGCCAGCACCAGTGACGCAATCAAAACAATCACGGTTTTTAAGCTTTGAATTGTCTGCTTCATGACCATGGCCCTTTCCATTCCTCAGCGAGATTCATGGCGGACCTATGAAACCGCGTCAATTAGCTAGAAAATTGAGAGAGGCTGTCGGCGTGACGTTAGCCTATTCCACTACATCCAAACCCATATTTCTGAGTCGGGCGGCCTCATCCGCCCACCCTTCGCGGGTTTTGACATGCAGGAACAAATGAACCGGCCGCCCGAGCAGCTCACTCAGTTCTTCACGCGCCGCCTTGCCGATAATCTTTAGCGTCTCACCGCCTTTGCCAACGACAATGCCTTTTTGACCATCACGCGCGACATAGATCGTCTGCTCGATGCGTACGCCCTTCTTCGTTTCCTTCCACGCGTCGGTTTCAACGGTCGAATCGTAAGGCAATTCCTGATGCAGACGCAGGAACAGTTTTTCACGCGTCACCTCCGCCGCCATTAGCCGATCGGAGATGTCAGAGAGCTGATCTTCCGGATAAAGCCATGGACCTACTGGCGCCTTTTCCACCAGAAACGCTTTCAGGTCTTTCATGCCGTCGCCGTTTTGGGCGGAGATCATGAAAATGTCGGAAAAGACACCCGCCTCGTTCAGCTCCTGCGCTAGCGCCAGCAGTTTCGGACGCGCAATCTCATCAATCTTGTTGAGCGCCAGCACGACTTTCGCGTCTGCGCTTTTTAGACCCTCAATAATACGATCCGAATCGGCGCGGGCTTTCCCCGCCGCCCCGCGCTCTGTTTCACCAGCGAGATAAGACGGCGCATCGATCATCATCACCGTTATATCGGCCCCTTCCAAGCCTCCCCATGCGGCGGCCACCATCGCGCGATCAAGACGCCGCTTCGGTGCGAAAATTCCCGGCGTATCGATAAAGACAAGTTGCGCGTCGCCTTCCATGGCGATGCCGCGCACCCGCGCCCGGGTCGTCTGTACTTTCTGCGTAACGATGGAGACTTTGGCGCCGACCAGCGCATTGACCAGCGTCGACTTGCCGGCGTTCGGCGCGCCAATGACGGCGATCATGGCGCAACGTTGTTCATCTTCATTCATTTTCGGACCATACGCCTTCCCGGGTCAAAAAAGCCTTGGCGGCTTCCATTTGCGCTGCGCGCTTGGAGCGGCCGTCACCAGTTGCGGTCGCATAGCCTTTTACTTTCACTTCAATTTTAAACGCCGGGGCATGCGCCGGGCCGTCCGATTCCAGCACGGCGTAATGTGGCGTCCCAAGCTTTTTATTTTGTGTCCATTCCTGCAGCGCTGTTTTCGGGTCCTGATGAAATTTGGCCAGATCTTCGATATTCGGGGTCCAGAAGCGGTCATAAGTGACGCGCGCCGCCTCAAGACCGCCATCGATATAAAGCGCCCCAAGCAGCGCTTCCATCACATCGCCGAGAATAGCCTTTTTTTTGCGCCCGCCGGACTGTTCCTCCCATTCAGAAAGCAACATGTATTTGTCTATGTCAAAAAAGAGCGCCGCCTTTGCACAGGTTTCCTTGCGCACCAACGCATTCAATCTCGGCGCAAGTTCACCTTCCTTATAGCCAGGATAGCGCCGCCACAACTCTTCCGCTGTTAACAGGCCAAGAACGCGATCTCCCAGAAACTCCAGGCGTTCCAGATCGTGAACCGCCCCGTTCCCACCCGAAAGACTTGAATGTGTGAGCGCGCGCTTCAGCAACGCATGGTCTTTAAATGTATAACCAATGCGTGCTTCAAGCGCGGAAAAATCGCTCTTTGTCATTTAACCTGATCGAAGATGCGCCCGTAGCGCACCGCAAACGGCCACTTCCAGATTTGCCAGATTTGTGTTGATCCGCCATCAACGGAGAAGAACAATCGCTCGGCTTTGCCGACAACATCATCCATCGGCACATAGCCAACCTGAGAAATCACGCGGCTATCCTGGGACTGGTCGCGATTGTCGCCCATCATAAAGAAATGTCCTGCCGGCACCTGGTAAGGGCCTACATTATCAAGGCGTCCATTATCACCATGGCATTCCTCCACCATGTAAGAAACACCATTATCCATCGTCTCGCGATAGGACGGAATCTCCACCATGCGCCCATCGCACTTAACCGTCACCATGCTGACGAATTCTTTCTGGATAGGCTCGCCATTGATATGAAGGCGCCCGCCGATCATCCGGATTTCATCCCCCGGCAGACCAATGACCCGTTTGATGTAATCCTTGTTGCCGTCATTTTGATTCTTGAATACTACGACATCGCCGCGCTCAGGCGCGCTTGCGAAAATCCGCCCCTCTATCGGCAGGCGGGTCAGCGGATAGACAAGCGACGCGCGCGAGTAGCCATAGGCAGGTTTTGAGACAACCAGAAAATCGCCGACAAGCAGGTTCGGCTTCATCGATCCTGACGGGATATTGAACGGCTGAAAAATAATGATGCGCAGCACCAATGCGATCGCCACCGCGATCAGAACCGTTTTGGCGAGATCCCACGCCTCTTCGGCGGCGGTCATCTTATGTTTATCGGGCAACGCATCGCCCTCAACGCCTTTTTTGTCGCCCAGACCTTTGAGGGAAAACCCCATACAGCTTACCTTTTGTTGCCCCGCCCGAAGGCTCCTATTTAGCCCGCGCATAGATAATGACAATGGCCTGCGCCGTTGGGAAATCATCTGTAATGGTTAAATGAATATCCGGTTCATGGCCGTCCGGCGTGATTTCGGCCAGTCTTTTCGCCGCTCCGCCTGTCAGCGCCAGGGTCGGCTTGCCGCCGGGAAGGTTCACAACCCCCATATCCCGCCAGAAAACGCCCCGCGCAAGCCCGGTGCCCAACGCCTTGGCGCAGGCCTCCTTGGCCGCGAAACGCTTGGCGTAGGACGCGGCCCGGTTGAGCCGGCGGTCCGATTTCGCCTGTTCAATTTCCGTAAAAACGCGTTTCGTGAAGCGCTCATTATGGCGCTCCAGCGTTTTTTCCACACGCCGAATGTCAATAATGTCGTTGCCAAGGCCGATGATCATAACGCCTCAATAATGTCCACCGGTGCGTGCATCCTGCATCAGTCGCTTCATTTCCTTCACCGCCGCCGCCAGTCCCATGAAGACTGACTCACCGACAAGGAAATGACCAATATTGAGTTCGACGATCTGAGGGATCGCTGCGACCGGCTGAACATTCGTAAATGTAAGACCATGGCCCGCGTGGATTTCGAGTCCGAGATCGTCGCCATGCTCAGCGGCGAATTTCAATTTCTCAAACTCCGTTGCAATACGGGCCGGTTCCGTCGCCGCGGTCGCTTCATAATAGGCGCCGGTATGGAGTTCGATCACTGACGCGCCAGCGGATTTCGCGGCCTCGATCTGGCGCGTTTCCGGGTCAACGAAAAGCGAGACGCGAATGCCGGCGTCCGTCAGCTCACGAACGAATGGCGCGATAAAATTGTGCTGACCCGCAACGTCGAGCCCGCCCTCGGTTGTGCGCTCATTGCGGTTTTCCGGAACGATGCAACAGGCATGGGGCTGAACCTCCAAGCACAATTGCAACATCTCCGCCGTTGAAGCCATTTCGAAATTCAACGGTAGGTCAATCTCTGCTTTCAACCGGCGCATGTCGTCGTCGCGAATATGTCGGCGATCTTCACGCAGATGCGCGGTAATGCCATCAGCGCCGGCGGAAGAAACAAGATGCGCAGCGCGTACAGGATCGGGGTGGTCGCCGCCGCGCGCGTTTCTGATGGTCGCAACGTGGTCGATATTGACGCCGAGGCGTAAAGAGTTGGCGAGGTTCGACGACATTACTGGCTTATCCCGCGACTGCCCGGTTTAACGGCGGGCGTTCCTTCCAGGTGAGGCGGTAATTCATCCGGCGACCAGGCGGCGACATCGAGTTCTGCAAGGGAAATCATCGGCGCGCCCACATCCACCTTACCTGCCGATCGGTCCACGAGGCAGGCAAGCGCCAGAACCTCGCCACCAGTCTTTTTCACAGTGGTAATTGCTTCGCGTGCGGACAAACCAGTCGAGACAATATCTTCGACCACGAGCACGCGGGCGCCAGACTTGACGCCAAATCCACGACGCAGCTGAAACTCGCCATCAACCCGTTCAAGAAACATGAAGGGAACGCTTAAGTGACGCGCTGTCTCGTAACCATAAATGATTGCGCCCATCGCCGGCGAGATAACAAAATCGACGACGCCGCTGATTTCATTCGACGCTTTTTCAGCAAGTGCGCGACACAAACGCTCAGTGCGATCCGGATACATCGAGACGATCGACTTGTTGAGATAGGTATCGCTATGAAGGCCAGACGACAAAATGAAGTGCCCTTTCTGCAGGGCCCCCGCCTCTTCAAATTCCTTTAACGCTTCAGAGCTATTCATCACTGTCCGACCCTGTTCGTTCCGCCGAAATGACGCTTGGCGCAGCGCGGATACCGGCCAGCGCCTGATTAAGCTGGCGTGCGTCTTTGACTTCGACATCCATCAACAATTCAACAAACTCTTTGGACCGATTCTGTAGTCGAATACTGGCGATGGAAATCCCGTAGCGCGCGATAATGCCCGCAACCTCACTCAACACGCCAACGCCGTTCTGGATTGTCGCGGAGATACGCGTGAATGCGCTGGTTTCCTCGTCGTCCTTGCTGCGCCATTGCAGATCGAGCCAGCGGCTTTGCGACGGGTCTTCCTCCGCCAACCGGTCACAATAAATTGTGTGCACAGTAATGGCGCCGTCATCCTGGCGAATGCCGACAATCCGCTCCCCCGGCAGGGGCGTGCAGCAGCGCGCCATTTTCACCGAGACGCCAGGCGTCAACCCGGAGATCGCCACTCGCGGCTTGAACTCACGCAGGCTGCCTGGCTGAATTTCACCTTCGCTTTCGAATGACGCGCCAGGATAGACCGCCTCGATCAGGTCATGCACCGGCAAGTCTCCGCGACCGACACTGACCAGAACATCTTCCACCGATTTCTTGCCAAGTTTTTTGAGGCCCGCGCGGACCCCCTTCACGGAGAACTGCAAATGCGCGCCAGTAAACACCGACTCGGCAATTGATCGTCCAAGCGCCAGATGCTCGTCATATTGCATCTTTTTGATGCGGCGGCGAATGGCGCTGCGCGCGCGGCCTGTGACGGCGATGCTTTCCCACTCCGCCGGCACTGGCGCATTTTCCGAACGCAGAATTTCGACAACGTCGCCAGTCTTGAGCGCCGTGCGCAACGGTCGCTGACCGCCATTGATTTTAACGCCAATGCACTGATCACCCACATCGGTGTGGACCGCATAAGCGAAATCAACAGGTGTCGACCCCTTGGGCAAAGTGATGACGCGGTGCTTTGGAGTAAAACAGAAAACCTGGTCCTGAAACAATTCAAGCTTGGCGTATCGTAGCGCCTCATCCGGGTCTTCGCCGGACTGAAACATATCCACGAGACGGCGCGGCGTTTCATAAGGATCAAAACCGCCGGGCGCGACGATTTCAACACTACGCTCGGCGCGCTTGTCAGGGTCTTTATATTGCCAGTGCGCGGCGACACCCCGCTCCGCGGTTTCATGCATTTCATGTGTGCGTATCTGGATTTCGATACGCTGGCGGCGACCGTTCTTACTCGGCGGACCGATAACGGCGGTATGAATAGAACGATAGTTGTTTGGCTTCGGCGCGGAAATATAATCATCAAATTCCGTCGGAATCATTCGCCAGCTTGAGTGGATAATGCCCAGCGCCTTGTAGCAATCCCCGACATCATCGACCAAAACGCGAAATGCATAAATGTCCGCCAGTTCATCGAAGGAAACATTCTTTTCCGACATCTTTCGCCAAATCGAATAGGCGCGCTTTTCGCGGCTGGTGACCTGCGCCTTTAAACCTTCTGCATAAAGCTTTTCGCGCAGAACATTGGCCAATTCGACAACGCCGCCGACAGAATGACTTTGGAGATCTTCAATTCGGTTGCTAATGGTTTCATGAGCTTCAGGGCTGATCTCACGAAAAGAAATATTCTCGAGTTCTTCACGGATGCGCTGAACGCCAATACGCCCGGCGAGCGGCGCAAAAATTTCCATCGTTTCCTTGGCTATACGCCTGCGTTTTTCTTCTTTTTGAATATAGTGCAAAGTCCGCATGTTGTGGAGGCGGTCAGCAAGCTTGACCAACAGGACCCGAACGTCATCGGCCATAGCGACGACAAGCTTGCGAAAGTTTTCCGCTTGCTTGCTCGCTTCATTGCGCAATTCAATCCGGGAGATTTTCGTGACGCCATCTACAAGGCGTGCAATCTCTTCGCCGAAATGCTCCTGAATTTCATCAATCGTTACATCAGTGTCTTCTACGACATCATGCAAGAGCGCTGTTGCAACGGTTGCCGGGTCGGCGCGCAGTTCGGTCAGGATCGCGGCGACCGCAAGGGGATGTGTAAAATAGGGGTCCCCCGACTGGCGCGTCTGGTCGCCATGGGCCTTCATCGCGAAAATGTAAGCCTTGTTCAAAAGGCTCTCATCGGCGTCCGGATCATAAGCCTTGACGAGATCGACAAGCTCGGTCTGACGAATAAAGCCGACAGGATGCCCGGCGTTTTTCGCGACGGAGCCAGGGCGCGCTTCCAGCGTTGCATTTTTTGAAGTGTCGGGTGATCGAACGCTCTCGCCCGCTTGCGCCGACGTCAATGAAGCGCCTGGGTTTTCGGCCTGTTCGCTGTCAGTCGTAGACGCGGTCAGTTTGTCAGACATCTCCATCCGGCCATGATTATGAACAGCGGCCGGAACAAATCTCGGATTTGCGAAGGGTCGCTCCGACGCGCGCCAGTTAGCCTTTCGGCAAAGTCTGCGGCGTAGTCATGCCCGCCGCCTGAATAGCTTTGAGATAGTCATCCTCGTTCATGGTATCAAATTCAGGCGCATCGGCTTTTTCGGAAGCGACTTCATCTTCTTCACTTTCCTCGACCTCAACCTGTTTTTGCAGGGATTGAACGAGATCTTCCGTCAATTCCTCAGGCTCAACCGCTGACTCGGCGATTTCGCGCAAGGCGACGACAGGGTTCTTGTCATTGTCGCGGTCGATCAAAAGAGGCGCGCCAGAGGAAAGAACGCGGGCGCGATGCGCCGCCAAAAGCACGAGGTCAAAACGATTGGTGACCTTATCAACACAATCTTCCACCGTAACGCGCGCCATAAAATTCTCCTCGTCTCAAGCAAGCATGGAGAGATATCGCTCCTCCGCCCCGGATACAAGCGCTGCAACGCAAAAAATCGTTACTTCCTGCGGGGTTTCGCCTTTTTATGCGATTTTTCTGGCCGTCCGGGCCGGTAACGCCGCCAGCATCTCCGCCGCTGTTTTTCCTAGCACCGGATGACGCCAGCCCGGCGCTATATCGCAAAGGGGCGCCAACACAAATTCCCGGTCCTCAATTCCGGGGTGAGGCAGCTGGATGCTAGTATCCTCGCCACTCTGTTTGCAACCGTAAGCCAGTAAATCCAGATCGAGCGTGCGCGGCGCATTGCGAACGTCGCGACGACGACCGAACCCTGCTTCAACCGCATGCAAACCTTGCAGCAGCGCCTTGGCGGACATGTCGGTCGAAATAGCGGCGACGGCGTTTACAAAAGGCGGATCGGATGGATCTGGCCAAGCCGTGGTTTCGTAAAGAGCGGAAACTGCATCTAGTCTCACCAATCTTCCTAAAGCAAAAAATGCGCTTAAAACAATCTGTTGCGAATCAATGCGATTAAAAGGCAGACTTGAACCGGCGGCAATTAATATCATCTCATCTGTTGAACTGTTCATTTGCAGCATTCGATATTGAGCAAGGCCGACACGGCCAGAGGGTATAATGAGTACTTTTTTAGGGCTTCGCGAGCAGGAAAAAACTGCATTCTTTCTTGACGGCGCGAATTTATACAAAGCTGCGCGAAATCTTGGATTCGATATTGATTACAAGAGCTTGCTAGCAAAAACACAGTCATCATGCCAGCTTGTCCGTGCATCTTATTACACTGCCATACAAGAAGACCGGGATCAGGACTACTCACCGCTTCGCCCGTTGGTCGATTGGCTTGACTACAACGGCTACACGATGGTCACCAAGACCACGCGGGAATTCACTGATCAACAGGGGCGCAAACGCTATAAGGGCTCAACCGATGTGGAGCTCGTCGTCGACATGATGCTTCTCTCAGATCGCATTGATCATCTTGTTCTTTTCAGCGGCAACGGCGATTTTAGGCGAGCCGTCGAAGCAATTCAGGCGAAAGGGGTTCGGGTCAGCATCGTCTCTACGGTGAAATCCTCGCCGCCGATGGCGTCGGACGAGTTACGCCGCCAGGCTGACACATTTTTCGATCTTGCCGATCTTGAAAAGGTTATCGGCCGCAGTGGCGGACCGCCGCGCAAACCGAAACCGGCGGAAGATTTTGACGACGAATTCGAGGATGACTTCGAAGACGAATACGAAGAGATCGATTAAGTCTTGGTCGCTATCGATTATTCCGCCTCAGAGCCGCCCAAAGACTGTGACTTGTGCCCGCGGCTGGTCGACTTTCGCAACGCCAATATCGAAGCCTATCCGGATTTCTTTAATGGCGCCGTGCCGGCTTTCGGATCAGAAAATGCAGCCCTTTTGATCGTCGGCCTCGCGCCAGGGCTTCACGGCGCCAACAAAACCGGGCGCCCTTTTACGGGCGATTATGCTGGCGACCTTCTTTACGCGACGCTCGAGAAGTTTAGCTTTTCTAATGGCAAATACGGATCATCTCCCGACGATGGGCTGGCGCTCCACGAAACTGCGATCACCAATGCGGTACGCTGCGTGCCGCCGCAAAACAAACCCATCGGTGCGGAAATTCGCACCTGTCGCTCGTTTCTGACGAATCAAATCCACGCCATGGGTAACTTGCGGGCTATATTATGCCTTGGCCGAATCTCCCACGAATCGACCATCGCAGCGCTGGGGCTGAAACAGAAAGATGCAAAGTTCGCCCATGGCGCAAAACACGCCATTCCGGGCGCAGCGTTTTCCCTGTTCGACAGTTATCATTGCTCGCGCTACAATACGAATACGGGTCGATTGACCGCAGCGATGTTTGAAGACGTATTCGCAGCGATTAAAAACGATTTGGCGGTTTAGGGACGGACACCCAAAACCGTATGAGGCAGCCGGCGGAGGTATTAAAAGCCATGACGCGAAATTGGGGCTTGCCACCGAAGGACGGAGAAACAGCTTTTCGTCACGCCAAGGACAAGAAGCCGGTTTTGACGTTGCTGATCTCAGCCGTTTTTGGCGTCATTGGCGCCTCTGTGGCGGCCATGAGTTTTGCAGGCGCGCGCACAGCGCTTACCAATCTCTTCCATGGCGGCACGTTGATTGTCGCCATTGTCGCCGCCGGGTTTGGCTGCTGGGCGTATGTCTGGTTGGCGCGCCCACGCTTCGCCGCACATTTTTCAAGCGAGGGAGATCCCTTCTCCAGCTTGATCCGTTTCTATGCGCGCGCCGCGGTGTTTTTGCTGGTGCTTTTATTTATCGGCCAGAGCATCGACCTCATTGCACCGAACATGTTCAGCGTTTTTCTATTATGTATTTCAGGCGGCGCCGGCGCAGCAGCGGCGTTCCAGACAGTGCTCGCCTTTGTGCCGCATTACGAAAACTAAAACGGATTAAACCCAACGCCGCACTTTGCGGCGATAATCTTCGTAATCACTGCCAAACCGTCTTGAGAGATAACCTTCCTCTTGTGGAATGACAAAGAAATTGAAAATTACGCCAGTCAGGATGCTGGTCAGAATGATCCACAGATTAAGTGTCGCGAGACCAAACCCGGCGCCAAACAACACCATCGCCAGGTAAATTGGATTGCGCGTATATTGAAAAGCGCCGCCGGTGAAAAGCTGATAAGACGGGGTCGCCGGGCGCAAGGTTTCTCCGGATTCCGCAAAGGCGGAAATTGACATAACCGCCGCTGCTAAAGCGGCCAGCATCATCAGACCGCCCAGTCCTTCCGCTACGAGCTCCGGCAACGGCAACCATCCGCCTGCAAAAGCGCGAATAACAAATCCAATGATTAACGCTGATAAAAAAATCGTTGGCGGATGCAACGATACTTCTGGGCGATCTTCATCGGAATCAGTCATCTTCAACCTCGCTCGCGCAACAACCTTTGCTTCTGACGCGACCAGTCGCGATTTTTAACGGTCTCGCGTTTGTCATGGGTTTTCTTGCCCTGCCCCAGCCCTAACTCAAGTTTCGCCATGCCGCGATCGTTAAAGTAAAGCCGCAGTGGAACAAGCGTATAGCCTTTGCGCTCAACGGCCTGCGATAAACGCGCGATCTCTTTTTTATGGAGAAGCAGTTTGCGCCTGCGTTTGGGTTCGTGATTCTGGCGGCTGCCTGCGGAGTACTCAGGGATATTTGCGTTGATCAACCAGATCGCATTGTCTTCCGGCGAGGCGTAGCTCTCGGCGATATTGGCTTTGCCTTCACGCAATGCTTTCACCTCAGTACCGGTGAGCATGATGCCGGCTTCGAGCGAGTCCTCAATATGGTAGTCAAATCGCGCCCGGCGATTTTCCGCAACCACCTTTTTCTTATCATCTTTTTTCGGCGCCATCAGCTCAGCAAACCAAGCCCTTCCATGGCGGCGCGCACTTTCGCTTTTGATACATCGCTGGGTTCGACGAGCGGCAGGCGCACGTCAGGCGCGCATAGGCCCAGAAGGGAGAGCGCATATTTCGCCGGCCCCGGTGACGCGTCGGAAAACAGTGCGTCATGCAAGGGCGCCAATCGATCCTGCAGCGCCCGCGCCGTTACATAATCGTCTTCAAGGGTCGCATTTTGGACTTCCGCGCACAGACCAGGCGCCACATTCGAGGTCACGGAGATACAGCCGCGCCCGCCCATGGCGTTAAATCCGACCGCTGTCATATCTTCGCCGGAAAGTTGAATGAAATCCTCAGCACATGCCTTGCGCTGGAGCGCCACCCTGGCAAGGTCGCCGGTTGCGTCCTTGACGGCGACGATCCGCGGCAGGGCCGAAAGCTGACTCAACGTTTCAACGCTCAAGCCGACCACCGTCCGCGCGGGGATATTATAGACCACAATCGGCAAGTCGACGGCGTCATGCAACGCTGTGAAATGCGCTGCGATCCCGGCCTGGCTTGGCCTGTTGTAGTAGCCAGTGACGGCCAGAATGCCGTCGGCGCCAAGCCCCTCAACCCGACGCGCCATCGAAATTGCATAGGCCGTATCATTCGAGCCTGCGCCCGCGATCACCGGCGCACGCCCAGCCGCCGCCTCGATACAAAGCCGAATCACGCGCTCATGTTCGTCGTCATTCAGCGTTGCTGATTCACCGGTTGTGCCGACAGGCACCAGTCCATGGGCGCCCTCACGGATCTGACGCTCAACCAGTTCGCCAAAAGCATTTTCGTCGATCTGACCGTCTCTGAATGGCGTGATCAGGGCGGTTATTGACCCTTTAAGGTGTTTCATTGGCTCAATTTTCTGAAATGTAACCGTTCGATAAACCGCTAGAGGCTATTCATCAAGCGATCTGGTGTTTTGATGCGCGCAATCTTGGGCTACTCTATGGCTGTACTGTGTCGGTTGCGCGGGAGTGACGGGATGATGGGATCAGCGCTGCGGCGTTTGATAGCGGGGATTTTTGCGGGAGTCGCGGTCATTTTGATGGCGACGTCCACCTTGGCTGCCGTGTCGCCACGATTGAAGCCCCCGGCGCCAGGCCCGACCTATCTTGCCTCGAGCGATCACGGCATCCTCCTCGAAGTCTCCGAAACATTAAAAAGAAAGCGCTTTTCGGACGCCCGCAGCAAAATCGCCAGAATATCAAACCCGATCGCCAAGAGCCTGGGCGAATGGATGTATTTCATGGCTGAGGATCCGAAGGTCAGCTTGCAGCAGGCTGACGCCTTTCTGGATCTCCATGAGGACTGGCCGGCAAAATCGCGTATTCAGAGTTTTGTCGAAAGCCGTATTCCGCAAAATGCACCCGTCGAAGACGTGTTGGCTTTTTTTGAGTCTCGCGATCCGGTTACTGGCCCCGGCAAGGTACAGCTCGCTAGGGCGCTTTTTGCCAAAGGCGAACAAGACGCTGGCGAAACCCACCTGCGTGATGCATGGGTCAATGATAACTTCACCGTGTCGGAAGAACGAGCTCTTCTGTCTTCTTACGGCGGGAGGTTGACGGAAGAAGACCACGCCGCACGGGTTGATCGCCTCCTCTGGGCGCGACAGGTGACAAACGCGCGTCGGATATTTTCAAAGCTCGACAAGAATGAACGAAATAAAGCCAAAGCCCGCGCGGCGCTCTTGCTACGAGCATCAAGCGCGCCGTCTCTCTATAGTAAGCTTTCAAAGGACGAGCAGCTCGACTCCGGCGTTTTGCTGGCCGCCGTTCGCTATTATCGGCGCACCGGTAATGAGATTTACGCCATCTCGCTGGCAAGCAAATCGCCGAAAGACCCGGAAGCGCTGCGCAATTCCGCACGCTGGTGGTATGAGCGCCGGTTATTGATGCGATGGGCTCTCAAAGAGGGCCGCTTTTCCGACGCATACACTGCCGCGGCCAATCACGGCCTTGAGCCGGGCGGCAGTTTCGCCGAAGCCGAGTTCGCTGCAGGATGGATCGCGCTTCGCTTCCTCAATGAGCCAACCCGCGCGGAAACACATTTCCTCGCATTGGCCTCATCCGTCGGCACGCCGATCTCTTTGTCGCGCGCCTTCTACTGGCTTGGACGGACAGCCGCTGCGAATGACAACGCCGATCTCGCGACCGGATATTATCAGTCTGCAGCAAAACACTATTACTCCTATTACGGACAGCTGGCAGCGGAAGAACTCGGCGGCGCGGCGCTGGATCAACGCTTTTCGCCGCCTGTCGCCGCATCACCAGCGGACAAGGCGCGATTCGGATCACGCGCGACCGTTGCGGCGCTGCGCATGTTGTCCGATCTCAATCTCGATTATGAGTTCATGGTCTTTTCCTACCATATTGACGATCAACTCGATCGACCGGGCGAATTCCTGGAGCTTGCATCTCTGACAAATGGCGAAGGCGCCCCACACTTAACCGTTCGCGCGGGCAAGGTGGCGATCCAGCGAAACGCTTTTACGCCGGAGGTTGCCTACCCGCTCGTATTTGTACCGGAAGAGGCCAAACGCTTTGTCTCGCCGGAAATCGTGCTCGGCTTGTCACGACAGGAAAGCGAATTTAACCCACGCGCCTATTCCAGAGCCGGCGCCCGCGGTGTTATGCAACTTATTCCGTCTACGGCACAAATTACGGCCCAAAAAGAGGGGCTAACTTATTCACGCTCAGCGCTTCTCGATGACCCGGTTTACAATATGACGATTGGCTCTGCGCATCTGTCACACTTGATGGACCGATTTGACGGATCTTTGATCCTGACTTTTGCCGCATATAACGCTGGCGCCGCACGCGCTGACCAGTGGATTGCTTCTTATGGCGACCCTCGTCTTGACGGCGTCGATCCCGTTGACTGGGTGGAACTGATTCCCTTCAGTGAAACCCGCAATTACGTGCAGCGTGTCCTTGAAAATACTCAGGTTTATCGCGGGCGGTTAAATGATGCACCGATCCCCGGGCGCCTTTCCGCCGATCTGGAAAGAGGCGGCGCCCGTAATCGCGTCGCTCATAACCATAGCGTGCCGTCGTCCACATTGGCGACCGCAGCCCAAAGGCTGCCCGACCAGAAACTGACGCCGCTCCCTGACGCGACTGTGAAACGCGCGACCCAATACAGGATCACCCGCGCAGCCGCATCAGCGCCGCCTGTACCACCCGCGCCAAGCCAGGCGCCGGAGATTGAAACGACAAACGATGCCTTCAGCTCGCCGCCAGCGCCATCAAAGAAACTACCAACGACAAAGTATCAAGAGAGTAACCTTTCTCTCGAAGCGCCAGCGTTACAGGATGAAGCAATCGCAGCTGTAGCGCCAAAGGTTGTCAACATTACGCCGCCTGAAACGACACCGGCCCAACCCGACATCACGGAAAGCGTCGTGAAGGTTGATCTGGGCGTCCCTACGGCGACAGTCGAAGAGCAGCCGATCAACGCGCCGGAACCAACGCTTGTGGATGAATCGCCGGCAAGCCGCTTGGAAAAACCGGCGCCGCCTCCAATCTCCATATTGGAGCTTCCAGACGCACCGGAACCGCTCAATCATAAACCCGCCCCTGTAGCGATCGAAGAGTTTATCGCCCGCGTTTACGCCCCGCGTCCTAATCTGGAAAAAAACGCACCGGAGGTCACCGAAGACGATGAAAGCGCGCTCGAACAACAATAGTTACTGAAATCGAAGTCGCCGCAGCTGCTCGCGAATCCTTATCCAAGTACAGATGGCTCAATCTGGGCGCCTCCTCACTTGCATCTTGCAATGGCTCGCCTTTCCGGGCATTACCGTCGACGGAGACGTGGCCGAGTGGTCGAAGGCGCTCCCCTGCTAAGGGAGTATATCTCAAAAGGATATCGAGGGTTCGAATCCCTTCGTCTCCGCCAGTACCAACCGCGCAAAATAAGCAGGACCATTTCAGCAAGCGCTTTGTCCGAACCCTCTTTTTTGAGGTATGCGCGCCAAAGGCGTGCGGGAGTTCTCATCCCTTCCTCCGCCAGTTAACATATAAATGCGCGCGTCATTTGGCTTGTTTTGTGCGCCATACTTTCAAAGTAATGAGCGTTGGCTTTCGCCGGGTCTAATTACAACTGATTATCGAATGGCGCCGTACCATCAACAACGAAGTCGGCCCGGCGAGCCGGATCATGCGCTTCGAGATAGGCAAGTTCGGCCGCCTGCCATCGGCGCCACAAACACTCAATCTCCGCTTTAGGCAGCCCTGTCGCGAGATCACGCGCAACACCTCTTTGAAAACACAAGGCTGGGGGCGTCTCGATAAAAATAGTCACCCCCCACAAGGACCGCACCTGCGGATGATGGCTTCCGACCCCCTCGACGACCATAGTGGGTGTCACAGATTGGCCAATGACTGGCGGCGGTTTGCGCCCCCACCAACTTTCCGGCTGGTAGGTCAACGACGTCGCGCCATTAGAGATCGGCGTCAAAATCTCCGTCTTCAGGCGCGGTAGCCAGCTTAAGCGTACGCTACTCGAAATATCGTCCAGACGAATGATTTCGCTATCAAGCGCCTCTGAAATGTGGAACGCCAGAGTCGATTTGCCGGACGCACCTAAACCATCGATGGCCAAAAAAACTGACTTGCCGATAAATGCTTTTGATTCTTTGATTGCTCTTTGCAACCGCTGCATAACTTGTCCTTAGTCCGCAACACAACCGTCTATGGGCGGCTAACTCTACTTAGACAACAATTCTGCTTAACCGCCACCAAGAATTTATCAAAGTCAATGAAGTCAGCGCCAAAACATATGGGCGCGCGCTATCTTAAGTTTTGTGTTCAAAATACTCACAACACCTCAACGCATTGCCCTCAGCCAAATCGCTAAAAATGCATTTGCAATCGATCCGTAATAGGAGCGTCATCTTTAAAGAAACAGGATGAAACACCTTTATTTTCAAGGCAAATACATAAGATACGGTCCCAACGTTTCGTCAATGTTGTTTCAATTCTTACTAATACCATAAAGCCATCTTAGCCAAATTTCTTTCCTCTATTGGCTCGTCAACCAACAGAGGAGATATGGTTATGGTTAACGAAACTTGTGCACGGGACATGCGCAGCGAACAGGTGAAACTCCTGAAGTTCGAAAAAGCAGCGCTCGCTCTGGCCACTGCCGGCGCAACCTTAACGGGCGTCGCCGCGGCGGCTGATGCGAAAACCGGGGCCCCAGCTGTTCATCCGCAAGCGATCGACGAATGGCGGCAAGCCTTTCTTGACTTGGCGGTGAAGACGTCGGAAATTCATTCGGCCTTCGAAATCAAGGCTGGCGAGGTGGGCGCCAAATTGATCGGCCAGGCCAGTGATCACATAGCTAGTGATCACATGGCCAGCGGCGGCACGCCCAAACCTCCAGAAATTGCTTACATGGAGCATGCACTATCGATACTGGGGCTGAAATAACTGGATTGAGCGGCCCGCTGGCTGTCTATCTTTATTTCATTTTGTGGATGGCCGCCGCATTAGCGGCGGCCTTTTTTGCCCACATCAAACCTTTGGTCTGGGCGTCATTATGGATCATTGCCTCTTTCGCACTCAGCAATCTCTGGCAGTTCGTTTTGCCGCAGTACACATTCGGTTTTGCGTTGATTGATCTGGCGTTGCTGACCCTGTTTTATGAACGCTGGAGCGCCAGGCGCGAGCGTGTTCTGATCCCGCTTGTATGCATTCAGATCGCCTTCATGGCGCTGCATGTTGGCGGTACAGTATTCGATTTCTCCGGCGTTTTCTTTGGCGTCGAGCGCTCGCACGCATGGATCGAGACCTGGTGGCGCAATCGCCTGTTCGAAGCATCAAACATGTGGATCATCGGCGCGTCACTATTCAGAGTGCTGATGACCATGTCTACTTCGGCGCAACGGATCGCCCTCGAAGCTATCAAAGGGTCGCGCTACATCATGAGCGCGCTTTCGCGTCTGTGGCAAAAAACCAGCCTCAATCCTTTTACCGCCGCCGAGAAACAATCAAAAAAATGACCGGGCTATCATCGTCATAGGACGAGCCTATCTATGTCGCTATGAAGCTTTCGCTATAAGATAAAAATTTGTTACTTTTAAAAAGACGCCGCGATAGCGTTGAACGCAACATAACAAATCCATGAACCGGTTAGCCGTCGTAGAAGAAGCAGTAAAACTGTGCTGATAGTTGGCGCCGCTAACGGATGCGCAACGAATCTGTTGTGCTATTGTTCTATAGTTCTAATTTTTAATTTCTGATCTCACCACAAGGGCTGACTTCAATGAAAAATGTTCTGACAAACGTTCAGGAATTTATAAAACTGGAGTCCTCAGCGGGCATGATCCTTGCCGCGAGCGCGTTCGCCGCATTGGTTTTTAAGAATTCTTTTCTGGCGGCGACATACGCAGCCCTTCTGGATACGCCGATGGTCATTGCGATCGGCGATTTTGAAATCGCCAAACCACTTGTCTTGTGGATCAATGACGGGCTGATGGCGGTTTTCTTTTTCCTGATCGGGCTGGAAGTTAAAAGGGAAGTCCTGGAAGGCGAACTCTCCTCCCTCGATAAAGCCTCACTCCCGATTTTCGCAGCCATTGGCGGCATGGTTTTCCCCGCCCTATTTTTCTGCCTGTTCGCTTTTGGCGATCCGGAAGCAATGCGCGGCTGGGCGATCCCGGCGGCAACGGATATTGCTTTTGCCCTCGCCGTTCTTGCGCTACTTGGTGACCGGGCGCCAGCAAGCTTGAAAATTCTTTTGCTGGCGATCGCCATCATTGACGACCTCGGCGCTATAGTAATTATCGCACTTTTTTATACGGCCGACTTGTCAGCAGGATCACTGCTTTTTGGCCTCGCAGGTGTCGCCGCTCTCGTTTGCCTAAATCGAATGGGCATAAAGAATATTACACCCTATATTCTTGTCGGAGTCCTAGTCTGGGTCTTTGTCCTAAAATCCGGCGTGCATGCGACTCTCGCTGGCGTAGTGACTGCCTTGACCATCCCGATCGAAGGCCGAACGGCTGATGACCAATCACCACTTCATGCGGCTGAGAAAAACCTGCATAAGTGGGTCGCATTCTTAATTCTGCCGGTCTTTGCATTCGCCAATGCCGGCGTTTCTTTTAGTGGCGCCAGCTTTTCTTCTATTTTCGCGCCGCTGCCAGCGGGCATCATAGCGGGCCTCGTTATCGGCAAACCGCTTGGTGTTTTGCTGATGTCATTTCTGAGCGTACGGATGAACTTTTCAACGCTACCGGCGGAGCTGGAGTGGCGCCACATCGCCGGGGCAGGCTGCCTTACCGGGATCGGATTCACGATGAGTCTTTTTATCGGCGGTCTTGCTTTTAATGGTCCGGCGGAAATCAACGCCATTCGCATGGGCGTTTTGCTTGGCTCACTTGTAGCAGGCGGCCTAGGCGCGTTTATTCTGATTAACCCAAGAGGTATTGCCGACAAACTCTTCGCGCCAATGAAAGCCAAGGAAATGGGACCAAGGCTTGTCGAAATAGAAGAGTAATGCATTTACAGTTAAGTGATTGAGGAGATCGCAAAACTATAAACGCAACGAATTCCAGCCGGGTTCAGGATAAAGATTCTCATGTATCGCCGGCTTTTTGGTAAACAACAAGAGCCTCAGCGCGCGCTCCTAACGGCTATTCCCAAATCGCTTGAAACAACCAATATGCCTCACAGACAAGATTTTAAATCGAACTGTGTATTTTCGATCTCTTCCCTCTTGAGCGATTTACCTGCGCCGATCAACCGGCGGGCGATCATATGATCTGTCGGTGCGTTGACTGAATCGACAGCGACCAGCTTCTCGCCTTTTAAATAGAATACTGAGAAGCTGTCAGCATCGGGATCACCGCGCACAACCTCTTCATCATATCGGCCAGTACATATCCCAACTGTTTGCAACTTGATGTCATACTGATCCGACCAGAACCACGGCGCCTGATCGTAAACGACATCGTTACCGCAAATTGCCGATGCGGCGGTTTTTCCCTGTTCCAGCGCATTGTGCACCGACTCAAGCCTTAGCAGCCCACCGAAATAACGACTTGGATGGCGCGTACAATCACCGACCGCAAAAACGGATGGGTCCTTCGTTCTTGTAAATTCATCGACAAGAACGCCGTCATTGGTTTCAAGTCCGGCCTCGCGGGCAAGGTCATCATTCGGAATGACGCCGACGCCAACCACCGCCATGTCGCAGACACGTCGGGTACCGTCAGAAAGAATTACTTCATTCACGTGCTTGTCGCCTTCAAACCCGGTAACGCCAACGCCAAGTCTCAAATCAACGCCATGGCGCCGATGAAGCTTTGCAAAATAGTTTGAAACAGTCGGACTGGTAACACGCGCCATAACGCGCTCGCCAATCTCAAGAACAGTTACCTTCAACCCATGCTTTACAGCAACCGCGGCAACCTCAAGCCCGATGTAACCGGCGCCGACCACGATAAGCGCAGCGCCTTCCCGAAAGTTCTTTTTGAGGTTATCCGTATCCTCGATGGATCGCAGATAACCTATCCCTTTCAGGTCAATGCCCGCGCATTCCAGTTCGCGGACTCGCGCGCCGGTCGCAAGCACAAGAAAGTCATAGTCAATCGATGATGCATTTTCAAAAACGACTTGTTTGCTGGCGCGATCTATCTCGGTTGCTTTCCAACCAGGCTTAAGGATGATATTTTCCTTTTCGTAAAACGCCCCCGGTTTAAACGCCAGTCGTTCCGCCGTCATGGCGCCGGCGAGATAGGCTTTTGACAATGGCGGCCGTTGATATGGGAGATATGATTCCTCACCGGCGATGACGATCTCACCCGCCCACCCTTTTTGACGCAGACTGGCGGCGCATTGGCCCGCAGCATGACCACCACCGATAATAAGCACCCGTTCTGTCATGCAATCACCCTTTTACAGAGGCGGAAAAAACAAGATAAAAACAATCATGATTGATTGTTTTTTGCCGCCGTGACATGATGATGTCAAATCTGTCGCATCGCGGAAAAGCGCAATGTTCAGAAATGGGCGAAGGGAATTTGACGGTCATGAAGTCTTTCTCATCAGTGAATATGCTTGCTGCGGCGGGCTTTATCATATCGCTCTCAGCCTGTTCGCGCGACACGACGACCCCCGTTGATCTGGAAGAAACACGAGTCGCGCACACCGACGAATTTGTCGCCCGCGCCGGGGAAGCGATCGATCCGGAAAACCACCCCGGCAACGCCTTGTTCACCTCAAACTGCGCGACGTGCCACAATGGCCGCGTTCCCAAGGCGCCGGCAACCGTGTGGCTTGAAATGATGGCGCCGGATGCGATCCTGAACGCCATGAATGACGGCATTATGAGTGCCCAGTCAGCGCATTTAGAGGACACGGAAAAACGTCACATCGCTGAATATCTGACGCGAACGTCGCTCGCCTCTTACGAACCGCCGACGCCGCCAGCTCGGTGTGCGGAAGATGTTCGCGGGTTTACCGGCACGCCGCCCGCCGCCGTCAGCTGGGGACACGACACCAAACGATTCATCCCTGAAAATGTGGCCGGCTTAACGCGAGACGACGCGCCAAACCTGAAGCTGAAATGGGCGTTCGCTTATCCCTCATCAGTGCGGGCGCGTTCGCAGCCGACAATCGGCTGGAACACGATCTTTGTCGGCAGCCAGGACGGTACGGTGTACGCGTTTGACCTGGAAACCGGCTGCGCAAAGTGGACCTATCGCGCCAGTGCGGAAGTCCGCACCGGTATCATTGCGGACGCAGAAAATAACCGGCTGTATTTTGGCGATTTCCTAGGGCGCGCCTATGCGCTGAATGCGTTTACCGGGGAATTGATATGGCGCCAGAAAGTTGATGACCATCCGAACGCCACCATAACCGGCACCCCGACATTAGGAGACGGTCAGCTTTTTGTTCCCATTTCTTCGCTTGAAGTCACCTCCGCCGCCGATCCGACTTATGCTTGCTGCACATTCCGCGGCGCTGTCGCCGCGCTTGATCCTGCGACAGGCGATATCAACTGGAAAACCCATACGATCCCCGAGCCGCCATCCATTCATGGCGAAACATCAATCGGCACGAAAATTCTCGGCCCTTCCGGCGCGCCAGTGTGGACTGCGCCCACTTATGACGCCAAACGCAATCGACTCTATGTCGGCTCCGGTGAAAACTATTCATCGCCCGCGGATGAAAACTCGGACGCCGTCTTTGCGCTCGACGCCGCAAACGGCGCAAAGATCTGGCAAACCCAGTTCACCGTCGGTGACGCATGGAATGTCGGTTGCATGATGGGCAACGAAAACTGCCCGGAAGAGAACGGTCCTGACGTGGACCTGTCCGCTGCGCCGCTTGTCGTTCCGTTGAGCGAGGATCAAGACATTCTGGTCGTCGGTCAAAAGTCCGGCGTCGCCTACGGGCTTAATATTGAAACCGGCGACATCCTGTGGGACCAGCGCCTTGGCCATGGCGGCACGCAGGGCGGCGTGCATTTCGGCATGACGGCGGAAGGATCAACCGTCTTTGTTCCCATTGTTGATATGGCGGATACGCACGATGCACGGGAATATGATCTCTCACAATATGGCGCGGGGCTTCACGCCATAAATGCTGCAAGTGGCGAGATTATCTGGCGTAATGTCGCAAACAATGTCTGCGATGGGCGTCCGTTCTGCGACCCAGGCATTTCAGCGGCTGCGACTTCCATCCCCGGCGTTGTTTTCGCCGGCCATCTCGACGGACGGTTTCAGGCATACGCTGCGGATACAGGGGACATTGTCTGGTCCTACGACACCACCAGGCCGACCCCAACAATCACCGGCGAACAGGCGACTGGCGGTTCCATGAGCGGCCCCGGCGCCGCCATCGCTGACGGCCATGTCGTGATTAATTCAGGTTACGGACTTTATTATCATATGCCCGGTAACCTGTTGTTGGTATTCGCCGTCGAAGAGGACGCTTAATTTGTTCAAGCTGATAGTTCACCCTTCGCCCAGAGAAGACTGCGCCGTAGCACTTCCATATAGGGCTCAATTTCCCAGGCGCCTTTTTCAACATTCGGATAATAGTCCATCAGCGGCGCCATGTCGTAATGCCCCCGCCGATGCCCCAGCGTGAAGTAGAGGATTTCGCCCTTTCCGATGCGCTTTTTATAAAGCACCGGATGGCGCGCATCCTCATCCCATTCACGTTCAACGAAACCTTTGGCCGGCCCCTGCGCCTTCGCATCCATCAGGACATCAATCTCGCCGAAAAGCCGCATGTAATAAAGCTCATCTCCGCCTTCGACGACAAAGTCTTCGATCCCTTCGGTCAACGGGCTCGCGACAGATTTGATCCGCACTTCATAGGGCGCGATCGGCGGATGCGCGGCAAACTGGGTACCCAATAATTCCATAAAGCCGGTGTCGTCACCGGGCGCATACCACCGCCCCTTTTCGTTCTGAGCCAGGATCGAGTTCGTCCCATGCAGCGCCAGCCATCGCCCGCCGCGTTCAAGAAATGCACGCAAGGCGGCGACTTCCCCCGCATCCGGGGCCACGTTGCACGTATAGGTGACAAGAAAACCTGCCTCTGACAGAGCATCAAGGTCTGAATAATCCTGCGCTAGCGTCGTGCGGACATTTTCATGCGTCGAAAGCAACTGGAGAAGCACAAGCCGCGCATGATCAATATCATGATACTGCCCGCCAGCGATTAGATGGGCCTTAATAGCTGTTGTGGTCACGGCATTGTCCTTTTCAGATTATCGTCCCTACGGCGCTATTCTATTGAAATCGTGACGGCGTTTCCAAAAGCGTCTAGGCCCTCCCAGCTATCGCCGGCGCTATGCCCGGGCTCAAGAGTCGTACAGCCGGAATCTCCGCTATCGGTTGTGATGCACAACTCATCGCCATCAATGGTCCAACTGCCGCCGCCAACGGAATCCGTCGTATAGGAACCGTCATCGGAATAATATGCGGTGACAGTGCCGCCGTCCCCATAGGTATAGACAACAGACGCGCCAATCATTGCATCCATTGTGTCATTGGCAAACGCTATTCCAACCAGAGCGGCGATGCCGACAATTGACATTACGAACAGTCTCATCATTCTTTCTCCATTCATTTCAAACCGCTGCGCGCGGCGTTTGCTGGTAATGAACTCTACGCTACTCAGGACGGGCCTCGCATGAGAAAATTTGAAGACTTGACCATTGGCGAGCGCGCGACATCCGAGGAAATGCTTGTCGAACAGGACGACATGATCGAATTCGCCAAAAAGTACGATCCGCAATGGTTTCATGCAGATGCCGAGGAAGCCAAGGCTTCCGTTTTTGGCGAGGTGGTTGCCAGCGGCATCTATACCGCCGCGCTCTGGCGCAAGCTTGATCACAGTATCAATGGCGATGTGGATTTCATCTGCGGCGTCGCCTGGGAGAACGCGCGCTGGCCTAAGGCGGTGCATGCGGGGTTTCGATTGCGCGCCACGTCTGAAATTATCGAAAAACGCGCGTCCAAAAGCGATCCAACCCGTGGCGTTGTGGTGTTTCAATACGGATTGGTCGATCAACATGATGAAGAGGTATTCTCCTGCCGCAGCATCAATCTGGTGCGCCGTCGAGCGCATCAGGATTGACTAGTATATCGTCGCCTTCAACCTTAATCGGATACGTCATCAGCGGTTTATCCGTCAGCTGACCAATCGGCGTTCCATCTTTTAAACTGAACCTCTGCCCGTGGAGCGGGCAGAAAATAAAGCAGCCTCGGATTTTTCCGCCCTCAAGTTCCTGAAGCTGATGGGTGCATTGATTTTCAACTGCGAAAAAACCCTCTTTTGTATTACAAATGAGAATATTCTTGCCTGCAATTATGAAGGCCCTGCTATCATTTTCAGCAATATCCGAAACGCTCGCGGCTCTCACAAACTCGCCCGACATGGCCGCTCCTATTTACGCTGATCGAAACGGCGGCCGACCATCGCCGAAGCGATATTGATTTTCTGAATGTCGATGGTGCCGCCGGCGATTCCCCACCCCCAGGCGTCCCGCATGCGCCGTTCCATGGCAAACTCTTTTGAATACCCGTAAGCGCCCATTAATTGCAGCGCTGAACCAGTAACTTCCCGCGCGATTTCGTTCGCGTAGCATTTTGCAACCGAAGAATCCAAAATGCTTGGAAGGCCGTGTTCCGCGTTACAGGCGACACGGTGTATCAAAAGGCGCGCAGCCTCGACCCGCATCTGCATTTCAGCAAGCCGCATCTGGACCGCCTGGAAATCGACAATCGGTTTGCCAAACTGCTTGCGCTCCTGCACATAATCCAGAATGTCTTCTAGCGCGCCCGACGCCTGCCCCAGCGCCATGGTGGCGTTCCCACAGCGCTCGAGATCAAAGGCTTCCATCAGTTTTTTAAAGCCGCCTGCCGGCACGACGACGTTTTCTTCCGGCGCCTCTGCGTCATCGAAAAAGATATCGCTTGACGGCACACCGCGAAAGCCCATTAGACTTTCCTGCGGCCCGAAAGAAATACCGGGAGAGTCTTTTTCAACGTAAACGGCGCCGATACCGCGCGCACCCGGATCGTCAGACATGCGGCAATAGACGAGATAACCGTCCGCATGGCCGCCGCCAGAACACCATCTTTTCATGCCGTTGAGAATGACTTTACCGTTTTTCACCACCGCCTTGGTTTTCAAGTCGGTCAAGGCGGACCCGGCGTCAGGCTCTGACATCGCTATGGCGACAACGCAATCGCCCTGGCATACAGCGGGAACAACACGCTCTTTCAACGCATCCGATCCGAAATGTTCAATCGCACGCACCGGACCGACACAGGATTCGAAAATCGGAAACGCTACCGCCGAAGAAATCTTCGCGAATTCTTCAAGGATCAACAGCGCTTCGACATTGCCAAGGCCTAGGCCGCCATAGGCCAACGGTACATTGATCCCGAGAAAGCCCATATCCGCATACTGTTTAATGAGATCATGCGACGGCGGCTCAGCGTTTGCTTCACAAGCCTTGGCAATCTCAGGCAGCTCGGCGCGGGCAAAGGTTCTCGCCGTTTCACGTAACGCAACTTGCTCGTCCGTCAGTCTGAAATCCATTGCAGATCGCTTTATGTTTAAATGACGCCAAACCTTATCCACCGGTCGTCATTTTGCCAATAGAAAAACAGACATGATTGTTTTTATTATTTCAAAAGGATATAGAATAACCTATAAATATCAACGCGGGAGGCTGATCTGACCAGCATTTTGAATGGCGTTAGGGTCCTCGATATCGGTCGATATGTGGCCGGCCCCTATTGCGCGACGCTGCTCGGATATTTCGGCGCTGAGGTGATCCGTGTCGAGCGCCGCGGCGGCGGCGAAGACCGATATATCGCCCCACTCTTTGACCGCGCAGATGGCGATCCGGGCGAAGGGGCGCTTTTCATGCAGACCGGATGCGGGAAGAAATCGATCACGCTGGACCTGTCGAAAGACGCCGGACGTGAGATCCTTAAAAAACTCGCTGCATCGAGCGATATTGTTGTGGCTAACCTGCCGCCGAAAGCGCTTGAAAAGCTCGGCCTCGACTGGCCGAACTTTTCCGCGGCAAATCCAAAAGGCATACTGGTCACGCAGACCAGCTTCGGCGCTCATGGCCCGGATCGCGACAAGGGCGGTTTTGATGGCGTCGCGCAAGCCATGTCAGGCGCCATGTATTTAACCGGCACGCCGGATCAGCCGGTGAAAGCCGGCGCGCCCTATGCGGATTTTTCGACAGCTGTGTTTTCAGCGCTTGGCGCTATCGCAGCGGTAATGGCGCGACAAAAAACAGGCAAAGGCCAGCATGTAGAGACATCTCTTCTCGGAACCGCTCTTGCCGCCATGAATTCACATCTCGCGGAACAGGCGGTCACGCAAAAAAACCGTGTTGGCACGGGCAATCGCGTCCAAACTTCCGCGCCATCGGACGTGTTCAAAACACACGACGGCCACATCCTCGTCCATACGGTTGGCGATGGCCTTTTCAGGCGATGGGCGGCGATGATCGGAAAACCGGATCTTGCCGACCATCCGGATTATCAGGGCGATCAGGCGCGCGGCGACCATCGCGATGCGCTGTGCGAGATGATGGCGGAATGGTGCGCCGATAAAACAACCAGCGAAGCTTTGACTGCGCTGGAAAAAGCGGGCGTTCCAAGCGGACCTGTCCTGTCGATGCAACAGGCCCTCGATAATCCACAAGTCGAGGCGATGGACTTTTTCAACTCGGTGAATTTTCCCGACGTCCCCAAAGCGGCGCCGGTCTGTGATCTCCCTATCAATTTTTCCGACCTCGAAGCTGGTCTGCAAGGGCGTCCGCCTTTGTTAGGTGAGCACACACAGGAGCTGCTTCGCGCGCTCGGTTACAGCGATAGCGACATCGAAGTGTTAAAGGAAGAAGAGGTTATTTAAAGTCGGATGACATTGTAGCCGAGCCTTGGATAATGCACCACGACGCTTTCGATTTCGGCATTGGAAGGTGCGATCGCAACTTCACCTGCGCTTAACCGAACCAGGCGGCCTTTTGCATCCCCCCGCTGCGACGTGACGGGCGTAACGCAAACTTCATCGCCCACCGCAAGCCCTGATGGATCGTCAGTATCGATACCGCTTTCGGTAATAGTTTGACTTGCTTTCGCCAAGCTATGGGCGTCTTGCGCGGTCGCTTCAGTGCGTCCCCCTTCCCCAAGAGCCGCCATGCGCGCTTCCCACGGCTCAAGGTAGGAAAAATCGCTGAACAGCTTTTGCACAAAAGCAAAACCGGCGCGGGTAAACCAGTTCACAACATAGCCCTGAATGTCGACGAGACCAGGCGATGCACCCATTAGAAAATCACGCCCGTCGCTAAGCTGGTCGTTTATCAACTGCGCGTGGGCGCGCAAACGGACGCAGGCGTCGGTAAAACGCGCATCTGCTTTGGAAAAATCAAGATCGGGAAAGACCGCATCACGGTCTTTGTAAAAATCTTCGTCCCAGTCGCCTGACAACTCCTTGATTGCGATATCAAGCCCGGCCCGAAAAAAAGCATTGCCCCATTCATCCAGCATATGCGCAATGCCTTTGCCGCCGGGATAAAGCGATGGGCCCGGAAAGCGTCTTTCCAACTCTCCAGCAATCAACTGCGAGTCAATAAAGATATCAGCGCCGATCTGCATCACAGGCGTACCGCGATAGCCGCCGGTCAGCGCTGTCAGTTCAGCCTTTGGCGCGATCATCGGGTGTATCACGGATTTCCAGTCCAGCCCTTTTATCGCCAGCATTTTGATGGCCTTCTGCGAAAAAGGCGACGCATCATAGTGATGAAGAAAAATCTCAGTCATGATGATTGACCCTTTTCGTTTTGCACACGCTCTGCAGTATCCGCCTTCTGACCATAGAGAATTGAGTAGGCCTCTTTTGGCGCCATTTTCTCGGCCTCAAGCGCGATAGCGCGCTTAACCGCGACACGCTCTCCAATGGCTTCGAACCATCTTTTCAAATCTGGAAAGTCGCTGAGCGTTTGCCCCTGCCACTCATGATGTCTGGTCCACGGCCAACAAGCGAAATCAGCAATGGATATCTCATCTACAATGAAATCGCGGCCCTTAAGCCGCTTATCTAGAACGCCGTAGAGTCGGTTGACTTCATCCGTATAACGTTTGATCGCGTAAGGGATTTTCTCTGGCGCAAATTTTCGGAAGTGATGCGCCTGTCCAGCCATGGGCCCAAGACCCCCAACCTGCCAGTGAAGCCAGGCTTTGATCTCCCATACCTTGTCCTCAGGCAGGAAACGGCCCGATTTTACCGCCAGATATTCAAGGATTGCTCCCGACTCAAAAATCGCAACCGGAACGCCCGAGCCTTCATCGTCGACCAGCGCGGGCACCTTGTTATTGGGACTGATCGCAAGAAATTCAGGGGCGAACTGCTCACCCTTCAAAATGTCCACCTGGCAGCTCTTATAGGGAATCCCGCATTCCTCCAGCATAATTGCGACTTTATGGCAGTTTGGTGATGGAAAGCTGTAAATTTTCAATATATTCAACATGTTACGTGGAATTTGCCGTTTCATTTACATTACCGCCGCAGCAAGTAAAAAACAATCATGTCTGTTTTCTTTTTGAGAATAATAACGCATGATATGGTTGAATCGCAGCACTTTTTGAGGCTTTCCAGAGGTCAAAATGGACGCGCAGACAGTCGAAAAAATCAAAGCCGGCATGGCGTATGAAAAAGCTCGCAACGGGCCGCCGGAAGGGTTTCCCTCCCTGCCCCCAATTCCAAGCGTGCGTTACATAAGCGATGACTTCAACGATCTGGAGATGAAGCATCTCTGGAAGAAGAGTTGGGTCTATGCCTGTCACATGGACGAGCTGCCCGAAAAGGGAAGCTACCTTCTCTGGAAAAAATTGGGATCGCCCATTCTGATCGTGCGCGGCAAGGACGATAAAGTCCGCGCCTTTTACAATACGTGCCGACATCGCGGCGGCCCGCTAGTCAAGGATAACGCCGGCAAACGTAATCTATTTGTATGCGGATATCATGGTTGGAGCTATGACCACGAAGGAAATTTGATTGGCATTCGCGATGAGCGTGACTTTCCGGACTTTGACAAGTCCTGCCTCGGATTGATTTCAGTGCGTTGCGAGAATTTCGGCAACTGGGTTTTCATCAATTGCGATGAGAACGCTGAACCGCTTCTCTCTTATCTCGGACCCGTTGCAGAAGGCATGGCGGAATTTCAGCCAGAAAACCTTCGCCTGGCGCATAAGGCGGAATATGAAATCAAGTGTAATGTCAAAGTATTGCTCGATGCCTTTCTGGAAACTTATCACCTGAAGTCTATTCATCAGCAAACGGTGGACCGCTTTCTGGACCACCTAGGCACAACGATAGAACTGTGGCCGCGCGGGCATTCACGCATGGTGACGCCCAATCGTCGTCCTGAATGGAAAGATCCGGGCGTCGCCGGCCTGCCGGAACTCGAAACCGTGGGCGAAATCTCGCGCGACAATAATGTTTCGTACAATATTTATCCCAATATTGTCTGCCCACCCTCGCCAACCGGCATTCCTTTCATCGTGTTCTGGCCAAAAACCATCAACACCATGGCTCTTGAATGCATCTGGTTTTCACCGGATTGGGGCGGCGGCCCACTGCCGGACATCTGGGAATCGAGGATTGCAAATTTCGAACGCATTCTCGAAGAGGACACGCAGTTCGCCCCGCAAATTCAGGAGTCTGTCGAGTCTGACGGGTTCAAAGGCATCCCTTTATCCTACCAGGAGCGGCGTATCTATCATTGGCATGAAGAGCTAGACCGACGCATTGGCGCGAATGCTGTTCCCGGCGCCGCACAAGTTGAACCCTTAATGAAGCCCTATATCGAAACGCCAGCGACGCAAACGGCAGCCGAATAAGGACGTAATGAATGAGCGCATTCGGGATATTGAGCTGTAGCGCGTATATTCCGCGCAAGCGCATGTCCCGTGCAGCGATTTTCGACGCGGTTGGATGGGCGCAACCATCGTTAAAGGGACTGGTAAAAGGCGCGCGCGCTTTCGGCGCCTGGGATGAAGACGCAATAACGATGGCTGTGGCGGCGGCGCGAAACACGATAAAATCAGCGCCGAAAACAGAGCCGACCGCTCTTTGTTTTGCCTCAACGACAGCACCGTTTCTTGACCGCCAGAACGCCGGCGTTGTCGCAGCAGCGCTTGATCTGTCTTCCAGAACTCATGTCTTTGATGTCGCCGGATCGCAACGCGCTGCGACATCCGCCCTCATTCGTTTCAACGAAACACGCAGCGGCGCCCCACTTCTTGCTGCTGCAGACCGTCGGCGCGCCAAATCCGCCAGCACCATGGAAATGCTCTCCGGTGACGCTGGGGCAGCGCTTTTGCTTGGTGAAGGCGAGCCGATTGCTGAAATTGTCGGCGTTAGTTCAATCTATGCAGATTTGGTAGACCACTATCGCACCGCGCAGTCTGAAACAGACTATGTACTGGAAGAACGCTGGTACCGCGATGAAGGCGTATCAAAGCTTGCAACCAAAGCAGCAGGGTCCGTCCTCAAAAACGCCAATCTGACAGGGTCGGATATCAAACACTTGATTGCCCCCTTCTCCAATTCGCAGTTGGCGCGCACCGTTGCAAAACAGCTTGAAATTGCTTCTGGCGCAATCGCAGACAGCCTTTTTTACAGCTGTGGTCACGCCGGCGCAGCACATCCAATCCTGATGCTCGCAAATGTTCTCGCCCACGCCAAACCTGATGAATGGATTTTATTGACAGTTTTTGGTCAGGGATGCGACACGATTTTGTTGCGCACAACGCAAGCCATTGCTGATGCAAATCGAACTGAGCTTCGGCAAACTATTCAGTCTAATGGGCAGATCGAAGAAAACTATACGCGCTTTTTGTCTTCATATGGCGCAATTGATATTGACTGGGGCCTGCGCGCTGAACGCGATAACCGCACCGCCCAAACAGTCGCCTATAACAAAAGCCGCGACCTTTATGGATTTGTCGGTGGTCTTTGCTATCAATGCGATACGCCACAATTTCCAAAATCGCGACGATGCGTAAACCCTGAATGCAATGCGCTCGACACGCAGCGTGACCATCGTTTCGCCGACCTAAATGCAACCGTGAAGTCGTTCACGGAAGATTGGTTGGCGTTCACCCGGGAACCGCCGCTAATCTACGGTAATGTGTCATTTGAAGGCGGGGGCAATGTATTCATGGAAATGACCGGCTTCCGATCCGGTGACATCGCTATTGGCGCGCCTGTGGAAATGACGTTCCGGATCAAGGACATTGATGCTGCGCGCGGCTTTCACCGCTATTTCTGGAAAGCGACACCCGTCGTCGGGGGCGCCCATGGCTGAGGGAATCCGCGATAAGGTTGCGATCATCGGCATGGGTTGCACCAGGTTCGGCGAGCGCTGGGATGCGGGCCCCGAAGACCTCGTTAATGAGGCTTTTGAGGAAGCGCTCGCCGACGCAAATATTGAAAAGAGCCATATTGATGCAGCCTGGTTTGGCGTCTTCTACGACGAGCAGAATGTCGGAAAATCCGCCTACCCTCTTTCGCAGTATTTGCGTCTGCCGAATATTCCGGCAACGCGCGTTGAGAACCTTTGCGCGACAGGAACTGAAGCCCTCAGGGGCGCGGTCTACGCCGTCGCCGCCGGCGCCTGCGATATCGCGATCGCCATGGGATGCGAGAAGCTGAAGGACACCGGCTTTGCCGGCCTTCCCGAACGCACCAAAGGAACGTTCGAAGATCTCTATCAGCCCGGTTTCACGCCGCCCGGCGCCTTTGCGCAGCTTGGCGCAGCTTACGCCGCCAAGCATCGCCTTGAGATGAAGGATCTGAAACGCGCAATGGCGCATGTTTCATGGAAGAGCCATGAGAACGGCGCGCGTAACAAGAAAGCGCATCTGCAAAAACGTCTGACGATAGAACAGATCATCGACGCGCCGACGGTCGCGTATCCTCTTGGCGTCTTTGATTGCTGCGGCGTTTCTGACGGGGCCGCTTGTGCAATTGTCGCGCGCCCCGAAATCGCGAAAGACCTCGCTGGCGATAATTTTGTCACTGTAAAGGCGATGCAATTGGCGCCGTCAAACGGCGTTGAAATGGGGCATCAGTCTTGGGATGGCGCTCACACGCTGACGACACGCAAAGCGGCGGCGCGCGCCTATGCGGAAGCCGGCGTCAGCGATCCTCTCGCCGATATCAGTCTGACAGAAGTTCATGACTGTTTTTCCATTACCGAACTCGTGCTGATGGAAGACCTGGGGCTCTCCAGGGATGGCGCCGCGCCATCGGATATTCTTAACGGCAGATACGATGCAGCTGGCGACATTCCATGCCAGATCGACGGCGGACTGAAATGCTTTGGCCACCCTATTGGCGCATCGGGATTGCGCATGACCTATGAAATTTATCTGCAACTATTGGAACGCGCCGAAGGGCGGCAGTTAACGTCGCCTAAATTCGGCCTAGCACATAATCTGGGTGGCATACCGAACCGAAATGTCGCCGCCGTATCGATTTTTGGAATGAACAATTAAGGGGAGTACGGAGCATGGACGGAGATATGGCAGATAAAAAACTCCGGGCCTTGTCCGCTGGGAAGACCGACAACGTAACGCCGATCCGGGACTATTCCGGCATGACGCTGGAGGAACTGGCGAACGCGCCGACCGTCTATAAAGATGGTCTGCTAGATGGTCAGACGGCGGTAATCTCCGGCGGCGGCAGCGGCATGGGTCGCGCGATGGCGGTATTGTTCGCACGTCTTGGCGCCAATGTTGTTATTTGCGGACGCCGGGAGGAAAAGCTCGCGGATGTGCGTGACGGCATCAAGAAATTCGTCGGCCGCGAAATCACTTATAAGCCGATCACTATCCGCGACGCCGATAGCGTCGACATCTTCATGGAAGAAACATTCAAAAAATTCGGCCCCATCAATGTTTTGATCAACAGCGCGGGCGGGCAATTTTCCCAGGACGCCATCGACTTTTCCCGCAAAGGCTGGCTTGCCGTCATCGACACCAACCTCAACGGCACCTGGTGGATGATGCAGGAAGCGGCGCAACGCTGGCGAGACAAGCAGGCGCCCGGCAATATCATCAACATCGTTGCGACGGTCGAACGCGGCATGCCGCAATCTGCACACTCCTGCGCTGCAAGGGCGGGCGTTATCTACCTTTCCAAAACCGTTTCCACGGAATGGGCCCCGTTCAACATACGGGTTAACTGCATTGCGCCCGGCGCAATCGAAACCGAAGGCGTTAATAACTATTCAGACAATGACTTGAAGAACTTTCCCATGGCGAACCCGATGAAACGGTTTGGCGATGTATGGGATATCGCGGAAACCGCCGTCTACCTTGCGGCGCCTTCATCGAAGTTTGTGACCGGCGAAGTCATCACCGTCGATGGCGGCATGTCACAGTATGGATGGGTCTGGCCGATCGGAAAGCCGGACTATTTCAAAGAATAACACGATCTAAGGAGACGTGAATTGTCTAGCACTCCCTTATCACGCATTCCCAGAGATGAACTTTCACCGGAACTCGGTCAGGTCTGGGACACGCTCAACAAGCTGACAGGCGAGCCCGCCTTCGTCGAAGCGTTTGCAAATGCGCCGGAGCTTCTAAATTTCGTGATGGGGGAATTTTACGGCAAGATTTTTTTCGGCGGGCGTGTCGATAACAAATTCAAACAACTGGCCAGGCTCTATCTCTCGATGACCCATGGCTGCCTAACTTGCAACAAACAGAATGTACCCGGCAGTCTGGAGGCGGGTATTTCACAGGAGCAAGTTGACGCCATTCTTCATTTTGAGAACGGCCCGTTTGACGACGCGGAAAAAGCAGTCCTGCGTTACACGGCGCAAATGGCGCTGACCAACCCGGACGGCCACATGGACGATGCTTTGTACAAAGATCTGCATATTCACTTCGATGATGCGCAAATCTGCGAACTTGGCACGGTAATGGCGATCATTAGCGGCATGGCGAAACTCTCCTTCGTTCTCGATCTGGTCGAAAAAGAACCTTATTGCGAGTTCGCCAACCCGGCCGTTTAGTCCGATGGATGGTATTTGCGCCATGAAGCGAGAGCTTCCGGAAAGTCTGCGTTCGCGGGCTCATCGTAAGCACGCATTCGTTTTTTATCGCCGAGATATTTCAAATATTCCCCGGTATCGAGATAATAGAAAAACGAAAGCAATCGGTCGGAAAAAACCCACCTCCCGTCTTCTAGAATATACTCGTCATCATATCGTAATGATGTAATCATCGGGCGGCCGTTTCGGATTAGCTCTGCATGGGACGACAACAAGCCACGCGCGATGCTTAGGTCATCCTGCTCAAACCAGACAACATGGTCATGTGTGTAATGTGCGCCCGGCCCCAGAACTGAAAACCTTGCATCGAACTGCGTCATAATAGTGTCGCGGCCAACGGCGTTTAACACGCCATCCTTTGAACGAAAACACGCATTCTCGGAAAAGCAGCCAGCAATTGCTTGCAGGTCGCGATTGTCGACCGCAAATGTATAGCGCGCTGCTAGAGACCGAATGTCCTCGCGCGCTTCAAGACGCTGCACTCTTTCTTCAAGGTTTTCCATCGGCCTATCAAAACTTCACGATTGCGCCGCCGTCAACATTAAGGCCTACGCCGGAAATAAACTGCGCCGCATCGCTCGCGAGAAAGACAGCGGCGGCGGCCACATCTTCGGGCTGACCAAGGCGTCCTATAGGCGCCTTGTCTTCCCAATATTGGCGAAACTCCTTATCTTCAAAAAATGGCGCCGACAGTGCGGTCACGATGGCGCCAGGCTGAAGATAGTTTGCTGTAACGCCGTACTGGCCCAAATCAACGGCCATGGACTTGGTCATACCGGCGACCGCATGTTTTGATGTTCCATATACAAATAGATTTGGGCCGCCCATATCCGACATGATCGACCCTAGGTTTATAATTCTGCCCTTGCCGCTTTTCTTAAGGTGCGGAACTGCTTCGCGGGATATTTTAAACATGGCGGTCACATTAACGCCCATAATTTTATCCCATAGTTCATCTGTGGTTGTCTCAAGCTCGCTTCCCAACGCCATACCAGCGTTATTTACAAGGACATCAATGCCGCCCATGGTTTTCAGCGCCCTTGCGACGATTTTTTTTGCAGCGTCAGGCGCCGTAATATCCTGTTCCAAAGCACTTGTGGCTTGAACGTCAGCATATCGCTCAGTAAGCTTTTGATCCGGTAGATCAATCGCGAGAACACTGGCGCCCGCTTTTAAAAAAGCCTGCGCAATCGCTTCGCCAATGCCGCTCGCCGCGCCAGTCACAATGGTGCGTTTTCCATTCAACGCCGCCTCTGTCGCCATCGCCTTTAGCCTTTCTTGTCTCGATTATCAGAACCTGCAAAAAAGGCCGCTCTTTACGAGCGGCCTTTCTACTTCACATGGTTTAACCACTTATCGCTCAATTAAAACTATAACCAATTTCGATTCCATAGACCCGCGGCTCACCATACTGGCTGAAGACCCACAGATTTGAAACCGCTTGAGATGATACGCGATAGCGCTCGTCGGTAAGGTTTCTGGCAAATCCCCGTATCGACCAGACATCATCAACATTTGCCACTTCTACCGTTGCGCTAACCAGCGTTCGCGCATTGAGGGTCGTGTCAAAGGCTGGATCAACATCGGAATATGAGAAGACGTTTTCGTCTTCATGCGCCGCTGTCACGCCCAATCTCATAACGAGGTCATTACCAACCGGCGTTTCATAGCGGCCGAACACTGTCCAAGTCTTCTCCGGCGTTCTGGTCAACGGACGGTTTGAAAAGTCAACGTCAATAATACCGTCAAAATCCGTATCCGCCTCAAACCGTTTAAACTCCGCATCCTGCCAGGAAAAATTGCCACCTATGATCAGGCCTTCAACCGGCGTCACCCACTGACTTTCCAGTTCGATACCATAAACACGCGCTTCAGCAGCGTTGAAGAAACGCGTTTCCTGGAAATCAACACCGACACTGTTCGTCAAGGTCGCCGCAATCTGACGTTGAGCATCTTCATAGTTGACATAGAAGAAAGTCGGGTTGAAACGCACCTGACCGTCAAACAGGTCCAAACGCAATCCAGCTTCATAAGACGTTGCGATTTCTGGCCGTGTTGGAGCAATCAACGCAGGTGTAAGTTCGTTGCCTGTCGTGCCGGACTGATCATTAAAGGCGCCGGACCGGAAGCTACGTGACACGCTCGCATACCCATAAGCGTTATCGGCAAAATCATAGGAAACCAGACCACGCCAGCTTGGTTCGTTAAATTCGCCATTGGTGGTGTCCGATAAAACACCCATGGGGAAACGATCAAAATCTGCGGCGCCCAGCAACCCGATCGTGTCAAAATTCAAGTCGGGGTCAAAGCCGCCATTTAACGCCTGGAACGGCACCTGATTGCGCCCAATCCATGTCTTATCTTCCCAAGTATAGCGGAAACCGCCGGCAACTGTCAGCCGATCCGTCAAACTGATCGTCGTATCGGCGAAAAGTGCGAATGCTTCCGCATCTTGAGCGTTACACAAAACCTGCGGCGTATTGTTGAAGGTGCCGAACGGCGCAAGACCGAACAAGTCCAGAAAGCCTAGCTGCTGTGTAACGCAGAATGTTGTGTCATTTGATTGGTAAAATCCGCCAGCCACAACATCAATATTTTCTGTCAGATTAAAGTTGAGACGGATTTCCTGCTGGAAGGTTTCACGGTCATCAGCGCGATTTGCATCAAACTGCGCAATCGGTCCGACCTCACCCACATAGTTATTGGCGAGTGCTGACATTTGATTACGTAATCCGGTGATCGACGTAATTGAAACAGGTCCTATATCCCAATTGATATTGAGGTAGTATCCGTTGACGTCGACCTGGTGCCCATCATCGAGACCAATATTAAAAGCGCCAATCGCACTGGCGTCCGTGATGCCTGCGTTATCGAGTGGGTCACCCGGGTCTTGCGTATAGCCCAAGTTATTGAAGACGAAGCGCGGATCACCCACTGGCGTTTCGTTTACAGCCGGCACTGCATCAGAGTTTTCACGGATCAGTTCGTATTGAAAGAGCGCCTGGAAATTCTCATTAGGCTCCCAAAGCAGTTTCGAGCGCAGGCTTATAACATCCTCGCCGCCTAAACGGCGATTGTCCCCAGCGCCTGTTGCGCCCAGCACCGGATTTATGTTGTTCATCATTGCGTCCAGCTGGCCAAAAGGCGTTAGCGGACCAAACTCGGCGCCATTTCGATAATAACCATCGGAGCGTTGATATTGTCCCGCAAAACGAAACGCCACTTGATCGCCAAGCGGCACGTTTACAGCCAAACGACCTTCAATTCGGTTAAACGACCCATACTGGAAACGCCCTTGTCCGGAAGCGACACCGATTTCAGGGCGTTTGGTACGCACATTAACAACACCAGCTGTTGAGTTCTTACCGAAAAGCGTCCCTTGCGGACCACGCAAGACTTCTACCTGCTCAATATCGAAAACATCCAGAAGCTGGGTCTGCACATGAGGCACAACGAAATCATCAAGCGTCACCGCAACCTGCGATTCAGAATAAACGATAATGTCTGTTTGTGCGGCGCCACGAATAGCAAAGGACGCAGCATTAAAGCCTGTCACTTTCGATGCGGAAAAGTTCGGCACAAAGGCTGCGATATCGCCAAGGTCCTGCGGAACCAGAGAATCAACGGCGTCTTCGTTTAAGGCCGTAACGGCCACCGGCGTTTTCTGAAGGTTTGTTTCACGACGCGTCGCCTGCACGATGATTTCATCGCCGCCAATCTGCGCGAGGACCGGGGTCGTCCCCAATGCGCCCCCAACACTCAGCCCCGCTAAGGCGAATTTCAGCGAAATTGGCGCAGCGCATAGTTTTAAAGCTGACTTGAATTTCTTGTTTGAAGACATTTCTGCCCCTCCCTAACTCTGCCATCCCAAATAGAATTATTGGCTGACATATCTTCCGCTGATTCACCGTCAACGAAGCATGAATACGAACAATCATGATTGTTTTTTTCTTTGCTTGCAATAGCTGAAAATGCTAGGGATTATCAGGCAAAGCCGTGTATTGTCATTTATGCAACAGTTGCTTTTGACATTTTGCGCCGCACAAAAACAATCGTTCGTGATTGTTTTTGTCGTAAAGGTTCGCCAACAATGCCATAATGACGGCTTTTGAGATTAGCCTTTTCAAATCGGCGCTATTGCGCCGCACAATGACGATCAGAACGCCAGGGAGCAAAAGCAATGACGCATACATTCATCGCCAAGATGAAGATTTTTCCTGAAAAAGAGGCGCAATATCTGGAAGCCTGCGAAAGAATGGAAAAAGCCGTCGCCGAAAACGAGCCAGGCGCATTGATTTACAAGTTCTATCGCCTGCGCGAGCCGAATTCCTTTGCTGTAATCGAGTCGTTTAAAGACGAGGCCGCTGACGAAGCGCACCAGGCGTCAGACCACTTCAAGGAAATTGCCCCCGTCATGATTGAATGTATTGATGGCGGCTGGACCCGCGAATATCTCGATCCCTTGAAATAGGCGACCGCGATGACAAGCGAAAATCCAGATATGGTTCTGACGCTCAGCGGCCTTCTCATCCGCGCAGCCGAAGCGCGCCCGGATGAGGATGCGCTGGTTTTTCCGAATATAAGGCAATCATACAGCGAACTCTATGGAAATGCCCGGTGCTGGGCGAAAGCTTTCATGGCGCTGGGTGTCAACCCAACCGACCATGTGGCTTTGCTGATGACAACCCAGCCGGAGTTCGTGGAGGCGTTGTTTGGCGCCGCTCTCGCCGGCGCCGCAGGCGTGCCCATCAACGCACGATACGCCCCTGCTGAACTTGCTTATCTGATTGAGAACGCCGATATCGTCAGTCTTGTAACGACCGACAAAGTCGCCGACGCCGTCGACTTCATTGCCAGGCTGGATCAGGCCTTTCCGGATTTGAAAAACAACTCGGACGCCAAATCTCTATCCGTAAAAAACGCGCCGAAGCTTAAAAATATCATCGTTTCCGGCGACGGCGATTATCCCGGTTACATGCCGCAACGCGATTTAGCGGCGCTCGCCGACAGCATCACTGACAAGGAACTGAATGAACGTATTGCCGGCGTCTTTCCATCCGATCTGGGATTAATCCTCTATACCTCCGGCACAACATCAAACCCTAAAGGCTGCATGATCCCGCACAGCGCAATCGTTTCGAATAGTCGAGCGCTGGGGCGTTATCGCTATGAGATGACGGAGAAAGACCGTTTCTGGTCGCCCCTGCCAATTTTTCACATCGCCGGCATCCTTCCCATGGTCGCTGTTTTCGACGTTGGCGGCGCCTACCTAACTATTCCGCATTTCGAAGCCGGCATGGCGCTCGAGATGTTGGAAAAAGAAAAGGCGACCATGACCTACCCGTCATTCGTCACCATCATGCAGGATCTGATCAGTCATAAAAACTTTCCGGAAACGGATCTTTCACGTATCCGGCTAATGAATTCCAATCTCGGCGTCCAGCCAGCGGCGATCAAAGACGCTATCATCAAGGCAATGCCCCACACTATTCAGGTCGGCACTTATGGGCTGACCGAGGCATCCGGAACGGTCTGCACCAGCCGTCTCAGTGACGATGAAGAAACCAGGACATCCCGGCTTGGTGTTCCCCTGAAAGGATGGGAGCTTAAAATTCTCGATATGGAGACAGGCGAGGAATGCGGCGTTGATGAACGCGGCGATATCTGCATTCGCGGCCCCGGCATGCTGACCGGATACTACAAAGACCCGGAGAAAACAAAAGACTCCATCGACTCTGATGGCTGGCTTCATACTGGCGATCTCGGCTCCCTCGACGCAAACGGCCAGATCATGTTCCACGGGCGCACAAAAGACATGCTCAAAGTCGGCGGCGAGAATGTCGCCGCCGCCGAAATCGAAGCGGTGCTGAATTCTCATCCGGCGGTTGAGCTCTCGCAAATCGTTGGCGCCCCCGATCCGCGTTATGAAGAAGTTGCAGCCGCATTCATCAAGTTAAAAAACAGCGCCTCTATAGACGAAGAGGATTTGATTGCGCACTGCCAGGGCAAACTCGCCCGGTTCAAGATACCGCGCTATGTCCGGTTTGTGGATGACTGGCCGATGTCGACCAGCAAGATCCAGAAATTCAAGCTCAAAGAGCAAATTGCTAGAGAGATCGAAGCGAGCAGTAACAACGCCGCGTAAGGGAGAATTTTATGACTGCATTCGTCGCAAAGCTGGTCGTTAAACCGGAAAAAAGCGCAGAATTTGAAAGATTACAAACAGAGCTTCGCGAACTCACGCATAAACATGAACAGGAAACACCGGTCTATGAACTCATTCGCTCGCGGGACGACGAGAACACATATCTCTGTATCGCGACATTCTCTGATGACGACGCCTTTCAGTATCACCAGACCACCGACTTTCATGAACGGTTGGTGCCGCCCATTGTCGATTGCCTTGCAGAAGAAATGGAACTCACCTTTTACGACATTATCGGCCCGGCGAAGCGACCGGGCGCCTGATATCTGGAGTGAACGCGATGCGCGATTTTGATGAAGCCGAACTGCAGGAGCTGATCGACCGCAAGCGCATTTACGATGTCCTGACGCGTTATTGCCGTGCATTGGACCGTTGCGACGTTGATCTCATGCGCTCAGTTTACTGGGACGATGCGCGCGATGATCATGGCGTCTTCAATGGCGGCGCGCAGGAATTCGCCGAATTCATCATTCGTGAGATTCAGGAATGGTTTGAGGTTACCATGCACGCAATCATGAATGTGCATATGGAACTGAAAGATAACATTGCCTGCACGGAGAGTTATTTATTCGCCTATCACCGGATTCGCGGCGACAAACAGAAAGTCGAAGAAATTTTCGGCTCAACATATCTTTCCCAGTTTGACTGGTCGAAAGTCGACGGCATCCCTCATGTGTTCTGGTATGGCGGGCGCTATGTGGACCGGCTCCAAAAACGCGACAAGGAATGGAAGATCGCTCACCGGCAAGTCGTGATGGACTGGAATCACAACGAGCTTTCGTCCGGCATCTGGGATGAAGGCATGTTCAAGACCCTCACATTGCGCGGGACCCGCGGGCATGAAGATCCTGTCTTCGGGAATGCGCCCTGATGCCTGGCCCCGCCCTGAAAAACAAAGTCGCGATTGTGCTGGGCGCCGCCGGGCGCGGCAATATGGGCCAGGTGATCGCGCAACGTTTCGCTGACGAAGGCGCCAAGGTGATCATAGCCGGCCGCCACGAAGAAGAGTTGTCACACTTTGCAAAAGAGATTAGAGGCGATTATGCGTTGTGTGACATCACTCTTCTCACCGATCTTGACCGGTTAGTTGAAAAAGCAACCAGCGTTTACGATGGTGTTGATATAGCCCTCAACGCTACCGGCTGGGGATTCGTTAAACGATTTGATAAAACAACCGAGCAAGAGCTCGACAAAATTCTTGCTCTGCAGTTCAAAGGTCCGTTCTTTTTCTGTCAGGCGATGGCGCCCGCAATGCAAAAACGCGGCGGCGGATCGATCATTCAGATCTCGTCAGCAACCGCAACAGTGATGCTCAACCATCATGCGGCTTACATGGGCACAAAAGCTGGAACCGATCATGTGATCCGTTGCGTCGCCTACGAATACGGAAAATACGGCGTGCGCGCGAATTCGATTTCGCCGGGATTCACCAAAACGCCAATGACCGAAGACGCCGCCAACATGCCCGGCATGGAAGAGGCGTTTGCAGCGGAATATCCGTTGGGCCGGGTCGGCACCTCGGACGATATTGCAGCCGCCGCAGTATTTCTTGCCTCCGATGAATGCTTCATGACCGGCCAAAACCTGCAGGTGAATGGCGGCCTGACGCTTCGGCGGAACCCAACGCAGTCAGAAATAAACGCTTCTCTGGCAGCTGCGCAGGACAAAGACTAGCCCACTATAGTTTGCGCAATATCTCGCTTCCGTCCCAGTTCTCGGACTTTCGCCTGATGAACTGATAGAACTTCAACAATGATGGCGACGGCTCATAAAACTCAAGCATAAACCCGCATTTCTCACGGGCGTCCGCCATCGCAAAATGAACGCCATCCGCCGTGTGCGCATCAAGTACGGTGACCATACCTGCACGCTCAACGTCACGCATCGATGACGCCAGATCGTCAACAAAAACCGCCAGGTGATGCAGCCCCATCGTTTGAGCATCATACATATCCCGCACCGCCGAAGGTTGATCATCATGCTGGTGAATGAGTTCAATCATGACATCGTCGAACTGGCCATAGGCGGAGCTATGGTCGAATGTCATTGGTTCACCGCGATAAAGACTAGATTTTAAAGCGATATGTTCAAGAAGATAGAAAGGTCCCGCCCCCAGTTCGGCGGCGAACCGTGTCGCAAGCTTTTCGATATTAGGCGCATGGTACGCAATTTGAACGACCTCGCCAAAATCGGTGGCGCGACGAACATCACGGGGATGCGGCGCCAGTTTCATTATCAACCTGCAAGATCGTTCGCGTCACGGATCGGATCGGATCCGTCCCAGTTCTCCGCTGCTTCGCGTATGCGAGCGAAGTAGTTGTGAATGAACGGCAGGTTTTCCAGGACCTCGACCATGCCTCCCATAACCGGCGATGTATCCACATAGCAGAATTTCAGCGGACCAAACTCACCGCTCGACGCCACGGGAAAGCCGAGCTCTTCATAGCGGGTGACTTCCTGTGCGTAGTCTTCAACAATAACCGCCACATGATGAAAACCTTCCTGGCCTTTAGGAAAAAGGTCGCGATAGCAGGACGGCGAGTCGCAATGCTGCTCAATCAGCTCAATATGAATGTCGCCCGCCTGCGCTAGCCCTGCCGAGAACTCGACCTGTTGCGGCTTCCCCCGGTAAAGCGGATTGCCAACATCGGGACGATCGAGAATATAGAAAGGGCCGACGCCGAAAGTTTTCATCCATCGCTCCGCTGACGCCTGCACATCGTTGACCACGTAGGCGATCTGCAAAACCTTGTGATCCATCGGCGGGCGAAGCGGCATCATGACATCACCTCAAAGTTGGTCTGGCGCTTCGAGCGCGGTCTTCAACGCCTGCAGAAGACGACCGCCAAGAGCGCCGTCGATCGCGCGGTGATCGCAGGAGAGCGTCACCTGCATCACGCTTTGGAAGCCGCCTTCTTCGCTTGCAGCGCGCACAATAGCACCGGCGGCAAGGATCGCCCCCATTGGCGGGTTCACAACCGCATCGAAATTCGTAACGCCATACATGCCGAGATTTGAAAGCGAGAATGTGCCGCCCTGATACTCGTGCTGTTCAAGCTTTTCAGCTCTTGCGCGTTCGGCGTAATCGCGCATCTCGTTCGCAATAGCCTCGACTGACTTATTCTCAGCCGCTCGCACGACCGGCGTGATCAGTCCGCCCGGCACCGCAACGGCGACGGAAATATCCGCATGGTCAAACTGATGAATTTCATCGCCCATGAAATGAACATTCGCTTCCGGAACATCCATCAGAGCGCGTGCGGACGCTTTGATAAGGTAGTCATTGATCGACGGCGCCGATCCAACTTTGGCTTTTTTCGCCGAACGCAACGCCAATACCGGGTCCATATTGATGGCTGTGCGCAGATAAAAATGCGGAACCGTTTGCGTTGCTTCCGTCAGGCGTTTTGCAATTGTGCGCCGCATGGAAGAGAGTTTGATGACCGTGAACGGATTTTCCTGGTCGCTGTCAGACGCGGCGGCGTCCAGCCCTTGCGCCTTCGCCGCCTGCTCAACATCCTGAAGGGAAATGCGGCTATTACGCCCGCTGCCTTCGACACGAGACAGATCAACGCCAAGCGTTGCCGCCAGCTCCGCCGCTTTTGGTGAGATAGACAATCCATCAGGAACACCTTGAGACGCCGCCTGCGCAGTTGGTGTACTGGCGATTGTCACACCTGCATTATCGGCATCGTCAGAATAGGCGAACCCTGCATCAGCGCCTTTAAAACCGGCGATAAAGGCTTCTACATCACCATCGGACACGCTGCTATCTGCAAAGACGGCGATCAAAGCCCCGACGGGATACGCTTCACCCTCTTCGCCAACGCGTTTACGCAGGGTTCCAGTAAATTCCAGCTCAACGTCATTGGCGATCTTGTCAGTTTCGATAACCGCAAAGAGGTCGCCTTCATTGACAGTCTGCCCTTCCTCGGCATGCCACTCACGAATGACGCCTTCTTCCATTTCGATACCCCATTTGGGCATGGTGAAGGCCTGTATCTGGTCAGTCATATAGCGCCTATTTGTAAGAAACGACTTTGCGCACCGCCGCATCGATATGGGCCGGCCCCGGAACATATGCCCGCTCCAAATCCTTCGAGAATGGCACGGGCGAATGCGGCGCCGTCACCTGCTGGACTGGCGCCTTCAAAGAGGAAAAACCGTGGCTTGCAATGAAGCCGGCGATGTCTGACGCCACAGAGCAACGTGGCGGACATTCATCCACGACAACCACGCGGCCGGTCTTCTCAACACTATCGAGAATGGTGTCTTCATCGAGCGGGCTGGTGGTGCGCAGATCGATCAGGTCGCAATTGACGCCATCATCCTTCAGCCCGGCGAGCGATTTTTCAGCAAATGTCACCATCCGGCCCATGGCGATGATCGTCGCATCATCGCCTTCATTAACAAGCGCCGCCTGACCGAAAGGCACAAGATACTCACCATCCGGCACTTCGCCTTTACGACCATACATAGCCTTGTGTTCAAAGAAGACGACGGGATCATCATCGCGGATCGCCGTCGTCAACAGACCTTTTGCATCTGCTGGATTGGACGGCATGACCACTTTCAGTCCGGGTACAGAAGTAATGATCTGATACATGGTCTGGCTGTGTTGGGCCGCCATGTTCATCCCTGCGCCATAGGGAACGCGAATAACCACCGGACATTTGGCTTTACCGCCTGACATGTAACGGAACTTAGCCGCCTGATTCATTGTCTGATCGAGGGCGAGACCAAGAAAATCTGCAAACATGATCTCAGCGATGCCGCGCTTACCCGCCAAGGAGGCGCCGACCGCAAGCCCGACAATCGTGTTTTCTGAAATCGGCGTATCGATCACGCGGTCTTCGCCAAACTTGGGCAATAAACCGCTGGTAACGCCAAAAATACCGCCGGATGCCTCCCGCTCGCCGGAAGTCCCGCCGGCGCCGCCAGAAACATCCTCGCCACACACAAAGACATTGGAGTCTCGCTCCATTTCCTGGTGCATCACCTGGTTCAGCGCGTCGCGATATGTCATGACGGTCATGGCCGCGCTCCTTTATTGGTAAGAAATGTAGACATCGGTGGTGATTTCCTCCGGCGACGGCGACGGCGCCGCACGCGCCTTTAAGACAGCCTCCTCAATTAGATTAAGTACTTCTTCGTCGATCACATCCATGTCGGCGGCATCCAAAGCGCCAGTAGTCGCGACGCTATTCCGGAAGTTTTTAAGGCAATCCATTTCCTGGCGATGGCGTTTGACCTCATCCTTGGCCCGATATTTTTGCGGATCACCTTCGAAATGCCCGAAGAACCGCGTAGTCATAAACTCCGCAGTACACGGTCCTTTTCCAGCGCGCGCATGGTCGAGAAGTTCGGCCATTGCATCATAGACGGCAAAATAATCGCATCCGTCCGCCTTGATGGTTTTCATGCCGAAGGCTTCGGAACGAGCCGCAATATCTTTCGATCCCACGGCGTAGTCAGCGCCGGTATGTTCTGAATATCCATTATTTTCGATCACGAAAATTGCAGGCGCGTTGATGACCACCGCCATGTTCATCGCTTCCAACACTGCGCCCTGATTGACAGACCCGTCGCCGCCGAAAGAAACGGCGACACGACCTTCACCGTCGAGTTTTGCAGAGAGCGCCGCGCCCACCGCTAACGGCCCGCCCGCGCCGACAATCCCGTTTGCGCCGAGCATGCCTTTATCGAAATCGGCAATGTGCATTGAGCCGCCCTTGCCTTTGCCAAGACCGGTCGCACGCCCGAAAATTTCCGCCATCATCGCTTTAACATCACAGCCCTTGGCGATGCAGTGACCGTGCCCACGATGGGTCGAAACGATCAGATCTTTTTCATCGAGATGCTCGCACACGCCGACGGCGACGGCTTCCTGACCAGAGTAAAGATGCGTGAACCCCGCAATTTCACCCGTCATGATTTCCTTGTGCAGACGTTCTTCAAACTCGCGGATGGTTTTCATCTGGCGATAGGCGCGAAGAAGCTGATCTTTGCTCTGCTGTATGGCCATTTTATTTCCCGACTGTTGATTTCGGCTTTGAATAGGCGCCCGAGAGATAATCCTCGAGAGTCTTGTGGAAATGGCGGATGCGAAGCTCCTGTTCACCCAGCCACAAACCCGGATAAGCGCGGCTGTTCATGCCCTTCTGTACAAATGGCAGATTGTAAGCATCTTGATTAATCACCAGTCCCAGAGATGTCTGACCGTGCTTGAACTGACGGTGGCGCGGTCTTTTATATTCCTCTGGATCAAACTCATTATCAGGTAGCTCAAACATCCAGTAGTCGAAAAGCATTTTGTTCGGATCGTCCGGATGCGGACGTTGACGAAACATCATCATGTCGTCTGCATGGACATTCATAGTAATATTCGGAAAAATCATATAATGATAATCATCTGTTAGCTGATCATTATTGAGCGCCGAATAGTCTTTACCCTGGGCGGGGCCGTTCTTACGCTTGTGTTTCTGGATTTCCTCGCGTGCATCATATACCGACCCCTCGTAAGACGCAGGGTCCATGCCGGCGTCGCGCATCACAACCTTGATGGGCGGCGGAATTTCAGACGGAGAAATAACCCGTGGGCTTAAAACGCCAAACGCAATGAGATATCGATTGTGACGCTCATAACAGTCAATTTGTATATCGAGATCATCTAGATAATAAAGCAGTTGCGGATGAATGCCCTGAACGTGGTAGCTTTCGTTAAACGCGTCAACGGAAGCTTTCCAGTTGCAATTCCATTCGACCGTCACCCATTTCGTCGGCACCATGCGGTCGAGATGATACGGATCGAGATGCTCCGGAATAACACCAAGATAGTCCAGCAAAGGCTCAACATCGGGATCGAGACTGAACCAGACAAACGATCCCCATATATCGCAAGGCAGGCTGATCAAGCCGCCACATGGCGGCGCGCCTTGCGGGAATGTTTCAAGATCGGGGATGTTAAAGAAACCACCATCAAGTTTGTATTCCCAATTGTGATAGCGGCACCGAAAAGTTTCGGCGCCTTCCTGTGGTTGGTGAACCCCATGCACCAATTGATTGCCGCGATGCTGACAGACATTGTAAAACGCGCGGACGGAGCCGTCTTTTTGGCGCGCCAATAAAATGGACTCACGGCCGATTTCAGTGACCATATGGTCGCCAGGCTCGGGGATATCATCTTCCCGGCACCCCAAAAGCCAGACTTTCGTCCACATCTCGTCCCATTCGCGCTGCATGTAATCGCGCGACGTATAGCGTTCCTTCGGGATGAGGTCGGATGGAAGGTTTGGTTTCGGCGCGGGCTTTACGGGCGTCCCAGCCGGTCCCTGCCGTTGCGACGTTCGTTTTATCTTCTGTTTACGACGAACTTTCATGGGCGTTAGAACTGCACTCGCTTGGTGTAACCGCCGTCAACGACGAGATTGACGCCTGTTATCCAGCTTGCGGCCGCGCTGGACAGGAATACGATTGCGTTGGCGACTTCTTCCGGCGTGCCTAGCCGTCCAAGCGCGTGGGTCTTTTCGGTACGCTCATAAAATTTTTCGTTTGAAATCTTGATCATGTCCCAGGCGCCGCCGTCAAAGTAAATCGGTCCAGGTGAAACGCTGTTAACACGGATACCCTGCTCGCCATGAGCCTGACTCAATTGCTTCGCATACGTAATAAGCGCCGCCTTCATAGCGTTATAAGCTTGCGGGACCATGAATGTTTCAATCGCCGCTGTCGTTGAAATCATGGTGATGGCGCCGCCGCCGCGTTTTTCCATATGTGGGATTGCAGCCTCGACGCCGCGCACCGTACCCAAAACGTCAATCTCGAAATTCTTCCACCAGTTTTTCTCGCTGTCGGCGCCGCCGCCAGCTGAAACATTCGGGATGAAGACATCGATACTGCCCAGATCTTCCGCCATGGCCTCGATCCACGCCTCGTATTCTTCTTTCTTCTTAATGTTGCAGGGCGCGCCCGTGATCTTCCCGTCCGCAAGAAGCTGGATTTCCTTAACCGCTTTGTTCACGCTTTCCGGGGAACGAGAGCAGATCGCCACATTCGCTCCTTCTTCGGCGAAGAGATTCGCAACGCGCCGGCCAATACCTTGCGTGGCGCCGGTTATAAGAACATTTTTGCCTCTAAGACCAAGGTCCATTTTACCAGCCTTTTCATAGTGCTATCTGAGCATTTTTGCAGTTTCTTGGCGGCAATAAAAGACAATCATGATTGTTTTTTTCTTACAGTCAAGAGACCATTTCCAGTCACGCGACACTAGCCCGCAGGGCGAGCAATCAAGCCGTTATCCACAACAAACTCCGCCCCGGTGACAAAGCGGGATTCATCCGATGCGAGGTACAAAACCATATTCGCCACATCGCTGGGCGCGCCCAGCGACTCCGGCGGCAAAACGACGTTCTCCGGGATAGCATGTGGCGCCTCGTCTGCACGGCCTTGCGCGAATTGCACCATCGGGGTTTCAATCGCGCCGGCATGAACCGAGTTACAGCGCACCGGATAGCCTTCCGCCTGACAATGAACAGCGATCGATTTTGTCATCGCTCGCACCGCGCCCTTCGCAGCAGAATAAGCAAAGAAGATAGGATATCCGACATGGGATGCGGTTGACGACATGTTGATGATCGACCCGCCATCGCCTTTGCGCAGCATTGGCAAAGCATATTTACATCCCAAAAAAACGCCTTCCGACATAACGGCATTGGCGAATTTGAAATCTTTCAATGTGCAATCTTCTGGCGAAGACAATACGACCACACCCGCATTATTCACGAGAATATCGAGGCCGCCGTGTTTTTTCTCAACGTTTTCAAGAACCGTCTTCCAGTCATCTTCGCTGGACACATCGTGCTTGAAAAACGTCGCCGCATCGCCAATCTCGGCAGCCGCCGCCTGGCCTTTTTCTTCACTGATATCGGTGAGAATGACCTTTGCGCCTTCCGCAGCCAGTCTTTTAGCATCTTCAAGCCCAAGGCCAGAGGCCGCACCCGTAATCAAGGCTGTTTTCCCACCGACTCGTCCCACTATAGAATCTCCTTCTTTGCTATCGCGCCAAATTGATGGTGCAGCGCAACAAAATGAGGTCGCTTTTCCTCTAGGAATACCCTAAAATAAAATCAGACGTGAATGTTTTTTTCTGAGCAGTCAAATGAACACAAAAACAACAACAATTTCAGCCCGGCGCAGACTGCACAAAGCAGCGAACGCGCGAACGAATAATGAAATCGGACGACAGGCGCAGAAAAGCGCGTCAACCCGCAAGATCATTGTCGAAGCAGCCCTGCAGTGCCTTATAAAATATGGTTACGCACAGACGACCACGCCGCGGATAGCGGAAGAGGCGGGCTTGTCGCGCGGCGCGATGATGCACCATTTCTCCAATCGCCACACAGTCATCCAGGCGGCGATAGAACATCTCCACACAAAGCGTTTGCGCGCATTCCGCAGAGCAATCTCAGCGCTGCCCGAAAACAAACCTCATCTTCACGATGCGCTGGAAGCCTATTGGCGCCATGTCACCCACCCTCTCTTCGTCGCCTTCCATGAATTGGCGGTCGCATCGCGCACCGACAAGGAGCTGGAAAAAATTCTCCGCCCAGCGCAAGAAGCGTTTTATCGCGAATGGTACAAGCTAGCTGTTCTTCTGTTTCCGGAATGGCAAAGCGATAAAAAAAGCTTCGACCTCGCTCTTAACCTTGTGCAGGCCACCCTCGAAGGTATGGCGACCAACAGGCTTTCTACCGTTGTTGATCCGAATGCGGAAAAGGCTCTGTTCGACTATTTAGAAAAATGCCTTCGCGACCTGATGCCAAGCAGTATGATTCAATCGAATCGCAAATAGCCTTCCCAACATCCAACACAAAAGCGACGGCCTTCTGATGGCAGACATTATTCTTCATCATTTTGACTTGTCACCCTTTGCTGAAAAGATTCGAAAAGTCTTTGGAATAAAAGACATATCATGGAAATCCGTAGAGATCCCAATGGTCATGCCAAAGCCGGACCTAACGGCGTTGACCGGCGGTTACCGCAAAACGCCGGTCATGCAGATAGGCGCTGATATTTATTGCGACACACATCTTATCGCGCAAAAGCTTGATGCGCTTTTCCCGGACCAGCCATTGTTCAAATCAGGCTCGCTTCTCAACACTGGATTGCAACAGTGGAGCGATGCCGCGTTCTTCCCGCCAGGCGCAGGACTATCGCTTTTCGAAAACGCCGAACACATACCTGAGGCGGTGTCAAAAGATCGCGAAGACTATTTCACGTTCCTGGATTTTAAAAAATTCAGTCAGGACGCGCCACATTTTCGCAGTCAATTTCGCGCTCACGCTGCGCTGATCGAGGAGCAACTCAGCGATGGGCGTTCATTCCTATGCGGAGACGCGCCGGAATGGACTGACATCGGCGCCTACTTCAATATCTGGATGGCGGACGGCAATATCCCGAGCGCGGCCCGCATGCTTGAAGGTTTCGAATACTTACATTCCTGGCGTGCGCAAATGGATGCATTCGGTGACGGGACACGAACAGAGATATCTGCTTCCGATGCGATCAATATTGCAAAAGCCGCCTCCCCGGCGACGCTCCCGAAAAGTACGCCCGATGAAAGCGGGGCTGCATTGCAGGAATTGGTCACGGTAACGCCGGGAGATCACGGTAAAGTTCCCGTCGAGGGCAAATTGCTGGCGATCAATGACCGGGAAATTGTCGTCGTGCGCAACGACACGCGAGCGGGCGATGTCGCCATTCATTTCCCGCGCATCGGATATCGCGTCACGCCGGTCAGTTAGATCTGAAAAAAGAAACAATCACGATTGTTTGTTTTTTGCCACAAATGTGTTAAATTCAGTTGCGCCCTGATCGCCAATCCCCAGAGCGAGGAGACGATTATGCCTGATGGTTTCAAAGCAGAATGGCCGATGGATTTGAAAGCGCCAACGGGATCGCTGGAGGCGAAACAGCCTCGCCCCGCCGATCTTGGCCGGGATATTCCGGACCCGGGCCGCTATTACGCCAAAGAGTTCATGGAAAAGGAGTGGACCCATTTGTGGCCACGGGTCTGGCTCCTTGCCGGCGTCACGCCGGACATTAAGGAGCCTGGCGACTTTATCGTCTTCGCCCATGGGCATGAAGAATTCATCATTACACGGCAGGATGATGGCGGCGTCAAAGCATTTTACAATGTCTGCCCGCACCGTGGCAATCGCGTTTGCCTCACCGCCCATGGTAGCGTACCTAAGTTTAGCTGCCCCTTTCATGGTTGGCAGTTCAACAATGATGGATCTCTGCATAAAATCACGGATGAAGATACATTCGACCCGGAGCTGGTGAAACACCGCCCCGGCCTGACTGAGGTCCGTTGCGATTCTATTGGCGGATTGATCTTTATCAATATGGATGGCGAAGCGCCGCCGCTGCGTGAATGGATTGGCTTACCGGAAGGCTATATCGAACAATACGAAATTGAAAAAATGAATGTCGTGCGCCATGTTCGCTCTGAATGGATGGCCAACTGGAAAACCGGCGTCGACGCTTTTTATGAGACCTATCACCTGCCGCATATTCATCCGCAAACGCAAGGCGTAATGGAGGACTTTAGCCAGGTTGATCTCTATCCCAACGGTTTCAGCCGGATGATCGTGCCGATCGGCGTGAAATCACACCGAGTGAAAGATCAGGAATCAATAGATCCTTATCAGCAACACATGATGATGGAAGCCGGTATCGATCCTGAAAAATATGATGGAACCGCTGCAGAAGTGCGTGAAGCTATACAGAAAGCGAAACGCGCGCGCGGCGAGAAGTTCGGCCTCGACTATTATAACAACATGACTGACGGCCAGCTTAGTGACAGCTGGGCCACGGGTTATTTTCCGAATGTACAGATCGGCATGCATCCTGAAGGCGTTTTCATCATGCGGTTTACGCCTCACCCGACCGATCCGGAGCGTTTCTATTATGACAACATGACGATGTTTCGATATGTCGATGACCCAGGCTACACTGTACCCGCATGGATGGGTCTGCCCGATGGGATAGATGTTTCTGGCGAGATACGTCCTGAAGTCGAGTACGTGCCCGCAGGCGTGAAGCCTGATTTGGGTGAAGTTCTCGATCAGGATGTGGAGCTGGTTTCCGCCGTTCAGGAAGGCGTCAAGTCACGCGGGTTTAAAGGGCCTATATGGTGCGAACAGGAAGACCGCATACGCCACTTCCACCGCGAACTGGATCGATACTTGAACGGTGAAAAGTAGTCATCGGTTGCCATTCGGCGATAGCTGAAATTCCCCCGGTCTCGATTTTTAGCAAGCGCCTTCTTGCGTATCTATTTCCGATAGAGACAAAAGCTGACCGACCTGATAGAGATTATTCGTCAGGGGGCAACAACGCACCCGGCGCGCTCAAGCGCCGGGCGGGGTTTATGACCGGGGAAGCGACGCCACATGCGACGGCTGACAACAGCGCAAAAAGTCTGGCTGGCGATTGGTCTCGCCCTCGCCGCCTGGGCGCTGGTTATCCTGATTTTCGTTTAGCGCGGGTTTCCGGGCGATATGAATCTCATCGCCGCCCATCCCCGTATTAACAATATCGTGCAATTAATCTGATGATACATACATGATCGGCAACCTTAAAATACGCGAAAGCAGACCGAACGATGTCGCCCTGATCGAAAAGCTTTATCCGGACGCATTTCCCGATGAAGATTTGCTGCCTGTCGTCAGGGAACTGCTGAAAGAAGCGCCGAGTGTTCTCTCGCTTGTCGGAATTGCCGATAAGGTTCTGGCGGGACATGTCATCTTCACACCATGCAGCATCGCAGGAAGAGATGACAAAGTCGCGCTTCTAGCGCCGCTCGCCGTCGCGCCTGCCTGGCAGCGGCAAGGCGTCGGCGACGCAATCGTCAAAACGGGTTTGCAGCGGTTGGAAAACGCTGGCGTCGCCCATGTCTTCGTGCTCGGCGACCCTGCTTATTACGGGCGCTTTGGCTTTGCGCCCGATGAGAGCGTCGCTCCGCCATATCCCCTGCCGGAGGAATGGCGCAGCGCCTGGCAGTCGCTCAGCTTGCGCGATGAGACACCGCCTCTTTCTGGAAAGCTTTCCGTCCCGCAACCATGGCGGCAACAAGCCCTATGGGCGCCGTGACTCATTGATGCGGCTCAGCTTCAATCCGCCTCGGCGCCGTCCTCAACGCGCGCCGGTTTTAGAGAGCACAACGCCGAAAGTTTTGCACAGAATTATTGCGTCAAGACCAAGCGAGCGATTGCGGGCGTATTGAGAATCAAGCGCGACGCGCGCCTCATAACTCAAATTGTTGCGACCGCTGACCTGCCACATCCCGGTAATGCCCGGCTTGCATTTCAGGTAATAGGCGACGTCTTCCCCATATTTTGGAAGTTCGCTTTCGGTAATCGGACGCGGCCCGACAAAACTCATTTCACCGCGCAGCACATTGATCAGCTGCGGCAACTCATCAAGGCTTGTCTCTCTAAGAAATGCGCCGAACCGCGTGATTCTTGGATCGTTCCGGAGTTTGCGCTCGCGTTCCCATTCTTCGCGCGCCGACGGATCGGAATCGAGCAGCGCATTCAGACGCGCCTCTGCATCCGGCGCCATCGTCCTGAATTTCAAACAACGAAAGCGGGCGCCGTTCATGCCGATGCGCTCATGCGCAAAAATAACCGGTCCGCTCTGTAACGTCAGAATACAGGCGATAATGAGCATCAATGGTCCGAATAGCAAAAGCGCCAAAAACGCGCCCATAAGGTCGATCGCATCTTTGACATAATGAGAAAGAGCCGCCGTGAGAGACAAATCGGAGCTGTCCGATGTGGGCGTCATCGCCCAGTCAACATCGCGCCGCCAACCATCGCAACTCCCCTTGGATATCGGAACTGTTGTCACGGCTTACGCCTCATTGGTTCAAATGCTGAGATTACTGTCATGGTCTCTCTCATTCGGTTCGTCAGTCGCCCGCTTTTATGCCGGTCAAAACCGCCTTGCGAAACCACAAACGCAAACCAGGAATGCGGGCAAGCAAACAATCCAGCCGATAGGCGCTACGCATGATGATGTTTTTTGGCGATTTCATGAACGCGCGAGACAAAATTCCCGCCGGCACGGACAGGAATTGTTGCGGATGAAGAGCAATGTCAAACCGTTCTTCGAACAATCGTAAATGTTGCCGTCTTATTGGCGCCTCATCGGGGGTGCGTGCTTTTGGCGTTGCTTTACGCACCAGAACGCCGACAGGGTTCATATCCAGCGGTTCATTGAAAACCATTCGCCCGCCGGGGCGCAGCACGCGGCGGATTTCATCCAACGCTATGGCGTAATCAAGGTGGTGAAGAATGCCAAAACCGAAAACGACATCGAAGCTGTTGTCATCAAACGTAAGCTTATGAGCATCCATGAGGCGAAAATCAATATCGAGGCCGCGCGCATGCGCCTTCTTTTGACCAAGATTGAGCTCGGCCTGCGAGATATTGATGCATGTCAGCGCATGACGAGGCGGCTTGCGGCCGTCATACACCATGGCCCAGCCGTGAGAACCTATTTCCAGAACAGTTCTGACATTTTCCGCGTTCAGCGTCGTACGAAATTGCCGAAGAATTTCATCATGCCAAAAGGCCTGGCAATGCGAAAGCACATCGTCGTAAGTCTCCCGCTGAAGGCCCTCGTCGTAGCATTCCTGTTCGCGCCTGGCGCGCGCCGATAAATCATTCTCATCAGAGACATAGTCACCCACGACAGACAGATTCATAATCTCTCTCTATACTGATGCCTTTACGAAGTGGTGCATCTGTTCATTCCAGAATTTATGAAACATAATCTCGACAAGGTTGTTATGTCACAAAGCAATCTTGCAGAGAATATTTTTTCAAGTCTATTTCCGTATTTTAATAGACCAATAAAATTCAATTTGTTCCGTATTCATATCGGTGAGTGTCCAGCAGATACGATTGCTCATTTTCTTTGATTTTTTTCTCAGGCAAAGCCTGTGTAACTACATTCTTCATTTCACACTTGGGCTGGATAAAAACCCATGCTGGCAAATGCAGAAGTCGCTGTCGGATTGTTCTGATTTTTTTACGCTTGACAATCAACCGATCAACAAGATCGGGAAGCGAGGTTTCCAGAGGTTCGGGCAATACAAACCCGGCGCCCCGCGCCTCCAGCCAGCGGCCCGTCTCACTCTCTGCTGGCGCAATTGACGGAACCCCAAAATAACCGCCTTCATAAATACGGTTCGGAAGAAGCCAGCGTGAATTGAAACCTGCATCATGAAAGTCGCCAGCCCATATGAGATCAACATCAGCATAAATCTTCGCAAGATCTTCAGGGGAACGATAACGGCCGTAATAGCGCATGTTCTGGTGTCGTTTAATGCGATCGTGAAAATCAGGCAGCGTGATGTCCGCAAAGCCGTGCATGACAATTTCAACGCGGCCGTCGTGTTGACGGGCGATAGCCTCCAGCAGCGCAAGACTACGCCGGCACCTCAATACGCCGAACCATCCAATGCGCAGCGGACGGTCACGATGAGGTCTATCCATGCGGGTTTGCGGTCGGAGCGGCAGTAGCTCGTGCTGCGCGATACGGTTTTCAACAAGACAGGCCTTGTAAGCACCGGCATGATGGGGCTCAAAATAATCGCGCAAAAACGCAGGAGAACTCACCACCAACAATGCAGTTTTCCGTAACAATCTACGCTCCGTGAAACGCATGAAGAGCCCGATGGCGTCGCGCCGGTGCATCAAACGATGAATATCAAGACATTCATATATGATCGGCTTGCTCAAACGCGCCTTTCTCAGCGCCAGATGCGCGCATAACAGCATGTCGAGATTACGAGCGTAAACCACGTCGCATGACGCAAGAAGCGCGTGCGCGCAGCCGGCTTTACCGGCGCCGGCCGCAATTCTGCCCAGCCGATGGAAAAGCCGGCCGTCATAAGTTCGGCCAAGGCCAACTTTGGCCCAGCCGTCCTTATTGCGCCCACTGCGCCGCATAGCAAAACCTTTTACGCCAAAGCCATTCGCTTCAAATGCGCGCACACGCCTCAAAACAGCGGCGTCATTTTCATCATGAGCAAAAAACGCGATTGACGTCATCGAGTTAGCATTACTGATATGTACACAAATTAGTTTGTCTGTTTGGCGTAAAGCCAATATCAAGAAACTAGCGCGAAGAATACGACTTTGAACAGAGAAAAATGATGACGAATTCGACAGACTACACAGTAAACGGACAATTTAATTCAATTGTCGTTATTCCGACGCTGAACGAAGCGCAATATATTGAAAGCGTTCTCGACGCACTCAGCGGCGCTTCCGGCGCTTCGAAATTTCAAATCTGGGTCGTCGATGGCGGCAGCGATGACGGCACGGTCGATATCGTTACCCGGCGGGCGTCAATCGATGAGAACATCCTGCTCTTGCATAATCCGGAACGAACGCAGGCGCATGCGCTCAATCTTGCGGCGCGCAAAGCGCACAGTGATGGCGGCGTACAATACCTGATCCGGGCCGATGCTCACGCGCAGTACCCGCCAGGTTGGGCGCGGCAACTTATCAGTACAGCTGAACAGCAAGAAGCGGACAGCGTTGTCGTGCCCATGCAGACGCTTGGCGGCGGCGCAATGCGTGATGCGGCGTCCGATCTTTTTAATTCCTGGCTCGGCAATGGCGGCTCTCGCCACCGCCGCAGTGGTCAGGGCGGTTTCGTTGAGCATGGCCATCACGCTCTTTTCAGGCTCAAAGCGTTTCTGTCCGCCGGCGGGTATGATCCGGCTTTCGTCGCAAATGAGGACGCCGAATTTGATATTCGTCTTCGCCGCCAGGGGGGGCGCATCTTTCTCGAACCCCGGGCGATGATCGGTTATGTGCCGCGCGACAGCCTGCGGGGCGTCATTCGACAATTTTACCGAAACGGCCGATATCGCCTTCGAACGAGCCGCAAGCATGGCGCCGCGCCTGGCTTGCGGCAACTGGCCCCGACAATTCTGGTCAGCGGTTTGGTCGCCTGCATCGTCGCCGGGGCCATCATTCACCCGCTGCTTTTGATCGCACCCGCGCTTTATTTCTGCACCGTTCTGGTCGTCGCATCGGTAATTGCGACGAAAAAATCGCCGCAACGGGCCTGGCTCATCGCCGTTCAAGCGATCGCCGCGCATTTGTCATTCGGCGCCGGGGCGTTGCGCACGCTGATCGAACGCGCCCCGCAAACACGAAACCAAACCTCCTTTGATAACAATGTGTCCAGTAGCGAGTCACGCGCCGCAGACACCGCGCCACTAAACTAGAAAGCCCCCAACTCTATGCGAGATCTTCCTTTTATCGAACGCAATACGCGGCGCGCCCGCGTTTACAGCCGCCGCTTTTTCCGCTCCGCCGCCAATCGCGAGCTTAATTACAATTGCTGTTACTATCATATTCCAAAATGCGGCGGGACATCCTTGTCCGAGGCCCTCCATGCCGTGATACCAATGCATCAGCATATTGGCCAGGCGCCGGCGAATACGACACGGCGCGCTGCGGCGATTTATTTTGCTGATCGCGATGACGAGATTGCTTTCGCCGATGACGGCGAACAAGGCGCATCGGTCTACGCTTTACGTGAGCAGATGCTGCTGGCTTTCATGGCCCATGACGATGCGTTGGTACATGGCCATTTCCTCTTCAGCCACAAGGCCGATCACCATTTCGGCGACCGCTACAAATACGTCACCATGCTGCGCAATCCCATTGATCGGGTCATTTCCAACTATCGCGGCGCCAAACGCGATGGCAATACGACGTTGCCGTTTGGCGACTATCTGGACACGTTTTTGGGCCGTTCTCACGCGACGCATAATCTTCGGTATTTTTCCGGCAGGCCGCATGTCGCAATCAGTGATGAGGCCCCCGCCATTGAGACGGCGAAATTGGTTATCAACAAATTCTCGATCATTGGTTTCGTTGACCAGATGGCTACGTTTGTTGAGCAATTCGAGCGCCTTTTCGGCGCAAGGCTAAGCATCGGCCAGTACAATGTTGGTAAAAATGAACGGCCGGACATTGCGCCCGCCGACTATGCAAAACTGGAGACCGCCTGCGCTGCGGATCTTGAACTACATCAGTACGCGCAAAGCCTCATGCACACCCGGCAGTCTAAAAATAAAGACAGCGCAATAGAGGCCGCGTGATCAGTCACGGGTTAGACCGACCAGTTGGCGAAGGCGAGCCCGGTCAGCGCCCGAAACTGGCTTGCATCATCGGCGACAGCATCCCGGACTCTTTCTCTTGTATCTTGCGGAATGAGCGGTGTTTCTCGCTGCTCGCCAAAAGCGCGCGAAAGCATAAGTTTCATCGATGAACGGATAGAGGCTGGCATTGCCGCTTTGAAACCAGTTATCGCCTGGTGCTGGGAGATGCGCAGCGCCCAGGCTGGCGTCATCGACAATGATTGAGCTGAGTTTGTTTTTTCCGCCCATGCAAACTCTTGTGTGTGATCGACCTCAAGGAAGGCGCAAATATCGGCAAGAGTTGCGTCAGGGGAATCGACGAGCTCGTCAAAATCGATAATCTTCAACTGACTTCGCGGAAAGACCTCCAGAAATGCGCTGGCCTGACGATAATACATGCTGCTTGCCAGCACATGCGCGCCTTCCCTTTCGTTGAAAATTTCTTCAGGCGCGCCCAGCCCTCCATGCACGAGGCAGCTATGGGCATAGTGAGAGCAAAAACGATCAACAGGGTCACGAACGATATAAATCAGTTTTACGTCTGGACGCATTGTGTGAATGCGCGCCGGAACACCTTTAAAAACATCACCCTTGGTATAATTCGGGGATGCTTCGCCCAGAATGCGCTTACCGGAAGGAAAGAGCGACCGATACCAGTTATAACCACGGGAAAAGTTTTTCTCCTGAATAAAAAAGTCTGTTTCCTTCATTCGTGACATGCCAATTTCAGGATGGCGCGCCAGGCGTTCTGCAAGGCTGGTTGTGCCCGCGCGCATCGCGCCAATAATAATAAAATCCGGCGGTTTCAGCATTGGCGGCTCTCCAGCGCTTTTTCGTTGACGACGGGCAAGGACGGCGCGGCAATAGCGAAGAATGCGCAAATCAGCACATGAACCAGCTCATGCTGACGAAAAAATGAATTGTTCACCGCCGCGCTGACGATCACGATGATCAGAAAAAAGAACGGGAAAAGGCCTGCCGGCGACAGCGAGGCGCGATAGTATAAAAATGTGCGCCAGGCATAAACCAACAGTACCCAGAACAAAGCCGCCAGTCCAGGCAAGCCAAGATCATTCCAGACTTCTACGCCAACATTATGAAAACCATTTACTGTGCCGATCAGTACGTGGCGTATCTGCAGGACTTCGTTTCCCTGCGCATTCGACCAGAACGCCTGATAGCCGCCGCCAATAATCGGATGTTTGTTGATTTCGCTAAGGCCGACATCCCACAACCATGTTCGCCCTGTCAACGTTGCGTCTTTCCCGAAGCTTTCAAGGATAAGCCCTACCGGGTCAGCGTCGCTCACAAATGCGGCGACGGAAAATGCAGCTGCGAGACCAGCCAGTCCACTCACTGTAAAGAGTATCTGCTTCGCTCCGCGACGGAACGCGAGCAGCGCCACCATCATAACGGGGGTTGCAAGCGCAAGGATTTGCGATGTTGCAGACTGACTGAGCACAAGCAGGTAACCTGCGATAATGCCGGCGGCGAGAAACGCCATTCGGCCGCGCACTACGGCGATCGACATAATAACTGCAATGGCGAAAAGAATGTTCATGCGCAGTCCGAGCGTATTTTTATGCGCAAACGTGCCGCGAAAACCGCCGGATTCATTAAACGCTTCCGGATTGCCGGAATAGAGCATGGCCAGCGAAACAAGCGCAGCAATCGCAAGAACGACAGCAAGCGCTGTAAGAATCTCACGCAAGGTGAAGCGCGAGCCAATGAATATTGCGATCAATGTGGTCATCAGCAGTTGAAACCCGCCGCGCAAACTGACGCCCGGCGCCAGGGACCAGACGGTCGATGCGATCGCCAGCATCGGCCAGATAAACACCGGCCAATTCCGCGAAACGGCAGCCGTCAACGCCGGCAGATCAAGGCTCAGGCGCGCGGCGACCCAGGCGTAAATTACATACCAGAGATACGTATTAACTGCGCCGTAACGGTATACGGCGCCGCAGGCCGTAAAAATAACGAAGTAAAGAAATAGATGGTCAACGCGGCTGATCAAGTGAGAAAGCGCTGGCGCTGAAGGCGCCGAGCCACCTTCATGCTGTGCTGGACCCCCATCCGCCAGACTGGCCGCTGATGTCATGGCGCCGGATTTCCGTCAGATTTCGCTAACCACATGTTCGCACATGTCGACCCTTCAATGCCCGCCGGCCTGAAGGAAACGCATTTGACTCCGGCGGTCGCCGGAAGCGCACGCTTGTTAATGCGTCCCGCCCATTTATCGAGACCTTTCGCGGCCCAGATATCCGCGATGATCTTTCCGGGATGTCGGGGCATCGTACTGACGGCTCGCTCAACGCGATAGACCTCTTCGCCATCGACTTTCCAAACAATGCGTCCTTGCGCCCAGATGATCGTGTAAAGATGAAAATCATCAGCGGCGTCAAACCCGAGCGGTACGCCGACGCCTAGCTGCGGCTCACCGTCAACATAGAAATTCAGCTGCGCTTCTCGCGTGTTACGCCCAAGAAATTCGAAATCGATTTCATCATGGGGGCGCCCATAGACGGGACCTGTATAGGTATAGAATGCGCTGATGACGCCGGAACCGCTCGCCGCCTTCATAACGACATCATATTGTCCGTAATGATAGAGCCCGCGAGACTTGTAGGATGCCCCGGTATGCCCGCGGCCGCGATACGGAATATCGCTCAAATGAAGCGTCATCTGGCCGTTTTCGATATGGATATTCTCTTTATGGAAGCCTGTATCAGTTGTTAGTTTGCCGCTCGCGCGATCATGCGTACGCCACCAGATCGCATCGTCATGCCGGTCAAATTTTGTGAATATTGGCTTATTCACAACTGTTTGGCGGCGTTGCTGCGCGCTGGCCTGGGTAACGCCTGTAACGACAGCAATCGTCGCCGCACAGATCGCAAGGCGATAATGTTTAGTTTCCATAGCTAACGCTCTCTCGCCCGCCGAATGTCGATGAAAGAACACCGCAATGAAACGCGCTACGCAAAAGCCAGTAACGGCGCTTTGAAATGGATAATGCACGAACGCCTGTCATTGTAACGCAGACGGCAATTTTTCCGCAGGAGGCGATAGCCAAACGCAAGTTGGTTAACAGCGACGGCGCCGCACAGTGCCGGCCATAGCTTTGCCCGGCGCGAAATCTTCGTTTCCGTATCCAGTGAAAGCTCAGTCGCGCAGATTCCACCCCTTCATAGACAAATGCAGAATCCGCAATACTGAACCGGGCGCCGGCGCGCCAGAGGCGAAAAAAGAACTCGGTATCTTCGCCGCCGGTTTTGCCTTTTTTAAGACTGAAACGCTGTTCAACGAAAAAGGAGCCACGCCAACGCAGGATGGCATTACCGGTATAGCCTGTCTGAACTTCGCCGCCACGCGCCTCCGGCCAGGTCGAAAGGTAATCATATTCGCGAACCCAATCCGGCGCGTCGTGTCCATACTGCGCCTTGACTGGCCCGAAGGCGCCATCAGCGCAGTCTCGCTTTGCCGCCGCCAGAAGAGAGGCAAGCCAATCTGACGCGGCGCGCTCATCATCATCAATAAACGCGATCCAGTCGGCGTCGGCACGTTCAAGACAAGCATTGCGGGCGATCGAAATATTCCGGGACGGCGCATGCAGATAGACCACTGGCGTTTTCATCTGCGCCGCCGCACGCGACACGTCGAGCTCGGCGGTGGGATTGTCATCATTATCTGCGACAATGATCCTGATCGCGACGCCAGGCGGCAGGATCTGTGCATCAATCGATGAAAGCGTGTCCTCCACGCCGGGCCGCCGAAATGTGCAGACGAGAATATCGATATCAGTTTTAGACAATTGGTCACAATCCGCGGTCATGATTCAAACAATTTTATTTGTTGAGACAAAAAGCGATTTAGTCAGCGCAACCTTGCCGTTTGTCTCACGTAAAATTCTTACTTTTGGTTCAAATAATAGTTTCAATCCTGCGTTACAGTTGCGTAATTATACGTATAGAAACTATCATGACGCACTTATGTGATATAACGGTTAGGTGAAACTCTTGTTTTTGTACACAGGCGTCAATGAGCGAACTAACGCGCTGGAACAGCACCGAAACACATGATCATGCACTAAGTGAATCTGACTGGCGCATGCATAGCGCCTTCAGCGAACCTGACGTCCTTTCAATTTTTCGCGCACTTGTTTCGAATTTACATATAATTGCCGGCGTAACGCTTATCGGCGCCCTGGTCGCTTTTGCAGCCCTTAAATCCATGACGCCCCAGTTTACCGCCAGCACAATGGTCATGCTGGATTCGCGTAGCACCATTCTTGATGAAACATCCAACGTCTTTACCACGCTGCCGATTGCAGATGCATATATTGAGACGGAGATTGAACTAATCCGGTCAGACGCAATCGTCCGCCGCGTTATCGATGATCTTAACCTGCTGACAGACCCGGAGTTCGCTGTCGGCGCCATTCCGCCGGGAATTCGCCAACTCGCTGAAGAGCGCGCGGCGACTGAAAGTCCTGAAAATGGCGACCAACTGCTCGACAGCGTCAGAGCCCTGCAGGTCGCAAAAAGCTTGCGCCAGCGGCTGGGCGTTAAACGCCGGGGGTTGTCGCAAGGGATTGTCATCAGCTTTCGCTCTCGCAGCCAGGTCAAGGCGCAGGACGTCGCAAACGCTTTCGCAAAAGCATATGTCAGCGACCAGTTGCAAAATAAACTGAGAGCTTCACGCCGGGCGATGGATTGGCTGAGCACCGAGCTTGAAGTCATGGCGCAGGAAACACAGGCCAGCGAACGCGCTGTCGAAGCTTACCGCGAGAAAAACACCCTCATCGGTGAAGGCGAGCAAGGGCTTAGTTCGCAACAATTACGCCTTCTGACCGGAGGGCTTGCAGCGGCGAAGGTCGCCAAGTCCGAGCTTAGCGTCACGCTTGACCGAGTGCGTCAATTCCATGGCGACACAGCAGCGCTTCTTTCAACGCCGGAAATTGCTGAAAACGCCACGATCCGTACGCTTCGAACGGAGCTCAGCGAAGCTGAACGCGCCGTCGCCGAATTCGCAAGCCGTTACAATATAGACAGCATTGACCGCATTCCGCCTTTTCAGGACGCCGTCGCGCGCCGGCGTTCAATCGAGGCGGCGCTCGGCAAGGAAATTACCGCCGCCGTTGCCGAAATCGAAGCGCAATTCACGTCAGCGACAAACCTCGTCGCATCGCTTGAAGATGAGCTGAACGGGCTGCGAGCGAAGAACGCCGTTGTGAACACCGCCAGCGTCGGCCTCAATGAACTTGAACGCGAGGCGGAAGGCAAACGCCGCCGTTATGAGGCGCTGCTCGCCGAATTTAACGCCGCCGATAATGTCGCCGCCGTACAGACCCCGCACGCGCGCATCGTCTCACCGGCGGAGCTGCCACTGGCGCCGTCCGCGCCGCGCAAGAAAGCCGCGTTCAGCGCTGCAGTAATCTTCTCATTTACACTCGGTGTTTTCATAGCGATGCTGCGCGAACACTTCCGCAGGAGCATTCGCACGACAGAAGAATTTCAAATGGCGACAAATATCCGCGCGATCGGCGCCACACCGGCGTTGAAGGCGAGCAATCGTAATGTCGCTGAAGCCATGAGTTCGATCGTTCACGCAGCTGACGGGGCATTCTCCGCATCGATCCGTTCGTTGCGCGCCGAACTGGCGCTGGAAAGTCATTATGGCGCCTGCAAGACTATCGCTGTAACGGCGGCCACTGAAGATACCGGCAAAAGCGCCCTCGCCGCCGGGCTTGCACGCTCAATGGCATTCGCGAAAATCTCCACCCTGCTGATCGACGCTGACCTGCAGCGCCCGCAGATTTTACCGCAATTGTACAGGAAGCGGGATGGCGCCGACTTCGGCGACGCATTATCCGGTGACGCCCCCTGGCGCGATGTTGTCGTGCGCGGCAAGTCGCTGCCGCTGGATATCCTGGGAGCACGCCGACCGGTCTGGGATGAAAGACTATACGAGTTCTTTGAACAGCGGTTTGAAAAGATGCTTGGCGAATGGCGAAACGAATATCAGGCGATCATTGTCAATACGCCGCCCGCCCTCGTCTCTCCCAAGGCCAGAGCTATTGCGCGCCATTGCGACGATGTCGTTCTGTGCGTGCAGTGGAATGAAACGCCGCGCCGTGAAGTGCTGGCGTCTATCGACCTTCTCGGCGCCGCCATTGGCGCAGCGCCAAAAGCGGTTTTAATCAACATGGAGCAGAGAGCCTACAACCGAATGGAGCGGCGCGACCCTGGTCCCTTCGCTGCATTTCGTCTCGCTCAATCCGCTACGGGATAAATCAGTTTCGGCGTTACCGGGAAAATCGAGGCGTTCGCCCCGGTTTTGACTCGCACCAGTACAAATAAACTCAACTCCCAGAGCGAATAGACAATTGCCGTTGCGGCGGCCGCGCCGGCGACGCCAAATACCTTACCTGAATATGCGACCGCTACGACCAGAATGGTCAGTGCGATAAGCGAAGCGCCGGACGCTGATCGTCGATAACCCGCGATATTCAGGAGCATCTGGTTTGGCCCGAAGATGGCGGCGCTTATCGGGATGAGCGTGAACCAAATGAGCGCCTGTGCGCCGCGCGCATATGCATTTCCGAATAATCCGAGGATCGGTTCGGCAAAGAGAATTACGAAAGCTATCGCCGCCACCGTCGGCGGAACTTTTAAAAGCGCCGCCTGTCGCAGTGTGTGATCTCTCAGTAGTGTATCGCCATTCGTCATGGCCTGTGAAATCTTTGCGCTGGCGGCGATATTCACCGCAAGCACGGCAAATCGGATAATGCCGACAAAACGAAACGCAATTGCATAAATCGCAACATCGCCGGCGCCAAGCCCAAGCGAAGCGGCGAAAATCGCGGCGTATTGAAGGTTCTCCTGCAGCAGAATAAGCGGCGACAGATATAGTCCGTTGGCGAGCCAGTCCCGCCATGCGCTGAAATTCCTGACACGATCAATGCCAAATCGTACTTTTTCGCGCAAAAGCACAGATTGTACGATCGCAGCCACAACGAATGCAGCTAAAAAGCCTGCACCCGCCAATGCCGGCGACGCGGCGCCGGCGGCAGTGGCTGACAGAGAAAACACACCAAGCATCACGATAGGCTGCACACTCGTGCGGGGCGCAGATCCTTTGAGCGGGGCGCCGACCGCTGTCGCAATCGATCCGGAAAAACGCAGCCAGCCCATAATCGGAATCGCCGCTGCGGCGAGCCAAATCAGCACATCATATCGAGACGTCGTCTCCCCGCCCCAAAGATGGAAGGCAAAATAAAAACCCGTGATCGCGAAAGGCGATATGGCGATAATCATAAAGCGCCCGAACCATAAAAATCCTCTCGCCGCCGCCTCCTGACCGTTCTCCTTCGCCGCAACCACAAACCGGATACTCCCGGATTCAATATTCATGGTGACAAAGAGCGATATGAGAAAGGCGCCAGACATAATTGTCAGAACGGCGCCGACATCTGCTGGCGAAAGAACGCGCGCAAGCACAAGCGTAAAAAGGAAAGACGTGGCCATACCGATGACGCGGCTTGCCACCAGCGCGCCGGATGCGCCAGCGAGCCCTGAAAGCGCAATCACGGAACGCTGTATGATGGCGGCTGAATGCATGCCACCGCCTTCGCATAAGGCGGCTAACACGACCTGAATTAGGTCGTTAAAACCTTGTTAGGTTGCACATCCCTACGGGAGTTTTGGAATCAGACGCGAAGACCCCGTTATGCGAAAATATAATCTGGCAACTTTGGTAGGTTTTGAGTGTACCTGATGGTTCGGAGCGTCGATATGGAGATTAAAAGTTTCCTTTACTACAGACCTGCACGTTCATTTGGAAAAGCTTATGTCTATGCTGTAACTTCATGTGAGCAATCCATCGTAGCGCCCATATCTGCAAGTGGATAAACCCAGCGAGTAATTTGGGATTCCTAATGTCTGATTCCGCGTACTTAAGAAAAGCACCTAGCGGTTTAGATGGAGTGAATTTAGGAGACTCCTCAAGCTTGGTCGGCGTCTAGGGTTCAGCGTGTTCCGTCAATGCTGGGATAATATATCCGCCAATCAATTCATTTCGCCAGCGGCCCCAAATACCGCCCATCCCATAATTGCCCCCTGTCAAGGCGGCAACCAGTTCCAGCTCCGGAATCACCACAAGAACCTGTCCGCCATTGCCCGTTGCTTGATAAGAGGCATAAGCACGATCGCCAGCAGTAACCTTACCGACATGCCATATGTAAGCCTGCGATCCGCCGAAATAATTATTGGAGAAGTCGTCTGGCGAAAGCCCGGTCGTTTCAGGGCTGATGGCGATTTTGGCGCTGGTCGACTCTGTCACCCACGCCTTGCTGACGATCCGCTGTCCGTTCCAGACGCCCCCTGCGGCATGCATGGCGCCGACTTTTAATATGTCTCTGGGGCGCATATAGACGCCGCCGCCAAGATAGGCTGCGCCATTTGGGGCGAGATCCCAATGATAGGGACCAAATTGCAGAGGTTTAGCGATCAAGTCGTCGAAGGTTTCAATGATCGGCTTCCCGGCGGCGGCGCGCAGGCTGGCTCCAACAAGATTAATGCTGCCAGAACAATAGGCATAGCGTTCACCTGGCGTATACAGACTTTTCAGGCGCGCCGTGTAGAGCCAGAAATCCAGCTCATCTTCCTGTCTCCACATGTTCTCTTCCGAGCCAGCCGATGTGTCGGAATTGACGTCGCAATCAAGCCCGCTGCTGAAACTCATTAAATGAGCCAACGTGATGTCCGCCTTTCTAGGGTGATCCAACGTCTCCCCGGCCTGCTGCAGAATACCGGAAATGGAGCGATCCTCCGGCGAAATAGAGTCGCCCTTGTAACGCAGAGCGCCCATCAGGACCGGGCCGAACACTTTTGCCAGCGAGCGCGTATCGTGGGGCGTATTGCGTGTGTGCCCGTTAAAATATTCTTCGAAAACAAGCTTTCCCTTATAGGCGACAAGCATCGAATGGAGCATACGGGGCCGGCGGTTGCGCGGGTCTGAAGAAGCGAGGTCTGCAACAAGCGCATCCAAATGAGTGCGATCAACCCCGACTTGCTCGGCCGTTGCGACCTCCCATCCATCATTAAGGTGAGGCGGCGGCGTGTAGCGCGCCGGCGCGTCGGTTTGAGGTCGGCTATAATATTTGTTTACATCGCTTTCGGCTGCGGGCCGCAACAAGACGCCATCTTCAAAGCGGCGGTGTTCAAGATGCAGGATCTGATCATCTTTGCGTGTCAGTTTGCTGCGTCTCTCACGGTCGCCTTCGCCCGCGACCAATGTCCATTCGCCTGCAGTCTCCGCCAACACCCGAAACCGGGTTGCGCCCTGGATTTCATTGAGCTCCGGGTTGCGGATCACAGCGAAAACCGAGGCGTCTTCCGCCTCGAAAATATCAAGAAAGACTGTATAGGGCCGCGGCTGGACCGTGATCGTCGCCCGCCAGCGATTTGCGCCCGCCGCCGGAAGGCTGATTGGCGTCACCATCTCCTGATAGCTTGGCGTCACATGGCCCTGGTAACTTGGCGTCGCCGTCTCGTGATAACCAAGCGCGGAAAGCGGCTGCAGCCAGCGGCCTTCCATCGTTTGACCATCGGCTGAAAGCTTGCCTGTAAAACTCTGCCCATCTGGCCCATCAAAGGCGATCACCCCGCCTTCGATTTGAACTTGCGCCGGCGCAGCGCCGATTTGCGCCCGCCATCCGTCTTCGGACTTTTCAATTTGCACGTCGAACTGGCTGTCAGCCTCTTCTGCGGACCACACCCACAGCCCCAGGGGTGGCTGTTGTAGCTGAGATTGGGCCGTTCCACACGCTAGGATAGTGAAAGTGCTCATGACTGCGCAAATAAAAAGACGCATCTGTATATTTCTCCTCTGACCTGATGATGTCTTGAAAATCCATGCATGCCAGTTGAAGATGCGTCACTTGAAGAAAGTTGAAATTTTCTGAAGCGCGTGATCACAGAGGTTTTTTAACTGTCAGCCATGCAATTTGTTCTGAATGATTTATCAATCGACACCGAAGAGCGGTCCGTATGCCGGGGCGACCAGGCGCTCAAACTTCCCGATCTTAGTTTCGATGTTCTTGTGAAACTGATTGAAGCAGCGCCCGCCCCAGTAAGCGTTGTCGAGTTATCAGAGTCAGTTTGGCGTACAACTCATGTAAGCGATGACACAGTAGCTCAACGGATCGCGCTATTGAGAAAGGCGCTCGGGGATAACCCCAAGGTCCCGGTCTATATACGCACAGTACGGGGCGCAGGGTATTGCCTTGCAGGGAAAGTCACAGATGATGATCATACACCAAAACAACGGCCCACTCCCCCAGCCTTCACCCGCCCGCGCGCTATTGCAGCCGCGGCTGCACTTGGCGGCTTGATTGTCGCCTCATGGATGCTCTTTGGAAACTCGGCGCCTCAGTCTTACAAGACCTCTCCCGTTGCAGCTGCAGACGCCAATGCCGAGGCCATGCTTCTGGTGCGGCGCGCTCGCCAACAGCTGAGCCTGCATCAAGCGCAGGAAACAGATCGCGCGATCAACATGCTGCGCGAAGCGTTGGCGCGTGAACCAAATCTATTCGACGCGCGCCTTACGCTTAGTTTTGCGCTCTCAACAAAGGCGACCAAGTTTCGCGGCGATAAGCTGGAGAAAACCGAAGCTGAGAGCATTGCCCGCACCCTAATCAACGAACGCCCCGACAGCAGCAGCGCCTGGTCCGCACTTGGTTATACGCTCAGTTCTCAAGGACGCCCGGATGAAGCGCTTGCTGCTTACCGGCAGGCCTTCAGTCTCGATCCCCAAAATGCATCGGCGCTGTCCAGCGCTGCACATCTTCATCAGTTGAAGGGAGATTTGCACCAGGCTTTGATCCTCGAAATGAAGGCCAGGAATGTTGGGGGCGCTTCACGCTATGCTGAAATCCAGATTGCGCAAGTGCTGGAACTGATTGAGCACCCGGCGGCGAATGATTGGCGGGCGCAGGCAATCGCTTTGAACCCCGAGCAGGCTGTTATCCTGGCGGAAGTTGCAAAGTCGCATCTCCGCCGCGGCGAACCGGAGGCCGCGCTTGACCTTCTTGCACAATATGAAGGTAACGACACTTCAGCCCCGCATATCCTGGTGCTGAGAGGCCGCGCTTTGATTGCACTCGACCGCACGGAAGAAGCTAGGCGCGTGCTCGAAATGTCAGGCTGGCGGGGGCGTTATGGTCTGGCCGCTATCAGTGCGCTGGCAGGTGACCCGACATTGGCCGCCGATTTTTTCCCGCCGGATAAACGAGTCGACTTGGCTTCCGATCCGGACCCGGACTTACGCGTTCAGCTGGCGGAAGTGTTCGCCGCACTCGGCGAAGAGGATGATGCGCTGGAATTGATATCACAGGCCGTCAGCCTCGGTTGGCGGGATATTCGCTGGCTGCAGCAGTCACCATTCTTAAGCGCGCTAATATCCACAAATAGAGGTCGACAAATCACATCTCGCATCGCTCAAGAATTGGAGGCGCAACGCCAGTTGATCGAAGCCACAGAGGAACTTGAACCGATATTAAGCGGTTAGGCTTGCGGCGGCTGTGATAGTTATGAGCGCCCTTCTTGGAGTGTTTTAAGCCGCTAAGCCAGTATCCGTTTCTTGGCGCAGTGCAGCCCACCGCCCCTACTCCTTCGCCTTTTTCTCGAGGTCCGCCAAACGCCCCCGGGAGAGCAAAACCCGGCTACGCCTAGAGAAGGCCTTCGACAGGCCGTGGAACGGAAGTCAATAAGCTCAAGGATCGTCATGTGTTGATACCCTCGCGCCGATCTTGAAAGATTCTCTGGTGAGCCCTGATGGATTCGAACGATCGACCTACTGATAGCCAATCAATAGGCCGCGTTGCTCTAGCCTGAGATTGCGCCAATTCAATACCTCGCATATCGTCGCGTAGAATTTTGGCTTCATTCTTTTGGGCGGTTCAGGATCAAGTGACACAGCAACACTTTTGCTCGTCCCTCATTGTCTGATTAGAAAATTGCGCCTTGGGGGTAATCACTACTTGCGGCGTCGCAGTCATATCCCGTTTCTAACATCGCCTACGACATCACGTGACCTGCCGGTTGCCCCAACTTTTGGTAAAGTGGTCAAACGTTTTATTATCACGTGGCATCAAAAAGCGAACACTTCAGATTCACGTCTGACGCATCGCCGACGGAACTAAGCGCCCCCCAGATACATCCAGCCACGTATATACCGCTTCATTTTCCGTAGTTCTGCACAACAGGGGAAATGACCGAAGAAAACCCCTGAGGCTTTACAACATAAACAGAACATTCGACTTTATCGATCACGCTTTCAGCCGTATTGCCGATGAACAGTCCGGAGACGCCGCTGCGGTTGGCGCTGCCAATAAAGAGAATGTCTGTATCAAGAGCTTTTATACCCGCCACAAGAGCCTGATCGGCGACCCCCATAACGAGATGCGGCGTAAACGTAATGCCGGTCTGGCTGTAATGCCGTGACGCTTCCTCTTTGAATTCTTCCAGCCAGGCTTCAGAGTTTTGTCGCCATTCCTCAACATAGGCTGCAACTTCCTTCGGGGTCCATCCGGCCCGGGGCGATTCCAGGAAATTCGCTCCTATGACGGAACAGGCATGCAAAAGCTGTATTTCACTAATGCCAAAACGCAGAGCGAACGCCACAGCATTGTCCAGCAGCGCTGCCGCCATCGTGTCAGCCTCCGCCCGCTGCTCGCCCGAGACGCCCGGACTGTCGATAGCGACGACTAGCGACTTCGGCGGAACGGGGGTTTCCGCACGCAATATCCAAACCGGGACAGGACACTTTCGTATAAGCTTCTTTTCGACAGCGCCGAATACAGGAGACGGTTGCAACGCGGCCCGGTCCGCGGTCTTGACCACAATATCGGCATTGCGGAGCAGCGCCGACTTGATAATTTCATCGGCGACTGCGCCAGAGAGAAGATCGATCTCGGCTCCTATATGAAGGCCGGCAGCCACTCGTTCGAGCCTTTGTTTTAGATCCTGCAACAGCGCCGCTTCAGCCTCTTTCGCCCGAGAAGAAACCGCCGGGTTTGATATTGCAGCTCTGAATTCGGGCGCCACACCTACAATCGTTACCTTGGACGACCCGCCCTTCGCCCAGAGTGCGATCGCGCTTGTCAGCGCCTCTACCTGATCGTCTTGATCGACTGCCGCCAAAATGCACATCTCGGGCATTAAATTGCTTCCTTTCATAATCGTTACGGGTAGGATTTTGCGCGCATCAAGGTGTAATGGCGATTTTCAGAACGCCATCGGACTGCTCAGCGAACAGCTCATAAGCGTTTTCGATATCATCGAGCCGGTGGCGGTGCGTGACGAGACGACTTGCATCAAACCGGCCAGCGGCGATGACATTTATCAGGCGGCGCATGCGTTCCTTGCCGCCCGGACACAGCGTCGATCGAATCGTATGATCGCCGAGGCCTGCGGCGAACGCGTCGAGTGGAATCTGAAGGTCGCTTGAATAAACGCCGAGCGATGAGAGGACGCCGCCTGGCCTCAGAACGCGCAGCGCCGCTTCAAAGGTCCTCTGAAGACCGAGCGCTTCAATGGCGACATCGACACCGCGTCCGCCGGTTATGCGCCGGATCGCCTCAACCGGGTCTTCCTTTCGGAAATCAATCACGACGTCGGCGCCCATTTCCTTCGCCGTTTTGATTCGCTCTGGCACGGTTTCGACCGCGATGATCTGCGAGGCGCCCATTAGTTTTGCACCACCGGTCGCGCAGAGACCGATCGGCCCTTGCGCGAAAACCGCAACCGTGTCGCCAATCTTGATCCCGCCCGACTCCGCTCCAGAAAACCCGGTCGACATAATGTCGGGGCACATCAAGACCTGTTCGTCAGTCAAATTATCCGGTACCGGAGCAAGATTCGCCATGGCGTCGGGTACGCGGAGATACTCCGCTTGCGCGCCGTCTATCGTATTGCCGAAGCGCCAGCCGCCGATCGCCTCATATCCATGGAGCGCATCTCGTCCGCATTGGGCGTGCTGTCCGCTCAGGCTGGCGTTCGACCAGCCGCAAGGCGTGATGGCGCCGGCGATGACGCGCTGACCTTCTTCATAGCCGGTAACCGCCAACCCCAACTTCTCAATTACACCGACTGGTTCGTGCCCGATGATGAGACCACGCTCGACGGGATATTCGCCCTTCAGAATATGGATATCGGTGCCGCAAATTGTTGTTGTCGTGATGCGAACCAACGCATCAAGAGGTCCAATCTCTGGAACCGGCCGCTCATCAAGTACAATTCGTCCAGGCTCGACAAATATCGCGGCCTTCATCAGCTGGGGCATGAGGTCATTTCATTGTCTGGCATCATTTCGCCTACAACATCACACGCGGCGTTCAACGCGATTGATCTGCGTCAAACGGCGTTCGAAAAACTTCGCTTAACGTCAACACTGGTCGAAAGTGGTCAAAGGGGCGCTACGGTGTTCAGTCGTAAATTCATGTCCGTCAAAGAAGTGTCCGAGTTACTACAGGTCGGAGAAACGACGATACGCAACTGGATTCGCAGCTGCGAATTGCCGGCAATCGACGTTGGGCGCGAGTGGCGCGTCGCGCCCGTAGAGCTGGAAGCTTTCCTCAAGACACGCAAGCCGCAGGCGACCGGCATCGCTGCGAAGCGTATCACGTTTTAAAATCTGATTGATCGCATCGGCGTTTCGTTCTTGGAGGTATAGGCGTGTTGGGAACGGCCGATGCGGCGGAGAAGAAAGCAGCCCCGGCATTTTTCTCCATCGATAGCGAAACAACTCTCCGGTCTTTGAAAACAAGCGCCGCTGGCCTGTCCAGCAAAGACGCTGAACACCGGCTTAAACATTATGGCCCGAACCGGCCACCGGAACCTGCTCAACGGAGCGCGCTCGCGCGGTTCCTGTCGCATTTTCATCATATCTTGATCTATGTACTCATCGGGGCCGCTATTGTAACGGCTATCCTTGATCATCCTATCGACACGGCCGTCATACTTGCTGTGGTATTTGCGAACGCCATCATCGGTTATGTGCAGGAGGGGCGTGCTGAGCGTGCGATGGAGTCAATTCATCAAATGCTAGCGCCGCAAGCGGCTGTGCTACGCGACGGCAACCGCGTCGGCATCGATGGCGAAATGGTAGTTCCAGGAGATATCGTGCTTCTGGAACCGGGCGACAAAGTACCGGCTGACATGCGGCTCGTCGCTACGCACGGATTACATATTCAAGAAGCAATCCTCACCGGCGAGTCGGTTCCCGTAGAAAAAAATACGCGCCCGATATCTCCCGACGCAGCGCTCGGCGACCAGTCCTGCATGGCGTTCAGCGGCACATTGGCGACAAGCGGACAAGGGCGCGGCGTGGTCGTAGCCACGGCGCCGCAACAGAGATCGGACGTATCAGCAATATGCTGTCCGAGGTTGAAAAGTTGACGACGCCGCTCGTCAGGCAGATGAATTTTTTCGCGCGCTGGCTGACGTTACTCATCCTGCTCCTTGCCGGACTCTTGCTGATCTTTGGGTATTTTGTGGAGCATCACGAGTTTACCGAAATGTTCATGGCCGTGGTCGGCCTATCCGTCGCCGCTATCCCGGAAGGGCTGCCTGCAGTTTTGACGATTACTCTGGCAATCGGCGTACAGGCGATGGCAAGGCGCAATGCCATCGTGCGGCGGTTGCCGGCTATCGAAACTCTAGGTTCGGTGTCAGTCATTTGTACTGACAAGACCGGAACCCTGACACTCAATGAGATGATGGTTGTTTCCGTCGCCATCGCAGATAATGAATATGTCGTGGACGGCGCCGGGTATGAGCCTGATGGCGCCGTTACACTTAACGGAGCGCCCATTCGCGATGGCGATGACTCCGGTCTGCGCGAGCTTTCCGTCGCAGCGGCGCTTTGCAACGACGCAGAGCTGCACAATCGTGAAGGCGTTTGGTCCGTTGACGGCGACCCCATGGAAGGCGCGCTGTTGGCCTTTTCGTCTAAGGTTACCGGCGACGCTGCGTCACGGCCTGCCGAGTGGACACGTATGGACGCTATTCCCTTCGATGCGCGACATCGCTTCATGGCGACGCTTCAGCATGATGATAAGGAAGACGCCGTCATCCATGTAAAAGGCGCGCCCGAACAGATTCTTTCGATGTGCGCGGATCAGCGATGCGAGAGTTCCGGCACGCGCGCCCTTGACGAGGCCTATTGGCGCAAGAGAGCCGATGATTTTGCAGCGAAGGGCCAACGCGTCCTGGCGATTGCAATGCGTATAGCGGAAACAGGACATCAGTCGCTTACCCATGCGGACGTCGAAGGTTCGTTGACGTTGCTCGGCCTGGTCGGTTTGATCGATCCGCCGCGGCCAGAAGCGATCCACGCAGTAACCGAATGCCAAAACGCCGGCATCCGTGTAAAGATGATCACCGGCGATCACGCCGGAACGGCGGTGGCCATTGGCAAACAGATCGGGCTCAAGCGTCCGGACAAAGTTCTGACCGGCGCCGATCTCGATCGCATGGACGATTCCAAACTCGCCTTTGCAGTCATGGAGACTGACATATTCGCGCGCACAAGCCCGGAACATAAACTGAGACTCGTCATAGCGCTTCAATCGCATGACCTCACGGTCGCGATGACAGGAGACGGCGTAAATGACGCCCCTGCGCTCAAGCGCGCGGACACGGGCGTTGCAATGGGCAGGAAGGGCAGCGACGCCGCAAAGGAAGCCGCCGAGATCGTTCTCGCCGATGACAACTTCGCTTCCATCGCCGCCGCCGTTCGCGAAGGCAGGACTGTTTACGACAACATCACTAAAGTTGTCGGCTGGGTATTGCCAACCAATGGGGGCGAAACTCTGATCATCGTTGTCGCGCTTCTGGTTGGTATGACGTTGCCGGTGACGCCAATCCAGATACTGTGGATTAACCTCATCACGGCGGTGACGCTCGGCATTGCGCTAGCGTTCGAACCGACGGAGAAAAACACGATGCGCCGGCCGCCTCGCCCCCGGAACGCACCGCTGCTAAACGGCAGGCTTGCCTGGCACGTCGTCCTTGTTTCGATACTGTTTCTCGTCGGCGTATTCGGCATATTCACCTATGCCATCGACAAGGGCTATTCAACGGCGCTTGCGCGTACGATCGCGCTGAATACGCTTGTCTCGATGGAAATCTTCCACCTATTCTTTATCCGAAATATCTATGGAACGTCGCTCACATGGACGGCGGTTCGCGGCACCAAGATGGTCTGGGCGACCGTGATCGCCATCACTGCAGCACAATTCGCCATCACCTATTCACCGTCATTGCAGAGCATATTCGCAACACAGGCAATACCCTTTTATGATGGCGTTCTCATTGTCGTTCTCGGCGCAACGCTGTTCGCCATTCTTGAGATCGAGAAGCAAATTCGATTAAGCGTCAAACGCTTCAACGATGGAAAAAACATGACTGAAGGAAGGAGCGCTCGATCCGTAGCGGACTGACTCTCACATTTACGCGTCATCACCAAGCCTTCCTGACGTAAGCGAGCGCGCCAAATGTTGCGATGCCAGAGCCTAACGCAAGCCAAACGCAGCATGAGCACATAACCACTTTGATACTTATATGTAGTTGATGGTAATCATGTCGCCACTTACCCCACCCCTTTTTTCATCGTATGATTTAGCTGCCCATCAAGCAGGCGGGAGAAAACCTTACTTTGACGACTGAGCACAACATTGCGCCGGGAATATCTGACAGACTTGATGAAAACCTCGCCGATGAGGTCATTCAGACTGTGGATACGCCTATTGTTGTTCTCAGTTCTGCAGGTGACATCCTAAGATTTAACAGGGCGAGCGAAAAACTCACAGGGTATATCGCTGATGAAGTTCTGGGGCGAAAAATCTGGCATTTTTTAATTCTCGACGAAGAGATTTCATCGGTTCGGTCGATATTTGAGAAAACGATAGACAAAGACGCCCCAACCCATTTCACCAATCATTGGAAAACCAAAACCGGCGATCGCCGGCTGTTGGCGTGGTCCAACAAAACTATTCATAATAGTAATGGCTGTATCACCGGTATTCTTGCAACCGGCCTGGACATTACCGATAGCAAAGCCAGAGAAAAGCAACTTTCTCAAACCCGTTCCTACTTACAATCAATAATTGATGCGTCGCCGGTTGCAATTATTACAACAAATATGTGTGGTGAAATATTGAGCGTCAGCAGAGAAGCTGAGCACTGCTTTCTGTGTACAGAAAGCCAAGTCATCAACAGCAACATCAATGATTTGATACCAGGGTTTATTGACTTTTTCTACAATAATGGAATTAAGAACTGTTCGAAGAAATCTACCAATGAGACAATAAATAGAACGCAACCTATTGTCGCAAAACGCTTAAACGGCGAGTCTTTCCCGGCAACCATACATATCAGCGAGTTTATTAATGGAGCGCAAATACTTGTCGGCTTCATTGAAGACAAAACACAGCACCAAGCACTCGAACGTCGTCTTGAAAACACCCAACTTCAGCTACAGCATGCCGGACGCATCAGCGCGATGGGTGAAATTGCATCAACAATCGCCCACGAGCTCAATCAACCGCTAACGGCGGCCGCCAGTCTGGCGGGCGCCGTCTCCTTAATTCTAAAAAAGGGCCAATGCGGCGCATGTCGAGACGCAACAGCGCTGCTTGATGATGCAGTGAATGAAATTCGCCGCGGCAGTGAAATCATTCGACAGATGAGAGAATTCCTGAGAATGCGCAAGACAGCGAAAAGCCTGCACGATCTCAACCAAGTCATAGAAGAGGCGTGCGTTATTGCTCTTATCGGCGCGCGATCGGAAGGTGTAAATGTTGATATGAATCTTGCGGATGACATCGGAACGGCGCCGCTTGACCGCATTCAAATGCAACAAGTCATTGTAAACCTTGTGCGCAACGCCATTGACGCCATGCATGATGTTAATGAGAAAACTCTCACAATCTCAACCCAAAAAACAGACCGCTCAATCGCGATCAGCGTTGAAGATACGGGACATGGCATTTCCGAAGACATCAATAAACGGCTATTCGAACCCTTCGTAACGTCCAAGGAAGACGGTATGGGGATAGGGTTATCCTTATCCAAGTCAATAATTGACGCACATCAAGGCGAAATCACTGCGAAGAATAAAGAATTAGGGGGATGTGTGTTTACTGTTAAATTGCCTGTGGGGGCCTATGCAGACGGTAACTCCAACCCTTAAGGGTGACGTATTTCTTGTTGACGACGATATGGCGGTGCGGCGCGGCGTTGCGGCATTGCTATCAGCGGCTGAGTATAATGTTTTTCGATTTAAATCAGCAGAGGAATTTCTCGAAGACCTCAATAACCTCGAAATTGATAATGCCGTGCTTCTCGTTGACGTATGTATGCCTGGCATCCAGGGTTTGGAGTTGCAGGAAAAACTCTCGCATAATGGAGTGACTTTACCGGTAGTTGTTATGACCGCTCATGGTGATATTCCAATGGCGGTGCGCGCGATGAGAAACGGCGCAATAGACTTCCTTGAAAAGCCTTTCACGGTGGAGGAAGTCACATCTGCACTCGATCGGGCGCTGTCTTTTACGCCACAACCATTGCATTCGGATACTGTCGCAACACAGGAAACGCAAGAAAACTTTAACAAGCTGACGGCTCGTGAGAAGGACATTCTTTTGGGTATCGTCGATGGTGATACGAACAAAGAAATTGCTCGGAAATTTGAAATCAGTCCGCGAACGGTTGAAACGCACCGGCAAAAAGTCATGCTGAAAATGAACGCGGATAACTTTGCAGAGTTGATCCGCATGGCCGTTTCATTGAACTTGGACGGCCCTCGCTAAATAGGCATATTCTAAGTGTAAGATCGGATAAATCTATCGCTTTGATATTGAAAAGCATTGGCGCGTCTAATCGGAGACCCATTCGTGAAAATGACTACGTAACAATACGTAGCTCTCAGAAACATAACAATTTCATATTGATAGACATGTAAGCCGTCCGATTTTTCAGACCCTGCCCTGGAAACGCTACCCTGCGCCGCCAGCGGCCTGGACTTTGGAATAATCCTTATCGGTATTTATCCCGTCTTCAAACTGGCGCCCCGGCATACTTAAGTCCTGCAGCAGTAGCGTGTGGGTTTTAAATACTGGCTGGGAGACTTTACAATGTCTGCGCTGTCTGCACTTGCACAAAAAAAAATCGCGCCGCTCGTCAATAACATCGGTCCTGATATTGACGGCTTACAACTGACTGCAAAGTCAACCCTTAAACGTCTCAAGACTGGAGAAACGCTTTATTTGGAAGGCGATACAGCGCCATACTGTTATCAAGTGATAAGCGGCATTGTAAAAGAGTTTAATACGCTTAGCGATGGGCGCCGCCAAATCGTCGAGTTCTATAACGCGGATGACATATTCGGAATTTCAGAGTTGCATAGTCAACTTCATACCGCTGAGGGCGTTACAGACTGCTTGCTGCGGTGTTTTGACCGGAATGCATTAGTCCACGAAATCGCCTCGTCGCCACAGCTCTCACAGCGCTTTCTTGGTATGCTGATGCTGCGCCTGCATCGCGTTAGAGAACGTCTTGTGATGTTAGGACGCATGAGCTCCGTTCAGCGTGTAGCGGCTTTCCTGGTGAGGCTATCAAAAGAGCAGGCCACAACCCAGCATATTATATTGATGGTTAGCCGCCAGGACATTGCGGATCATCTCGGCTTGACGATTGAAACGGTTTGCAGAGCGATTACAGAATTGAAAAAACAAGGCCTGATTTCGATGGCGTCCAAGCGCGACTTCTCAATTCCCGAGATAGATCTCTTGGACGATATTGCCCATGGCGAGCACGGTGTTCACTGAATTGGCTAATTAGAAAATGCCGGAATTTTAAGCTTGTAAGGAAAGCTCCCCACTGCCGAAACAACTCAGAGCTTCTCCGCTAATAGGGAAAATAAATTTACGCAGCCCTAATCTCAATTTTACGCTGGCGTTTTTTTTGCCGCTGGCGATTTAGGCAGAGTTATTTTTAAACGCTTTTTTGAGCCTGGCGTTGATCTGGTTTGCTTCTACGTCACATGGCAGTGTTATACTGCGTGAAAAAGAGCCACAGGCGCGTTTAGGCCGATCGTAATTTTTCTTCACTTTCGTGCTTGCGTTCCCCGGTAATAAAAAGCACTCCGTCGCGAAAGGTTACATCGATATCATCTTCCTTGACCACGGTAAGATCAACATCGATTTTAAGCACATCGTCCGTTTTACTCAGGTCAATTTGCGCAAGTCCTTTCATGCGGCTTTCCAGTTCGCCAGAGTCCGAAAACTGCGGCAAGAAATCTTCAAACAACCGATCCACGTCTTCGTGCATTCACTCAAACGGGCCAAGCGCTGCATCACGCCCGCCCTGCTCTCCTCCACGACGCCGGCGCCGAAAAGGAGTCAATTCCTTGAGTTCCATAGCTCAACTCCCTTTCTTGTGAGAACAGTAAATGGCGACTTCTCACCAGCTGGAAAATAGCGCTTTCAGCGAGTTGGAATTGATCGGCGTCAGCGGGTAACACCTAGATCCGGTGAGCGATTTCGGTCATCGCCGACACTGTCGTTTAAGCCGGACAATATGCACCAAGTTGATCAAAATCAGTTTTCAGCAGGCCGTAAACGCATAGTGTCAGCTTTAAGCGCACCAACACAAGATGGAGATTGACGCTATGGCGAAAGAGAAAGCATCAACAACGCCAAAGGCCGCTTCGCCCGGCAGTGGCCCATTTCCACTCATCAATCCAGACGATTTATCGAAACTGAACAACCGGAATATGCAAGTCGCAACACGCGCCGCTCGGGCGTACTTTGATAGCGCTGCAAAATTCAATCAGGAATTCATGGGGTTTATGAGCAACCGCGTGAAAAAAGACATCGCCACAGCACAAAATTTTATGAAATCCAAAACAAGTGAACAGGCGTTCCATTGTCAGGCCGAATTCGTCGAAGATGCGATTCGCGACTATGCTGAAGAGGCTTCAAAGATTCTGAACCTCGTTGCCGATATGGCCCATGATACCATGTCGCCGGTGGAAGAACGGACTGAAGAGCTGCTGCACGAAATTGATGAACGCGCGAAAGGAGATGAAGCCGTTTCAGAATAGATTACGAGTTTGATTGCGCGAGCAGCTGAAATGCGTGACGCGCTATCATCAGTTCCTCATTTGTTGGCAAAACCCACGCTGAAGGCGTTACGCCCTCTGTTGTAATTCGGCAATTATCTGCTTGATTCAATTTGTTGTCTATTTCAAATCCAAGCCATCCAAGACCGTCAAGAATGCGCGCGCGTACGCCAGCTGAGTTTTCGCCAATGCCTGCAGTAAATATCAGCGCATCAAGGCCGCCAAGCGCTGCAGTCAGCGATCCGATTTCACGTACGCATCGATACACAAAATACTCGACAGCTTCCCTCGAGAGATTACTGTCGCTGTTTTCGAGAATGCGCATGTCACCGCTGATCTGCGACAAACCAAGCAATCCGGATTTTTCATACAAAATTTCAGCAATATCGGAAGGCGTCAGCTTTTTTTCCTGCAAAAGATAGAGAATGACGCCCGGATCAAGGTCACCGCAGCGCGTTCCCATCGGCAACCCATCAAGCGCAGTAAACCCCATTGTCGTGGCGATGCTCCGCCCATTCCTGATCGCGCACATGCTGGCGCCGGCGCCCAAATGGGCGACGATCATACGTACGCTGTCATAGCCGCTTAGAACGGTCGGCGCCGCTTCAGCGATGTATTCGTATGACAGGCCATGAAATCCGTATCGAATGATTCCTTTGTCCATTAACTGGCGCGGAATAGCGAACTGCGTTGCGCAGTTCGGTTGAGTGCGATGAAAACTTGTGTCAAAGCATCCAACTTGCAGCGCCTGCGGCCAGTGGCGCAAAGCGGCGGAAACGCCCAATAAATTTGCGGGTTGATGGCCGGGGGCCAGCGGCGTCAAAGCGTCAAGCGCATCCACAACCGGCGGCGTAAGAAAGCACGGCTTCATAAAGGAAGCGCCGCCATGCACAATACGGTGGCCGACGCTAATCAATTCCGTACCGACCAACACCTCACTCACAGTATGAAGTATGACCTCAATAGCGCCTTCCTGATCATGTGCATCGCACTCTATGGTGCGACTTTCGCCGCCAAATGAGGTGTCGGATTTAATGTGGAGGTTTGGATCGTCACCGATGCCGGTTAGCCGCGCCGATGCCGCCGCATCATCTTGAAGCGCACCGTCAACTACAGGAAAGAACGCAAGCTTGATGCTCGATGATCCGGCGTTAAGCGTCAGGATGCCTTTATTCATGTTGTCGGAATTTGTTTCGAGTGGTGGTATAGTTTTGCGATTGCGCTGGCGGCGACGCGCGGCAAAGTCTTTTCAGCCCTACTGGTCAGAATTATCGGCACGCGCGCACCGAGGACGATGCCGGCAGCGACCGCTCCCGCCAGGTAATCCAGTTGCTTCGCCATCATGTTGCCGGCTTCCAGATCCGGCATGACCAGAATGTCAGCCTCACCGGCAACTGGTGAATTGAGGCCCTTGGCGTGCGCCGCGTCTTTCGAAATCGCGTTGTCAAACGCCAGCGGCCCGTCAAGCACGCCATCTGTAATCTGCCCTCTGTCAGCCATCTTGCATAACGCCGCCGCGTCGATCGTTGATTGCAACTTCGGATAAACCGTCTCAATCGCCGACAAGATGGCGACCTTCGGCGCCGTCACGCCAAGAGCATTGGCAAGGTCAATCGCGTTCTGGATAATATCGCGTTTGTCTTCAAGATCCGGATAAACATTGATTGCTGCATCCGTCATAAACAAAAGCTTATCATATGCCGGCGTATCCATCACAAACACATGACTGATCCGCCGTTCCGTTCTGACGCCGCGCTCTCGTGACACAACCTCGGACATGATCTCATCAGTATGAAGAGCCCCCTTCATCAAGGCGTCAAGCTCTCCGGATCGCGCCGCCGCCACGGCTTGCGCGGCCGCATCATGGCTATGGCGCACATCGCGCAACTCGACTTTAGCGAGGTCGAAACTAATGTCTGCGGCGGCGGCCTTAATTCGTTTTTCCGGTCCAAACAGCACCGGCGCAATCAGGTTGGCTTCAAGCGCCCCAGCAACACCGGCAAGAGAGATGGTGTTGACAGGATGAACAACGCCGGTGCGGATCGGTTCGCGACCGGCGGCGGTTTTGATCAGTTCCTTCAGTCGCTCACCGGTTTCATGACGATATGTCATGGAATTCTCAGCGTCGCCGTCCACTGCCGTCATGGGTCACTCCATCAAAACATATGAACCCGGCGCATCAATCATATGCCCGACGCCTTTGCCGTTGCCAACCCATCGCACAGCGGGCGCGTTGATATTTTCATTTGAATGTTCAACAAGCCATTGCCGCCATGCCGGCCACCACGATCCCGCTGTCTCTTCCGTATCCGCCAGCCACATGTCGGGATCCATGAAGCCATCATCAGCGCCTGTGTGTCTCAGTCTATAGTTGCGGCCACTGTGTCCGGGTTCGCTCAAAATACCCGCATTGTGCCCGCCATTCGTAAGCAGGAAGGTCACGTGCGTATCCGCAAGCCAATGAACTTTATATACTGACCGCCACGGCGCAACGTGATCGCGCGATGTTGCAACCGAAAAAATCGGTTGTCGAATATCGGAGATGGCGACCGGCGCACCTTCTACGCAGTATCGGCCCTCCGCCAGGTCGTTATTGAGGAAGAGCTGACGAAGATATTGGGAATGCATTTTATAAGGCATCCGCGTCGCGTCAGCATTCCAGGCCATTAAATCATTCATCGGCCGACGCTCGCCCATCAAATACTCATTTTCGATACGCGACCATATCAAATCAGTTGATCTGAGCAGTTGAAAGGCGCCGGCCATTTGCTTAGCGTCAAGAAAGCCTTGTTCCCACATGACATCTTCGAGGAAGGTCACCTGGCTTTCATTGATAAAGAGAGTCAATTCACCCGCTTCCGAAAAATCGAATTGCGACGCCAAAAACGAAAGCGTCTCAAACCGATCATCTCCGTCTCTCGCCATTGCCGCAGCACAGATGCCAAGAAGAGTCCCTCCAAGGCAATACCCGACCCCATGCGTTTTTCGGGGACCTGTAATTTCTTCGATCGCATCGAGGGCTTGCATAACGCCAAGCGCTCTATAATCGTCCATGCCGATATCGCGATCTTCACGTTCCGGATTTTTCCAAGAGATCATGAATACCGTATGGCCATTATCAACGAGGTATTTCACCAGCGAGTTTTCTGGCGAAAGATCGAGGATATAGTATTTCATGATCCATGCTGGAACAAATAATATAGGCTCCGCACAGACTTTCTCAGTCGTTGGCGCGTACTGTATGAGTTCTATCAAACGATTGCGAAAGACGACTTTTCCGGGAGTAACAGCGACGTTTGCGCCGACTTCATACGCCTCAGCGCCAGCGGGGCGGCGCCCGCTCAGCGCACGCTCCCAGTCATCAAGAAAATACCGCCATCCTTGAAGCAAGTTAGCCCCGCCTATCGCGAGCGTGCGTTGAACGACCTCTGGATTCGTAGGAAGGAAATTTGACGGGGAAAACGGGTCAAGGAGTTGCCGGGCCGCGAACTCAACAACGCGTTCATGTTGCGGCGTGACGCCGCGAACGCCTGTCGTCGCATTGTGCCACCACTGCTGGGTGAACAAAAAACCTTGCGAGATCAAGTTGTACGGCCACTGTCGCCATTCCTCACCTTGGAACCGCCGGTCCTGAGGCAAGGGATCGATTGCGCAAGGGGCCTGGTGGTCATCCCATGCGCATTGCATGGCATATGCGTTGAACTTCGCGACCTTCTTTTGCGCTTTTTGGACCAGTTGTAACTGTTTGCCTGGCGAAAACGCTAAATGCGTAATCCAGTCAAAGTACGCGGCGAACAAAGCGCTGGGAGACAAACCGCCCGTCACTCGCCCGCCGGCGGCGTGGACAGCGCGGTCCATGATTTCCACGATCGCGGTCGAAGCATAAGAATCCCGCGCCCATGGTTGATTGGCGCGATAAAATTCAAGCGCCGAAAGAGCCGCAGGATTGGCTTTCAAAAGATCGAATGGCGTCTTTGCCCGCGCCTTTTTCATGTTATCCACAGGCAGTGGGGTACTGCCCGACGATAAAGTTGTAGGTTCCACATTGTCGCTATCGATCATGTTCGGCGCCTTCGACAGCTTGGAACGAACCCGGAAGCGACGGGGTTACGCAGCAGTTCACAAAAAGCTGAGCCGGGGCGTCGACCCATAAACTGCTTCCGCTTCCGGGCGGAGTCTAGAAAACGCTGTTCCGGTTTTTTGTTCATTGATCAAAATCAAGTCTTACTCGATCGTTTTTCACAACCGCCATCGCTGAGACAGAAGGTTATAAATTCCGGGTCTAATCACAAATGCTGATTGGAACTCTCATTATAATCTGGAACATGTCGCCCATGTCACCAGCGCTTCAGATTTGTCTGAAAATAATCATGAAGTTCCAGCTCGGGAACATTCGTTAAATCCTTGTCGAGCATGGAAATGCATCTCTGCGTCGTTGCTGGCGACAGGCGCTTTCGGAAAAGGCCCAGAGCCACCGGCGGCGCTGTAAGTACAAGCTGATCAAACTTCTCCCCATTTGTCGCGTCATTCAGGGCATCTGCGCGTTCGCGTATGAAGCTGTCTTCAGCTTTGTCGTGCGCCGACAAGGGATCTATCGCATATCTCGCCCCTGAACCCGACTTCACACCACGGGTCGGCTTTTTATCGCCCAATTCTCTTGAAGGAGCGCGCGCAGCGGCGTCGTCCCATTCGCCCAACAGCTTCCAGCCTTGACGCCAGCCGGTGCTTTCATAAAGCCGCGCTTTTGTGCCGTCCGCGATCATAAACCACGTCGTTCTTGCCGGAACATGCATGCCCGAACGCTCCTTTGCCTTCCAAATAGCCTAAGACTAAGTCGGAATATTGAATTGACCTCTGTCAAACGGTGAAGAATCCGCATACAACATGCCCTCGCTTTAGCAATGCTGATGTGAGATTTGAACGCAAATTACCACTTGCTTACCTCTTTTATGAGGCAACAATACTCTTCTTGGAAAAAGTATTTGCAAATAGCTGAATCACCTTCGACGGCATGGCGCACGCAAACACCAGGATGCGTCTCACGGGCTTGGCGCGCGCATTGGAGGCCTGACACAAGCAGAAGCGAAAGATCGCCGTTTCAGAACTCTATAAATTTTTGTAACGCACCCTTGCGCACGTCGCATCGCTGAGGCGGAAGGGCAATCGAACCGAGGAAATACGGCGCCGATCTCCACTTGATCAAAATGTTCATTCGAATACGCGAAAGCATTTTCAGGTTCAATAAACTGATATTCTTCCGCCACTCCTTTGCCTGAGTTAATCCGGATCAATGTAACAGGCTCCACCGGTTTTGCCCTCTGCGCCATGCAGAGAAATTTTAGTCACAGTCCGGACATGGTGCTGTCTTTTAGAGACAGGAAAGATGCCGGTGAGCAAGTTGCTCACGCGTTGCTTTCCCATAGTATAGACAATCCTATTGTTTGCGCGCTGCCCCGAGGCGGTTTGCCTGTAGCCGGTAGTGTCGCCAGATTACTCGCCGTCCCGCTGAAGATTATTCTGGTGCGCAAGCTCAGCGCGCCAGGCCGACCTGAACTCGCCATCGGCGCTATTGTAGATGAGGCGTCACCAAAGACTACATTCAAAATGTGAAAATTGCAGAGCACGCGGAGATTGAGCGCCGCCACAACCAGTATCTGAAAGGCCGGCCCTCTCTATCTCCAAAAGGCCGTGAGATCATTGTCGTTGACGACGGACTGGCGACAGGCGCAACGATGGAGGCTGCAATCCGGGCGCTGCGCGAGGCAGGCGCCAGCCGCATCGTCACAGCTTTTCCGGTCGCTCCTTCGGATACGCTGCTATCGATCCAAAAAATTGCTGATGACGTCGTTTGCCTGCATACGCCGACGCCTTTCTTCTCGGTCTGGGGCTATTATAAGTCCTTCCCACAGCTGACTGACGCGGACGTTATCGATATCTTGAACCGCCGCCCATAGGCCCTGAAACGCCGGGCGCTTGGGATAAACTGGTGCGACAGTAGTTGACGCAAATCAATCCGATTACTGTTTAAGTCAATAATATTCACCATGGGAACGTAACGGGAAATCTAAGCGATTACCCGAAAACGGAGAGGGACAACACCATGGCGACGCTAAGCAACCGACTAACATCCAGGGTTTTATTCTGGACATTTATAATCATCATTTTTCTGTTCGCGACCAGCGCCTTACTGGCGCAAATTGAATCCCGATCAGGCGAAGTACTCGGCGTTGATGACGTGTTTCCCGATATGGCGTTTTTCGCCGCCGGTGATCTTACCGTCAATGCAAAGTCGACAGACGATATCTTCGCCGCGGGCGGCGAGATTTCTGTAGATGGCGCCCAAGCAGATCATATGATTATTGCTGGCGGCGAAATCATCATCGCGGACGTTGCTTTTCGTGATTTGATTGCAGCGGGCGGAGACATAAACATCATCAGTGGTACAATCACTGACGATGTTGTCATCGCAGGTGGTGACCTTAATATTGCTTCTGACGTCAAAATTGACGGTTCCGGCATGCTTACCGGCGGCGACGTTACAATTGATGCTGCGATTGGCGGTGAGTTACGCGCTGCGGCGGCAAGCCTGCACGTTAACGGCAATGTAAACGGCGATGCACATCTTACAGGCGAAGAGGTCGTCCTTGGACCGAATATTACGATCGGGGGAGATTTGCGTTATCGCGCTCGGAAAATTGAGATCGCCCCGAGTGCAGTGGTCACAGGCGAGATTATCGTGCTGGAACCGGCGCCAGAGCCTGATTTCGAAAAATGGAGTGTGAAAGCAGCTTCAGCAATTGCCGTATTCGCCCTCGCCTTCCTGCTTGGCGCTGGAGTTCTCGTGATCGCAATCGCGCTTATGCTGCCGAGCCTGATGAACAGCGCAAGCGAGATGATCAGTAAAAAGCCATTCGCCACACTCGGTATCGGCGTGCTGATTGCAATCGCCGCCCCGGCGGTAATCGTCTTTCTCTTTATCACGGTTTTGGGTGCGCCGCTCGCTTTGATGACCGTCGCGCTTTATGTCGCCACGGCGCCTGTCGCCCTTGCCGCATTCGTTTACTTCCTCGGTATGCAAGGAAGAAGGCTGCTAGGGAAAACCGCAATCGGAGAGCCTGGTGTCGGCGCTCGTTTGATATGGTCCGCAATAGCAACGGCCGCATTTGTGATCATCGCACTGATTCCCTTCCTTGGCGGAATTGTCTGGGTAATCGGCTACCTGATCGGCATGGGCGCCGTGATGACGCGTGGCGGCAGAGCGCTGGCGTTGAAGGCTTGAAACAAGCGCCGATCTTCGCCGTCACTTTTGTCGTCGCCAATAACTCGTCGGCTGTCGTAAAGCTCGCCGCCGCAATCTCCATCGGAGAATATTCGTACGCGGTGATATCGGCGATAATCGCCCAATTTTATCCTCGTTCATCACCCCGCCGGCGATCTTACAGCGCACCGCATCTAAACTACATGGCGGGGTGGCCTACATGTTCTTGAACTGGCGCGTATCCTCGCCGGTCCGTAGGCCGGTCAGATCCTTGCCGATCTCGACGCCGACGTTATCAAGGTTGAAAGCCCCAAGGGCGACGACACCCGTAAATGGGGGCCGCCCTTTATCGAAAACAAGGACGGCGGAAAAGATGCTGCTTATTTTCACAGTTGCAATCGCGGCAAGCGATCGATCACTGTCGACTTCACGCAATGTAAAGGGCGCGAAACGATCCGCGCGCTCGCAAAAGACGCGGACGTCGTCATCGAGAATTTTAAACTGGGCGGCTTAAAAAGTATGGTCTGGACTATGATAGTCTCGCCGCCATCCCATCTGTGCGCATACCAATTATCTTCTCTGAAGCCGATCTGAACATCGACGAGCCGTCTCCGCTGCTCGGACAGGATGAACAAAGATGGTTATGACAAAGACAACGCACAACTTTATCAATGGTGAGTGGGTGCGCGCCTTCTAACACCGCTCCGAAGCCGGGATAGTGATGGCAAACCTCCTAACCGCCAGCGTAGATTATCATATCTTATTTGGAGAAAAAAAGGCTCGTCGTATGGACCGCGAGAGCAAGGCTCTTACGCCCGCGATTTTTATACAACGTGTAAGACAACGCACCGACGAGATATAAGCGAATGACCAGCTATGTTCCAGACATAGATTAACGGCGGCCATTATCAGTTGTTTGAAGCTGCCGCATTCAGCTCGACCCTAGATGACGGTCGCGCGATCGTCGCGATGCTTTCTCCGGCGCGCACGGGCGGGCCAGCCAGACCATAGATTGTATAGCCCGAAATAGGCGCTGTTACCGTTTCGACGAGGCGTCCCTCATAATCGCGGGTCGTGCCGAGAATTTCTCCGCTCTCAACAAAACGCCCTTTGCTGGCTATTGGCGCCCAAACGCCCGAGTGTTCAACCGGAACAGACTGGGTTCCTTCAAAATATCGGATCGGTGACGCCTTGGCCTCTCTTGAAACATCCAACATCCCGAGTCCATTCAGCCCACGCTTAATGCCCGATACGATCGCTTCTACATGGCGCGGATCGCGACTGCCGTTTTGCCCGATTTCAACAAGGATCGTCGGAAGCCCTTCAGCTACAGCTTGCCGATTAAGCGACCGGCCCCGATCAATCTGTTCCTGAGTTTTCATCTGATAGCGAACAATATTCGGAAAGCCCATGGCTTCGGCGAAGTTGAAAGCGCGCTCGTAACCGCTTGCCAGCGGACCGCCATAGACGCCGACAAAGGCTTCAAGCCATTCCGCGCCATCACCGCTGTGAACGTCTAACACGAAATCAGCAGCTGGTATTATCTGCGAAGACAAGGCCCAGGCGATTCGATCTGTCTGCGTTCCATCAGGATTGCCAGGAAAGGACCGGTTGAGGTTTTTTCGGTCATATGGATTCACATAGGGCGAACGCCCTTCAAAGGCGGGAATATGCGCCACCCTCACAATAACAAATGCACCCGACAATTCTTTAGGATCAATTTCATCCGCAAGTCGCTGCGCGGCAAGAATGGGCGCAAACTCATAGCCATGGACGCCGGCAACCATGAGGACAGTGGGCCCTGGCGATTCGCCTTTGATAACAGATACCGGAATAAATGTTTCGGGATCAGCATCGCCCACCGGGATTGTCACGCTCAAATCGGTGCGCGCGCCCGCCGGTGCATTGTGCATGACGTTTTTCGCATCATTGCCAGCGAATGCAAATGGAGAGAAAAATATGACGCAACAAACGAATACGCCCTTTGCGGCCCACCGTGTCATATTTCAATTCTCCTTTGCGAATAAGTATCGCAATAATGTCGGCGCCACCTCCAAACATGCACCAAAATAAGCAGCGCCGCACCAATAAAAGTCAGCACTCTTTCGTGCGGGTGAAACCCTTCGAGGAAAGCTGCTGCAAAAAGCATCTCTAATCCCGGCAATGCGGCAGAGAAAAAAACCGGGCCGGTTAAGATGCTTGCGCATTTGCAAGTGCGCCAGACTAGACACGGGGGCAGATGCGACTACGAGAAGTTTATGTAGCCACTTTGTGTCCTCAATCATAGCAAATATGGCGGCGCTGACGCCATCAGCGGGACGGCAAGACAATGCAACAGGCACAAACCCGAAATGCTGATTGCCGCGATATCGGTTGACCCACGCTGCAATGTTACTTTGTTATCCATCGGCCGTCTCCGGATCGTATTTCGGCGCTTCATCCAATATGGTCTGGCTATAATCTTCCCCTTTAAACAAAAGTGGATAAAAGAATGTTCTGAGCGAAGCGTGAAAATCGCGCACCGCCTCCTGGTACTCAAGCGCGGCTCTCACGTCAGTTTCTGCTAATCGGGTCAAACCGCGTTGCGTCAACGCCGACGGCGACAAAAGCGCAACCCATCCTGCGGCGCGATCGCGATCAGCGACCGCGTCGCGCCGCTGTTTTGATATCTCCTCGACAGTCTGGTCGCCGACCTGCTGGAAAGCGTAGTACCACTTCCATTCAAACGGACGCTCTATCGTTGCATAATCCGTCCATTCCGGATGTCTGGCGATAAATGGCGCCATCGTCGCTTCCTTGGGCAGGTCCCAAGCATCGTTTACCGCTTCACGCTGTGTGAGCATGATGTCACCGCCTTCTGGCGCCGGGATCGCGTTTTCGATAACGGCGTCGCCAACTGCAGGAATCACAAATGTCGTCAGTATCCAGAAAGCCAGCAATCCAGAAGCGATTGCCGGACCCGTGATAGAGCGCGCTGAGGCCCAGAGACAGACCAACGTCCAAAACAAGACCTGTCCAAGCACGATTGCGCAAACCAGGAAGACTGAGATCACCCCGACGCCAGCAATGACAGCGCCAATGAAAAATGGCGCCAGCAGAGCAAGGCTGAAAAGCCCGACCCGCACCGCCGCCCGCGCGCGCCATGGCTGACCGTCGCCGCCTGCAGTGGCGATCAACAAATCGTGTCGACCTGACATACGCTCTGATGCGCGCTGGTCATGCAGCAGCACGATTAAAAATAACGGCGCCAGAATGCTGACGACAAATGCAAAATCGAATTGACCGGATTGGGCGAGTTCCGCATTCGCGGCGTCACTGTCATAGATTTGCCCTTCCAGCGCCAGCATCCGGATGCGGTGCTTCCATGGGAAGACGTCTCGTTCGCCCATGGCCGCGAAGGCTAAATCAGAAGGCGGATCATAGGTCAGGTGAAAGGCGTAATAAGCGGCCCCGCCATAATCGGACTCTTTAGCAATGGCGGCGGCGCGGTCCTCAGTATCGGCAACAAGCAATCGCTCAATAATTAAATCCTGACGCTTTGATTCCGACAGGCCTGACCAGACGGCAAAGGCAGACAGGAACGCTGCAGCCATGATAAGCGAAAGCGCGAAAGGTTGATGCAAAAGGAACCTAAGCTCCCGCGCTATGGGGCTGGCGGCGCTCATAGAACGCGCCTTCCGACAGTCGCACAGAGGGCGAGCGCAGCGAACAACCACACTAATAGTTTTGCAAAGGGCGCCAAACTTGCCTCAATACGTTTTCTAGCGGGAGCGGGTTCAAAACGGAATTCGTTCAGCACTTTCCAGTTCTCTGCGCTCATCCGCGTACGTTTTTCCGCTTCCGGATCGCTGCTGCGGCTAATGTCATCCGCGTAAGCGAGTTTTTCGGCATGGACTTTGTTGAGGGACTGTACAAAATCAAAGCGCAGTTCCTCGGCCTCACGCAGAAACCGGTGATGGGTTTCAAGATCGACCCCGGCGAGGGTCATGGAAAACTCCCTTACCCCGAGAACGGGCGAGAACCATCCAAAAATACGACCGACATGGGCCTGGCTGACCTCAACCTGCATGCGGTCTTCTGCGAATCGATTGAGCAGGTCCGTGAGTTCAGCTTCAGCGGCTTGCGCGACAACGCCACGAAAGTTCATTGGCAACTCCTCAACACTGTCGACATTGTATTGTTGAAGTAAATTGGCTCTTAGCGAAGCGAATGCAGGATCGGCTGCGTTGTGCCCGTCGCCAACTTTTTTCATTTCCTCCAATATTGCGAAGTCAGTTTCAATCTTACCGGGCGCCTCCACGATGGATAACGCGGCCGTACTCGATAATGGCGGCAGCAAAAGAGCCGCCACCATCCAAATAACCAGCAATGCGCCAAGACTGGCGCTGCGCGCGCGCATGATCGCGGAAACCAAAACGATCAACGCGCACCAGATCAACAGGTATGCGGCATAGCCGCTAGCAAAGAGCGCCGCGGCAGCTGCCGTCTCGCCACGAATGATCGCCGCTACGGCTGCTATTAACAGAGGCGACAGCATCAGCATCGCCGCACCCGCCAAGGCAAGCCCCTTACCGGTGAGGATTTGCAACGGCGCAAGCCCTTGCGCGATGAGTTGATGGAGTGCTCGCGCTTCGCGTTCGCGCGTGATGACATTGTATCCCATCAGAATAAGCAGCAACGGCGCGAATGTTTGCAAGAGAAATGCCGGCGTCAGCGCGCCGAAGCCCGCAAGTCCCGCGCTCGACTGCCGGTCGGCGAACATGGCGCTGTTCTGGCGGTGACCTTCGAGGAAAATGGACGTACCGGTATATGCGTCAACGCCAGGATCGATAATGCTGAGTGGCGGCGGTGTGCGAAAGACGTAATGGCCGTAATGCACCATACGATGGGGATGCCGGTCCGGTTGACTGTAAAATGTTTCTTCCGCTTCAATCTGCAGATGCGCCCTTTCATGGGCGGCGGCGGACATCTTGCTGGCCGTCAACAATGCGGACCCCACGGCGAGAACGAGCCCAACAAATAAAACAGAAATTGCAAGGCGAGAGCGAAACCAGTAACGCCATTCATCAGCGGCTATGGTGGTTGTACGGCTCATGCAGCGCTCCTTTCGGCAAATGCGGCATGCACTGTTTCCGTATCGATCCGCTCGCCGTCCTTGGCTTCGAATGAGCCAACCAGCACGCCGCGGCGCAACAGGGCGATTCTATGGGCAACCTGACAGGCGCCGTAAACGTCATGGGTGACCATCACAATTGTCGTCCCTGAACCTGCAAGGTCCGTGACCAGGCGATTGAATTCATCTATAGCAACCGGGTCTAAGCCCGATGTGGGCTCGTCGAGGAACAGGATCGGCGTCTTGCGCAACAGCGCGAGGGCGATCGCTGTTTTCTGGCGCATGCCTTTCGAGTAACGCTCCATGCGTTGCGCGCGCGCTTCTTTTTGAAGCGACACGCGATCAAGGGCCGCCTCAATATCCGCACGGGCGCGGTTAAGGCCTGCGAGCGCGAGAAAATATTCGATATTTTCATAGGCTGACAAATGCGGGTAGAGCGTCGCCGCCTCGGGCAGATAAGCGACCTGTCGTCTGACCGTTTCCGTGTCGCTCAACACCGGCTTTCCGAAAACAAGCGCATCGCCGGCTTTTGGTTTTAACAATCCCAGAAATGTTAGTAATGTTGTCGACTTGCCAGCCCCGTTACCACCGAGAAGAGCAAAGACTTCGCCTGCGGCCACCTTAAAATTGATCTCGGAAAGGACCGGCGTCTGCCCTCTCCAGACCGCCAGCCCTCGCGCTTCGACAACAGTTTGCGTCATAGATCACTCCTTAGAAACAAAGATGGCTCCAGTTTTAGGAGACCAATCAAAAGTAACTCAGCCAAGGCTTATTGCGCTTTTCGCGATGCTTGTACGCCGCAAACGCTTTCGCAGGCGGATACATCGCCAGCGTCAGGATGACAGCGCCGAACCAAATCCATCCAACATTGTCCAAGCCAAAACGCTCGCCATGTGTTGCGCCAAAGACTGCAAAGAGAACCCAATACGCCGCCAGCAATACGTACAGGTGCAGTATGTAGATGAACATAGGAACCGAACCGAATGCCTGAATCGCTTCCAGTAATTTGTTCCGTTTTTGGATAGACTCAAACCACGCCAGCAACAAAAAGCCGCCCCCTAATGTAATCAGTACATAGTCAAGTGAAGGCGGGTATTTGGTAAAATTGATGAACGACATCACCGTATGAATCGCTGTTTCCTGTACGCTCCAGGGCAGCGTCTCACCATAGATATTGAAGCCACGAAGGATGAACAACAGCGTCAGGCAGGACAAACCCAAACCGATCAAGACCTTGCGCCTGGTCAGCATAGAAACCGTTTGCGCATATAACGGTCCCGCGAAATAACCCAATAGGATCACGCCAAACCACGGCAGCACCGGATATGACAGACTGATTGTCAGCGGCCCGATCTGCGCAAGGTCGCCGCCATCATGAAGCATTGCCCACAGCACATAACCAGGCTCGCCGGGCGCAACGTTGATCGGCGTTAAAAAGTTGTGTCCGAATACGATCATAAACCCAAGCCCGCCAATCAGCCAATAGTTCAAGCGACACGCCACAGACAGTCCAACCATGCACGCGCCAATCGCAAACAGCACCTGGAAAAACATGTAGGTCGGAAAGCTATCCGCCCAGACCAGATAATAAAGCACAACCTCTATAAGAATGATGACGACGCCGCGCTTGAACAAAAACGCCGTGGGCGCGCGGTATTCACCATTGGTGGGATGGGCGTAGAGCCAAGCCGACAAGCCGGCCAGGAATATGAATACCGGCGCACAAAAATGGGTCAGAAATCGCGTGAAAAACAGATCGGGCTCAATGGTATCGAACATCGGGTCGCCCGTCCGTGTGTGCATGTAAAACCGCTCGCGCACGTGATCCAGCATCATCAGCACGATAACAAGACCGCGCATGATGTCGATTGAAGCAATACGTGACGTGGAACTATACTCGTCGGTCAATGATCGGCTCTCAACAAAAGGGTTTAAAGAGGCGGCAAGAGGCGCAACAAACTGATACTGTTGCGCCCCAACATGAAACTTAGCGCTCGGCTAGAATGAATAAGCCGCCGTAAAGCGGAAGCGACGCGGCGCGCCAGGCTGCACCCAGACATCTGCAAATGAGTTTGTGTAGAACGTCTCGTCAAACAGGTTGTCCACGTCCAAGCGAAGAGCGAAGCCTTCAATAGGCTCTACTTCCGCAAATAGCCGAACGGTCGTATAGCTCGGCAAGAAGAAATCAAACCCGGTCCATCCAACCCGTTCACCTGTGTACAGTAAACCGCCGCCTAGCTGAGCCTGGATTTCTCCGATCTGAAATCCCTTGCTGGCCTGGAAGCTAACCTGATGCTTGGGCGAATTAATGAGTTGATCGCCTTCTTCGATAATCGCTCCAAAGTCAGCGTCGGGATTACTGTTCGTAAACTCTGCATCTGTGTAGGCGTAAGACAGCCAAAGATTGATATCATTATCGAAGAATACGTTCGCATCAAACTCAACCCCGCGGCTTCGGGCTTCGCCAGCAGGGAATGAGAAGAAGCCCGCCGCCACCGCTTCCTCCCTGTCATCGTTCACCAGAATATTACTCTGATCGACCTGAAACGCTGCAAGCGTTACAGAACCGGCGACACCATCAAAGAACGCCTCCAAATCAGCTTTGAAACCAAATTCAGCCGACTCGGTGATATTTGGCGCAAACGAATTGCCTTCAAAATCAGACCCCGTCTGCTGGCGGAATCCTTCGCCATAAGAAGCGTAGACACTAAAGCCATCGTTCACCAGATAGACGGCGCCAATCTGTGGCGAAAACCGCGTATCCTTCGTAGTGACTGTGGTCACCGGAACAGCGCTAAGATTTGTCAAATCCTGTTCGAAATCGTCGAAGCGTCCGCCGAGGCGAATTTGGAGACGCTCGGTAATGTCGATCTGATCCTGAATGTAAACACCGAAACCTTTCAGGACTTCATTTCGGTCGGTATTCGGTCCCGGAACGGGCTGCGGGAACTGTCCGTAAACCGGATTGAACACATCGAGAAAGAGATATGTTGCTGGATCGAGATCACTAATGGCTTGTCCGCCTATGCCTGGCGGACGGAAGCGCAGGATGAAGAGGCTGTTGTCAAAGCGATCATAGTCTGCGCCAAACAATAGCCGGTGGCGCAAGGGGCCTGTGTTGAATTCGCCGGCAAGTTCACCGCGTATCGCCAGGTAGTCTGACTCAAAATCCCGGAAGCGGAAAAAACGCGACAATGTTTGTCCGTCTAAAAAGTAAGTCTGACGGCCGCTGAAATTAGTCTCAGACGCATTGCCCTCCAGAGACGTTTCTCGATACCCTAAGCCAGCAAGAAAGCTCCAATTGTCTGAGAAATTATGTTGCGCCTCAAACTGATGACCGAGCACATCAGTTTCTATAGGCCCATCGCCCGGCTCGCCGACAAAAGTCTCCCGCGGCGTAAAGCCAAACTCATCTGAAAACGCCACGCCTCGGTCGAACGGAATGTCTTGTTGCGTCAACTCTAATTCATAGGTCAGGCGCGTATCCTCAGTCGGCAGCCAAGTCGCAGACGGATAAAAGCCAAAGCGCTGTGTCTCCACCGTTTCCCTAAAGCTTTCAGCATCCTCAAAAAATCCAACAAGGCGAATGCCAAAGTTGTCATCTGAACCAAAACTCGTTTGCACATCTCCTTCGAAGCGGTATTGCTCCCAGCTGCCGATGGTCGCGCGAAGCTCGCCAGCCGTTTCAAATTGCGGACGCTTGGTTACGAGGTTAATTGTGCCGCCCGGCTCACCCCGGCCAAACAAGGCTGATCGCGGACCCTTCAGAATCTCGACCGCTTCAATGCCGACCAAATCACGCGGACCGCCGAATCCGCGTCCAGCGTTAAAACCATTTACCAAAAAACCGCTTGGCAGATTGATGTCGCCGGAAAAACCGCGAATCGAGAAGCTGTTCCATAAACCGCCGAAGTTATTCTGGCGCGCTACGGACGCTGACAAGTCAAGGGCAGTATCCAAGTCCAGCGCACCAACGTCCCGTAGCAGTTCAAGATCAATCGATTGGGTGGCCGTCGGGTTTTCAAGAGGATCGAAATTTCCCTGATAAGCGCGGCGCTCGGCTACGACGAAGATGGTGTCTTCGGAAATTGCATCCGTCTCCCCAATTTGCGCTATCGCTGGCGATACTAAAGCCGACGCAGTTACCCCGACTGCCGCGCTGCTGAAAAGTAAGCGCTTGATAGTTATATTCTTCATTTTTTAAGTTCCTAAACAGTTTTAACGGCGAAAAGCCCGCAGCCCATCCCGAACTGCGATTGATTTTTTTGAATTTTGGAGAAAGTCCACTGCGCCCCAAGCACAGTGGATCTCCCGCTCTAGTTTTATTTAGGAAACAGGCGGTGCGCGGGCGGTGGCGTCTGCCGCATTTGATTGCGTTAGCTGACGTTCAAGCTTCGGCGTTAACGACGCCCAAGTTGGCAAAACCAAGCATGGATCGACGTCTGTCGACATAGCGTCGTCAATCTGCGATCCGACAATACAAATTGCGCACTCTGCAGCAATGCCGGTACGCTCATCTTCCTCATGAAAATGAGCGCTTGCTTGAACCTGAGCGAAAAGGAGTACAGCCGCAAGGCACCAGGCCAGCAACCGAGATACTCTTTTATTATTCTCCACCAACGCCATGACGTGTTATTATGTCGCCAGAGCATTGTTGGCAAGTTTGCAAAGCTTCACCAGCATTGTTGTTAAACCGGTCGATATCGGCTTTTGGATCACTTTTTTCATCGTCCCATTAATTCGAGTAAGCCGGTCAGGATTTTGTATTGGGGGTAAGCGGACTCAAGATACTCGGCCACAACTTTGGGCACGTCAAATCAACGAGTACAAATTCTGGGAAACGGAATAGCTGGGCGAATGGGGAGCGAACTGGATCACTCTCCTCTCGCATTGAAAGCATGATGTATCGGCTGGGCAGTTGACTCAACCGATCTAGTCAGGACTGACTAAACCCCTGCTTGCCATCTGAGGATCGGAGATGTGCAATCCGCGGATCGGATTAGACTGCTTTTTCTTGCGGCGCACTCGCTGGCAATACACTTATCAACTCGTAAATTGAGCGATATTTTTGTGCCCTTGTATCATCTTGCAACGTCCATCCGTCTGCGTCCGAAAGGTCAATCTCAGCCACCACATTGCTAACTTGCTCAGTCGCGTTGCACAATCGATACCCCTTCCTTTCGATTGCTCGCTTCGTCCATTCCCGCTTGAGCGGCGAGCCTCCTTTGAGCCTTATCCATAAATCGCCATTGCGTTGGATTTGAAACGCGCCGCGCATGGGATCGAAGTCAATGTTGTCGCTATCGAAAGCGCCGGAGAAGTCGCCATTTAGTACGAGGTCTTCCGGGGCCCCGTCCCGCAACCGACCATCCGATCCCATCAACAACACCCGATCGGCATTGCGAAGCGCGAGATCAAGATCATGGGTTGAAATCAGCACAGTTCGCCCGGAGTCACGCGCCAATCCGCGAAGTAGCTCCATCACTTCGACACGCCGCGGCAGATCGAGAAACGCAGTAATCTCATCAAGGATAAGAAGCTTTGGCTGTTGCGCGAGCGCTCTCGCCAGCATAACGCGCTGACGCTCGCCATCACTCAGCTCACCCACAAGGCGGTCGCCAAAAGAAACCGCGCCCGTCATTTTTAGCGCCCCTTCAACAATCTGGTGATCTTCGGGCGAAAGCGCGCCGAACCAACCCGTATGCGGATACCGCCCGAGGCTGACCATAACACGTCCCGTGAGGAGCCCGGCCATCGTCCGCTCCGTCAGGACGACGCTGACAAGTTTCGCCCGCTCCTGAGAGCCGCATAGGGATATATCGACGCCGTCGATCAGAACCCGACCCGCCAAAGGCGGCTGCATCCCCGCAATTGTTCGCAGCAACGTCGACTTGCCGGCGCCGTTGGCGCCGAGTAGACAAACAAACTCTCCGCTGGCCAATGTGAGATCAATTCCGGTCGCCACAAGCGTTTCCTGGCGACGCGCGCGATATCCAATGGCGAGGCCTTCAAGTTTCAACATCTAAAAGTCCATCGCTCTCATGTTCCGGTTACGGAGCAGAATTGCAATCACAATCGGCGCGCCGATCACAGCATTCACAGCGTTGAGATGCAGAACGTGCCGTTCCCAGGGCAAGTGAACGATCAAATCAGCGGCAAGCGCAACGATGGCGCCAAGCAGCACAGTCGCCGGCATGAGTAACCGGTGGTCCGATGTATTGAATAAACCGCGCGCCATGTGCGGAACAATGATGCCCAAAAACAGGATGGGTCCGCAAAACGCCGTTACGGGGCCAGCAAGTAGCACCGCGCAGGCGAGCGTCGCAAGGCGAACGCGGCCGACGGGCAAGCCTAAGGACGATGCGTAACGCTCACCCAGAAGAAGAGCGTTTAGGGGTTTTACCATAACAAAGGCGAAGGCAAGTCCGAGCCCAAGGGTCGGCGCCAAGATCGGAATCTGGTCCCAGGTTACGCCGCCAAAGCTGCCATTTTTCCAGGATGCGAAAACGCGCCCCTGCATTTCAGTCGTGAAGTGCAAAACGATGCTCACGAGCCCTTCGGCGAGATAACCCAGCATCAGCCCAAAGATCAAAAGTGTCATCGTAGTGACGTAGCGGGCTACCGATGCGACCAGAAGCGCGACCGCGCCGGCGCCAGCAATGGCGCCCGCAGCCATTCCAATGTCGTTCAAAAAGTCAAACTGGGCCAGCGTTGCGGACCCGACCACGGCGCCGGCGGCGACGACAATGGCGACGCCGAGTTCGGCGCCACCGATCAGGCCGAGCGCCCATGGACCGGCTAACGGATTCCTGAACAGCGTCTGAAGCAGAAGACCCGCCGCACCTAACGCCGCCCCGGCGCACAACGCCGTGACAGCCCGTGGCAGCCGTAGTTCCCAAAGAATCGCTTCCCAATTTGGGTTTTGAAGCTCAAGGCCGACCAACCCTCTCAGGATTTGTGTGACGGGAATAGGAACGGAACCGATGCCCAGTATAAGGAGAAAAAGACTCACTACGACCAAGGCAAGCCCAATATAGGAAAACGGTCTTAACGAGGTTCGAAAATCCGCGCCCTGCCCTGGCGTTATTTGTGTCGCAGCGCTTTCCATTTGGGCGTCTATGGTCATTTCGAAGATGACTCAGGACTTGGGCGAGCGCGCTGAACATGGTGAAACTCATGATCGGGCAACAAATCAGGATGAAGCAGAGCGATAAAGTCAGCGAGCACCTGATCAACCTCGACAACGGCGCTTTCATACCAGTCATAGGCGTCGTTTTCTGGTCGCGAGCGCCGGTGAACGTCGAACAGACGATTGTCCTCGATCGCCGGAGCCCGTTCCAATGGTCCTGTTGAGCCCGGTTTGGCGAGGCCGACTGATGTCGTCACCATGGCCTCAACGGCGCCGCCCAATGCAAGGATATCTTCACTCGTGACAATCCGCGTCGGCGCGCCGTCAGAGCGCGCCCATGGCGAGCGCCCGCCAGCATCTTCAATAAGGCGCGCCATCCAGCTCGCTTCCGGAACCACCCATTGATCGCGCTGGCTCGCCGGATCGAGCCATACGATCGTTGGGCGGGAGGGTTTAGCGCGCGCCTTTTGTGATAAAGAGATGTATCTCTCCTCAATCTGCGAAAACACTGCCTCTGAGGCCGCTTCCGCGTTCAGAAAGACTGCGATGAGATGAAGCCATTCAGCTTGCCCCAGCGGCGTGGGCTCCATCCATGAAACACTGGGCACGGCAGGCAAGCCAAGATCACGCGATCGGTGGATCGAAGCCGAAGGGGAAGAAACCGAAGCGGTCGAAAGGAAAAGCACGTCCGGCGGCTGTGCTAGCAGTTTCTCGAAATTAGGCGGCCCATGGAATGACGCGCCGATCAGCATCACCTCGCCGCTCTCCCAACGGCGACGTAATTCAGGCGCATAGACTCCTTCGCTCCCCATGGCGATGATGCGATCGGTGAAACCGAGCGCCCGGACTCGGTTCAGAGAAAGGTCCTCATTCGCGCCAATTGCGCGCGCCGGGATTTCGATCAGCGTCGCCCCAGCGATGTCTCCCGTCAATACCGGCGCCGGAGCGCCGCATTGAACAAGAACCATCACGTCTTTCGCCCTCTCGCTACCTTCGCCAGGCGAATAAATTGTCACGACCTTGTAATGGCCATGATAAGAAACGTTGAAGCCCTCGGCATATCGAATGTCTGCTTTATCCGGAAAATAATCTGCCTCCGGATCAAACGCCGATACACAGTCGCCGTTTGAAGTTGCTGGATCGCCTGACGCCCAAACGGCTGTGATTTGCCAAATCATGAGCGTCAGGACGGACGCTAATACGATTGGTGCTCTTGCATCGTTCGCCACTATGGTCTCCAGGCCAGCGTGAAAAGTATCCGCCTGGCGTCGCCCGGAACGACCCCATTGCCGCCGAACGCGCCCCGGATGAGGTATTCATTGTCCACAAGATTATCGACCGTCAAACTGGCGACCAGCGGTCCCCGCCCGAGGAAAGCGCCAGCTTCGAGGACATTGTAACTTGGAATCTCAAGCGTCGTTGCGATGCCGATCGCTGCTGCGGAATTGTAGGTCCATCCGCCGGTAAGGCCGCCAAACCACTTGCCGCCGAAATCGTAAGCGTATCTCGCCCATATTCGACCGGAGTGTTCCGGCACGTTTTCGAGTCGCGTGCCGCTTGGAAGGTTGGTATCTTGACTGATTATTGCATCAGTATACGCATAGCTCCCTAATATCGTCAGCGCATCGATTGGCTCCCAGGTATTAATGAATTCGACCCCGCGCGAGCGCTGTTCTCCGGTGGGTATCCGGAAGAATGGATCCGCCGGGTCTGCGGTCAGCACGTTACGCAGTTCGATATCGAAGAACGAGATTGTGGAGGTTAACCCAGCGACTGCGGCAAGCTTTACGCCAGCCTCCCACTGTCTACCGGTTTGCGGACCAAAGGGAGTCCCGTCGGGAGAACGGACAAAACCGAAATTCGGATTCGCTTCGAAAGTCCTGGCAAACGAGGCGTATGGCACAACACCGGGAGCGATTTCCCACGAGATACCGGCGCGCGGCGAAACTTGCGTGTCGGTTCGGCTGCCAGAGGCCCCGGAACGAAGGCTTGTCGTTTCGTTTTCCAATCTGTCGACGCGCGCGCCAAGGAGAACGGTTATGTCATCGCTAAGCTCTACGACGCCTTGTAGATAACCGCCTATCTGCTGGAAGCTGTCGATGCTGTTGGCGAGGACGAAGGTGTCGCCAATCGGCGCACCATAGACCGGGGCCAAGAGGTCGAGCGGTCCTACAGAGCCGCGGTTGAAAACGGAATCATATGTCCAGTCGGCGTAATCAATTCCGGCCGAGATGATAGGATTGAGACCGCCGACTTCGATCTCGCGAACAATCTGGGCGCCCACAATGATCTCTTCCTGCTCCTCGACAAAACGATTAAATCGGCGGTCGAGCGTGCGGCCATCGTCCTGCACGCCGCCTGGCGCAACAGAAGGCTGATCATATTCGGTGTCGGTATAGCGAGCATACACCTTGCTTTGGTTTGCGCCGTCGCCATTGCGTTCTATCGTAAATGTGTGGACCCAAGCCTCTGACACCGTATCGCCCTGGTCCGGCTCTCCGGTGAACAGCGAGAACGGCAATTCAAACGCATCTGTGTTGATCAGCGTGCCTTCCAGCGGCAACGAAATGAACCGCAGACCCTCTCGACGCCTGTAATCCCCCTGATACCGCAAGACAGTGCCCGCAATCGGCTCCCATTCGAGCGTTGGCGCGATCTGGGTCCGTTCAACGCCAACAAAGTCGATGAAACTGTCGCGATTCTCATAGGCGCCCGTTACCCTGTATCTAAGGCTTCCGTCACTTGACAACGGCCCCGTCAGATCGGCTTGCCCCTGGAATTCATCAAAATTGCCTACACTGAGCGCGGCTTCATAACGGGGGGTCGTCAGAGGCTTCTTCGACACGACGTTTATGACGCCGCCTGGTGAACTTAGACCGTACACGGCGCCGCCTGGGCCGCGAAGAATTTCCACGCTTTCGATATTGGCGAGCCCTTCGGCCTGAATGTTAAGAGCGTTCGTATTGCGAATGCCGTCGACAATAGTCTGGCTCACCGTAAACCCGCGAAGCTTGAAGGAGCTAAACGGTTCGACACTGTTGCGGGGAGCACCGACCCCAGCCGTGGCGCCGATGATGTCAGATAACGTGGACGGGTTGAGATCATTGATAAGGCGTTCGTTGATCACCTGGATGCTTTGCGGCACACGGGCGATGTCGGCGGGAAAACCGAAGCCAACATCCGATTCCTCTTCGAGATATCCAGATTGAATTCGCTTGCCGGTGACAATGATCACGTCTTCCTGCGAGACGTTCGTGTTGCTCGATTGAGCAATTGCCGGGGCGGCACTCAAAACAAGTAGGCTTGATGAAAGCAGCAGAGAGGATAAGGTCGACTTGAACCCCATCGATGAAATATGCGAGCGTACATTACTTGTGTAACGGGCCTTTACTATCGTCATTACTTGTACTCCATGAGTGGAATGAGTTCATTTTCTGATGTGATTAGTCAGTGACGGCGTCGCGAGGATGTTTTGATATTCTCTTCTCTGCTGCGGACAACGACACGGGAACAAACTTGGACACGGGAACAAACTTGGACACGGGAACAAACTTGGAGCACCGGTAAGCTCGCTGATGAATCGAAGGTTCAAAACCGACGAAAGAACTACAGCCTTGAAGATGAAGCTCTGTTTGTCGTTTCAAACTTGACTATTAAAGGAACTACGATGCGGTGAGAAATTGCCCAGCTAAACGACTACTAAAAACGAAACTCATGCCCTAGCCAGACAACACATATATCTCACAAGTCAGTTAAGCGGCGGACCACGCGCCACAGAATATGAATCGGCTTTACCGGAGAGAACCCGAACTGAGGGCAAGCGAAACCTGCTCTGTAAGTTCCAAGTTTGGACTAAATCATCAATGGCCGACGACGCATCGATGTCATCATCTGATGGGACAAGGCAGCAAATTGCACAGTAGGAGGCAGACGCGTCACCGTGGTGGTCGTTCTCCGCATGCGCCGCGGTGAAGCAATGGGCCAGCGCCAGAGCAACAATGGCCGCTAAATGAGCAATGCGTTGCTTTTGTCCCTGCTTTGCTTGCGCTGTCATACATCCCCGCTTCGCAATAAAACGGCGCCGCGCAGCTTGACGGACCCTCGCGTGCGATTGAGATTAACAGATCAGATAAAAGCCCGTTATACTATCACAGCTTAAGCCACGCTTTCTTCTTCGGTCCGTCTAATTGGCTCAACCAAACCAGCAACCTATCAAATTGGGATCTAGCAGAGAAAAAACGACCATGCATCGACTGATGATGATTCTCGTAAACGACTAACGAAGGCGCCAAGCACTCCCCGCCTCACCAACGCAGCCAGTCGGGGATCTTCGAAACGAATGCGGTCATAGCGGCGACATAGGAGCTCCGCCGTCGGATAAAGTTCCAATAGGCCGCGATAAAAGTCGTGAAACGCGTCGCACAGCTCGGCGTCCCCATCGGCGGCCATGCAGTGTATTTCGATCAGTAGACGGACTTTAAGTCAAGCGCCCCACCCTTGTCGCTGCGATCGAACTGGCGGCTACGCAGCCGCGCCGCCGCCCTCGACAGCGTCACCCTCAACGCAATCCATGTAAGCGACCAGTCGCACGTCGTAATCGAGGGGCGGTCTTTCTTCCAATTTCAGCGCCGGCGGCGGCGGCGCCATCCCGTCCGGCGATACGATATCCGACGACGACCATCCGGGGATGGCGTATGGGTCTATCGCCGCGAGCGTCATCGCGGGCTTTCCATCCTGATCCGGCGTCAACGCCTCCATCGCCTTAAAGGGGCCAAGCCCCTCCTTTGGAGTCCGGACGTCGCTAAACCGCGATGCTTGCACAATGGGGCGCGGCTTTTAGCGCGCGACGCGCGCCTGGACAGCACCGCACCGTCCGGCCCCGGACGATGAACGAAGGGGGCGGCAGGCGACGAATGGCAATGCAGGATCAATGATCCGCAAACATCTTGATCCGGGGTTAGCGACGCCCCGCCCACATGCGTGTGGGACGAAACGAGGTTTTCAGATTCAAACCACAAGATTAAGACTTATCTGGCGGGGCGCAAACTATCAAAAAGAATCCGCCGGAAGTGTTACACAAGGGCCGGGAGCCGATCCAACACCCTTAGAGTTTATAGAACTCTTTGATTTCTGCTTTCAGGGCGGTCTTCAGAGCGTGAAGTTCCTCCACCGTCGCACGGATGTCACCACCCTCAATGTTAAGTAACCGGACTTCCGGGACCTCTGTCAAACTCGCTAGATCACTGGGGTTTAAGCCATTCCTCTCGCGGATTGTTTGGATGTTCCCGCCAACAATCGCATTGATATTCCGACTAGCCATGACACCGCTTCGGTTTGTATTTTGCTCGCCCGATTGATACCAATAGAACCCGACAAAGAGAAGAACCTTTTCCGAATATTTCGAAACTGAGGGGCGTTATATGGAACGCGAAAAAGCTGTCCCCCTGGCTCTATCGCTTTTAGCTGAGGAAGAAGATAACATACCGTTAGCGCTGAGCGTGCTTCATGCGATGCGGGATAAACGATTCTGCGACCTCATTTCTATGGTTGTGGAAACCGACCCTAAATACTGGTCGAGGATTACTGAGTTCGCAGAGAGCACGTTAGATTAAGATGGCGCCTCGCTGAATAACGTTCCGCGCACGCTTATCCGTCACCGCCGTTCCGCCAAACGTGACGTTATAAAGTGGAGAGACGCGCGGGACGCGAAACATCCGCTCAGTTCTTTTTTCAGGACGCATCGCGTCCCCCGTGCGCGAAGGCGAACAAACTAAGATTTGACCGCCTTCGCGGTCGGGCTAGATCGCGCGGCTCGTCAGAAAGACCTCGCAGGCAGCGTCGCCACAACGCGTTCAAGCCGGTTCGGCGGCGATAACATAGTTCCGGCAACCACGCAGGGCGCCCTCGGCGCTGATCACGTTTAGCGCTTCGGCGCGCAAGGCTTCGCCGCGTTCTTTGAGCGCCTGCGCCAGTGCGCGATCAGCTAGCGTTTCAAGGCCGGGCGCGCATATATCGATCTGCGCATTGACAAATTGCTCTTTGTATCCAATGGCGAAGTGCTTGACGTTGCGCACCACAAATCCCGCACGCTGCAAATGGTCAACCACCCATGGTGCTGGATATTCTCGGTACGGAATATTTCCGGCAAGCAAAATGCAAGCGTCGCGAAAGCGGCCGATCTCCCAGACCAGGCGTCCTGCTCTGGTTTCCGGACGGGCGGTGGGAACGTAAGGTTCAAGACCTGTTACGTAGAGCGCGCCGCGCGTCACCGGCCTTAGCCTAGTAAAAAGATAGGACTGGAAATACGGCGAAAATCCCTCGATTGCGCCCAGCAAGTAACCCGCGAGCACCGTGTCATGGACCTCGTCTTTAAGCAGCCCGGCGTCTGCCCAATTACCCAGCACGATCCGGTCTTGCGGCCTTTGCGCCGCTATGATCGCATTGCGCGCTCGGTCGGCTTCACCAGCCGAGCAAGTCACCGCCGTCCAACGCTCTGTAGCAAGCCCCGCAACCCAGCGGATGGAATTGGGGCCCGTACCCGCGTCAAGCATCGCGCCCCAAGGGCGCTCCCCTTGTAAGCGTTCGATGTAGCGAAAAAGCGCCGAATGTTTCCGCTTCGTCACAGGTGACGCCTCTGGTCTTCTGCTACGTAAACCCACTCCGTCACTTCCAACATATATTCTTGCTGCCGCGGCGATACCCAAACATCGAAAGTGCAAAACAGGAGTAAGCAAGGAGCATTACACGCTTATCTTCGCTATTTCGTGGGATGTGCGCAAACCTGATGGCACTCGCCAAAGGCCTCAATTCGGACATCGCTCGCGGAGACTTCAATCGGCGTAAACAACCCGGCGATCTGGCGCTCATCGAGTGCAATCTCTTTCGCCTGCATGCATTCCCGGCAGATCAGGAACGCGCGCGCCCGCGGCTTGCGATCAAACCCGACCGCAATAAAGGCATTGAGGCTCTCAATTTTTTTCACGCACTCCTTAGCAATTAATGCCTCAAGCGCCCTATAGATCGTCATTGGGGCGCGCAAACCGTTGCCCTGAAGCTCATCCAGCAATTCATAGGCTTTCAACGGCGTTTTGGACTGGCATAATGCGTCATAAACCAGCCGCTCATTTCGCCTAAGCGTTCCAATCAACTGTTCACTACGCGAATCTATACGATTAATTTTGCGCCCGGTTTCCACCGGGGCGTCGACCTGGATTTCCATCTCTTTCTCCTGTTGAGTTGCGCTCTTGGAGCGCGTGTCTTTTCAGCAAAAAAGAAGAGAGAGGCGGGCCTCGCACAGGGTAGGTATTGGCATGAAATGAATCGGCAATCAGAACACGGTCAAGGCGTCGTAGTCCAACCAGCGATTCCTCGGGGGCCATCGCCGATGGAACATCTGGCGACATTTTAGCTGCGTTCGGCGCTGCGACGGAGCACACCACGCACTCACCGTCGAAATCCTCGGCATGGTCGTCATGGTCATGAGCCGACGCATATGATGCACCGACCAGCATAAAGAATGCAGCAAAAACGTACGCAATCAGAGACCTTCTAGTTTTCCCTGAAAAACGGTTTTTTACGTCCGTATTTGATCTCCAAGAGTTCACAAAAAGGATGTTATCATATCCACAGCGTTCATGGAATTCTTTATGAAGCCAAATCGCCTAAACCAATTTTTTCTAACAAGTAGAAAGCTAGCACCTGCCCGCCAAATGGCCTCGGATACCTAGTCCATCCGTGTCAGGTAATGAAATCGTGGATAGTATTGCCAGAAACGCACCATCCAGGAAGGCTGCGCCTGGCAACCGTAGCTATTTCATTTACGGCAAGATCAAGCTCGTCGAGTGATGTAATTACACTAAATAACCCCTTCCTACTCACGATGTAGGTGTATGCCAATACTTACGCCGCTATCGCGTAACAGGTGAATCCAAAGGCCACGTGGCGCAACGCCAGGAATTGAAAATGAGAGCGCGGCTCCGCTGGAACCCGGCTTGCAATCTCCAAACTCAATTTCTCCTGTGTTCAGGCCACTTACAGTCAATAACGCCCACTAGTCGCGGACACGCATCATCCACCTTAGGCGGCGAACGGTGTAGCGTCATACCAAGAACATTACTTCGCTTCCCGCGAAATAAAGCGACGTCGCCGGTGTCTATCTCATTAAGTGGACCATTATAGTCTGCTTGCTGAGCGTATGCTGCAGCCGCATATTCCGGTGAGACCCATTGCGTGCCGGGACCTCGATAGGTGACGACAAGACGCATCGCGACATTGTCGAAGTGAAAGCGTCGACATCCATCATCTTCAACCGTTTCCAGTCTTATCCGAACCGGCGTGACGCCGCAGATATCCACAAACAGACAGGCCAGACCAACAAGGTCATGTGCTATTGGTTCGATCGCCTCGCCCGTTTCGATTTCGAGATCGGCGCAAACTCGATCTGCATCGATCTGATTGAATGGATCAAATATACTTGAATACCCCGGTGTCCTTTCGCAGGCGGCTTCAGCTGCAAGCCGTACGTTCGGCGGAAGCGGTCGCCGCCAAATCGCAAGCGTTGTTGCAGGATTGAGAATGGTCGCGAGGACTCTAGGAGTCGCGCTCTCGTTGACCTGCGCTCCAACGGTTTTCGCTGTGGCCACACTCACAGCAGACGCTCCAGCCTTGCTGTAAACCTTAGTTGTTCATGCACTGCGTAAATATCCGCTTTGAGTCTACAGGCGGCGACTGCTGCGCCGAAGCGTGTTCGGCGCCTAGTGTTTCCGCCCTGACCGCTCCATCCAATCATTCTTTGAGCGTCCCAGAATCTGGCGTTACGCGATGACGACGCCACCAAGCAACATGCGCACCGCCAAGTACTATTCCGCCAAGCGCCGTCAAAGGGCGTTCATATTCGTGAAACGCTTCCACGAACGCAGCCGATAACAAGAGGCCAAGACTCGCAAAGGCGACAAGCATGAATTTGCGGCCGCCAGGAGCGCCGGATCGCTCAAGACTTGCGAACAGCGATAACGGCGCCGCGGTCAGGACCAACGACTTGTGGACCCACTCGACATCGGACCAGGTCGCTAGCAACGGCGCCATCGCGGCGAAGGTCGGCAGAGCCAAACAGTGAACTACGCATGCGGCGGAAAGACCAGCAGCGACGATGTCAATACGATTACTTGAGGCTGCAGAAATCACTCAGCGACTCCTAACTGTTGTTTTGTAAGGGAAACATGGTTGCTTGCCGATTCAGCAGGAGCGCCTGGATGGATAGCGCACGCAGGATACACCGCTCGCCGCCGCGCTGTCGCAGCAAGGGGACAGTCTTGATGGACGGATGGTGCGTTATGCAGAAATGAAGCATAAGGCTGTCGTCTTGCTAACCTATGACCTGCACGGCACACACCACAGGCGTCGCGCCAGGCTTTTTTCATCGTAAACAGCACATCACGGAAACGTCTGTGATACTATCACTTTGCAGCAATTTTCGGTCGCAATTTCAAACAGCTTGGCGAATGGCGCAACGGGTGACGCCAGCAAGATTTCAGCAGCATCGCCCCACCCCTTTTTTATCGTATTGCGCCGGGCGTCAGACGGACCGCCCTCATATCAACGAGACTAGTGCGCGAGTGGTTATTTTGAATGTTGCTCCTTTACGGGTTCGCCGACCGGCCCGCGTCTTAGCTTCGAACCGTAAAGTCACGCCATTGGCGTCCTGCGGTGTGGAACAAAGCGTCGGGCGGGTACTTGGAAAAGCAACGACATATTCTGGTCCGTATTTTTGTACGCGGTCTGGCAAGGCGCGTCGTCCTTCAAACTATTGGCGCAATTCTGTTTGCAGTTTGGGGGTTAATACAACCTTTGAACGCGCAGGAGATAGCCGCAAGTGGTTCCCAGCCGACTGAAGCTGACAACAACGAAAATGTTCAGATTTATCCGCGCAGTTTCTTCGACCGCTTCAATCCCCAAACCGCGCAAGACATGATCGATCGGCTGCCCGGGTTTACGCTTGACGCAGGCGATGATCTGCGCGGCTTTGGCGGCGCGGCTGGCAATGTTCTGATCGACGGCGAGCGCCCTTCGTCGAAGGTCGGCGGCATTGAGGACGCCCTCGGTCGGATCCCTGCCGGTCAGGTCGATCGGATTGAAGTCATCCGAGGATCGGCGGGTCTAAGCGAAGCGGCTGGTCAATCCGTTGTGGCAAACGTTATCCGCAAACGCGACGGTACGGCTGGTAGCTGGGAGCTTGAGCTCGAACGCGCTGCCGACGGCATTGTGTACCCTAGCGGCGAGGTGACGGTCGCTCGCGGTTTCGGTGACTGGGAAACGTCAACGAAGGTGAATGCCTTCTGGGAGCGATTTCCTCTCGAAGGACCGAGAATCCAGACGAACGCGAATGGGACGTTGCTGTCTTCGCAACTTGAGGACCGTCCCAGCGTCCTGACCGACGCATTTATTTCCTCAGAGGCGGAACGCCCGGCCGTCGGCGGAACGCTTACACTCACCGGTCGCTTCGGTCGCAGCGCATTTCTCCCTGATACGGAGCGGCTTGGCTTCGACGGCCGCTTACCTGATGAAATGGCCGACGATCGTTTCTTTATTGATTTTGATAGCACCTTCATCGAAGGGGAGCTTGGGGTTGATTGGACCAGGCCGATCGGCAACGACTGGTCGGTCAAGCTCCTTTCCTTGTCTTCGTTCCAGGATCTTGACCAGGTGCAGATCGTTTCAACCGAACGGCCGGTCGGTGAAGTGGTTTCGGGATCGACTTTCATCCGGCTGCAAGACTCCTTTGAAACAGTGTTTCGAACCGCCGTCTCAAAAGGCGGCGAAGGAAAACTCAAACCTGAATTTGGCGGCGAAGTCGCCTATAACCGTCTGGATAGCGGTCTGTCACTCGAGACACGAAATGGCGACGTTGCTACGCAAATTGCTCTGCCTGCCGCAAATGTGCTGGTCGAAGAATTTCGCGGCGAAGCGTTCGCCAATCTGATCTGGCGGGCTGCAAAGAAACTCTCGATCGAAACCGGCCTTGCTGTCGAAGCGTCGGAGATCACCGTTTCCGGTGACGCGGCTAACTCCCAGAGTTTCTTTTTCATCAAGCCATTTGCAACGCTGATCTATGATGCGCGGCCGGGCGTGCAACTCAGGCTTGGCGCACGCCGCACCGTGGGACAGCTCGATTTCAGCGAATTCGCCGCTTCCGCTTCCGCAGAAGATGACAGGCTGCTCGCTGGTAATCCGGCGCTTGGACCGGATCAAACGACGCGCGCTTCCTTCACGCTCGACATGCGTTCCGAGACGCGCGGCGCGCTGAACGTCGAAGTCTTTCACGAATGGCGAAACGACGTGATTGAGCAGATTGCATTGCCATCGGGAGTTTTCGGTGCGGCGAACGCAGGCGATGGTCGGATTTGGGGAGTGACGGCGAATGCGGCGCTCATTCTCTCGCCTCTCCTGCCTGGCGGGCTTATCGAAATCGAAGCTGACATTCGCGATTCGACATTTCCCGATCCGCTGACTGGATTAAATCGCGCAATCTCGGATGTGAGATCTCCGACGATTCTGGCGGAATTTCGACAGGATCTGACCAAACGAAAGTTCGCTTGGGGCTTTTCCTATCGTGTCGCTCAAGATCGCGCATTCTTTTTCGCAGACGAAGAGAGTTTTACTCGCAACGGCGAACAATGGCGTGTCTTTATCGAGACGACCCGGATCAAGGGCATCCGAACAAACTTCTCGATACGCAATCTTGGCGCACGAAATTTCTTCCGGGAACGTCGTTTTTTCGATCCGAGCCGTGCGGGCGCTTTCATTGGAACAGAGACCATTGATCGTGACCGCGGCTTGTTCGCAACCCTGACCCTGACTGGGCAGTTTTGAGGATTTCAAGTGAGGAGGAAATGGATGTTCCGGTACAATCAATTATTGATGGCGCGGGCGCTGAGCGTTTACCTGATCGCCGCATGCGGCGACGCCTATGCGCAAAACCCGGAAGGCGACCTCCTGGACACTGCCGACATTATCGTTGTCACCGCAACAAGGACTGAGCGTCCGCTCCTCGAGGTCCCGGCCTCAATCGCCGTGCAGGACGTCGGCGAACTTCGCCGAAATGGATTTACATTTGGAACGGATGAATTTCGCGGCGTCACGGGCGTTTTCTTTCGACGGGGCGAAGGCGACGCGGACGAGTTTCCATTTGTATCTTTCCGCGGGTCGACAGGTACGGAAGGCTCATTGAGCCTCGTCGATGGGATTCCGATAATCGGCCTCTTCGAGGAAGTTCAGCTAAACGAAATACCTTACGACGCGACTGAACAGATCGAGATCGTCAAGGGTCCGGTTTCGGCGCTTTACGGCCGTGGCGCGCTTTACGGCGCGACGAACTACATCACGCGAGACCCGGACGAAAATGCTGTCATCGCCAGGCTCGCCGGCGGCAGCGACGGATTTTTCCGCGCCGATGGGTCGGTCGAACGGACGATGGGCGACAATGGCGGTCTTTATCTCGCAGGAACCTACGAGAATTACGAAGGCTGGCGGGACCAAGCGCGCCGTGAAATTTTCAACGTTTTCGGCAAGGCCCGTTTCGATCTTGGCCCGCAGACAACGCTTGCAGTATACGGCAACTATAATGATCGCGACACGAAATTGCCCAACGGGCGTCCGCTTGGCGCGGAAGGTGAGATCCTTCCCTTTGCCGGCGGGGACGAAGGCTTTATCGGGTTCGGCGACCCGAACAATGATACGCAGAATTTTCTTGCAGCCGTGACGCTGGAACATCGCGTTTCCGACGACCTCGCTTTTGCTTTCAAAGGGTCTTACCGGAACATTCAGCGCGAAGTTTTCCTAAACTTCTTCGATCCTTTCGGACGCAATCTCGACGCTGGAATCGTCGGATATAACGGCTTTCGAGGCGACACTTCTCAGGAGGTGTTTTACGGCGAAGCAACCGCACGCTGGCGGACAGGACGCCACGACATCATTGTGGGCATGACGGCCGAACAGTCAGACACGGAAGAGTTGAACCTCTGGACCGGACAGAACGGTTTCACGTCTGAATGCGGCTTTACCTTCTATCTTGTCGAAGTCGATTTCGTGACCGGGAACGTCCTTAACCAGAACAATTCGTGTTTCGTTTTCGATGATCCGCTATCCGACCGGGACTTCGACAATACGTTCTGGGGCGCCTTTGTGCAGGACGAGATTTCACTCACGGAACGCCTGCGGCTGACGCTTGGCTTGCGCTATGATGACTTCAGCCGCAACGCGACCTTTATCCCAATCAACGGCGTCACAGTGGGTGGCGACCAGTCCGCGACCGCTGACGCCTTCTCGCCAAAGGCGACGCTCTCCTATCTGACGAATTGGGGACAGGTTTATGTCGCCTACGGACGCGGCTTCAATTCAAACTTTGGCGCGAGCTTTGAGTGGAACCCTGCGCAGTACTTACGCCCGGAACAACGCCCGACGACAATCGACAGCGTCGAAGTCGGCGTGAAGGCCTCTTTCCTCGAGGGGCGGGTCGCGACGGAAGCTATCGTTTTCTATAGCGAACAGAGCAATCGCCGCCAGATCGTCGATAACCCGGCTGCGGAAAACGACTTCTCACAGCCGTCCAACCTGATCGCCTTCGGCGATCTATATCGCAGCCGTGGGATCGAATTCTCGCTGGTCGCAGCGCCCACCGACACGACAACGTTACGCCTCAACTATACTTACCTTGATCCGGAGTGGGAGGAGTTTGTCATCCAGACTTTCTCGGGTCCTCAAGACTTCTCCGGCAACACGCCGGTCGGCGTACCCGACCACATCCTTTATTTGCAGGCGGATCAGGAAATAACTGAGTGGTTCTCGCTTCGCGGCATCCTTGAGCATTACAGCGACTACTTCTACACGGTGGACAATGAATTCTCTGATGGTGGGTACACGCTCGTTACATTCGCCGCACGTCTGGAGCCTGACTTCCTGAACGGGTTGACTCTCGATCTCACCCTCAACAACGCGTTTGACGAGACGTATTATTCCTTCTTCGGCAACCGCACGTCGCCAACCTATGCAGTCCCCGGCCCGCCCCGCCAATTCCGGGCGGCGATTACAGGGAGGTTCTAATGATCCGTTTCGTTACGTTATTTGCAATCATAACGCTTTGCGCCTGTGGTGGAGATCAAGGCGCCGACAGCAGCGCGGTCGGAGGCGAACTCATTGCGCCGTCCGGAACACAAAGCGTCGATATGCCATTTGCGGAAACATTCAAAGTCTACCAGCGCGATAGCTACAGAATCGTCGATTTCAAAGCGCCGGTTGTGAGCTGGGGCGGCGACGCCAAGGGAGCAGACCAGACGGCGCGAATCGTTCTTGTTCCGAAGGATGTCGAGCCGCCTGCGTTGACAGGAGATTTGAGCGGCGCCGTTCTTGTGCGCACGCCGGTCGAACGCATCGCGGTCAATTACGGTTTTCTCGAAGCGGTGCTGACGACGCTGGGCGTTGAAGACCGCCTAGTCGCCGTCGGCGGCGTCAAGAGCTACAATGACGATATCCGGGTGCGAACGCGGTCGGGTGACCTTGCGCAAATCGGTTATGGCTGGCACTCGCCGCCTGAAATCGACACGCTAATAGGTGCTGAGCCAGACGTTTTCTTCATGGTGCTCGGCGATCTGGGGCATGCGGAACACTATGATCGCATCAAAGAACTTGGCGTACCAGTCGCGCCGATCTTTTTCGAGGCGGAGACCACTTATATGGGACCGGTCGACTATGTCCGGTTGATCGGCATGTTCGTTGACCGCGAAGCGGAAGCTGAGGCCTTTGCTGCAATGGTCGCCGAGAATGTCGCTGACCTGAAAGCGCGCGTCGCAGACCGGCCCAAAAAGCAAGTTCTGAGTTCCTGGTTCGCAGGCGGCGGCCGCTGGATGGTCACCGTACGAAATGCGGAAAATCAGCTTCTATCGGACGCTGGCGGCGTCAATCCAGTAGCGGAAACCGACGATATTCGCCTTGACGACTTTACGCGCATGGGCTCGGAATCATTATTAGAGCGCGCTCGCGACATTGATTGCTGGATCATTCGCGACACCCATTCTCAACCAGTCACGGATACGGATTATCTCCAGAATTTTAAAGCATGGAGAGACGGGTGCTTGTTCGCATCGGACGGCTCAAACAAGCCGGAAGCCGATGCTTTTGATATTTATGAGACGGGCCCAATCCGGCCGGACCTCATCCTGCGCGACCTTGTCCGTATGCTTCACCCGGACGTGACCAGCGAGCCGTTCGTCTACATTCAACCCGACGATGAAACTCCTCGGCCATGAGCGACCCAGCCTCTCCCACCGTCACGGCATTGCCCAGCGTCAACGTCGCCACGCCAGCGTTTCTTGCCGCACTCTTATGCGTCAGCTTGTTTACTCTTTCTTACGGACAGGTGGCGCTGGGTTTTGAGCGATTGTTCGCTGCGCTGATTTCACCCGCCAGCGACCCGGTCGCTGCTCAGATCGTCCGCGACATCAGGCTGCCGCGGGTCGCAACCGGGGTCATCGCGGGGGCCGCGCTTGGCGTGTCAGGCGTCCTGATGCAGGCGCTCTTTCGCAATCCCATGGCGGATGCGTGGTCGCTCGGCCTACTCGCCGGCGGACAGCTGGGGGTCGCCCTTATCGCGACCGCGGCCGCTTTTGCCGGGCCGGCGGCGATTTCCTTTTTGACTACGTTTCAGGGGGTTGGACTGACGACCGGCGCGCTCATTGGCGTCGCTGTCTTCGCCGCGGCCATGGCGGGATTGTCCCGCCGAGTGGGGAATATCACGCTTCTTGTCGTCGGCTTAATGTTGGGCTTCACCGTACAGGGCCTTGTCAGCGTTGTGATTCATTTCGCGAACCGCGTCGGCGGGCGCGTTTATTCCGGCTGGAATGACGGGACCTTCGCCTCGACGACCTTTGGCGATCTCGCCTTTATGTCTGTCCCGATTGCGCTTGGCGTCGTCATCGCTGTTGCGAGCGCGAAAGGCTTGAGCGCCATGCTGCTTGGCGAAACCTATGCAAAAAGTATGGGTACTGACGTCCGTCGTCTCAGATGGCTTACCCTTGGCGCCGTCGTCCTTCTCGTCGCGCCAGTCACTGCATACTGCGGTCCAGTGACCTTCATTGGGCTGATCGTGCCACACTTCGCCCGCGCGATCGCGCGCACTTCGCAGATTTTGCCGCTTCTGCCGCTCGCAGCGCTGAGCGGCGCGCTCCTCGCCGTCAGCGCAGACGCTGTCGTGCACCTCCCTTGGGAGCAACATTTCTTGCACTTGAATGCGATCCTCGCTTTGGTGGGCGCACCCGTCGTGATCATGCTCCTTTTGTTCAGCCCGTCGCTGCGAGGAAGCGCGTAATGCTTGAGTTAAAGGGCTTAACATCCGGATATCAGGAACCTCGCGGTGTCGTCGTCGGGGCGGTCACACTCAAGCTGCCGCCTGGATCATTCATATGTGTTGTCGGTCGCAACGGCGCCGGTAAGTCGACGCTCATGAGGACGATCTGCGGTCTCCAGCCAGCACTCGCTGGCGCAGCGACGGTCGACGGCGCCGATGTCGCTGGGATTGTCGCACGGGACAGGGCTCAAGCGATTGCAGTCGTCACGACTGAGCGTGTTTCAAGTCCGGGATTGACCGCCCGCGATGTTGTCGAACTTGGTCGCCAGCCCTACACCGATTGGCGCGGGCGTCTTTCAGCGAATGATCGGGAAATAGTCGCCAGCGCCATGGATAAAGCAGGCGCGACCCCCTTTGCGCCAAAGCCGTTCGATAGTTTATCTGATGGGGAACGTCAGCGCGTAATGATCGCCCGCGCGTTTGCGCAGTCTTCAAAGATCATGGTCCTCGACGAGATTACCGCTTTTCTTGATCTGCCAGGGCGGGTCGAGATCATGGCGCTTCTGCGCCGCCAGGCTGAAGAAGCCGGGAAGATCGTTCTCCTCTCAAGCCATGATCTGGATTTAAGCCTGGAACTCGCGCGCGAACTCTGGATCGTCGACAACGGACGGCTTGTCTTCGGTGAACCGACCGAACTCGTTTCCAGTGGCGCCATCGCGAACGCGTTCGATAGTCACGATGTCGCGTTCAATACAGAACAAAGACGTTTTGTTTTCGCCCAAGCGGAGTGAATGCAGTTGCTTGGTATAGTTCTTTACTAAACGTCAGCCGATATATGACGGGACGAAAACCATGACTCCATCCAGAAACGTTCGGCCCAAAATTACCACTCGACTATAAGCGACGCCGGTCAACGGAACGTACTGTTGTTTCGCTGGCCGAAGTATTGATGAACTCGAGATCATAGGCATCGGCAATTCTCGTCAACGCTTCGTCTGCCTCATTTAGCAGAAAAGTGGCTGAAACCTTCTCGCTAACTTCGGCGATAGGTCCAACGTTGATTTTCTGCTCAGTATAATGAGCGAGTTCGTATAAGACTTCCACAAGCGGACGATTGTCAAATACCAGTTTTCCTTCGCGCCACGCAGCAATACCCTCAAAGTTTGCTTCTCGAACGTCTCCGCCAGCGCCGTTTAAGAAATACGACTGCTGAGAAGGCCCAAGTTTTTGTGCGGCTTGCATCTCGGCGCTCGCAATCGTCACTATACCTTGCTTGACTTGGAAAAATGCATCCTGCGGGCCATGACTATGGATTGTAAATTCTGTGTCTGGCGCGTACGCTACTGCTTCTCCGGCATGTACGATCAATGGTTGTTTTGTGTTTTTGGGCACCGTGAAGAATGCGTCGCCGAGGAGAACATCGACATGTATTTCCTGTTCGACCTCAGCCACCAGCACGTCTGAATTCCAATTAAGCCAGAGGCTTACCCCATTTGGCAGTATAACCTCACGTTGTTCACCTCTTTCAGTTTTGTAACGCGTGGCGATTGAATTGTGACTTGGCGCATGCGGATGCCGCACAGCCGATTCAGCTAAAATGGACGCATCCGGCGACGAGGTTGAAAAGTTCGGCATGAGCATTGGCGCCACAATCAATGCGACTAAAGCGCAAACAAAACCAGCTGCTTTAGCTGGGTGGTCCGTTGCGCTGGCCGTCAGTGTCTCTGCTGCTAATTGAACCCGGTCCAAAGCACTGAGTGGTCGATTTGGCAGTGACGCAAAGAGATCCCATTCCGCCTGAGCCTGAGCAAGCGCCTTGGCGTGCCCATGTGACTGCGCGCGCCATGCTGCACGAAGCGCGTTGCGCGCTTCTTCTGGCTGCTCCTCAGTTTCGGCGAGCAGAGACAAAGCCTCTTCAATAAGATCGCAATCGAATTCTCGTCCTTGATTAGTCATTGGCGTTACGCATACCTTTGCGGCTTTCATTGCTTAGACGCGGCTTGCCCGAGTAGACCGTAATACCACTTTCGCTAAGCCTGCGATGGCAATGGGCGCTCGCTGTTGATATCCGTTTTTCAACTGTCGAAAGGCTCACGCCGAAACGCCTGGCGATGCTCTTTTGCGTCTCGCCATTTACCCGGAACGCAATGAACATCCGCCGGGTTAGAATCGGGAGCTCGCTAAGCGCCGCTTGAACGACGCCCAAAGCATCACGACCAAGAAGCGCACGCTCCGGGTCTCGGAGATCCGCCTCGCCGCGGTGAGCGGCGGCGGCGTGTTCATACGCGGCGCGCGCTTTCACCGATCGTCGATAGGAATGCGCCGCATTTGATGCCGCCCGGTAGAGATATGCTTTGGGGTTGGCGACCTTGTCGTCACTAACTGGTGCAACAAAAAGGCGTTCAGAAAGGCCCTGATAGACGTCATGGGCAGCGTCCTGACAGCCGAGACGCCGCGCCAAGAAGCGAAGCAAACCGGGCCGGTGCGCCTCCAGAGCAATGATTAGCAAGTTAGATTCAACCGACATGCCTATCTTCTAACCGACCTTGTTGTTCGAAGCGAGTGCGACAAACGATTGTCGTCCTGGAAACAGATTTGCCAGTGATTTCGAAGATTGCGCTTAGGAAAGAACGGATGCGATGTTGTCTAGAGCCTATTCCATTTATGCGCACGCCTCAAACTGCACTTTAACTGCCAGAGTCGATCACGGCATTGGCGCCTCAACAGCGAAGCCAATTAGTGAATATGTCCTCCTTCAGCGCTATGAGACAGTGATAGGGCGCCGGCGATCGCAAGCCCTAATAGGAAAATCAGAATTTTACCGCCGCGCCTCTCCGGATCAACCTGGCGAGGCAAGTGCGTGGCGCCGACGAAAAGGAGGGCGCCGGCGGTGATAGCCATCAGCGACCCAAGTGCGTGTTCATCCATATCGCGCGTAAAGGTCAGCGCTGTCAGGGCGCCAAACGGCGTTGTCATCGCGGCGAGAACAAGCGCCGATGCAGCAGCGGTGAAACTTCTCACGCCTGCCGTCTTCATGAGTGCAAATACAATGACGCCTTCTGCAAATTCGTGAATGATCAAGCCCGATGCGGTCAGAAGCCCTGTGAATAAGTCGTGGGCGAACAGTACAGGATACTCAAGACCGTCGACGAACGAGTGTATGCTGATACCGATTAGCGGCGCCGCCAAAAAGACCTCAGATTTTTTTTTATTATTCTGCGTCGCAGCATTAACCACCTCGTCAAATGAATAGAGAAGAAAATAGCCTAAGAGAACAAGAAGGGCGCCATAGTCCGCTATCATTAACGCCTCAGGGATGAGATGCATCACGGCTGTGCCGATAAGGATTCCTGACGCGAATGCAATTACTGTGTTTCGCTGACGGTCAGCCCAGGCGGCGTTGAGAGCGCCAGTGATAATTCCGACCGTGGCGACAATTGCAGCGCCGAGGCTCGCTAATAACGCTGGCTCTTCCAAAAGCTCGGTAATCATCGCAGACCCCTTCCCGCATGATATTGATCATAGCAGGCGCGCCACAAAGCGCAGTAATTTTAAGAGACTGAGCAGCATTATTTGATCGATATTAAGCGGCTTTTGTTTTACTGTCGCCTTGGCATAATATTGACGCCGTCGAAGTCAGATCAATCGTTGCACAAGTCTCCAGTCATGCATGTACAGAAGCCGGCGCGGTCTTTGCGCAACGTTTTGTTTCTAATATCCATCTTCCTCATCGCCTTCGCGTTGACTTTCATTACAACCGGGGATGCGCACGCTCACCCCGAAGACGACTTTTGCGAAGCGGACTCCGGACTCGACCCTGCATTATGCCGAGCGCTTGCTGAGGCGAACAGTGCAGATGTGCAGGAAATGCGCCCGCTGTTGGATGAACAAGGTAATGTCCGCTCGCCGCTGGATACGGGTGCGTTATATCTGAAGATCGGCGTGCAGCACATTTTACCGGGCGGAACGGATCATATTCTGTTCGTGCTGGCGTTGTTCCTGGCGTCTGAACGCATGCGCAGCCTTATCATCCAGATATCGGCGTTCACGGTTGCACACACGGCGACGCTTGGCCTGGCGGCAGCGGGTGTGATCGAGCCGCCTGCGTCGATCGTGGAGCCTTTGATTGCGCTCTCGATTGCGTTTGTTGCAATAGAAAATTTGTTTTTCCGCGACATTTCAAAATGGCGGGCATTGATCGTGTTTGGGTTTGGCCTGTTTCACGGTATGGGGTTCGCAGGATTCATCCGTGACGTCGGATTGCCGCCCGGGCAGTTCTGGTCGTCGTTGATCGGATTTAATCTGGGGGTCGAACTTGGCCAGCTCACCGTAGTGCTCGCCGCTGCATTAATCAGCATACCGGTCAAAATGGCGCTGGCGCGAACCGACATCAATTACCGGACTGCTATTGTCATTCCGGCTTCACTGCTGATCGCTGCTGTCGGTTTATGGTGGGCTGTGGCGCGCGGCTTCGGATTGTAAACCGCGCACCATTGCTGATGCTTCGGAGAGTTAGCCTCCGGTGCTGTCGAGTCCACGAATTCTCAATAATGGATCTATTTCAGGGTCTTTGCCCCTGAAGTTGCGATAAAGTTCATCCGCTTCGCGCAGGCCGCCTGCTTCATAGACCCACACTTTCAGTCTTTCCGCAAGTTCAGGATTGTAGATGTCGCCGGTTTCCTGAAATGCCGTGAATCCGTCTGCATCAAGAATTTCCGACCAGAGATAGGCATAGTAGCCAGCCGAATATCCACCCGCGAAAATATGCGCAAAGTATTGGGAGCGATAGCGTGGTTCAATTTCCGGCAGCAAACCATATCCTTCGAGCACTTCCCGCTCAAAGGCGCTGGCGTCTGTAATCTCAGCGGCCTCTTCCGGCGTCAGTCGATGCCAGGCAAGGTCAAGCAATGACGCAGCGATGAATTCCGTCGTCTTAAAACCCTGATTGAAAGTCGACGCGTTGCGCATTTTCTCAATCAACTCACCCGGAATAACCTCGCCGGTTTCATGATGCTTGGCGTATTCAGCAAGCACCTGCTCCTGGCCCGCCCAGTGTTCGAGAATCTGGGCTGGAAATTCGGTGTAGTCGCGCGGCCCGTCGACGCCTGAGAAATTCTCATAACGAATCTGCGTCATCAATCCATGCAGCCCATGGCCGAATTCATGGAACAGCGTTTCCACCTCATCGAACCGCATCAATGTCGGCTCGCCTGCGGGCGGCGATATTAAGTTAAGGTTATTTGTAACAATTGGCCGGATGCGGTTGTCGTTAATATCAGACGCATCGCGATAAGTGCTCATCCAGGCGCCGCCGCGTTTTGAATCGCGAGCGTACATATCCATCATAAATAACCCGAGATGAGCGCCGTTCTCATCCTTCACATCATAGGATGTGACGACCGGATTCCACAGTGGCGTCTCAACCTCTTCAAAGGTAATCCCAAAGAGTTTGTTCGCCATGTCGAATGCGCCTTGGCGAACCGCGTTCAACTCGAAATAAGGCGCGAGCAATGCATCATCAAACGCATAACGGTCTTGACGTACGCGTTCGGCGTAGTGCCACCAATCATGCCCGGCGGCGGAAAAGCTTTCCCCGTCCGCATCAATAAGCGCCTGGATGTCCGCGAGTTCCTGACGCGCGCGAGCGAGACCCGGCCGCCATACTCGCAACAGAAATTCTTCTGCGGCTTCCGGCGTTTTCGCCATGCGCGGTTCCAGCTGATAATGCGCGTGTGATTCATAACCCATGAGCTGCGCGCGCTCAGCGCGAAGCTGCGCAACCTTGATCGCTAGCGGGCCATTGTCGTTTTCCCCTTCCGAGGCGCGCAGGCGATAGGCGTCGAAGAGTTGCTGACGCAATTCACGATTTGTGGACTGCGTCATAAATGTCTCATATGGCGAGCGATTGAGGCCGATGATCCACTTGTCCTCGCCGTCTACTTTGATGGCCGCTTTAAAACTTTCGCTCAAGCCCCCAAGATCGTCAGGATCTGTGATCTCGAGCTTAAAACCAGTTGTGGCTTTAAGAAGGTTTTGTCCGAATGTCGTCGTAAGTTCTGAAACTTCCTCATTAATTGCGGCAACGCGGTCTTTAGTTTCTTTATCAAGCGCCGCGCCGGCGCGAACAAAATCGCGATGGGTTAGCTCAAGCAACCGCGAATCCTGTTCGTCGAGATCAAGAGCATCTTTTTGAGCGTATACTGACTTAACACGATCAAATAACTGCTCGTTAAAAGTAACATTATTAAACTCACGTGTGAGCATCGGATAAATTTCCGACTCGAGCGCGCGAAGCGTGTCATTGGTATCTGTATTCGTAATATTGCCAAATGTATTTGCGACTTTGTTCAGTTGCTTACCGGCCAAATCCAGCGCGACAATCGTATTTTCAAATGTTGGTTGCTCGGAACTGTTCGCGATGGCTTCAATTTCAGTCCGCAACTCAAGGATCGCCGCCTTGGTCGCCGGCATATAATGTTCATCTTCAATTTCTGAAAATGGCGGGGCGCCATAAGGCGTCTCCCAGGTCGCCGTGAACGGATTGCCTTCCAGCTCCGCCGCGGTCACCGTGATCTCATCACTCACATCATCTTGCGTTGTCGCATCTTCCACAACCGAATCCGCAGGCGTTTGATTTTCAGTTTGCTCGCCGCCGCAAGCAGAAAGAGCGATTGCAAGCACCGCAAGTGATACGGTTGCTCCGAGGTGGTTCATATTAATCTCCGTAGGTGAATCTGTTCATCGCAGGTCGCGATATGCACGTTCGCAGCATCCTGATTGCCTGCTTTGCTATGCCGTTATTTTCCGAGGCCCAGCTTACACGCCTCCGCCCCCGATCCGTGTGTTCATCAAAGGACAATAAAACGGCAAGCGCAGCGTTATACTATCACAAAAATCAACGACTCGTCTGGCCGATCAAACGCCTTATCGCAGCAATTATTCATCGTATCGTTCACGCCACAGAGGCTAGACTAGCCAGCAACGACTTTTCGCTAGTTGGCGGACGCCGCTTCGGCGCGCTGTTGATCACGAAGCGCGCGGAATTCATTGCCCTCATACCAATTCGGCCAGTCGTCGGAATACGCCATTGCCGCCCCGACCTCGTAAAGAATCTCGAAGGTCTGCAACATCGCGCGCATATCCCAGCTGTTTTCATATTCGTCGGCAGGCTTGTGATATCGCACGGCGCGATAGTCTGCCGCGAAAACACCGCCCGCTTCCTGCCCGCCATCGACAAAATCAAGTCCATTGTTTGCATACAGCATCGGCACGCCAGTCTTCGCTAAGGAGATGTGGTCGGATCGATAGAAAAAGCCGCTTTGAGGACTGGCGTCAGGACTAAGGACCAGCCCGCGCTTGTCAGCAGCGTCTTGAAGCAGGTCTTCAAGTTCGGATGCGCCATTTCCGACCACGATCAAGTTTTTTGCCGGCGGCGTCGGGAGAAGCGCGTCAACATTGACCCCGCCGACGACATCGCCAAGTGGCACAAAAGGATCTTCCGCAAAGTAGGCTGAACCCAAGAGACCTGACTCCTCAGCGGTTACAGCGATAAATAAAACGGACCGGTCCGGGGGCGTACCGTTGTTTGCGAACGCGTCAGCGATCGACAAGATCCCCGCCGTGCCCGTCGCATTATCGACGGCCCCGTTTGCAATGCTATCGCTAGCGGCTGAGAAATTGCGCCCAAGATGATCCCAGTGCGCCATGTACAGAACATACTCGTCAGGTCGCTGAGCGCCGGGCAGAACGCCCGCAACATTGGCCGACTCGCTTTCACGGATGTTGTTATTGATCTCGCCGGATGCGCTAAGGCCGGACATGGGCACTGGAGAAAAACCAGGCGTCGCAGCAGCGGAAAGCTGCTCGTCAAAATCGAGCCCGGCTTCCACAAACAGACGTCGTGCAACACTTTCCTGAATCCAGCCTTCCATCAATACGCGATCTACGCCGCCATTCGCCCGCTTCAGATCGAGCTGCGGCCCTGTCCAACCGCCCTCGACGACACCCCAACCATAGGCCGCCGGTTCCGTTTGATGGACGATAATAGCTGCGGCGGCGCCCTGCCTTGCCGCCTCTTCATATTTGTACGTCCACCGACCATAATAGGTCATGGACTTTCCCTTGAAGAGTTCAGGGTCCTGCGTCGCGTAGCCAGGATCGTTGACGAGAATGACGACCGTCTTGCCGGTCACGTCAATTCCCGCGTAATCATTCCAGCCGAATTCCGGCGCAACGACGCCATAGCCGACAAAAACGATGTCGCTATCTGAAAAACGAACGCTTTCTTCGACACGTTTCGTCCAGAACACAATGTCGTCGCCATAGGCGAGTTGCGATCCGTTTACGGAGAACGAGGAACGACGCGGGTCGGCTGTTAGCTCAACAAGAGGCACTGCCTGCTCGTAACTGTCTCCATTCGCAGGCTGCAGCCCAATGTCCCGCATTTCCTGGATTAGGTATTGGCGGGTTTTTTCTCCACCGGACGTCGCCGGCGCGCGGCCGGCGAAATCATCGGACGCCAAAGTTGCGATGCGCTCACGCAGGTCAGCTTCGTCGAGCGTTGCGGACAGTAAGGTGTTTTCCGACACCGTCTGCTCATGCGTCACAGCTCCGGCTTCGGCCGAATCCTCAACCTGCCGGCCACAGGCTGTGACAAGAGCAATAAAAAGAATTGGCGCAAACGCGCGAGGACACAGGTTCATTTGGAGCCTCTCAAATCTTACGAAAAGCGCGTCGGCCAGACAAATCAAGGCGCACCGCACAAAAGTCGGAGAAATCTATCGCAATAACCACATGTCTGAAGCAAGCCTATGTCCCGATAATTCCGCCATCCGCTTTCCGGATCGCGACAACGCTTGGGCGCGGCGGCGTATTGTCATCGAAGTCCGGCCACCGGGTCGATGGGTTTTCAAAACTGGTTCCCTGACCACCGCCGGGATGTTGAACAGCCAGAAACAGGGCCTTTCCATCGGGTGTAAAGCGCGGCCCGCAAACTTCCGCGCCGTTCGGCGCACGGAAGAAAGCCCGGCCTGTTCCGCGAAAAGGTCCGTCGGTTGAAAGCGCCCACAGGCCGTCATTCGCTCCGGTCACGTCGTTGCCGTCGGTCGCCACCCACAGCTTTCCATTCGGATCCACAGCGCAATTATCCGGTGATCCAAACCATCCATTTTTGCTCGTTTCGGCGTTCCATGTCGCGCCAGATTGCGAATCAGCCGGGTCGCCGCATCTGACAAGGATTTCCCAGCGCGAACGCGTAGATGTGAAATCGCCGTCCGGCTCGACGATTTCAATAATGTGCCCATAGGAGTTGTTCGCCCGCGGATTTGCGGCATCGACCTGATCCAAGGTGCGGCGCGTGTTGTTCGTGAGCATTAAGAACACGCGGCCTGTTGCAGGGTCTGGCTCTACGTCCTCAGGGCGGTCCATTGGCGTTGCCCCAAGCAGATCGGCGGCTCTACGCGTCTCAATCAACACGTCGGCTTGCGAATTAAATCCGTTTTCCGGTGTTAGCGGCCCTTCACCAAAAATCAAAGGCAGCCAGAAGAGATCGCCGCTCTCATCAAATTTGGCGACATAGAGCGTTCCACTATCAAGAATATCAAGATTTGCTAATCGGTTTTCCGGGTCGAATGCGCCAGACGTTACAAATTTGTACACGTAATCAAATTGCTGATCGTCGCCCATATAAACTACGACGCGTCCGTCAGGCGCGACAACGCTTTCCGCGCCTTCATGTTTGAAGCGGCCCATCCCCGTGCGCTTTTTCGGCGTAGAGTTCGCATCAAGAATATCGACTTCGACAACCCAGCCATAGCGATTCGGCTCATTCGGTGTTTTCGACACATCGAAACGATCGAAATACCGGCCCCATTGATACCAGCCACCGGGAACGCCATATCTTGCATGGTTTTCCGCTTCGGCGTGACCGTCATCAAGCTTGCCGAGAAAGTTGCCGTTGAAATTCTCTTCGGCCATTAAATAGGTGCCCCAGGGCGTGACGCCGCCGGCGCAGTTGTTCATTGTCCCGATGACATTCTTTCCCGTAGGATCGTCCTTCGTTTTCAAGCGATCAGAGCCCGCTGCCGGACCAGTGAGCGTTATCGGCGTGGAGCCCGCAGTGATGCGGCGATTATATTGCGAGGTCAGCATTGGGCGCCAAACGCTGTTACTGTCCTGTTCGATCTCGATGATCGTACCGCCATGCGCGGCCATCTCCACGTCGCATTCTTCTCGCGATGGGCGACGCCCGCCGTTCATCCCGGGGAACATGAGCCGTGTCGACGTGTATTCATGGTTGACGCACAATAAGCCCCGCCGACTGTCGGCTCCAATCGAATCGAGCGGATAAAATCCGATAAAATCGTTATTGTAACCAAACTGGCGTTCCTGCGCCGCCGCCGTCTGTTGGTATGGGTCAAAGGTCGGCGCGTCTGGGAACACCGCATCGCCCCATCGCAACACAAAATCAGCCAAATATCCCTTCGGTATGTGATGGTCGCCGTCTGCGCCCCTTGTGATTTCAGAAAACGAAAATTCAGGCGATACGCCTGCTCTCGATGCGCCCTGAGGAGCGGTTGCGCACCCGACGCTCGCTGTCACAGCAGTAGCGCCGACACCGCCAAGAAATCTACGCCGCGACAGTCGCTTTTTGATAATATCGCTGATAGTCCGCACGCCCGCTTCAATGCGAGGATTCGACGTCCTGTTTTCGCTTCCGTCCACCCTATGCCCCCCTCTAGGAGTACGCGTTACTGCCTGATAGTAGTTAAAATCTACCTCTTCAATGTGATACAATCACAATATGCGGCATGGTAGGAAATTAGTAGAGTAATCGAAGTTGCGCCGTGAGAACTGAACAAACGCCAACCCCCTGCGTCAATATCCAGAACCTCGAATACACTTGGGCGAACGGCGTGCGCGCCTTATCGATCCGCCGTTTATACATACGCCAAGGTGAAAGACTGTTTTTGCAGGGGCCAAGCGGCAGCGGCAAGTCAACACTTTTAGGTGTTATCGCTGGCGTGTTTGCACCAACGGCAGGTGAAGCGACGATTTTAGGTCAGCCATTTCACACCATGACTGCGGCGGCGCGAGACCGCGTGCGTGCGGACGCTATGGGCGTTATATTTCAACAGTTTAATTTAGTGCCATACCTCAATCTTGTTGAGAATGTGCTTCTGCCTTGCCGGTTTTCCCGTCGTCGCGCCGAGCGTGTTGGATCGACCGGGGCTGAAAGGATCGACAAGGCCACACATCTCTTAAGTCGCCTTGGCCTTGAAGAAGAAGCGCAGACCAACCGCTCTGCTGCAGAACTATCCGTTGGTCAACAACAACGTGTCGCCGCCGCTCGCGCGTTAATAGGCTCGCCATCGCTTATTATCGCCGACGAGCCAACCTCTGCACTCGATGCGGAAACCCGTGACGCATTCATTGAAACGCTGCTTTCAGAAGCGCAGCACGCCGCCGTCCTTTTTGTCAGTCATGATGCATTACTCTCCAAGCATTTCGACCGCCTTATTGCGATCGAAAACATAAACTTCAGTCAAGACGAACACGCAGTTTCCTTACCGCAAAGCGCACCCGCGAGGGCGGAGGCTTAAATGAACCTGGCTTTGCTCGCATGGAAAAGTGCAAAGGCGCGCGCCGCGACAACCGTTCTGACGATCCTCTCGATCGCCATATCTACAGCCCTGCTTCTCGGCGTAGAAAAGATCAGAGAGGGCGCGCGCTCAAGCTTCGAGCAGACCGTGTCCGGAACGGATTTGATTATCGGCTCGCGTTCAGGACCCATCAACCTCCTTTTGTATTCAGTTTTTAGAATTGGCGATCCAACAGCAAATGTTTCATGGCAGTCTTATGAAGTATTTGCGCAAAGGCCAAATGTCGCCTGGACAGTGCCGCTGTCGCTTGGCGACTCTCACAACGGTTTCCGCGTGCTTGGGACAACCACGAACTATTTTGAACACTATCGATATGGCGAAAAGCGGCAGCTATCTTTTGCTGACGGAGAAGTATTTTTCAGTGTTTTTGACGCCGTTCTTGGCGCTGAAGCCGCCCGCGAGCTTGGTTACGAGCTTGGCGCCGAATTCGATATTTCACACGGGTTGAAAAGCGCCGGGTTCGCGGAACATAAAAATCGCCCGTTCAGGGTGGTCGGCATTCTCGACCGAACGGGAACACCGGTCGACCGGACAATCCATGTCAGCCTTGAAGGGATAGAAGCCGTTCACATCGGCTGGAACAACGGCGCGCCGCCGATCATACGCAGCACGCAAACAGCGATAAGCGACATCGACAAGAGCGAACTCCAGCCGGACTCGATCACCGCTTTTCTTGTAGGCTTGAAAAGCAAAAGCGCGGTCCTTCGTTACCAGCGAGATGTAAACACCTTTCGACCGGAAGCCTTATCCGCCGTGATCCCCGGCGTGGCGTTGTCTCAGCTTTGGCGCGTGGTGGGCGCCGCTGAAAAGGCGTTGCGGGGCGTTGCCGTTTTTGTCATTGTAGCGGGGCTTACAGGGCTCCTCACGACAATCCTGACCAGCCTCAATGAGCGCAGGCGGGAAATCGCCGTTCTTCGCTCCGTCGGCGCCAAAAGCCGCGACGTCTTTTTTCTGCTGGTATGTGAAGCGACAATCCTCGCCGCAATTGGCGCAACAATCGGCGCTGTTGCAGTTAATCTCGGCCTTGTGCTTTTCTCGACGCAAATCGAAGCGGCCGCCGGCTTTCCGCTAGGCGGATTTGGTTTATCTCTATACGATCTCTACATTGCGATGGGCGTTATTTTCATAGGGTTCGCGCTTGGCTTTCTTCCCGGGTGGATCGCCTACCGCCGGTCACTGAGCGATGGACTTACTGTTCAAATATGAGGATTGCCATGAAGACCGTTCTATTCATTCTATTTGCGCTCATCGCCACCCCGGCGTTTAGCGAGGAACCCCAAACACTGAATTGGGAGGATCTCCTGCCTGAGGGAGAAATTGAACGCCTTGATGAACTCTACGCAGCACAACCAGCAATGCCGTTGTTCGGACACTCGGCCTACAACGATCCCATGATGGGCGGCATGCCGGTGCAGATCGGCACCTTCAACGTTGTCGAAGAGCTCGAAGGCAAGCTCGTTCGTGTCCCCGGTTTTGTTCTGCAGTTCGAATACTCTGCATCAGGGGAGGTTTCGGAATTTCTCCTCGTGCCCTATTTTGGCGCGTGCATCCACACGCCGCCCCCACCGCCAAACCAGATGGTTTATGTCAAAGCCGAGAAGCCGGCAGATCTCGGCCAGCAATGGAATGCAATTTGGGCGATCGGCATTTTGCGCACGCAAAAGCACCTCAATGAGCTTGGCGACGCCGCCTACACGCTCGAACTTCAGCGATGGGAGCAATATGATGGTTGATCTTCGAAGCACTCTTTTTCTAATCGTTGCGCCGTTGATCTTTGCCGTTGGCGCCGCGCGCGCCGAGGAGCCTGGCGAACACGACCATCGCGCCCATGATGTTCATGTCCACGGGACTTGGGAACTGTTCGCTGCGCTCGACGACACGCAATTATCGGTAACGATCAAAGGCCCTCTGGTCGATGTCGTAGGGTTTGAGCATGCGCCAGAGACTGACGATGAGCACAATGCCATTCAGGAGATACAAGACCGCCTCAGCGCGCCGGAAATGATGCTTGCGCTCGATGAGCGCGCCAACTGCACGTTGTTGGAACCTGTTCAGATTATCCTGCCGGAAGGCTTTGCTCAGCAAAGCATTGATGACGCCGAGGATCACGGACACGAACTGCACGAAGAGGCTGACCATCACGGACATGATGAGCATGAGGATGAAGAGCACCAAGCTGACCATGACGTTCATACCAACGATCTGGAAGTTAGTTACGCCTTCGACTGTCGGTCGCCGGCGCGCCTGCGTGCAATCACGATGACAGGCTTTGACTCATTCCCGACTATTGAAAACGTCGATGCGGTTTTCCTGGGCGATGCGAAGCAGACTGCGCGCCGCCTGGAGCGCGGAACGCGAACACTGATGATCGAAGACTAGAGGTCAACGAACGGTGCTGAGGCCCGCGACCTTCGAACGAGTAACGCTTGAGAAGCCAGCGATTCTTGAATGATGGTCTGACGGTCTCTATGTCACATTCTCATGAGAGTTCTTTTGCTTTTAGCCGCGCTTTTTGCAGCGGCTTGTTCAGGACCCGCCGAGCCGGATGTAGAGCCGCCACGCACGATCAATTGGGAAACATTACTGCCAGAAGGCGAGATTGAAGAAATCGACCGACTTTTCGACGAGTATTTCGCGAATCTCGACGAACAGCTTCAATCGCAACCATCGCAAAGCCTGATCGATGCTGCGAAAGTGGGCGATTACGCAAACATTCCGGAAGGTTCTGAACTCGATTTCATGCCTCAACTCGGCACGTTCAATGTGGTTGAGGAACTTGACGGCGTACGCGTTCGCATTCCTGGATATGTCCTACCATTCGAATATACCGAATCCGGCGAGGTCACAGAGTTTCTGCTCGTGCCCTATTTCGGCGCATGCATTCACACCCCGCCGCCGCCGCCAAATCAACTTGTATATGTGACAACCAACGCGCCGATGGACCTTGGCAACCAGTGGGACGCGATCTGGGCGGTGGGCGTTCTTCGGACAAAAAGTAATATGAACGACCTCGGCGACGCTGCTTATACGCTGCAGATCGAGTCGTGGGAGACTTACGACAGTTAATGTCCGCCTGCGCTCGTGCATCGCCGCCGCACTCCTTACGCTAACTAAGCGCTTCGATGCGCCCAACGCCACGCATGGGCTAAGGCCAGCAGCATAGCGCCTATCATCGTAAGTTGAGTTTCGGAATCGTGAAGCGATTCTACAAAACCTGCTGCGAGTAAGAGAACAAGGCCAATAACAGCGGGTATGATGAAAGAAAAGCGCACCCTGCTTTTCCTGTGACGTGCGATGGCGAGAGCGGTAATGGGAAGGGCGATCAGCACCAGAAATTGATGGACCCATTCCGCTTCCGCCAAAACGCTCGCCAAGGGGAGGAACGCGCTGATCACTGGTAAAGCAAGGCAGTGGATGAGGCACATGAACGACAGTCCGACAGCTGCAGCATCTAAAGTCGGCGCATTGGCTTTCATGATGCTTTCCTTTCAAGCCGCGATAGGCGGCGACACAATATTGTTGATAGACAGCGCATGACGTTGTCCTGAAAAAATCGGCTGCTTTGTACGTTATACAATCAAGCGGCAGTCTCTGTACGCCGCCAAAGCGGAAACGGGTCCGGCAAGTCGGGCGGCGCATCTGGCAAGTATTCGTTTTTCTCAGGCAGCAAGGCTGCGTCGAGACGCGCCTTGAGCACAGGCCAGTCGATTCCAGCACCGATAAAAACGATTTCCTGACGGCGGTCGCCAAACGGCTCTTGCCAATGCTCCTTGATGTATGTGTCGATTGCCTCGCCTTCCGGCCATCGCTCACGCGGAACGCTCGCCCACCATGTCCCGAGCGGCGATACGCTGGATAGAGCCCCCGCCAGTGAAAACTCCGCAACCCATTCCGGTCGGGTTGCAACCCAGAAATGACCTTTCGCGCGGATTACGCCTGGCAACGGACCGTTCAACAGCGAATGGATCGCCTGCGGCTGAAACGGGCGGCGCGCGCGGTAAACATAAGAGGTTACGCCATATTCTTCCGTTTCTGGAATATGGTCAGCATATCCATAGAGTTCCTTCGCCCACATTGGATGTTCGTGTGCTTTCTCGAAATCGAAAAGGCCGGTATCGAGTATCGCGTCCGCAGACACGTCTGAGTAGTTGGTCTCGACAATCCGAACGTCAGCGTTGAGGCTTCGGATGATTTTTCGGGCGGCGTCTACCTGTTCGGGGCGCGCATCATCGACTTTGTTCAAGATAACAATGTCGGCGAACTCGATCTGATCGGTTAAGAGGTGCACGAGGGTGCGCTCGTCTTCTTCGCCCATGACTTCCCCGCGATCTCGTAGGAACTCATGACTTGAGTAATCCTTGAGCAGGTTCACCGCATCGACGACTGTTACCATTGTGTCGATACGGGCAACGTCGGACAGACTCTCACCTTCCTCAGTACGAAAATCAAAAGTTGCAGCGACCGGTAAGGGCTCTGATATTCCTGTAGATTCAATCAGCAAGTAATCAAAACGGCCTTCGGCGGCAAGCCTTCTGACTTCAGCTAGAAGATCATCTCGCAGCGTGCAGCAGATGCACCCGTTTGACATCTCGACAAGAGTTTCGTCCGTTCGGCTCAGTTCCGAACCAGCGCGCACGAGATCGGCGTCAATATTCACCTCGGACATGTCGTTGACGATCACCGCCACCCTTCGGCCGTCCCGATTGTTCAACACACGATTGAGCAAAGTCGTCTTGCCCGCGCCGAGAAATCCGGAAAGGACGGTGACGGGAAGACGATTGTCTGTGGCCGGGGCGATTGTCATTGCATTTTCCGTTTGAGGTTGGGCGAGAAGAGTCTTGCCGAAGCCAATAGTACTTTGTATCATCAAATGCAACAATATATCATTCTTGGATTCACGGCCCCGTCCATGCCTCGTTCGGAACACCAGTTCGCAAAATCGCAGTCGCCGACTCGTCACGACGTCGACTCGGCTATCGCCGCGTGTCGCTTGCGCGGCGCACAGATGACACCGCTGCGGCAAACGGTTTTATCGGCGCTCTGGTCGGCCGACCGGCCTCTCGGCGCTTACGATCTGCGCGATCGGCTCGCGGAGATATCGGGCCGTCAGATCTCTGCGCCGAGTATTTATCGAACACTCGATTTTCTCTGCGAACAGGGCGTCGCGGCGCGGATTGAGAGCCGCAACGCCTATGTCGCTTGCATCCATCCTGATCACGAGCATGCCTGCGTTTTTCTGGTGTGCGAGTCATGCGGTGACGCCGTAGAAATCGAAAACCCAAAAGTGGAGCGGTTAATCAACGAGGATGCAAAGCGCCTCGGCTTCGCTGTCAAGCATCGGGTTCTTGAACTGTCCGGTTTTTGTGCACCGTGTCAGAAGATGTCATGACTGCTTCAAGACATCTCGCGCTCGCAATCTTATTAGCTTTGACCCAGGCGATATTTGTCGCACACGCCTATGATTGCTCAGACGATAACGAACATGAAGAGCATTCCTGTCAGGTCTGCCATCTCGCCGAGCGAGGCGATGATGCCTTGCCGCCGATTCAATTCTTTCCTGTTGCATCTTCCAACATTTCCATGCCGTCAAATGTTCTTGTGGAAGACATCATCTCGGAAAGAATTGTCCGCTCTGCAGATTCGCGGGCGCCCCCTCTCAACCTAAACGAAAAATAGGGACTGCTTTGAAACCAAAGCGTCGCTTTTAGCGCGCAGCATTTTGCTGCGCACTGTCTGTTTTTTTTGGAGGGGATCATGCAATCCTTTAGGAGTCTAAGTTCAGCTAGCGTGTCCGCGTTAGCTATTTCATGCGCAATCTGCAGCGCCGCAAATGCAGACGATGTCGATGGAGACGAAATCATTGTAACGGCTTCGCCGCTCGCACGCTCTGTCGACGAAACTATTATCGGTACGTCGGTGGTGAACAAAGAAGAGCTCGCGAGGAACTTCCAGAACACCATCGCGGAAACCATCGCGCGAGAGCCCGGTGTTTCAACGACCTATTTCGGCGCGGCCGCGAGCCGTCCGATTATCCGAGGCCTTGGCGACGACCGCATCCGCGTCCTCGACAACGGCATTGGCGCGATCGACGCCAGCGTCACGAGCCCTGACCACGCTGTCTCGATTGATCCCGCCGCTGCTGACCAGGTCGAGATCGTCCGCGGCACGTCAATGTTGCTTTACGGCTCGTCCGCCGCGGGGGGCGTCGTCAATGTCATTTCCGGCCGCATTCCAAACGAGGTCCCGGAAGATGGTTTTGACGCGACGGGAACGGTCGGCGTCAGCACGGCCGATGACGGTTTCGACGGCTCAGGCGCGTTCGATGTGAAACTTGGCGATGTTGGCGGCGGCGCCATCGTCCTCCATGGCGATGGTTTCTATCGTGAAGCAGAAGACTACGACATTCCAGGCTTTGCGGAGTCCGCAAGGCTGCGGGCGCTTGAAGAGGCTGAGGAAGAAGAAGGCGAAGAACACGAAGAAGAGGAAGAGGTGTTTGGAACAGCCGAAAACTCCTTCTTTGAAACCTATGGCGCGTCAGGGGGCATGTCTTGGGTCGGCGAGAACGGTTTTTTCGGCGTATCCGGCACCTTGATCGACAGTGAATATGGCCTTCCCGGCGGCCATGGCCATGAAGAAGGTGAAGAGGAGGAAGAAGAAGGCGAAGAGGAAGAAGAAGGCGCCGGCTTCATCGACCTCCAGCAGCGCCGCATCGACTTCGCTGGCGAGTACCGTTTTGATGGCGGCTGGCTGGAAAAGGCGACCATGCGCGTCGGCTATGCAGATTATGAGCACGCCGAATTCGAGGGTCCCGGCGAAATTGGCACGGTTTTCTCGAATGAAGGCTGGGAAGGCCGGTTAGAATTGGTCAACCGGGAAAGGGATTTCCTTGGCGGGTCATTGCGAGGCGCTCAAGGCGTCCAGTTGCGGTTCTCAGAATTTTCCGCGATCGGCGAAGAAGCGTTTGTGCCGCCATCGGATACGTCTCAGTATGGTTTCTTCGCGTTGAAGGAATACTCGAACGGGCCCTGGCGGGTCGATCTCGGCGGTCGTTATGAGCGCACCAAGCAAGAGAACATTGTCAGTGGCGAAAGTCGCGACTTCGACGGTTTCTCCGTGTCCGGGGGTGTTGGCTATCAGGCGACCGAAGAGATATTTATGGGCGTCAACGGCTTCCGCACCGAGCGCGCGCCGTCATCGTCAGAGCTCTTCGCAAACGGACCACACCTCGCGACTGACGCCTTCGAGATCGGCGATCCTAATCTAAACGAAGAAGTCGGCGCCGGCGTTGAGGGCACGATCCGTTTCACGAGCGAGCGTCTACGCCTTTCGCTCAACGGTTTCTATACCTCCTATCAAGATTTCGTCATTCTGGACGAGACAGGCGAAATGGAAGACGGCTTGCCTGTCTTCGAATTTATACAGGATGACGTGGATTTCCATGGCTTCGAAGCGGAGGTCCAGGCTGAACTGTTCCGCACAGGCGGTCTTAACTTTTTCGGCGACGCCGGCGTTGACTATGTTCGCGCCACCCGCGCCGGGGGCCTTGACGAAGATCTACCGCGGATTCCGCCGCTTTCCGCCGTTTTCGGACTGGAAGCGCGCCATGAATATGTCGACCTGCGTTTCGAAGTTGAAGTTGTGTCCGATCAGAACGACGTTGCGGCGTTTGAGTTGCCAACGGACGGTTACGAACTCCTCAACCTTTATGCGACCCTTCGCCCGATGGGCGCGGACAGTCGGTTCGCGATCCGGATGACGGCGACGAACCTTTCTGACCAGGAAGCGCGTATTCACTCGTCCTTCCTGAAGGACGTATTGCCGCTCCGCGGTCGGAATTTCCGCATTGCGGTTTCGGCTGACTTCTAGGAAACTTGGCGGCGCTTGACTCAAGCGCCGCCTTGAACGCCCGCGGTGTTGTCGAATGAGGGGGTAGAAAGTTTATGTACTCAAGATCTGAAAGCCTCTTGGGAACAGCGGCTATAAAGCTCACGATGAACGCTGTCTGCTTTGCCTTCACAGCAGCATTATCGCCATTGGCCGCCCATCCCCCAGAAACGGACGACGAAGTTATCGTTTTCGGTCGGCAGATCAATTTGATCGGTTCAGCCAAAGCGAGTTCTGAAGGCGTAGTCGGATACGCCGATTTTAAAGACCGCCCGCTATCGCGCGTTGGCGAATTGGTGGAGGTCATCCCCGGCCTCATCGCCACGCAACATTCCGGTTCGGGCAAGGCCAACCAATATTTTCTTCGTGGCTTCAATCTCGATCACGGCACCGATTTCGCCGCGTATTTTGACGGAGCTCCTGTCAATTTTCGAACCCATGGCCACGGTCAGGGCTATCTTGATCTGAATTTCATCATTCCCGAACTCGTCGAACGAATCGAATTTCGCAAGGGACCATACTACGCGGATGTTGGTGATTTCACAGCGGCTGCAACAGCGTCTTTCAAAACCTATGACGCATTGCAGGCGAACATTGCGCAAGCGACGATTGGCGAAAACGGCTTTCGCCGCGGGCTTGTCGCAACTTCTTTAAAAGCTGGCGGCGGTGATCTTATGCTCGCCGGCGAAACCGTATTTTTCGACGGTCCTTTCGTCCTCGACGAGGATTTGGAAAAGTACAACATATTCTTGAAGTATTCTCGCCGCAGCGGCGCTGCGGATTGGCGTTTGTCCCTAAGCGCTTACGACTCGCAATGGACGTCAACGGACCAGATCCCGTTGCGCGCCATTGAAGACAGTCAGAGTGCGACCGGTCGTGTCCTAACATTGGGGCGTGGAAACCGGACCGTCGCACGCAGGCAAGGATCTTCGGAAGGGGGCTTGAGCTCAATCAGGGTCAGTAAGCCGCACCTGGCCTTTCTTCCCTTCCCTCCAACTCAAGTCTCGCGGCTTGGCTTTATCGATCCTGATCTAGGCGGTCAGTCAACACGGATCGCGCTCAATAGCGAAATCGATATTGGACGTTGGTCTGCAAACGCTTATGCCATCTACTACGACTTCACCTTATTCTCGAACTTCACTTATTTCGTTAACGACCCTGTCAATGGCGATGAGTTCGAACAGCGCGACGAACGCGTGACGCTCGGCGGCGCTGTTGATTACGCCCGACCGATGACGCTCGCCGGCCGCAGCGCTGTTTTCAGGGCGGGCGGGGACCTTCGTTACGATGACATCTTTAACGTTGGTCTTTTCGACACCGTTGCGCGCGAGCGCATCCGCACGGTCCGCGACGACGAGGTCAAGGAATTTTCTGTTGGCGGATTTATGGAAGTCGAGATCAACATTACGGAAAGGCTGCGCGCCTCCGTCGGCGCGCGCGGCGATTTCTATGATTTCTCCGTCGACGCCTCCATTGTGGAGAATTCGGGCGACGGTACGGACGCGATCTTCACGCCGACGGCCTCGCTCGCCTGGCGCGCGATCGACGCGCTCGAGCTTTACGCTAATTACGGCCAGGGTTTCCACTCGAACGACGTCCGAGGCGCGGCGATCTCCATTGATCCGCGCACGCTCGAGACGGTAGACCCGGTCGACATCCTCGTGCGTGCTGAAGGCGCTGAAATCGGCGCAAGGTTCGCCCGCGGGTCGTTCAACGCGACCCTAACCGGTTTTTGGCTCGAGCTTGATGAGGAACTCGTTTTCGTCGGCGACGCGGGCACAACGGAGCCGAATGACGCTACGCGCCGTTTCGGGGTCGAATTCGGCGCCTTTTGGCGCCCGGCAAATTGGATCCGTTTCGACGCCACGGCCGCCTACACCGATGCGCGCTTAAAGAACGCGCCAAGCGGCGAAGATCGGATCCCCCAAGCAGTTGAAAACGTTTTCGGCGCTGGTGTTACCATCGATCCAACTGAACGCCTGACCGCCACCCTGCGCCTTCGCCGCCTCGGCACGGCGCCACTGATCGAAGACGCTAGCGTCGCCTCAGAACCGACGACCATCGTCAATCTCGGCCTCTATTACGATCTTGGCCCCGCGCGGTTTGGATTCGACATTTTGAATCTTCTCGACTCCGAGGACGCCGACATCACCTATTTCTTTGAATCACAATTGCCGGGGGAGCCCGCGCCGGTTCCGGACATTCACCTGCACCCGGTCGAGCCGCGACAAATCCGCGGTTCCCTTACGCTGCAATTCTAAAGCGATAGAGCTTGAGGAGAGGAATGACGCGCTGTCATGTCAGAATGCGCACGGCGGCATTCGCCGACAGTTTCAATAAGGGCGTCTGCTCTGCGCATGCTGGCTGCATTCAGCATCGTCAGATATTGCTGAAGCTAGGCATGTTCACTAACAAAGCTTTGCTGTTTCTCCATTCGAGTTGAAGCACAAGCATTTCACGAACTTGGAAACATAAAACCTCAATTGGCAATCGATCCCTTTGCAGACGCAGATGCTGCGACTATTCCTGCAACGGCCACGATGGCACGCCGCTGCCAGGAATGTAGGGCGCTCCTTGTTGCTCAAGCTCGTCCTCTAAAGCTGTAAGGCGGGCCTCAACATCTCGAAGCTGCGCCAAGGCGACGCCAAACTCTTGCTGCGCGAGCGCGAGCGCTTCTTCGCTGGAGCCGGTGGCTGGCGATTGGCTCGACCACCCCCATCCGCGAATCTCGTCCACACGCGCCGTAATTGACCACGGCGTCGGCTCGTTGCGGCTGCTCACCGTTCGATCACCGATCATGGCAATGTCCGCCTCATCCAGAATTGCCTCGAGCTGTTGAATGCGCGCGCGTTGATCATCGTTAGGCGAGGTCAACGCCTCAACTGATTTTTTTGCTAGCGCCAAGCGGTTGCGCAGTTCTCCAGATGCAGCCCGAGCGCCCAGAACAGCGCGCGCCGTATCGGCGGTTTCCTGCTGAAACGCCAGCAGCCCCTCACGATCATCGGTCGCCTCAGGGCTCTCATCAAGCGCCTTAACGATGAACGTCTGTGGGTCAGACAGGGTCGTCACGACACCATTGATCCGCTTGGCAATCGATACTGTGTATTCACCGGGTGCAACCATTGGTCCCATCGCCGGACTCCCGAACACCGATGCGGTTCTCTCTTCAAGTTGGGCCGGTTCAGGCTCTGCATAACGTAAATCCCAGGCGACGCGATGAAGCCCCTCGCCGCTAGGGCCCGTGAAGCGGCGAATTACATTTCCCGCCGCGTCGGTGACGGTAAACAGGATCGCAGGTTCGTCCTCACGATCTTCAGCGCGCAGCGTATCCCAGGATGGATAAGGCGTATCGCCGCCTTCTTTTTCAATATCGATCTCTTCATCGCGCCGCGCGTCGGCCAGGGACTTCAAACCATCGCGCAATACGTATGTGAAGACGGCGCCAAAGGGCGGGTTTTCAGCAAACCAGAAACCGTCGCCATTGGAGCCTTTCGCCCCGCCCCATGGTCCCCACAAATCGCTCTCTATGTAGAGCCAGGCGTCACGCACAGAAAATAGAGTCGCCTCGGCTTCAGCGACCTCATTCGCGCTCGCGCGAAGGGGAGAATAGTCGTCAAGAATGTAGACCCCGCGTCCGAACGTACCGACAACGAGATCGTTTTCCCGGCGTTGAATCTCCAAGTCGCGCACAGCAATTGTAGGGAATTTTGACTTCATCTGAACCCAGTTCTGGCCGCCATTCTGGCTATAGAACAGGCCAAACTCGGTCCCAACGAAAAGTAGATCAGGATCGACGTGGTCCTCGGCGATGGTGTGCACCGAGCCCCAGTCCGGCAAATCGCCTGCAATCGCGCGCCATGCCCGGCCGCGATTGTCCGTGCGATAAACATATGGCGCATGATCCCCGCGCTTGTGGTTGTCGAACACGGCGTAGGCGACATCTGGATTATGAACCGAAGCGATAATGTCTTCCACCAGGCTCATATCCGGAACACCCTGAACAGTTTCAGTTCGCCGCCAATTCGCGCCATTGTCTTCGGTGATGGAAATCACGCCATCATCCGTGCCCACATAAATTAGGCCTTCGGCCACCGGGCTTTCGCTAAGCGCTATCGCCGCGCCATAGATGGATGTGGAATCATTTTTCGCGATGGCGTCCACGCTCCAGACCCGGCCCATCACTTCAAGGGAATTTCGATCCAGCTGGCGTGTAAGGTCTGGGCTGATCGCCTCCCAGGAGTCGCCTCGGTCATTGGACGCAAACAAATATTCAGCCGCGTAATAAATGCGGTCCGGATTATGCGGACTAATCAGCAGCGGCGTATTCCAGTTCCATTTATAAGCTGGCTCTCCGGTCGGCGGCTGCGGGGGCAAAAACACCCGTTCCTGCGTGCGCCGATCATACCGCACCAGGCCGCCATATTGGTATTGCGTATAAACGATGTTCGGATCGCGCGGATCGATCTGCGGCTTATATCCATCCCCGCCCAAAACGGTATGCCAATCGGAATTTGTAATTCCGTGCACCAGCGTCGTGCGAGATGGACCGCACAATGAATTATTGTCCTGCGTACCGCCGCAAACATTATAGAACGGCTCCGCATTGTCAGGCTGAATGCGGTAAAACTGAACAATCGGCAGATTGTCGATATGCCGCCAAAGCTCGCCGCCATCCCAACTCTCGTAGATGCCGCCATCGCCGCCCATGACCAGATGATCAGTGTTGCTCTCATCAATCCATAACGCATGGTCGTCGACATGCCGATGCGCAGCGTTGAGATCGGTGAAGGTTTTGCCGCCGTCTCGGGAACGCTTGGAAAATGTATCAAGAGAATAGAGGACGTTTTCGTCCTTAGGATCGACGATAATCTCGTTATAGTATTGTGGGCTGGTGGTCATATGACTTGAGCGCTTTTCCCAATTCTGCCCAAAGTCCGCCGAGCGATAGACGCCTTGTTCATCGGGCGTCGCCTCGATGATTGCATACAACACGTCCGAATTGGACGGCGCCATCGCAAGGCCGATCCGTCCCATATCGTCTTTCGGCATGCCGGCGCTGACTTCAGTCCAGGTCTCGCCCCCGTCGGTCGTGCGATGAATGCCGGACCCCGGCCCGCCATTGATCAGCACCCAGACATGACGACGGCGCTGATAGCTCGACGCGACGATGTTGTCGAAATTTTCCGGATGGACCACAAATTCGTTGACGCCCGTGCGCTCGTCGATGGTCAGGATCTGGTTCCAGGTGACGCCGCCATCCTCGGTCTTATAGAGCCCGCGATCACCACCGTCTGACCACAAAGGCCCCTGCGCAGCGACCAAGACAGTGTTCGGATCGCTCGGATGAATCCAAATCTGGCTAATATGACCGGAGTCTTTCAGCCCCATATTGGTCCATGTCGCGCCGCCATCGGTGGATTTATAGACGCCGTCGCCGAAGCCGACCGAACGCTGCGCGTTATTCTCGCCCGTGCCGACCCAGATCACCTTCTCGTCCGAGGGTGCGATCTCCACAACGCCGATGGCGTAAACGCTTTCAGTATCGAAAATCGGCGTCCAGGTGACGCCGGCGTTCTTCGTGCGCCACAATCCGCCGGAGGCAGTAGCGGCCAGATAGTCGTGATGACCACTGGAAAAAAATGCAAAGTCCGAAATGCGACCGGATGGATATCCGGGTCCGATCATTCTGAGCGGCAAAGACGCCAGCGGGCTTGTCTCTTCTTCCTCATTCGATTGTGAGGAAGCCATGGACATTAGTCCGATGCTCAACCCCAGCGCCCCAATCAACACTACAAGTATCGTATTTTTGCGCATCCACCCCATTATCCCAATCCTTTATTATCGCATCGCGTTTCGCGATAGGATTAGCCATGGCTCCCGGAAACGCAAGGTTGTCAAAAGCCTTATCGTTTGAACATACTGATGTACTATTGAGGTGAGGATTATTGGGAGCCTGCAATGTGTGATGAATTCACAGAAAACGACAATGATCGATTTTTCCAGAATGGCGGTCGGCTTAACCGTCGCGATTTTAACGGACTAAGCGCGGCTGGCGTTATCGCGGCGATGTTCCCCGCGAATGCCCTGGCGAACGACACGGTGGTTGAAAAACGTGTCGATGTTGAGATGCCGGAAGGCGTCTCGGACTGTTTCTTTGCACACCCTGCTGAGGGACAACATGCCGCGGTTCTGATGTGGCCCGACATACGGGGCTTGCGTCCCGCTTTTGAAGCGATGGGCAAGCGCCTTGCCAGCGCGGGGTACTCTGTTCTCGTCGTCAATCCGTTTTACCGGGACGCCAAAGCGCCCGTTGTCGGCCCGGACGCCAGCTTCAGCGATCCCGATACGCGAACGCTCCTCAGAGGAATGGCGTCCAAATTAACGCAAGACGCCAGCATGTCTGACGCGCGTGCGTATATTTCATTCCTCGATCGTCAGGATAGCGTCGATGTCTCGCGGAAAATCGGGACGGCCGGATATTGCATGGGCGGCCCGTTGATCATGCGAACTGCAGCCGCCGCGCCGGATCGCGTTGGCGCCGCAGCGTCATTTCACGGCGGCGGATTGGCGACGGACAGTGACGACAGTCCACATCTGCTGATTCCGGAAACAACGGCGCAAGTGCTGCACGCCATCGCCGAGAACGATGACGAACGCTCGCCCGATACAAAAACGGTGCTTGCGGAAGCTTACAAATCCGCAGGTCTCGAAGCAGAAATAGAAGTCTATCAAGGAACCCTGCACGGATGGTGCCCGCCGGATTCGCGCGTCTATAATGAACAGCAGGCTGAAAAAGCATGGGCGCGCATGCTTGCCCTGTTTGAGCGCGCATTGTCATAGCAAAGCCCTCCCCTCACCAGCGCAGCCAGTCGGGGTCTTCGAAGCGGATGCGGTCATAGCGGCGGCAGAAGAGTTCCGCTGTCGGATAAAGCCCCAACAGCCCGCGATAAAAGTCGTGAAACGCCTCGCACAGCTCGGCGTCCGCATCGGCGGTCAGGCAATGCATGTCGACCAGCAGCCGGACAGGCAGGTCGAGCGGCCCGTCGTCATCGCCGCGCAGGAACTGACGGCTGCGCAACCGCCCATGGGGACACAGCGTTAAAAGCATGGCGCAGAAATCATCAAAGCGCGCCGCGCCGCCCCGTTCGACGGCGTCCCCCTCTAGGCAATCCATGTAGGCGACCAGCCGCACATCGTAATCGAGAGGCGGTCTCTCTTCCGGTTCCGGCAAAGGCGGCGCCGGCGCCCTCCCGTCCGGCGACACGATATCCGACGACGACCATCCGGGGATGGCGTAAGGGTCTATCGCCGCGAGCGTAATCGCGGGCGTTCCGTCCTGATCCGGCATCAATGCCTCCCTCGTCTTAAAAGGGACAAGCCCCCCTTTGGAGTCCGGACGTCGCTAAACCGCGATGCTTGCACAACGGGGCGCGGCTTTTAGCGCGCGCGAACGCGCGCCTGGACAGCACCGCACCGTCCGGCCCCGGACGAAACGTAAGGGGCGGCAGGCGACGAGAGGCAATGCGAGATCAGTGATCCGCAAGCATCTTAAAACCGGGGTTAGCGACGCCCCGCCCACATGCGTGTGGGACGGAAAGAGGTTTTCAGATTTGCGCACCGAGATCAAGGGTTATTTGGCAGGGCGCACATAAAATGCAAGCTGTAGGTCATTCATTTACGGGCGCCGTAACACGCATGTGTCATTGCCGGGTTTATCCCGGCAATCCAGGGAGGGTCACGTCGTATAATTCTGGATTGCCGGGATAAACCCGGCAATGACAACTTCTCTTTTGCAACAACGACCAAATCCTTTCCCCTAAATTCAACGCGCAGTATAACCCCGCCGGCAAAGACGGGGATAACTACGCACCGAATATAGGTTTTATGAAAGAACACCCTCTCCGGGTTGTTTTTGGAGTGTGGAGTTCGCCTGGTTATTTACTTGCCTGGTTTTAAGTCACTAGTGGCCAAACATTCAAAACCGCACTGGGTTTTACTTATTGTTTCACAAATCAAGCATCATTACTTCCGCAATAAATTCACACTCTCTAATGATTGCCTCCAGCACCTTTTCCATCCCCGAAAAATCATAGTTGCTATTAATCGATCTGAGATCCAGAAAAGCCTTCTTGTGCGCACCCTTTTGCTCAAGAGCTCCTTGGTAGCAACTGTTCTCCTGCACATAAGACGACCAACGGATGAGAGGAGCGGGTGTCAGCTTCGTATTCAGATCAAGGTAGCACTCTATGGAGGCTGCGCGTCCACCGAGATCAGAGCGCGCCGGTCCATCCGGACCGACTGTAGGCATATCGGCAAGGCCGCTCCAATCAGGCAGCCTTATGGCTCTCATATTCACCGGTAAGTTCAGTCTTTGCGTCGCATCCAATTTGGCGCAGCCCTCCGCATCATTGTCATAGATAATTAGCGTCTTGTTTTGCACACCAATGCTCACCAATCCCTGCGCAAACCTGTGAAGATTGCCCGTCCCACTGAACGGATAGCCCTCATCCATATCTATGAACCGGAAAAAATCCAGCAAATGCGGGCGCAGAAGTCTTATCGCATGCTCAATGATTTTTGCATCTGAGCTGCCTTCAGTGACGATTAGGAATTTGTCGCTTTCGTTGGTTCCCGCTTTGAAATCCGATTCCGGCGCCCAGCCGCTTTCAACCAAATCCTCGAATTGCCATACAACGTCCAGATCAAGATTCGCCGGGTTTTGCGCGAGCAATATCAGGGATGGATAAGGAGCGAAATTTTCTAGGAGAAGATCGATTTCCCAATGATCGGGACTGAATTTATCAATCGATATTTCCGTGTGCTTTTTCAGTCGGTCAAGGATTTCCACTCGGGCAAACTCTCCCGGGTCATAATCCGAGCCATATTTGCCGCTTACCGCATTTACATCGATTTGCGCTAGCGCAGACGCCAATTCATCGAAGGGAAGCGGACTTTCCTCAAGGCCGTGAAACTTATGCAGGCTTTCGTAAGTATGCTTGGCGGTCCGAGGCGTATGCCCCAGGAGCTGCAACCGGTCCCGGATATATCGTAACGGCTTGCCAAAGCCCTTCCGCGGTTCACACAGAACCTCATCGTCATCGTCGTCATCACTGGCGGCGTAATAGGACGGGACATCTTTAAGATCAGTAGCCTGAAAAATATGTCCGTGATGAGAGAAAAACTCATTCTTCCCCCAATCAACTTCCAGGCGGCCTAGCGCCAATGTAATCATTGTGCCCAAGCGGACGTTCCTTTGTTTACACAATCATCGTCACAGAGCGTTTGCGGATTTTTTTACAACCCCGAGACGGTGCATCTAAATCCCGGCCTAGAACTTCCAGCCTTCTTTCTGCATGAACTCTTCAAGGCTGAGACAGGAGACATTAAAATGCCCGCAAATATTTGGCACCTTTGCCGCATGGGGTTTTAGTTTTTCAAGCGTCACCACATGCAGGCCGTCAACAGCGGCTTTGGCTACGACGAAAGGATCGGCGTTCTTGCCGCCCTTCAAAATCTTCTGCTGTTCGATATTCGCCTGAAAATGCGCAACTGCATAGATTTGGCTGACGAATGCGCCTTCGTCGGCCGTGGGCGTTGTGAAGACATCTTTGTGATCCTTTGCCCATTTAAGAAGCTCGTCGTCCTGACCTTCAATCTCCCGGAAAACCTCGCGGGTCGAAACTATTTCGCCGCCTTCGATGAGAGTGCCGAAATTCTCCCAGAGCGTTACAAAAGTGCTCGGATAGAAGTTCCGAAAGAGGCTTACAAAGGGCCCTGTGTCGAACACATAGCTCAAGCCTCCCTCCTGATCAGCTTCTCTTCAAGAGGGCCGACATTGCGCGGCGCAATATTGAGATAATCCGCAAGCTGCGTCTGATCGATCCGGTTATTGTAGTATTGCTGGAAGGCCAGACTGATGTAACGCGGCCCTAGATAGGCAATCTGATTATTGTAGTAATCTCCACCCGTTCCAGACTTCTTCTCTCCAGCCCAAGCAACCGCCGCGTCTGTATACTCAGCTTGATTAATCAGATTGCGGTCTAACATCATCCGATAAATGACTTCCCGGCTGACATGGAAGCGTCCGGCCAGTAGCGAAGCTGTTTCTCTGTCGGCGTCGAGTCCGCCCATTTGCTGTTCAAATGCATCATCAGGAACAAGAAAACGCGCAGCGAACCGGTTGCACAGAATTTCAATTCTCTTCGCGTCACCAGCAAGTGCGTCAATGTAATCGTCCTGGAATTTATCGACACCGCTTGTATGAAACAGCAAGTGCGCAAGCTCATGGAACAATGTGAATATCTGGCGCGTCTTGGACGTGCTGTTGTTCACATAGATCACCGGGAATGCGTCATCATAAAGACAGAAGCCTGAAAAGTCGGCCTGCTTGAAAGCATCCTTGAAGACGAAGATGCCGAAATCATGCAGACGATGACGCCAGCTTTCGAGCGCTTTTTCTGGGCTTGCCCAGCCCATCTGCTGTTCGAGAGTAATGCCGAGATAGTTGCGCACTGCTGTCGCCATGTCAGCAATCGAAACATTAACTGGGAACGACAGCTCACGAGTAATGACATGCGCTGCCGGATTATGGCCGTTGTTTAATTCTGCCAGATTGAGTTGAAGCGCCTTGGCTTTCCGCAAAAGAAACCGGACCTGCCGAGGTATGAGCTCGAATTGCTGTTCCGGCATGGTGCGAAAGGAATTCCCGATCGGCTCAAGATCGGGCGGTTCCGGGAAGAAAAATACTGCTATGGGTGTTTTGAATTTATCAGCAAGTTTTTCAAGCTGCGGATAGGACGGCCCGCTCTCTTGGTTCAGGTCCTCCCACGCCTCAATATCTTTAAAATGCTCTTTGGCCTCATCTATGCTAAACCCGGCCCTTGTACGCGCCCAGGTCAGCACGGCTGGATTGATGGGTATGGCCTCCTTGCTCATCGTTTGTTTAGTCCGGTCATGAATGTGAATCGGCAACTAATAACGGTTTTAACGTCAAAGACCATTTCTGCGAAGCCTCGTCATCGTTTGCATTCAAAATAAATGGGCATAAGTATTGGTGTGCAGGTTTCCATCTTCGGGATTACGTTAAGATAAGCGATAGGTAGATGTCCGCATTTGCCGAGAAATCCCTGGTCGAACCTTCGATTTCTAATGCCCGCCCCTGCGCCCAACGCCCCCCCTACTTCGCCTTCTTCTCCAGGTCCGCCAGATGCTCCTGGCAGGCGGTTTCGATCAGGCCCAGCAGTTTGGTGATGCACTCGTCCTGCCAGGCTAAGGCTTCGGGGGTTGTTTCATAATGTTCGGAGTAGCGCGCCTCGACATAGGCGCGGCGGAGGAGTTCGAAGAAGCGGTCATATGGCTTCTGGCCGCGAGGCCAGGCGGCGCGCAGGCGCGGGTCCATATCCTCGGCGCGGCTGCGCAGTTTCGAGACGTTGTGTTCCTTGGGCATGTAGAGCGACTTGGTCAGAAAGAACAGCGTGTACGTACTTTCTGCTGCTTGATGGTATAAGAACGCTGCGTGCTTCAATAATTTGTCATCAACGGCAGAACGGGAAAGCTTCAAGAACCCTTCGGATTGTCCCTTCCATTCCTTGAAATACCCCTGCGCCAGCTCAAGCGCGCGTTTCGGCTCTGGCGGGACGGGTTGGGCCAGTTTATATTTCGCTTTGCCGTTCGGGGCGCGCTCGGTCAGCTCATAAAGCATGACGCCGTCGCGGATGATGTCGGAGAAAAAATACTGCCCCTCGGTCAGCTTGGCGTTCACGTCGTCCATGGTGTGGACGATGAATTGCGGCGTCGTTTTGATTTTCTTGTCGCGCAACAGGCGGTCCTCGGCGCCGTGCCAGTAGGCAGCCATGTCGGTGAGCTTGTCGTCATTGACGATAATGAGAATGTCGAAGTCGGAGAAATAGCCGCCCTTCGCATCCTCGACCCAGTCGCCGCGAGCATGGCTGCCGAAGAGGATGATCTTTAAAATCCGCCCGCGCTTGCGTTTGGCGGAGGTCGCGGTTTTCTGCTTGTCCTCGAACTCCTCATGGAGGATCTCGACGACGCGGGCGAGCTCTCGCTGCTTGCGTTCGGGCAGATGATCGAGATCGGTTCTCAAGGGCGGCGCTCCGGGCGTGATTTGCGCCCTTTATATAGGGTGATGCGCGGGAGGCCGAAAGCCGGGGCGCGCTCCTGACTTATCAACGCAAATCAATAGCTTAAAAATGGTGGAGGGGGTTGGATTCGAACCAACGTACGCTAAGCGGCCAGATTTACAGTCTGGTGGATTTAACCACTCTCCCACCCCTCCACGAGGCGCTGTTTCATGCCAGCCAAATTGGCAAGCTGATTCAACGAGGATGCGGGGTTCGAGCAAGCTTTGCCCTAACCGGCTCCGCAGGAGAACGGGGTCTATAGCCGCGTCGCGCAGGCTTCGCAACCAGCCAGAAGCGCCGATGCCGCGCCTTTATAGTTTTCATCAACAATAGAACCGGCTAGGCCGATCAGATGAGCACTAAAAAGCACGAAAAGCGCCAGGCCAGGTCGAAACGTCCCGGCGCCGGGAAAGCCCGGCCCAGCCAGCACGGCAAGGGTCAAAAAAGGGCCGCCCATGGCAAGGATAAGGCGGGAGGTCAGCCCGGCAAGAAACCCCGGCGTCATCACGAACCATCCGGCGCGCTGTGGCTTTATGGCCGCCATGCGGTCGCCGCGGCGCTGAATAATCCGGCGCGCGAGGTTGCGCGTGTCGTCGCCGCCAAAAACGCCGTTGAATGGCTGAGCGATAACGCCGGGCCCAAAGCCCTGCAAACAATCATTACGGATGCGCGCCCCGAGGAGATTGACCAGCTGCTTCCCGAAGGCGCAGTGCATCAGGGCCTCGCCGCAGAAGTCAAGGAATTGCCCCTGGCAAAGCTGGAAGACGTCTGCGCCAATCCGGCGCCGGACGCGCCCGTGCTCGTCCTAGACCAGGTCACCGACCCGCAAAATATCGGCACGATCTTCCGCGCCGCCGCCGCGTTCGGCGCAAGGGGCGTCATCGTTCAGGACCGGCGCACCCCGCCCCTCGCCGGGGCGCTCGCCAAGGCGGCGGCGGGCGCCATCGAAACCATCCCTTGCATCAAGGTGGTCAACATCGCCCGCACGCTCGAAACGCTGGCGGAGCTTGGCTATGAAACGGCGGGGCTCGCCGGCGAAGCCACAGCACCTCTGCAATCGCTTGACCCGCAAAAACCGGTGGCGCTGGTGCTCGGCGCGGAAGGCGCCGGGCTGCGCCGGCTGGTGGCGGAAAGGTGCACGCAGCTCGTGCGGATTCCGATTGCCCCGACCATGGAAAGTCTTAACGTCGCGACAGCCGCGGCTATCAGCCTTTATGAACGCGCGCGCGTTCTGCCCTAACCCAATAAAAGGAGGCGACCCATGACCAGCGCACCAACCCTTTATCACTGTCCGCAAACACGCGGCGGGACCACGCACTGGATGAATGAGGAACTCGGCGCGCCCTGCACCCTCAAGCTCGTCAACATCCGGAAGAATGAACAGAAGGCGCCCGATTATCTTGCGATCAATCCGATGGGCAAAATTCCGGCGCTTGTTCATGACGGCGTCACTGTCACCGAAGCGGCGGCGATCTGCACCTATCTGGCCGATGCGTATGCGGACAAGGGCCTGGCGCCGGCGCTGGATGATCCGCAACGGGGGGCCTATTACCGCTGGATATTTTTCGCCCCGGGCTGCATCGAACCGGCGATGCTTGACAAGTTTTCAGGCAATGTGCGCGAGAACCCCGCCTCAGCCGGGCACGGGCTCGTCGATGACGTACTCGGAACAATGGACAAGGCGCTTGAGAACGGACCTTATCTTCTTGGCGAAAAGTTCAGCACGGCTGACGTCGTCTTTGGTTCAACCCTTAATTTCGCGCTGATGTTCGGGGCTTTTGACAAAAAACCTCTTTACACCGATTACGTTGACCGGTTGATGTCGCGGCCCGCCGCCATTCGCGCCCAGGAAAAGAATGCACAATATATGAAAGAGTTGGGCTTTGAATAATGGGTAATGATGGCGCCGGCGTGCATAGCGGACGCTGCGCCTGCGGAAAGATTCATGTCGCCGCTTCAGGAAAACCGAAGCTTGTCGCCAATTGCCATTGTAAAAGCTGCCGCAAGGCGACGGGCGCCGCCTTTGCGACTTTCGTTGATTTTGAGCGTGCTGCGGTGCGCATCAAAGGCGACGTCAGTATTTTCAAATCTTCGCCGGGCGTGGAACGATTGTTCTGCGGCAATTGCGGCAGCCCTGTCGCTTACAGTGAAATCAATGCTGACGAGATCAACATCCATATCGGTGTTTTTGATGAACCCCGTGCGTTTCAACCAACGGAAGACAGTAACCTGGAGAGTCGGTTATGGCGGTAGAAACCTATTCGGGCGCTTGCCAATGCGGCGCCGTTCGGTTTGAAACGAAGGGCGAGCCAAAATTCGTCAGCAACTGCCATTGCCAGTCGTGCCGCAAGGCGACGGGCGCGGCGTTTTCCACCTGGGTCGGCTTTCAGGATGATCAAGTCAGGTGGCTGACCGCTGCGCCTTCTTTCCACGCCAGTTCGCAAGGCGTAAAACGCGGGTTTTGTCCACAATGCGGAACCCCATTGACCTATGCGGGAAAGCAATGGCCCGGCGAAACGCATCTGATGATTGGGGTCTTTGATAATCCAGCGGCGTTTTCACCGCGTAAAGAAGTTTTTACTGAGGACGCATTGCCCTGGGCGCTTGGGCGGAAAGAAGACTGATGGCGAACGATCAATCAGCGGTTGTTACAGGTGTCTCGACAGGTATCGGGCGGGCCATTGCGCAATCTCTCGTCAATGACGGCTGGCGCGTCTTTGGCAGCGTAAGGAAAGAAAAAGACGCAGAGGCGGCGCGCGCCGCGCTGGGTGACAACTTCACGCCCTTGTTGTTTGACGTCACTGACGATGAAGCGATCAAGGCCGCAGCAAGCGAAGTACGAAACTCTCTCAACGGCTCTACGCTCAACGGGCTTGTCAACAATGCAGGCATCGCTGTCGCCGGGCCTTTGCGCTATTTGCCCGTTGACGACTTGCGTCATCAGATGGAGGTCAATCTTTTTGGCGCGCTGCGCGTCACGCAAGCGTTTCTGCCAATGCTTGGCGCGGACAAGGAATTTACCGGGGCGCCGGGCCGAATTGTCAATATGAGTTCGGTCGCCGGCAAACTCGCCTCCCCGATCATGGGTCCCTATTCGATGTCAAAACATGCGCTGGAAGCGTTTACCGACGCGTTGCGCCGCGAATTGATGATGCACGGAATCGACGTTGTTTCCGTTGGACCCGGCGCCATCAAAACGCCGATCTGGGACAAAGCCGACGATATTGATGCGGAACAATATCGCGGCACAGAATATTACGACGTCCTGGTCGGCATGCGCGAAAAATACAAAGAGCTCGGCGACAGCGGCCTGCCGCCGGAAGCGATTGGCGATCTTGTGCTGAATATTCTGAACGGACGCGAAACAAAAACCCGCTACGCCATCCTGCGTGACAAATTCCTGATGTGGACTTTGCCGCGCCTGTTGCCGAAGCGCATGGTCGACAAGGTTATCGTCGAACGCTTCGGTTTTCCGAAAAAGGCGCCCTGACGACGCTATTGCGTTTCCGTTTCGTCTTCTTCGAAATCGACCGCTGTAAAATCAAAACACGCCTCGCCCGGCCCTTCGGGCAAATCAAACGCCCGCTCGAGACGGTTGTCGCCATAGCCAACAGGGATGGATGTGGGCGGCTGATTGCGGCGTCTGTTTGCTTCCGGCCATCCGCGCTCGAATACCATACAAAGTTGGTACCGGTCATTTGCTTGCGGAGCATACGTATAAGGCGCGCCAGTGCGCGGATCATCCGGCAAGTCTTCCGCACAGCCGGGCGCAACCGGCCGCCCGCCGCGCTCTTCCTCAAGACGCGCAGCCATACCCGCCAGATCATTGGGGATTTCGCCAATATATGTACGATGGCAATCAACAAGTCTGACGATCGTCCGCAAATCCTGCAAGCGTTCATCATCGGCGATATTCGCCCGCGCCGCCTGTGGAGAGCGCACGACCGTGAACGCCCAGACGATCAGCGCAACAACAATGAGACTTGTAAAGCCCGCCAATATCCGTCCGGGCCAATCGACGCCAGCGTCATCCCGCTCCGCCGCGCGCGTATAATTCCACAGGATCGCGCCGGAGATCACGCCGACAATTGCCGCCTTGGCGAGAAAACGCGCGCCCATTTCACCGGAGAGAAACTGATAGACCACCGCAACCAGGTCGCCGATCAGCGTCACAGCGGCGAAAATTAACGTCACATAAGTAAGCCATGCGCGCACCCGCGAGGTTCGCCGTTCAGGATGGCGTTGGCGCGCAGCAGACAAGCGATTGCCAAGATAGAGAAAGATCGGAAAGCCAACGACCAGGCTGGCGATGCCCCAACGCAAACTGGAAGCGCCTGACCGCCAGTCGCGTCCGCGCAAATCATCTTCGAACGCGAGTTCGACAAAGCCGAACGAAAGCGCGCCCACATAACCGGCGACAACGCCAAGCAGCGCGAAATAGACGATGTAAAGAAACGCCTCGCGGGCGGAGCCGTAACGACGCGGACGCGGCACAGGCACGGGAAAGTCAACGTCAGCATAACCGCCAAGCACTTCCTTGATCTGATCCGGCGCCCATCCGGCTGCCTCCAAAGCCTCGCTGATTTCCATTCTCGACTTGCCGGCGGCAAGGGCGTCGCGGACGAAACTATCGAGTTCTTTTTCAGTCATGCTTTAATCCCTCCCGCATCTGAGATGACACTGCAATTCGCATCGCTTGAAGTTGTCATGGCCGGACTTATCCCGGGCATTCAGCGCCTCAGGCAGCGCTGACTTGCATCGACCGCCGGGATGAACCCGGCGATGACAAACCTTATACTAAGAAACCCTGCGCCATCCTCTTCCACCACTGCATCGCACGCTAACAACCGACGCCCGTTTGTCTTATAATATAGTCTTGGAAAAGGAGCATTTTTATGGCTCATTTGCGTCCACGCGCCGATCTCGCCACCCATGAGGTTGCGAACCAGCCGCCGCCTTTTGAAAATATCAGCCTGTTCGATACGGACGCCGCTCTGAAGACCGCCGTTTCGAAAAACAACGGCGCCGCGCATAACGACCATCTGTCGGCTTTCGGCAAGCGCTGCGGTTCAGCGCAAACCGTTGAATGGGCGCGCCTCGCCAACCAGAACCCGCCGACACTGAAAAGCTTTGATCGTTACGGTCATCGCCTTGATGAAGTGGAGTTTCACCCTGCTTATCATCAATTGATGGAACTCGGCTTATCGGGCGGCGTCGCCGCTGGCGCCTGGAATGCAAAGCAGTCAGGTCATGTGTTGCACGCGGCGCTTCTCTATCTCATGGGCCAGGCCGACGGCGGCGTTTGCTGCCCGATGTCGATGACCTATGCCGTTGTGCCGGCGCTGCGCAGCGCGCCCGACGTCGCAAAGGAATGGGAGCCGCGCGTCACCACCGCCGCTTACGATCCGCGCTTTATCCCCACCGCCGACAAAAAGGCCGCGACCATGGGCATGGCGATGACGGAAAAACAGGGCGGCTCCGACATCCGCGCCAATACGACGGCCGCGACGCCTATCGGCGGCGATGAATACGAACTGACCGGGCATAAGTGGTTCTGCTCCGCGCCTATGTGCGACGCGTTTTTGACGTTGGCGCGCACAGACGCAGGCGTCACCTGCTTCCTTGTCCCGCGCTGGCGCCTGGATGGTACGCGTAACGCCTTCCATATCATGCGCTTGAAAGACAAGCTCGGCGACCGCTCAAACGCGTCGTCGGAGATTGAATATCATGGCGCCTATGCGCGCCGCATCGGCGAGGAAGGCCGCGGCGTTCGCACCATCATCGACATGGTCCAGCATACGCGCCTTGACTGCATCGTTGGTTCCGCCGGCGGCATGCGCGCCAGCGTCGCTCAGGCGCTCTGGCACGCAAGCCATCGCACGGCGTTTCAGAAAAAACTCATCGACCAGCCGGCGATGGCGATGGTGCTTGCGGACCTTGCGATTGAGACCGAAGCGGCGACCGCCCTCGCCTTTCGCATCGCCCGCGCCTTTGATGGTGTACAGACGAACGAAAGCGAAGCCGCATTCATGCGCCTGGCGACGCCGATTGCGAAATACTGGATCTGTAAGCGCCAGCCAGGCGTTGTCTATGAAGCGCTGGAATGTCACGGCGGCGCCGGCTTCGTCGAAGAAGGACCGATGCCGCGCCTCTATCGTCAGTCGCCATTAAACGCAATCTGGGAAGGCTCAGGCAATGTCATTGCGCTGGATATCCTGCGGGCGATTGCACGTGAGCCGGAAAGCCTGGAAGCCGTGCAAACTGAAATTCGCTCCGCTCACGGAAATAATACTCATCTGGACCGGCATATCGCGAAGCTTGATGACTGGTTCAAACCGGGCGTATTGAACGAGGCGTCCGCACGCGCTTTCGCCGAAGACATGGCCCTGGCGTTACAGGCCGCAGCGCTGATGCGCACTGCGCCCGATTATGTCGTTGATGGTTTCTGCAACGCCCGCCTTGATGCGGACAATCGGTCATTCGCCTATGGCGCGATCACCGCTGACATCGATGCAGTCGCGATCATCGATCGCGCGCGGCCTAACTGAATTCGCCCAATGAAAAACGCCGCCCTAGTGAAACTAAGAGGGCGGCGCTTTTGAAACTTGTGTGTGGGACGAGATGAATGTCGTCTTTTCGTTACAAAACTTCAAATTAACGATTGGACACAAGCGCCGCCCAATCATTAACAAGTGGACAGAACCGCCCCCGACGCAATTAACGCTTCGAGAACTGGAACGAACGACGGGCTTTTTTGCGACCGTATTTCTTGCGTTCCACAACGCGGCTGTCACGGGTCAAGAACCCGCCTTTTTTCAATGTCGTACGCAAGGTTGGCTCAAAAAAGGTAAGCGCCTTGGCGATACCGTGACGCACGGCGCCCGCCTGACCGGAAGGCCCGGAGCCGGTCACCGTACAATAGACGTCGTATTGATCCTTACGGTCAGCGGCAACCAGGGGTTGTTTGATAATCATTTGCAAAACCGCACGGCCGAAATAGTCCGCATGGTCTTTTTTGTTGACGATAATCCGCCCCGCGCCAGGCTTGATCCAGACGCGAGCAACAGCCGTCTTGCGCTTGCCCGTGGCATAAGCGCGTCCTTGCGCGTCGATTTTCGGCTCTGGCAGCGCGGCTTCTTCAGCTGCAGGTTCAACGGCGGCGCCTTCAGCGACGACGTCTTTGAGATCTTCCAGTGAGGTCGTGCTCATGGGTTAGTCTTCCCTTTTGTTCTTGGGGTTCATGGCCGCTACGTCGAGCGTCTGAGGCTGCTGCGCTTCATGCGGATGCTCAGCGCCAGCATAAATCTTGAGGTTTGTCATCTGCTTGCGGGCAAGCGGCGAATCTTTCGGCATCATGCGCTCGACAGCTTTCATGAGTACGCGTTCGGGGTGAGCGCCGCCAAGGATCTTGTCCATCGTGCGTTCCTTGATCCCGCCGGGATAGCCGGTGTGCCAGTAGAACTTCTTGTCGGTCAGCTTCTTGCCGGTGAAGACGACCTTTTCGGCATTAACGACAACAACATGGTCGCCGCAGTCAACGTTTGGGGTGTAGGCTGGAAGGTGCTTACCACGCAGGCGCGTTGCGATGATCGACGCGACACGGCCGACAACCAGGCCCTCGGCGTCGATAATGACCCATTTCTTGTCTACTTCCGCCGGTTTCATGGAGTAGGTTTTCATTGCGTAAATCCTGAATGTCGAAGCCGGCGGAACGCGCATTACGGCCGCCATCGGCGATATGAGCGCGGCAGGTACCCGATCAGCACAAAGGCGTCAACAGCTTTCCAATAAACACTTTGAAAACAGGATGATATTTATGTGGTATAATATTACCGTTAAATATCAGGCGTATATATACTTCGCAAACCCATGGGTTTTCAAGGGGCTGCCGCGCTTAAAATTGGCGCGGTCGGTTAAGGCTTATGCCCCGGAGTCTTCCCTCTTCCCGTTGGTCCCTCTCTTAGGCGGGTTCAGGCGCGCCGGGGATCTTTCAAAAGCCCGTCTGTGTCGAAGCTGCTTACTATTCGATAGCCACCTCCAATGCTTCCCAGCGGTTTGAACGCCGCCGCAATTTGACGGCGTAATCACTGCGCACTGTAGCGCCAAAGCCGTTGGTCGACTCAACCCAACCGGCGACGATAAATACGCAACGCTCGATCTCGCCCTCGCGTGTGGCGCGGTTGCCTGAAAACTGTGCTTTACGCGGATTTTTCAGGCGTTCCTTTACAAACTGTTCGGCGTAGGCTTTCGGCGCCCATTTGTTCACATTGGCGCAACGATAGTCGCCGGCGTTGGCGGTGCCGGTTAATAGGAACGAAGCACCCAGAACAGCGGCGAGTGTTGGTAGTCGTAACATGGATTTCCCCTTCCACTGGCAGTCGGGGAGTTAAGAAAGCCGCATTCAAGAAGGGCTCGCACAGACCTTTAGGCTTTCGCCCTGAACATACGCCTATGCCTCCCCGACCATAAGTGTCGAGGAGCGCGGGTAACGGCGCGCTGGCCGCTTGAATGCGGGGTTCTTAAGCCCCAGGCCGACAACGGCGTCGACCTGCAGGCACTATAGCATTGATTTGCCGAAAGTCTCGGGTCAGCGGCCCTTTTTAGCCAGCGCTTTATTTTCTTGTTTTTTGGGTTGTGGCGCTTCGGCGATCCGCTTTAGATTCTTGTCGAATGCGGTTTCGTCTTCGTCGCATTCCGCCTCACGGGCGAGCGCCTTGAACTTTTCAGATTGTGTTTTTTCGTCGCTCATGCCGCTGTTTGTATAGGGATTTTAGAAACATGTCACCGGCTGCAAATAAATCTAACACCATAACGGAAATCAAAGTGACACCGGAAATGGTGCAAATCGGCGTTAAGGTCTTAGATGAGTCAGGGCGTTTTGAAGAAAACGGCGGTGCTATAGGCTTGGAATATTCCGTAGAATTGCTTTATCGAAAAATGCGTCTTGCTGAAATCGAAAATTCGAAGAGACCTTAAGCAAGTAATCGCTCAACGACTCAAAATAGTTCACATACCTCACAATTTCCGCTTCATCCATTTCGTATTCTAGCAAAGGCCCACTGGGATTCCGAGCCCGCCTGTTTTGGTTCTTTTGCGTAAAAAAGGGTGGGCAAACTCTGTAATGTTTTTGCCCGTCTTGAGATTCTATCTCCGTGACACTTCCGTGAACAATCTTATTTCGCAATCCATTTGCTGATTCAATCCGTCGAAAGATTATTGAAAAATCATCGTATTGTTTCAAGCGCTCGTCCTCCGGCGTATCTGGATTAGTCAAGCCGCTCAAAAAATAAGCTTGATAAACAGACCGTAATTGCGTCATTCGCACGTTCAAGCTGACGAGCGAGCCAAAGGCGACCATCGAACCTTTGGGTGGAATTGACGTCACAATACAATCGAATAATGAAATCAGGCCAAGTTCAACATTGGCCCAGGCTGTACAAGCCTGCCCAACAACAACGAACAAGTTGTTTGCTTCCGGGATGTTTCGGTCTGTAACCCTGCGATAGATAGGCATGGATAACCCCGCTAGAGTGCAGCGTTTACTTTTTCGTCAGTCCTCCGGTACGTCAACCGCTTGCCTACAATTCCGCGTAGGGCGGCATCCGTCCGTTCCATATCATCAATACCCAAACGGGCACGGTTGGAATAGCGAAAATCAAACTCGGCGGCGTAGCGATGCAAATGTTTTTCAGAGCAATGCTGATAGACGCCTTTCATGCCGCGCTTGAAGATCGAATAGAAACCTTCAATCGTGTTGGTGTGAATCTCGCCAACGCCCCACTGCTTCTTGGAATGGACGACATAGGCGTGCGTGTATTCTTCATCTAAACGCTTATAGATGGACGACTCGTCCGTGATGACGCGCGCTTCCTTATCGAGGTTTTCGCGCAGGATTGGCAGGATCGTCGCCTTATCCGCTTTATCGACCTTAAACGAACGCGCGCTACCGGTGTCACGGTCAACCAGCGTTAGTACAATCCACTTCTTACCCCATGTTCCGCGCGTAATCCTCGGCCCGGTGTAGGTTTCATCGACCTCCACAATCCCACCACCTCCACCGAACGGCGCCAGGCTGCCTGATCTCATAGCCTCGCGTAGTCGGTGCGCCATGAACCACGCCGACTTGTAGGTGATTTCCAAGGCGCGGTGCAGTTGATGGGCGGAAACGCCTTTCTTGCTCGAAGACATCGCGTAAGCGGCCTGCAACCATTTGTGTAAGGGAATGTGCGACGACTCGAAAACCGTGCCGACACGAACCGTAAATTGTTTGCGGCACGCGCCGCATTTTTTAAGACCATGGCGCTCCACGCCTTCCGGGTGCTTTTTCGACGGCTTCGACCGAACGCCTTTCAGCTCATAGATTTTGCCCGCGTTGCCGCAGTGCGGACAAAACGGCCCGTCCGGCCACACGACGCTTTCCAGCTTTTCAAAAGCGGCGGCTTCATCATGAAAGTATTTTTTAGACAGAATCGACATGGCGTTTCCCCAGAATCATAGGAAAAAATGGTCATTCATTCTGGGTTTGTCAAGTATATAATCGCCAAATATCATTTCGATTTATGCGATCCTTGACGGACCGCGCCCAGCGCAAGACAAGGAGCGTAATTGATAGCTCCGGAGTAGCCCATGCGTCTCGCCGCCCTCACCTGTTCAGCCCTTCTTTTGCTCGCCGCCTGTGGACAGGACACCGACACCTCTTCCCTAGGTGAAGCCAGCCCGATTGAACCGATTGCAGTGGCGGCTGCCGATCAGCTTACGGGCCTTGGCGCACCGGCGACGGGGATCGCTTTCTGGACCCACCCGAATGTTGCTTTCAATAGCCTGATGATCATCGCCGGCGCTGACGGCGTTGCGAGTTTCAATATCGAAGACGGCAACGAGGTCTCGCGCATTCCGGGCGTTAACGCCGAAGGCGCGGCGATCAGCTATATCGGCTTTGGACCGCTGGCGCGCGGGCTTCTCGCCTATTTCGACGCCGATGCTGGCGCAATGAAAATCCATGAAATTGACAACGCCGTGCGCAGCTTCAAACCAGTGACGGGCGACATTCCCATTCGCGGCGCCGTGCGCGGGTTTTGTTTCGGGCGCGCGGCCGACGCCGAAGGTCCAACGCTGGTTGTCCTGAAAAGAGGTGAACTCACCCGCTACGCGTTCAGGCTAGAAAATGCGACGCTCACCGCCAAGGCGAGCGTCAGCGAAACTGCGCCGGATGACATTATCTCCTGCGCCATCGACAGCGAAGACGGGGCGGTCTTCATTGCGCGCGAGAACGGCGCCGTGCATCGCATCGGCGCGGATGGACAAGGCGCATTATTTGCGAAAGCGGATGCTGAACAACCTGGCCATCTCGCGGTGCTTTTGTCAGAGGTCATGACAGATGAGACATCATCTGTAAGCGGACAGGTGATTTTGCTCGACAAAAGTAATGGCGCAATACACTCTTTTAACCGGGATGATGGCGCGCCTCTTGGCGCCGTCTCTATTGGCGAGGCCTTCGAAATCGAAGCCGTCAACAGCGCAGACGTCATGGGCGTCGCCAGCGCAAATCTCGGCGCGCTTTACCGAAATGGCGCGATTGCCCTCGGGTTGACAGGCGCCGATGGCGCCGGCGCCATCCGGCTCATCCCGGCCAATGGTCTTATAAATGCGCTTGGCATAACCGACGGGACGCCGTTATCCCCGCGCGGAGCAATACCGGAATCAGACGACGATGGCTTGTTGATCCGCACGAATGTTCGACCGGAATGATACCCTGTTAATTTCGCTGCTCCAGATATATCAACAATGTGCGAACGCTGTGCATTGGATCCAGCGGATCGTTTTCAATTGCGATATCCGGCATGACGCCGCGACGGGATGTATCTCCGTTCGCGCGCGTAAAGATATAAATTGGCGCCAGCGCCTCAAGACCAGTATTGGGCAGCGCGCGCTGTTGAACTTGGCCTGTTTGGTTAGCCGGGCCTTCGGTTTGTTCCCCAGCGATAACGGCAATGTCGAAATCCTGAAGCGTCGTTGCAAAGGCAATCGCCTGCGAATAAGTGAGCGCTCCAACTAAAGCGTACACGTTACCCGTAAAGCGCAAAGGTTTGTTTTTTTCCGGCGTCACCGGCAATTGAAACGGAACGGTGACAACGTCACCAAGTTTGGCGCCCGGAATGCGATTGACATTTTCTTCGGTAATGCGCGCCGTTACACGAGAGATTGGCGAGTAAGCATCCGCTGTGAGATAATCCATCAGCAGATCGCTGACATCATGCGCCCCGCCGCCATTTTCACGCAAGTCAATGATAAGGTTTTCCACGCCTGCGTTCTGAATTTCAGCAAAAGCGTCCGAAATGAATTCAGCAAACCGGTCTTTGTATTTGATATTAAACGTTTTGATATTCAAATATCCGGTTTCAGCATTAAGTGTTTCATATCTAAACATTTCCTCGCTGTCGCTATGCTCACCACTCGCGCGAAGTTTAGGTTGAACGACTTTGATACGCCCGCCACGCCTAACGCGCACCGCATAGTCTTCAAAACCGCCATAGGCAATCCAGAAATATTGCGGGAAATAAAGCTCCAATATGAGTTTGCGAAGCGCCTCGGATTCCCCGCGCATACGCGGCATGATTGTGGTGATGATGTCTGTCGACAATACGCCGTTGATTGAAACTATTTCATCACCAGCAACAAAACCAAGACCGTGGGATACAGACGGAGCGACACGTAGGAGGCCGTCGCCATCAAAAATGACTGGCGCCGGAAAAAGCACTCCACCTTCCGCTTCGTATGCCGCCAATGCTTTTACCGGACGACGCAAGCCAATATGCGCATCTCCAAATACAGGATTGACCAGCGCCATTGACATCCACGCCTCACGGAGAGTGATGTCACCTTGTAAATCCGCACGTATTCTGGAACTAGCCGTATCTAAAGCAGACAAGTCAGTAGAATACTCAATATCCGGGTGGGTTGTTTTTACAAATTCAATAAACGCATCAAAGTCTGCGGTAATTTCTGTTTTTGTAAAGCGCTCTTCGTCGAGCGCTATCGGCGTGTATGAGACACAGCTCATTATCGAGAGTGGGAATAAGACCAGGCTGGCTTTTTTTAAAAAATTAATCATGTATTCCCCAATTTTGTTTTCCTGACCGATGTTGTTTTGACTTCCTCAGCACAGGCTTGACTAATACGCTCGCTCAAAGGCTTGTTCATAAAGGCATCCGTTGCGAGGCGTGCAACCTTGTTCAAGTCAACGCCAATTTCATCAAACAGAATGTTGAATGCGCGGATAGCATCCGCCAGGCAGCGCCGTAGCAAAACAACTTCCTGTTCGCCCTTTTTCGTTAGTTTCAAGATATTCCGGCGGCCATCATCTGGATCAGGCTTCTTAACAACCAATCCTAGCTCTATCAGCAGTTCGATACGTTGCGCGATCAGTTGATGGGGCAACGCCAGTTCTTCGGTGATATCGGCCGCACATACATTTTCACGTTCACTAATTATCATAATTGTAGAGTTTGCGCGCGCAGGAAAACTTAACCCAGAAGTACGGTGATATTCGTCACCCTGCTCCCAAACAACATCGAACAGACGGCCAATTCGGTACCCCAAAAAAGCATCGCTTAAACCATGGGTGTCGATGAAAGACATTTCGCGGTGCTTTCAATTTATTCTATTAATTGCGCAATTGATAGAATAAATATATACAGATGTCAAACTGACATTTAAGTCACACGGTTATTCGCAAAAATTCAGATTAGCGTCGCACGTCGTACCGGTCGCCTTCGCGATCGATGATCTGCTGCAGCGTAATCGTATCCGCTGAACCCGTCGTTGAATAAACGTCATAGCGGCTGCTGGGGGCGACGTCCGGGCGCACCTTGAATAAGCTCGCCGGCACTTCCGCACGCGTCTTCAGACCGGCGACATAAAGCGTCCACGGATGAAAAATGACTTTCGGCGCCCCAGTGTCGCGATCAGTAACAGACGCCACTTCGAACTGTCCCACTCCAGTATGGCGCCATGGACGCGCATAAAGAACGGTGTGCGCATCAGCCTCTATCCCGATATCGTAATGCGACCCCGCTCTCGTGAGATCACGCGCGTAGACGCCCCACTGATGACCGAAGACTTCATGCAACAAAAGGTGCATGCGGCTATACTGATATGAATAGCTGGACGGCAATTCGGTTAAGTCAATGACGGCGCCGATGCCTCTTAGATTCGGCGCGTCCCAGGCGCCGCTTCGGTTCTGTTCTCGAATCCCGAAGCCCGCAACCGCCGTTCGCAAGGTCCAGTGCCGGCCGCCGACATGCGTTTCCGGAAACAGCTCGTAAAACGCCAGAAAATCGTAATCGTCACCGCGCCGGTCATAGAATTGCTCGCGGGCCGTCCGGCGAAGGAAATCATACATCGCGTTGTCGTCCTCGACTCCTCTCGGCGGAAGCGTCGGCTGAATGACAAAGGTCGGGCTGGCGATGGCTTCTCCGGTAAAATCCGTCGCCTTACGGAATTCGCGTTCGAACTCGGCCTTGATGCGGCTCAGTTTGTTCATTTCCGCATTAAACTCTGCGGTTGTCGTATCCATTGATGGCGGGACCAGCAGAATGAACCCCACGGAATAGGATTTGCGCGCCTCCGGCAGCACAACAAGTTCGACCTCGTCATCGCCGCAAAGCTGTCCACGGCTTCGACGATTACTCATATCTCTCGCAGCAGCGCGAAACCGATAAAATCCGGGCGTAGAAAAACGCCGCCGCCAACTGCCGCTGACGGTCTCGCGGCCATCGCCATTCAAGCTCATGCCTTCTGCGGTGGAGGCGGGCGTCGCAACCGTATTCCAGGTGTAGTCACGAATGCCCGCTGAAGCAGAGGCCGTAACGGTGATTGTGACTTCCTCGCCGGGCGCAATACGTGACGGCGTCACATTGATATCGACAAACGGATCGCATTCGATTTCAAAACCGCCGGGAAAGATATTGACCCATCGAAACTCCATTTGCAGCAGTTCAGCGATGTCGGCGTCATCGATGAACCAGAAGACCATATCTTCATCAATGGGCTCCGCGCCCTTGGGAAACGCATTGTCCTGCATCACCCATACGGGCAAACCTTCACGGTCGAAATAGGATGGCAGGCCCGGCGCGGGATAGCTCAGCGCCGCTTGCGACAGCGCGATATCATAGTCTTCCACTTTTATAGGCGGCAGCTGCGGCGGCGCCTTGCGAGACCCAAAAACGCCGCGGGGTTGTTTAGCGCCTTTAATTTGTAAGCGGAGCAGTCCCTTTGCTTCTTTTGGCAGCGGCACAGGCGTCCATTTCTGTGGCGCCGCCTTCAGCGTTTCGGTGTAAAAAGGCTTATGCGCGTTGACGCTGTCCAGCACCCACTTTTCACGGATGATGTCGCCCGTATCATTGCGAACGGTCAGTTCAAGCGTTTTGCCGGCCAACACGCCATCCGCCACCAGAAATTGCCGTTTGGTTTTTACCGATTGCATAGCTTGCGATAGATCGATCCAGTCGGCCGACGGCGCGTTATATGAGAACAGCGCGGCAAGCTCGCCACTATCCAAAAGCGTTCCCTTCGCCTGCAACCTGAAAGGCGCGGCGCTACTCGTCACGGTCTCTCGAACGATAAAGACATTTTTTTCACTGCCCTCAATTGGACGGATCAGCAACATGCCCTCAATGCCTTTTTCGCCTTTCAGTGAAAACCTCGCCTCATAAGCGCCATCCTCATCAAAAAGCATCGAGACAACATCCTGCGCATTGGCGGACCCAACCACGAGAATGAAAAAGACTGAAATGAAAAAACGAAAGAAAGATTTCGACAACAAGCGCATCATGATCTCCCCGACATGTCGCTGGTATGGCGTTTGTAAGATGATAGCACTTTTGCGCCGACGTTGGAAATCAGCCGGCGGCAACCGCTTAAGCAGCCTTCGCGTGAGGGGTGGCAACCCCATGCGCCGCGTATAATGCAGCGGCGAGAACGCCGAGCGCGCCTGCCTGATGCAGGAGGCCGAGGGCAATCGGCGTCGCCGCAAGGACGGTCCAGATTCCTAACACGATCTGAAAGCCGACAGCGGCAAGAACAAGGCGCGCACGTGATTCAACGCTACCGTTGCGCGCAGCGAACCAGAACCATAGTGCGCCCGCCGCAACCAGATAAGCGCCGATACGATGATTGAACTGAACGGCGGCGATTGTTTCAAACATATCGTTCATACCCGGCGCTCCGGCAAAATAACCGTCAGGAAAAAACTTTCCATCCATCAGCGGCCAGGTATTGAACGTGCGCCCGGCGCGCAAACCCGCCACAAAGGCGCCGAGGATCATCTGTGCGAAGACGCCAATGGAAAGCGCTAGCGCGCCAACCTGTAATCTCCTAGACACGGCGATCTTGTTCGACGGCCACAAATCAAGCGCCAGCCAAAACATCAGAGCAAAGAGGAAAACTGCAAGCGATAAATGCGCCGCAAGACGGTACTGACTGACATCGACGCGGTCGGCGAGACCAGACTGCACCATATACCAGCCAAGCGCGCCCTGCATGCCGCCGAGCAAAAACAACCCGAGCAGTTTGAAAGCTAGCGCGCCCCTCGCCTGCCGCGTCGCCACGAAAAAAACAAACGGCGCAAAAAACGCGATCCCGATAATTCGGCCCAGAAACCGATGCCCCCATTCCCACCAGTATATCGTTTTGAACTGGTCAAGGCTCATGCCGTAATTGACCTGCTCATATTCCGGGATGGTTTTGTATTTCTCGAACTCCGCCTGCCACGCCGCCTCGCTCATGGGCGGCACGGCGCCAGTGACCGGGCGCCATTCGGTAATCGATAAGCCAGAATCCGTCAGACGCGTCGCGCCGCCGACGATTACCATCGCCGCAACCAGCGCGCACATGACGAGAAGCCATGCGGCGATGCGCCGTGAAGCCTGCGGTGATGCGGCGCCTTCGTTTTGCGCCGGCGCGGATATAATGCTAGCAGCCATGGGGCTTCTTTAGGGCAATCGCGCCCGCGCCGTCTCGCGACCCCGCGTCGCGGGCCGAATGATCAAGACGCAGCAAGAAGGATCACGACGGCAATGTCCCCGCGCTACAAAAAACTGATTGGTTTCATGGCGTTTCTGCCCGCGCTGACGATCTATTTTTTTGCAGCCGCCGCGCTCGGCGAACGGGTGCCTGACATTCAGCTGTTGAAGGTCGCTTATTTCCTTGTCGCTGGCGTTATTTGGGCTTTCCCGACCAAATATCTCCTCGCCTGGATGAATGCGGAGCCCCGGAATGCGCCGCCTGTCTCAAACCGGGACTGATCTGGCGCCGCCATTGCAACGTTCACTGCAAAGCCGGCGGGGGCCGGCAGGGTTGGTGGAGACCAGAGCGTGTTTGATAAAGCGACCGGCGCATTCCGGCACAAAACCGAAACCTCCGTTCAGCTTCAACTGACAGGCCAGGAGCCGGTAGAAGCTTTTGTTTTTCATGTGAACGGGGAACGGCTGACGGACCTTCTTAATGATCCTCGCGCGTTTATTCCAGTGCGCGCGGCGAGCGGCGAAATGATGATTGTCGCCAAAACCCATATCGCTTCGATGATCGAAACGAATATCGAGGACACGACTGCCGCCAACGATGAAAACAACGAGCCGATGAAGCGGGCGCCGAAGTCATTCGATCCTTACGCAACACTTCGCATCTCGCCTAACGTGGACAATGACGAACTGCGCGCAGCGTTTAAAGCGCGCATCAAATCAGTGCATCCTGACACTGTCGCCTCACTCGGCCTGGATGAAGACCTCGCTAAAGCCGCTTCACAGGCGACACAAAAAATTATTTATGCGTATCGGAAAATCATGCGCGAGCGCAAAGTGTCGGACGATGGCGGTGTTGATGACGTGGCCGAGACGGCAAGCCAGGCGCTTTAAATATCAGCAAACGGGGCAAGCAACGTCTCTAACCAGCTCGGCAGTTATACTGGTTCCATGCCGGTTGCGAAGAACACAATGGCGCTTCGCCACGATTATTAGCGACGACAATGGCGCCAAGCGCCACAAACAACGCTGTCACTGCGATCATGATTGCAAGGTTGGTGTTTGAATTACTCTCACCCTGCGGGCGCGGGTGATCGTCATCTTCATCATCGTCATCTTCGACGATCTCTTCATACTCTTCTCGGACGATGCGTTTTGCTTTGTGATCAAGGCTTGACGTCTCACGCGTAAAGGCCGGCGTCGCCATATCGGGCGCGTGGAAGCCGTCACCATTAAAAGACCGCGTCGCCTCATTATCAGGCGGCACCCCATCCGGCAGGTCAATTCTTGTCATCCCCGATCCCCAAACATCACGCTTACAATAATACTATATCACAGGCCGCGCAGAATGCAGCAAGCGCCGGAAAGCGTCTAACATATTGTTTTTCTGACAATACTGTCCTGGCGCGCCGCCCCAAGCGGTTGGTCGTGTTGTGACCGCCTGTTAGCGCCGGCTCCTGCATATTTGACGAGTCGACAAAGCAGCTGTCATCTGTGCGTTCAGCGCCATCAGGAGAATCTCGGGATGATAAAACTTTCAGCGCACCGCTTCGCCAGCCATCGATATGCTTTCATAGTCGCCGCCGCGTTGATACTATTATGTAGTCTGGTCTCTAATGACCGGGCACACGCCTATACGCTCGAAAACATTCTGTCAGCGCCCTACCCTGAAAACCTGGTTTCGTCGGAAAATGGCGAACGCATCGCATGGACGGAATTTCGCGAAGGTTCCCGCAGCGTATGGGCCGCCGCCGCACCAGATTTCAACCCGGCTAAAATCGCAGACTTTCCAAATGACGACGGCCGACCGCTAGGGCAACTTTCCCTGTCTAATGACGGAACCATCGCCATTTTCACACGCGGCGGCCCGAAGAACTGGGATGGCGATCACCCCAATCCGGACAGCGACCCAAAAGGCGCGACACAAGAGGTTTGGATTGCACCAACGGCGCGCGGCTCGGCGCGCCTTCTCACGGAAGGGTCGGCGCCGTCGATTTCACCGGATGGCGACATAGTGCTGATCCAGCATGACGGCGAAATCTATGCCTATGCAACGAGCAGACGCCAAGCAAAAGATCAAGAGCCGTTGTTTAGCGTTCGAGGTGGATTACAAAGCGTTCGGTGGTCGCCGGATGGCGACAAGATTGTTTTTGTCAGTGTCAGGAACGGGCACAGTTTTGTCGGCGTTTTCGATATCGCAGCTGAGGAAATTCGCTGGATGGCGCCCAGCGTTTATCGCGACATACATCCGGTTTGGTCTCCCGATGGCGCGCAGGTCGCATTTATGCGGCGCGCCGGGCGCCTGAATGGCGAACGCATTCACCTGATGACCTCGTGGCCGTTCTCAATCATGGTCGCCGATGCTGAAACCGGCGCTGCACAGGAAGTCTGGAAATCGCCGGGCGCAAGCGCCGGCGGACTGGCGCAGCGCTATTTCCCGAAACCTTTGTATTGGACGGATGCAGAACGGCTGGTCTTTTATTCCGAGCACGACGGGTTTATGCGCGTTTACAGTATTTCGTCGGGCGGTGATGATCTATCTGCTTTGACGCCTGAGAATTGTGAAGCTGAAGACACCGCCATCTCGCATAACGGAGAAATGCTGATTTACGCGCATAATTGCGGCGACATTGATCGTCGTCATTTAGCATCGGCTCCGGTGCAAGGTGGCGAAACGACAGTCCTCACTGAAGGCGCAGGGATTGAAACGCATCCGGCGCCGCTTGCCGGTGGCCTCATAGCTTTCCGGAAAGCAGGACCGACATCGCCAACGCGCATCGCCCTCCTCCATGACGATGGCGATGAGTCATTTGTCAGCGAAGCGCCGCCCTCGGAATTTCCCAGCGACGAACTTGTGACGCCGCAGCAGGTGACATTTGAGTCGACCGACGGTTTCACCGTTCATGGTCAGCTTTTTTCACCGCCGAATATTGAGGAAGGTGACGCACGCCCTGCGTTGATATTCATGCATGGCGGACCCATCCGGCAAATGCTGCTCGGCTGGCATTATCGCGGCTATTACGCAAACGCCTATGCGATGAACCAATATCTAGCGTCACAAGGCTATGTCGTTCTCGCCGTTAATTTCCGCGCCGGCATCGGCTATGGGCAGAAGTTTCGCCTCGTGCCCGATCACGGTCCGCGCGGCGCGTCCGAATATAATGACATCCTCGCCGCCGCCGGTTTCCTGAAAAAACTGCCCACAGTCGATGGTGAAAAGATCGGTCTTTGGGGCGGGTCTTACGGGGGCTTGTTGACTGCACAAGGTTTAGCACGCGACTCCGACATCTTCGCGGCGGGCGTCGATCTCCACGGCGTCCACGACTGGTCGCTGGACTTCCCGAATGCGCCCGGCCGATATTGGGGCCTTACGCCTGACGAAATGGAACTGGCCCGTGCTTCGTCACCGATTGCGGATATCGATACATGGCGTTCGCCCGTTTTGTTTATCCATGGCGACGATGACCGCAATGTGGTCTTCTGGGAGACAACCGATCTCGCCATGCGCCTGGACGAGAAAGGCGTGCATTGGGAAGCGCTCGTGATACCTGATGACGTGCACGGATTTTACCGTCACACCTCATGGCTTCAGGCGTATTCCGCGACTGTGGAGTTTTTTGACCGTATGCTCAAAAACACGCCACCCGATTGAATGGAGAGGCGGATATCATCGCGCCGTTGTTGATTTAAATGGTCGGAGCGACTGGACTCGAACCAGCGACCCCTTCACCCCCAGTGAAGTGCGCTACCAGACTGCGCCACGCTCCGACCCGGCGGCGATAAGCATTCACCCTCGCCGCGAAGGCGCGGACTATAAAGCATTCCCTGGAAAAGTGGAGACCGGCGCTGTAACGCTAAATGCGACAAATCAAACCGCGCGCTGAAACAGCTTAAAACCTCCAACCTATCTTCAGGTCAGGACTTTGAAGCGGTGGACACTGCTGGCGGATCCTCATCTTGCGCATCAATCGTTTCCAGCGCCAGTGTTGCTTCATCCAGCGCGTCCTGAGCCTTTTCAAGGCGAGCCAGCAAGCTTGTCAGGGTTTTTCTCAGATCCGCAGGCATCGTCTTGGCCACGCGAGAATCAGCCCCGAGTTCCAGAACATCGTCATCAGCGGGGCTATTGGCCTTGGCGTTACGGGCGCCATCCTCCGGCAAGACCGGGCGCACCTCGACGCTTTCACCAGCCGCCGCGCGCCGCCCAAGTTCGGAAACATATTTAACGCCTTCGTCCTTGAATATCTTTTGCACGCCCTTGGTCGTGTAGCGCTGATCGTAAAGCAGAACGCGAATGCCGCGTAAGAGATCAATGTCGAGGGGGCGGTAATAGCGCCGCCCGCCGGCGCGCCGCATGGGGCGTACCTGTCCGAACACTTCCTCCCAATGACGCAGGACATGCTGGGGCACATCCAGCTCGTCAGCAGCCTCGGAGATCGTACGGAATGCTTCGGCAGATTTCGCCACGGATGTTGTCCGCCTTTACTTGGTTATTCAGCGGCGTCGGCTCTGCGGTGACCGTCATTGATGCGGTCTTTCAAAACATGCGACGCCCGGAAAGTAACGACGCGGCGCGGCGCGATGGGCACTTCTTCACCGGTCTTGGGATTGCGTCCCATACGAAGCTTTTTGTCGCGCACGGAAAAAGTACCGAAAGACGAAATTTTGACAGTCTGGCCACCTTCAAGAGATGACGCTACTTCTTCAAGGATGCGTTCGACAAAAGCGGATGATTCGTTCCGGGAAATGCCAAGGGAACGATAAACAGCTTCTGTCAGGTCGGCTCGCGTAACCGTGTTTCCCGTCATTGTCTTCAATCCCGCAAATAGCTCGCCCCACTGGAGAAATAGGTTAATATCATCTCCGCGCTTCGGTCAATAAGTCTTTGAATTACATTAGCTGTTTTTTAGGCGCGCAAAAGCGCGGCGCCCCAGGTCAGCCCACCGCCCATGGCTTCAAGCAGCACGAGATCGCCGGTTTTGATGCGCCCGTCCGCAACGCCCTGACAGTACGCCAGCGGGATAGAAGCTGCGGACGTGTTTCCCTGCCCGGTGATTGTGGAAATTACCTGATCGCTGCGCAGATTCAGCTTTTTCACCACACCTTGAATGATTCTGGCGTTCGCCTGATGCGGCACAAACCAGTCAATTTCGCGTACGTCGATCTTCGCATCTGCAGCGACACGCTCCATCGCTTCGGAGATGCGAATGACCGCTTCGCGGAAAACCTTGTTGCCCTGCATGCGAACATGGCCGGTTGATTGCGTTGAAGAAACACCGCCATCGACATGCAGCAAATCCACCATGCGACCGTCACAACGAAGATAACTGCCCATGACGCCGCGTCCGTCCGCAAGCTTTTCCTCTTGCGCTTCCAGTACGAACGCACCGGCGCCGTCGCCAAACAGCACGCAAGTTGCGCGATCAGTCCAGTCTAAAATACGGGAAAATGTTTCCGCGCCGATGACAAGCGCGCGTTTGTGCTGACCGCTGGTCAGGAATTTCTCTGCCGTCGACAACGCGTATATGAAGCCGGTGCAAACCGCCTGCAGATCAAACGCCGCCCCTTGGGTCACGCCAAGTTTCGCCTGCACGATCGCCGCCGTTGATGGAAAGGTCAGATCCGGCGTTGTCGTCGCTACGACAATGAGATCGATATCGGAGGCCTCAAGACCGGCGTCGTTCAACGCCGCCGTCGCCGCCCGCACGCCAAGATCGGATGTAAGCTCCCCGTCGGCGGCGATGCGGCGTTCTTCGATGCCTGTGCGCTCGCGGATCCAATCATCGGTCGTATCGACAATTTTCGAAAGGTCTTCGTTGGTCAGGACTTTGTCCGGCAACGCCTCGCTACATCCGACAATTACCGCTTTCAAACTCATACCGCCGCCGCTTTGATTTGTTGTGGCGCCTCTTGCGACTCGTTCAGTTCGCGCTGGCGAAGCATCACTGTTTTTACTGTTTGGGCGACTTCGTCGCGGAAAGGCTGGCGAGCAAGACTTGCAGCCATATTGACAGCGCTCGCAACGCCGCGGGCATTGGCGCCGCCATGACTTTTCACCACTACGCCGTTGACGCCAAGGAAAACGCCGCCATTCACAGAAGATGGGTCAATGCGATCTTTAAGTTTACGCAGCCCCGGCGCCATGAAAATCGCGCCAAACTTGGCGTTGAGCGTACCGGTCAAAGCTTCCTTAACCCAGGACCCGACAAGGCGCGCCGCCCCTTCCGCTGATTTCAAGGCGATATTGCCGGTAAAGCCGTCCGTCACGACAACATCGACGGTTCCTTTTGAAATGTCATTGCCTTCGATAAACCCCTGGAACGCCATGTCCGGGTCCGCCTCGCGCAAGACGCGCGCCGCCGTACGGATCAGTTCATGTCCTTTGAGGTCTTCCGCCCCGACATTCAGAAGGCCAACACTCGGTTTATCAACATTCATCAGCGCCCGATAAAATGCTTCGCCCATGATCGCAAACTGCACCAGCTGGTTTTCATCGGCTTCAACATTGGCGCCGACATCAAGAACGAGTGAGCGCCCGCGCATAGTCGGCCAGAACGCCGTAATCGCCGGACGGTCGATACCCTCAATCATCCGCAGCTGCAATCGCGCCAGCGCCATCAAAGCGCCCGTATTGCCGCCGGACACAACTGCTTGCGCCTCGCCGTCTTTAGCTGCTGTCATGGCGAGCCACATGGATGTATCGCGCCCGCGCCGAATAACGTGGCTTGGCTTATCCGTCATGGAGACAATTTTGTCCGCATGCCGAATTTCAGCGTCTATTGGCGTCTTGGCATCGGCCAGAAGCGGGCGCAACTCGTTTTCATCGCCGTAAAAAAGAAAACGCGCTGACAGCCCGCGGCGCACCGCATGCACAACGCCTTGCACGACCACTTCAGGCCCAGCGTCGCCACCCATTGCATCGATGGCGAGTGTAGGCCCTGTATTATTTCTCGCAGCATTCGCCAAATCAACGCGCTCCTTGATTGCGGCGGACCATACTATGCCCGCGCGCGCATGCAACGCACCTGCCGATCATTTTACCCGCACCCGGACTGGCTCGTAAACCTATTGTTTTTAATTGTTTTTTTCCAAAATCTGGTGCAACCCGGCGAAGGGGGAACCGCCATCTTCCGCGCCATACTCGGCGGCTAGACTAGGCGCGCCTTCTTTTCTGGGAAATGGATTCATGGCGAGAGAAAGCTGCTGCACTAACAGCTCTCCAATATCGAAAACATCGTCTTCATGGATTTCGGCCAGGTCCCTTTCAATGCTGTCATCATCAGCGTCGATGGCGCTTTCATCACGGAAAAACTCCAACTCGAACGAATCAGCGACAGCTTCTTCCATTTCTTCAAGGCTGGCGACGCACTCGCGCGTCATCGCGCCGCGAACCGTTCCGGAAACCGTGATGATGGTCTTCGTTGCGCCGATATGAATGTCGCCTTCGCATAAATGCACATCTATGACGCCGAGACGGTTGGCGATCTTTTTACACTCATCCGGGCTTGCCTTTAGATGATATTGTTTTCCAGCCGGCGCCAGACTGCGAAGATCAACTTCAAGGCTGAATTCAGGGGGCGCATCGGTTTGTGTCATAAATCATTCTCCACAACAGGAAATTGAACGATACCGCCAACAATGCGCGCAACAGGTTGTCCTTCGATCGCAGTTGCTGCGTTTTTGACATATTGCGCCAGGCGTCTTGCGCCAGGCGCTTCCGGGTCGAGAAAGACATTTCGCCCAAGTGATTGCGCCAGATCATCGTCAGCGCCTTGCAATGCATCTTCGTAAGCGGCGACACGGCCATAGAAATTCTCCGCAAGCTTGCGGATCTTTTTACCGACCGAGAGGTCGCCGACACCGAGTTCACGCAACGAATCGTCCATATTCTGAAACATCGCGTCGAAAAGCTTCTGACCGACTTTTTTAGCCCCTGCGTCCTCCCCTTTCAGGCAGCGCAAAACCAGGTAGACATGAAGCGTGATCATCTCGAAACGGCCTTCAACCGTATCGGGCGCACCAATTTCCACATACAGAGGCTCAGACCGCGCCTGCTCCACCGCGCTTGCATAAAGCGCCTCGCCGGCGTCAACGGCCGGATCCTTCCTGAAAAGCGACATAATCATGGGTTATAGGCCCGCCAAATTCCAAACCGGGGTTTACGAGATACCGGCATCGTTGATAATTTAAGGGATCAGGTATGCCCCCCAAAGCGAGGGATCAAGCCCTCACCAGGCCGGGCGGCGACCGGAAAATGAAGGATTACCGCAGTATTGCGGCCCCAGGGAAAACGGAATGATCAGAGTTGTTTGTCTATTGTTGAGTGTTTTGGCGCTGCAAGCGTGCGTTTCGGTGCGTAGTAGTCACGGATATGTTCTGGAGCGCGACCAGACCGAACTTACCGCCGAACCTGGGCTCGACACCAAGGAAAGCATATTGGCCAAATACGGAGAGCCCTCTCTGATCGGCACATTCAATCGTGACGCCTGGTATTATCTGAACTCCGCTGACGCCACCCGAGCCTTTTTCCGACCGAAGACAAAGCGGCGCACCGTAATCGCCTTTTATTTCGATGAGTCCGGTCTTGTACAGGAACAGGATGAGTTTGATCTGGCGGATGGAGAAAATATCAAAATGGTCTCACGCGTTACACCAACCCGCGGCAAGGAACTGAATTTCTGGGAACAGCTTCTCGGTAATGTCGGCCAGCTGCCTGGAGGACTTGGAGCGCAAGGAAACCAGGGGCCGCGTTAAACTAAGCGGCGTATTTAAGTTCCAAAGTGATCGAAGCCGCTATTTGAGACGGCGATTTCCGCCTCGCGATCATCGGTTAGCGACACCCCTTCACCACGCGTCAAAACACCAATGCGCGAAACTTCAGTACGCGATGCTTTCGCTGCGACCGTCACTGAGCGGCGCATTGACGGCGGCGCCGCAAACAACAACTCATAATCGTCTCCAAACCCGGCGAGTTCCGCGAGCGCGCGCCAGCGGTTCTTTTGCGATGCAATCCATACGGCGGCGGCTTGAGACCGAGGAATGGATACCGCTTCGATTTGCGCATGGAGGCCCGACGCCTTCGCAAGGCGCGCCGCATCGGCAATCAATCCGTCAGAGACATCAATCGTCGCCGTCGCCAGACCGGCGATTGCTGCACCGAGGCTGAGCCGCGGTTCGGGCAGATGATAGCGGCTTGCAAGAGACGCGCGATCCACCGGAGTGAACTTGATCTCTTTTTTCAGCGTAGCGAGCCCCAACCCGGCGTCGCCAATAACGCCTGAGACATAAAGATCATCCCCATGGGACGCGCCGGATCGCCGAGTAACGCCTTGTCTCGGCGGCGTTCCGAAAAACGTCGCCGATAGGGTCAGCGGCGCACTCTTTGATCGATGCACCACCGTATCGCCGCCATAAAGAGCAACACGAAAAGTTTCCTGATCCTCGCGCAAACCGTTTGCGAAAAGTTCGATCGCTTCACGTTTTATGTTTGCAGGCCATACGCATCCCAGAACATACCCCACCGGCTTTGCGCCCTTCGCGGCGAGGTCTGAAAGATTGACCCGCAACAGTTTGCGGGCGACGAGATCAAGCGGGTCCTTTGGAAGAAAATGCACGCCGGCGACCATTACGTCCTTGGTGACAACATAAGCATCACCCAACACCGCCGCATCATCATTCAGATGGTCCGCACCGGAAGCCTTGGAAGACAGGGGCGCAAAAATTTCCTCAATGATATCCGTTTCGCCCATCGTGTCGTCACGCCTTACACTGTTAACTCGTCGCTACGCGCAGCGCGCGCCGCCGCATCAAGAACGCCATTGATAAATTTCGGCTCATCGTCACTGAAAAACGCATTCGCAATGTCGAGATACTCGTTAATAACCACCTTATACGGAACATCAGGCCGGCGGATTAACTCATATAACGCCGCCCTTAATATGGCGCGAGCCGTCGCATCGATCCGAGATAGCTTCCAGCCTTTCGCGAGCTGACGCTCCAGATAGGGGTCAAGCCGGCGTTGGGTTTCCACGGCTCCCTTGAGAATGTCGGCAAAGAAGGCCGCATCCGCTTTGTGCAGACGTTCGCCTTCAATTTCCCCGCCAAGGCGGAAATCCTGAAACTCGCGTATGACTGCATCGACACCGAGACCGGAATTTTCCATCTGATAGAGCGCCTGAACGGCGGCCAGCCGCGCGGCGGAGCGCGCAGGCGCGCCCTCACCGTTTCGCGTCTCAGTTTTTACCGAATCGGTCATGAATTGCGCCTATTCACGCTCAGTTTCATCCAGCGCGCCAAGGAATTGTTCAAAATCCTTCGCCTCGCGAAAATCTTTATAGACCGACGCATAGCGGACATAGGCGACGTCATCGAGATGGGCGAGCCCTTCCATCACCAGTTCTCCAATCATCTTGGAGTCGATTTCGCTTTCACCCATGGCTTCCAGCCGCCGGACAATGCCTGAGACCATCTGCTCGACACGATCCGGATCAACATTGCGCTTTCGGGTCGCGATCATTACCGAGCGGATAAGTTTGTCGCGGTCAAAAGGCGCCTTCTTGCCGTTGCTTTTGATCACGATCAGTTCACGCAGTTGAACTCGCTCGAAAGTGGTGAAACGCCCGCCGCAAGCGGAACACTCCCGACGGCGACGCACAGAAGCGCCATCCTCCGCCGAGCGGGAATCTTTAACTTGCGTATCATCGCTGCCGCAAAACGGACATCGCATAGGCTAGCGCTCCAGTTTTTTGCTCTGCATCAAGAATAAATCGGGAAACGCGCAGTCAGTTCCTTTACCTTCACGGCCACAGCCTGCTCTGCAACCTCATTCGCATGCGCCTGTTGCGCAAGACCGTCAAGCACCTCAGCCATCAGCGCGCCCACATGGCGGAATTCAGCAACGCCAAAACCACGGGTGGTGCCCGCCGGAGAGCCAACCCGCAGGCCGGACGTAACGGTGAATTTTTCCGGGTCAAAAGGAATGCCGTTTTTATTACAGGTGATCCCCGCACGCTCTAAGCTTTCCTCAGCGACATTGCCCTTCACGCCCTTCGGCCGAAGGTCAATCAACGCTAGATGCGTATCCGTGCCGCCGGAAACAACCGCATAGCCTGCTTCGACAAGTGATGACGCTAACGCGCGCGCATTCTCGACAACCGCGCTCGCATACGTCTTGAATTCAGGCTTCAGCGCTTCGCCAAACGCCACGGCTTTGGCGGCGATCACATGCATCAGCGGCCCGCCCTGAATACCGGGGAACAGGGAAGAACGAATCTTCTTCGCAAGATCGGCGTCATTCGTCAGGACCATCCCGCCACGCGGACCACGCAGGGTCTTATGGGTGGTTGTCGTCACCACATGAGCGAAATCGACAGGATTTGGATAAAGTCCGCCCGCAACCAGCCCGGCGAAATGGGCCATGTCCACCATCAGCTTCGCATCGACGCTGTCGGCGATCTCGCGAAACTTTTTAAAGTCTATGATGCGGGAATAGCCGCTACCGCCGGCGATAATCACTTTCGGGCGATGCTCATCGGCCAGCCGCGCAACGGCGTCATAATCTATATACTGATCATCTTCGCGCACCCCGTAATGAACAGCGTTGAACCATTTGCCGGACTGGTTCGCCTTGCCGCCATGGGTGAGATGCCCGCCAGCAGCGAGATCCATCCCCAAAAACGTGTCACCTGGCTGCATCAGCGTCATAAAGACCGACTGATTCGCCTGACTGCCGGAATGAGGCTGTACATTTGCTTCGGTGCAGTTGAACAGTTTTTTCGCTCGCTCAATGGCGAGCGTCTCAATTTGATCAACAAATTCACAACCGCCGTAATAGCGCCGCCCGGGATAACCTTCCGCATATTTGTTGGTCAGGACCGATCCTTGCGCTTCCAGCACAGCCCGCGAGACAATGTTTTCAGAGGCGATCAGCTCAATTTGCGACTGCTGGCGCTCCAGCTCGCGTTCAACGCCGCCAAACACCTCCGGGTCTCGGCCTGCGAGTTCTTCGCTAAAAAAACCGTTTGGGATTGCGTATGTCTCACTGGCGCTCATCGGGTCACTCCTGAAGGGACGGGTTAAGATGCAAGCATCGCCACCATCCATGGTCATCAATTCGATAGAGATATACTTGCGCCGCGGGTCCGCCGCAATGCGAGAGAAAAGCCCCGCCCTTCCCCAAAAAGCTTGGATCTTTGGGACTGGCTGGGGTTTTGCGCCTGATTCAGGCGGCCCGCTGAAGCTTCAATGCTGTCCAGGCGTCGTCGAGGGCGCCCAGTAACGCCGCCAATCGAAATGAAGCGAAGCCGCGCCCGGGGATGAGACGCGGCTTCTAAAAACTGAGAATGAATCCTGGCTCGTGAAATAACGAGACTGAACGACCTATTACAACCGGAAGCGTACCTGGTCTGCCCAGAAACGCTCAAGACGCTGAAGAGTCTTGTTGGTGTCTTCGACCAGCGTGCGATTTACGCCGCCGACCTGTTCAACAGACGTCAATTGACGCTCAAAAAGCGCGGTCAAGCTGTCGCGTACATCAAGGCCCAGTTCCGTCAGAGAAACACGCTTTGAACGACGATCAGTATTCGACCGCTCATCGCGAATATAGCCCTTTTCGACAAGCTGCTTGAGATTATAGGAAACATTTGAGCCAAGATAATGCCCCCGAGAGCGAAGCTCGCCAGGGGTCAGCTCAGCGTCGCCGATATTGTACAACAGCAGCGCCTGCACCGAATTAATATCGGTCTGGCCCAGCCGTTCCAGCTCGTCCTTGATCACATCCAACAGCTGACGATGCAGCCGCTCGACCAGATGCAGTAACTGCAAATAGCCGCCGCGCAATTCGTCCGGATTTGATCCGCTGGAATCTTCCGCCTGGCCTATCACTTGAGATTGCATTGCCCCTTGAACCGCCATGATAAATTACTCTCTCACACAACTTTGCTTTCGCAGAAACTATACCGAGAGGTCTAAAAGGGCCGTTAAGCCCGGCCGTTCAATTTGAAATCAAATTCTAAAAAGTGCAGTAATGTGCCGAAAACACAGAGCAACCGATAACAGAATATGAACAAAACACCTCTCGCCCGGTATCCGTCTCTCAGATTGCGCCGCCCGCGGATGCAAAACTGGTCCCGGCGATTATATTCGGAGTGTTCGTTAAGACCGGATGACCTGATCTGGGCGATTGTCTTAAAGAATGGTGAAGGCGTCCGGGAACCGATTGCGGCAATGCCGGGCGTATCCAGACTGTCGGTTGACCAAGCGGTCATCGCCGCCAAAGAGGCCCATAGCCTCGGCATACCGGCGCTGGCGTTGTTTCCATATACAGATGCAGAAGATCGCACGCCTGGCGGTGAAGAAGCACTGAACCCTGAGAATCTGATGTGCCGCGCGGCTCGCGCGATCAAGGACGCCGTTCCCGATATCGGCCTTATGGCGGATGTGGCCCTCGATCCCTACACCGATCACGGCCATGACGGCGTCATGGAGGATGGCGAGATCGTCAACGACCAAACCGTTGCGTTGCTGGTTCAACAGGCTGTTGTCGAAGCTAAAGCAGGGTTCGACATTATTGCGCCCTCGGACATGATGGATGGGCGCGTTGGCGCGATCCGCACCGGTCTTGATGCATCAGGCCTCGCCAATGTGCAGATCATGGCCTATGCGGCGAAATATGCCTCCGCTTTTTACGGTCCATATCGCGAAGCGATCGGGTCCGCCGGCGTTTTAAAGGGTGACAAGCGCACTTATCAGATGGATCCCGCAAATAGCGATGAAGCGCTTCGCGAAGTTGCGCTCGATCTCGCAGAAGGCGCTGACTGCGTGATGGTCAAACCCGGCATGCCGTGTCTCGACATCGTACGCCGCGTCAAGGATGAGTTCGGGGCGCCAACCTTCGTTTTTCAGGTTTCAGGAGAGTACGCCATGATCAGGGCGGCGGCGCAAAATGGCTGGCTTGATGGGGAGCGCACGATGATGGAATCATTAATCGCTTTCAAACGCGCGGGCGCCAATGGCGTCATCACCTATTTCGGCGCAGAGGCGGCGAAAGTACTGCAAGGATGACCTCCCCTACGGGTTGAAAGCCTGCATCGCGACACAATTCTCACCATATAAATTAACCGTATTCGGATCAAAATTCTTATTTTGATACGCGTTAACCATTTATTTTTGTTGACGAAAATTCACTTTCACAATTAGATCAAATTGTATTTTTTCCGACTACGGAAAATATGCTTAACAAGTTGTGTATCAAGTGGGGGTCCCATGCGTAAATTCTCTAAACTCATTGCGACGGCGCTTTGCGCCGCCAGCCTCGGCGCGTTTGGCTCTGCCTCCGCGGCGCTCGTCAGCTTCGAAAACATTACCGGCAGCTGGTCAGCTATCGACCCGGCGGCTGGAATCAGCGTCTCCAACAATGGTACGGCGAATCCATCGCTGCGTTGGGGCAATCCAGCCACCAATCGGGGACAAAGCGGCTACGACTTCAACGGTGCGGCTGATACAAGTGTTGATGTTCCGCCGAACACCAATGTGGCGCTGGGCACGTTTACCCATCGTAACAATCCGATCACAGGAACGTCGTTGAACGAAGCGACGTTGACTGTCGCCATCGATATTGTTGTCGACGGCCAGGCTCAGGGTTCGCGTAACTTCATGTTCGATTTCAGCCACGAGGAAACGCCGAACGGCGCCAATCCCTGCGCCAATGGCGACGCGAATGGCTCAGGCGTTAACGTCAATGGTTGCGCCGATCTTGTAACTGTCACGGACTCAATTTTGTCGGAGGACTTCCTGGTCAACGGCGTTCTTTATACAATCGCCATTCTCGGCTTCGAAGTTGACGGGAATATTGTTTCGACCTTTGAAACAATCGAAAAAATGAAGAACCGTGCAAAACTGATTGGCTACGTCGCCGTGTCAGAAGTGCCGATCCCGGCGGCGATCCCGTTATTCCTGTCCGGCATTGCTGGTCTGGGTTTTGCTGGCCGCATGAAGAAAAAACAAAAAGCATAAACAAGCTTACAGCTTAACGATAAAAACCGGCAGCCTCGTCAACAGGCTGCCGGTTTTCTTTGTCGGGTATGAAGATCAAACGCCGCCAAAACCGCCTTTCGGCCGCAACGATTTTCTGAGCATGGCGTATACCGGCAGAAACGCCAGCGCGATAACAGCCTTGATCGCGAAGTCTCCGACCATCCAGTTCAACCAAGGCACGCCAGCGCCTAAATAAATACCAGGGAAATATATCAAGGCGGCGACGCCGTAACTGCTGAGCGCCGCGATAAGCGGCGCACGCCACCACCTGGCGCCGCCCCGCATGATGTCATAGGCGCTGGCGGCGAAATACTGGGCCGCCATAGCGCTGGCCACAAACACCACCGTAAAGCGCACTGGCGGCATGTCGCCGTCTTCTAGCGCTGGTGCGAGATAAGAGAGCTCCGCAAAGACAGCCACTGCTGCAAGCCCCCATGAAGCGGTCACGGCGCGCGATGCTTCGTCGCCGCCATATTTACGCGAGAAAAGGATCGCTACGAGCGGCGCAAAGGCCATGGCAAAACCGCCATGCGAAAGCCAGTTTGACGGCCTGAGAACTGTATCCGCCCCAACAACGCCGTCGAAAGCGCGCATTGGTAAATCTACTGTCAGAAAAGAGATAAGAAGGATTGGCGTCAGAATGACTGCGAGCATCGCCAACCGCGATAAGGATGTCGCAAACTCGCCCATGTTTCGGGCAAGACGCTGCATCGCGGTTTCTCGTGGTTGGCGCCGTTCAACAGCGGCCGTCGCTTCCATCCCGCCGATCCCTCCTAGTCATGCAAGGGCCAGTCAGCGTATTGAGAGCCGGCCCTTAGGAAGCTTTGGCCAGTTTGCGCTTCAGTTTCAAGGCGTTCGTGGACAATACCGCGTCATCAGCCTTGGTCAGATAGGCGTCGAGGCCGCCCACATGATCCACTGTTCTCAGCGCCTTGGCGGCGACCCGAAATTTAAAGCCCTGCCCGAGCTTGTCGGAATGCAAGGTTACATTGCAAAGATTCGGCAAAAACCGCCGCCGGGTCCGGTTTTTTGCATGGGAAACATTGTTTCCGCTCTGAGGACCAATTCCTGTAAGTTCACAGCGTCGCGCCATGGGTCTTGCCTTGTCTTTGGGGGCGCGCGCGGAATTTTGCGGCGCACACCTGTGGAATCCTTGAAATAAGCCGCGTCCCATAACCGAGGCGCGCCGGAGCGTCAAGCGGCAGCCGGTGATTTCAAGCCCCTATCTGGCTTCAAGCTCGCCCCACCGTCCTCTCTTCATAAAAGAGGAGTAAACAAACACTAAGGTTTTTGAGGCAAAGTCGCCCTGTCAAAAGGGTTTATGCATGCCGCGTTCGTCTTTAAGCCATTTTTTCTGGCCGCCGGTCATTGACGGCGACTATCTGGACGCCGCCCGAAAACGATGCCTGGTGATCCTTTGCATCACCGGGGGTCTGATCGGGATTACGTCCGGCTTATATGATTTCGAGAATTATTATGCTCAATATCCTGTACACACGCTGATCACCATTTTTTCGCCCATGGCGCTCTTCATTGGCCCGGTATTGATCGCAAGAGCCGCTAATGTTCGAACGATCGCCTGGCTGTTTCTCAGCTACGTATATCTCGGCCTGACACTGGTAGCGCTGACGTCCGGTGGCATGGTGTCCTACGTCGCTTTTTTTCTGCTGCCCTGGGTTATGCTGGTGACACTCTTTCTGGGATGGAAAGAAGGCATTGGCGGCGCGCTTCTGGTCCTCTGCACCTATTTAATGTTCAACGCTGTTCATGGCGGCATCCGGCCAAGTCCGTTTGATGTCACAGCCGGCGCGTTGTCGCATTGGCTGATGGTTGGGCTGTCTTTTGCGCTGGTCATGCTCACTGCGGGCGCCGCAACTTTTCAGCGAGAAATGGAACGCGCCGCCGTCAAACTCTCAGAAGCACGAATAGAGGCTGAAGCCGCCAATCGCGCAAAATCTGATTTTCTCGCAAAAATGAGCCATGAAATCCGTACGCCAATGAATGGCGTCCTTGGCATGGCCGAAATGCTGGAATCAACAAGTCTCGACGATCAGCAAAAATTATACGCCAGTACCATTTCATCGTCCGGCGCGTCGCTGCTGGCGATCATCAATGATATCCTCGACCTTTCAAAAATCGAGGCTGGCCGCCTTTCATTTGAGACTGAACCGTTCGAATTGAAAGGCTTCATCGACCAGATCGGCATGTTGTTCCAAACAAGTGCAAAGCAGAAGCAATTGGACTTCCTGCTTTCTTACGACGAAGATTTGCCTGCTGAAGTCATTGGCGACGCGGGCCGGATTAGGCAAATCCTCATTAATCTAGTTGGCAATGCGCTGAAATTTACGCGTCAAGGCCATATCAAGATAAAAGTTGGCGGCGGCGCAAACAACGCCATCGCTGATCTCGAATTTACCGTGGAAGACACAGGTATCGGGGTGCCGGCGGACAAGGTTGAAGATATCTTTAACAAGTTCGAACAGGTCGAGACATCCACCACCCGACGGTTTGAAGGCGCCGGCCTTGGTCTGGCTATTTCAAGGCAACTGGCCCACGCAATGGGCGGTGATTTGACGATGCAGTCAGTTCAGAATGAAGGATGCAGTTTTACTTTCAAGGTGTCTTTGCCAATTGCGCAATCAACTCCTCATCCCAAAGACATTGCGGCAAGCGCGCTTACAGGGGGGACAGCCGATGCGTCTGTTCCATTGGATAGGGTTTCACAAAACGCCGCCCAAAGCGCGCCGGATCGCATTCGCGTGCTTGTCGCGGAAGATAATGAAGTCAACCGGCTTGTTCTCAAGGCGATGATTGACCCGCAACGATACGACGTTGTGTTTGCGGTCAATGGGCTGGAGGCTGTCAACGCTTACAAGGCCGCCTCCTTCGACCTTGTACTGATGGATATCTCAATGCCGGTGATGGATGGCCATGTCGCCACCAAGGAAATCAGAAAATTCGAGATTGAGGCTGACGCGGCGCGAAAACCAATCATTTGCGTAACAGCTCACGCCTTCGAAGATCAGCGCGAAAAGAGCCTTGCCAATGACATGGATGACTATTTGTCAAAGCCTGTCAGCAAGACACAGATTGATGCTGCGCTCACGAAATGGACATTGGCTTCCACAGGCGCTCGCCAGGTCGCTTAGGGGCGCATTTATCCCCCACACACTTTCATCTCAGCGCTGTCTCAGTTGAGAATCTGGGCCACACTCTTATATACTCAACTACACAGAGCTTCACAGACACGTAAGTCTACCATTCGCCTCCCGGCGCCTCCAAGAGTAAGGCAGCCCCTTGTCCTCCCCCCTTTCTTTCGATGATTTCTCGCCTGCGGGCGGCGGACGCGTGACAGCGGTGCTAGGCCCCACCAATACGGGAAAGACCCATTACGCCCTGGAACGCATGCTCGCGCACCGGTCCGGAATGATCGGGCTGCCTCTGCGCCTCCTCGCACGCGAGATTTATGACCGGATTATCCAGCAGAAAAACCCTCGCGAAGTGGCGCTCGTCACCGGCGAGGAAAAGATCATTCCCAAGGGCGCGCGCTACTGGGTCTCTACCGTCGAGGCGATGCCGCTGGAGCGCGAGGTGGATTTTCTCGCCATCGATGAGGTCCAGCTCGCCGCCGACCCTGAACGCGGACGCATCTTCACGTCGCGCATTTTGCACGCGCGCGGCATGTCCGAAACTCTCTTCCTAGGATCCGACACAATGCGCCCCGTCCTGCAGCGCCTGTTTCGGGATATCCAGTTTCTCTCACGTGAGCGGTTTTCAAAACTGACTTATGGAGGTCCGAAAAAAGTCACGCGCCTGCCGCGCCGCACAGCGATCGTCGCTTTCTCCTCCGATACTGTCTACGCCATTGCGGAACTGATCCGCAGACAGAGGGGTGGCGCCGCCGTTGTGCTCGGCGCTCTCTCCCCACGCACGCGCAACGCCCAGGCCGAACTCTATCAGTCCGGTGAAGTCGATTTCCTAGTCGCTACAGACGCCATCGGCATGGGACTGAACATGGATATCGACCATGTGGCCTTCGCTGCGAAACGAAAATTCGACGGACGCGGCCCACGAAATCTGACGCCCGCCGAACTTGCGCAAATCGCAGGGCGTGCAGGGCGTCATATCCGTGACGGCACTTTCGGCGTTACCGCTGATTGCGGCGATCTGGAACAAGAGGACGTTCTGGCGATCGAAGACCATCAGTTCGATCCGATAAAGGCGCTGCAATGGCGTTCCGAACAAATCGACCTCTCATCGATGCCGGCGCTGATAAAGTCCCTCGATCGCCGCCCGCCACGTCCCGAATTTATCCGCTCCCGGCGAGAGGATGACGAGGACGCGCTGCACCGCCTCGCGGCCCGTGACGACATTCGGGCCATCGCCACGGGCGGCGCAGCCTTGTCGACTCTGTGGGATATTTGCCAGATCCCGGACTTTCGCAAAGTCGCAATGGATCAGCATGCGCGTCTTCTGGGCGATCTTTATTTGCTGTTGATGAATGACGGCCGCATCAGCGACGCCTTTATAGAGCCTCATGTGAAGCGTCTTGAACGCACCGATGGCGATATCGACGCGCTGTCAACGCGCATCGCCCATACGCGCACCTGGACCTATCTCTCCCACCGCGCCGTATGGCTTGAAAACGCGCCTTATTGGCAAGAGCGCGCCCGCGCTATAGAAGACAAACTCTCGGATGCGTTGCATGAAAAACTTACGCAACGTTTTGTTGATCGGCGCACGTCAACTCTGCTGAAAAGGCTGAAGGATGATGAACCGCTGCTGGCAGGCGTTACCGAAGACGGAGAAGTGATTGTGGAAGGCCAATTCATAGGCCGGCTTTTGGGTTTTGAGTTCATCGTTGATCCGCGCGCAAGCGGCGCGGAAGCAAAGTCCTTGCGCGCAGCGGGTGAGAAAGCGTTGCGCCCGGTGCTGGCCGCGCGCGCGGCGGCGCTTGCCAATGCGAGCACCGATGAGCTGACGCTCGCCGCTGATGGCTCGGTCTGGTGGCGCTCCGCCCAGGTCGCCCATCTCAAAAAGGGGCCCGCCGCCCTTCGGCCAGACGTCGTCGTGTCGGGCCTCGATGACATCACGCCGAATATGCGCGGGCGCGTCGAAGACCGGCTTAAAGATTTCATTGCTGGTAAAATCGAAGGACTGCTCGGCAGTCTTGTTATGTTACAGGCCGCCGCCAATGCAGAAGGTGAAGACGCCCTTAAAGGTCTAACCAAAGGCGTCGCTTATCGCCTTGTTGAGAATTTCGGCGCTACGTCGCGAGCGCTGTTCGGCGATGATCTGAAGCAAATCGATCAAAATGAACGCGCCAAGCTTCGCAAGATCGGTATGCGATTCGGTGAGTACACCCTGCATATGCCGGCACTATTAAAGCCTGCGCCAGCACGACTGCTGATCATGTTATGGGCGTTGTGGATGGACCGGCGTCCCAGCGACACGCCGCCGCCGAAGGCGGGCATGGTTTCCATCGAAATGACGGACGCCCTTCCCCACGCCTATTATTACGCCGCCGGCTATCGCCCGTCAGGCCAGCGTGCGGTGCGCATCGATATGCTGGAGCGTCTTGCGGGACTGATCCGTACGGCGCGCAACGAAGCGAATATGCGCGAAGGCTTTGAGGCCACATCCCAGATGATGTCGCTGGTTGGATGTTCAGGCGAAGACTTCGAAGCGATCCTGCGATCACTTGGCTTTCGCAAAAACATGGTGAAGCGAAAAGTCGAAAAGAAAGAGACAACTCCGGCGAACGCTGAAAACAAACCTGTCGACCAAAGCGCGAATGATAACGCAGCAACCAATCCGGATGCTGCATCCGCCCCCGCACCAGCGGAAATCCCGCAGAAAACGCCTGAACCCGTAGCCGCCAATACAAACGATGACAAACAAGCAGATACGCCAGAACAAGCGGATGCTTCTGCAAACAACACCCCGGCGGATGCGGCCTCGGCTGTAGCCGATCAACCGGCCAAAACGACAGCCCCTGTCGGCGCGCCGGATGTAGCGGAAGTCGCCGCAACCGCCCCGGCTGAGGAAATGGAGGTTGCGCTATGGCGCCCAGCGCCGCGCAAGCCCGCCTTCAAACCAAAACCAGCGGCCAAAGCTGGTAAAGCCGATCACAAGGGCAAACCAAGAAAAGGCAAAGGCGGCAAACATGATCAGCCCCGCGGCGCCAAGCCGCGCCGTCATCCGCCCCGCGAGAAAAAGGCCGACCCCAATTCGCCCTTCGCCGTGCTGGCAGGTTTGAAATCGGAACTCACAAACGCCCAGAAAGATACTAAGGCCAAAGCAACCGAGAAGGCTGAATGACGGCGCAAGAATGCGCCGATCAGAGCGCCCAGCGCATTGACCGATGGCTCTGGTGCGCGCGGTTTTTCAAAACACGCACCATCGCCGCCAAGTTCGTCAGCGACGGCAATGTCCGCCTGACCCGCAACGGCGATGCAATCCGGGTTCAAAAACCGAGTTTCCTCGTGCGCGAACAAGATACGCTGGTTTTCTCTCGAAACGACCATTTGCGTATCATCAATGTGATCGCCATGGCTGCGCGGCGCGGCCCTGCAAGCGAAGCACAAACACTATATGATGATCAATCCCCACCGCGGGCGCCGAAAAAACAATCTGCGCCAACAAGCTTTGGCAGGGAAAAAGGGGCAGGCCGCCCCACTAAGAAAGATCGCCGGGCGCTCGACGCGTTAAAACTGAACTGAATAGATCGCAGGAGAGCTCATGTTCGACAAACTTTTTAAAAAAATGCGCACGAATTCTGATGCGCAAACCCAGGCAGACGACACTGACCCGATGCAACTTGCGCTGGCGGCCCTCTGCGTTGAAGCAGCGCGCGCCGATGAAGACTATGAAGCCCGCGAGATCACCATTATCGACAAGTTCTTGGCCAAACGGTTTTCACTCAACGATGATCAGGCAACCACCCTGCGCGCCAAGGCTGAGAACGCCCAAGCTGACGCTCTGGATATCCAGCGCTTCACGCGCGTCGCCAAAGACATGTCCCAGGAAGAAAAAATCAGCTTCGTCGAACATCTCTGGCAGATCGTTCTTTCCGACGGCGATCGCGACCCTTTCGAGGATACGCTCATCCGGCGCATCTGCGGCCTGATCTATGTGGACGATCCCGACAGCGGCGCGGCCCGCGCAAGGGTCGAGGCCCGGCTGACGGACTGATAGCTTTGCCTTTAGATCGCCGCCCAAAGCTTGCGTCATCGCGGCGAGTGGGTAAAGAAGACAAAACCAAGGTTTGACCCCGATTGGGGTTTTTGAAGGAGCGCCTACCTGTGACCTATGTCGTGACTGACGCCTGCATCAAATGCAAATACACCGATTGTGTAGAGGTGTGCCCTGTTGACTGCTTCTACGAAGGGGAAAATATGCTGGTGATTCACCCTGACGAATGCATCGATTGCGGCGTCTGCGAGCCGGAATGCCCGGCCGAAGCGATTATTCCCGACACCGAGGGGGATGCGGATAAATGGGTTGAGTTGAACGCGAAATATGCTGCCGCCTGGCCTAATATCACCCAAAAACTCGACCCGATGCCCGATGCGGACAAGTTCGCCGAAGAAAAAGACAAACTCGAAAAGTATTTCAGCGATAAGCCCGGCGAAGGGTCGTAACATCCCGCCGCCGCGTAAGGTCTTGAAACCCCGTGGCCTTTATTGAAATTTTATGCTATGGTGTGAGCATAAAGTCGGACTTCAACAAGGCGTAGCAAGCTACCTTGCCTCTTTTAGGACTGCTAATAACCCATTGAAAAAATTAGTTTTTCAAATGCCAAGCGGACAGGCCAAGATTACTTGTCGCGATGGCTGGCCACTGGCAATCCTATAAGCGCGTTTGATCACGGTTTCGCGATCGATCCAAGCGGCGCTCCTTGATCCGGTTCTGACATGCTGACCCTATACGCCGGCGCCGCACCGCTGGCCAAGAGAAAGACAACATCGAGCCATGGCGACCAAGACAGCAGCAAAGACCAAAGCCAAAACAACAAAAAAGAAGGCTACGGCCAAAAAAAAGGCCGCGCCTGTGAAATCCAAAAAAACAACGGCTAAGAAAACTGTCGCTAAAAAGACCGCCACAAAGAAGAAAGCGGCGACAAAAGCGCCAGCAAAAAAAGCAACCACGGCGAAGGCGACGCCAAAGAAAAAGCCGGCCGCCAAAACGGCGGCCAAGAAAAAGGCGACGCCCGCCAAGAAAGTAACAGTGAAAAAAGCGACGCCAAAAAAAGCCGCCGCAAAGAAACCTGCGGCTAAAAAAGCAACCACAAAAAAAGCCGCGCCTGCAAAGAGCGCCAAGACAACCGCAAAAAAAGCGACAAAGAAAAAAGCCGTTGTCGCCGAAAAACCTAAGCCAAAGGCAAAACCGGCCAATGTCGGACAGGCGCCGCGCAAAACGACTGTCGCCGCCTCTATCCCGGTGCCAACGCAGATTCCGCCCCGCGAAGCGCCGCAAGCCGACGCAAAGGCGTCCAAGAACGCTGAAGCATCCACTGACGCCAAGCAGGAATTCAAGGTCAATGACAAGATCGTTTATCCGGCCCATGGCGTTGGTCAGATTATGGGTCTTGAGAAACAGCAGGTCGCCGGCATCGCCATTGAGCTTTTTGTGATCGATTTCGATCAGGAAAAGATGAAGCTGCGCGTGCCTACGGGCAAGGCGCGAGCTGCTGGCATGCGCCCGCTTTCCAGCGAGAAGGCCGTGAAAGACGCTGTGGCGCTCCTTAAAGGGCGCGCACGAATTAAACGAACCATGTGGAGCCGCCGCGCGCAGGAATATGATGCTAAGATCAACTCCGGCGATATCAAGCTTGTGGCGGAGGTCGTGCGCGACCTTTATCGCTCCGATGAACAACCGGAACAGAGCTATTCCGAACGGCAATTGTTTGAGGCGGCGCTTGACCGGTTGGCGCGCGAAGTCGCCGCCGTGCGCAAAACCGATCTCGGTAAAGCCATTGAGGAACTTGACGGCGCGTTACAGAAAAAAGCGCCTGTTTAGACTGCATTCATGTCTTCGATCTGACCGTTATGAGTCAGATCGATGGACGGTCCGTTGATATCGACGACAAAACCGCGAATACGCACACGCGCGCCCTGCAAAGACGCCAGATCAAAACCCGCCTTCACCCAGCGGCGATAAAGTGTTGAGGGCGCGCTAGCGGTAAAATCCGTCCGGTAATCATCGCCGAAATTGAGATAAAACCGACTTCGGGCTTTGCGCGCACTGACAACAGTTCCTTCGATCAAATGATAGCCGCCAATAGCGTCTGTTGCATTATCGGCGTCAAAAACCCGATACGCATCCAGCACCCACAGGCCATTTTTGTCCCGCCGCGCGACGCGTTCAACCGTCAGCAGCCCTTCTATAAAAGCGATATCATTTGTCTGTGGCGCCACGCGCGCTGCGCCCGCCGCAACCAAACGCTCCTCAAGCGACGCCGCATCTACAGCACTTTTGGTTCTAACGACGCGCACGCCCCATCGCGTGGGCGGCGCTATGTCATCAAATTCAAAAGATGAATTTGTAAGAAGATCTTGTAAATCTTCTTTCGCCTCATTCACATAGGGTGATGAAGCCGACTGCAACGCATAGGGCGATGGCGCAAGGATGTCAGCCAACTGAAAATCATCCTCGCCAATGCGAAAGCGATCGCCCGAAAGCGCAACCGCACTTTTGGTTGCTGCAGCTCTCATGGGCGATGCAATGAATGCCGCAGAGCCAGCCAGAAAAACCCGCCGCCTCATCCGGACGCCAGAACGCGCACCTTTGACGTCGCTGTGCGTCCCTCGCTATCCACTAGCGTAACATCATAAAAACCTGGGCGCGAAGGCCGCCAGACATGGCGCCCGCTCATCGCTTCTTGAGTAAGGGGCGCGCCATTGACATACCATCGGTAATCTCTGGTCCCGCCCCGGGCTGCGAACGAAAAGCCGCGATCTGCGCCGCCAAGAAACACTTCAACACCATCCCGAGGGAATATAATTTGCGGTGCGGATGTTAATTGTGGCGTGGAGAACCGGGCAAGCGCGCCCAACGGCGCCTCGTCATCATCGCTGATCGCGTCGCCTTCACCAGCGCCATTGCGTTGAAGCATATCGAAAATATCAAACAATAAAGGCGCTGCGGCTTTACGGCCCGTTTCTCCAGGACGAGCGGCGCCATCGGCGCGGCCAACCCACACGACGACGGTATGTCCGCTTCCGTGTCCCGCCGCCCACGCATCGCGGTAGCCGTAAGACGTTCCCGTTTTAAACGCGACACGGGTTGCGTTTGCCGACAGGCTAGCCGGCGCGCGTCCGGACAACGACGGCGCGCCGGCAAGAATCGCACTGATGCGCGCTGCTGTGTCCTTTGAAAAAAGCCGATAGGACAGCGTCTCCTCAGCGCTTTCGTCGCCGGTCCAAACCAGCGGCTTGACGGCGCCATCGTCGCCAAGCGCCGCATAAAGAGTTGCAATATCGCGCGCCGTCACACCCGCGCCGCCAAGCGCCAGCGCCAAGCCGGATTTCTTTTCCGCGCGCGCCGGTGTTTTCAACGCGACACCTGCGGCTTTCAGCATCGCGGCGAAACGCGGCGCGCCGACACGGTCAAGCGCGGCGACCGCCGGCAGATTCAGTGAATGCTGTAAAGCTTCGCGCACCTTCACTTGCCCCCGGAAAGTGCGGTCAAAGTTTTCCGGGGTGTAATCGCCGAAAGCGCGAGGCATGTCGTCGATCACTGTCGCGGCGCCCGCCAAACCATCCTCAAAAACAAGCCCATAAATGAAGGGTTTTAACGTCGACCCCGGCGAGCGCGTCGCCGCTGTCAAGTCCATCCATCCGCCTTGCGCGTCCAACCCCGAAGAACCAACGGCCGCCCGCACTGCGCGCGTTTCATTTTCAACAATCAGGATGGCTGTCGTTGCCTCGTCGTCAAAATGTTCCGCATAGATGCGCGCCAGCGCTTCTGCGCGGCTTTGAAGAATAGCGTCTAGTGTAGAGCGCACTACCGGCGCGTTCTCGTCGCGCGCCAAACCATAAGCAGCATGATACGCCGATCTCGGAAAACGTTGGCGTACAGACGGTAACGACGCCTCATGCGCTTCGCTGGCGTTTTGCGATGTAATGGCGCCAGCCAAAGCCAGTTTTTCCAAAATTGCGGCGCGCGCCGCCTTCGCATTTTCTTTGCGCAAATCAGGACGACGCACTTCCGGCGCCTGAGGCAAGGCGATCAGGAGCGCCTGTTCCGCGTCGGTCAGCCTCACCGGCTCCTTGTCGAAATAAACGAGGCTTGCAGCGCGCACGCCCTCAATATTGCCGCCATAAGGGGCAAGAGTCAGATAAAGCTCGAGAATTTCTCGCTTCGACAACCGCCGTTCTAACTGCAGCGCTCGAACCATCTCGATCATTTTTGAACTGAGCGTGCGGGGGCGTGGTTCGAGCAGACGCGCAGTCTGCATCGTTATCGTCGACGCGCCGGAAACAACACGCCCAGCCCGCGCTGACGATACGCCGGCTCGCAGCACGGCCGCCGCGTCGACGCCCGTATGACGCCAAAAACGTTTATCCTCGATAGCGATCAGGCGCTCAACAAACAGCGGATCGATCTCATCAAGGTCTGCAGAGAACCGCCAGCGGCCTTCATTATTAGCGAAGGCGTGAAGCCACTGTCCATTGCGATCGATTACGAGTGGCGACAGGTTTTCAACGCGATGCAATGGCGGCGGCGCCAGCATATCAACAGCAATGACCAGCGCTGCGACGGCAATCATCGCTGAAACTGGCCAGAACCTTATGAAGAAACGCCGCCTCACCCGGCCTCAGCAATCTCGACGCGGCCTACCGGCGTTCTGGAGAAGACGCCCGGACGATACATGTCTTCAATCACCGCACCCGGCATCACGAAAGAACCAGGCGTCACGGCGCGCACCACATAAGCGAGCGTGAAACGTTGACGGCCATTCACATCAACCGCCGCAACGAAACGATCATCGCGCGCTTCAGCGACACGCGGATAAGACAATTCTCCAATCCAACTATAAGGTCCGTTGCGTCCACGACCCGCACCGTCATCGGGGCGAAGGATCGTCTCAATCTCAAATCCCGCAGGCAACAGATCGGCGATAATGGCGGGATGCAGGCGGTTGTCCTGCGACGTTCCACTGAGCACAATGACGAAGCGATCATTCTGTCGGGCGCTCGATAAGACTGCCGGGCGGCCATCGCGAGTCGCCACCCGTTTGGTCAAGGTAAAGCCCTGATCGACGGCGGCGGGCGCCGTTGTTGGCGCGCCGGAAACGGTCAGGGAGCGGAAGATCTGACCTTCGCCGTCATTGCGATAGGAAACACCGTCGCCAATCTCATTTAACTCAGGCGTGAACGACGGCGCCGGCGGCAAATCTTCAAGCGACCGACCATCAATCGAAAGCTCAACCGGCCCGGCGGCCCGCAACAGGGCTTGTGACGCCAGGAGGACGAAGGCTTTTTCCTGGGTGTGCATCCGGTTAGGGTCTTTCATCGCAGCGACAAGCCCTTCGCTGAGCGCTTCGATTTTGGCCGACTGACCCACTTCAGCCGCCAGCGCCAGAACACCGGACGTATCTCGCAATGCGGTCTGGTAATAATCGCCGGTATTCTGCCAGCCGAGCGCGGCAATCGCTTTTTCAAATGCGCTGTTGGCCCGCGCCCTGTCGCCCATCATGGCGAGCGCGGCGCCGATATGCGCCCTCGCAAGAGGGCTTGGCGTGCCTTCGAGCAGCGTGTCGTGGAAGTAACGCAAGTCCGATAGATCCGCACGCCCTGCACGCGCCAGTACATACATGGCGTAAGCCGCCGAACGACGGCGCAGATATTCCGTCGTATCGTTCGAATTCGGTCCTTCATAGGCGCGTGTCTGATAGCTGGCGGAATACCAGCGATCCACACGCGCAAGATTAGCGAGCGAGTCATAAGCTTTATCAAGCGCCTCTTCCGGCACGCCAAAGCCTTCATTCTTCGCGCGATATAAAAAGTCAGTGATATATGCGCCAAGCCACGGCGACGCGTACCGGTCGCCGACGCGCCACAGACCAAAGGCGCCGTCAGGACTCTGACGATTAAGGAGCGTGTTGACAGCTTTTTGCACACGCGGACGCACCGCCCGCTCCGGACCACGGCCAACTTCGCCGCCAAGCACATCAACAAACAGCAATGGCATTGCCGAACTCGTCAGCTGTTCCGAACATCCATAAGGATAGCGATAAAGCGCATCGAGCAACGGCCCCGGTTCAACACCGCGTAACCGCGAGAATGAAACTGCAACTTCCGTCGAGCCCGGCACAAACGGATCGATCACAGCATCCGTCAATTGAAACGCCTCCCCCGGCTCCAGCGCGGCAGTGCGAACTTCCGTCACCGGAAAATAAGGCGTGCGTGACTGAATGGGATAAGATCGCGATACCGCAAAACCGCCCGGTCCTTCAACCGAAAGAGTGACAGCGCCGATGCCGACCTCGCCCGTTTCAATTGAAAAGACGGCGGTCTCTTTCTGACCCTGCGCCAATGTAAAGGTCTGCGATTGTGAAAGTCCGACCGGTCCATCACCGGCCAGAGACACCACATAATCGCCTGCGGCGCCATCGACATTATCAATAAGGAGCGTCGCGCTCGCCGTGTCGCCGGGCGCCACAAAACGCGGTAAGGCGAGTTCCGCCGGCACCGGATCGCGCACCGTCATCGGTTCGGAATCGGAACCGAGTTTTCCCTTCGACCAGGCAACCGCCATCAGGCGCAGCTCGCCGTTGAAATCAGGCACCTCAATCGGAGCGACAACGTTTCCGTCATCACCGACCGTCAAAAGTCCTGTGAAGAGCGCCACCGACTTTGTCGGCACGACGGTCAATCCTTCGCCCCCAAGCTGGTCGCCGCCAAAACGGGCCGCTGCGCCAAGGTTTGCATGAAGAATTCGTCCGTAGTCGTCACGAATTTCAACGCCGAGACGCTTTTTGCCGTAGAAATAATCCACCGGATCGGGCGACTGAAATTTTGTCAGCCGCAGGATGCCCTCATCAACGGCGGCGAGTGTCATCATGACTTCTGATCCTGGCGCGGCGCCGGTCACCGAAATCGGCAGATCAAGCTGTTGTCGTGGACGCAACACATCGGGGTCGTTGATTTCGACATTTAGCGTGCGCGCTTCCATGTCAAACGGCACATAGCTGACCGCCATGGCGCGACGAGGCACCGGACGTTCGCCCGGGTCACGCGGGGTCACAACAGTCGTCATCACATAAAAGCCCGCTCCCCAGGCCGGGTCCGTATCGATGATGATCTCGCGGCCGTCAGCGCCAACCTTCATACGCTGCACCAGATGCACTTTGTCGGTGGCGACGGCGACAATCGCCTCGCCCTCATAAGGCGGGTTCAGATAAAGCCGCGCCCTCGCGCCAGGCGCGACCTTGTCATTTTGCAAGGTAAGCGCCGCCTGATCCGGCGTGTCCGCACCGGACGCATAAGAACGCCAGCCAACATAGAAGCGGATATCGGTCGCTTCCTTACCGCCAGCGCGCGTCGCCGTCAGACGATACGTGCCCGGATCAAGGCGCTGGGAGACAAAGCTGGCCAGTTGATCGCGGCCGGTTGCGCCGCGCCCCTCCGCAATCAGAATATCGCGGAATGAACGCCGCCAGCGCCACTGGCCGCCATCGCGATACCAGTCAAACCAATAGTCTTCTTCCACCAGGCGCCATTCAAGCTCGCCGTCGGCAACCTGGCCTTTCCAGTCGATGAGCACGCCGTTGATTTCCACCATTTCGCCTTGACCAAAGCTGGAAGCATCATTGGCGAGTTTCAGGCCCACATAATAATCATCAGGCCTCACAGGAATGCGCGCGCTTTCACGCACGACACGCCCGCCGGGTTCAACCACGCCAACGACAAGATCGGCCCGCATCGGTGCGGCATAGGCCGGCGCATCATTGACATTCATTGCGACGGTCGCCCTGCCTTCGGCGTCAGTGGTGGTGTTTGCAAGTTTCAGGAAGCGTTCCTCGAAGCGTCCATTGACCGGTCCGAAACGATAACCGGAAAAATCCGGGAACGGATTTGGATCAAGACGCAGACGCGCTTCAGCTTCGACAGCGAGACCGCTCGCCGGCGCGCCATAGAGATAACGGCTTTCGACCGAAACACTGCGCTCCTCGCCCGGGCGGATCGGGGATTTTTCATCCGTTTCGATGGCGACTTCCAGACGCTGCGGTACAAAGTCCTCGACGGAAAAACTTTGTGATCCGATCAGTCCTTCGTGACCGTCAGCAGCGACTTCAATCCGCCAGGCGCCGCGCGGCGCCGACGCTGGGATATCATAGTCGAAAGTGAAGGCGCCGATATCAAGCGAGTCGATACGCCGCTTATCGGCTTCGGTGTAATTCGGACGCCGGATCGTAACCGTCAGCGGACGGTCTTCGACTGCAAGACCGGCATCATTGCGAATGAGACCGGAGATATGGGCGGTCTCGCCAGGACGGTAAATCCCGCGATCAAGATAGACGTAGCCGTCAAGACGCGCCGGCGCGGCGCGGCCGCCGACATTGCGGTCAGAAAGATCAAGCGGCGAGCGTTGCAGATCCAGCGCAGCAAAATCTTCCTGCGTCCCATACGCCATGACCATGCGCGGGGTCAGCGGATAATCGCCATTAACCGCGGCGGCGTCGAAATGCGCGCGCCCGTCCGCATTGGTAATCGCCGTCGCGAGAATGTCGTTGTTGGTCGCGATCAAAGAAAGCTCCACGCCGGTTAATGGCCGCGCGGAGGAGATTGAGCGCACGAACACATCAACGCCATCGGCGCCGGTATAAGTCGTCAGCGCCATATCGGTGAACATGATCCAGCGCCAGGCCTGCGCCGTGCGGCGCTCGTCGGCGCCGGGCGAAACATCGCGCGCCCGGATGAAATAAGCGCCGGGCTTTAACTCATTGAGCGCGGCGCCAAGCGCGAACACTGTGGTTGCGGTTTCATTGCGCTCGCCCGCCGTTTCGAACTCGCCCGTCCAGACGGGAACGCCAACGTCCTTGCCGTCTTCCTGATCCCAAACATAGGAATATTGATCAGGTCCGAAGACCTCTCCGGCGACAATCTGTTTGCGCGCCAGCGAACGGTCGGAAACGCGATAAACCGCGATCTCGATCTTTTCAACATTGACGGTTTCAATCCCCAGGCCATCGGCTTCAAGACGCGGCAGGATCACGCCATCCCCTGCAAAGCCGACATAGGCAGGCTTGTCACCGAACGCGACGGCGACTTCTTCAGAGCGTTCAAGCTTTTCATTGCGCGCGCTTGGCAGGCCAGCACGCAGGCGCGCGCTGTAATCCTTATCGAATTCAAGACCGGCAATACAAAGCGACGATCCATCCACCGTCACCGCCGAGCCGGTGTCCGGCGTCACGCGCACATAATCAGCGTAGTTGGTCTCGCCGCTGTCATCGAGGTCACGGGTGAATTGAAAACACGCCTCCGGCAGATCGCCGCCGGTATTCAGCACCAGACGGCGATATGCGAACGTATCCGCAATCTCCGCCTCGGGGCGTTCCGCATTATCCGCCCGGCGTTCCTGAAACCTGCGCCGCGGGGCGTTCTCACCACTACGCGCATCGGCGACGACTTGCTGGCTGTTGGGCTCGCCGCGCGAGCCCGAATCCGGCGCTATCGTCCGGCCCAAAAGCAGCCCCGCTGCAAACGCCCCCAAAATGCCGGCTGCTATGATCGCCGCTTGTTTTCGCGCCATGTCTGATTTCTCCTCCCACGCAGCGCCCCGCCGCGCCGCATTTACCACTTCAATTATGGCGGTTAATCAGCGGAAGGAAAACGATTCTAAGCCCTTTTCAGGAAATTTAGGTGATGGTGGCCAGGATCACAGGCAAAATGGTTCAGTTGCAATGCGAAATTGGCTAGGGTCGCCATTCGGCTTGTCCCCGTAGCTCAGCAGGATAGAGCATCAGATTCCTAATCTGAGGGCCGGAGGTTCGAATCCTCTCGGGGACGCCATTTTCAGGAACGCGATAATTGAACGAGAGGATTCGAACCTCCTTGTTTTGAATCAGCCGCGCAATGCGCGGCGGGGGTTCGAATCCTCTCGGGGACGCCATTCCCGCACAGTTGTCTGCCGCCACCCTCCTCACCAGCGCAGCCAGTCGAGGTCTTCGAAGCGGATGCGGTCATAGCGGCGGCAGAAGAGTTCCGCTGTCGGATAAAGCCCAATAGCCCGAGATAAAAGTCGTGAAATATATCGCAAAGTTCGGCCGCCGCATCGGCGGCCATGCAATCTATGTAGGCGACCAGCCGCACATCGTAATCAAGGGGCGGCCTCTCTTCCGGTTCCGGCAAAGGCGGCGCCAGCGCCCTCCGGTCCGGCGACACGATATCCGACGACGACCATCCGGGAATGGCGTAAGGGTCGATCGCCGCGAGCGCAATCGCGGGCGTTCCGTCCTGATCCGGCATCAACGCCTCCCTCGCCTTAAAGGGGACAAGCCCCCTTTGGAGTCCGGACGTCGCTAAACCGCGATGCTTGCACAACGGGGCGCGGCTTTTAGCGCGCGACGCGCGCCTGGACAGCACCGCACCGTCCGGCCCCGGACGATAAACGACAGGGGCGGCAGGCGACGAGAGGCAATGCGGGATCAATGATCCGCAAGCATCTTAAAACCGGGGTTAGCGACGCCCCGCCCACATGCGTGTGGGACGGAAAGAGGTTTTCAGATTTGCGGCCCGAGATCAAGGTTTATTTGGCGGGGCGCAGTCACCACCCACCGGAGACCTTCCAAAGGAAACAATCTCATATTTACATGAAGGCTAGCTGCTTCATCGAAATTTCGTAACGTGGTTGTCGATAAAGTAGAAAACTTTTCTGCACAAGAGTCTTCGAATTTGAAACGTGGCGAGAGCATTTGCCATAGTTTGCGCGCTAAGGAGTAGCTCGGGTGAACGAATTTGTTATCCACAACACAATAATTGATAGACTAGTCCATTTGCGGATTGGCGTTCACATAGCCCGGCGCAAGAATAACTGTTATCTTATAACGACACACCAACGCTCTCTACACGCACCGATCGACAGCCTCAAGTTTGGAGATTTCGAAGCTTTTGATTTGTTTGGCTTTTTGAATTAGGGATGTCGCCTAAAGCTTCGTTGTCAACACGCTACGCTCCCCACCCCAACCATCGTGCTCATACCCAGAAACAATTATTCTTTAAAATCATCACTTATTGTGGTGTATTCCATCTAGGCATTTTAGCGATAGATTAAATGGGGAGAATATCATGACGAATAGAGATAATGACGATACGACTGCATCAATTGAAGGAAAATTGGTGAAGAAGTCAGATGATTATGTACTGATTGAAATACAAGACGGGTTAAGGGTTCGCATGTCTTCAAAAGAATCGCTAGATCTAGTCGAAGAAGGCGAGAATGACGATTCCGAACCCTGGGTTCGTTTGTCAGTTAAAAAGGGGCAAAAAATCAATCTAGAAGTTGTTGGCGAACTTCTATTGGCTGCAACAAATAGCCGCCAAGCGCCGTTCGTATTTGCTGAGGGTGGCGGACTTAGTTTCGCCGGTCTCGACAATGCCGGTTCTACACCAAATGATCAGCCTCCAGATGGAACGGTCTTAAAAGCCGCCGCGGGCGCAATTGGCCCAATTGGTGGCGCCGATTTTGGCGGCGGTGGCATGAATTACTATAACACTCGTAGCATCTTCCAGACTTGCAGAAGACATACGCGGTCGATTTGGGGTATTACTTGCGACTTCTCAATCGGCGATATCAATTATCCTGACGACTAGGTTTGATCTTTGAATTAGGTCGAGTCAGGTGACGAAATATGTATTGATCTTGGCGCCGAAGGGAGACCTTCATGCTGCAGCCGTTGCGTATCGCATCGCAGAACTCGGCGTGGACGTCTCCCCAGTTATATTTGATACTGCTACCCATCCGCTTGGCACATATTCCACCTGCTATTTGAATGACAAGGGCGCAAAGTCGGAACTATCGATCGTTCGACCACTTCCCGATCCGTACGGAAACTCAGCCCACAAAAAACTAGAAGAATGGCGCCATCAGGCTCAGCACATTTCAATTGACCAAGTATTGGCGGTTTGGAGAAGGAGACCTCGCCAATCTGTCGTGCCAGAAGAAGATTATTCCCACATTTTCAAAGCTTTCGCGAGAGAAAACTCAAAACGCCAGCTTGAAGGCATTTTCGCCATAAATGATAAAATTCGAATCTTGAATAATTCAAACGCCGAACGACTCGCAAACAACAAAATTTTTCAACTTTCTGCAGCCAGGAATTCTGGGTTTAAAATTCCAGATACGCTAGTGACGAACGATCCGCAACAAGCACTTGATTTCGCAAACAGTTTGAATGCGGATGGACATGAAGTCATCTATAAACCATTAGCCCCAAGCAAAGGAGCGTACCAAGGCGCGCAAATATTTTCTTCGAAATCTGAGGAACACATCGATGCCCTGAGACAATCGCCGGTTATTTTTCAAAAAAGGATCAAAGGCGACGAATTAAGGATTGCCACCATCAACAATCAAGTATTTGCTTCGCGACAGATGGTCGATGCAGCAAGTGAATGGGTGGATATCAGGGAGCACGATACAAGAGCCGAGGCGATAGACATTGATGACAAATGGAAAAGGCTTTTGGCCAATCTAAATTATTCAATGCATCTCGAATTTTCATCGTCCGACTTCATCCTAACGGAATCTGGAGAGTTGGTTTTTTTGGACTTAAATCCTTCAGGTCAATGGCTATGGCTTGAAGAAGATGCAAAGCATCCGATTTCACAGGCTATTGCTGAGCACTTGACCTTTGGAGCAATCAAACTCGAATTAAATCTCTGCGTTTTGCCGTCAGCAGAAAATTTACTGGAATGGGTCAAAGTCCATTCAGTTGCAGGCAAGATTCCATGTTGAGCAATTTTATACGAGATGCTGGATTTTCCGAGGGCAAAGCCACATTGCTTCAAGAAGTAGAAGAGTCTGGGTCACTTTCTCCTCTTTCTTCTCAAGGGTATCCAGCCCAGATTTCGGTGGATACGGGTAATCCAGATATATTCAGGGTTGCTTTAGACTTGGGAGTGCTTGGTTCGAAAATACAGCATCACCAATTCCTGCAAAGAATTTCGAAACTGCTTGATCTAAGGGAATTTGAACTTGAATGTCTCAAGTGTGGAATAGATGCGATGCCGATTGTTCGCACGTATCTAGGGTTTTCAAATTCCGGTAGCCTAAAATTCTATTTTACCACTCTTCGGGCCTCTAATATGAGTCGGTTTGCGATAGCCTTGATGCCACAAAATTTTAGGCCCTCGGCAAATCATTGGGCGTATATAACGAATAGGCTCGCTCGCTACGAGGGATTTTCGATTGAGTCAGATCGAACGAGCTTTAGAAATGTAAATGTTTACTGTCGCGTTCGAGAAAACATAAAACGCAGTGTTCTCTTAAAACACATCGACGATGATGTGGCCAAATCTGCGAAATCGGTTTTCGAACAAATTCAGATCGGTAGTGACGCCAAAGTTGCCGGGCATTGCCTGCTGACCGGCAAGATTAACACCTCAGGCCAGATCGGTTCATCGAAAATCGAGATCGCAGCGGCGAAAAGTTACTGCTTAGAGAAGCGTTCCGAATTCATGCCGATCTTTTGTCTTGGTGAGAAATTAGGCAATGAAAAGAAATCAATACTAGAAGGAATTTCGATCAGAAAAAAAGGGGCGGACCGCTCTTTCATAGGATACTTCTCGATCAATAGCCGTTGATGACATTTTCCTGCCTGCATAAGTCCAAGACGGCTGCGGGTTAACTCTTTATTTTAAATGAGATTGGCATGTTTCCTTCCCCCCACAAAGCCTACTCCTACCCGTTCGCTTTCTTCTCCAGTTCCGCGAGGTGCTCCTCGCAGGCGGTTTCGATAAGGCCCAGCAGTTTCGTGATGCATTCGTCCTGCCAGGCGAGGGCTTCCGGCGTTGTCTCGTAGTGTTCGGAGTAGCGCGCTTCCACATAGGCGCGGCGGAGGAGTTCGAAGAAGCGGTCGTAAGGCTTTTGGCCGCGGGGCCAGGCGGCGCGCAGGCGCGGGTCCATATCCTCGGCGCGGCTGCGCAGTTTCGAGACATTGTGTTCCTTGGGCATGTAGAGGGAGCGCGTCAAGAAAAACAACGTATACGCCCTTTCCGCCGCCTGATGCAGGTTGAACGCCGCTTCATTTAACTTCTTACGGTCAATGGCGGCTTCATACATCTCCTGTGAATCAATTGTTTTCTGGCGCCAGTTATCAAAATATCCTTGCGCCAGTTCGAGGGCGCGTTTCGGCTCCGGTGGGACCGGCGCCGCCAACTTGTATTTCGCCTTGCCGTTCGGAGCGCGCTCCGTCAGCTCGTAAAGCATGACGCCGTCGCGGATAATGTCGGAGAAGAAATACTGCCCCTCGGTCAGCTTGGCGTTCACGTCGTCCATGGTGTGGACGATAAATTGCGGCGTCGTCTTGATTTTCGGGTCGCGCAACAGGCGGTCCTCCGCCCCATGCCAGTACGTCGCCATGTCGGTCAGCTTGTCGTCATTGACGACGATGAGAAGATCGTAGTCGGAGAAATAGCCGCCTTTCGCGTCCTCAACCCAGTCGCCGCGGGCGTGGGAGCCGAAGAGGATGATCTTTAATATGCGCCCGCGTTTGCGTTTCGCCGAGGTCGCGGTTTTCTGCTTGTCCTCGAACTCCTCATGGAGGATCTCGACGACGCGGGCGAGCTCTCGCTGCTTGCGCTCAGGCAGATGATCGAGATCGGTTCTCAAGGGACTTGGGCTCCGGGGTGATTTGCGCCCTTTATATAGGGTGATGCGCGGGGGACCGAAACCCGGATTGACCTTCCGGGGGCGCGTCAAACGCACTCATTTTACCAGCCGCGCGATGCGCCTGGCGCCCCCGCCTCAACAGGAGGCGGCCCGATCAGGGTTTTGTTTTCGCCCGCCTTACAATTTCAGCGACCGAGGAAGAATGAGAATAGGCGCTGGACGCGATGGCGCTTTCAATTTCCGCGTAACTGTCAAAGCCCGCCTGCTTCGCCCCGTCGTCCAGCCGCTTCATGCTTATGTCATGGTCCCCGAACACCGCCTCTCGAGACGGATAAAAGGAAATAAAAACGATATCGACATCGCTTCCGGCATCGACAGAGAATGGAAAGATGACGGGCAGTTCAAGCGCAGCACGCACGTTGTTCCAACGATCAACGGTTTCCAGAATCTGGCTTGCCGTCCCGCCTGCAATTTTGAGGGACTCGATGCGAAGATATTTGTTGGCGCGAAATTCACGATCCAGCGTTTCAATGCCTGGTCCCGCGGCGAACATGTCCTCTTCGAATTTCGTCATTCCGGAGAGGGACTCCAGCTGTTCCGCGAAACGCCCGTGCGCTTCCCGCCTGAGAACAAGTTTTTCACGTTCAAAGTAATCACCATAGGAAACCATTGGATGTATGCTGAGAATTTCCCAGCTATCGCCGGCGAGCTGCTGCGCGATGAATGGCGGGCGTTCGCTCCAGCCTTCAAAGAAGCTCCCCTCCTCCATCTGGTGATGAATATCGATATATTGCACCGCTTGCGCGTTCGCGGTTCCAAAAATCTGGATGCGGTGCAGCGTGGAGAGGTCGTTTTCAGCCCATGCCGAGGAGAAAAGAGCTCCAACAGCCGACAGGTGGATTATTCTCTTGAAAGCGACTCTGCGCATGACACATTCTCCCGCTGAAACGATCAAGCGCTAGCTGGCCCGATACTGTCACGTTCGCAAAGACCGGGATCTGTGTGACTGGTCTTCAATTTTGAAAGACGGGCCGGAAATGCATTTGAATTGAGCGCTTTGCGCGTACTGCAAATTTGAACGACGGGCGTTCAAATTTAGACCTCCAAAGCGTCGCCGATCTTCGATTAAATGAAAAAGGCCAGCCGCACAGACCTGTGCGCAAATTCGTTTCTCTGGTGGGATTGCAACATGTTGATGAGAAAAGTCACGATCGCCCTGTCGTTAGCAATCGCAGGCGCGCCTGCGTTTGGGCAAGAACCGAGGCCGGCTCTTTTTGACGAAGAGTCAATATTCGACCGCGTTGAGACGGTTTTCCCCGAGACCCTGGATGTCCCGTTCGTAGAGCGGCGCGAGGTTTCCCTGGGTATCGACGGAGAGATGGTCGATGTCGGCGACGCTGAACTTTACGTCGCAAGGGTGGGTCGCGAGGATGGCGTGCCAGTCGTCGCCATCACCGGCGGGCCCGGCACGAGCCACCATTACTTCCATGGCTATATGGACCGGTTGGAAGCAATGGCGCCGGTCATTTACTTCGATCAACGCGGTGTCGGGTTATCCGACTATAAACGACCCGAAGGCGGCTATACCATCATGCAGGACGTCGAGGATCTGGAGGCGCTAAGAACAGCGCTTGGAATTGATCGTTGGGTGCTGCTCGGATATTCGTTCGGCGGGCTCACGGCGGCTCTCTACTCAACACAATACCCGGAAGCGACGGCGGGCGTCATATTGATGAGCTCCATCGCGCCTTTTGATATCGATGTTGGTCTGGGAGAACGTCAGTTCGGCTACATGACGCAAGCCGAAAGAGATCGCGTATTGGATTTTTACAGCGTCAATGGGAAGCCTGCAGTGCCCGCGCATACGGATGATATTTCGGCGGAGCTGCAGATGGTCAAAGTCTATAACGGATACAAGAATGGAGACTGGAAACGTCGCTGGATGTATAAACCGCCGGAAGAGAAGTTCGCTCTCTTTGCGCGCTATGAATGGCGACACGACAAAAACTACTATGCGGAAATGATCGCTGACGGCGACAGGTACGATTTACGCGGCGTGTTCAACATCAGCCCGATCCCCATGCTGATCGCTGAAGGCGAGTGGGACGTAAGCTTCGGCAAGCAAAAAGCAGGAGTAATGGCGTCGCAGTTTCCGAATGCCGATCTTGTCTATTCCAGGCACGCCGGCCACCGGATATTTCAGGACGATCCCGATCTTTTTTATGCGGCGGTGGGGGAGTTTCTAAACCAGGATTTCGAAATTGATGCAGATGCATTGAATGACTGGAAACATCAACTTCAATTCATGTCTGGCATGTACAATCCCGATTAATTGGGCCGGCAACTATTTCGCAAATTTTTGGTCAAGAAACTACAGGAGCGCATCATGACTCTGGCACGGTTGATTTTCGCAATTGGCGTATTTTGGACGGTCGCATTCAACGTTTCTGCTGATGCTGCTGACAATGCAACGATTGAGCAGGTGCGAGACTATCGGCTGGCCCATGAGAAAGAGATCTTACAAGAACTAATAGAGTATTTGGCGATCCCCAATCACGCCTTCCGCGCTGAAGACATTCAGGCGAATCTGGAATTTCTTCTAAGCGCATTTGAAAGAAGAGGCATAAGCGCACGCATTTTAGAAACGCCTGGCGCGCCGCCAACATTGTATGCGGAAACAAAGTCTGAAAATGCAGTCATGACGCTGACTGTCTATACGCATCTGGACGGTCAGCCGGCCGATGAAGCTGACTGGAGCACTCCGCCCTTTGAGCCTGCATTAAAGAGACCGCCTTTCGGCGACGATGATCTAATTGAGTTTGATTCTTCGAAGTTGCGCGCGAATCCCAACTGGAGGCTCTTTGCGCGATCGGCAAGTGACGACAAGTCTCCCCTGATAGCAATGCTTGCGGCGCTCGACGCTCTTCGAACGATAGGCGAGTCTCCGAACATCAATCTCAAGTTTTTTGTTGAAACCGATGAGGAACAGGGCTCGCCAAATTTGCGCCGGATTCTTGAGCATCATAAAGGCTTGTTCGCCGATGATGATTTCTGGCTTTTCGCCGACGGCCCTATGCATGAAAGCGGGGTGCAGCAAATTGTTTTCGGCGTGCGCGGCGTCACGGGCGCCGAGTTGACAGTTTATGGAGCGCGACAACCGCTCCATAGCGGGCACTACGGCAATTTTTCACCAAACCCGGCCTCTCGATTGGCGCACCTTTTAGCATCCACGCGCGATGAAAACGGCACTATTTTGATCGAAGGAATTGATGCTCTTGAAGCGCCTATAAATGAAGAGAGCCTAGAGCGACTTAGGGGCCGGCTGAAAGATCTGCCGTCGCCCCTCGCCAATCTAGGACTGGCGGCGGCGGAAAAACCGGGCGCTCCCCGCGAAATCGCAGTGCTCAATACCGCCTTGAACATCAAAGGCCTGTCGGCGGGTGCGGTTGGCGCGCGGGCGCGAAACGCAATTCCGGATACGGCGTCGGCTTCGATAGGTTTTCGCCTGGCTCCCGGCGTGCCGCCGGCCAAGGCGTTGGACCTTCTCGAGCGGCACATCCGCGACCAGGGATATGAGATTGTTCGAGAAGCGCCAAGCGCAGATATGCGCCTCCAACACGATAAAATCATCCGGGTTACCCGTATGGATGGAGGATATCCGTCCGCTTATACGGACCTTAGCGACCCTCAAGCAGTCAATATGATACGGATTGTTGAATCGGTCAGACCAGATTTTATTACTATACCCATAGCTGGCGGAAGCCTGCCCTTATTCTATTTCAAGGACGTCATTGGCGCGCCTTTCGCTATCGTGCCGATTGCGAATGCAGATAATAATCAGCATGCGCCTGATGAAAACATCCGTCTTGGAAATTTCTTTGAAGGTATCGAATTATACGCTCATATCCTGGCCCGCCTCGGCAACACTGACAGCATCGGCGACTGAGGGCTGTTAGAAATTCTGTTTTCGAGGCGGTGAAATATGGAAAGCAAATTTTTGCATAAGACAGTTTTCGCTACCCTCCGTTTTCTGCTGGTTATTGCGCTTCTTATTACACGAAAACTGATTGTACTAGGTGTGTTTTTCGTGACTGTCTTGTCGCCGGCGAATGCGCGATTCATTGAATTCGATGCAACGAACGTACAGTTATTGCGTTGGCTGGACAGCGCGGGAGGAAACGGCGACCGAACGGTAATTTCTATCGAACACGCAAATATTTGGTCCCATGGAGATTTTTTTGGTTTTGGCGACATGACCATAAATGATAGCGGTGACATTTCAGTTTATGGCGAGATTTCTCCGCGTTTAAGCCTCAGCCGCACTTTTGGCGCGCACCTCAAAGCTGGCCCTTTTGAAGACTTCTATGTTGCGGGCACCCTAGAATTTGCGAATGACAATACGCGATATCTGATTGGCGGCGGAACGCTGCTGAAGCCGTTTGGTTTTGATTTCATCAATCTCAATGCTTATGTCCGTGATAATCCATTACAAGCTGGGCAGACTTATCATGTTACGTTGGCGTGGCGGCGGGTCTTTGAACTTTCCAACAGCTCCATACTGTTTGAAGGGTTTGCAGATCTGGCCGGTCGAGAAGGCGATTTGGCTTCAAATCAGATCACAGGTCCTCGCTTGCTGTTCGATGTCGGGAAGGCGCTCTCACTCAAGAAAAATGTCGTATACGCCGGTTTCGAAGCGCAGTATTGGCGCAACAAAGCTGGAAGTTCGGACATAAACGAGTTTGTTCCAAAAGTTCTATTTTATATTAACCTTTGAACTTTTGGCCGTATCCCGCCTAACTGTCGCCAGATGGGGCCAGTTGAGTTCGATTCTCTTTAAAAAGAGCAACTAGCCAGTCCGCGAAAGCACGTGCTGCGATAGCCTTGCGCAGGTCTTCATGTATGACCAACCACAAGAAGTTATCTGCAATATCGAGGCTCTCGGAGACCCGGGTTAGCGTATCATCGTTATCGCCGGCAAATCTGGGCAAAACACCAAGACCAAGGCCCGATTTGACCCCTTGCAATATGTGAAACCCATACGAACATTGAATGATGGGTCGGGTTTCGAGGCGAGCGTAGAGCCAGTTCGCCGAGGGAAGCCGCGTCTGATTTTCTTCGAGCGCAATCCAGTCACAAGTTTGAAACCGCTTTTCCGTCAAACTGTCTGGATTAGCCTCGACGTAGTCTTTTCTACCGTATACAGCATACTGAAACTCACTCAGTTTTCTTACAGCGAGCCGTCCTACATCCGGGCGTCTGTTGCGTATTGCGAGATCAGCATCTCTGCGTTCCAGATTAGCAAACTCGTACCCGCTAACAATTTCCACGCTGATTTCTGGGTGGTCGCGATGGAATGACGGCATCTCTCGCAACAAGAACTCTGTTATCCAATACCCCGCAGCAATTCGAACCTCTTTCGCGCCGCTCGCGCTTAGCATTGGCTTATTTCGTTCAATTGCATTGGCGATTTTCGCCAGCTCTTCAGCAAATGGTAAAACTTCAAGGCCGGCAGGCGTAATAAAGTAGCCATCTTGATTGCGATCAAAGAGTCTAGCATCAAGAATTTCTTCGAGCTGGGCAATGCGACGAGCAATGCTTGCGGAACTCATTTTGAGTTCCTCAGTCGAAGCTGTAAGGCTTTTTCGCTGCGCTACTATTCGAAAAACGCGGTAAAGATCCCAGTCAATATGCATTTGTCAGACTGTTCCTGCACGAACGGCGAAATTAAAGGTATTATACCTCAATAGCTAGTATTTCATTTCTGAAGATAGACCTTTCAGTTTTGCTTCTTCAAAACTTCTCTCGCTGGAGCTTACACTACATGCACTTACTAGAGAAAGGTGGGACAGGTGAATGATGACCCAGAGAAGATCGCCGCTGCAGTAAATCAATACGTCTTTGGCGCCGCCCGCAAAGACTATGAGGCGATATCAGAGGCTTTTGACGTCCCCAATGCACAGATGAAGCTCATTTCACAGAAGGAATGCCGCGAAATCGTCGTTACTATTCCGATTGAATTGGTATGGAAAAAAATTTGGTCGACTTTACCGGATCGGAAACAAATATTCGCCGATATCCTCAGTCTTGACATCCGGCTTGAGAAAATGGCGACCGTTATTGTAAATAACAGCGATATCTTTCTTGATTTACTCACATTGTACAAAGTCAACGGTCAGTGGAAGATTGTTGACAAGCTGTCCAGACCGTTGAGTGGCGAGACTCCCGTTTTGGATCTTGACGATATCCTGAGCAATTAGCCCTGTGTTGATGGAAAAGGAGTCACTGGGATTTGTTGGGCTTGGTTTATTGGGCTCCGCCCTTGCCGAACGGATTTTGCAATCAGACGTCCCGCTCGTTATTTGGAACAGGACTGAAGGACGCGCTAGCGCGCTCACAGAGATGGGTGCAAAGGAGGCTAACTCTATTCAGGAACTAGCGGAAAAGTCGACGATTGTGCTGTCGTGCGTCACCGATGATAACGCATTAAGAGACATCTCCAGAGCAATCGTCTCGCCGCCAAGTTCAACTACGCTACATGTTTCTCTATCGACAGTGTCGCCTGGCACAATCAAAGAAATTGCAAAATTACATGAGTACGAGAAAGTCGACTTGGTGAATTGTCCAGTGATGGGGCGTCCTGACATGGTCCGTTCTGGAAACGCGTCTATACTTTTGTCTGGGCCGGTTGCTGCACAAGGGCGAGCAACAACAGTCCTGGAATGCATGGCTCACTCTCTGATTTCAGTAGGAACCAAGATTGAGACCGCTTCTGTATTCAAGCTTTGCCTTAACTACATGCTGGCGCTGCAAATTGCCGGGTTGAGCGAGGCGTTTAGGTTTGTGCAAGCCGCGAATTCAGATGAAGACGCATTCTTTAGAGTCTTTTGTAATGGCCCGACAGCCAGCCCGGTTATGAGGAATTATGGCGAACAGATTCTTGCACAAGATTTTGAACCGGCTTTATTCAAACTGAAAACTGGGCTGAAGGATATGCGACTTCTGGAAAAGTCGATAGGCCGTGAAAAACACGCTTTCTTACTCGATCCACTGATCGAGGCTTTTCACTCTGCAGCAGAGCGCGGCTATGGCGATTGTGATTGGACTGCTGTTGGGACAGGTGTAATTGCGCAAAGCAGCAATACGGTCGCTCAATCTGAAAAAGAAAAGCCACAGCTGGATAATACCGCGTGAAACGATGACAAGGGCGGGGCATAACTCTTAAAACTTCAAATTGCAGCCTGATGATCATGTTCCATAACCAACAAGAGGGCTCACCGTTTTAATCCTGTCACTTAGGCCACTGTGATCGAGACATTCAACATCGATCGGCGGCGATAAATGTACAGGAGTGAATACTCCGCGCCTAATAAAAAAACAGTGCAAATCGCCCGTGCGCTTATTAGCTATTGCGACCCTGATATTCTTGCCATTTCGAAATCTATCGATTTACTAATGATTTCCAATCGCGCCAGCGACTCCAAGCCTTAGAAAGCAACAATGTAGGCCCCTTCTTTAAGTTGATGCTGCGAACTGCTCACGCTTCTGTGCGTAATGCATGGAAAGCATCTTGTAGCTATAACTGCTGCGCGCGCTGTAGAGCACCATGGCGCCGATCTATGTCCGCTTCTGGGACTAATCAGAATTCACCTCAGCTTGAGGCAAGAATTTCAGTACTTTAGCTCCAGCCGCCAGTTCGCACTTTTATCGCTTACGGTACGCCATTTTCAGGAACGCGATAATTGAACGAGAGGATTCGAATCTCCTTGTTTTGAATCAGCCGCGCATTGCGCGGGGGGCCGAAAGCCGGGCGAAAACCCAATGGCGCGGCCATCAGTCCAGCGTATTCTGATAAACGCGGCCGGCTTTCATAATCACGAGCAGTTTGGCGCCCTGATTTTGAGGGACATGCAAATCCTCAAGCGGGTTGCCATCGACGATGAGAAGGTCGGCATAGGCGCCGACGGAGACTTCGCCAAGCTCGCCTGCATGCTACAAAGTTCAGATGGCTTATCCTGATCCGTATCGATGATATGTGCGTTTTTGATCAGAATTCCCGGCATTCTTTTCTTCTTAACGTCAGGCCACTCTTCTATTTTGCGCGTCGGACCGCAAGCTCCAATGCTTCGAGAAACCGCGAACGGTCTTTCTTCGTGAAGGACGGCCCGGCGCCGGAAATTTCACCCATGTCGCGCAAGTCCCGCGACAGCTCACGCATCGCCATGCTCATGCCGATATTGTCAGGGGTAAAGGGCTTGCCATTCGCACGCAGCACCTGCGCCCCCGCGGTCAAACATCGCTCCGCCAGCGGAGTGTCTTCGGTGATCACTACATCACCCGCCCCCGCCCGCTCAGCAATCCAATCATCGGCGGCGTCAAAACCATCGCTCACTGTTACTTGTTGAACATCAAGCCCAACCGGCAGCCGCATGCGGGCGTTTGCGACAAAATAAATTGTCAACCCGTGGCGGTCCGCAACGCGCACGGCTTCCTCCTTTACCGGGCACGCATCAGCGTCGACATAGATCGTGGGTTGCGAGTCTGTCACAGCCAATTCTCATTGGAGGCGTTTCATTGTAGGGTTCAGCGTCAACCGCGTTATCAGGTAACATGAAGATTGACCATGACGGATTTTGAAGATTCTTACATTCTCGCCATCGACCAGGGCACAACGTCAAGCCGCGCCATCGTTTTTGACAGCGCCGGACGGATTGTCTCATCGGCGCAACAGGAATTTCCGCAACACTATCCCGCCAACGGACTGGTTGAGCACAACCCGGAAGACATCTGGCGAACAACGCTTGATGTTGCGCGTGAGAGTCTCACGGAAGCGGAAAAAAACGGCGGCAAAGTCGCGGCGATCGGGATCACCAATCAACGCGAGACGACTGTTTTGTGGGATCGCGCCGACAGCAAGCCCATTCACAACGCAATTGTCTGGCAGGACCGTCGCACGGCGGATATTTGCAAAACCCTTCACGACGATGGCCATGAACCTGATGTCGCCGCACGTACAGGGCTATTGCTCGATCCTTATTTCTCAGCGACCAAAGCGGCCTGGATCCTTGATCATGTGGACGGCGCCCGCAAGCGCGCGGAACAGGGCGAGATCGCCTTTGGCACCGTCGACAGCTTTTTGATCGCGCGCTTAACCGGCGGCAAGGTGCATGTGACAGACGCCACAAACGCCAGCCGTACAAGCCTTTTTAATATCCATACGAATGAATGGGACGACGCGCTGCTTTCCCTCTTCCGCGTTCCCCACGCTATTCTGCCGGACGTCATGGATTGCGTAGCGGATTTTGGCGAGACCAACCCGGAAGTCTTTGGCCGGGCAATTCCGATTTACGGCGTCGCCGGCGATCAACAGGCGGCGGCGATCGGGCAAGCCTGCTTTGCGCCCGGCGACATCAAAAGCACGTACGGCACCGGCTGTTTCATCCTAGTCAATACAGGCGATGAGGCCGTCGCCTCCCAGAACCGTTTGCTCTCCACCGTCGCTTATCGACTGGGCGGCCAGACAACTTATGCGCTGGAAGGATCAATCTTTATCGCCGGGGCGGTCGTTCAATGGCTGCGTGACGAGCTTGGCGTCATCAAGGAGGCAAGCGAGGCTGGCGTGCTCGCAGACAGCATCGAAAGCAACAATGGCGTTTATTTAGCGCCCGCTTTCACCGGGCTTGGCGCGCCGCATTGGGCGCCAGACGCGCGCGGTCTCATCACTGGCCTGACGCGCAGCACAGGCCGCGCGGAACTTGCCCGCGCTGCGCTGGAATCCGTCGCTTATCAAACCGCGGATCTGATGCACGCGATTGTCCGGGACGGCGCCACACCGAAAACCCTGCGCGTCGATGGCGGCATGGTCGCAAGCGACTGGACCATGCAGTTTCTCGCGGACATTCTGGACCTGCCGGTGGAGCGGCCGAAAGTAATAGAGACAACGGCTTTGGGCGCGGCCTATCTTGCCGGGCTACAGGCCGGTATTTTCCAGGACCCTGAGGACGTCACGGCCCGCTGGCGGCTCGACGCGCGGTTTCAGCCCGCCATGGCGACAGAGGAACGCACCCGTAATCTCGCCGGGTGGAACGCAGCCCTGCGCCTTGCCCTCGCTGGGGCCTAACGTCAGATCGCATCAATCGGAGGAAATGGAGCGGGTAGCGGGAATCGAACCCGCATATTCAGCTTGGAAGGCTGCTGCACTACCATTGTGCTATACCCGCTCATCCAGCCCACGACAGATAGCAGCGTCTCGCCTGAGCGCAAGGCCTATTGAACTTTTCGGGCGCGGCCGGGCGAAGCGCGGCGACGGGGTATCGACTATAATCGCCGCCGCTATGCCCCGGCGCCAATCAGCGCCGCTGCTCGTGCAAGACATTCACGCGCGCCTGCCTCTGGCATAAGAAAGCATCGACAACCAGACGGTGCGCGCACTTGGCAATTGAAGCGCGACATCTTTGCGGTAGGCGCTAACCGCTTGTGCGACCCACTTAGCGTTGCTTTCGTTTCGTCTTGTAAACTGAATGTGAAGAAGATGGGATTGCGCTCTTTGAGATATGCGTCATCGAATAGGCCTTTTGAGAAGGTCTGCACGCCCCATGAGGATTTTGATGAGAATGTCGCGCTTATGCGCTCAAGCAGTTCCCGGCGCGCTTTTGGCGATGACGTCAGTCTCCGCGGAAACCAAACCGCATAGGCTTTTTCCCGATACTGTGTCTACGTCAAAGAACGAATTGAATTTCCAGGTTATCGATAGCGAAGATCTCGCTATCTTCGCCCGCGCCGAAGCGGATTATTCACATGGAAAGATCTATCTCGCGGAAATCGACGGCGATGAACTCTTGGGGTCACGATTGATTGGGTTTTCCGACGCCAGATACAAGGACTCGGACCCATGGCTGTCGCCATCCGGTACAGAACTGTACTTTATATCCGATCGGCCAGCTTATCTGGGCGATGTCCGCGATGATCATGATAATTACGATATCTGGCGAAGCCGCCGAACAGGCGGGGCGTGGTCGGCGCCCGAACATCTTTCGTCTCTCGCCACCCCTGCAGGTGAATTCGGTCCCGAACTGAACAACGGCTATCTGTATTTCAGTTCAAGAAAACAAGGGCGCTATGACATCTATCGCGCGCGCATAGAGCCGAACGGGTTTGGGACGCCGGAGGCGCTCCCCGCCCCGTTTAATACTGATACTCATGACAGCGATTTCACCATGACCAAAGATGGCCGCGTGGCGCTATGGTGGAGCACGCGACCCGGCGGTCATGGGAGCGGCGATCTTTATGTTTCCCGGCTTACAAAGAGAGGCTGGACGACAGCAGAGAATTTGGGACCCGCAGTAAATTCCGCTGGCCTCGACTACACGCCGAGCTTATCGCCCAATAACGCCGTGTTCTATTTCGCAACCAACAAACCCTTTCCAGGACAAGATGAAGGCGCTGCAGACGTCTATAAAGTTCCAGTGAAAGACGTGCCTGTTTTGCGTCAGGCAATTGCGGCAAACGCGCTTGCAAGACTTAAAGAAGCGTTCGGCGGTGACGAGGTTTTGAAATCAATCAAAACCCTCTCGGTTACACTCAAAACTGATAGCCAAAGGTCGGGCGCTAAGTCCAAAACGATCTTCATCGATTTTGCAGCGTCAGCGATCTCCGAATACGATGCCGACAAGCAAATCCGTATATTCGCCAACCCGGAGCAAGCTGTCGAAGTCTCTCAAGAGGCCGCCTCGCCAATGCCAGAAGATCACCGGGACCGGATCGTCGACAACATGACAGCAAACTTTCTATATTATCTGACCGCTGACGACCTGGAGTTTCTTGGGCCGGAGAATATTCGCGGCCATGGCGATCTGAACTGGTTTCGAATGCACGCTCGCGGCGCTGTCTCGCCTTTGGTGGGATTGGACCCCAAAACAGGCCGCATCGTGAAGGTGATGGGAGAGAGTAATCATATAGCCCTTGAACTCGATTATCTTAAGAATGAAACCGGTTTTATCTGGCCCTATCGCTTTCTTGTTGAACGCGATGGAGAAAGAGTCCTTGAGGGAAGTTTTTCCGACCTGGAAGTAAATGTTCCCCCGCCCGATAATGCGCCAGAATGGTTTGCCGCAAACTGAATTCGAAAAAGGTCGCAGAAGCGCCCGAGGCTTGTCTGAGCGCAAGACCTATTACAACTCATCGCGGCGCGGCCGGGCGAAGCGCGGCGACGGGATGTCGAATATTATCGCCGCCGCACGGACTGCAAAAGTGACAATGGCGGCGATCACGGCGCTCGGCGGCATGCCGAAGCCAAAGGAGACAAGCCCCACATATACCCCGGCGCCGATCAGCGCCGCTGTGGCGTAGATATCCTGCTTCAAGATTAATGGCGGCTCATTCAACAAAACATCGCGCACAACGCCCCCAAAAGTCGCTGTGACCGCCCCCATGAAGACAGCCACGATCGCCGGCGCTTCCGCCGCGAGCGCCGCCTGCGCGCCGAGAACGGCGAATACGGACAATCCTAACGCGTCGGCCCAGATCAACGCTTTCAACCGCGAGTCGATAATCGGCTGCGCCAGTGTCGCGACCAGCGCGCCGGCAAGACACAAGGGAAGCGCTGATAAATCGGCAATCCACCAGACCGGAAACTGGCCCAGCAACACATCGCGAATAGTGCCGCCGCCGACGCCGGTTACAAAGGCGATCATGGCGACCCCAAACAAATCCATATCATTGCGCAGCGCCGTCAGCGCGCCGGAGATCGCGAATACAAAAAGCCCGAATATGTTAAGGGCGGAGAACACGCCGACAGGATCCAGCGCCATAGAATATTCCTTATCTGTCAGGGCTTTGCACAAAAACTTGCTTATACCTGTCCGTTCGCAAACCCAACTGCAAACCCTGAAGTCATGTGCGGAGCGCGCCGCCTATTTATAGTTTTATTTTGGGTCCGGATTAAAACCTAATTCACGAATTTAAGATGGACCGCTTCACTGGCTCGTCCTGAATAAATGCGCGAAAGTTTCAATTTGAACATTTTTTTTCGTCAAGTCGTCCCAATTTGAAGGTATCTCATAGGTGTATGCGTCCTGTACTCTCACGCAGGAATTGCAATGCGGGCTGCAAATCATCGGGAGCGATCCAATGTCGAAGGGTGAAAACCGCCGTTGTTATGAACGTAAGGAACTCGGTCTGACCGTGCGCTTTGTGACGCGCGAAGACCTTGAGACGACTGGCCAGCTCATTGATATTTCAGAGGGCGGCCTCGCCATGCTGACCGAAACGGCGGCGCAAATTGGCGATCCGGTTATCGCCTATCCGGACCGGCTCGGTCGTCTGACCGGCAAGGTCGTCCGCAAATTCGACGGCGGCGTCGCAATAGAGTTTGAAATGTCAGACGCCCAACGCGAACATCTGCGCAAAAGAATTGAATCAGCGGTTACGGGCGTGCCCTATATTCGGCTTCTGGAAAACCGCAAACACAAACGCATTGAACTCAATCTCGACTCCGAAGCGCATATCGAGTCCAACGGCGCCAAGTTTAAATGCCAGATCGTTGATATCTCCGAAACCGGAAGCCAAGTGCGCGCCGAAGAACGCCCCGCCATCGGGGTGATGGTTCGCATAGGATCGCTGCGGGGCGCCGTTCAACGCCACACGCCAGATGGCTTTGCAATTCAATTTGTCAAAGACAGCGCATCTGAGGACAATCAAGACAGCACCGACATACGCGCCAGCGCATAAAACAAAATCGCAAGCTTTATAGTGAGCGCGCAATCAACAGTTTCATAATCTCGTTCGTACCGCCATAGATGCGTTGCACGCGCGCATCCGCATACATGCGGCTGATCGGATATTCATCCATATAGCCGTAACCACCGAAGAGCTGCAGGCATTCATCGATAATCTCGTTTTCAAGATCGGAGAGCAGCATTTTCGACATTGACGCCGTGACAGCGTCCAGCTTTCCCTCGATTAACTGCTCGGTGCAGTAGTCAACGAAAACCCGCGCCATGGTCGCGCGCGCCTTACATTCGGCAAGCTTGAACTGCGTGTTCTGAAACTTGATGATCGGGCGGCCAAAGGCTTCACGCTCCTTGGTGTAGTCAATCGTCAATTCCAGCGCGCGCTCTATCGACGCCATGCCCTGAACGGCGATCTGGTGACGTTCCTGAGGCAGTTGCTCCATCAGTTGATAAAAGCCCTGCCCCTCATCTGTACCAAGTAGGTTTTCAGTCGGAATTTTGACATCGTTAAAGAACAACTCCGACGTATCCTGGGCTTTGTTGCCAAGTTTTTTAAGATTTCGCCCGCGCTCAAACCCGTCGACTTCGTCCGTTTCGACAATCATCAGGGAAACACCCTTGGCCCCTTCGCCAGGGTCGGTCTTGCAAACCACAATGATAAAATTCGCCGTCTGACCGTTTGTGATAAATGTCTTTTGCCCGTTCATCACATATTGGTTGCCGTCTTTCAGCGCCGTTGTACGCACTGCCTGAAGGTCGGAGCCGGTACCCGGTTCCGACATGGCTATGGCGCCAATCAGTTCCCCCGACGCCATGCGTGGCAACCAACGCCGTTTTTGCTCTTCTGTGCCGTAATGCTGGATATATGGCGCAACGATGCAGTTATGCAGGCCGGCGCCGAAACCTTCGACGCCAGCCATGATCTGTTGCTCCATAAAAATCTGTTCATGCGCGAAGGTGCCGCCGGCGCCCCCATATTCCTCAGGCATCGACATGCATAAGAGGCCCGCTTCGCCAGCCTTTTCCCAGGCCCAGCGATCAACGCATCCCTGATCCCGCCATTTCTCCACATGTGGCGCCAGTTCACGAGTAAAAAATTTCGCCACCTCATCTTCAAACAAGACGAGATCGTCGGTTTTCCATGACGGGGCTGCGGTTTGGACGGCGGACATGAGAGCGCTCCTGATAAGAATTTCAGGGCGATTTTGGAATTATCACGCCGTCCTTGCAACAAGCATTGTCAGTTAATGACGACAGCGCCATCAGAACGCAAAGTCGAGCCCCGCCGAAACGATAACCGCATCAACATTGATGTCCGTCGTCAGCCCGCCGCGAAACAGGTTTTCAGGTAGCGCCGCCGGCTGATCGATCGCTCTGTCGCCAATAAAAATGTAGGACGCGCCAAGGTGAACGGATGCGCCTGCGCCAATTTGCTGCGAAAGGCCGGCGGCCAGCCACACCCTGTCCGCGTCAGGGATGCGCGGGCTGGCGAAGGCGTCATTAAGCGACGTCTCCTCATACATGACGCCCACACGGGCCTTTGTCAGCGGTGTCAGATCGAAAGCGGCGCCAGCGGAACCCGTCCAGCTATCGTTCCAGTTCTGGGTTATCACCTCGGGCGGCTGAGCGGGATTATCAAAGGTAATGACGACCTGTTCAAAACTACTCCAGCGCGTCAACGTCGTCGAAGCCAGCAGCGTCATGCGAGGCGTCAGGTCCAGAGCTGCGCCGAATTGAAACTGCGATGGCGTTGTAATCTGCGAAGTCAGGCCCGTATCTTGGAATAAACCGCCGGCGGCAAGCGTCTGCCCGGCGACCGACGCGCCAATATCGAAATCGGCGTCACCGGTGAAATCATGGTCGATCGATGATGTAAAGCTGGCGCCGACACGCAGGAAAGGCGAGATTTGACCTTGAATGCCGGCGACATATCCAATCCCAAAATCATCTGTACTCAGTTCAAAAGTTACATCATCGGTTCCCGGTACAAATCCGGGGATCATTGAGGCGGCGGCGATCCCGGCAGCGTCGATGGCGCCATCAAGGCCAACATCCATATATTGCAAACGCACACCGCCAGCGACGGACCATTGATCGGTCAACGCAAGACCCAGAATTGCCGTGGCCGCGCCGGAAATAACTTTTGATTCCGTACCGTGATAGCGAATGACAGAATCATCGGCGTAAGTAGATTCAAATCCGAAAGGCGTATTCAACGACAGCCCGACATAAACCCGGTCATTGACGCGCGCGGCAATCGCCGCATCCGGGAAAACGCCATCGCCTATCGCCGACTCATCTGCGCCTAACCCGGAGACCGGGAAAGCGCCGAGCAACGTCCCGCTAGCGTTCTCATAGCTAGAATCGACAAAGACGCCGAAAACGGAAACAGAGGCCTCGACGCCGTCAACACCGACAATGGAAGCCGGGTTGTAAAACGCCATGCTGGGCTTGGCTTCTTCTGCCTGCGCGCCCGCCATCGCGGCGCCAAGCGTCTCCGCGTTTTGGGCGTTCAGTGCAAATCCGCTGGCGAAGGCCGGCGCGGATAATGTCGCGAATAAGAAGGTGAGATATTGCCGCAACATAAGCGCCCCTATCGAATCAAAATAATGACTGATGATACCACGGAGCGGCGTATACCGAATCCGGTTACGCAAGCATGAACAGAATGTCAGAAAGTCGGCGCTGACTGCTAATCGATATCTGTCAGGCGGCGAATAAGGCTCGAGGTGTCCCAGCGCCCGCCATCCATCGCCTGCACGTCAGCGTAGAATTGATCGACAAGCGCTGTGACCGGCAGGCGTGCGCCATTGTCGCGCGCTTCGGCAAGCGCAATCCGCAAATCCTTGCGCATCCAGTCGACGGCGAATCCAAAATCAAATTCGTCTTTCGCCATGGTCCTGGCGCGGTTCTCCATCTGCCAGCTTTGCGCCGCGCCGCCGGAAATCGCCTCAAGAACTTTTTCAATATCGAGATCGGCGCGCGCCGCAAAATGGACGCCTTCAGACAAGCCCTGCAGCAATCCAGCGATGCATATCTGATTAACCGCCTTGCATAGCTGTCCCGTTCCGGCAGCGCCGATATGCACAATCCGCGCAGCGTAAGCATCCATAACAGGGCGCGCCAGTTCAAAATGAGCGCCGTCACCACCGCACATGACGGAAAGCTTGCCGTTTTCCGCCCCCGCCTGCCCGCCGGAAACTGGCGCATCGATGAAACCGACGCCCAGTTCGCCAAGGTCGCTATGCAGGCGGCGCGCAAGCGATGGCGACGCCGTCGTGTGATCAACGACAACTGAGCCTTGCGTCATCGACGATGCCGCTTTTTCGATAACAGACGCCACATCCGGGTCGTCGCCAAGACAAGTGAAAATGACCTCTGCGCCCGCAACGGCGTCATCGGGCGTCGGCGCCGCTGAGCCTTCATAGTCGCCAACCCATTTGTCGGCTTTCTCCGGCGACCGGTTATAGACTGTCACCTCATGTCCGCTTTTGGCTAAATGGCCCGCCATGGGATAGCCCATCACGCCGAGCCCTAGAAACGCGACTTTGTTCATTTGTCTTCGACACCTGCATGATAGTTGCTGGCGAAATAAACCAACGGTGCGCCAGTGGCGCTATCGAATCGTACGACTTCGCCTACAAGGATAACATGATCGCCCGCTTTGTGACGCATGGATATCTTGCAGTCAAAACCCGCAATGCGGCCTTTCAGAAGCGGCGCGCCGGTATCCCAGATGTCAATTTCCTCGCCGGTTAGACTTTCCGGTTCATAACGCGCAAAACGCTCGGACGTCGCTTTCTGGTCAGCGCCCAAGATACTGATGCTGTAACTGTCGGTCGCCATAAAGTCAGGATAAACCGACGCTCGCTTCTCAATGCACCAAAGCACCAGAGGCGGATCGAGGGATACGGATGTAAAGGAATTGATCGTGATCGCCGCAAAACCATTTTTCTCGGTTTTGCAGGCGGCGACGCCAATGCCCGTGGCGAAGCGCCCAAATGCATCTTTCAGGGGCCGATATTGATCCGTCATTCGATTTTATTCTTCCCCTCAGGACCGTTTCGTTAACGTATTGAAAAACATGACTCTTGTGCGGTTAACATCAAAACGCGAAAATACAAAGCGCCGGATGCCGCACGGATGGGCCGTGACGGGAAAAAACATTCACAAACCCGGCGGTTCACGCCAGTCTTGAAGTAATGGATACGATTTTAGCAGCCCCCTGGCAGATGTGGGCGACGATGGCGATCATCGGCGTCACGATCATTTTTTACGTCATCGACCGTTTTCCGCTGGAGCTGGTCTCCGCCGGAGCGATCGTTGCGCTCTTGTGCTTGTTTTTGATCTCACCTCTCGAAAGCAATGGCGTCAGCGTACTTTCCACCGAAACATTATTGTCCGGCTTTGCGAGCCCTGCGCTATTTTCGATTTTAAGTCTTTTGATCATCGGTCAGGGGATGTTTCAGTCCGGCGCGCTGGAACATCCGACGGAGTATCTGTTGCGCGCCTTCGATAAACGCCCTGTGTTCGTAATCCTCTCGGTTTTCCTTTTTATCATGATCGTCAGCGCATTTTTGAACAACACGCCCGTCGTGGTGATGTTCATTCCGATCATGGCGGCGCTCGCTCAACAGAGCAAAACCGCCGTCGCGCGTTATATGATGCCCCTCTCCTATCTCTCAATCTTCGGCGGCATGACGACAATTATCGGCTCGTCAACAAACCTATTGGCGGCGGAATCTTATCGCGCGACCACCGGCGGCGAGATCGGCTTTTTCGAATTGACGCCCATGGGCCTCATTCTCGCCGGCGCGGGCATTCTTTACATGGCGACCATCGGGCGCTGGCTGATGCCGGTACGTGAAAACCCCAACCAGCAGGCGATCAATGAGCGCGAAGGTAAACACTTCATCGCCCAGATTGAGATCAATCGCGGCCACCCGCTGGTCGGAAAGGGACCTGTTGCGGGGTTGTTTGTTGACTTGCCCGACATCACCGTCCGCATGGTACAGCGGCGGGAAAAAGCAATCCTGCCGCCTTTTGATGATTTCACGTTCAAGACCAGCGACGTCGTCATTGTCGCCGCCACTCGTTCCGCGCTCACTGGGCTTTTGAAATCCAATCCGGATATTCTCGAAGGCCTGATGGCGGAAACCTCCATCGCCGACGAAGAAGACGGATCGGTTCAGCGGTCAACCCAGCTGACCATGGTCGAAGCCATTGTCGCGCCGGGCTCGCGCCTGATCGGCCGCTCTATTGCACAAATTGGCTTTCATGCTCAAACCGACTGCGTCATTTTAGGGATCGAACGGCGCAGCCGTATGATCCGTACCCAAATGAATACCATCCGGCTGGAGGCAGGTGACGTCCTCCTGATCCTTGGCGATATCAACGACATCCGAGCCTTACGGTCCGACCGCGATATTCTCTTGCTGGAATGGTCGATGCAAGGTTTGCCCGATCCGCGTAATGCTCGCATCGCCGCCTTTATTTTTGCTGGCGTGGTGGCTTTGGCGGCGACTGGCCTCGCACCCATTTCAATCGCCTCCATTGGCGGCGCGACAGCGATGGTCGCGCTTGGGTGTCTCAACGTCAGACAGGCCGCACGCGCTATCGACAGGCGAATTTACCTGCTCATTGGCGCATCGCTGGCCATGGGCGCAGCGCTTGAGCGAACCGGGGGCGCCGCGGTGATCGGCGATGCGCTGGCCGCCACCGCTGGTCAGTTCGGGCCTGGGGTACTTGCATCCGCCTTTTTCATTATTTGCGCCGCACTGACCAATGTGTTGTCGAATAACGCCACCGCCGTCTTGTTCACCCCGATCGCCGTCTCTGCAGCAAAGCAGCTCGGCATGGATGAGCACATTCTGGTCCTTTCCGTCATATTTGGTTCAAATTGCTCCTTTGCGACCCCAATCGCCTATCAGACCAATCTCTTGGTCATGACGCCTGGCCACTATAAATTTCGAGACTTCATGATCGTCGGCGGGCCATTAATCATCCTGATCTGGCTTGTCTACACGGCTGTGGCGCCTTTCTATTTCGGGCTTAATTGACACGATGAGGGAACCGATTCATTGCGGTTATGCTAATCGCCCGCTAAGCTTTTTCCTCTAGGTGTGATGTCATGAGTAACGAAGATTTTGCCCGGCGGTTCGGTCTTGAGGGTGGTGAGTTTTACGTCACCGCACCAGCGCCCTGCCCCTATTTGAAAGGCCGGCGCGAGCGGAAAATTTTCTCCTATCTCAGCGGCGACGCGGCGCCGTCCACCAACGCTCTATTGACCCGCCGCGGATTTCGCCGCTCTCAGAACATTATTTATGTGCCGGCATGCGAGGCCTGCAGCGCGTGTATCCCGGTGCGCATTGTCGCCGACGAGTTCGATCTTTCGAAGTCACGCCGCCGCACCCTGACCCGCAACGCGGACATTATCCGTCGCATCAAGGCGCCGCAGGCGACGGGAGAACAGTTCTCCGTATTAAGAGGCTATCTAGACGCGCGCCACGATGACGGCGGCATGGCCGACATGACGGTTCTTGATTATGCGTCGATGGTTGAGGAAACGGCCGTCGATACAATGATCATCGAATACAGCTTGCGCAATGACGAAACCGGCGAAGAGCGCCTGATCGCTGTCGCCCTAACCGATCGCCTGACTGATGGGTTATCGATGGTCTACAGTTTTTTTGAACCGGAAGAAGAGACGCGCAGTCTTGGCCGGTTCATGATCCTCGATCACGTAGCGCTCGCTCACGAATTCAATCTGCCTTATGTCTATCTTGGATATTGGGTCGAAGGGTCGACCAAGATGGACTACAAAACCCGTTTCCAGCCACTGGAAAAACTGACGTCAACAGGCTGGGTGCGGATGGATAAGCAAACACCATAGCAAGCGTCGCTAACAAACAGGGTCACATGTTGCGTAAATATCATAACAGGCAAACAGCACATCTGAGTTTAGTGAAACTCCTGCTTGCCTGTGCGTGCGCATTTTTACTCAGCGCATGCGCGTCACCAAACGATTATGGCAATGGCGGTGTTTTCAGCTATTCGAAAGATCGCTGTCAGGGCTCCTATAATCAGTGCCGCAACGATTGTAACAACGCCCCCAATACAATGGCGAGCGCATCCTGTTTCGACCGTTGCCTCGAAGCTGAAAATCGTTGCTACGCCGTTGGCGACGATGGTGCGCGATCAAGCCTTGCCCAGGACAGCCTGATCGGGCGGGCGCGCACACAAGATGAAAAAGAGGCGGACTTTCGCCGCTGGCGGCGCCAGCGCGGCGAAGACGGCGGCGATTCCGGGGGCGACGCCTCTTCAATTGTCGAAATTCTTCCCGAAGATATTGAAGTCAAAGAAGAATTGTCCGACCAATAGGCGCTAGACAACCTATTGGCGGACAAGCTTCATGATCAAAAGACGACAGCTTCTGGCTGGCGGCGCACTTGGCGCGACAGGCCTCGCCGCGGGTTGCGACTGCGGCGCGCCGGTTAGCCTTGAAGGCGTCACTGGCGACCTTCAATCACGCGAGTTGAAAATGGTGACCACCTGGCCGAAAGACTTTCCGGGTCTCGGCACCATGGCGGAACGCACCGCCCAGTTCATTACCGAAATGTCCGGCGGCGCCATGCGCGTGCGCGTCTTTGCAGCAGGCGAATTGGTTGGCGCATTTGAAAGCTTCGATGCGGTCTCAAACGGTGCAGCGGATCTTTATCATGGCGCGGAATATTACTGGGTCGGCAAATCTCCCGCCTTTGCATTTTTCACCGCCGTTCCTTTTGGCATGACAGCCATGGAAATTATGGCGTGGACGGAATTTGGCGGCGGTCAAGAACTGTGGGACGAACTCTCGGCGCCTTTCAACATAAAACCCTTTGCCGCTGGAAATTCGACACACCAGCTTGGCGGATGGTTCAAGCGCGAAATTAACTCCCTTGAGGATATGCGCGGCATGAAAATCCGCATGCCGGGTCTCGGCGGAGAAGTTCTGCGCCGCATTGGCGCTTCCGCCGTCGCGCTTTCCGGCGGCGAGATTTACCAGGCGCTGCAATCCGGCGCCATTGACGGTACGGAATGGGTCGGCCCATGGAATGATCTCGCCTTCGGATTTTACCGGGAGGCGAAATATTATTACTGGCCGGGTTTTCACGAACCGGGCGCCCAACTGGGCACAGGTATAAATCTGGAGTTATGGGATTCCCTGAACCTACAGGAACAGTCGATCATCCGCGGCGCCTGCCAGCGCGCCAATAACCTGTCGATTGCGGAATATATCCATCACAATTCGACGGCTCTTGACCAACTCATTAATGACCATGGCGTCGAACTACGCAAAATGCCTGACGACGTGATGGCGGCGCTTGCGCGTGAGACAAAGAACGTTCTCGAAGAAACCGCCCGGACCGACGATATCACGCGCCGCATTTTCGAAAGCTACAAAGCCTCCCTTGAGCGCTCGCAAGCCTGGACCCGTATCTCCGAAGAGGCGTTTATGAGCGCCCGGCGTTCGGTCTTTTCACTGTGATGAGCGCGTGCCAATGCTGACCCTGATCGGCGACATATTAAACTGGATCGCAGCGGGCGTCGTCTTCCCGCTGATGTTACTGCCTTTAGCGGCGCGCATCAGTGAAACGTCGCGATCCACGCTTATCTGGTTCGCGCTTATTGGCGCGCTTATTTCCACTGCAGCGCTGTTCGCGTGGCTAGCGCCGGTGCTGTCGATAACGCCGCCACTGAAAACCACCACTATATTTGCAGTGATTACAGCGACCCTGATGGTGTCTGTTGGCGTAACCGGTGGCGTCGCGCGCATGATTATCCGGCTAACGCCAATTTTCGCCGCCATTACCCGCATTACTGCGCGCACCGTCATGTGGCTCCTCCTCGCCATGGCGTTTATCCAGTTTGGCGTTGTCGTCCTGCGCTATGTTTTCGGCATCAACTACATATTCATGCAGGAATCGATTACCTATATGCACGGCGCAGTGTTCCTGCTTGCGGGCGGTTATGCGCTGCTGACCGAAGATCATGTGCGCGTTGATATTTTCTATCGCGGCGCATCGAAAAAGAAAAAAGCGCTGATCGATTTTCTCGGGACGTATCTCCTGCTCTTTCCAGTCTGTCTTATATTGCTTTGGACAGCCTCGCCTTATGTGGCGAGTTCATGGGCTGTGGGCGAAGGGTCGACGGAAACATCGGGCATCCAGGCAGTGTTTTTGCTCAAATCCCTGATCCCGGCTTTTGCAATCCTGCTGGCGATGGCGGGGTTTAACATTGCTGCGCGCGCTGGCTGCGTTCTGAAAGGAACGCCGTAATGGATTTTATGATCGGCGACATTCACATCTGCGCCTGCGCGTTTGCTGGCTGGCTCGATGTCGCCATGGTCGCAGTCTTATGCGCGCTTTTGATGGCCGGCTATCCCGTCGCTTTCAGCCTCGCTGGAACGGCGCTGATCTTTGCAACCCTTGGTCTTGCATTTGGCGTCTTCGACATCAGCTATCTGCGCCCCTTCCCGCAACGCATTTTCGGCGCTGTCACTAACACTACGCTTATCGCCGTACCGATGTTCATCTTCATGGGCGTTATTTTAGAGAAATCCAAGATTGCTGAAGAATTACTTGAAGCAATGGCGAAGCTGTTTGGTAGTTTGCGCGGCGGTCTCGGGCTTTCCGTCACCGTTGTCGGCGCGCTCCTTGCCGCCTCTACCGGCATTGTCGGCGCCACCGTCGTCACCATGGGATTGCTCAGCCTGCCGACCATGTTGCGCCGGGGGTACGATCCCGCCTTCGCCAGCGGCTCCATCGCGGCGGCGGGAACGCTCGGTCAGATTATTCCGCCCTCAATCGTCCTTATTCTGCTTGGTGACGTTATTTCCAACGCCTATCAGAAGGCGCAGCTGGAACAGGGCGTCTTTGCACCGGAGACCGTTTCCGTTGGCGACCTTTTCGCGGGTGCGCTGATCCCCGGCCTGATGCTGGTTGGGCTTTATCTGTTGTGGCAAGTCATTGTCGCCGTGACCCGGCCTAATAAGGCGCCGGCGATCCCTGCATCGGAAATGGGCACCCGGAAAGAAGTCTGGATCGGCGCCCTTAAAGTGCTGCCACCGCCGCTTCTACTTATTATCGCCGTGCTCGGCTCCATACTCGCCGGCGCCGCAACGCCAACCGAGGCGGCGAGCGTCGGCGCCATTGGCGCAATGTTGATCGCGGGCGCCCGCCTTGCGCCGAAAGGGTCAATCGCGGCGGGACGTCCCGCCGTCTTTGTTTCTGCGGGCGCCATTGTCGGGCTCATTCTGCTCACAAGCTTTTTTGACCTTCGCCTTGGACGGCAGGACATTCCGGCGGCGGAAACGATCGGCATCGGCATCGCATTTTTCTTGTTCGCACTGACGCCGTGGGGCGTTATCGCGAGCCTTATCCAGATGCGCCGTGACAAGTGCCTTTCGCCGATCCTCGACCAGACAGCGCGGGTCACCACCATGGTGTTCACGATCCTGATCGGCGCGGCGCTTTTTTCTCTCGTCTTTCGCGGGCTTGGCGGCGATGACACCGTGCGCGCGGCGCTGGAGGCGACACCCGGCGGCATTGTCGGCGCGGTTATCACCGTCATGCTTGTCATGTTCGTGCTCGGCTTTTTTCTCGACTTTATCGAGATCACGCTGGTTGTCGTGCCGCTGGTCGGCCCGCCCCTCCTCGCTATGGGGCTCGACCCGATCTGGCTCGGCGTGATGATGGCGATTAATCTGCAGACGTCATTTTTGACACCGCCCTTTGGCTTTGCGCTGTTTTACCTGCGCGGCGTCGCGCCGCCGGAAGTTTCAACCGCACAGATCTATCGCGGCGCGATCCCCTTTATCTTTATCCAGATTTTAGCACTGGGATTGCTGGCGAAATTCCCCGGCCTCGCGACATGGCTGCCAAGCGTTTTGTATCAGTAAAGCGCTCGCTTTTACTCAGCTCTTCCGCTGGGCTGTATTAAAATGATTACCCCAATAACCGCCATAATGACGAACAAGACAGAAAATAGTTGCGGGTCGTAATGCGAACCTCTTACGGGATATAGTTGCCAGGACACATTTTGCGTCATGTGAAATAGCGTCACGATGAAAATACTGCCGCCAGCAGCGTTATAAAGCGCGACCATAAAGACTCGCACAGCCACTGTCCCAAGCGCCCACCAAGCGATCCATTCAACAGAACGGTCCGCCTGAATCAGTGGAATGAAATGATAGATCGCCCAAACCAGACCAATGATCAATCCGGCGACTAAAGCGCCAAAGCGCGCCTGCAAAGGCTCGGTCGCATACCCGGCCCAGCCCAATTCCTCCATCGAAGCAGCGATGAAAAAAAGCACACAGAGCAAAAAAACATCGCTCAATGTAAATTGGGGCATGGGAAGCGGCGTTCCTATCAAGCCGCTGACTGTGAACGCGACCAAACTCAGCAACGGCATCAACAATAGCGCTGGTGCATAAAGCGCCCAGGATTTGTTGCGCCGGAAGTCAAAGGCCCGCACCAGAAGCATCATTGCACCCCGCGGTCCTACTTCGCGCCAGCGCAAGACAATTGCCGCCAGCAGTGGACATGTGATCATCAATGCGGAGGCCGGCAGTCCCGGCATTAACTGATAGTCTACCAGGCCGCCAAACACCCAGAACGGCGCCGAGAAGAGAAACACGAGCGCAAAGAAAGAGGAAGGAGAACCGCGATCGCAAGACATGTGTTTAACTTACTCACGTCCGCCAGCAAATTCCTGTAGCGCCTCAATTCGTTTTTCGATTTTCGGATGGGTCGCGAAAACACCGGCAAATGGATTTCTATTCTCAATCATCATCTGCTGAACGTCGTTCGGCGCATCAACATCGCTATTGCCGGAAATCTTTTTAAGCGCCGAGATCATCGCATCCGGATTGCGGGTCAGTTCCACGGCGCCGGCGTCAGCGAGATATTCGCGCTTCTGCGACAGGGAGAAGCGGATCACCATCGCCAGAAGATAGGCGATGACGATGATCGCGACCGCAATGAGAATAAGCATGCCGCCGCCGCGGCTGTCGCCCTTGCGCCCGCTTGAATATCCGCCGGTGCGCACGCCCGAGCGAAACAGACCGCGAAAAATCATCTCTCCAAAGAATGAAAAGATGCCGACAAAGATCACCGCAATGATGAGCAACCGCACATCCCGGTTCATGATGTGAGTCAGTTCATGGGCGAGCACTGCTTCCAGCTCATCCTTGTCCAGTGTCTCAATCAGGCCGCGCGTTACGGTGACCTTGTAGCTTTTGTCATCAAGGCCGCTGGCGAAGGCGTTGAGCGCCGGCGTTTCGATAACGTTGAGACGCGGCATGGTCAGTCCGCGCGATACGCACAGGTTTTCCAGCAGGTTATAAAGCTCCGGCGCTTCCTTGCGGGTCAGTCCCCGCGCGCCGACAGACGCCTCAATGATCTTCTGATAAGAAAGCCATGCAATGCCGAACCAGACAGCAGCGCCTATAAGCGCAAACGGCCATATGCGTGTCATATGGTCGAGCGCCAGTCCCATGCCCTGCCAGATGGAATTAACGGGCGCACTAACAGCCACATATCCAACCGACAATCCGTATAACAACAGCAACAAAAGCACCGGAAACCCGCCTAGCAGAACTACGGACTTCAGATTGTTGTTCCAGATATGGGTTTGCAGGCCGAACGCGCCCAATGCTCAACGCTCCTCGAACATATAAGACGCCAACGCCGCCGCATGCAGCCCGGTCGTATCGAAGACCGGCATCTCGAAATCATCTTGCGACAGGATCATGCAGAGTTCGGTGCATCCCAAAATAACACCATCGCAGTTGCTGCGAGCAACCATGCGCTTCAATTCCTCACGCGAGCCATCTAGAACGTCGCCATTGACAAGTTCATCAAAAATGATCCGTCCCACCGCTTTTTGTTCTGCTACGTTAGGCGTCAACGCTTCGCCGCTGAAGCGCTTGGCAAGCTCTGCGCGGTAGAAGTCACCCGCCATGACAAAAGGCGTTCCCAAGAGGAGCGGTCGTTTGACGCCGGCCGCACTTATAGAATCGACAAGCGCATCGAGCACATGAAGCACCGGCAGGCCGGTCTCGGCTGCAGACGGCGCCGCGCCGATATGCGATGTATTAGATGCAATCGCGAGAAAATCGGCGCCGGCCGCTTTCAGGCGCTTCGCGGCTTTAACGATCTCGCCCGCATAACCATCCCAATCCCCGCGCTGGTATTGTTCATAGACCACGCCATAATCTACCGTATACAGAAGAATATTTGCTGAATGCTGCCCGCCAAGCTGCGCTTGCGCCTGCTCGTTCAAAAGCTGGTAGTAGATCGCTGTCGATTCAGGGCTTATACCGCCGATGAGGCCGAGAAGTTTCATTACTGAACGGCCTTTTGCTGGTTCTAGAACTTCACTTCAGGCGCTGTTTCCACCTGCGCGCGGCTTGCCTCCGGAATTTCAAAATATTCCTTCGCCGTGAAGCTTCCAAGCGGCGCAACCAGATTACCGGGAATTTGCTGAATAGCCGTGTTGAACTCCTGCACCGCATTATTGAAGAAGCGGCGGGCGGCGGCGATTTTGTTTTCAATGTCCGATAGCTCGCGCTGCAACTCAAGGAAGTTCGTATTGGCTTTCAGATCGGGATAGGCCTCAGCCAGCGCAAACAGCTTCCCAAGCGCGGCGCCCAATACGCCTTCGGCGGCGCCTTGTGCGGCGGGGCCGGTCGCAGCTTGCGCAGCGTTACGCGCGGTAATCACCGCATCAAGGGTTTCCTTTTCGTGACTGGCGTAGCCCTTCACGGTTTCAACTAGGTTGGGAACCAGGTCATGGCGCTGCTTCAACTGCACATCCACATCGGCAAACGCCTGCTCGGTGCGCTGACTAAGCGCAACAATACGGTTATAGATCGCAATGACAAAGAGCGCCACAGCAACGGCGCCGCCAAGTAGAATCAGTAAGCCGGACATGCCGTCTCCTTTTCGGAAAGTGCGGGGCCCCGCGCCATATACAGCGCAGTCACCGCGACATTGGAATTATCTCAATTGTAGGTTGTTCGCCCTGAGTCGGCAATGACGCCTTTTTGGCTGCGCCAGGGCCGCGAAGCAGACTGGAATGTTGGTTTTTTGCTTGAATGGTTCATATTGAGAGGGTCAATGCGGACCTGTTCTGATGAAGGCGCCTGAACGATGACAACCATCGCCCACGTCTCTGATATCCATTTCGGCGCCATTGACGCCGATGCAGCTGAACGCCTGGCGGACCAGATCAACGCCGCCAATGTCGACGCTATCATTCTGACCGGCGACCTCACACAAGCCGGACGAAAACGGGAGTTTGAAGCAGCGGCCGCATTCATGCGGCGGTTTCGAGCGCCGGTCATGGCCGTACCCGGCAATCATGACGCGCCCGTCTATAATGTCGGGCAGCGCATGACCGATCCGTGGCGTCGATTTCGCGCCTATGTGCAGGATGAATTGCGGCCGACATTTCGCATTAATGACGTTCTGATCATCGGTCTTAATTCCGCACGGCGCGCCGGGCCGTCGCTTGACTGGTCGCGTGGGCGCCTGTCTACGAAGCAACTGAAAGACGCGTCCGACGAATTGCGCAGCGCCGATGGCGCCGCCCTGAAACTCGTGGCGTTTCATCACCCGGTGCTGCCGGGACCGGGGCCCGCTGGCGATGCGCTGATCAACAATCCGGCGCGAGCGATGCACACGCTTTCCGAAGCGGGCGCCGATGCGCTTCTCACCGGGCATGTCCATGTGGCGAATGCGCAATTGCATGAAACGCCCGCCAAGCCCATTATCGTTGCAGCGGCGGGCACAGCCGCCTCCACACGCCTGCGGGGCGAAAAACCATCCTACAATCTACTGCAATGGACAGGCGCCGAACTCTATGTCAGCGTTCAGCGCTACGGAGAGAATGAGTTCATTACCGAAAAGCGATTTCAATTTGCTCGCGAGAACGGAGCCTGGAAGCAGCACTAAGTCATGAAAGCATATCTTTTCATCAACGAAAAATCCGGCGGCGTGCAGAAGCAAGGCGTTGACGCGATCATTGCACAAACTTCCGATATCCTTAGGCGGTATGATCCCTACGACCTTGAGGTCGTCTCAGGCGACTTTACCGTACTCGTCAACACCGCAAAAACCATGCGTGATCAGGATAATATCGCCTATTTTATAATTGCTGGCGGAGACGGAACGCAGGCCGCAATTGCAAGCGTTATTCGGCATAGACCCATCGCGCTTTTGCCCCTGCCCTGCGGAACGGTAAACGAGCTATGCCGTGATCTCGATATTCCCCTTACGATCAATGAGGCGCTTGATGCATGTCTAAGCGGATCAATTCGATTGATTGACGTCGGGATCATTGGCGAGCGGGTTTTCCTGAACAATGTTGTTTTCGGAGCCTATGCGACACTTGCGGAAGCCCGGGAAACCCTGCGCGACGCCGAGACAATAACCGAAGTCACCGTCGGCGTTGCGAATGCCGCAGAGGCAATCTTTAAAGCGGAACCAATGAGGTTTCGTGTCGAAATCGATGACTCTACTCTTCATCTTGACACCAACACGATTGTTGTTTCCAACAACATCATATCAAGGGCGGAAAACCTCGTTCCCAAACGCGACCGCATTGATGAAGGCATGCTTGCTGTCTATCTGAGCGAAGCGAGCCACGGCGGCGACTTTACAGCGTTACTCGCCGAGTTTGTCGCCAGCGGGGCGCAAAACGCCGCGCAAATTGACATTCAAAAATGCAAGCACTGCAAAATCATGTCAGTTGAGCCGATGTTTAGTTACACAATCGATGGCGATCCGGTGGAAAGCTCAAAGCCCGTGAGTATCGATATCGATGCAAAATCCTTAAGAGTAGCGGCTCCTTAGACACTTTTCTTAAAACATTATTGCGCCGTGATGCCGCCGTCGATCTTGAATTCCGAAGCGGTCACGTAGCGCGATTCATCAGACGCCAGATAAAGAACGCAGTAGCCGACATCTTCCGGTTCGCCGAGACGCTTCATCGGAATTTGCTTGACCAGCTTTTTCTCGCCTTCGTCACCGCCGCCGCCCAACGCAATCAGCGGATCGATAATCGGCGTACGGGTAAACACCGGATGCACGGAGTTGCTGCGGATATCATACCCCGAACGGGCGCAATGGAGCGCAATCGACTTCGACATCATCCACACCGCCGCTTTCGCTGTGTTATAGGAGAACATATTGCCATCCGCGAGCATGCCTGCAACAGACGAGATGTTGATGATCGAAGCAGGTTGAGATTCTTTAAGATATGGCATCGCCAGCTGCGTACCGTAATAGATCGAGTCCACATCGACCTCCATCGTGCGCCGCCAGTTATCATCGGTTTCGGTCTCGATATTGCCCCATCCGCCGATGCCGGCGTTATTAATCAGAACACTGATCCCGCCCATGAATTCCGCCGCCATGCCCAGCGCCGTTTCCCACTCGTCACGTTTGGTGACGTCGTGATGAGCGAAAGACGCCGCGCCCGTATAGTCGGCGTCAATTTCCGCAGCTGTTTTCTCCGCACCAGCGACATTCACGTCCGTGATAAAAACCTTGGCGCCTTCCGCCGCCAACATCCGCGCAAAACATGCGCCCAGGCCTTGCGCACCACCCGTGATAAATGCCTTCTTGCCGTCTACGCGTCCCATCTGCGTCTCCTCATCATATGTCCAGTCACCATTCCCCATTGCCATATCAGCAGGCGCGGCGCCACTGTCACACGCAGCCCGTACTGCGCGAACATAAGCGACGCCATGCCGCGATGCACAGCGTCGGCAGGATACGATAGGTTCGCATTGTGCAGAAAACGCAGCTCAAACAATCATCAGCAGGTGAAAAGACCGATCCGCGGCCACGCACGGACTGGCGACTGACGCGTTATCTTTTAAGGCATTTGATCGTCGGCGCCGCCAGCGGCTGGATATTTGTGGGCGCGCTTTTGGTTTTCAATATCGCTGGATTTCGCAGTCTTACGGCAAGCTCGTCATTTGGGGCGCTTGCGATAGTAATGTTGCTGATCGTCATGACGATCACCTGGGGCTCAGCCGCCATGGGCACGGCGATCTTCTTACTCAAAGATGACAATACTGGCGATGACGATAAGAGCCGTCGCACACCCATTGCGTTACGGCTTGAACCTGCGCCGGCCCGTGTTTCGCCCCCGCGCATTAAAAGTCCGCGCGCTTAGCCTTCTTTTTGTATCTGCTGGATCGCCTCAGCCATGCACTCATCCATATGACGGCGGATCTGGTGATCGGACTGGTTGACATTCGCGGTGTCAAAATCGCCGCGAATTTTCCGGAATACGTCTTCATCGCCGGCTTCTTCGAGGTCGGCCTTGACCACTTCCTTGGCGTATTCCTGCGCCGCCTCGCCTTCCTTGCCCAGGAGCCCTGCCGCCCATAGCCCAAGCAGCTTGTTGCGGCGGGCTTCGGCCCGAAACCGCAGGGATTCATCATGGGCGAACGCCTTTTCGAACTTGTTTTCGCGATCGTCGAAGGTGGTCATGGGAAGGCTCTCCAATACTGACGGGTCTAACGCTTTAAACCGTACTTATAACTGGTTTACGCATTGCGCAACGCGGCTGAGAAAATTGCGCTGGCGGGGGGTTTTCAAGCCCGTCGCGAGAGCGTAAACCGCCTCTTCTTCCCCCGCGCGCATTGTGCTAGCGAAACGGGAAAGCCGGCGCCGCAAAGCGGTTTCGCGCTCCCTGTCAGGCCTCGTCAGCGCCGACAGAAACGCCTCTAAGGCATTGAAAGGACTACCCTAATGGCTCGCCGCAAACAGATTTACGAAGGCAAGGCGAAAATCCTGTTCGAGGGACCGGAACCCGGCACTGTCATTCAGTATTTCAAGGATGACGCCACAGCCTTCAACAATCAGAAAAAAGCGGTGCTGGAGGGCAAGGGCGTCCTCAACAACCGGATTTCGGAATTCGTCATGCTGGGGCTGGAGCGCATTGGCGTGCCGACCCATTTCATGAAGCGACTTAACATGCGCGAGCAGCTGGTGCGCCATGTGGAGATCGTGCCGCTTGAGGTTGTGGTTCGCAACGTCGCGGCAGGGTCCCTGTGCAAACGCCTCGGGCTGGAAAATGGCGCCGTCCTGCCCCGCTCCATCATCGAGTTTTACTATAAGAATGACGACCTCGGCGATCCGCTGGTGTCCGAAGAGCACATCACCGCGTTCAACTGGGCGAACCCTCAGGAGATTGATGACATGATGGCTCTTGCCCTGCGCACCAATGATTTCCTGTCGGGCCTTTTTGCCGGGGTTGGCATTAAGCTCATCGATTTCAAGGTGGAGTTCGGTCGGCAATATGAAGGCGAGATGATGCGCCTCATTGTCGCCGACGAGATCAGCCCTGACAGTTGCCGCCTTTGGGACATGGAAACCAATGACATCATGGACAAAGACAGGTTCCGCCAGGACCTCGGCAATGTCACGGACGCCTATCGTGAAGTCGCGCGCAGGCTCGGCGTCATTCGCGAGAGCGAAAACTCAGGCAAGTCCGGCCCGGTATTGGTGAGCGACAACGGCGAATAGATTTCGCAGCGAGTATCGCCAGGTTATTCAAACCGATAGCCCAGCGTATCAATTTCCGGCCTGTACCAGTCCTCAATCAGCGCTTTTAGCTGCGCATCATATTGGCGCTGGTAAGCGCTTTCCTTATCCCGATTGCTTGAGATGTTGGCCTTGGGTAATGCGAGCGGCTCGGTCACGCCGATCCGCTCCAGCGCCGCCTGAAAATCCGCTTCGAGATTTTCATAACGCCCAAGATAATCGACGGCAATTTCGCCATCGATTGTGTAGAGCGAGAAATTTTCGACAAAGGCTTTCCGGCGATTATGCATAAACGATTGAAAGCTTGGACGGCGTTTCAGCTTTCTGGTTTTATAATAATAGTAAGAGAGCTGACGATCCCATGGATTGCGTTCAAATGCGAACTTGAAGTAACTATTCCATACCTCCTCTCCAACATACGCTTTTAGGCGCCAGGCCGGCATGTGCTCATAAAACCCAACGGACGTATGGTAATAGCGTTCCGGTCGGTGCAACAAACGGCGCAACAAAGGGCGCTTCGGAACTAGCGGGTGATCCAGGCGATAGTTTTGCGGCGCCCGCCCGCTGCGGAATGCATCGTTCTCCGGGCTGAACGGCGTGATAATATCGTCAGGTCCGCAAATTTCGGACAGCGCTGCCTCAATACTCGTGCCCGCCGTTTTGATGGTTTTCAGAAATATGAATTTGTGTTTGTGAGAAAGGATCATCGTCTCACAAACAACTATTCACTCATCGCGTCCAGCGCCAGGTCGATCAGAACACGAAATTCATCCCATGTGACATTGACCGCCGCATACTCCTCGGGCGTGTCGTAACTGACCGGCGCCGTCTTGTGAACGAAGACCAGATCAAGCTTCGGCAAGACGACAATATACTGCCCGAAATGCCCTCGGGCCGCATAACCGTCGTGGAATGCTTCCGGAAAATGCGCCGGGTCGAACACCCACCACATATAGCCATAAGCAAAGCCGCTCGAGCGGTAGCTTTCCGGATTCATCTCTTCATTCGGCGTGACGATGGCGACGCTTTCGCGCACCCAGTCAGCAGAGATGATCTCTTCTCCGCCCCACTCGCCTTCATGCAGCATTAACAACCCAAGCCGGGCCGCATCGCGCGCCGAAAGATAGAAATGATATGCAGGAAACTGCGACTGGGTCAGATCACCAGTCTTACCGTTCGCCTGATGCACCGCGAGATCAAAGTCCTGCATATCCAAAGGGCCGGCAAACTGTTTTTCAAACGCCTCGTAGATATCCGTACCCGTTAGTTTTTCAAAAACACCACCGGCGGCGTTAAAGTCCCAATTGTTGTACCAGTAATAATCGCCGGGCTCATGATCGCCGCGCTGCGGTCCTTCATCGGTGACGCCGGAGAAATTCGAAGCCGGATGGTAAATGCCGGAGCGCGCGGTAATGAGATCACGCAAGGTCGCGCTTTTCTCGATCTCCGTCAGTCCCCGGACATCGTCAACACCAAGGTCGGCAAGGCGCGCGTTGATGTCGATAACGCCGCTTTCAACATGCTCTCCCATCAACATGGTCAGGATGCTTTTGCGCACCGAGGCGAGATACGTGCCTTCCGTCTGAGCGACATCGCCATAGGCGTAAACGAGACTGCCATCTTTGACGATAACCATGGAATGGGTGTTGCCCTGGTCAACAGCGGTTTCGAGCGCCTCCAGGCCTTCAGCGGAAAAACCGGCCGCAGCGACATTTTCATGCCGGCCCCACTCTTCGCCAGGTACGGTGCTTTGCGGCAGACTGGCGCAGCCCGCCAATACAAACGCCAACGCTGAAACAAAAAGCCACCCCGTGCCGATGATGCGCATATGCCCGCCCCTTCATGCAGAAACCGCCTGCCGGAGTTTAGCTATGGCCGGGACAAAAGAAACCCGCCGCGATGACAAGCATCGCGGCGGGCTACAGCGGCCGCACATTTAATCACACAAGCCGATACAGCCGTCTCCCCCGACTATCTCAGCCCCTGCGATGTGCACGTTCTCCCCAGCTGTCTTGTAATTGCGGCGCCGCTCAAAATTCAGGCGCGCCACAGCAATCGTGAGTATGAATTAACCAGTGAAAACAAATGAGTCTTGACGGATCAGGCCACGCTATTTGACATAAACGGCCAACTGGCGTTCAATTTGGGCCAAGGCGATGAAATCGCCATGAGGAGCTGAAACACCGGGGGCGATGTGGGCGACGTTTCTTCGCGTTATTTGAGAAGTTATTATGAAACCTGCGTCGCCAAAGGGTGCGCTCCTGAGCCCCTGAAAGAGATTCTGGGCTTTGGCGCCGAACCTTTTGAAAATGTCGCCCGGCGCTACAGCAATGAAACGGTCATCGCCATGATGCACAAGGCGGAGGCGTTGACCGGCGACACCACGATTGGTCTTGCCGCCGGGCGGGACTTTCGACCATCGACTTTTCTCGACATTGGCCTCGCCCTGATCTCAAGCGCAACCCTGCGAGAAGCGCTCGCGATTAACGAAAAATATCAGGCGCTGACCCAGCAGCTAGGTAAAACGCATTTTTCTGTAAGCGCCGACAAAGCTGTAATTAGCTGGCGACCTTATATCGATGACGCCGAACGCATGCGCCCGATTACGGAAGCAGTATTCGCCGGATACGCCGTATTCGGCCGCTGGCTGACCTGGCTCTACGACAAGGAAATCGCCGGCATGCACTTTCGCCACCGACGCACTGCCCACGCCGCAGAATCTGACAACCTATTCGGATGCGAGGTTACCTATGGCGCACGCCTCGACGAGATGCACCTCGACCCGGCTCTTGCCGATATGCCATTGCCGAACGCTAACAAAGACCTTCTCGACGTTTTGTGCGCGCGCCTTGATCGCCAACTCAAAGAACTGCGGGCGCCGATGACGGCGCAGACGGAAACCTATCATTGCGTCCAGGCGATGCTGGCGGATGGATCGCTAAGCCTCGCCCGCGTCGCCAAAGCACTGGGAACCTCAGAGCGCACCTTACGCCGGCGCCTGTCACAGGAAGGCGCCTCTTTCCGGACTGTTGTAGAAGCGGCGCGCAAGGAAGCCTGCGAAGTTTATATTCGCGAACGGAAGAAATCGATCGCCGAAATCGCACAAGCCGTCGGCTATAGCGAACAAAGCGCTTTCACACGCGCCTTCCGAAACTGGTACGGCGCGCCTCCGTCAGAATACATATCGGCAAGCTGACGAGGAACGCACCGTCCAACTTACTCGGCTAACTACTCGACAGGACCCGCCAGCGCCTTGATCAGATTGATCCAGTGGTCCAGCCCTTCATAAAAGGTTGAAACCGGCAGGCTTTCATTAAGCCCGTGCGCGTTGGACCGATACCCATGCGGCACAAACCGTCCGCTGGCGCCAAAAGTTGGAATGCCGGCGCGGCGAAAATGCATCCCATCGGTCCCGCCTGAGCTCATCGACGGCACGATCTCAGAATCCGGGTACCGCACCCTTATTGCGGCGCTAAGCGCCGCATTAACGTCGGCGCGCGGCTCCGATGCAGGGCTCGAAACAAAGCGCTCATCCGATTGCACGACTTCCAGCGCCTCATTGTCGATGACCTTCACCAGAGTTTCACGAACGGAATCAATTTCAACACCGGGGAAAATGCGGCAATTGACGGTCGCTACAGCGGATTGCGGCAATGCGTTTTCCGCATGCCCGCCATCGAGCATTGTGGCGACGCATGTTGTCGACAGCATGTTGCTGGCGCCGCTATCAGCACGAAGTGTTTTGATCGCCTTTTTGTTGGTCGGGTCATCTGCGAATTTGGCGAGCGCATCGCCAATATCGCCGCCGATATTGAAGGCCGCCGCGCGCGCGTAGGCGCGCGTAATTTTATTGGCCATCACCGGAAACGCATAGCCCTCAATTGCAAGCAGCGCTCTCGCAAGATCATAAATCGCGTTATCCGGGCGCGGACGCGACGAGTGGCCGCCGGGATTGCGCGCAATCACATTGAACGTTGCATAGGTCTTCTCCGCAGCCTGCATGTCATAGGGCAACACCACGCCGTCTTCGGTGTAAGCGCCGCCGCCCGCATCCGAGTTCAAGGCAAACTCAGCCTCGGCCAGGTCCTCACGCCCAAACGCCATCATTCGTGTCGTCGCCATGTCGGTTTCTTCATCGCCAGTGAACACCAGAATAAGGTCGCGGGTTGGAACAAACCCTTCCTGCTTCAGGCGCATGAATGTCTGGGTCAGATTAACAACGCCATATTTGTTATCGGCGACACCGCGTCCAAGGAATAATCCATCTTCTTCGCGCAGGGTGAATGGATCATGCTCCCAGTCTTCACGTTTCGCATCGACGACATCCATATGGGCGAGAAAAAGAACAGGCTTGGCGCCGGACGACCCATCGCCGCGATAGCGCAGCGTAAACGCAGCCGTTTCCCTGGACGGGATGATTTCCATATCGTCATCGGCAAAGCCCGCCGCTTTCAGCTCGCTTGCCAGATACGCCGCCATGGCCGGAACATTGCCGTGCCCTTTCGCCGTGCGCATACCGATCACGGTTTCATAAATTTCGCGCGCCTTCGCCTGTTCAGGCGTCAATCCGTGGTGGTTTGCGGTCGCTGCGCCGGTAACCGCCATGGCCCCGAGAGCGGCGGACAAAAAGGCGGCGGAAATTTTGCGAATCATCGAAAGCCCCTCAATTTTTTGATTTCGGGGACCCTACGCCAGCCACGCCTTCTTACGCAATGCAGGTCTGAAATCACTGCTGGCGAGTTGCGCAAAAAAGCAGTCCGGCGTATGGCGTGGGCCAAGCCAAATACCCGGGAAGACCGATGAAAGCGAAAATCACCATTACGTTGAAAAACGGCGTCCTGGACCCGCAGGGCAAAGCCATTGAAGGCGCGCTTCTCGGCCTCGGGTTCGAAGGGGCGTCCGATGTTCGCCAGGGCAAGGTCATCGAATTGAAACTCGATGAGACTGACGAGGCAGCCGCCCGGGCCAAAACCGAAGACATGTGCAAAAAACTCCTCGCCAATCCGGTCATGGAGAATTACGCAATCGAGATACTGGCCTGAACCATGAACCCTGCCGTCATCGTCTTTCCCGCTTCGAATTGTGATCGCGATGTCGCCGTCGCCCTTGAACAGGCGACAGGCAAGGCGCCAGCCATGGTCTGGCATGGCGACGCCGGACTACCGGATACCGACTTTATCGTTTTGCCCGGCGGGTTTTCCTATGGTGATTATTTACGGTCCGGCGCCATGGCGGCAAAGTCGCCCGTGATGCGAGATGTTGTTGAGCGTGCGAAAGCTGGCACGCCTGTCATCGGGATTTGCAATGGCTTTCAAATCCTGTGCGAAACGGGACTGCTGCCCGGCGCCCTCTTGCGGAATGCCAATCTCAACTTTGTCTGTCGCACAGTGACATTGAAAGTTGAAAACAGTCAGTCGATGTTCACGAGCGGTTTTGAAAAAGGCCAGTTCGTCAACTTTCCCGTGGCCCATCATGATGGAAATTATTTCGCCGACGATGCAACGCTGGACCGTCTTGAGGACGACGGGCGGGTCGCCTTGCGATATGTAGACAATCCCAACGGATCAGCGCGTGACATCGCCGGCATCCTAAACGACGCCGGCAATGTTCTGGGACTGATGCCGCATCCGGAAAGGGTGATCTCCCCTCTCCTCGGCGGCATCGACGGCGCTGTGTTTTTTAAGAGCGTTTTGGACGCCGCGTAAATGACACGGGCCTGTTTTGCGACGCCGCCATGACGACTTAACTTTCAGCATCTTACTCTTGTGTATTACTGTCCGTTAACAGGACAACCATAATCACAGCGCCGCCCATTATGAGAAAATAGAATTTGGTGACGCCCTCAAACCCCAGTACAAACGGCGCAATAATGAACGACACGCCTGCAATGAAGTCAATCAACAAGTGTAGCTTAAACGGTATCGCTTTGCGAGCGCTCACGGAATAATCTGTAATGAGACTATAAATGATCAGCGCAACGCCTGCTGCGACCGAAAGCAATGTGGCGATCACTGGCGCACCTGCCGGCAGCACGAAAAAAGGCGCAACAATAAGAGCAGCGGCGGCGGCATAGTCTATAAAGCCGTGGATTTTTGATGATAATATTTTCATGACATTTTCCTTTTGCCGGCGCCCGCTTTTAACAAGCGCCGCGTTATATGTTTATTTCAGAGAAGACACGCCGAGAGCGACATTGAAGTCAGCGCACCAGACATAAAATTTGCTGTAATCCGATGGATCGATATGATCGGGGATGGCGTACACTTGAAGGCCATTTTTTGACTCAAGTTTTGTGAACTCAGTTTCTTTGTCAAAGCGGTTGTTGCCGAAACCAAGCGTCGGCGCCGGCGCGCCATCCAGTGAAAAATTGCTTTCCAGAATAGCGACATAGCCGCTTGCCGTTTGGACAATGGAAACGCCGCCAGTGGTGACGTGTCGATTGCGCCCTTCAAACTGCCCGCTTTTTACAACCGACGACGTAATCTTGGACTCGCCATGCTTGTTGGCGTCATCGGCTTTTGCCGCCGTTACTGACGAGGCAATGATCGCGAGCAGTGCGAATGTGATCTGTTTAAACATTTCATTTTCCTTTTTTAAGTCTGACGTTGGCGTCAGGAATGACTAGTTTCCAAGTTATTGACCAATTGGTAAATAACTTGGTATGCTTATCTATATTATTGACCAATTGGTCAATATGTGATCAGTCACAACGACGTGAGGACATCAGAACATGGCAAGACCAAGAGAATTCGACGAAGATAGCGTGATTGAAGCGATCAAGGATGTCTTCTGGCGCAACGGCTATGCCGGCACATCCTACGCCGATCTGATCGCGGCTAGCGGCCTCCATAAGGGCAGCCTTTATGCGGCATTCGGCGACAAGCGGGCGCTCTATTTGCGGGCGCTCCAGTCATATGACGCCCATGAAGTCGCGGGCGCAGTCGTCCTTCTCTCCGGCGGCGATGGCGCCCAAACGACCGGCCGCAAACGCATTAAAGCGCTTCTCAATGCTGTCATTGACGCCGTTGTGATTGATAATGACCGCCGTGGTTGCCTTTTATGCAATGCGTCTGTCGATCAGGCGCCCCACAATAAAAGCGTTGAAGGCATAGTTTCAAACGGATTGAAACGGTTACAGAGCGCGTTTGAAGCGGCGCTCGCATCTGAAAAGAAAGGCGCCGCCCTGAAAGAAGCAGCAAGCCTTTGCAATGCCGCTTATTTCGGCATGCGTGTCATGGCGAAATCAGGCGCCCCCATATCTATGATGAAACAGGCGCGTAACGGCGTCCTAAAGTCAATTTGATAATACCCTACCAGCTACAGCGCTATCCAAACACGGCCGGTCGTCGCGCGCTCCAGGGCTTGGCTTCTTCCAGCTCATAGCTAAGCTCAAGAAGCGTTTTTTCATCCCCCAATCGTGCGCCGAACATCGCGCCGACAGGCAATCCGTCTGGCGTCATCGAAAGCGGCAGAGAAATCGCCGGCGCGCCGGTAATATTATAAATCGCCGTAAACTGAACATAGTTCAGCAGGCGCCCAATCAACTCGTCATAGCGGAGCCCGCCATCCAGATATCCAATCCGCGGCGGCGGCGCGGCGACAACAGGCGAAAGCACAAGATCGTAGTTAGCGTACACGTTCTCATCCATTACGCCCGCAATAGTTTGCAATCGCGCGACGCGCTCCTCAAACTCATCCTGATGATCTTCAAAATATTGCGCGAGACCGAGCGTAAATGGTTCGAACGCCAGTCCATTGCGCGGCAGATGCGTTCTCTTCTCCCAGATACTGACAGCCCCATGGGCGAACGCCGCCCAATAAAGATGAAAATCCACCGCGACAATCGGATCAATCGGAAAGCTTATCGGCTCCACCACATGGCCAAGATCAGCACAAAGCCGCCCCACGCCCTCCGTTGCCGTAACAACGCGCGGATCGACGCTCTCTTCGCTAAGACCCGCCGTCACCAGCGCTATTTTCAATTGCCGTTTAGCTGGCGCGGAAACCAGGCCTACCGGCGCCAGGCCGCTTTCCTCCGGCGGTAACTCCATCGCGGCCGTTACTGCCGCCGTGTCACGCACAGTGCGGCTCTGCACCCCATGCACGGATAAATCGATCGGCCCGAAAGTCGCAACGCGCGCCTGCGGATATCGCCCGCGCGAGACCTTTAAACCCACATTGCCGCAACAGGACGCCGGAATGCGGATCGAGCCGCCGCCGTCGCTTGCATGAGCGATAGGCACAACGCCGCTCGCCACCAGCGCAGCCGCTCCGCCGGATGACCCGCCGGTAGAATGATCCGTATTCCAAGGGTTTCTTGTTTTTCCGGAACTTAAAGGCTCCGTCGTTGCAGAGAGGCCGAACTCCGGGGTTGCGCTTTTACCGAGCGAGACAACGCCAAGACCGAGAAAAGCATTCGTCAAGAGTGTTTGTTCTTTGCCGCGATAGCCGGGAAAGGCGCGGCTGCCGAACGCAGTGCGCACGCCGGTCACGTCATCGAGATCCTTTACGAATGTCGGCACGCCCGCCATCGGCCCGTCGGCATTGGCGGCGGCCTTGCGCGCCCGGCCATAAGTCTTGGTGACGATGGCGTTGATCTGGGGCTCAATTCGCTGCGCGCGATCAATCGCCGCGTCCACCGCCTCCTCAGCGCTCAAAGCGCCGGATTTGATACGCGCCGCCGTTTCCACCGCATCAAGTTCCGCCAGATCGTTCGACGCCGACTGGTCTTGCCGGGCGCAGGCCCCGGCCATCGACAAAAACGCCGCACCCATTGCGCCGGATTCCAACAGGGTTCGCCGCTTCATCGTCATGCATCGTTTCCTTTTCATCTGGCGCCAATTCGGCCATCATTGCTGACGGGAAATGCGCGCCGGGTCAACGCTCGCGCGCAGATATCGGAGCGGCAAGAGCGGGAGCGTTTCATGATCAATAGAGTTTTCATCACGGCGACGAGTTTGGCCTTATTGGCTTGCGGTCAGCAGGATGGCGGCGCGACAGCATCTAAAGTGACTGGCGATACGGCGTATCAGGAAACGCTGATGACGCAGCTTCTCGACGCTCAACCGGGCGACGTGATCGAAATACCCGAAGGCGTTTTTGCGTTTAACCGCTCTTTAAGCCTGACTGTCGACGGCGTCACCGTTCGCGGCGCCGGGATGGATAAATCAATCCTCAGTTTCAAAAACCAGATCGCCGGCGCCGAAGGGTTTCTCGTGACCGCCAGCGACTTCACCATCGAAGACCTTGCAATCGAAGATACGAAGGGCGATGCGCTGAAAATCACTGAAGGCGAAAACATCGTCATTCGCCGCGTGCGCACTGAATGGACCGGCGGGCCCAAAACATCGAATGGCGCCTATGGCATATATCCGGTGCAGACCAAAAACGTTTTGATGGAAGAAAATGTCGCCATCGCCGCGGCCGACGCCGGGCTCTATATCGGGCAGTCGCAAAATGTCATCGTCCGCAACAATCGCGCGGAATACAACGTCGCCGGTATCGAGATCGAAAACACATTTGACGCCGATGTTTACGATAATATCGCCACCAACAATACGGGCGGCATACTTGTATTCAACATGCCGAACCTGAAACAACCGGGCGCGCGCACCAGAGTGTTTGATAATCAGGTCTATGAAAACAACACCAGGAACTTCGGCCATGAAGGAACGCCGGTCGCGTCCATTCCAGCCGGGTCGGGCGTCGTTGTCAATTCCAATGATGACGTCGAAATATTCGATAACGTTATTCGCGATAACAAGACAGCTAACGTGATTGTCTCAAGCCTGTTTTCAGCAGGTTATAATGACGCCAGCACAGAAGCCGATTTCGACCCGTATCCTGAACGCATCTTTGTTTATGACAATCAGTTTGAAGGCGGTGGGAACAATCCGGATGGTCTTGATCTGCAGGCGTTGAAGATTGCGCTCGCCGGGCCGCTCGGCAGCCTCCCGGATGTTCTCTGGGATGGGTATGTCAATGAAAGCCGCGCTGACCCGCGGCCGGTCTTGTGCGTTCAAAACGGCGACGCAAAAGTCGTGAATGTGGACGGACCGAATGGTAATAAAAATCCACGCATCGCTGAAGACGAACATGATTGTTCTCTTGAAAAGCTGCCCGCCGTCGCCCTGACAGGACCGCTTGCTGAATGAAGACCTTTGTCGTCATTATCGCCTTGCTAAGCGTCATCGGGTGTTCAGGTGAAAACCAGCCACAGCCGACTTATCATGCAGAGTCCAACCCTGAGCGCCTAAGCGACTGGGGCATGGTGACCGCAACAGACGGGTCGCTGGTGTTGAGTGACGGCGTGATGCCGTATGACCTGGCGACCCCGCTGTTTTCCGATTATGCGAAGAAACTACGTACCGTCTGGCTGCCGGATAGTCAGTCAGCACAGTATCATGACACGCAAAGCTTTGACTTTCCCGTCGGCGCCGTAATCACAAAGACGTTTTATTATCCCCAATCATCGGCAAAGTGGGATGGCGTCGTATCGACGCGAGATACGGCGCCTCTTGTCGATGGCGGAATGTCGCTCAGCGGTGTCAGGCTTATTGAAACGCGTCTGCTCGTGCGTCGCGCCGATGGCTGGGCGGCCCTGCCCTATGTCTGGAACGATGAACAGACCGACGCCGTATTGAAACGCGCCGGGGCTGTCGAACGGCTTCGTCTCGCGCGTGATGATAATCGCGTTGAAGATTTCGCCTATATCGTACCTAACGCCAATCAATGCGCCGGATGTCATGTAACCAACGCCAGTACGAAGGCCATCCAGCCGATTGGCCTCAAAGCACGCCATCTCAATAAACCATCAGGCTTTCGACCTGAATTTAACCAGCTAGATTACTGGCTTGCCGCGGGACTGCTGGAGGGCGAGATTGAAACGCCAGCGCCACAAAACGCAATGTGGACAGATGAAACAGCGCCGCTGGAGGCGAGAGCGCGCGCCTATCTCGATATCAATTGCAGCCATTGTCATAATCCGAACGGACCAGCGGATACGTCCGGCCTTGACCTGGAGCCAGGCGCCATGGACGCTGCGCTTGGCCTTTGCAAACCGCCGATTGCGGCGGGCGGCGGCACGGGCGGGCGCCCCTATGACATCGTACCGGGCGCGCCCGATCAGTCGATTACAGTCTTCCGTATGGAGACAACCGACCCCGCCGCAATGATGCCGGAATTAGGCCGCGCCATTACGCATGAGGAAGGCGTCACGCTGATTGCGTCATGGATTGAAAGCCTTGATGGTGGTTGCAGTTAAAAAGGAATTGCTTTTTACAAGGCAAAAAAAACCGGGCGCTGCATTGAAACGCCCGGTTTTAATTTAGTCCCCCTTAACTGCGATATTACTGAACGCTTAGTGCATTCAACATCCACGCTGCTTCTTCATGTGCGCCAATGCGGGCGGTCAGCAAGTCGGCGGTATAAACGTCATCGACTTTCTCCGCTTCCTTCACCGCATCGCGCAATTGCGTCGCGACAGCCTGGTGGTCTTGGGCCAGTTGCTGGATCATGTTCCCCGCATTCGGCATGTCCACAACGTCTTCGACAATGCTCTCATTAATATAACGGGTTAAACCTGTCGGCGTTGTGAAGCCAATCGCCCGAATACGTTCGGCAAGGTCGTCATTGGCCGCTGCGAGGTCCTTATATTGCTCCTCGGTCAGTTTGTGTACAGAATAGAACATCGGTCCGGTAATATTCCAGTGAAAGGCGTGCGTTTTATGATAAAGCACGTAAGAGCTCGCCAATACACGGCCCATCAACTCTGATAGCATTTTGCGATCTTTGCGATTAATTCCGGTTTTTACCGGCAATTCTTCAGCGCGTTCTTTCAAAAGTTCAACAGACATAAATGTATCCTTTCGTTTCTGGCTCAGCACGAAACTTTACGCGCGAACAAAGCCAATTTTGGAAGGATGCAATTTTTGCGCTCAGGAGCGCTTGACGCGAGCGTCATCGCGTCCGTTATCAGCCGGCGCAGCATCGGTCGCGTCGGCGTTCATCATGCGCGCGGTCTCAGCCAGCGCGGATGATATCTCTTTGCGTCGTTTCGTTGGAAGGTCGGCGAAACGAGCCATAAACTTTTCGTCGAGCAAATCCGGCATGGCGCTCTCAATAGACCTGCCCTTTTTAGTCAACTTAGCGTGGACAACGCGCCGGTCTTTAGCGCTTCGATAGCGCTCGATAAATCCATTGCTTTCAAGTCGGTCCAGTACGGTTGTCACAGTCGCCTGACTGAGCGCAACTTCAGTTGAAACAGCTCTGGTTGTAACTTCACCAAGTTCGCCAATCGCGCGAATGACAAGCGCCTGGGCCGTCGTAAGGCCAGTCATGCGCTGCATTCTCTTTGAATGAATATCGCTGGCGCGAATTAGACCGCGAATATCGCTCAAAACGCTGTTCGCCTGAGCTGCGACCTCGTCAGAAACCGCCGCCGAATCGTTTTTACTTGGACTTTTAACTGCCGAGCTGGGTTTGCTTACTTCTGTAATCATTTGAACTATAACTAATATAGCTGGAAGCATTTGTCAATGGGATCTGTAAAAACCCCCTATCGCCTACATGTGCGACGTATTTGCGGCGCCTTCGGTGAAATCAGAGCGCGACGCCAGTCAGGCTAAGGCTTTCCTGATCCGTCCCATCGCCATCAACGGAAAATAGTGCCGATACAGATTATAGTTGATCATGAATGCGCGTGACAGTTCCGGTCCCTGCTTCAGGCGTTCTTGCAGCAGCGGATCTCCAAGCTTGATGGTCGCGCCCACCCCGTAACCTGGAAAGCCAGTGCCGGTGTATTCCGGTTCTTTCCAGGTTCCATCGCTCTGGCGCTCCATCAAAAACGCAAGCCCCTTGTCAATCGCTTCCCGATCTTCTGGACGGTTCGCCGCGATCAGTCCCATCAACGCCCAGGCAGTCTGCGAGGCTGTCGTCGTTCCCGTGGCTTTCATTTTGACATCCATATAGGACGCGCAACTTTCACCCCAGCCGCCGTCTTCCTGCTGCACGGCGCGAAGCCAATCGCAGGCGCGGGCAATATACGGTCGCGACATGTCTTCACCGATGGCCTCAAGCGCCGGCAATACGGCGCCTGCGCCGTAAATATAATTGACGCCCCAGCGACCAAACCACGAGCCGTCTTCTTCCTGTTCGGCTTTCAGGTAATCGATAGCGCGTTTGACATTCGGATGATCCATGCGGAAGCCAAGCTTGCCGAACGCCTCCACAATGTGCGCGGTCACGTCAACGGATGGCGGATCAAGCGCCTCACCGAAATCGCAAAAAGGAATGCGGGTCAGGTAGTTCTTATCATTGTCCTTGTCGAAGGCGCCCCACCCACCGCCTTTGCATTGCATGCCGAAGAGCCAGTTGACGCCGCGCTCAATTGCTTTGTCGATGCCTTTGGCTTTCCACTTCGGGTCATCGCGAAATTGCGACAGCACAATAAGCGCGACTGCAGTGTCATCTGTATCAGGATAAAAGTAGTTCTTATATTCAAACGCCCAGCCGCCAGGCTCCAGATCCGGGCATTTGACTGACCAATCGCCTTTACGCAGCACCTGCTGCGCTAAAACCCAGTCGAGTGCTTTTTCAACTTCTTCAGCCTTCTCGTCGTTCAGGTCACAGTCGTCAAAGGCAAGCAGCGTTAACAGCGTATCCCATACCGGCGATGTGGAGGCCTGAATCCATGTCCCCTCGCCCACATCGACGCGCCAGCGCGGATCGTCCAGCGCGCCAATTCCCTTGGCGAGCACCGGATGGTCAACCGCATAGCCCTCATTGTAGAGCGCCATCAGCGAATAAATCCAAGGCGGCTGAATACCGCCCCACACGCCGTCAGCATCTTGATGTTCAATAATCCATTCAAGCGCACGCTTCACCGCGCCTTTGCGCAACGGCGCAATCCCTGCTGATTGACCGATATGCAACGCGCGATCAATCCACAAGAAAAAGCTGTCTACGATATCGGCGCCCGGCTTATCTGGATAGGAATAATCGAAGGCGCTGCGTCCTTCGGGAAAGAATTCATCAAGCCGGTTTTCCGGCGGCAAAGGACGCGACGGCCTACGTGCTGACAAAACAGCAATCGGCATCAAGGTCGCGCGCGCCCACTGCGCAAAGTTATAGATCGAAAATGGAAACCAGTTGGGAAAGTAAATCACTTCCGGCGGCAGGTTCGGCGTCCGCTCCCAGGGATATTCGCCGATCAACGCCAGCCAGTAGCGGGTAAAAACACGAATATTTTTAAGCCCGCCCTTGGACATGATCCACTGATGGGCGCGCTGCATCGCCGGGTCATCTTTCGGCGTCCCCATCGAGCGCAAGGCCGCGTAAGCCTCAACAGTCGTATTAATGTCACCCGCAGGCGCATCGTGATAGATCTGCCAAGAACCATCCGGGCGCTGTGTCTCCTTCAACCCATGCGCCATCCGGGCGCGCAAAGGGTGATCCTCCAGTCCCATGAACCACAGGGCGAGAATCCATTGCGCTTCCATGCAGGCATTGGATTCCAGTCGGCCAACCCAATAGCCTTCAGGTTTTTGGTTTGCGCTTAACCAGTCCGCAGCCGCGTCGATGGATGCAGCCAGCTGGCGCTCAAAATTTGAACGGTCCTTCGAACCGCCGCTGACTTTTTCGTCAAACATCCGCCGCCCTCTTTACGAAGTTCGGGTTTTAACGCGGGCGCAGGCCTTGGGCTAGACCTTGATAAAGCGCTGCAGCTGCATGCCGACGAGCATCGCCGCCACAAAGGCCCAGGGCGCAACGCCGCCGAGAGCCGCAGCGCTGACGCCCGGCCCGGGGCACAGGCCCGCCATCCCCCAGCCAAGCCCGAAAATCGCAGCGCCAATGAGCAGCGGCCGGTCGATTGTCGTTTTTGTCGGGAGATGAAAAGCAGTATCAAGCAGCGGTTTTCGCCTTCCGAGCACGAGGCGATACCCGATCAGCGTCGTCATAAGAGCGGCGCCCATCACCACCAGCAATGTCGGGTCCCAGTCTCCCGCGATATCGAGAAACCCGAGAATTTTCACCGGATTGCTCATCTGCGAAATAACCAGACCCAAACCAAAAATCAGCCCGATCAGGAATGAGGCGAACAAGCGCATCCTAAAATCCCAATACCTGGTGAAGCACAAACACGGTGATAATCGCCGCAGCCATAAACGTTCCCGTCGCGGCGATGGACCGCTTCGACAATCGCGCCATCCCGCACACCCCATGTCCGGAGGTACAGCCGCCGCCGAGCCGTGCGCCAAAGCCCACCGCCAACCCGCCAAGCGCCGTCAGCCATAAGGGATGCGTGAACATTACTGGTGGTTTCTCAGCACTGAACAGCCAGACGAACAACGGCGCAACAAAGAGTCCCGCAACAAAAGCGAAGCGCCACGGCCATTCGCCTCTAACAGGCGTCAGCACGCCAGCAACGATTCCACTAACGCCAGCGACCCGCCCGTTCACCGCCATGAACACAACGGCGGCGATCCCGATAAGACCGCCGCCAATCGCCGCTGATAAAGGCGTAAAGTTTTCCATGGACGAATCCCACTTTCCAAACCTATTACTGTGCTTGATATTTAACATATATCATTTATGTATAATGACAAGTATTGAAAAGTTTCTGATATGACAAAACCGCTAAACATAAAACAGCTGAAAAAACGCGCCAGCGAAGTGTCCGGCATGCTGCGCATGATGTCTCATCCGAACCGGCTGCTAATTGCATGCGACCTCACCGACGGAGAGAAATGCGTCAGCGACATCGAGGCGGATACCGGCGTACCGCAACCGCACTTGTCCCGGGAGCTGGCCCGCATGCGCGAGGCCGGATTTGTTGTTGACCGGCGGGAATCAAAAAACGTCTATTACCGCATCGCTGATAGGCGGCTAATTTCGCTTATTGACGCTTTGTGCGATGCTTTCGGACCTAAGGGAGGGAGAAAATGAGACCGGACGTAATTACCTTTTTTGACGAGGCGACCTTTACCGCCAGCCACCTTGTCAGCGACCCATCAACAAAGAAAGCGGCGATTATAGACCCGGTTTTAGATTTCGATCCTGCCTCGGGCCGCACCAAGACGACATCGGCTGATGAAATAATTGCGTATGTGCGTGAGAATAGTCTTGATGTTGAATGGATTCTCGAAACCCATGTCCACGCCGATCACATCACCGCAGCGCCATATCTAAAAGAACAACTCGGCGGCAAAACCGGCATCGGCGACCACGTTTCCATTATTCAAAAAACCTTCGGCGAAGTGTTCAACGCAGAAGATGCGTTTCAGCGCGATGGCGGTCAGTTCGATGAGCTCTTTTCGGACGGCGCGGTGTTGAATGTAGGCTCGATCGCTGGAAAGGTAATCCATACGCCCGGTCACACGCCGGCCTGTGTCACTTATGTTATTGGCGACGTCGGCTTTGTCGGCGACACGATGTTCATGCCTGACTATGGTTCGGCGCGATGCGATTTTCCCGGCGGCGACGCGCGCACGCTTTACCGCTCTATCCAGAAACTGTTTGCCCTCCCTGCGGAAACGCGCCTCTTCATGTGTCACGATTACAAGGCGCCGGGCCGCGATGCTTTCGCCTGGGAAACCACCGTGGCGGAACAGAAAGCGAAAAACATCCATCTGGGCGGCGGGGTCAGCGAAGAGGATTTCGTCAAGATGCGCGAAACCCGCGATGCGACGCTTTCGATGCCCAAACTCATTCTGCCGTCAGTACAAGTGAACATGCGCGCCGGCGAGTTTCCGCCAGCAGAGGGCAATGGCGTCCAGTATTTGAAGCTTCCCGTGAACACGCTCTAGGCGCCCCTCGTTTATGGCTAACGGTAATTTTTACGAAAAGCTTGCTGAAGAGTTTTCAGAGTTTCTTGAAAAACCCTTCTTAACAATAGCTTATGGGCGAACTCTCAGCTATGGGGAGATCGATGCGCTAGCCAGCGAAATGGCCGGCGCGCTCATCGAAAAGGGGCTGAAGCCCGGCGACAGGCTGGTCGTTCAGGTGGAAAAGTCGGCGGAGAATGTGGCGCTCTATCTCGCCGCCATGCGCGCCGGTTTTGTCTATGTGCCGTTGAACACGGCCTATACGGCGGAGGAAGTCGAATATTTCCTTTCCGATGCACATCCTTCGATTTTTGTCTGCGATCCGGCAAAAGCAAGGGACCTTGCGAGCGTTGCAGAACAAAGCGGCGTGAATACAGTTTTGACGCTTGGCGCCGACGGCCATGGCTCACTTATCGATTCAGCAAAGTCAGCGCGTCCGTTCAAGGCGGTTCAACCACGCCATGCCGACGATCTTGCCGTAATTTTGTACACATCTGGAACGACCGGACGATCGAAGGGCGCCATGCTCACGCATGAGAATCTCTCATCGAACGCAACCGCCTTGAATCAGCTTTGGGGCTTTTCCTCAGATGACGTCCTTTTACATGCGCTGCCGATCTTTCACATTCATGGCCTCTTCGTTGCGCTGCATACGGCGATGCTAAGCGGCTGTGAAATCTTGTTTCTGCCGAAGTTCGATGTCGCCGCCGTGCGCAGCGCCCTGCCTCGCGCCAGTGTTATGATGGGTGTGCCGACCTTCTATTCTCGCCTCGCAGCTGAGCCGGCATTCCATCAAAAAGATTGCGCGCATATGCGGCTCTTCATCAGCGGCTCGGCGCCGCTGACAGAAGAGGCGTTCAGCGCTTTTGAAAGCCGCAGCGGCCATCGGATCCTTGAACGCTACGGCATGTCGGAAGCAGGCATGATTGCCTCCAATCCACTCAAAGGCGAACGCATTCCCGGCTCGGTTGGCTACGCCCTGCCCGGTGTCACGGTCCGGATCACGGATGAGGCCGGCGCAGCCGCCCCTGCAGGATCACCAGGCGGGGTGGAAATCAAAGGGCCTAATGTTTTCAAAGGCTACTGGCGCAATCTTGAAAAAACGGCGGAAGAGTTCACAGCGGATGGATTCTTTAAAACCGGCGATATTGGCGCGCTCAGCGAGGGCGGACGCCTCACCTTAATGGGCCGGTCGAAAGACCTCATTATCGCCGGCGGCTACAACATCTATCCAAAGGAGATCGAGCAGGTTCTCGACACTATTAAAGGAGTGGCGGAGTCCGCCGTCATTGGCGTCCCTCACCCCGATCTTGGAGAAGGCGTTGTCGCCGTGATCGTTGCTGAGAAAAATTCACCAGACGACACAGTTCTCGCCGGCGCGGTAGAAACGCTCGCCAAATTTAAACGCCCGCGAAAGTTTTTCCGTGTGGATGAGCTTCCGCGCAACGCGATGGGCAAGGTGCAAAAGCAGCAATTGCGAGAGCGTTTTAAAGAAGCGTACTCACCTATTTATTAGCGCGCTGCGTTTGTAGAGAACCCGATCAGTTTTTCCGGATTGCGGACCGCATAAAACGTTTTGATTTTCTTACCGTCAGTTTCGATGCTGATCGTCTGGTCAAGTTCACCATCTACATACATCAACAAGGCGGGCGCGCCGTTGATCACCGACGGAGCGAAACTTACCCGCAGTTCCAGCCGCCGCGCTTTTGCGGCAAGCCCTGTAAAGAAACGCGCAACCTTGTCTGCGCCGATGATCGGGTTAAGCGCCGCGGTTTTCACGCCGCCGCCATCAGTATAGGCGACTACGTTTTCCGCCAAAAGCGCAAGCAACCGGCTGGCGTTGCCGCTAGCGGTCGCTCCCACAAATTCCGTCAGCAAAGCCTCATGCTCACTAGGAACAGCTTTTCGCGTTGCATGGTTTTCACGCACAGACTTTCGCGCGCGTGAGGCAAGCTGACGGCAAGCGGATTCGCTTTTTCCTAATGCGGTCGCAACTTCGGAAAAAGGCGTATCGAATATATCGTGCAGCAGAAAGGCCGCCCGCTCCGCCCCCGACAACCTTTCCAGCGTTAACAATAACGCAAAGGAAAGGTCATCAGCGAGTTCCAGCGCCGTTTCCGGTGAAATTGTCTCTGTATCCGCAATCGGTTCCGGCAGCCACGGACCCACATAGATTTCCCGTTGCGCACGCGCCGATTTGAGGCGATCAAGACAAAGCCGCGTCACCGTGGTTTTGAGATAAGCCTCCGCCGAGCGGATCTCTTCCCATTTGGTCTCGGCGCATCGCAGATAGGCGTCCTGCAACACATCTTCCGCATCCGTCATGCTGCCTAGCATGCGATAGGCAAGACCCATAAGGCGGCCGCGATAGACGCTAAGAGGATCCCTGTCTTTTGTCATGCCGCTGTTTTTACGACATCGAACAGAACATCGTCGATCTCGACGCGATGACAGGTTATTGCATATCCCAACGCCGCTTTGACCATTGGAAAAAGACGGCCAACCTGTAAACCGAGAGCGAGGTCAATAACGCCAGCGTCGCCCCAGGCGGTGCGGACGCTGTCACGCACTTCATCGGCATTATACGCTCTGCGAACGACAGCATCTGCAAAATGAAACCCCAGCGCGGTATCCTCATTCATCGCTTCAATGTCACGTTTGAGAACCGCCTTGATCTGGTCCGCGCCCATACCGGCCTCGCCCGCCATTTTCACCACAAGCTGCACACACGGGCCACAATCTTCCGTGACTGCGCCGACAATTTTGGCCGCATAAAGAGCGTCCACGGGCGCCGCTTCGTGATGTTTCGACATATCCATGATCTTTGCAAATTTGAAGAATGCATTTGGCGAGATCTTTAACATGTGCTCCATATAGCTGACATCGTAGTCATAGCGCTCACGGAACTGTTCAAGGCCGCGTTCGGCAAAATATTTAAGCATATATTTCTCCTTTTTTTGGAAGCGACGTCCACAGAGTAAGAACGGATGGCGCAACAACGCTGACCCATTCAAAACCGGCATGATGAGAGTGGCCGCCGATGAGCCCGATCACATGGATCAATCCATGGGCGCTAAGAAAAGCGGCGCCCGCAAATGCGGCTGGCCAATAGCGAACGCGCCAGGCGCGCGCAATGAGACCAAGACCAGCAACGAGAAACGCGGCGCCAATATCCGCAACGAAGTGTGGATTGAAGGGCCCCGTTTCATGAACGCCCGGCACGGCGTCATACCATTGCCGGCCAGCAGTCAGCATGAAGACGCCATTCCCGGCGGTGTACAGGCCTAACGCCGCGGCAATCCATATCTTTAGCATGACCGCCTCCTCTCAGGCCTAAGACGAGACAGCGAGAGGTTTTGTGACAACCTGGTTGATGTTTTTGGAAGCCGCCCAGCCACCGCGCCAGAACCCGGCCTATCTACGAACCAGCATCGCGGTGCAGAAGTAGAATTTCATCGCCATGATATATTGCACGGCCTGTTTTAACGAACCCACATTTTTCTGCGACGCGGATCGAAGCAAGATTTTCCAGATCGATAATGCACGACATGCGGGCGCCGCCTAAATGTTCGTCACCCCAGGCGACCACCGCCGCGATCGTCTCACTCCCATAGCCCTTGCCGTGAGCAGAAGCGACGAAAGCATATCCCAGCTCCGGCTCGCCTTTAATAGACGGCGTCATATCGCGCCTGAATTCGCCGAACCCGGCTTCGCCGAGTAACGCACCCGTATCCTTCTCTTCAACGATCCAGTAGCCAAAACCCATTGCGGGCCAGTGCCCCATCATCCGCAAAAACTTGGTCCAGTTATCTTCCTCAGACCTTGGTTTCCCGCCGATATACTTTGTGACTTCAGGGTCCGCCCACATGGCGTTGATAACTGCAAAGTCATCAAGCGTTCGTCCGCGCAGGCGCAGCCTTTGCGTCTCCAGCGCAGGCGCAGCTGTCAATCCGGTCAAGGTCATGTGCTATTTCGATTTCGCCTCGGCGATATATTCATCGATACGCACCCGCAATAACTCCAGCGGCAGCCCGCCGCTATCGATAACCGCATCGTGAAACTCCCGAATATCGAAATCGCTCCCAAGTTCACGCTCAGCTTTTCCACGTAATTCCCAGATCGTCAGCTCACCCATCTTGTAGGCGAGCGCCTGACCAGGCCATGAGATATAGCGGTCAACTTCAGTCTGGACATTGTGCAGCGACAACGCCGTGTTCGACGCCAGATAATCAATCGCCTGCTGGCGCGTCCAACCTTTAGTGTGAATCCCCGTGTCGATCACCAGACGACAGGCGCGCCACATCTCCCAGGTCAGGCGCCCGAAATGGTCATAAGGCGTTTGATAAACCCCCATCTCAACGCCAAGCTTTTCCGAATAGAGCCCCCATCCCTCGCCAAACGCATGCGGATAAAACTCCTTACGAAAATCAGGAACATTTTCGATTTCCAGCGCCAAGGCGTTCTGGAAATGATGGCCGGGAACGCCTTCATGCAAAGCCATGGCCGTCAATTGATAGAGCGGCCGCTTTTCATGCATATAAGTGTTGACCCAGAACTGGCCGCCCCGATCCGCATCAAGCGAAGCGCCCACATATCGCGCATTGGTGTAATTTGGCGCGATCTCCGCAGGCACGGGCTCGACCGAATAAGGCTGACGCGGCATCTTATTGAAATAGGCCGGCAAACGGCCGTCAATATCCTTTGCAATCCAGGCAGCCCGATCCAGCAGTCCTTGCGGCGTTCTCGCATAGAACTGTTCATCCGTACGCAGAAACTCCAGGAACGCGGGAAAATCGCCCTTAAAGCCAGTTTCCTTGATGACATCATTCATCTCTGCACGAATGCGCGCAACCTCCTTGAGTCCCAACTCATGAATGGCGTCCGGCGTCGCATCGTCAAGCGTCGTGTAAAAACGCACAAGCGCTGCGTAATACTCTTCGCCGTTCGGCAGATTGATCGCACCCAGTGTATCGCGCGCGCCCGGCATATATTCATCACGCATGAAGGCCAAAAGATTTGAAAAAGCCGGTATGACGTCATTGGTAAGTACATCATTGCCTGTACGGCGCAATGCTCTCTGTCGGCGCGATGATATTGACGCCGGCATGTCCTCAAACGGCGCGTAATAAGGATGCGCGGCGGCATTGTCTTTCACCTGCGCCTCAAAAGATGGAAGAATGAAGGGGAGAATTTCCTTTGGCTGTGTAAACCCATCTGCAAGGCCTTGGCGCATATTTTCAATATGCTGGTTGATATAGGTTGGCAGGGTTCGCAGTCTCGTCAGGTAATCCTCGTAGTCTTTCTCTGTCCGGAATGGTGTTGAACTGACAACATATCCAAAATTACTATGAAAACCGGTGTCGGCCAAAAACGGAATGCGCCACCTATCAAACTCGGAGAGCGCAACTTCATGCTTTAGGATAAACTCGAAGAGATCTGCGTTCAGTTGATCTTCTTTGGTCAGCGCATCACGGTCGACGGCGCGAAGCTGTTCGAGGAAAGCGGCGGCCTCGTTTGCACGGCGCGCTTCGTCACCAGGCGCTACGCTGGGAACCTGATCATTGTACTCAAACACACCCGAGCCGGTCGCAGAAAACGGATTTTCCGCCATTTCGTTAGCCCAATACTCGTCGAATAATGTATGCAGATCATCTGCGGGCGCCGCAAAGGCTGGAGAAATCAATAGCGCGAGCAGAGCGATCAGTCTGGTGAACATAGCGGGTCTCCCAAAAAAATAGCCGATGGACGCAAGTCTGCGATATCCGCGAACCGTATTCCAGTTCTATTTACCACGCTCGCTGCGATGGTCTAAACGCAACATAAAAGCTTGACGTTGCAAGAAACTTCGCTGAATTTCTGGGGAAAATCTCTAATGGCCCCGAATAACGGCCACCAATTGGTGTAGACGAAAAGAAAAGCGCGCCGCGATTGCGCAGCGCGCTTTGATTCTTGTGGGCCTTCTGCGTATGCGCTTAGTTATTAGTCGCTGCATTCAGGATTAGATTTCGTGAGGCCAGCGTGGCTGTCACAGAATCGGCGATCGCACGATTAATCCGAGCATCGAAATTCAAGACCCGAACATTAAAATCAATGGTCTGCTGCAAGCGAACCCCATTCATATTATTGTCGATGATCACTGTTCTGCCATCGGAAGCAATAGTCTGCGTAACTCTGGACACGACATTCTGAGAAACACCGCTCAAGGACATCGAAGGACCGCTAGTATTGTCTGAACTTTGGGCGTTACCACCACCAGTATTAGCGGAGTTATTTGGCGTCGGCGAATTTGCAGGCTGCACGACATTTTGTGACGCAGGCGTCGGGCTTTGCGGTGCAGCCGGCGCATTATTCACCACCGGAGACGGCGACGGCGTATTGTTCACCACCGGAGACGGCGCATTGTTCACCGCCGGAGACGGCGACGGCGCATTGTTCACCGCCGGAGACGGCGACGGCGCATTGTTCACCACCGGAGACGGCGACGGCGCATTGTTCACCACCGGAGACGGCGACGGCGCATT
>JBCCUQ010000003.1:0-584669 GCA_039196665.1 Pseudomonadota bacterium | reverse complement strand
GCCAGAACCGCCAAACAGCCCGTTGGCCGCCGCATCACCCGTCAGCCGGTCCGAAAACCCGGACCCTTGAAGATCTTCGATGCTCGTAAACGTATCCCCCGCCGCGTCGCCCCCGCTCGCACTGTTCGCCAAAAGATTGACGATGACTGCAGCTGCGGAATTGGAATAGCTGACGCGATCCAAACCGCCGCCGCCGTTCAAAATATCGGCGCCCGCCCCGCCATTAAGATTGTCAGAACCGTTTTCTCCAAACAGCGCGTCGGCTCCGTCGCCGCCAAACAGAAAGTCTGCACCCTCATTGCCAAAAATAAAATCAGCGTCCGCCATTCCATTAAGCGTATCTGCGCCGTCGTCGCCAATCAGCGTGTCGTTTCCGTCGCCGCCAAGAATAGAATCATTACCGTCGCCAGCGCTCAGCGCGTCATTACCGCCGAGACCGTTGATAGTTTTGTTTCCATCACCCACAGCGGTTGTATTCGCCTGAATTGAGTCCGCGGCGTTCGATCCGGTCAAAGTATCGTCGCCCAGCCCAGACACTAGGATCGCACTGATTCCTAGCGAAGCTGTCAAAACATCGTTTCCGGACGATCCAAGCACAAGCTCAACGGTTTGGTCGTCAAACTCTAATCGTTCAATACCGATTGGGCGTATATCGTTGTTAAAAGGGTCACCAAGCGTGAAAGTGGTAAGCGGATCGACGTCGCCAAAGGACTGGGTAATTTGATTACGGTTGAAAGGAATTACGAGGGTGTCAACGCCCGTTCCGCCGTCTACGCCCGCCACATTAACGCCGTCGCCAAATGCTGTGGCTGCGTCACCAAGAATTAGGCGGTCGTCGCCGGCGCCGCCATTTAAAGTATCGACGTCGTCGCCGCCGTCGAGCGTATCATTGCCGCCAAGGCCGTTAATGGTGTCGTCACCGGCAAGCCCTTCGAGGCTGTCATCGCCAGCTGTACCGTTAATTAAATCGTCCCCAGGTGTCATATCCCACTCCATTTGATCCGCAACAAAACGCCCCGCAGCAATCAACTAACGACTCAAGCCAGCCCTGCGCAACCCCGCAATTAACATAAATCCCCGTACGCGAAGGGATTTTCGGAAATTTCATTTTCTTTGCGGCAAAAAGCGCTCACAAGTCGCCCTATAAAAGTCAGATCGCTAAACAATTATAATGCAATCGTCGTTCCAGCCCGACATTGGCGAGAACTATGCAACGTATATTCAACTAAAAGAGGTGCGAATTATGATCATTACACCTTTTTCAAAGCGCGCTTATCTGGCCTCGAATATCTGCATGCCGCCTCAGAAACCTGACCGGCGACCATGTCATGAATTTGGCTAACGCCCCAATTGATACACAACGGGAAGCTTGAAAGCGAGCGCGATCAGACGCCATGCGGGGAATTGCGCAAAGGGCGTCCCGGATGGCGCGCAAATACGTTCCACCATATCCTCTAAAGGCAAAAATGGGCATTAATATCAATGTCACCGCCAATTGCGCCGGCAATGTCAAAATAAGAAGTGGCAACGGCATATTCCGAAAGTACGTCCACAATCGATTGCGGTGTCCGTGATAAATAGAAAAGCCGCTGAGTTGTCCACTGATGCCTGAGCCTTCATGATGGACGACCGCATCACGTAGCTGAATCACAGAGCCACCCCTGAGACGCATTCGGAACGCAAGATCAACATCCTCCGAATAACAAAAGAAACTTTCTTCAAATCCGCCAAGCTCTTCGAATGTTTCTTTTCGATAGAAAGCGGCGGCCGCGCAAGGCGCAAAGCATTCCCCTTCCGGCGGCGCTGTTTCCACGCGCCGGTTGAAATGGCCACGATAGGAAATGCCGGCGGCGAAATAGGCGTCGCCAGCGCCATCGATTAGTGAGGGGTCGTTCGCATTCAACTGAAGCGATCCAAAGGCGTCAACGCCTGGATAACGCTCACGTCCTGCAACAAAGGCTTCCAGCCAGTCCGGCGTCGCATAGGCGTCAGGATTTAGAAAAGCGAGCCAGTCTCCGCTCGCCTGTTCCGCCGCGCGGTTATTGGCGGCGGCGAAACCGAGGTTTTCCGCCATCGGTAATATTTTGAAATCAACGCCTTCGGGCGCCTCTACGTTCAGGGAATCATCGGTCGAGTTATTGTCAACAACGATAATCTCGAAGTTGCGATAGGTTTGCGCCGCCAACGCCGCCAGACATTTTTGCAATCGATCGCCGCTGTTATAGTTCACGATAATGATCGATATCGGCGCAGTCATAAGGCGGCGGACCTGCTTTCAACTCAAGCGGAAGCCGCATAAAGAGGCCAAATCACTTCCCGAAACAAGCCCAATGAGGCGATCTGACCTTGTATGTCTTTACTTGTCCTGCATGGCCTTGTCGCCGATGTCAGCCAAAGGCTTCAGGATATAGGCGAGAACAGTGCGCTTGCCGTTGAGGACTGACACCTCCGCCGCCATGCCGGGCAGAATTCTCAAATCCCCACGCTTGCTTTGCAGAGCGTCCGCATTGGTGCGCACGCTTATATTATAGTAGCTCTCGCCGGTTTTTTCGTCTTCGATAGCATCGGGACTGATCGTTTCAATGACGCCGGCCATGGAGCCGTAAACCGACGAGTCATAAGCGGTAATGCCAACCTTGGTCTCCTGGCCCACCCGCAAAAACCCGATATCGGCGGGCTTAATTCTCGCCTCCACCAACAGCGTGTCTTCACTGGGCACGATTTCAACGATGGTCTCGCCAGGCGTCACGACACCGCCAACAGTGGATACCAATACACGATTAACGACGCCCGCGACCGGCGCGCGAATATCGGTCCGCGCTACTTTATCTTCCAGCGCCGGCAATTCGCCTTTCAGTTCTTCCAGTTCCGCCTTGCTCTTGGCAAGTTCGTCCGCGGCGGACGCGGCGAAAGTCGTTCGGATGCGTTCGATCTCCCCTTGCGCTTCGGCGACTTCGGCCTCACTGCGATTGACAGCAATTTTGCCACGCTGAAAATCGCTGCGGGCGGCGGCCTCGCGCTGGCGCGCACGCAACAATTCCACCTGTGGCTCAATGCCTTTAGCGACGAGCCGCTCCATCATATTCATTTCCTGCGCCGCGAGACCCAGCGCTTCTTCGGCTGTTGCGAGAGATACCTTTGCGTCTTCCAACGCTTCTCGTCGTTGATCGAGCTTGCGCATTTCCACTTCCAGAGAAGCGTCGAGTTCAGCTTTACGGGCCTCATAAAGGGCGCGCTCATTCGCAACCACGCGCGGCGCCGCACGCGTCAGCGCGGTGTTGAATGCGACGGGCCTCAGCCCCGCTTCAGATTCCAGTCGTTCAATACGCGAGGCCAGCACATTATAGCCCTCGCGCCCTTGATTAAACTCAACATTCATCTGTGTAGGATCGAGCTTGATGAGAACATCGCCTTTGGCGACCTGTTGGCCAGCTGAGACGAGAATCTCTTGAACGATACCGCCTTCCAGATACTGTACTTCCTGAAGCTGATTTGACGTGACGACGCGTCCCTGTCCCCGCGTGACCCGGTCAAGTTTTGCAACGGACGCCCAGAGCAGCGTTGTAAAAAACAAGCCCGCAATAATATAGAGGAAATATTGCGCCGCCTTCGACGGCTCTATGAGCATCTCCTCGTCAACGTCCATATCTATCGGCGCCAGGGCGCGAGACTGCGCCATCACGCCGCCTCCGTAGGAACAAGACGCGGCGGACCGTTCAGTTGTTTTGTATTTGTCTGGCGCGCAGACGCCATGGCGTGAAGAACGCTGTCGCGCGGGCCATCAACCACAACGCGCCCACGGTCGAGTACGATGACACGGTCCACCAATTTCACCATGGACATGCGATGTGTGACGACAAGCAGAGTGCGCCCGCGCGTCGCCTGGTCGAGACGCGCAATAAGCGCCGCTTCCGCCTGACTGTCGAGCGCGCTGGATGGCTCATCGAGCAACAGGATCGATGGCTTTGACACCAAAGCGCGCGCAAGCGCAATCGCCTGACGTTGACCGCCGGACAATCCCTCGCCCCGCTCCGCCAGGCGCTGATCGTATCCGCCTGCTGTCGCTCCAACGAAGTCGTGCACGCCGGCAATTTTCGCCGCACGTAAAATATCCTCATCGGACAACCCTTCGAGACCAAGAGCGATGTTCTCTTTAATACTGCCGGAAAACAGGCAAACATCCTGCAGGACCGAACCGATATTGGCGCGCAGGTCGGTCGGGTGGATCTGCCGGATGTCCGTATCGTCGACCAGCACGGAACCTTCCGTCGGTTCGAAAATCCCGGTGATCTGGCGAACGATGGTGCTTTTGCCCGACCCGTTCTTGCCGAGAATGGCGACCCGCTCCCCCGGCTCAATCGTAAAGCTGATGTCGTCGAGGGCGCGCACGGCGCCGCCGTCATAGGCGAAGCTGACATCGCGAAATTCGATTTTGCCTTTAAGGTTTGGCCGCGAAAGATAGTCGCGGTTAGGATCGACTTCCGACTGCATCGTCATCAGTTCGTTCAATGACTTGTAGGATGCATAAGCGCCATTGACGCGGTTCAAGAGCGAGGCGACCTGGCCCAGCGGCGCCATGGCGCGGCCAGTCAGGATAACACCGGCAATCAGAGCGCCGGTTGTAATTTCCTGTGCGCCGACAAGAAAGACACCGATCACCACAACGCCGACCTGCGAGAACTGCTGCGCAAAACCCGCCGCATTGACCGCAAACTGATTAAAAAAGCGCCCCATGGTGGCGACACGCGCCTGACGCATCACGCCCGAGCGCCAACGCGCGCGCATCAACGGCGCTGCATCGACGCTTTTGACTGTTTCAAGGCCGCCCAGCGTTTCAATCAGGACAGCGTGCTTTTGATGCCCCTCCGTCATCGCTTCTTTCGTGCGCTGCATAATCAAAGGCTGAATGACGACGCCTGCAATAATCGCCCCAAGCACGCCAATCAAAGGCACCAGCGCCAGTGGCCCTGCAACCAGTCCGATGGTGGCGATAAAAAGAAAAATGAACGGCAGGTCCACAATCGCAACCAGCGTTGCGGAACTGAAAAAATCACGCAGGTTTTCAAATTCCTTGATCAACCCGGCGACAGCCCCGGTCGATCCGCGCTTCGCGTCAAGACGCATCGACATAAGATTATCGAAAACGGAGGCGCCCACCGTCGCATCAAGCCGTTGTCCGGCGATATCGATAAAATAGCCCCGCAAAGATTTCAGTGTGAAGTCGAAAATATGGGCGATCAATACGCCAATCGTCAATGCAATCAGAGACTCGACCGCCTGGTTAGGCAAGACACGGTCATAAACTGTCATGATAAAGAACGATGACACCAGCCCGAGCGTGTTGATAATCGCCGCCGCCAATACTGTCTGACTGTAAATTTTGGCGTTATCCCGCAAAGGCGCGAACAGCCAGTGCCGAGTTGGAATAATCTCTTTCAGTCGCGCGGTCGCTTTATCCATTGCCAACCTCGCTCATGATGTCGGCATATTCCTCTTGCGGAGAGAAAAACCGCAACAAGTCGCCGGTATGTTCCATGACGCCGTAAACGGCCATGTCCCGATTAGCGAGCCCGGTGAGGTAAGCGACGCCAGCCTCAAAATAATCATTCTCCGCTTGCAGCACATCAATGAGATCACCGCGCGCCACGCGATAACGCTCAAGCACTAACTCGCGGGTTTCATCATGAGCCACCACAGCCGTTTCCAGCGCCTTTAGTCGCGCCGACGCGCCTTGCACGCGCTCAAAGGCGATTGCAGCATCGCGCGCCACTTCCTGACGGATTTGATCGGCGCCGAACTGGTTCTGACGCGCACGTGACGCGGCTTGCGCAATGTCGGCAGAACGCGCGCCGCCGCCGAAGATGTTGTAGTTGAGATTGACGCCAGCGCGCACATCAAAATCGTCACCGCTGTCAAAGAGATCGAACTTTACCGCGTCGACCGAAACGCGCACTTCCGGCAATCGCGCGCCTTTCGCCGCCCGGTAATCTGCTTGCGACGCATCGGCCCGCGCGGAGGCGACGGCGATCTCGGGGCTTCGCGTCAGCGCCGCCGTTATGGCCTGATCGCGAGTCTCAACTGAGAACGCATCAAAGGACGGCCGATGCAAAATTCCAGGCGTTTCCCCAAAAAACTCCAGATATCGAATTTCAGCGAGTTGTTTACTTTCACGAATTTCCGCAACGCGCGCCTGCGCTGCGGCGAGACGGGCAATCGCCCTTGTCACATCCGCTTTGGACCCAGCGCCAAGGCGCTCGCGCTCTTTAACATCGTCGAGGATCTTCGCGTGCCGCAGAATAAAAGCGTCGCCCAGCGACAATAGCGCCTGATGGGTTGCATAGTCGTGATATGCAGCGAGCGACGCCAGTGATAAATCATTGATGCGAGTACTGAGCGCATTTTTGAATTCAGAATTACGCGCACGGGCGCTTTTGATCCGTTGAAATGTCGCGCCGCCATCAAACACCAGCTGGGAGGCGGAAATGCCTGCGGTAAACTGTTCGCGCGGACGCAACGCCTCAACAGCATTGTCTGTATTTTGCCCAAAGTCGCGAGCGATCGAGTAATCGCCGCGGAACTGCGTTGAAAGCTGCGGATACAACGCGGACGTCGCGCGGCGGCGTTCAGCCCGGATTTCATCTAGCGCAGACACCTGCGAATGATAAGCGGGATGGCGGCCAACCGCCTGGCGAACAATTGCACTGAATTCGTTACTCGCACCAACATTATTGAGGATATAAGCGGCAGGCCCGAGAGCTTTAGCGAGTTCACGGTTTTCCGCCGCCCGGGATGAAGTAATGACAGTCGTTGTTTTGCTTTCCGGATCGACTGGCGTTTGCGAAATCAGTTGAACTGGTGTTGCGGCTTCAGGCGGATAGAGCGACCCTGTCCCGGTGACTTGCGCTACCGCAACACTCGCCAATGTCGCCGCAGAAGAAAAAATCGCCACGCTGAGAAGAAAATTCGGTCTACGCCTGCGCATGATCCACCCGTAACTCACAACGATCGTTAACCAGGAAGACGCGTTAAGGTTAACAAAATCTGTGATAGGCCCAGATCACTGAAAAAGACTTAATTCTCTAACGTTCACAGGTGTCCGAGATGAAATCTTGTTAACGCGCATAGCGTGATTATTAATGAAGGCTTAACGCCGCCAGCATCGCTGGCGTTAGCCAGTCGTAAAAATGAGGAGTAATAACAAAACAAGGGCGAATAGTGCACGCCCCTCCGTCAAGAGATCAAGCTTCAAATGCTTGGCGCCTTGGCGCCAGATCAGAGGCAGCGCAACCAGTTCAATCGCAGCATAGCTGACGACCGCTGCACGCTCGCCGAACAGATGGAAAGCCGTTGGCGCCACCACCAGCATGGAAGTTCCCGCCAACACGGTTATAGCGGTAAAATTGCGACTATCCCCCGCCGCGAGCACCGCTGTGTTGATCAATCGAAACGGCATCATCAACAAAAAGGGCGATAACAATTTCACAAAATATCCAACACCAGCGTAATTGCCGGGATAGATAATCGAGAAAGCAAACTCGGCAAAAAAGAACGCGGCAAAAGCCAGCCCAAACGCAGCGCCGTCGATCAGCAGCCGCGTCTTGCGATAAGCCTGCGTCAAGTCCTGAGGGCGATCACGTAGTATTTCGCTGAAAGCGGGGTAAAAGATCCGGCTGATGATGGTTTCCATGACAGTGGCCGCCGCAACGATCCATATCGAAGCAATTGCATAGAGACTGAAGCGATCCCCCGCCATCAGCCCGCCAAACAGAACCTGATCGCCCCGATTGACAAGAAACCCAAAGAACGACGCGATCACCAGCCATTTTCCGAAATGAAAAATCTCTGATGCGTACTCGAGCTTAAACCGAAAACGCATGGCCGGACCTGCAAATACAAAATGACTCGCTACTGTATTCGCTAGCGCGCCGGCCAGCATGCCGATGACGAGCGCCCATACGCCATAACCCAGCAGCGCAAAAATAATCGTCGTCACCATCATGAAAAACTGCGTGCTGATTTCGAGCGCGATGACCCTACCGACAGCCAGCTTGCGTTGCGCCAATTGCTGATTGATAGAGGTAAAAGCGGTAATCAGCAGCTGCGCGCTGATCGTAGCCATAATCCACGGCAACACCGGATTGGCGAAAATGCTCTCAGCGCGAAATGTATTAGCTTGCGCAAGCAAAAAGACGGTGATCGCTGCAATAACGATGATCAACCAGACAAGAACGTTACGGCCAATCTGCAGGGTCCAGGCGGTGCGCAGGAACTCAGGGTCATCACTATTACGACTTCGAATAACGCTCGACGGAATGCCTATATCCGTCAGCATGATCGCCCAAACGTTAATGGACACCGCAACCGCCATCAGGCCAAACGCCTCCGGAACGAGCAATCGCGTCAAAATCAGATTTGACAGGAGGCGCAGCACCTGGCCGACCCCAAAACCACCGAGCGCGAAAATACCGCCCGACTGGACACGCTGACGCAAGGAAAGCGCGCCATTCGATCCGGTTTTTGAAGCGTCGGACGAGGTCATGAGGTTAACAACTTCATTTCTGTTTATCGACTAAGCTATGCAACTAAGCTAATTGCTCCATGGACGCCATGATGAATAACCATCCAATGACCGAGCTACGATATTATGAAGACGCGCGAGCGTTATTAAGGATTTCACCGGACAGTTAGTATGTCAGCGCACCTGAAAGCATTCATTGTTGTCCTGGTTATTTCCGTTGTGGCGCTTGCGTTTTTTCGCAAGCCATTCGCGAATCTCGTTGGGCGAAAACGGGTCGATAATTGGAGCTTGACCTGGCTCGCCATGACCGCTTGCGCATTTTTGTTAACGAATTACTGGATTTTTATTATCGCATCCGCCGGGGTTGTTTTTATCCTATCCCGCGGCGAGCCCGTGAAGCCGGCGGTCTATCTGTTGCTGCTCAGCTTTGTCCCAACGCTTGGGGAGGAAATACCGGGTTTTGCCGGCATCAACAAACTCATCGCCGTCAATCCGCAACTTGTCGTCTCGGCTGTTGTTCTAATACCTGCGATGCTGGTCGCCCGGCACATGAAAAAGATTAGCAAAGCAGGCGGCGCTGCTGATTTGTTTTTTCTATTATTTCTAATTCTGCAGTTGATGCTTTCGGTCCGCGCCGAAAGCTTCACGCATATGCTACGGACAGCGATTCAGGAATTTCTTTCCATTGCGCCATTGTATTACGCGTTCAGCCGCTACCCGAAGTCGTTTGACGACATTCGCGTACTGTCAGCTGCTTTTGTTTTTCCGGTGCTGGTGCTGTCTACAATCTCTATCGTTGAGTTCGTTAAGAACTGGCACTTGTATTATTCGGTGTCCTCAAACTGGTTTGGCGCAATGCCGTTCGGCTACGTTTTGCGTGAAGGATATCTGCGCGCATCAGCCTCCGTCTTCAATCCGATCGTCTGGGGCTTTGTCACCATGTGCGCAACCGGCGTCGGGCTCGCGGTTTTAAACGAGAAGAAAATCCCGGCTCTTTATCGCTATGCCGGGTTTGCGCTACTGGCCAGCGGATTGATCGTATCCTTATCGCGCGGACCGTGGGTTGGCATGATTGCGGTGTTGGGCGTTTATATTCTTCTAAGCGCCAAAGTTGTAACTCGGTCGATCCAAGCCGGCGTGATTACGGTTGCCGCCGGCTCTCTGTCTCTTCTCACCCCGTTTGGTAAAAACATTATCGGCTTGCTGCCTATAGTTGGCGATCGGGGAAATGACGATACGATCAGCTACCGGCGCGCACTCCTTGACCAGGCATGGGATGTTATTCTCGAAAATCCGTTCTTTGGCTCCGGTGACTTCCTATCGAACAATGCGCTGCAATCCTTGCGACAGGGCCAAGGCATTATCGATATCGTGAACACCTATCTGCAGGTCGGATTGAAATCAGGCCTCATTGGACTCGGTCTCTTTTTGGCGTTTTTCACTTGCGTTCTTCTCGCCTTGCGCAAGGCGTTGAAGACCGCTCGCAGGCGCGACCCGGTATTTGCGAATTATTGCCGGGCCTATCTCGCAACGCTTATCGGAGTTTTACTGACAATTTTCACCACCAGCAGCGAGGGGCAGATCCCGGACATCTACTGGGCCTTCGGCGCTTTAGGCATCGCGATTGCGCGCATTGCCGAAGCGCCATCTATAACGCAAAAACACTCCGACATTACGGAAGAACAACTTACCGAAGCCAAAGCATACGCTTGGAAATAGACGCGAAACTATCTGCCGTATCTTTTGAGAACGATATACCGGAAGCATGGACAAGAAGCTTAAGATAAATTTTTTGTTGTTCAATCCCGCCCTTGGCGGTGGAGATCGTGTGGTGTCAATCTACGCGAAATATTTAAAAGAACGTGGACACGATGTCGTGCTCACAGCCCTGAAACCAGCCGATATCCGGTTACGCCACAAAATGACTTACTTCCTACGCACCGGTGTTGTTTTAAAATCTGGATTTTCAACCGCGCACTACGATAATGCCGACATTGATCTAAATATCGTGGCGAAACAAGACACCCTGACTGATAAGGATGTTCCCGATGCTGATATCCTTATCTCAACTTTGTGGTTGACAGCTGAGTGGGCGATGTCGATGTCCCCGCACAAGGGCGCCAAAGCGTACTTCGTCCAAGGCCATGAAGTGTTCCCGCACTTTCCGAAAGATCGTGTACAAGCAACCTATCGCGCACCGCTTGACAAGATCGTCGTATCGAAATGGCTTGAACGTACAATGCGGGACGAATACCGTTCTCCAGCAGTTGCACGCGTGCCAAACACCGCCGACACATTGCAATTTTACGCACCGCCGCGTCCCAAAAATGCAACGCCCAGTGTTGGGTTTCTCTATGCGGACAGCTGGGTGAAAGGCGTGGAGACAACAACCAAAGCCATTGCAAAAATCCGCAAGCGCTTCCCGGACCTACATATTGTTTCGTTTGGCGCAAGCTCGCCAAATTCCCGCGTTCCACTCCCGGAAGGCTGTGAATTTTATTACAAGCCACCGCAGGAAAAAATTCGCGAGATTTACGCACAATGCGATCTTTGGTTATGCGGAAGCCGCGTCGAAGGATTTCATCTGCCGCCGATGGAAGCGATGGCGTGCCGATGCCCGGTTGTCTCCACCGCCGTCGGCGGGCCTGAGGACGTTATTGAAGATGGACGCCAGGGCTATATCGTACCGGTCGATAACGCCGATGCGCTTGCGGAAAAAGCCGTCAACGTTCTTGACGCAAGCGACGATGAATGGCGCCGGATGTCCGATGCGGCCTACGAGACAGCGACGCGCTATACATGGGGTGACGCCGGCGCGCTTTTTGAGTCAGCGCTGTATAAAATCGTCGAAAAAGCAGAACGGAAAACAGATGCTTGATGTTCAGAAAACCAGCCTTGACGGTGTTTTGATATTGACCCCGACGCGGTTCGGGGATGATCGCGGATTTTTCAGCGAGACCTATAACGAGCGACGGTTCATTGAAATAGGCGTCGATATCCGGTTTGTGCAGGATAATCATTCACGCTCCGTCCAGAAGGGCACGGTTCGCGGATTGCACTATCAGGCCCCGCCTTTTGCGCAGGCAAAACTTGTGCGGGTCGCCGCGGGAAAAATTCTCGATGTTGCTGTTGATGCGCGTCCGAGGTCGCCGACCTTCGGCAAGCATATCGCCGTGGAACTAAGCGCTGAAAACGGCGCACAGTTATTTGTACCTGAGGGGTTTTTGCACGGCTTCGCAACGCTCGAGCCGGACACCCACGTAATTTACAAAGTCAATAACTACTACGACCGGGACAGCGATGGCGCGGTTCGTTGGAATGATCCTGATCTCGCAATCGATTGGGGCTTCAGCGAGAACGAGGCCACGCTATCGGAAAAAGACGCCGCGGCGCCATTCTGGAAAGACTTCAAGTCACCCTTTTGAGGTAATGAGAAGCTGCTTTTTGAACGTAGCGAAAATGAATGGTACCGCCTGGTGGATTCGAACCACCGACCTCTTGATCCACAATCAAGCGCTCTAACCTACTGAGCTAAGGCGGCAAACCCTACGGCATAAGGACGCCGCAGAACGCGCTCTGGTAAACCCGTCATTGGTAAATTTCAAGCTTGTTAGCGGGGATCCCCCACCTGGTAACGCTGAGAATCCATCTAACCTTGGAAAGTAAGAGTCGTCAGACGAGGTGGGGTGCTTCAGCAGCAGCAGCCCCCAGCCTCCTAGGCGCGCCCCTGAAGGACAGAAATTTCGCGCCTCAACTGCGCGATCCGCGTTCCGTCGCTTGGGTGCGTCGACATGAGCTCCGGCGGGGCGCCATCCTTCATGGAGGACATTTTCTCCCAGAAGCGGAGCGCCTGATTCATATTGTATCCGGCGATGTTCATGTAACGCAGGCCATATTTGTCGGCCTCAAGCTCGTGCTGACGCGAGAACGGCAAGATGACGCCATATTGCGCGCCGAGCCCGAGAGCGCCAAGCGCCATTTGCGAGCCCTGTCCGCCGCCGCCAAGCGCGATCTGCGCAACGCCGAGCCCGGCCTGGGTCGCCGCCGTGCGCCCATAACGCTGGCCGGAATGGTTGAATTTCACATGAGCAACCTCGTGGCCCATCACCGTCGCAATTTGAGAGTCGTTTTCCATGATGTCGAGAATACCGGTGTAAAAACCGATCTTGCCGCCGGGCAGTGCAAAGGCGTTCAAATCATCCGAGTCAAAAACCGCGACTTCCCAGCCCGCAGGATTATCACCAGCGGCGCGAATAATTTTCGGCATCACCCGGTTCACACGCGATACATATCTGGGATTGTTTGTGGTGGGTTGCTGGCGCTTCAGATCGGTCCAGGCCGAGCCTGCAAGCTCCGCCATTTGCGCGCTGCTCGGCGTAAAAGCTTGCGACACGGTTTCACAACCAGCGCTTAACACAACGATATTGCCCGCCGCCGCCGCCTGCACAAATGCGCGGCGCGACATTGTGATTTTCTTGTCGAGGACTTGATACTTCTCTGTCATGTGATTTCCCGTTCCCACCTGCCTGCCGACAATTATAGTCGACGATCTGGCAATGCACAAATCGCTAACGAACGGCCAGGGGCTCGGGTTCCGTATCCCTGTAGAGAAAACCCTGCCGGCTTTCATGGAGATAATGCAGCGGGAGGGCGCTTAAAATCTAGTATGGCGTTTTCCGATACGCCTGAACAAAGCCCGTCTCTAATCTTTTATATTCTGCTCCAGCGCTTCGAGCTTGAGGCGAGCCTCATCGTACCATGGCGCGATCTCAATCACCTTTCTGAGCGCCGCGATCGACGCTTTCTCGTCGCCTTGCAACTGGTAGGCTGCGGACAGACCGTCCCACCCGGCAATCTGGTCAGGATAAAGCTTTGCATACAGCTTGAATGTATCTACCGCCGCGTCCGCTTCACCCCTTTCGAGCTGACCATATCCAAGATTCATCAGTACGCGTTGGGGTGGTTTTACAACCCACGCAAAACGCTCGGAAACCTCCTGATAGTGTTGTTCAAGGCTGCGTGCAGTTGCTGGAATATCGCGGCCTTCGATCACAAAATCCTGAAATACGAACCGTAGCCCCTGGAGCATCGCTATCACCGGAACAGAGCTATGGTCTTCATCAGGGAAGCGGTGAAAGGCCCAGTCAAGCCAGGAAGGGGCGCCAACCGCCAGCATGGAGTATAGCTGGTGTACGCTGTCCCCTTCGCCGCCCGGCTCATTACCCATAGCTACAAAAAGAGATTTTGGCCGCGCGGCGTCATTAGCAAAAGACTTTTCCAGCGTTTTTAAGGGTCTGTGATCGGCGAAATCCATAGACGGGGAAATCGCGATATAGCTGTCAAAGATATCGGGGCGTGTTGCAAGAACATGCGATGCAAACAAACCGCCAAAAGAATGCCCGACTAAAACTCTGTATTGTTGAGTACGAAAGCGCGCATCAACGGCTGGGATAAGCTCCTCGGCAAAAAACGCCGCAAAATTATCAGCGCCGCCACCCGATAGCGCATCACTCCCCCACGCTTCAGGCGTTAAATCCAGCGATCGGTTGCGGTTTGGAATAGCCGCTAAAATCATCTTTGGATAACCGCGCTGATAGAGAGCATCGAGTACGCCAGCGGCGTAATGAAAACTCTCTTCGCCATCCAGCACATAGATGACGGGATGCGCCTCTGCTGTCGCGCCGTATGATTTCGGCAGATAAATATCGACCGGCCGCGCTTCACCGAGAATCTCAGACTGAATAACCAGCCGCCGCAAGCGTTCTACGTCCGGGGCAACTTCCTCAACATTGCTGGCCCAGCCAGGCGTAGCCGCTTGAAAAGAGGACATTGCAACGCAAAAAGCGACGGTTAGTTTTTTAAGTGGCAGCATACGGGGCTTCCTTATCGATTTTGAGCTATATCGATTGGACGCAGTATCGAGGTGGTGAAATTTTGTCCTGAAGCGCGGTTGAAAGATTTCTGAATCAGACTTTCTCAGCTAAAATTCACAAAAAGCGGCGGAATTCATGAGAATGCAGTATGTGAAACTAGGATCATGGATCATCGATGCGGATGCCCAGCGTCTGATATCCAAAGATGGCGGACATCACCCGATTGGCGGGCGAGCCATGTCGGTATAGCATGAACTCATTTCCGCCAATGGCGCCGTCGTCGAAAAATCGCAGCTTATGGAGCGCGCCTGGGACGGCGTGGTTGTAACCGAAAATTCACTAAACCAGGCGGTGACGGAACTGCGCCAGCTCCTGGAAGACGATCCGCGCACCCCGCAACATATTGAAACAGTGCGCGGCAAAGGCTACCGGCTATTACAAGCCGCAGAGCAGGTCACCTCATTACCTCCCAAAGCTTTTGCCAAGCATCGCTTTCGAATAAATCATCACCGCTTCATTATTGGGTTAGCGCTCGCCCTAAGCGCGCTTGTCGCGACATTTGTATTGGCTCCGGCGCAGGAGTCAGCAAAATACGCCGCTGCGGCGTCCCCAGACGGCCAATGGCTCGCCTACCTTGCAACAAACGGCGCGCTTACAACGCTTTATGTCATTGATACAAAGACCGGACGACACAGACCCCTCGTCGATGGACCGACCCCTGAATCCTACGCCCTTGCGTGGTCACCCGACGGAACCCGTATCGTTTATAATGCGACCGAAAGCACCGCGCCTAACTATGCAATCAATATCGTCTCACGGATAAACGGCGAGATTTTTTACATTAAAAACGCCAAAGATCCCGCGCGCCATGAGACAGACTCCGTTCCCACGCCCCTTACAACGCCGGAAGCATATGTAGCCCATACGGAATGGTCCAACGGCGCCACTAACATTCATCGCATCAATCTTGGCGATGATTTATTGGTGATTTTATACGATGATGGGCGCGTCACAGGATTTAACTGGTCAGAGCATAATCCTGAAGATACTTGAACTGAACACTATTGAAGCGCGGTTGAAGAAAAATTTTAGGGCTCGAGTTCCGTATCCCAGTAGAGAAAATCCTGCCAGCTTTCATGGAGATAATGCGGCGGGAAGGCGCGGCCGCGCTCGTTCAACTCAAACATTGTCGGGCGTTCCGGCGTACGCGCCGGCACCATTTTCGCCTCGCGCGGCAACCGCCCGCCCTTCTTGATATTGCAGGGACTGCACGCCGCAACGATATTCTCCCAGGTTGTGCGCCCGCCCTTTGACCGCGGAATGACATGATCGAAAGTCAGAAGATCGCGCGCGGTGGAGCCGCAATACTGACAGGCGAAGCTGTCGCGTAGAAAAACATTGAACCGGGTGAAGGCCGGGGCGCGCGAATGATTGACATAGGTTTTCAGCGAGACAACCGATGGCAGCCGCATTTCGAAAGTCGGGCTGTGCACCTTGGTTTCATATTGCGCAACGACGTCAACACGATCGAGAAAGACCGCTTTCAACGCATCCTGCCAGGACCAGAGAGACAAAGGAAAATAGCTTAAAGGACGAAAGTCCGCATTCAGCACAAGCGCCGGACAGGCTTCAGGCAAACGGTTGGCGATACTCACCGCATGCCTCCACAAGAAGCGCAACCACCCTCAATAAGATGCCGACACGAAAACCTGAAAACGCGGTCTCCCCTGCTGCAAGGACATGATAGCGTATTCATGAGTAAAACACATAGCTGATTCCCCATGACAGAAGTTTGACGAAAACGGCGATATTTTCGCAACAGTGCCTATATTGGCGTTCTGCCGCGGATATGAGCGTAATAAGTCCACAGAATATGGGCTGCAACGCCGCGATACGGCGCCCATTTTCGCGCCCGCAGGTCGAACTGTTTCATGTCGGGACGGGGGCCGCGCCGGCGCGCCGCGCCATAGGCGCCGAGCAGCGCCACATCGCCCGGCGGCCAGATATCAACCCGCCCCTCACAGAACAGGAGATAAATCGCCGCCGTCCATGGACCGATCCCCTTGATGGTTTGCAGCATTTTCGACGCCTCTTCATCATCAAGGCCAGACAGCGCCGACAGGTCGAGATTGTCATTTTCAATCGCTTCCGCTAGCGCCAGAACATATCTGATCTTCGGGCCGGAAAGGCCGAAAGAGCGCAAGCCGTCCTTACCCTGACGAAGGGCGCCGCGCGGCGTCATCGCCGCCATGCCATCGTGACAGCGCCCCCAGATTGCCTGGGCGCTGGCAACCGACACCTGTTGTTCAACGATAATGCGAAACAATGCTTCAAACCCGCCGGGCCGACGGCGGATATGCGGGCGCTCAATTGCGTCTAATGCCCTGGCGAGCGTTGTATCTTTTTTTGCGAGCGTAGCGCAGGCGGCGCTGACATCATCAAAAACATCTATTTCTACATTTTCAGACCTCACACCCAATACCGCTCATTCCCGCGAAAGCGGGAATCTACAAATGCGTCATTGGAATGGATTCCCGCTTTCGCGGGAATGAGCGGCATAGAGGCGGTTGGCATTAGCACCCTGTTCCGTTCAATACTTACACTCTTCGAAAAGACGTTTTGCATCGCCGTTCAATTCACCGGCGAATAAGTGCGCAGTATATTCACCCATGGTGACGCCGCTTTTTGCGATCTTCACCAGCGGATCGAGATAGGTCGTTTCGTCTTCCTTGAGATTGCCCGACTTAGCGCGACGCCTCAGGCCCTCACGGGAGATTTCAAGCACTTCAAGCGCCACATCCTGAACCGTCCGCCCACCAACCTTTGCCTTCAGCCCATCCTTTGCCGCATCGTCACGGAGCTGTTCACGCTCGTCTTCGGACCACGCTTTGGCGACATCCCAAGCAGCTGCGAGCGCATCGTCGTCATACAGTAAACCAACCCAGAAGGCGGGCAGTGCGCAGATGCGCGCCCATGGGCCGCCATCGGCGCCGCGCATTTCCAGAAATTTCTTAAGACGCACTTCGGGGAAAGCCGTGGAGAGATGATCTTCCCAGTCTTCCATGGTCGGACGCTCACCCGGCAGAGCCGGCAGCTTTGCTTTCAGAAAATCACGGAACGATTGACCTGCAGCGTCGATATACTCGCCATTCCGGCGAACAAAATACATCGGCGTATCAAGCATGTAATCCGCATAGCGCTCAAAGCTGAAGCCGTCTTCGAAAACAAATTTCAATAGCCCGGTCCGGTCAGGATCGGTATCGGTCCAAATATGCGCGCGATAGGAAGCGTATCCGGACGACTTGCCCTCATAGAGCCCTGAATTGGCGAAAAGCGCCGTCGCAATCGGCTGCAATGCGAGAGATGTTCTGAATTTCGACACCATGTCCGCTTCACTGTCGAAGTCGAGATTGACCTGCACCGTACACGTCCGGTGCATCATATCGAGCCCAAGCGAGCCTTTGGTCGGCATGTAGCGGCGCATGATGTTATAGCGCGGCTTCGGCATGCGCGGCATTTCATCCAGCGTCCAGGTCGGCGCAAAACCCATACCCATAAACGCAACGCCCATGGGGTCGCATACCTTTTTGATGGCATCGAGATGACGGTGCACTTCGTCACAAGTCTGATGAACGTTTTCCAGCGGGGCGCCAGACAATTCGAACTGACCGCCGGGTTCGAGCGAGACACTGGCGCCTTCGCCCTTCAGACCGATCGGCAAATCGTTTTCCGCAATGATCGACCAGCCGGTTTCTTGCCCGAGTTTTTCTAATATCGCGCGGATACCGGTTTCGCCGTCGTAAGGAACCGGTTCCAATGAAGTTCGACAGAACACAAATTTTTCATGCTCCGTACCGATGCGCCACTCATTCTTCGGCTTACAGCCGGCGGCGAGATAAGCCGTTAACTGGTCGTTTGACTCAATCAGTGGCGCATCGCCTTTTGTCTCGCTAGCCGTTGTCACTCTTTTCTCCCGGCCCTTTTCCCATAGCCGTCCGCTCTAGAACGCCCGGCCCTCGCCGCCAAGCCCTATTTGCATCACGCATCCGTGACGTCATGCGCGCCGCCAGTCGCCAAGCGCCGCCTGCCACAAGGTGAGCGCAGCGATTGCCGCGGTGTCGGCGCGCAGGATACGGGGGCCAAGCGTCACGGAAACCACAAACGCTTTTGCGCGCCGCGCTGCGCGCTCCTCCAGCGTGAAGCCGCCTTCCGGTCCGGTCAGCACCGACCAGCCTTTAGGCGCGCTATCAACAACTTTCAGCGCTTCTAATACCGGTAGGGCGCGCCCGCGCCGCCCGCCCCATTCCTGAGTTTCATCATCGCCCGCTTCATCACAGAACATCATGAGGCGGTCTTCCGGCCACGCGTCGATGATGGATGCGAGTTTTGCAGGCGCGGCGATCTTTGGCGCGGTCAGCCGGCCACATTGCTCGGCGGCCTCTACAGCAATCGCCTTTAGACGCTCTACATTGACTTTGGGGGTAATCGTCCGCTCCGTGATGATTGGCGTCAGGCGCGCGACGCCGATCTCCACCGCTTTTTGCACAATAGTTTCAAGAGCGCCACGTTTGACCGGCGCAAACAGCAGGTGCAGGTCCGGTTCGCTTTCCTGATCGCGGGTTCTTGAGACTACCTTCGCCAGCCCGCCCTTTTTCTTCATCTCAATGATCTCGGCCGCGAACTCTCCATCGCGGCCATTGAACAGGAGAATACTCTCGCCGGCGTCGCGACGCAGAACATTTTTGAGATAGTGCGCCTGCGCCGCCGATAATGGGGCGACGGCGTCAGCTTCAAGAGAGGCGTCGATGTAAAGGCGAGGGATCATCGTAAGAACTGTGGCACCTTTACCTTGAGAAGTCTCACCAATCCTTCCTCCATAAATTCAAAATCGTCGGGGATACCGAGAACGATTACACGCTTTCCTTTCAGATGGGTCTTAAACTTCTTAGACAGTTTATTTCTGTGCGCTTTTTCCATAACGAAAATGACATCGGCCCAAGTAATTTGTTCTGCTGATAAAGAGACAACTGCATCAGGCGCTAATCCAGCAGAATCGCATTCAAGGCCATCATAAGTTGAAAAAACCTGCTCAGCAGTCGGACTACGGAGGCGGTTTTGAGTACAAATGAATAGGATCTTCTGGGTCATAACGCCGTTTGACCTCCTGTTCGCTTTTGGGTCAAGAAGAGGCATGACAAACCAACCCACTGCAACGCCCGACGCCGCGCCCGGCAATTGGGTGACCCACGCGCCGAAAGCGACACAGCCTTATTTGCGGTTGATGCGCGCTGACCGGCCAATCGGAACGTGGCTGTTGTTCATCCCCTGCCTTTGGGGGCTCGCACATGCTGCGAGCGCTTTGGCCGCCGCAGATGGATTTACCGACTTTCGCCTCCTCTATTACCCTATCCTGTTTGCAATCGGCGCCTACGCCATGCGTGGCGCGGGCTGCGCCTATAACGACATTGTCGACAGGGATTTCGACGGACAGGTCGAACGCACAGCTTTGCGCCCGATCCCGGCCGGCGAAATATCCGTTAAACAGGCCTGGGGGTTTCTCGTCCTCCTCTGTCTGATCGGTCTTGTCGTCCTGTTGCAGTTCAACCGCTTTACAATCCTCCTTGGCATCGCCTCGCTTGGCCTCGTCGCTGTTTATCCTTTCATGAAGCGCATCACCTATTGGCCACAGGCGTGGCTTGGGCTCACCTTCAACTGGGGTGCGCTGGTCGGTTACGCCGCTCTCGCTGGCGCTCTTTCGACAGGCGCGCTGTTCATTTATGCGGCGGGGTTTTTCTGGACCCTTGGGTATGACACCATCTACGCCCATCAGGACAAGGAAGATGACGCGCTGATTGGCGTGAAATCCACTGCGTTGAAACTTGGCGGCGCCACAAAACGCTTTCTCACCGGATTTTACATCATGACACTTGCGGGCTTCGCGCTCGCCGGCGCCGCCATTGGCGCAGGGCCCGTCTATTTTCTCGCTCTTGCGCCCGCCGCCACCCATTTCGCCTGGCAGATCCGCAAACTCGATATCCATGACGGCCGCAATTGCCTCCTTGTCTTCAAATCGAACCGGGACGCTGGTCTTTTGTTACTGCTGGCGCCAATTTGTGAAGCCGGCGCCGGTTTTTTGTGAGGTGATTGATCGCTAGATCATCTTCAAACCTATCGAGTAGCAAAACAGGAACGCCTTTATGACCGGCCCCATGACGAAATTGAGCCGACGCAGCCTGACCCTTGGCCTTCTGGGCGGCGCTGCGGCGGCGTGCAGCGGCGAAGCCGAGGCGAAAAAGGAGAGACAGATGGCGGAAAACAGCCCCGATCCCGCGACCATCCCTGATTACGACAAATGGCAATTGTCCGAAAAGGAGTGGAAAGAGCGCCTGTCGCCGGAAGCTTACGCCGTTTTGCGCAAGGAAGCGACGGAGCGCCCGGGATCGAGCCCGCTCGACAATGAAAAACGCGAAGGCGTTTTCGCCTGCGCCGGCTGCGGTTTTGAGCTCTTTAAATCGGATCAGAAATTCGACAGCGGCACCGGTTGGCCAAGCTTTTTTGATTACATTCCGGGCGCACTTGGCCTGAAGCGCGATTTCAAACTGATCGTACCGCGTACGGAATATCATTGCGCGCGCTGTGGCGGTCATCAAGGCCATGTCTTCAAGGACGGACCAGCGCCAACGGGGTTGCGTTATTGCAATAATGGCGTCGCCCTCGCCTTCAAACCCGCTTGAAGGGACGAGGCTGTTCAACAAATTTCAGGCGACGATTGAGTTCTTCGATCAAAACCGCCTGAATTTCCGCAGTCTCAACAAGACGCTGTATCCATTCGCCGGCAGCAAGTCCATGTTCAGGGTCAAACGCCGCCTCATTCGGCATCGCCGAGAGGTGGCGTCTTTCCCGCCAGTGTCTCGCATAGCCGTCAAGCGTCAGGGGGTCATAATCACCGCCAATACGCGCCGCAAACTTTCGCAACGGCTCGTGGAACCGCTGTTCAATCCTCGCTGGCCTTTTCTCTCTTGAAATCGCATCGCCGTTTTCATCTTCGATTTCTTCAAGCTCCGCAGGGACCTGCCGGTCCGGTGTCTTCGCATCCCACTTCGCGATGTCGATGGCGCCATCCAATACCTGATCAAAGACGTAGCAGCTAAGCAAGGCGTTATCGTCATAAACAGCCTGGGCGTTGATTGTACCCGTCCCTTTATCGCCGCCCGTGGGGTTTCCGAATAAAGCCCCGCCGCCATCCACATGAAGAAGAGCGGAGGGCGATCCCTCGCCAACGCCAAACCGTCCATTGTTGTTACAGACAAAGTTCGCCGTGCTCACATCATCATTGCCGCGAAAACGGTGATTGGTCGTTGTCCCGCCATTGCCTTTCATAACGTCAAAGCGAACGTCTCCACTTGTGTTCGTTTCCCGGAAAAATCGAAAGAGTGTATTTTCAGTTCCGTTCAGCGAGCGCGGATTGATATCGAGGATGGCCTGGCCGGTCCCGCTGTTCAGGATGAGCGAATACCAACCGCCACTGTTTGGTTGAATTTCAAATGACCCGCCGGTGGTGACTTCATGTTTTATTGACCCAGTGTCATGAAACACATGAAGCGGATCTGCCGGCGCATCGCCTATGCCAACGAATCCATTGTCCTTGTCGATGATGATCGCATTGTTCCAGACGGCGCCGTCAGCGCTGACTTTCATCGTGAAGTCGTCATTGCCGATGAGACCGAACTCTGCGCGGCCGGAAAAGTTCGATTGAAACAGGAACGAGCCTGTGTCTGCGGTGGCGGCTTTATTCACTTTGACCAGGCAATCATCATTGCCCGGCGTTACATCGTCATGACTGAAAAGGATCGCGTCCGATTTTACGGAAAGCCGGTTCGTTGCATCCGCACTCGTATTGACGCCGAACTGCAACGCCGTCTCCGCCGCGCCGCCACCGGTCACCACCCAGCCGGCGCCGTTAAACGCCGCCAGCGCGCTTTCATCGGCGATCCAGGCGCGCAGGCCGGTGACAGACGTTATTTCTATCCACGCGCCATCCTGAAAAACCGCAATATTGTCGGCGCTGAAACCAGCCCAATCGGACCCGGTTGGGCTGGCGGGTAAAATATAAGCGTCCCCTTCCGCCGGGGCGCCGGGCGCGGCGGCCACGGTCCGCGACAGGACGGCGAGCTGCGTCAGCGCATCAAGGCGCCGGAAGCTTTCATTCACCGTGACATGCTTTTGCGCCTGCGCGGGCATGACATAAGACAAGGACAGGCGGGGGGATTGCTCCATGAGGGCTGCCTCCAAAAAGTTCAAAATCCGGAAGCGCCATCATAAGGCCGCCGCGAAGGGCGGGGATAAGTACGCACCAAATGCGGGATTCATGAAAGATCTTACGGTTATTGGGGCGCCAGGCGAGCGCCATTCCCGCAATGCGGGTGCTCTTCACTTTACCCCGCGGTTCGCTTTATAGCCGTCGCGTCAAGAGTGGAGCGCAAACATGCAACAAGACAGCGGCCAGGCTTCTCAGCCAACGGAAAATATCGATGTCGCAGTGACCTTCCTGCAAGGCATGCTGGAAAAAGCCATTGCCTATATCCCAAGCGTTATTGGCGCATTGGTTGTTCTGATTGTCGGCTTATGGGTTGCAGGCCGCATCAAAAAAATCGCGGTCAGCGCCATGGGCCGCACCGGCAAGATCGATGAAACGCTCGGCGGCTTCCTTTCAAGCCTGATCTATTACGGTCTCGTCGCGCTGGTCATCATTACAACGCTCGGCGTCTTCGGCGTGCCGACCACCAGTTTCGCCGCGATCATCGGCGCCGCCGGCCTCGCCATCGGCCTGGCGCTGCAGGGCACACTCGGCCATGTCGCCTCCGGCGTGATGATGCTTGGCTTCCGGCCATTCGATGTCGGTGACTTCGTTGAAGCCGCAGGTGTTTCCGGCAGTGTGAAGAACATCGGTCTTTTCACGACGGAGATTGCAACGCCGGACAACAAGATGATCATTGTTCCGAATGGCAAGATTTTTGACGATGTTATTGTCAATTATGCTGGTTATCCGACCCGGCGCGTCGATCTCGTTTTTGGCATTTCCTATGCGGATGATATCGACAAGGCGATGGCGCTGTTAAAATCCGAACTCGACAAGGATGACCGCATCCTATCGGATCCGGCGCCAGTCATTGAAGTCGGAAGCCTCGGCGATTCTTCCGTCGACATTCTCTGCCGGCCATGGGTCAAAGGCGGCGATTACTGGGCTGTGCACTGGTCGCTGACGAAAGCAGTCAAACAGCGCTTCGATGCGGAAAATGTCTCGTTTCCGTTCCCAAGCCGCTCACTATATATCGAAAAGCAGGCGTCATAGTCGCGTTTACTCTTGGCCTTCAACAGCGGCAAACTCGCGGCGATTGATTGTCACGCCACTGGTCGATAAAATCTTTTCAGGTTCATTGTTCAGGAGAACGCCGCCATGGCTGACGAAAACTTTAGAACGCGCATCGGCAAAAGCATCGGCGGCAGAACCGTTTTGCAGCTTGTAATCGCCAGCATCATTGTCGGCGCGATCTTTTCGTTCTTCGGCCTCAGTCCGCGCGAATTCTGGCGCGGCATTTTTAGTACGCTGACAAATCTTCTTTCCTCTCTCGGCGATAATATTTCCGAGATCGCCCTGACGCTCGGGACTTATCTGTTGATCGGCGCTGCGATCGTCGTGCCGATCTGGCTGATATCGCGGTTGCTCTCATCGCGAAAATAGATCGCTATTCCGCTGCATCCGGGCGCATCAGCGCTTCCATGCGCGCGATATAAGCAATCCAGGCCTCTCGCCCTTTTTTGGTGAGGTGACAGATCGTCAACGGCCGGCGCCCTGAAAATTTCTTTTCGATGCGGATATAATTCGCCTCTTCCAGCTTGCGGATGTGTACTGATAGATTGCCGTCCGTACCGCCGACTTTCTGGCGCAACAACGTAAAGTCCGCAGACCCGGCGCCGGATAAAAACGCCATTATCGACAGTCGCACACGGCCATGAATTACATCGTCGATTTCGCGATAGTCAAAATCACTGTCTTCATCTTTTTTCGCCGCCACGGAGTCACACCACCTCTGACGGTTCGTTCCGCATCAGGATAAAGCCGGGCAAGGCGGAGCACAAAAGCGTGCCGACGCCGCCGACCAGCGATTGATGCACGCTGTCCATCAGCGCCAGAGACAATGCCGCGCACACCCACGCAATGAAAGAAATCCAGCGCATCCACCCAACGCGCGCCGCTGCCGCAGTGGCGAAGAACGCAACGCCAAAAAGGCCGAACGCCATCGGAAACATCAACCCAAAAAGAAAATAGGGCGGCACGCCAGCATCCGTAAAATTATCATGGACGACCATAAGCGTCAGCCAGAATCCAGTAACAAAGATGCCGACAGCAAACCACACAGCGGCCGCCGTACGATTGCCCAGCGTTGACGCCCCCGGCTTAGCGTGAGCACGGCGTCCAAAATACATCGATAGCGCCCAGCCGGAGGTAATTGCGATAATCCAGATCGCGATCCCGCCCAGAGAACCAAGATTGAGCCAGCCCATATTGTCGCCATAGGAAAGAAACGCAGCCGCCGCGATCAGCAATCCCCAAATAAGATAGGTTAACCCATTGACCAGTGGCGTATCGCGCCCTTCCTCCGCCAGCGCGCGCACATAGGCGAGGTCGTCCCGGATATCTTCGGTCATGATGCGGCTCCAGATCACAAAACAGCGCTTTTATTACGCGATAGCAAATTACTTTGTTTTTTAAAGTAAATGCCTTCGCTTGTCAAGAAACGGGTTGTCAGCTCCTTTCAATCCAAAGATAAAACGGCGCATCACTTGGTTTCCATGCTGGAGCGAAGGCGCGCAAAATCGATGAAAATTCTGGTTACAGGCAGCGCCGGTCACCTTGGTGAAGCGTTAATGCGAACGCTGCAACGGAGTGATCACGACGCCGTTGGCGTCGACATCCTTGCCTCGCCATTCACCACCCATGTCGGTTCGATCACGGATAGCGCTTTCATCGCATCCTGCATAACGAATGTTGACGCCGTCATACACACGGCGACACTACACAAACCTCATGTTGAAAGTCATTCGAAGCAGGATTTTATCGACGTCAATGTGACCGGCACGCTCAACCTTCTTGAGATGGCGCACGCTGGAGACGTAAACCGCTTCATCTTCACAAGCACAACCAGCGCATTTGGTAATGCGTTGACGCCACCTAAAGGCGCGCCGGCGGCATGGATTACCGAGGATGTGGTTCCGGTTCCCAAAAACATTTACGGCGTCACCAAGGTCGCGGCGGAAGATTTGTGTGAACTCTTTCACAAGCTCCATGGCCTTCCCTGCATTGTCCTGCGCACATCCCGGTTTTTTCCTGAAGACGATGACAGCGCCGCCACACGCGATGAGTTCGACGGCGTTAACGCCAAGGTCAACGAGATATTGTTCCGCCGCATTGATATCGAAGATGCTGTCTCTGCGCACCTTGCCGCAATCAAGTGCGCGCCGGAGATTGGCTTTGGCCGCTACATCATCAGCGCAACGTCGCCTTTCACACAGGATGACCTCGCCGAGCTGCGCCGCGACGCGCCCGCCGCATTGCGCCGGCATAAAGACTTCGACACGGACTACAAACAGCTTGGTTGGCGCATGTTTCCGTCTATCGACAGGGTATATGTCAACGCCCACGCTCGCGTCGATCTTGGCTGGCGCCCGGCCTATGACTTTGCGTCCATCCTTGAACGACTGCGCGTTGGAGAACCGCCTTTCAGCAAGCTTGCCTATGAGGTTGGCGTGAAAGGCTATCATCCGGAAGCACAGAAGGTTTATCCCTTCAACTGATCACGATTGACCGTCCGCACCCGGCGGTTCGTCGCATCTTCTGAAAATTCGCAACTTTGAACCATCGCGCGAGGCTAGCCCTCCCGGCGTAGTCGTCAGGGAGAATACATTGAAGGTGCTTTTTTCACTCGCATTTATCATCGCCGCACTTGCCGCCGCCCCCGCGAGGGCAGAGCTGAAAGGCGACCCCAAGGCAATTGCACTCGCGGAAAAGATGATTGATCGCCTTGGCGGCGCGGAAGTCTGGTCCGGCGCGCAGTCGCTTTATCTTGAATATGAGGGCTGGCGCGGCGATCTATCGGAACCCGTCGTCGAGCGCGCATGGCGGGAACTCGCATCTCCGCGCCAGAAAATGGTTTTCGAACGGCGCAGCGCCGAAGTCATCTGGGTAATGAGCGAAGACGCCTCCTGGCTTGAGCACTCCTCTCGCGGTCTCATTCGTCAAAGCGAAGAACAACACGCTAATAATCTCGCCTTCTGGGACTTTGATTTCTATACGATCCTTCACAATCTCGCGCGCGGCGACGACCGCATCATACTGGCGCTCGAAGAACCGCAGACCATTCTCATCAGCGGGCCAAACGGCGCCGACTGGGGATGGTTTGAAATCGACCAGACCGGTCAGCCTGTGCGCTGGGGGGCGCCGGACGGCGACGGCGGGCGACTCGAATACATCTACGGTCCAGTGCGCACATATGGGAACATCAACTTTCCCGCCTGGGGAACCGCGCATAACGGCTTTTGGCGGTTCGACTATAAAACGGTTGACGTCAGCCGGCATCCTCTGGACATTGATCTGACGCCGCCGGGAGAGTGACGATCACGATTAAACGACGCGACTTACTGGCGATGACCGGCGCGGCGGCGATCGCGCCGGGTCTCGTTCGCGCGCAAACCACGCCGCTTTTAAAAACCATTCCCTCAACCGGCGAGACTATCCCCGCCATTGGCATGGGCAGCTGGCTAACCTTCAATGTCGGCGAAAACGAAACGCTTCGCGCGCAACGCGCGCAAGTGCTGAAAACATTTTTCGCCATGGGCGGCGCCGTCGTCGATTCATCGCCCATGTATGGCTCTTCGCAATCGGTGATCGGCGACGCGCTGACGCGCCTTAGCCGCCCCGATGCGCTATTCGCCGCCGACAAGGTTTGGATTTCCGGTGGCGAGAATGGCCCCGGTCAGATTAACCAGACCCGCGACAGGTGGGGCGTCGATCAACTTGATTTGCTACAGGTCCATAATCTCGTCAGCTGGCGCGCGCATCTGGAGACTCTGTTCGCGATGAAGGCCGAAGGCCGCCTGCGCTATGTGGGCGTCACCAGCTACGCCGGCATTCGGTATGACCAGATCGAACGGATCATGCGCGACCATCCGCTCGATTTTATTCAAGTCACGTATAATCTAGCCGACCGCGAAGCGGAGCGGCGTCTTTTACCCCTGGCGGAGGAAAAAGGCATTGCAGTGATCGCCAATCGCCCCTTTCGCGAGGGCGCGCTGATTGATTCCGTCATGCGCCAACCCTTGCCCGGCATTGCCGCCGAGATCGGCGCCGAAAACTGGGCGCAGTTCCTGTTGAAGTTCATCGTCTCGCACCCGGCGCTCACCGTCGCCATCCCCGCGACCCGCCGCGTCGATCATATGCGCGAGAACATGGGCGCGCTCACGGGACCGATGCCCGATGAAGCATTCAGGCGACGGATGGTTGAGGCGTTTGAAACACTCTAGGCGCTACGTAAAAAACCATCACCGCTCATTCCGGCGAAAGCCGGAATCCAGAACAGCTATATGCGTTTTGTTTCACGGGATCCCGGCTTTCGCCGGGATGAGCGGGAAATGACAGATTACCGCTCGTCACCCGTCGTAATCGGCACCGTCTGCACGACTGTATTCTGCGTAAGATCGTAAATCACAATCATCGCGCCGTCGTCGCTCTCAACGCGCACGGCGAGACGATCGCCGTCAAGAGAGATCGCGCCGGCTTCAGCGCCGGCAGGCAGCGTAATACCAGCCAGGGGCCCGTCCGTCGCCGCGGGGAGCGGCAGGACAACGCGCTGGGCGTTCGCAGCCGGTTCTTCCAGCGCATCGGTGGAAACCGAGCGCACCGCGCCCGGCGACGCGGTTTCCACCGCATCATCGGACCCGCCGAACAGTGCGATGATCGCCATCACTACGACCAGAAACACGAACGGCATGGTGACGATGATGATCAGGAGATTCTTTGTGCCAATCATTGACGCAACGGACGAGGCCGACGGCGCCGCTTCGCGAAATTCAAGCGGGCTTTCGTCGTCATGACCGCGTTGTTCCATTCCGAGTTTCACCTCGATGCTCCTTCCGTCGCGCTTGACCCGAAGTCACGCGATTTGACACGGTGGCTGCGGGCGCTTAACCGCCACGCTTATGACGCGCGACGACCAACCTCTCAACCCCATGGCGGGGCCTGATGACCGGACTGACGGCCAGGACCCGTCATTCCATATTGATGCGGATAATGCAGGCGTAAGGCTTGATAAATGGTTGTCAGATCAGCTTGAGCGGCTGACCCGCACCCGCATTAAAGCGCTGATTGAGGAAGGGGCGGTGACCCGCAATGGCGAGATTTTCACTGATCCCTCCTGGAAAATACGTGAAAACGAACAGTATCACCTGACCCTGCCGCCGGTCGCCAACCCCGCGCCCGAACCGGAGCCCATTCCCCTCGACGTGGTTTTTGAAGACGGGGACCTGATCATCATCAACAAACCGGCGGGCATGGTCGTCCACCCCGCCGCCGGCAACTGGTCGGGCACGCTCGTCAATGCGTTGATCCATCATTGCGGCGCGAGTCTCTCCGGCATTGGCGGTGTCGCGCGACCGGGCATTGTCCACCGCATCGACAAGGATACGAGCGGCCTTTTAGTCATCGCCAAAAACGATGCGGCGCATCAGGGGCTGACCGCCGCTTTTTCCGTACACGCCATTGAACGGGTTTACGAAGCCATCGCGATCGGCGCGCCGCGCCCCGGCTTTGGAACGATTGACGCCGCGCTCGCCCGCGCCGGCTCGGACCGCAAGAAAATGGCCGTCGTCAATGAGGAAACACACGAAGATCTAGAGTCGCCGCCTTCGCGGCGAGGGGCCCGGCGCGCTGTCACGCATTACAAAGTCCTTGAAAGTTTTGGCCGCGCGCGCGCGAAACTGAAAGGCGACGCCCTTGCCTCTCTCATCGAGTGCCGCCTTGAAACCGGGCGCACCCACCAGATCCGCGTGCATTTTTCTCATATCGGCCACACGCTGATCGGCGACCAACTCTATGGCCGCGGCCCGGGGCTTGGCGGCTTACGGCCTGGCGATGAAGCGGCGGACACAGCGCTTGACGTTATCAGAAAATTTCGGCGCCAGGCGCTGCATGCAAAAGTGCTGGGCTTTGTTCACCCGATTAGCGGCGAGGCGCTACATTTTGAATGCGACGCGCCGGCCGATTTTCAAAACCTGTTGACGGCCTTACGGGCGCTTTAAACCGAACTCAATCGCAGCGCGCCACAGATGAGCAACGCCTTAAACGGCGACAGCATTATGTTGAACATTGCGTCCAAGCCAGCATTCGATGACGTCATTGACAGCGTCTTTTTTCAGCGGTTTGGGTAGGAAATCATTCATGCCAGCTTCACAACATTGGTCTCTGGCTTCCTGCAGCACATGCGCGGTTGTGGCGATGATCGGCGTCGCCGGCATGCCCTTCGCTGCTTCCAGCGCGCGAATCTGCGCTGTGGCCTCCAGCCCGTCCATCACCGGCATCGACAGATCCATCAGGACCAATGCCGGGCGATGTAGTTCATATAAGTCGACAGCGATTTGGCCATTTTCGGCGATGATGATGTCGTACTCGTCAGGAGAAATAAAAGTCTTCAACACCATCTGATTGACGGTGTTGTCCTCAGCGATCAGAATTTTTTTCCTGCCGCTTGCAGCTTGCCCCGCTGATGGTTCAGCTTGCTTAAGCTTATTTGCAGTATTGCGAAGCGCCGCCGCCGCGTTGTCGGCCAGCATCCGCGTCATGGCGTCCATCAATTGCGAGGGGCGCACGGGTTTGGAAAGCGACACGGCGATGCTGGCGTTATCCTCTTGCGTTTGCGCATCCAGCCCGCCAATCGAAGACAGCATGATAATGGGAATTGACGCGAAACGATTATCAGCTTTCATTCGTTTAGCGAGCGACACGCCGTCTTCATCCGGCATTTGATGATCCAGAAGCGCGATATGGTATTGGTCAGATTCCGCGATTGATTTTTCCAGCGCCGCGAAGGCGTTCAGGGGACTGTCCACGATTGTCGAGCGCAGATCCCATCCATCCAGCAGTTCTTTAAAGACACGGCGGTTCACTTCATTGTCATCGACCGCCAGCACGCGGACGCCGCCAAAAACCTCGGCATCGTGCGCCTGCATATCCGCAACAGAGTCATCGACCGGTAAAATCAGCGAACATCCGAACCTCGACCCCTTGCCAATCTGGCTTTCGGCGTTGATCTGGCCACCCATCAGTTCAATGATATTCTTGCTGATCGCCAGACCAAGTCCAGTGCCGCCAAACTTTCGAGTGTGTGACGCATCAGCCTGTTCGAACTTCTCAAACATGCGCGGCACCTGTTCCTGCGCAATACCGATGCCGGTGTCCTGTACTGAAATAATTAACTCAACGTCGTCGCCCTTGCGCTCGCCGTCGACTTCCACCAGCACATATCCCTGCTGGGTAAACTTCACCGCATTGCCGATCAGATTCCCAAGCACCTGACGCAAACGGGCATCGTCGCCGACAACGCCTTCCGGCACATGCGGCGCGTAGCGAACGATCAACTCCAGGTCTTTTTCAAGCGCGCGCGCCTGCATCATCGTCGCCATTTCAAAAACGGTCTGGCGAAGATTGAAACTGTTCCTTGAAAGGCGAAGCTTGCCGGCTTCCAGTTTTGAGAAGTCGAGAATATCGTTGATCACGGTCATCAGCGCGTTCCCTGATGACGTGATAATCGACACAAGCTCTTTTTGCCGGCTGTCCAGATCGCCATGCGACAGAACTTCCGCCATGCCGAGGACGCCATTCATGGGTGTGCGGATTTCATGGCTCATCGACGCCAGAAACTCTGACTTGGCGATGCTCGCCGCGTCCGCCTGCATTCGCGCTTTGTTCAACGGGCGCACAAGAAGCCGATGAATGACATAACCAAGAATGACGATCATGAAAAAAGCCGCCGCAAGGGTGGCGACCGCCGCCGACCGGCGAAACTCATTAAGACCCGCGAACGCCTTTTCCTGACTTGCTGACAAGCCAAGGCGCCAGTCGATCGCGGCGACTGCCGGTATCTTCACAAAAGAAACAATTTCCGGATCGGCGAGATCATCAAGATATTGTACGCCAGCATCCAGTTGCGGCGTATCCACCACATAATGCTCGTTCAGGCTTTGCGAGATGACTTCGCGATCCGGATGGGCGAGAATCTTTCCCTTACTCGTAACAAGAAACGCGTGTCCCAAACCGCCAAGATCGGTTCGCTTCAAAACGTTGCTCAATGTTCCTGTCGAAAAATCCGCGCCGACAACGCCGAGCAACACGCCATCGCGATAAACCGGGGTCGCCACCGTGATTGTGTCAACGCCGGTTGCAATGTCGAAATAAGGTTCGGTCAGCGTCGTTCGACCCGCCTCGACCGCCGCCTCATACCAGGGCCGTGTGCGGGGATCGTAATCAGCCGGCAATTCATCATCGAGCGGCCAGATGTGATAAGCGCCATCCGCCTCGCCAAAGTAAGTCCAGAGGAATGTGTCTTCAAAAACCGGGCTGCGCAGAAGGTCCACAGCGCTGCTCATATCCGGCGTCATCGCAATCGCATGGCCGACATCCTCAGCCATCTTCACGCGCTGGGTCAGCCAGTTCTCAACACCCCAGGCGGTCGCCTGCCCAACGGAATGCAGATACTGGCTTACTTCCTGACGGCGAAGCCGGCTTTCAGACGCTTGATTGTATGCAGCGAAGGCGCCGAAAACCAAAAGCACGATCAACATCCCGACGGCAATCGCCGGAGCCATCAACCGCGCGCCGGATTGCTGCTCAGTGCTCGCTCTCGCCTTCCTCAAAAGAACCATGTCTTAAGGATCCTGAAACGGCCTTGAATTTCGTGTCCCAAGGAATACCGCAGAATGGTTAATCAGAGGGTACGAGGGCCGGCGGCGGCGGATTTGCCCCATACCCTCACGATTTCTTGCCTCACCGCGAGCTGGGATTGATTGGCGTTTCGCCATAATTTCGGCCATAACCCCGCGTAATAACTGGGTTTAAGAGCGAAAGCCTTGGGATTTAACGATTTGTTCCCATATTGGAACCAAAGCGCCTTTTCGGGCGTATCTTAGGGGACTTCTGAATTCATACCCATCCACGCTTCGCGCTGAGGAGATCGCGCCGATGTCAAACGCATTGACCACCACACCCGCCCTGACGCCAGAGGGAAGCCTTTCACGGTATCTTTCCGAGATCCGTAAATTTCCCATGCTGGAAAAGAACGAAGAATACATGCTGGCGAAGCGCTTCGCCGAGCACGAGGATCCGGAAGCAGCGCAAAAGCTGATCACCAGCCATCTGCGCCTCGTCGCCAAAATCGCCATGGGCTATCGCGGCTATGGCTTGCCGATCGGAGAAGTGATTTCCGAAGGTAATGTCGGCCTGATGCAAGCGGTGAAGAAATTCGACCCTGAAAAAGGCTTCCGCCTCGCGACCTACGCCATGTGGTGGATCCGGGCCTCGATCCAGGAATATGTTTTGCGCTCGTGGTCGCTGGTGAAAATCGGCACCACCGCCGCCCAGAAAAAACTGTTCTTCAACCTGCGGAAAATCAAAGGACAGATCGAAGCTGTCGATGAAGGCGATCTGCACCCCGATCAGGTTGAACATATCGCCACAAAACTCGGCGTCACTCATGACGATGTGATTTCCATGAATCGCCGGATGTCAGGCGGCGAAGCGTCATTGAACGCGCCGATGTCGAAAGACGCCGATGGCGGCGGCGAATGGCAGGACTGGCTGGTTGATGAAAACGCCGTCAATCCTGAAGCCAAACTCGCCAATGAAGACGAGTATGACATGCGCATGGGCTTGCTCGAACAAGCCCTTGCGACGCTGAACGAGCGCGAACAGCACATCCTCACCGAACGCCGCCTAAAAGATAACCCGGCGACGCTCGAAGAATTATCGCAAGTCTATAATGTCAGCCGCGAACGCGTGCGCCAGATTGAAGTGCGCGCCTTTGAAAAGCTGCAAAAAGCGATGAAGCGCATGGACCGCGAAGCCAAGCAGCCGCGGGAAGTAGAAGAGGTCGACGCTTAAACGGACTGAAGGCCGGCTGGCTTCGTGTTTTGCAACGACAGCCGGGCGGCTTCTTCCCGCGCCACGCTCTTTTCCAACATGGCGATGACATTTTCGCGGGCGCAATCGCGATCAGGCTCGCAATAAGCGTCCGCAAGCGCGTGATTGACATCCCGATGGCCGGCCTCGTCGGCGCGCACGGCGATCACCACATCGCGCAACCGCGCATCGGGGCCAAGCTTCCAGTAATCAATCGCAATTTGAGGCGCGGGGATATTTTCGACATTGCCATCGTCGATTTGTTTTAAATACTGAGTGTAGCTGTAAACAGCCTCTTCCTCAAAATAACCGACAATGCGATGCGCCGTGATTGGCGACAAAAGATAGATTAATCCGTAACCGAAGAAAAATGCGCCTTGCGTGAATAAGACCACCAAACGCTCAAACCAGTTTGGCTTTGCAATCTTGATGAACGTCATCAGATGCATGCGTTCATTTTCAGCCTCATCAAGCAGGATTTTGATCCAACCCTCATCATCGCGCATGCGCCGCAGGGAGCGAAAATGCTGCAGCATACCGCCCACCATGCCAGGCACGCCAGCGACAGTTTCCAGTACTATCGCGCGGTGGCCATATCTTCCAGAGAAGAATGCGTCGGCGAAAAACCGCAGTAATTTCGTAAATCTAAACGCGAAGATGCTGCGCAAGTCACTGGGGGCGTGATGTGAAGCGAGGGGGTCGGATTTATAATGATCTGGCATTGCTAACGATCCGGTTGGCCACGATCTTATTATAGGCGCGCCAGCCCGGATTTCATCCGCTTGTGACAATCTGCCCCCTCATATGGGAGCTTGATTGAACGGCTCAGTTCTCAGGCGTTTTCAGACCCCAGCACCGTTTCGCACCGGCTCGGGGTCAGCACTAGTTTGGACAGCGTTCCCTGCTTTTCGGCGTGAAAATCAAAGGTCAGCCTTATCGCTTCTTCATGCAGCGCTGTGCGGACATAGCTCTTACAGATTTTGGCCATTACCTGATCATGTCCAGACATGGAGGCTCTGGCGCCATAGGGAACCTTAACCTCAATATTGAACTTCATCTGCCGGCTTGCCGGGTCGGAAACGATTTCATTCAGCCGAAAATTCAACTCGCTCGGACCACGCCCGCTCGGCAGAAAGAAACGGGCGCTTGTTTTAAAGGGTTTCGCCTGTTCATCCATCCACGCCTGGCGCTCTTCCATCGTCGCAGCCTCATAATCGAATGGCGCCGGACCAATGGTAGCCATACTGATAAACGCCAGCACCGCCATGCCCAGTGATGCCAACATAATAAGAAATTTCATAGCGCGCGCCCCTTCTCTTCTCAGAAAGATTAGCGTGCAGCGCCTTCGGTTCAGTTTTGCATAAATCTAAATTTTTATCGGTTTTCTCAAGCGGAGAGAAAATTACGCCGCCTCAAAAGTTCAGCAGACGGCGTTATTTTCGCGGCGGGGCTAACAGTTTCAAACTGTTCACAAAGCCTTGATCGCGGAAGGCGAGAAAGATGAACCCAGCAATCGAAGCATGAAACAGGAGCGACCCGGCCCCGACGGCGGCCAGTTTCGCGATGAGCGCAAGCGCCCCGGCGGCGATTGTCACAGATACGATGTACCCGGCGGCAAAAGGGATTGGCAGTGGCGCAGACGATGAAAAACGCACCCAGGCGAGCAAGGCTATCGGGACTAAGAACGCAAGCTTCAACACCGCAAAGGCGCGCAGCAGTTGCGCAAGCTCTGGATCGGCGAGATAGCGCTCCTGCGTCTGGCCAAGCAAGCCAACCCCAAGACCGGCGCCCAAAACGCTTGCGACCAGAACCATCCGTAAACTGACGGGTAAAACCGCAGCAGAGCCGGCATTACGAATTTGATCAACGACCGCCATTGGCATAGGATATCACAGCGCCTGGCGCAGGTCGAGATTCCGGCGGCGCTATCCATTGCACGGATATTTTTTCACATAGAGCTCCGTCACCAACGCCGTGATCGGGCGGTCTTTTGCTTTGGGGCCGGCAGCGTCAATCGCGGCAATCAGCTCATCCAAAGAGTTCGAGGCGCCTTGAGGCGGACAGAAAAGCGTTTCACCGCCGCGATCATCTAGCGCCTTGTGATAACCGACCGCGCCCTCGACGACCCCTTGAAGATAATAGGTGAGCGCATTCCACTCGGCGCGGGCGGAAAAGGCGCCCGCTTCGGCGCGCGCCTTGATGCCCTTCACCTCGCCGACCGTCACTGGCGCAGCGGCGGCGGGTGTAAGAGAGATGGCGGCGATCAGAAGCGCGCTTGAACACCGCAGGGAGAACGGTCTGGTCATGGACAAATCCTAAGTTACAATGCACCGAAATTAACGCTTGACGTTTAATAATTCAAGTAATACTTTAATTTTTAGTTGTAAAAATTGGTTTACTTATGCCCTCTACACAACGTTTCGCAGCGCTTCTCGCGCATCTCACCCTCTCGGCGGCGGTCGCATTGCCGGTCATCGCCGCGCTGATCTGGATTTTCTGGGACGCGGTGGCGCCGCTGGCCGCCGCTCAAATTAGAAGTCCCTATGACCTCGCCGCGCTTGGCGTTGGCGGGCGGTTCGCCGGCTTTGGCGTCATGCTTATTGGCGCCGCTTTACAGGCTTACGGATTGCTGGGCTTGCGGCGCACTTTCCTGGAAGCGTCGCAAGGCCGCGCCCTGTCAACGGCGGCCGTCAATGGATTCCGGCGTTTTGCAATCATCAGCCTCGTGATGGTTTTTGTCGGGATTGTGCAACGGGCGGCGTTAATTGTTATCTTTTCGCTTAGCGATCCCGCCCATCAGGGCGCGCTTTCAATCCAGTTCGGCACGCCGGAACTGAAAGCGCTGTTCATGGGGCTCTTGTTTGTTTTCGTCGCGCAAGTTTTTGCCCAAGGCAAAAAAGCACAGGATGAAAATGCAGCGTTTTTATAGGCGGCCCAGGTGTTCATGAAAGCTCATACATGAAAATCGTCATCAATCTTGATGTGATGCTGGCGCGGCGGAAGATGCGCCTGAAAGATCTCGCCGCCTTGATCGGCGTTAGCGAACAGGCGCTTTCCATGATCAAGACCAACAAGGTCAAAGGTGTCCGCTTCGAGACGCTGATCAAACTGTGCGATGTCCTGGACTGCCAGCCGGGTGATCTTCTGGAGTTTGTACGGGAGAGCGACGGTGATGTGTAAGCGTATATTATGGCTGGCCTTTGTCGTGCTTGGCGTTACAAGCTGCTCAACGATCAACTGGAAAGAGGCGGGTAAAAGCTGGCGGGAAAGTCTTTGCCGCGAAGAACTAAAGTCCCCCTGCCCCGATCCGAATGACCCGGACGACCCGACCATCGACCCATTCTGATCCCACGTTGCGCCTTATCTGTCCGCAAAAGCTGAAATGATCTCAAAAGTGCGGCGCGTATCTTCAAGTTCAGGAAAATGCCCGATGCCGTCAAGTTCAATCAATTCGGCGTTAGCGCCCATTGTTTTGGCGCGGACAGGCGCTTCAGCGTTATGCGATCCGTCTTCTTTGCCCCAGACGATCAGCATAGGCTGTTCGACTTTACGGAGCGGCGATGCGCCAGTGGTGAGATAGCGCTGATACGCGCTTGCAAGCTTCCACTGCGCGCCATGTGAAAGCGTTTCGTCCGCACAGTTGCAAAGCGGCTGGTACGCCTCCTTCACGCCGACCACGAGATCGAACCAGGCGGGCGCGCGCGCCTTTGCGAGTTTTCGCATCGCGAGTTGGCCGACGAATGGCTTAACGAGAATGCGTTTCGGATCTCGCGCTTTTTTCCATTCCTGAAAGCCTGCCCAATCCGTTGTCTGGATCAGCGCAAGTTTCGCCGCAAGCGCAGGATGCCGCGCCGCGATATCCACAGCTGAAAGCCCCGCAACGCACGAAAATGCGAGAATGGCGCCGGGGCCCGCCACCGCTTCGCAGAAGATCGCAACCTCGTCCCCGGTCTCGCGAAATTCATAACCGAAAGACCCTCGCGCCGTTGTAAAGCCCATGGCTGGCAACTCAAAAACGATAACCCGAAATTTCTCGGAAAAGACGTCGAGCATCTCATCATAAGCCTCCAGCGTGACAGGCGGGTCAGCCGCAAAAACAATTGTCGGCGCTGAAGCGTCTTTTCCCGCGCGCTCACGATAGCGGTATTGAACCTTGCCGCTGTCGAAGAACTGCATGTCGTCGCGGCTCTTTGACGGCCATCCCGTTCGGAAGCCTTCGATCTGTTTTTTCGCGCCCCATGTATCCATGCGCACCGCAAGTCTTGCCAGCATCTATTGCTCCGTATCGTATGTATCCAATGGATACATACGATACGGACGGTGTCAATACGTTATCACAGCGCCATAGTTTATGGTTTGAGCGCCCCCACGAGACGGCGCGAGGCGGTTTCAAAAAATGCCGTGCGTTCAGCCGCTTTCAACTTAATTCGATTTAAAACAGCCTGTGCGATCACTCCTTGCAGACCGCCCCAGAAAATCGCAGCCGCCGCGTTCTTGTCGCCAATCCCGAAAACGCCGCCCTCGACGCCCTGCCCGATCGGTTGCGTGATCAGCCGCCAGCTGCGCCGCAATGCAGCTTCCAGATCAGGGAACTGGCCCGCCTGGTTAAGACGCGGGCCGGACATCGCCATAAACATGTTCGGTTCAGCAAACGCGAACGCCGCATAAGCCTTGCCGATAGCGATGAGCTGGTCTTCGGGTTTTTTCAGCGATGCAACTGCGGCGGTGAGACGTTTTTCAAGACGGCCATACCCTTCCGCCAGCACGGCGGCGACCAGCGCATCCTTGTCCGGAAAATGCTGATAGGCCGCGCGATGCGCAACGCCAGCCGACCGCGCCAGCGCCCGCACGCTGATCGCCTCCACCCCTTCTTTCGTGATCTGCGCGCCCGCCAGCTCTATCAGCGTCGCACGTAGGTCGCCGTGATGATAAGCGCGCTGGTTGCTCATTGTGCTTTTTTGCCGCCGCAGCCCCGCCAGCGCAAGCCCGCCGCAATTGTATGCGCGCGCCAATCCGTTAGGGTAACGCCAACCTTGCTTTGTTTTTGACTCTAGCTGGAGCGCCCCATGACCGAAACTGCTTTCCGCCCGAACCGCCGCATGTTGCTCGCCGGCGCATCCGTTTTCGCCGCAGCCGCCGCATCATCGGCGGGCGTTGCACAAGACAGCGCGGCGGTTCCCGACTTCTCCGGCAAATCGGTGCTGATCACCGGAACAAGCTCCGGCTTCGGGCGATTGACGGCGCTGCATCTGGCGCGGCTTGGCGCGACAGTGATTGCATCCATGCGCAACTACCAAAATGGCGAACGCGCCGAAGCGCGCGAATTGATGCAACTCGCAGAGGATGAAAATCTAAAGCTTTCCGTCGTCGAGATCGATGTGCTTGACGACGCGCTGGTAGCCTCCGGCGTCGCACAGGCTGAGGAGATCGCCGGCGGCGCCATCGATGTCCTCGTCAACAATGCCGGCATCGGTCTCGCCGGGCCGGTCGAGATCAACGACATGGACGCGACGCGTCTGATCTTTGAGACCAACCTCTTTGGCTATCTGCGCATGGCCCGCGCCGTCCTGCCGAAGATGCGCGCGCAAGAGCAAGGGCAGATTTTTAATGTATCCTCACAGCTTGGGCGAATTCTGATCCCCAATCTCGGCATGTATTGCGCCACAAAGTTCGGTGTCGAGGCGATGTTCGAAACCATGGCCTATGAGCTTGCGCCTTTCGGCGTTGAGATCACGATTATCCAGCCAGGCGGCTATCCGACAAAAATCTGGGAAAGCGGCTCGCGCTATATGGAGGATGTCGTGCGCGGCGCGGACCCTGAACGCCTTGACGCTTATGAAGCGCACTTGCAAATGGCGAGCGGCCTGATGAGCGGGCAATATTCAACCGATCCGATGGATGTGCCCCACGCGATATCGGAAATCATGGCGACGCCCGCCGGCAAGCGTCCTTTGCGGCGCCCTGTTCATCCCAATACAACCGCAACGGCGAATGCAAACGCCGCCATGGCGCAGATCCAGGCGGCGGTTCTTGGCGGCGGCGGATACGCATCGTGGCACGCCGCGGTGACGGACTAACCCCCTTTCACGCTTACAGACAACCAGATACCCGGAACAGCCATCATGAAAAAACACGCCGCGCTTGCAGCGTTCACCATTTTAACAACACCAGTTTTCGGGCAAGAGGGCGCGACGATTGACTATCGCGTGTCGTTTGAAAACGCTGTCCACAATGAAGCCGAGATCACGGTTTCGTTTCGCGACATTGGCGATGCGCCGCTGGATTTACTCATGTCACGGTCATCGCCTGGGCGCTACGCGCTGCATGAGTTTGCGAAGAACGTTTACGCCGTCTCGGCCGTTGACGGCGCCGGGCGGTCCCTCGACGTAACGCGAACCGATCCCTATTCGTGGCGTGTTGCCGGCCATGACGGTGCGGCGACCATTACCTATACACTGTATGCGGATCGCGCCGACGGCACCTATAGCCAAATTGATCTGACCCATGCGCATCTCAACATGCCGGCGACCTTTATGTGGGCAAGCGGGTTCGAAGACCGCCCAATCACGCTTGCGTTCGAACCGGCGAGGCGAAACTGGAAAGCCGCAACGCAATTACCGGCCACGCGGCGCGCTATGACTTTCCGGGCGCCGAACCTGCAATATTTTCTGGACAGCCCAACGAATCTTTCAAATTTCGACCTGCGCCAGTGGACGATCGGCGATGGCGCAAGCCGCCAGACCATCCGGCTTGCTGTGCACCATGACGGGGAACCGGACGATGTCGATATATTCACCGAAAAAGCAAAAAGGGTCGTTGCGGAGCAGATCAAGATATTTGGCGAGGCGCCAGAGTTCGATTACGGCGTTTACACTTTCATCGCTAATTATCTACCCCACGCGTCAGGTGACGGCATGGAGCATAGAAACTCAACCATTCTGACGCGCAGCGACAGCCTTTATGAATCCGACTTCGCGCATCTTGGCACGCTGTCGCACGAGTTTTTCCACGCCTGGAATGTGGAGCGCCTGCGCCCGGCCGAGCTTGAGCCATTTGATTTCTTCAAAGCGAACCCGACGCCAAGCCTCTGGTTCGCCGAAGGCTTCACCTCCTATTACGGCCCGCTGGCGATCCGTCGCGCCGGTGAAAGCACGCCTGGCGATTACGCGGAAAAGCTCAGCCAGCCATTGAACACCCTCATCAATTCGCCGGCGCGACGCTTTGGCGGACCGATGGATATGAGCCTGCGCGCCGCCTTTGTCGACGCCGCGCGAACGGTTGACCCGACGAACGACCGAAACACCTTTTTTTCCTATTATCCTTATGGCGCGATGATTGCCCTTGCGCTCGACTTGTCGATCCGCGAGCGTTTTGAAGGGCTGTCTCTTGACGATTACATGCGTCACCTCTGGGACACGCATGGCCGGGAAGAAATTCCCTATACGCATGAGGATTTAAAAACGGCTCTTGGCGACGTCACGGGCGATGCTGATTTCGCGACGGATTTTTTCACGCGTTATATCGAAAACAGCGAAGCCGCGGATTATGAATTCCTTCTGGCGCAAGCAGGGCTGAAACTGCGGCCCGCAAATGACGGCGACGCTTATCTTGGCCGCGCGTTCTTTGACAAAGACGCCGACGGTCTTGTCCTGTCGCGAAACTCATTGATCGGCGGACCTCTTTACGAGGCGGGGCTTGATCGCAGTGATCAAATCCTGCGTGTCGGGCGATTTAAAACGGATGATGAGGGCGACTGGAAGCGCGTGATGAAGCGCCACAAGCCGGGCGATACGGTGACTATTGTTTTCCGCCAACGCGGCCAGGAACGCCAGGCGGAAATTACCTTTATCGCAGACCCGACAATTGAGGTTGTGTTATTCGAAGATGTCGACCTGCCACTTTCCGAGGCGCAAAAAACTTTTCGCGACGCATGGCTGGGCGCAAAGAATAAGCCCTAATTTATAAGGTCGGCGGCTATACTTTTTTATTCCTCGCTAAATACATCACGCCAGCCGCTACAGAAAGCATGCCTAATAAGGCTGCCCAAGTTGCAAAAGAAATCTCTTTGACAGCCATAAGAAGTTTTGTTTCTTCTGATTCAGAAATAATCAACAATAGAATTAATAGCGGAGGCGCGATTTGCATACCAGCGGCTGGAATTTTCCATTTCATACCCGCACGGGTGAATAGAACACCACCAACCAAAATTAGAAACGCGGCAACCGTTGCGAAAAGAATTTTGATTAATGGGGATGCGGGATAGAACTCTTTACAAATTTCTACGAGGAATCCTGCAAGAATTGCCAAGGCTGGCACGCTCCAATTAAATGGTGCTTTTTCAGCAGCGTCCATTGCCTTTACGACGATGAGATAAGCCGCCCCAAAACCAGCTGCCGCAACACCTGCTGACGCCGTGGGCACAATCCAGCCAGCAATGGCGCCGCTTGAAACGACCCCCGTTGTTGCAATCGAGATCGCCAGACCAATTGCAACGCCGAAAGCCGGCAAAAGTTTCGAAAAACCCCACAATATCCCTGCGCCGCCGATACCAACAGCAATACCAAATGCAACGATCTGTTCTGTTTTCATTTCCTCTCGCCTTCTTAACAGCAGTAAAGAACACAACCTATCCTAGAGTTTAATTTTGAGCACTAGCGCATTAAAGGGCATGAAGAAAGCAGCTTGACCTTATTGTCATCGCAAGAATCAGGTGGCGAAGCGCTGAACCTGTGATACTCGGGCGAAAAATGGAGACTGTCGATGACATCGCTTTCTGACAAAACCGCCGCCCTTCGCGCCTTGCAAAAGCCTGCCGAGCCCTTCGTCATTCCCAACCCATGGGACGCCGGCTCCGCACGCATTCTTCAAGGGCTCGGCTTCAAGGCGCTGGCGACGACAAGTTCCGGCTTCGCCCTGACGCTTGGACGAAAAGACTACAGCGTGACGCGCAATGAGGCCGTTTTTCATGGCGGCGTCGTCGCAGACACGGTCGATATTCCGGTCATCGCCGATCTTGAAAACGGTTTTGGACCTTCGCCTGACGATGCGGCGCAAACCATCCGCGATGCGCTTGCAACAAATCTCGCCGGCGGATCGATCGAAGATGCCACCGGCGACAAAGATAACCCTGTTTATGAACAAGCGCACGCGGTCGACCGCATCGCCGCCGCCGTCGAAGCGGTAAGAGCGTCAGACCGGGATTTCATTCTGACCGCGCGCGCCGAAGCGTTCCTCTACGGGCGCGGCGATCTAGACGAAGTCATCACCCGCCTCAACGCCTTTGCAGAGGCTGGCGCGGACGTTCTTTACGCACCGGGCCTCCCCGATATTGCCGCCGTAAAAGCGCTTTGCAACGCAGTCTCGAAACCGGTCAATGTTTTGATCATTGGCAAGCTTGCAAAGCATAGCGTTGCGGAATTCGCCGACGCCGGCGCCGCGCGCCTTTCCATCGGCGGTGGGCTCGCGTGGTCAGCCTATGGAACGCTGGCAAACGCCGCCGATATGTTAAAAGACGGCCGGTTCGACAGCCTTGGCGCCAACAAGGACGGCGCGAAGACTGTTGCTAAATTCCTATAGCCCGGGAGAACCTGACTTTAGACGGTTTTTCCGGCGGCTTTTTCTGGTAGAGCCTTTCTCCCGTCCATGACCGGACGGGTCGAGGACAACCATGACGACCGCAGGCGCACAAACAGAAACGACAGGCAAGTCCGCCTGGCGGCGCGAGTTCATCGCGCTGATGACGATCGGCCTGCCGATGGGGCTGACCCAGCTTATCCAGTTTTCCATCAACACAATTGATGTGTTGATGATTGGACGGCTCGGCTCGGAACCATTGGCGGCGGCGTCCCTTGGCCTTGTCATGTTCTATGTCCTCTTTGTTGCGGGCATGGGACCGGCGATGGCTGTTTCTCCCATGGTCAGTCAGGCGCTGGGCGCCAATGCCGACGATACGCGCGATGCAAGGCGTTCGGTTCGGATGGGGCTATGGACCGTAGGCGTAGGCGCCGCCATCCTGTCACTAATTTATCTTTTTACGGAAGAAATCGCACTGGCGCTGGGTCAACCCGCGAATCTTGCGAAACTTGCAGAGCCTTATGTACTGGCGCTGGCGCCAGGCCTGCCCTTTGCATTAGGCGTCATCATATTACGCAACTTCCTCGCTGCGATTGAACGCACGCGCTGGCCGCTGATTTTTATCATTCTGACGACCGCATTAAACGCATTTTTGAACTACCTCTTAATCTACGGCAATTGGGGTTTCCCGCAGCTAGGCCTAGTTGGCGCCGGGGTCGCGTCGGCGCTATCGCATGCGGTCGGTTTTTTCACGCTGGTCACTTACATAACGTTCGAAAAACGCGCGCGTCAGTTCAACCTGTTCGAGAATTTTCTGACCCCTGACTGGGAGCGCCTTCGGGAAGTCATATCGCTTGGCTGGCCTATCGGCGTCACCATCGCTTTTGAGGCCATGCTGTTTAACGCGGCGGTTTTCCTGATGGGCCGGATCGGCGTGGATGAAGTCGCCGCCTATCAGGTGGCGCTGAATGTGGCTGCTGTCGCCTTCATGATGCCGCTTGGGCTTTCCATGGCTGGCGCGGTGCGCGTCGGCCTGAAAGAAGGCGCCAAAGACGTCGCCGGCGTGCGCCGAGCGGCGGCGCTCACGATCCTTTCCTGTATCGGCGCGATCATGATCATCGCCATCCCGGTGATGGCGGCGCCGCGAGGCATCGCGGAGCTTTATCTCGACGCAAGCGACCCTGAAAACGCGATTGTCCTGGGGCTTGTCGCCTCGTTCCTGCCGATCGCCGCCGCATTCGCCCTGTTTGATGCAATCCAGGTTGCAGCGGCGCAGGCGCTGCGCGGCCTTAAGGACGTGCGCATACCGATGATCATGACCGGCATAAGCTATTGGGTGATCGGCTTCCCGGTCGCCGCAGGACTTGGCCTTTTCACGCCGCTTGGCGCCGTCGGTGTCTGGTACGGCCTGCTTGCGAGCCTCCTGTCAGCGGCGATCCTCCTCGGCGGACGGCTGTGGCTGATCACAAAGAACTAGATTGGCGCGCCGACCGCATCGCAGAGGAACTTCATCAAGGGCTTGGCGTCTTTCATCGCTGCTTCGACATCGTCGCAGAAAGACGCTTTTTTCGTTTGCGCCGGCTTGCCTTCAGCCATGGCGAAAAAGCTTTTGCGCTTGATGTCGTCGATCAGCGGATGGTCGGCGTCAAACCCACGAGGCGGTCTTGTCAGGCTGTCGCCGCGCAGCGCGCCAAAGCGTTTATCAAAAGCAGCACTTGTCGTCGCTTTCTTCCACAGTGCGCCTTTGTCGCGAATCGCCTCGCGTATTTGCAACAGCTGCGGCGAAGGCGGTCCCCAGACCCCGCCGCCATAGAAAATTTCTTCCGGATCCAGATGAACATAAAACCCTGGCGCATGCGCATCCTTGCCGAGCGCATGACGAAACTGCACGGCGCCATGGGTTTTGTAAGGCGACTTGTCTTTTGAAAACCGCACATCCTTGTAAATCCGGAACACCGAACCGCCATTAGGTCGGGGGTCGGCGGCAAAATGTTTCGAAACCTTTTTCAGGCGCGGCGCCATAGCCTCGACGAACGCCGCGAGCGGCTCCTGAACGCTTTCCCGAAAACGCTGTTTATTATCGTTGAACCATTCGCGATTATTGTTGGCTTTGATTTCTTTGAAAAACTTGAAATAGTCCGCCGGCAAGCCGGAAAATGTCGTCACCGCATTGCTCCCTTGATTTTACGACGGCCCGGTCAGCATGCGTTTCCGGTAATCCGCCGTGGTTTTCGCCTCCTTCAGGCCGCTGCCGGTCGCTTCGCGAATCTCCTTCACGGCGGCGATCAGCTTACCTTCCGTCAATAGACGGTCGACCTCGGCCTGTTTCGACGGGTCCAACGCAGAAAAAATCCGCTCGCCCTCATGGTCTTCGCGCATACGTCGCTCCTCGCGCCCCTCGCCGCCGCGGGCGCTCGCCCGCCCAAACAGAAAAGACGCATAAGCCACAGCCGCCATCAAAAGCAGGATTTGATAAGGTTCAATATTATCCATTGGTTATGCCTCCCGATGTAGCCAGACCGGACTACACATAGTCCGTTTGCCGGCTGACGAAAACCTGTGGGTCCAGATCTGAAAGAATGAAGACTAGTGAATAAGGCCAACTCAGCACCTTTAATCAAGTCCCGACAATTAATGCAGCCTTAATCCTGTTTTCATAGCTTTCGTTATTGATGAACACATGTTTCGGCAGACAAACATTTAAGTATTGATGAGATAAGCGTGAGCCAGCCCGTTAGAACCCTCATTGATGAACCGGCAACCAGCGCCGAGGTTGACCCTCCGCATCTTGAAACAGCGATCGCGGAGATTTCAAAGCGCCTCGACAATACGGACGCGGCTTCATTTCTCGAGGACTACGCCCTCTCCATTTGCAAAGCGCTTGGCGCTGATTATTTCGTTATCGGGCGGCTAAATCCGTTTTCCAATATCATGCGGACCCTGAAATTCGTTGTCGATGGCGCCGTTGCCGACAACATCGTCTATAGCCTTGACGGGACGCCCTGCGAAATCACGATCAATGACGGCGTTTGCATCCATCGGAATAACGTCATTGACGAATATCCGCGCGACAAAGATTTAAAGGATCTCAACGCGCGCAGCTATGCCGGGGTCGCGCTCGAAACATCGGACGGCGAAACGCTCGGCGTCATCGTCGCCATGTGGCGCAGCGAACTCCAACTTCGAAATGTCGCATTCGTGACGGGCATGCTTGAACACTATCGCCGGCGCGTCGGCAGCATTGTTGAAACGACAGAAAAAGTGAACCGCTATTCCTGGGCGCTGGCGAATGTTTTCAGCGGCGTGTGGGATTGGGACCTTCGCACTGGCGGCACTACGGTTTCAAAAGAGCTTCAACAGATAATCGGTCCTGCAGGGCGGCGGGGCGGGTCCTATGATCTGACGCAAATCGAAAACGCCATCCATCCGCAAGATCGGCCAAAACATATTGAAGCGCTCAAGCGCCATATCAACGAAGGCTCGCCATATGATTTACGTCTGCGATTGCGCGATCAGACCGGACTTTATCGCTGGTATGTTTCACGCGGACGGGTGACCCGCGATGCGGCGGGCAAGCCGGAGCGTATGATCGGCGGCTTTTGCGATATCAATGACATTGTCGTTAAGCTCGAGCGAAGCGCAAAAGACTAAAACAGCGCCCACAGATTGCGCAGCGCCATTACGACAAGCACAAGCGACGATATTGCGAACAGCGAGAAGCGTACAATCACTCTCCTGAGCACGATCTGGGCGAGAGAATGCGCCGCCCGCAATCCGACATACGCCCAGGCCAGCCATATATTTAAAGGGTCCGCCACACCCACAAGGTGGGAATAAACGGCAAGTGCGTAGAAGATTACCGGCTGCTCATGCAGGTGGTTGTAATTATCGGCGACGACGCGAGTCTCGCTCGGCAAAGACGTTAGTGATCCGGGATGAACCGCCGCTTGCGGATCAATCTCGGCCTTTTTCATTGCCGGAATGCGGGTTGCATACATCCAACACCAGATGATCAGGGTCCAGATGATGAGCGCCAGAACAGGCGTGAGTATCGAGTGTGCTATCATATAAAGCTGGCTTACTCAGTAACTTCGAAAGTGATCTCAGCTGTCCTGCCGGAAACACCAGAGAAAGAATCACTATCAACTGGTTCGTATCGCCAACCTTTCACTGATCGCATGGCGGCTCGTTCAAAGCCAGGTCCGATATCCGCTGGCGACTTGAATATAGCCTCTATGTTTTCAGTCCTGCCCTTTTCGGTCACATCAAATGAGAGCCAAACACAGGCATAGGGAAGTTGCTCTTCGCTGTCCGGATATCGCGGCGGTAAACGCTTCGCAGACGGGAGAAACAAATTGTCTTCAGGTTCTTCAACAGTCGCGCCAAATTCAGCACACTCGCGTTTCACTGCATCGGCAAAAGACTGCCAATCGAGTTGCCCCTCTTGAGCGGAAACCGGGTTAGCCATCGCGAGGAGAAGTGCAACCATCACAAGTAGTTTTTTCCTCACCATGACGCCTTCCCTATAATAGTTTGAGGATGTCAGACTGCGTTCGAGTGTTTCTTGAACTCCATGCGCGAAATGGCGCGGCAGTGGACTTCGTCCGGGCCGTCGGCCAGGCGAAGCGTGCGCAGCATGGAATACATCCGCGCCAGGCCGAAATCGGTGGTGACGCCCGCGCCGCCATGGGCCTGAATGGCGTCATCAATAACTTTCAGCGCAACACGCGGCGCCGCAACCTTGATCATCGCGATCTCGCCCTGCGCCACCTTGTTGCCGACAGTATCCATCATCCACGCGGCTTTCAGCGTTAGAAGGCGCGTCATCTCAATATCGATGCGCGCTTCGGCGACGCGTTGCTCCCAGATGGAATGCTTGTAGATCGGCTTGCCGAAAGCTTCGCGCGTCAGCAACCGTTTGACCATCTTCTCCAGCGCGGCTTCCGCTGCGCCAATCGTGCGCATGCAGTGATGGATACGGCCCGGCCCGAGGCGCCCTTGCGCAATTTCGAAGCCGCGCCCTTCGCCTAGAATCAGATTTTCCTTCGGCACGCGGACGTCTTTCAACTCGACTTCCATATGGCCGTGCGGAGCGTCGTCATAACCGAAGACAGGCAGGTGGCGGATAATCTTCACACCCGGCGTGTCGGCAGGCACCAGAATTTGCGACTGCTGCACATGGCGTTGCGCCGTCTTGTCCGTCTTGCCCATGACAATGAAGATCTTGCAGCGCGGATCGCCAGCGCCGGACGACCACCATTTGCGGCCATTGATGACATAGTCATCGCCATCGCGAACAATCTCTGTCTCGATATTGGTGGCGTCGGATGAAGCGACCTGCGGTTCGGTCATCAAAAATGCCGAGCGGATTTTGCCGTCGAGAAGCGGCTTCAGCCATTCTTCCTGCTGCTCGGGCGAGCCATATTTTGAGATGACTTCCATATTGCCGGTGTCCGGCGCGGCGCAGTTGAAAACTTCCGGCGCGATGTGACAACGGCCCGTGAGCTCGGCGATCGGCGCATAATCCGCATTGGAAAGGCCGGGTCCCCATTTCGGGTCCGGATGGAACATGTTCCACAGACCCTCAGCCTTCGCCTTGTCTTTCAGCTCCTCGATAATCGGCGGGATTTTCCAGCGCCCGTCGCCGGGACCGAACTCTTCATGCTGGCGCTCATAGATCTCGTTCCCCTCATAGACGTGATCGTCCATAAAACGCGATACGCGCTTCAGATACTCTTTGCATCGGTCGGAATATTCAAAGTCCATTGGAACGCCTTTCCAGTTTATAAAACTTCATCACCAAGACCCCGTCACCAATGGCTTGTGCCAGGGGCGCCCTTGATCGGGCCTTTAATCGTTTTTGTCACCCAGCCGGCATAAAGCGCGCCCGGCTGGGGCGTAACACATTCATCGCCGACATAACATGCGTCGACACGGCCCGGATAAAATCCGAACCAGCCGGCGATGCGGTCATAACCCTGCCCTAGATCGTCAAGCGGATCGGGATAGGAAAACGCCGCCTGATCGGACCTTCCAGTTTCCATGACGATATCATAATAGACAGCGGCCCCTTTCCATTCGCATACGGATATATGATCGGTTGGCGACAGGATATCCAGCGCAACATCGGCGGGCGGAAAATAATAAACCGGCGCCCCGGCAGTCTCAACAATGCGCAACGCCCGCGTGCTGTCTGCGATTGTCTCGCCGGCGCACACGACACGCGAGCGCGTCGGTGCGGAACGCACCTCCGGCGGACGCGGATAATCCCAGACACTCTCCTCGCCGGGACCCGCCGGCTCCGGCGTCACATCAGCCGGCCGCGGCGCCCAATTGCCCCGATAGGGCGCAACATCGCGCAAAAGGGTTTTCTTGTCAGGCAGGATCGACATGCGCGCCATGATAACGACGCAAGCCGGGAGGGAAAGCGCCGAGCGCAGTTGCTCCTACAGCGCGCTCGTCGCGCCCGGCAATATCCGTGCCCAGGGCTCAAACCGCACTAAGGAATCATAAGATATGTGGACACGCCCTGCGCAGGGATATGTATCTCGCCTTCTTCCACCAACGCATCCGTCACGGCGCTGTAATACAAATGAAACCACCACATGAAATACTCTTCAAAACTAATTTCATTCGCATAAGGCGAGGCAGCATAAACATTTCGAAGGTCCTGGGCATGCTCACGAAGAATGCCCACCAAAATTGGCGTAAACTCGTTCACAACAGCGCTGAAAGCGGAATAGTTTGCGGTTGTAAGAACGGGGGTCGCCAGCACGCCACCGCGAGTGACATACCCCAAGGCTGCTAGAGTTTGTAAGTTTTCTTCCGAGACTGCTTCATCAGCCCAAACATTGCCGAGCGCTTGAACAAGCTCGTTGCGCCGGTCCCGCAGCACTTCATCGTCTATCGGCGTCTCATCAGGGTAAAGCTTTTCGCGCATCCGGTGAAAGTTTGTTTGGCTATTTCTTTGATTCCCATATACCCCAAGGATATAGTTTCCGTAGCTCCCCGTGTTGTTTCCATAGATCCCGAAAGCCTCATAGGGTGACGCCGGGTCTTTTTCCTGAATGGATAAGTAATAATTTCCGCCAGCGCGTTCAGGCCTTTCCGACTCGATCACCTGCGCCTCGACATTACCGATCTGAAAATTATCGAGCAATCCGTTCGACAACAAAAACAAGTCATATTGCTCGCGGTGCAAGTGAGAGAACCCATCGAGCGCCGCAACCACTTCAAATGCATGCGGCGCATAGCTGAGTATCGCCTCTTTCGTCTTTTCGACAATGCCAGCATCGACCGGCATATGCTTTGAGACTTCCGCGATTGTCATAACCGCAGCTCTGGGCTGCAAACTACCAGAATCATCCCTTATGAGGAATCCATGTTGAATTAACGCATCGAGCGTTGGCGCCCCTTCCACGCCGTCTGCGAACTTGTGTTCTCTGATTTCCGATTCCGCAACTCCTTCCTTGACCAGAACCAAGACTTTACCGGCATGAACGTCACCGAACCTGAATGGCGGGAAATTGTCTCCACGGGAAATCACTTTCGTTTCGAATTCACGCTCATTGATCGCGTCAAGTGATCCGGATGAGCTGCAAGCCACAATCACCAGCGCAAAAAGAATTGCAAAATAGTTTTTTAACATCGTCCCCGCCTCACAGAATTCCAGTGATCACCTATAAGCTTCGGCTACATTCGTTGAGCCAAATTCAGAACGAATTCTATATTACCGTCGCGCCTTAAAAAAGGCGCGCAACAACTGTCCAGCCTCTTCCTTGAACGGTCCGACGATTACGTCGGGCCGCCAGTGGCAAGTCGGTTGCTCAAAAAAGCGGGGTCCATGCCAAACGGCGCCGCCCTTCGGGTCCGATGCGGCGATAACGAGACGCGCCACGCGCGCATGGGAGATCGCGCCCGCGCACATGGCGCAGGGCTCAAGCGTCACATAAAGTGTTGTGCCCGTCAGGCGGTAATTTCCAAGCGTCGACGCCGCCTCACGCAACACCCTGATTTCCGCGTGGCCTGTGGGATCATTCGTGGAGATCGGCGCATTCCCCGCCGCGGCGAGAATAGCGCCATCTTCATCAACGAGAACGGCGCCAATCGGCGCCTCACCAGCTTCCGCCGCGCGCCGCGCTGCATTCAATGCGCGGCGCATCAATTTTTCATCGTCCATCACGCGAGGAGTTTTACGCTGCAGCCTGGCTTTGCGCCAGCACCGGTTTTTGCGCCAGACAAAAGGCTGTAACGCCCGCCAACCGGTTGAACGGGAAGAGCGCCAGCCGCTCCAGGTCATGAACCGCCACCAGCGACGCATTCAGCCAGTCAGGCGCAGATTTAAGCTGGCTTGCAGCACCATCAGCGCCTGACTTCTTTTCCGTCATTCGCATCGCCGCCGCCGCCGGAAACAACAGCCCGAAGAAATAGCGTGTCTCAATCGGCTTAAGACCAGCCGCCGCAACCGTTTTGCGCAATGTGTCGAGCGTATAGCGCCGCTTATGATCCAGGAACTCATCATGAGATGACCACAAAAACTGAAACGCCGGAACGGAGATCAGAAAACGCGTGCCCGGAATGGCGCGGCTCACATAGTCGCGCACCAGCCCGACATCGTCATCCACATGTTCAATCACATCGATCATCAGCACCGTATCGGCGTCAATCACATCAACGGCGCGTACGAAATCAATATTGTCGGTTTTCCGCGAGCCGATAAAATCGCTCTCATAGCCGGGATCGACGCAGGTTGCATGGCGCGCGCGGCCCTCGCCAACCAGCATCTTTGAAAAAACGCCCGACCCCGCCCCCACATCCAGAAGCTTTTCGATCGGTCTGCGCCCGAGAAGAGACTTGATCGCACGGCCCTTGGATATGTAGTACCAATGACCGGATGGATCGCCTTCAATCGCCCTGCGTTCTTTCAGATCCATACCACTCACGATATCCGCTCGCCCACAGTTAACAGCGGATCGATTTAAGGACTTCTTAATGACGAACGACGCGCCACCGCCTGAACAGCCTGAAGGCGAGCGGATCGCGAAATATCTCGCCAGAGCCGGGGTCGCCTCGCGCCGCGAAGCGGAAAAACTGATCGCGCAGGGCATCGTCACAGTGGACGGCGAGGTGCTGACGACGCCGGCTGTCAAGGTCACGCCGGACATGGATATCCGTGTCGATGGGACCCGGATCGGCAAACCCGCCGCACCGCGCCTTTGGCGGTATCATAAACCCGACGGGTTGGTGACGACCCATAAGGACCCGCAAGGGCGCCGGACTGTGTTCGACGCGCTGGAAGGACGCCTGCCCCGCGTTATCTCCGTCGGACGCCTTGATCTAACCACGGAAGGCCTGCTGCTGCTGACGAATTCCGGCGACCTTTCCCGGCGTCTGGAGCTGCCGTCAACCGGATGGACGCGGCGCTATCGCGTGCGCGCCTATGGCCGCGTCACGCAACGCCAGCTCGACAGCCTCAAAGACGGCGTTGAAATCGACGGCGTGCAATATGGCCCGGTGCGCGCGAAACTGGATCAGCAGCAGGGCGGCAACGCCTGGATCACGCTCTCCATCAATGAAGGCAAGAACCGCGAGGTCAGGAACCTCATGCGCCATCTCGATCTGCATGTGAACCGGCTGATCCGCACCGCCTACGGACCATTTCAACTTGGCAAGCTGCCTAAAGACGCAATCGATGAGATCTCCGGCAAGCAGTTGAAAGAACAATTGGGACGAAAAATTTGTGAAGAGGTTGGGTTATGAGGCTGACAGCTTTTACCTGTTTAGTCGTCATCGTTTTCGCTACTGGCTTTGCCGACCGCCAGGCATCAACGACGAAGACCGCCCTGACCGATAAAATCGATGCAGTGATTGCGATGGAAAGCAAGCAGCCGCGCCCCGGCTACGCAATTGGCGTGGTGCGGAACGGCGCGCTGGTTTTTGCAAAGGGATATGGCGTCTCCGATATTGCCACAGGAGAACCGATAACTGCAGATACGCCATTTAATCTGGCGTCGCTTTCCAAACAATTCACAGGCGCTGCTGTCGCGCTTGAAATACAAAAGGAAAGGCTTGAACTCGACGACCGCCTGATCAAGCACTGGCCCGGCTTACCTGATTTTATGCAGGATATAACTATTGGCCATCTTGTTTATATGACAAGCGGCCTGCCGGAATACTATTCACTGCCATCGCCCAAAGGGGGCTGGGACTCAGAAGACCGTTTTACCGTTGAAGACGCCATTGGCGCTGTCTTTGCCACAGGCGTACTGGACTACGCTCCGGGGTCGCGCTGGACTTATTCCAACATCAACTATCAGCTCCTTGCTGAATTAACGGCGCGCCTGAATGGAAAGCCTTTTGGCGAGCACATGGATGAAGCGGTTTTTTCACCACTCGACATGAAACAAAGCTGGATCGACGACAAACTGCAAAGCCGCAGTCGTCAAAGCGCGAACACCTATGTCTGGGATGACGAAAATGCTTTATGGCGAACGGCGCCGCGTCTGTCTCCTCACTATGGGGGCAGCGGCATGTTTGCTTCTATCGCCGATCTCGCCAAATGGAATGAAGCGCTTTTTTCAACTCAACCATTGGGGTCTGCATTCACAGAAATTTTGCTGGGCGCAAAACAGTTTGACCACGACAAAACCAATGACGCTTTTGGCCTCGTGCATGGAAACCATGAAGGCCGCCATACTCTATGGTACGAAGGCGGCGACTATGGCGTGAGCACATATATGATCAGGCTGATGGATGAGCAGACAACCGTTATCTGCCTTGCTAATTTTGGAAGTGCCGGTTGCCGTGACAAAGCGATCGCTGTCCTCGATACCATCACAAACCCATAAATTTTTTTCATGCGCATCATTGGCGGAACATTTAGCGGGCGGCGGATCATGGCGCCGAAAGGAACCGTTTCGCGACCAACAACCGACCGTATGCGAGAGTCGCTGTTCAATATTCTCAGCACGCGAGATGACATGGATTTCGACGGCGCGCGGGTGATTGACCTTTTCGCCGGTTCCGGCGCCCTCGGGCTGGAGGCGCTGTCGCGTGGCGCAGCATGGTGCCTGTTTGTCGAAACCGATTCCGCCGCCCGCGGCGCCATTCGCGACAATGTGGAGGCGCTGGGGCTTTTCGGCTGCACGCGCATTCACCGGCGCTCAGCGGCGGCGCTCGGTCAAAAGCCAGCAAGCGCCGGCGAGCCGTTCACCCTCGCTTTTCTAGACCCGCCCTATCGTAAGGACCTGGCCGCGCCCGCCATGGAAACGCTTCGCTCCGGCGGCTGGCTCGCGCCCGGCGCACTCATTGTGGTCGAGCAAGCAGCGGACGAAGCGCCGATCGCTGTACAGGACTTCCATGAATCCGACCGGCGCAAATATGGCGACACGCAGGTCGGCATTTATCTTTTCCAGGGGTGACAGGTTAGCGCCCATTGGCCCTCATCACACGACGTTAACACTCCGCTAACCAACTAAATTTCGGCCTGTACAGTAAGCATCTGGTTGCTTTGCCGGCAGCTGAGGATTTTGAACAACTGCACTCGCCATATTCAGGGATTGTTCAGCATTAAATGTTTCTCTACAGGCGGCGTGGAGAACCCCATGATTTCAGTGTTTGATATCTTTTCGTTGGTTTTGCTGATTGCGTCGATGTCGCTTTTCGTACATCGCTACATGAAGCAAAACCCGCCGGTTTATCCTTATCTGATTATCGCCTGTACCTGCCTGGTGGCGAACTGGCTGGGCGATCTGGGCGGCGGTATTTTTGCGCTGGCGCTGCTTGTCGCCGCATCGTTCTCGTTCCTTGGCTGCCTGCTATATCCAAGCTGGCGGAACATGGGCCAGCCCATTGACAACGCCAAGACGCCTTCCCCCAAACCCTGACGCGCTAAAACGCTCTACACTATTTGATTTTTTCACCCGTCCCTCTTTACGGAAGGAGGCGCGGCGCCTACTTTCTCTGCGCTGCCCGGCCCGTCAGGACGACATTCCCCGGGGCCTTATCTCTTCTATCGGGAGCTGTCTCTGGTTCGGGCCGTGGCCCTTCTCATGCGGCGCCCACCTGTACCTTAGGGTCCAGGGCGAACAACAAGTCCAACGGCCAGGGCGGCGCTTTTATCTCACCTCCGGAATGAGGGGTCGCAGTGCTTCCGCCCATCGCGCCAATGCTCAATCCCAAACATGTGCTGCGCGAGCGCATGAAAGCCGAACGCCGTATGGCAGCCAAAGCCCGGCCAGACGCTGCCGTACACGCAGCGCGGAACTTCATCGCTTCCATTCCGGTTGAAGACGGCGTTGTCATATCGCTTTATTATCCGATCAAGGATGAACTTGATACTGAGCCGCTGGCCGCGGCGCTTTTTGAGCGGGAAATCCCCGTCGCTCTTCCGGTTGTCACTGGCAAAAACCAGCCGCTGATTTTTCGCCGCTATAAGCCGGGCGATGCGCTGATTGACGGCGCCTATGGGGAACAGACGCCCGATGAGAATGCCGAAGCCGTTCTGCCATCTATAATCGTCGCACCGCTCCTCGCCTTTACCCGCAATGGCGGGCGCCTTGGCTATGGCGGCGGTTATTATGATCGCACGCTTGCTGAGCGCCGTGCTGACGGAACCGTCCTTGCCGTCGGCTATGCCTATGGCGCGCAAGAAGTTGACGCGCTCCCCCTCTCCCCCGTAGATCAGGCGCTGGACTGGGTCATTACCGAGCGCGAAGCGATCCGGTGCTGACTTGCGAAGCCACATCAGGAAGCGGGGCCATTCGTGCGCATAGCAGTTTTTGGCGACATTGTCGGTCGCAGCGGACGTACTGCGCTGGTGGAAAGACTGCCGCGCCTGCGCCGTGATCTGGCCCTCGATTTCGTTGTCGTGAATGCCGAGAACGCCGCCGGCGGCTTTGGCGTGACGCCCCGGATTGTTGAAGAGTTATTCGACGCCGGAGCCGATGCCCTGACCACCGGCAATCACGCCTATGACCAGCGCGACGACATCGCGATTTATGACCGTGAGCCGCGATTGTTGCGCCCGGCGAATTTCGCGCCTTCCAATCCAGGACGCGGCAGCGCCATGTTTCAGGATGCGCAAGGCCGCAACATTCTCGTCATTCATGTTCAGGGCCAGCGCGGCATGTTTCCCATCGACGATCCTTGCGCGGCGATCGACCGGGAACTTGCCGAAGTCAAACTCGGGCGCGAGGCGGACGCGGTGATTGTCGACTTCCACGCCGAAGCGACATCAGAAAAATATTCCATGGGCCACCACCTCGACGGCCGGGTGAGCCTGGTTGTCGGCACCCATACTCATGTTCCGACGGCGGATGACCAAATTCTTCCTCATGGTACAGCCTATATCACCGATCTCGGCATGACCGGCGACTATGACAGCGTGATCGGCATGGAAAAGACGGAGCCCTTACATCGCTTCGTCACAAAAATTCCCGGCGGGCGGTTCACGCCTGCGGCGGGCGCGGCGACGATCTGCGGGGTCGTTACACAGATCGACCCGAAGACCGGACTTGCGCAATCTGTCAGCGCTCTGCGCACCGGCGGACGGCTGCGTGAGATTCGCCCGGATTTTTAACAGTCTTCTGGTCTATGCCGTTGCCGCAAAAACGACCTTCCACTGCACAAGGAAGAATGCCAGCGCCGCGAGCGCCAGGATAAACAATGTGTGATGGCCTTTACGCCAAAGGCTCCAGCCTGACATACGCCACGCCGGAAACAAACTGACGACGCCCAGCAGCGCGACAATGACGAACACAGCGCCGACCAGACGCACCATATCGATCGCCGGCATCGGATAATCGACAAGATCAGTAACGCCAAGCGACGACATTGCGCCGGCTGCTGCGATCATGCTCACCAGGAGCAGAAATACGACCAGCGCCGCAGCCATATCGGCCAGTCCCAATGCGCGGCCTGTCGCGGTTTGCGCAACGGCGCGGCCCTGGCGCCGCCAGGCGCCCGCAAAAGTCGTTACCGCGAAAAGAACGGCGGCGCCAAACGCCCCGCCAAGGGCCACAGGATGAGATAAAAACGATATCCGATCCGCGGAATGAACGCCCATGACGCTCGTGAAATGCGTAACGCGTCCGTTTGCATCTCTGGAAAACGCTACACGATCGCCGTGACGGTTTTCATAAAGATCGCGCGCCCCATCGACCGGGTTATACCGAATGGCGCCGCTGGAACCCGACACGGTGATCGAGCCATCTTTTGTCGCCGCAACGGTGGTTACACCCGAAAGAGCGAACGCTTTTTCAAATTGCGTAAAGCTGCGCCGATTACCAAGATAAACGCCAGCCGCGTCACTCGCCTGCGCTGTCGCGGTTTCACTCATTTCGTTCCGACTACCGGAGGGCTCACCCACAACATGGTCGATGACCAACTTCGACAAATCAGAAGCCAGCGTTCGGTCTGTGGTCGCATTTTGCGACACATAAATTCCAATCCCCAATTCAGGAATCAAATCCATATAGGTGAAAAACGCCGCTGTGGCGCCGCCATGTCCGTAGGCGTCATATCCACGATAGGAACGGGAGAAAAACCCGTGTGCGAGATCGGCGCCGCCGGCGCGGTCGTCAAATGCGCGTCGCCACATGTTGGCATGGGTTTGCGTCGTCATGAGCCGCACATTGTCAACGGACCCGCCGCCAAGATGCAGTTGCATCCAGCGCGCCATGTCCTCAGCGGTCATACTCATGGCGCCCGCCGGCGCATAAGGACCGATATTCATCAGATCGGCTTCAACAAGCGCGCCGGCTTTCAGCTCATAGCCTTTTGCAAGGCGCGCGCGCAGCGCCGGCGGCATCGACGCCGGGCCGGAAAGCGCTGTGGAAGACATGCCCAGCGGGTTCAAAATTTCCAGGAACAGAAAATCCTCATAGGTCTCGCCAGTCACATCTTCGATGATTTTCGCGGCCAGCGCCGATCCCCAGTTTGAATATGAGGTGCGCGCGCCCGGCGGGAAAACGCGGGCCGGCATGCTTTTGTTCAATGCGTCCGTTAGGGAAATCTCGTCTTCGCGCGCGATGGTGAAAACACCAAAGGAGTCTTCAAAACCCGCCCGATGCGCCATCAGGTGATTCATCGTCACCGGCGCGCCGAATTTTTCAGGAATTTCAACGCCCTTTAGATACGTATTTACATCCGCATCAAGATCGATAGCGCCGCGCTCGGCCAGCATCATGACGGCTGTCCAGATAAATGTTTTCGAGACAGAGCCAATACGGAACAGCGTGTCATTACCGCCAGCGCGCACGCCGCCCTCTATATCGGCAAAGCCATATCCCTTGGCGAACAGCGGGCGACCGTTTCTGACAATGCTGACCGAGACACCGGGAATATCATGTTCACGCATATGGGCTGCGACAACGCCATCGACATAGGCCTCAAGCACCGCCTCTTCCCGCGTCGGTTCAAACGCCGCCAGTTCAACAATTTCAACCGGCGTCGATGGCGCGGCGTCCGGCGCCTGCGCGAAAGCAATAACCGGCGAAAGCAACGCCGCCGCGGCGAACAACAAAACCCGCATTTCAATCCCTCTGTCGATCGAGAGGGCGACCATATCAGAGATCGCGGTTTTCCAAAGAGCGTGAAGGCAAGGCGTGCGAACCAACCTAAACGCTGCTTATTGCGGGAACCGCTCCGCCGCCCGGCGCTGATCGGAAATAACGCCATTGGGAACGGCCAGCGATGGCGTCGATACCGGCGCCGGCGACCGCACATACCAGGTCATCACCGCGCGCTGCGGCGAGCGGCGAACAACCTCGCCGGTGGCGCGGTTCGCCCATACGGCGTCAAATGTCCCCCCGGTTGTCATCAGTCCGCGCCACATGACCGCCGCGTCATCGAACAGCGCCTGATCAACATCCCAATAACTTCGCGGCGCAATGTGTTCCGACAGTTGAGCGGTGACATGCTCGCCATCTGCAATTCCCAGGAAAACCGGCGAAGCAACATGTTCAACAGACCGCCGTTCGCCATCGATTTGACGTTCAAGCCCCCAGCCGATTTGAATTGGCTGACCGGCGCGAATGGCGGCGAACAAATCTTCCTTTGAACCTTCCAGGGTCTCGCCGTTGAGGCCGTTCTTGAAAACGGCCGTCCAGACCGGTTCGGGCGGCGTCGCCGCACACCAGAAGATCCGCACACTCATCGCCGGGCTTTTGTCGCCATTGCTGAAGGCGCCCTGTATCTCACCCGTCGTCCCCAGGGATGCGCGCCATTCCGAATAGTCATCCAGCAGGCGCATGTCGCCTTCTCCGCGGACCGGCCGCTGGCGATGGATCGCATCGACCTGCGTAAAGACTTCGCCTTCCCAGATCGACAGATAGCTGGCGTCCGTCCAATGAGAGAGGTCCGCTGCGCCGTCATCATCGAAATCAATGTCCCACCCGATCCGAATGGGCTCGCCGCGCTGAACCGCGTCGATCAAGGCTTGCTTCGAGCCGCCGAGCGGCTCACCGCCAAAGCCCGTGGCGTAGAGTTGCTGCGGACAACGCTGCGCTTCCTGAGCGTTTGCCGCATTGATAGAAATGGCGGCGAGCGCCGCAATGGAAACCAGACGCATCGCTTTTGTCGGCATCAACGCACTCCTTCATCATTTGAGATGCGGGTGGCGCTATCACTCGCAGGCGCGGCTCGCCACTCGCATCAGACAACCCGATGCAATCACACGATGAACCGAGCCTTTAAAACAAGCGGAGGCGCATCACCAGGATACGCCGCCGCCTGCACTGAAGACATCACGCGCGGTTGTCCATCTGCGATCTCACAGAGACCCGCCCCAGCATGGTAATGCGATAGGGTCCGCTATTGCGCGACGCGATGAACCTTCGCCGCCTCAGCCTGGAGAAGACATCCAGCGTGCAGTCGGCAAGCGTCCAGCCTTCGGGACTTGCGCAGTTGACCTCAATGATTTTGCCCTTCTCGTTTTTTTCAACAAGAATAGCGCCCCCGCGCGCGAGGACATGGAGCGTTCTCTGCTCCGCTTTCGAAATATTCATTTTGAAGAAGTCCGATTGTAATCGCTAAACCGGGCGCATGTGTTTTATCAGGTCCAGCTAAATGACTTAACCTGTTGCACTGATGCGCCGTCTAAAACGGTTTAGCGGGTGACAATCTCTGACATAAATTCCTCAGGCTGATATTTAGGCGGAGGGTTTTGAAAACTCAAGTCCGTTCTGAGATGTTCTGGTGATCGCCCTGGAGGCGCGCCGGCATCGTTCAGAGCAATATCGAACTTCGTCCCAGCATGACGTCCATTTCTTGCGCCACGCAAAAGGACGCTCACAGACCGGGCAGCTTTTTTCAGGCAGGCCATGTTTCTTGTTCATGCGGAAAGGCGTCTTCTCGCCAAGGACTGGAGCTGAGGGCGCAGCTTCAAGAAGACATCGTAAGCGCGATTTAATGTCCATCTGAAGGGCTGACGCTGCGCAATAAGGCCTGCCGCCCGAAACGCCGGCAGCCTCGCCCATAATTTTGCAAAAGCGTCGCCGCCTGAATAAAGCGCTCCCTTTTCATCAAGAACATGAAACCGGGCGCGCGCATCACAGGTGGAAAGTCCAGGCGCCACATCGACGCCGTCCGTCTTACTGATATCTGTCCAGACGATCTTATCAGCGCCTTTGCGGCGGCGGTAAAAAGCGATTTCGCGCATGCACAACGGACACGCGCCATCGAAAAAAACAATCAACTTTTCAGGTTTTTTTATCATGCATCATCTACGAAAACCGGCGGCGGCTGGATCTGGTCTTGATCAGTTCAAGAAGTGATCGGCTGGCGGCTATCGGGCGTATTTTGAGTATTAAGAAAGGTCAAAATATGCAGCATGGATCTCTTTTGATCGTTGACGACGATGACGCCTTACGCACTTGTCTGGGACGCGCCATGGAACGGCGAGGCTTTCAAACGACCCTCGCCAGCGGCGTTGCCGAAGCGGTCGACGCCGCCAGGCAAAACCCGCCCGATTACGCAATCGTCGATCTTCGCCTCGATGACGGCAGCGGCCTCGACGTGGTAAACACCCTCCATGAAGCGCGAGGGGACTCACGGGTCGTCATATTGAGCGGATATGGCAATATCCCAACCGCCGTGGCCGCCGTCAAAGCCGGCGCCATCGACTATCTCCCCAAACCCGCCGATGCGGACGATCTGGAAAAAGCGCTTTTGGCGCCGGAAGGAGAACATCCGGAGCCGCCCGAACATGCCCGGTCCGCCGACGATGTCCGCTGGGCGCATATCCAGCATGTCTTCCTGCGCAACAACCGGAATGTCTCTGAAACGGCGCGACGGCTCGGCATGCACCGCCGCACGCTTCAACGCATGCTGGCAAAAAGAAACGTCCATTAATCTAAACACTCCAGCTTCAAGACCAATGACTGACAGAAATACTAAAATTGCGATCATCGGCGCCGGCATGGCAGGCGTCGCTTGCGCGAAAACGCTTCACGACGCCGGCCTCACGCCAATCATTTTTGAAAAAAGCAGGGGCCTGGGCGGGCGCCTGGCGACGCGCCGGGCTGGTGATGGCCTAGCCTTCGATCATGGCGCGCAAGTCTTCTCAATGCGCGCGGAAGATTTCGCCGAATTCGTTATGGCGGCGACAGATCCCGGGGACATACAGCCCTGGCGCAGCCTTAATGAAAAAGAAGAAAATGCAATTCTAGTCGGCGCGCCGGCGATGAATAGTTTTATCAAATCGGCCGCCGCCGACTTTGATATAAGGACCAATCAACGGGTCACAGCCGTCACGCGCGCCGCTGGCAAGTGGCGGTTGCAAACCGAAAGTGGCGTCGATGAATATTACGATATCATTGTCAGCACAGCGCCGGCGCCGCAGACCGTTGCGCTTGCCAAACATGCTCCGGACCTGGCCGGGCACCTTGCCGACACCGCCATGGCGCCATGCTGGACAGTTATGGCCGCTTTTGAAGAACCGCTTGATTATCAGTTTGACTATTGGCGTTCCGAAGATAGCGCGCTCGCATCCGCAGCGCGCAATAATTCAAAACCGGAACGTGCGCTGATGAGGGAATGCTGGGTTTTTCAAGCCAGCGCCGGCTGGAGCCTTGAGCATCTGGAAAGAGATAAGTCTGAAATTATCGATGCGATTCTATGTCTGGCGGGTGAGGTTTTGCCGTCGCCCTTGCCAGACCCTCTTTATACGGACGCTCATCGCTGGCGTTACGCCTACGTCGCACAGCCGCTGGGCAAACCCTTCGTTCGTAACGAAGATGATTCTTTCTATGCAGGCGGCGACTGGTGCCTGGGGCCGCTGGTGGAAGACGCCTATTTGAGCGGCGCAACCATCGCCCGGGCTATCCTTTTGAACGCCAAACAACAATCCGTCGGCAATCTAGCGTACGTATGATGCGCCATTGATATCGATGGTAGAGCCGGTCGCCGATGGGCAGGCGCCGGTTAACAGGAACGCAATCGTCGCACCGACCTCTTCAGGCTGCGCGACGCGCCCAAGCGGGATTTCTTTCACTGCGTGCTTGCGGTCCTCAATGTCCTGCGGCGCCATGCGGGTTTCGACCCATCCCGGCGCGATGGCGTATAGAAGAATATTTTCGCCAGCCAGGCCCCGCGCCCAGGTTTTCGTCATGGCCAGCACCGCACCCTTAGACGCCGCGTAGGCCGCATTCTCAACGCCATCGCCGCGATGCCCGGCGCGGCTTGCGATATTGACGATAATGCCGCCATCGCCGCGTTTTCTGAAATGCTCGACCGCCGCACGACAGACATCCGCCGGCGCCTGAACGTTTACCGCAAGCGTCGTCGCCCAGCCATCCGTCCACGCCGCCATATCGCCGCTGAGTGGTGAAGACGTAAACATGCCGGCATTATTGACGACGCCATCGATCTTTCCGGCGCGCTCCAGGGCGCGCGCCATCAGAGAAAACCCGGCGCCAGGCGCGGAAAAATCTTCATAAAGAAAGTCTTCTCCCGTCTGTCCGACAGCCGCCGCCGCTTTTTGCGCGCCATCGCTTGGCGCAGATGCATGCAGAAGAACCGACGCCCCCGCCTCATGACATAACCGCGCCGCCGCCGCGCCAATACCGCGCGCTGCGCCGGTAATGAGAATGGTCTTTCCTTTAAGGTCCAGCATGATCGTCTACCGTTTCATTCCATTGAGGTTTTATTTTCCAAAGATTGTTCTATGCGCTCCGCCAACGATCGCAAGCATAAGGCGCAAAATTTTTCACTGCTGAATAGCCGGCCGTGGCGGGCGGCGTCTAAGCCGCCGCTGGGGCGTTGTCTCGAATATGTGTCAGCAATTCGAAATGATCCGGCAATTTGCGGTGATACATATCGAGGCGCTGTGCATTCAGTCCGAGATATTCCCGCCAGTTTGCTTCCGACAGAGAGGCGGATTGCGGATAGTCCCGCTTCTTCAAATAGCGTTTGCCGAACAGCGCCGCGCGATAGGATGTGGCGTTGAAAAAGACATTGGCCGGCATGTCCAGGTCGCTTGGCATGGCCTCACGCCATAGCTCCAGATTCGCCTTCAAGCTGTCCGGTATCGCCATCTCATGACGCACCGCGCGCCAGTATGGCGTGTCCTCCCGGTTGCTCGCATAAAACAGAAGGCAGATGTAATCGACAATCTCATCATAAAATCTGTTGATATGCGCATTATATTTATCGATCACGACCGGATTGAAATCGCTGTCGGGAAAATACGCGCGCAGCCAGTCGAGGCCCATCCCCACCGAATAGATCGCCGTTGCTTCGAGGGGCTCCACAAATCCGCTGGAAAGGCCAAGGGCGAGACAGTTCTTCACCCAGGATCGCCGCGCCTTTCCGATGCGCATGCGGATAACACGCGGTTCGGCATTCGCCGCTGCGGGTCCGACGAATGATTTGAACTCGTCTACCGCCTCTTCATCGGAAAGGAACTTGCTCGAAAAAACGTAGCCTGTACCAACGCGATTATATAACGGTACACGGAACGACCACCCGGCATCCATGCCAGTGGCGCGTGACGTCGGCTCTATGCGTGTGGGATCGCCATGAGGCAGCTGCACCACCGCCGCACGGTCATTGAGCAGATATTTGTCATAAGGCTCGAACGGCTCGCCTAGCGCTTTATTGATGATAATGCTGGCGAATCCCGTTGCATCGATCACAAATTCGATCGGATGAACGCCGTTTTTCTTCAGTATAAGCTCTTTGACAAATCCCCGGTCATCGATCGTAACATCATTTACATGGTCGAGTATCTGACGAACGCCCAGCGCTTTGCCGCATTCCTGCAGCATTTTCGCAAGCTCAACCGCATCCATATGATATGAATACGGAATATCCCCTTGATAATCCGCGGCGATCTGAACTTTTGGACCTTTGCACGCCCGTATCAATGACGGGCAAGGCGACACGATTTCAGTATAGTCTTCTTTAACCGGGCCGCCGTCTTCGTGCATGCCATATGTTGAATAGAGATGGCCCGGATTTAGGCCCTGTATGGTCGGTTGCGAGTAGAACGGATTGACCCAAGTGACGCTGTCGCCGTTTTCGTCTTTTTCCCAATTGGTGAAATAGCCGCCGATCTTAAACGTCGCATTACAGCGTTTGATGAACTCCGCCTCATTAACGCCGATGATGCGCAAAAAATCCGCCATCGGTCGCGCAGTTGATTCGCCGACGCCGATGATGCCCACATCAGGGCTTTCGATGACCGTGACCGTCATCTCACCGGATACGATCTTATGCTCGAAGATCCGCGCCAGATAGCAAGCCGCTATCCAGCCGGAGGTGCCACCACCAACGATGGTGATGTCTTTTATAGGCGCAGCCATGTCTCTCTCCCGACCATATTGTCGCCCGGAGGCTGTCGGCAGGTCAAGCGCGCCAAAGACCGCACCGCGAGCCTTGAACCGGCGCGGCCCACGCGCTACACGGGCGGCCTTCCTAAGCTTTGCGTTATCCGAGAAAGAGGTCGCCAATGGCCGGACACAGTAAATGGGCCAATATTCAGCACCGAAAGGGCCGTCAGGACGCCAAACGATCAAAGATGTTCTCCAAGCTCTCAAAGGAGATTACCGTCGCAGCGAAAATGGGCGCGCCGGATCCTGAGTTTAATCCGCGCCTGCGTCTCGCCATTCAAGCGGCGAAAGCCCAGTCGATGCCGAAAGACAACATCGACCGGGCCATCAAGAAATCGACGGCCGCGGACGAGGCGAGCTTTGAAGAGATCCGTTATGAAGGCTTTGGTCCAAACGGCGTCGGCGTCATCGTCGAAGCGCTGACCGACAACCGGAACCGCGCCGCGAGCGACATCCGCGCGATCTTTTCAAAAAACGGCGGCAATATGGGCGAGACCGGATCGGTCTCCTTCATGTTCGACCTTGTCGGCTATATTGAATATGCCGGCGGCGTTGCGAGTGAAGATGCAATGCTGGAAGCGGCTATTGAAGCAGGCGCAGAAGACGTTCAGTCATCTGATGAAACTCATGAAATTTATTGTGCGTTTGACCAGCTTGCAGACGTTGCGGGCGCACTGGAAAAAACTTTTGGCGAAGCACAATCCGCCAAGCCCATCTGGAAACCGCAAAACACAATAGATGTTGACGGTGACAAGGCGGACACGCTGATGAAGCTCATGAACGCGCTTGACGACTGCGATGACGTGCAAAATGTTTACGCCAATTTCGAATTGTCAGACGAAGATATGGAACGTCTGGCCGGTTAGGCGTTCGCCAGCGCCTTTGACTGCGGATCAAGGCGCCCCCATCGGGCGATAACCGCATCAAGTTTATCTTTGCTGATCGGTTTCGACAGATAATCATCCATCCCGGCTTCGCGGCTACGCTCAATATCAGTTGTCATGACATGCGCCGTCAGACAGATGATGGGCGTGCGTTGCTTACCAGTTCTCTCTTCCAAGGCGCGCAACGCAGCGGTTGCTTTATAGCCATCCATCTCCGGCATTGAGACATCCATGAGGATGATATCGAACCCTTCGGCATCCTGCTCCACAGCCTGCACCGCCTCTACGCCGTTCGAAACAACAACCAGCTCAACAGCATTCGGGTCAAGCATGTGTTTGACGACTAGCTGATTGACCTCGTTATCTTCCGCCAGAAGAATACGCGAGCGCGCCGCCAGCACGTGTTTCGGCGCGTCCTTGATCGGTTCGACCTTCGATGGCGCCGGTTTTTCAACTGCTGCGCCATCGACAATCGGCGGACTGGCCATCGCGCCGCCGGGATCGCGCAGCATACCGATGATCGTCTGATATAGAAGCGTGGAGCGCATCGGTTTAACAAGGTAACCATCAACGCCAATCTCGCGAAAGCGTTGCCCGTCACCGGCACGATCGACAGACGTCATCATCATCAGTGGAGCGTCACGCAAAAACGCGTCCGATTTGATAAGCTTGGCGAGCTCATAGCCGTCCATTTCCGGCATGAAAAAATCAATGACGGAAAAACTATAAGGGTCGTTTTCCGCTACTGCGGTTTGCATCATTTCAAGCGCTTCGCGTCCACTGGACGCAGCATCCGGACGGAACCCCCATGCCTCAAACTGTTCGCACAATATGCGGCGGTTCACATCGACATCGTCGACGATCAGCATACGCCGGTCGCCGGGATCAAAAGTGGATTGCCATACGATCTCTTCGTCTTCGCGGACCGGCAGCCTTACTTCCAGCCAAAAGGTCGACCCCTCGCCGCCAACGGAAGAGACGCCGATCTTCCCGCCCATCGCCTCAACCAACCGCCGGGATATTGTCAGCCCGAGGCCGGTGCCGCCGAATTTGCGCGTCGTCGACGAATCCGCCTGCTGAAATGCATTAAAAATTTCACCGACTTTGTCTTGGTGGATACCAACACCGGTATCAGTGACGCTGATGCGAATGAGCGCATCCACATCAACATAGGCGCCGGAAACATCGATGAGAACATACCCCTGATGCGTGAACTTCACGGCATTCGCGACCAGATTGGTGATGACCTGACGCAACCGGCCGCCATCGCCTACCACCGTTGTTGGCAAGTCCGGCTGAAACCTGACGATCAGTTCTATCTGTTTTTCCTGAGCACGGGTCGACATCAACGCGGCGACATCTTCAACTGATGTGCGCAGATCGAACGGCGCTTTTTCCAGGTCGAGTTTGCCAGCCTCGATTTTTGAAAAGTCCAGAATATCGTTGATAATCGTCAACAAGGCGACGCCTGATTTATGGATTGTATCCGCGAATACGCGTTGCCGGCTATCGAGCTTCGTTCCTGCGAGCAGTTCGGCCATCCCGAGAACACCATTCATAGGCGTACGGATTTCGTGACTCATATTCGCGAGGAACATTGATTTTGCTTCAGAGGCTTTTTCAGCGACAATGCGCGCATGCTCCAGCTCTTCGATTAAAACATCGCGGTCATGATTGGCGCGAGTCACTTCCTGGCCGGTCATGTATCCGAACGTCAGCACATAGCTGATGGTGGCGACCAGGATGGGTATCAAAGCAAGAACGGGCAGGAAAACGCCCGTACTCGTTGCCGTGGAAAGACAGAAAACAAACGCCGCCGCATAAGGCGACGTCGCAATCAATGCGTTGCCGGGCGTTGCGCGAAACTGCGAAAACGCCAACATATAACCGGTGACGATATAAAACATTGCGGCGGCCTGTCCGAACGCATGCCCTGAAGTCCACGACAGAACCGGCGCCGCCGCCCAGAATGAGCATGACGCCATGGCGACAAAGGCATAGCGGCGATTTTTTGTTGTGACGTGTTTCGATTGCCGGTCACGCATGCTTTTTTCTATAGCCGTACGCGCGATACCGGCCGCCAATGTCAATGCGTACCAGATAACGGTTGTCGTGAAATCAACCAACGTAACAAGCAACAACGCCCAAGCGGAAATATGAATATATCGGGACGCCTGAGTCGACAGGATCGTTTTCAGCGACGCGCGCAGATCGCCGTCATCAACATACGAGGAAGCTTCCCTCGCTTTCTCACGTGCGACGTCGTTCATGGATATGCGCTCTCACCAGGACCGTGCATGGCGAAAGATAGCGACAGGGGATTAATCCAATGTTGATACTCACCCTCAACCGAAGCGCTCACGATTGCGACGAATCGACAGCTTTTCAAGGTGAACGGACTGTTCACCTTGCCGGTGCGGATTAACGATGTTTAGCTACTAATGTAGCATGCCGCCAGCTACCCGGGAGGCGAGACCTATGAATTTACGCACCTTGTGCGCTCTAAGCGGCGCTATCGGCGCCTTGTCAGCAAGCGCGTTCGCACAAAATACAGTAGGCGCAACACAACAGCGGTTTGACGACGTAAATACGATTGTCATCTCAGACTTCACGGGCCGGGTGATTGTGGAAATCGGCAGCGACGAAACCATCGCCTCGCTGCAAGGCGGGACGCTTAATCCGCCATTCGACATGTCCCAAAATGGGTCGTCATTGGTTTTTGAGGGAGAAGAACGCCCGCGAAGGTTTAACATCTCAAAAGAAATCAATTGGCGGCGGCATGGTGAAGACGCGTTCGAGATTTATCTTGCAGACTATCCAACGTTGAAAATAACCGCGCCCCCCGGCACTGCACTCGAACTTGACGATGTGATTACGATCGCTGCGATCGGCGATTTGAATGGCGATCTCGTTATTGATGGCGGATATGTAGACATAAGCGCAGGCGACGTTGCGTCCGCGCGAGTCGGCCTTCATGGATCCGGCGATATTATTCTCGGCGCCGTGGAAAAAGAGTTTAAAGCCTCTGTGCACGGATCAGGCGATATTTCAGCGAAAAGCGCTGGAAGCGGCGATCTTTCCGTTCACGGGTCCGGCGACATCAGCGTCGGCGCCATCGATGGCGACGCCGATCTGAACATTCACGGGTCCGGCGACATCGACACAGGCGACATCGGCGGCGATGTCACGGCGTCCATTCACGGATCAGGGGATATCAATGCCGGCGCTGCAAGCATGTCCGGAGAATTCTCCATTTACGGGTCCGGCGACATTTCGATGCGCAGCATCAACGGTCCGGCAGAAGCCGATGTCTTTGGCAGCGGAAGCATTGAAATTTCATCCGGGCGGGCTGAGTCACTGAACGTAAATATTAACGGGTCCGGCGATTTCGTCTTTGGCGGCGTTTCAACCGATCTTGTCGCTCATGTGCGCGGATCGGGAGGAATTGACATTGCTCGCAATGAAGGGACAATCCGCATGTCGGGTCAGGGTGATATCCGTATCGGCGGACTGCAGATGAATGATAACTAGACCGGTCTGGGGCGACCATCCGGAAAAAAGCGCCGAATAACTATAATTTGACATGTTTCGCGTATCTTCGCGCGTCGCATGCGCCCGGGTTGCGTGATGGGGGAACGGATGAGCGTCTTAAGGGTTGCCGCAGCATTATTTTCAGCGCTTGCGGCGCCCGCATTGGCGCAGGAATGCCCCACGACGCCGCCCGCCAGCTTTGACAACATTGAAGAGTGCCTTGTCAGGCGCGATTTTGAAACTTACCGCCCCCGCGTCAACGCCGTACGCATCTCTGAAGATGAAGCGCCTGTCATCGACGGGGATTTGTCCGACCCGATCTGGCAGCGTGCGGAGCGAATTGATGAGTTCTATCAAGTTGAACCCATCAACGGCGCAACGCCCAATCAGATAACGCACGCCTATATTCTTTACGATCGCAAGACGCTTTATGTCGGCATCTATGCTTACGACACGGAGCCGGAACTCATTCGGCGTTCGCAATTACAGCGTGACTTACGGCTGCGCGACGATGACGGCGTCAGGGTCCTGATCGACCCTTTCGGCACATTCAGAAACGGCTTCATATTCGGCGTTAATCCGAATGGCGCACGGGCCGATGGACTGACACAAAACAATAATCAGTTCCTGGGTGAGTGGGACGGCATCTGGCGGGCGAACGCGAAGGTCGTCGACGATGGCTGGATGATTGAATACGCCATCCCCTTTCAGACGATTTCGTTCGACTCTTCGTTGGAAGACTGGAACTTTCAGATCATCCGCGTCGTGCGCAGAACAAACGAGGAAATCCGCTGGTCGAATATCGACCAGAATCGGGGACGCATCGACCTGACCAATCCCGGCTCTCTTTCAGGACTGGAAGATATTTCAAGCGGCATCGGGCTGGAGGTGCAGGCGTTTCTGGCGGGCGCGACCAGCTATGACTGGGAGACAGAAGATGTCGATTTTGAGTTTAATCCAAGCGGCAACGCCTTTTATAAAATCACGCCGTCCCTGACCGGATCGCTGACAGTCAATACGGACTTTTCGGACGCGCCCCTTGATGCGCGCCAGGTTAATACCGGCCGTTTTTCGCTATTCTTTCCGGAAACGCGTGACTTCTTTTTACAGGATGTTTCGGTTTTTGAATTTGGCGGCCGGACTTTTCGCGACTTCAACAATGGCTTGCCTTTCTTTTCGCGCAATATCGGCATCGTCAACGGATCGCCCGTCGATATTGTTGCGGGGGCCAAGCTGAGCGGCAAAGCAGGTCCGGCAAGCGTGGGGTTGATCTCCGCTCGCACCGGCGCCGCAGACGCCTTGAACATAGACGGGCAATATCTCTCATCCGCACGCATTTCGATTCCTGTTCTGGCTGAGTCCAAAGCCGGCATCGTATTTTCCAATGGCGACCCGACCGGTGAAACGGACAACACCGTCGCCGGCGCGGACTTTCAGTTTCAGCGCTCCAATGTGTTCGGCCAGGGGACGCTGTTCGCAGACCTTTCATATGTTCGAAGCTTTACAGACGGCGTCCAGGACGATCTGGCCGCCGGCGAGATCGCTTATCGCAGCCAGAAATGGAATGGCACCTTTACTGTGCGCGACATCGGTGAAAACTATTCGCCGGAACTTGGTTTTGTGAACAGAACCGGATTTCGACGATATCGCCAGAACGCCTTTCGCCGGTTCCGGCCGGCGAGCGGATTTATTCGCCGGTATGAGTTCGGCTCCTTTTCCAATATGGTTACCGATCAGGATGATATCCGTACAGATCATGTCTACGGCGCCTGGACCGAATGGCTATCCAATGACGGGGATGAATTCGGCGTAACCTACCGGCGCGCTTACGAGGAAATCCGACAGCCTTTCTCAATCGCCGGTATCGTGCCTGTCAATCCGGGGATTTATCGCTGGGAACAATACCGCGCCTTCTTCGAAACCACGAGCGCGCGCACCTTCGGCGTCGGCGTTGAAGTGAATTGGGGCGGCATCTATGACGGCGAAACGACGCAGATCGAGTCAAGCATCTCTTTTCGGCCATCAAGATATTTTGAGTTAAGCGCAGAGCATGAATATCTCGATTTCGATCTGCCGACAGGCGAAATTGGCGTCCATATTGCGTCAGTCAATTCGACGGTCGCCTTTACGCCCAATATGGCGATCAATACCGAAATCCAATATGATAACATCTCAGAGACATTCACCTTTTTCTCCCGTTTCAGGTGGGAACCTGTTCCAGAGCGCGAAATCTTCATCTCCCTTGGTCACACGGCCCTCATTGAACGAGAGACTTTCCCCGGAGAGTTCGTCTCACGCGGCTCCAACTTCGGCGTCCGCCTCGGCCATATATTCCGGCTTTAGATCGCCTCGCCTTGCCTCGCAGTGGTCCGCCTGCTAGAGCGGCGCGAAATCAGACCTCGCGAGTGCGCCATGAAAATTAACGGTAATGAAATCCGCCCCGGCAATGTCATCCAGCATCAAAACAGCTTATGGGTGGCGGTGAAGATAAATGCGGTCAAACCGGGCAAAGGGCCGGCCTATAATCAGGTCGAGCTCAAAAACCTCTTGAACGGCAGCAAGCTGAACGAACGTTTCCGCGCGTCGGAAACAGTTGAACGAGTGCGCCTCGAGCAAAAAGACCACACCTTTCTATATGCAGAAGGGGACATGCTGGTCTTTATGGATCAGGAAAACTACGAGCAGATCAGCATCCCTAAAGATATGATCGGCGAGCGCGTCGCTTTTCTTCAGGACGGCATGCAGGTCGTCGTTGAAAGTCACGAAGGCAAGCCGATCGGCGTACAGATGCCCGAACATGTCACCCTCGAAATCACCGAGACGGAGCCGACGGTAAAAGGCCAGACGGCATCCTCTTCCTACAAACCATCCACCGTCGATAATGGTCTGCGCATTATGGTGCCGCCTTATATGAGCGCTGGCGAGAAAATCATCGTCAACACCGAGACCCTCGAATATGTGAAGCGCGCGGAATAAGCGCTTCAAATCGCTGATAAGCTTTTACTGGTCCATTTCAGGAAAACTGTCGTACGCAACGGCAAGCGTGTAATGCTTGGCCGGTGAGCCGATCCGCTATGAATCATAGCCTGGAGCAGACAGACATATGCAGAACACACTGGAACAGAAGCGCTCCGCCCCTCAGCCTGGTGTAGCCATACTTGCGGAAAAGAAAAAAACCCAGATCGTGGTGGTTGGCGGCGGCGCGGGCGGCCTGGAGCTTGTCACCAAGCTCGGCAAACGATTTGGCCGCAAAGACTATGACATCATTCTGCTTGAAAAAAATCCGACTCACATCTGGAAACCGCTGCTGCACGAGGTCGCTGCGGGGTCATTAGACGCCAATCTCGATGAAATCGGCTATCGCAGCCATGGCCATGCCAATCGTTATCGTTATTTTCTTGGCGCGCTTCAGGATATAGATCGCGAAAGTCGAGAGGTCGTCGTCGCGCCGCTCCATGACGAAAACGGATCGGAAATCATGGGTGAGCATCGTATTCGATATGATTACCTCGTGATCGCCATCGGTTCGGTCGCGAATGACTTTGGCGTGCCCGGCGTTATTGACAACTGCTTGTTTCTGGAAAGCCGTCAGGAGGCGGATCGCTTCCGGCAAAAACTGCTCAACCAGTGCCTGCGCGTCTCACGCGCGATGAGCATTTATGCAAGCGCCGACGAATATGTGAATGTCACGATTGTCGGCGGCGGCGCCACCGGCGTAGAGCTGGCGGCGGAGCTTTATAACGCCGCATCGGGTCTGAAGCATTATGGCCTCGAAGTGTTTGACGAGTCGCGCCTGAAAGTAACACTGCTTGAGGCGGGCCCGCGCATCCTGCCGGCGCTGCCTGAAGATCTCGCTGAAGCCGCGACCGAAGAACTTCGCGACCTCGGCGTCGAAGTGAAAACGAATGCGCAGGTCACGGAAGTCACACCTTATGGTATGATGCTGAAATCGGGCGAGGCCATTCGCGGGGATTTAAAGGTCTGGGCGGCAGGGGTGAAAGCGCCTGATTTTCTGCAAACGATTGGCGGACTGGAAACAACCCGCTCCAATAAGATCGTCGTGCGTCCGACAATGCAGTCAACGCATGACGAACGCATCTTCGCCATCGGCGATTGCGCCCATTACATACCCGAAGGCGCGGACCGCGCGATCCCGCCGCGCGCCCAGGCGGCGCATCAGATGGCGGACACAGCCTTCCACAACATCGTTTCTCTCATTATCGGTCAGCCGCTCAAAAGCTTTCGCTATAAGGATTACGGATCGCTGGTATCGCTCTCGAAATACTCAACCGTCGGCAGTCTGATGGGTAATCTGATCGGCGGACGCATGGCGGTCGAAGGACGCATGGCGCGACTGATGTATGTGTCCCTGTACAGAATGCATCTGCTCGCCATTCACGGCTGGCTGCGCGGCGCGTTCATGATCCTCGTCGGGCATGTCAATCAGGTCATCCGCCCCAAGCTGAAACTGCACTGATACGGCCTTACGGCCCGAAGGCTTGAAACAAGCGTAACGCTACGATTGTGGCGCCCGCATTGAGTAAGGGTATGCGCATTCTATACCCGCAGACGTCGCCATACTTTGTCAAAACATAGTGACACTCTTAACTGTCAACTTTGATTTCGATCAAATTGGCGGCTGGCAAAAATGTTCTCATGGATCGACCGCAACAGGGCGAAACATCCATGCGCATTGTTCTCATCCATCCGAATTATCATTCCGGCGGCGCAGAAATCGCCGGCAACTGGCCGCCCGCCTGGGTCGCGTATCTCGCCGGCGCCGCGAAAAAAGCCGGGTTTGACGACATCCATTTCGTCGATGCGATGACCAATCACCTGGACGATGATGCGCTGCGCGAACGCCTCGTTGAGCTTGCGCCCGATGTTGTCGGCGTCACGGCGATTACGCCGTCAATCTATACGGCCGAGCGCGTGCTCGAAATTTCCCAGGAGGCGGCGCCGGATGCGGTGCGCGTCCTGGGCGGCGTTCACGCCACTTTCATGTACAAGCAGGTCCTGTCCGAAGCGCCGCAGGTTGACGTTATTGTGCGCGGCGAAGGCGAAGAGATTTTCGTCAATCTGCTGCGCGCTATTGATGCCGGCGCGTTCAAACAAGCGCGCTATGAAATCAAGGGCCTCGCCTTTCAGTCGGAAGGGAAGATCATCGCAACGCCAGCGGCGCCGACCGTCAAGGAAATTGATGACATCTCCCCCGACTGGTCCCTGCTTGAATGGGAGAAATATATCTACGTTCCTCTCGGCAAGCGCGTCGCCATTCCGAATATGGCGCGCGGCTGTCCGTTCACCTGTTCGTTCTGTTCGCAATGGAAGTTCTGGCGCGATTACCGTGTACGCGATCCAAAAAAAGTTGTCGATGAAATCGAACGCCTGGTTGAGAACCACGATGTCGGCTTTTTTATTCTCGCCGATGAAGAACCCACTATTAACCGCAAAAAATTCATCGCTTTCTGCGAGGAACTGATCGCTCGCGATCTCCCTAAAAAGATAAAATGGGGCATCAACACGCGGGTGACGGATATCCTGCGCGATGAAGAATTGCTGCCGCTTTACCGCAAGGCGGGCCTTGTCCATGTCTCCCTCGGCACCGAAGCGGCGGCGCAGTTGAAGCTTGACCGCTTCAACAAGGAAACGAAAGTCGAGGACAATCGTCGCGCTATCGAACTCTTGCGTAAAGCGGACATCTTCACCGAAGCGCAGTTTATCGTCGGCCTTGATAATGAAACGCCGGAAACGCTGGAAGAAACTTATCAAATGGCGAAAGACTGGAATCCGGACCTTGCCAACTGGTCGATGTACACGCCCTGGCCGTTTACGCCGCTGTTTCAGGAACTCGGCGATAAAGTCGAAGTCTTTGATTTTTCCAAATATAATTTCGTTACGCCGATCATGAAACCGGAAGCCATGGAGCGCGGCGATCTGCTCGACCGCGTGATGAACAACTATCGCCGGTTTTACATGGCGAAGGCGCTCTTTCACTACCCATGGCGCGGCACGGGGTTTCGCCGCAAATATCTGCTCGGATGTTTGAAAGCGTTCATGCGTGCGGGCTTTCAGCGCACCTTCTACGATCTCGGCAAGGTTGGTTATTGGGGGCCTCAGACCAAGAAAAAGGTCGACTTTCATTTCGACGAATCGAAACGCATCGCCCCGGCGCAGCTCGACGATTGGGAAGCCGCCGCTGATCGCAAAGAGCGCATGGCCGCCGTCCGCGATCAGGTGCGGGCCGAAAAACGCCGCAAGGCGGCAGCGCAAGCCATGGCCTGTGGCGGCGGCGATGAACAGATGCCGGAACTCGTTTCGGAACATGCAACGCCTCCCGCTGAGTAATAGGAGTACAGCACATGTACTGCATGCGCCCTGTTGACGCCGTATCGCTTGAGGCCGCAGAGGCGGGCCTCGCAACACAAGCTCTTGAGTCCCATTGGCGGCGCGCTGATGAGATCATAAGCCGCCCTAAACCGGTTACGTCAGGACGCGTCGGGCCAAACGCCGTGCTGCAGCTGGCGGCGGCGCTTGCAGGTCCGGCGGAACGCCCCTTGCTAGTCCCGGTCTTTGAACAGGCGGGTTGCGCCAACTATCTTAAAACCCCGCCCGAAGAGATGATCCCGGAAAGTGACGCAGCCGCATTGCATCAGGCGGTTTTCGACATTGCCGGGTCGGAACGCGCACGAACAATTTCAGCCGACGCTGGCCGCCGCACGGCGGACTATGTGATGGCGAATCGGATTCCCGGCTTTGCGAAAACAATCCTGCGCGCCCTGCCGCCAGGCATCGCAGGACCGATGCTCGCCCGCGCGATTGAAAAACACGCCTGGACGTTCTGCGGGTCGGGAAGTTTTTCTATTGTGAAAGGCGGCGGCGCGCGATCACTCGTTGTCAAAATTGCCAACAATCCCCTCGAAACGCCTGGCTGCGCCTGGCACTGCGCGGTGTTCGAGCGAATGTTTCAACAGCTTGTCAGTTCGAAAGCGCTTGTCCGTTACAAAAAACGCCATTCGCAAGACAGCGAAGCCTGCCTGTTCAGTATAAGCTATTAAGCCCTGAATCACTGAGCCTGCAATTAGTTTCTAAGACACCCGCCGCCAGACGGCGTCGAGGCTTTCAAGATCGTTGATGACGCGCCATTCACCGCCGCCCTCTTCGACGCGGTTGCGCCATTCCTCTATGCGGCCGGTATATTCACGCGGATCGATATTGTCGGTTCTGAGTTTGGTGACATTGAGGGCGACAACTTCGAACCCGTCAAGAGCGAACGGAATATCGCGCACATAACCTTCCTCAAGATCTTCCTTGAGGTCTGAAAAGATCAGGATGATTTTCCGGCCTGTCGCTTTCTCGGTCAGAAACTCTGACGCCTGCAGGACGCCGCCGGTAATATCCGTATAGGGCGCCGGTTTTACTTCGGTGACAAATACATCGACCGCTTCGCGGAAAGTCCGCTTTTGCTGGTTGGAAACCGATGGCCGGTCGTCGAACTGCACTTTTGCAATGATGTCGCGTTCGGAGAAACTGCCCGTATCGACCCGTGCGACAGCGAAGGCATCAGTCGGCTCAAGGCGGGCCAACACCACATTAATGATCTGCTGCGCCCGCTCGACTTCTTCAGTATAGGTGCCCGACGTATCGACCAGCATGTAAACGCCAGTGTTGCGCGCCTGCGGTTCGGCTGTGCAAGACGCTGTGAGCGCGGCAGCGGCTATGGTTGCAATAAAGTTTTTCATGATCGCCTCCTCACTAGCCGGCGAGACGCCGTTCGGCGTCGTCCAGCATCGCCTTGGCGCCGACAGGCTTTGGCTCGCGCGCCGTCGCCACCGGAGCGCCGCCCCGTTCGATGAGGCGGCGCTCAACCCAGAGCGGTGCAAAGATAACGACGTCGTAGAGTTCATTGAGAACGCCGCTCGCCTCGTCAAAGAGACGTGCGAACAGGTTGAAGAAAAAGCTGACGGCGAGCAGCGCGCCCGCCGCCGCCCAGCCGAGCACCGCGCGCAGGGAATGCACGAATGTCTCGAGCGGAATAGCAACAAAGGTGAGCGCGAAGGGCAGCACAAAGCCCATGCCCATTTGCGCCGCCGTCGTAATCCATAGGAAAGACGATGTCGCCGCGCTGGCGTCGCCTCTTAAAAGCGCTGTCGTCGCCAGCTCGTCGACGAGCAGAAGCTCGCGCATATAGGCGAGCCCTGCCTCAACACAGGCGAGCGAAAAAAGGATCGTAAAAGCAACTGCGGCGAGGCGCCGACGCACGCGGTCCGACAAGGCGCTCACCGCCGGAAAAAGATTGGTGATCCTGAGGCACTCCATCACAAACAATCCCATCGATAGCTCGACCAGAATGATGACAAGCGCCGCGATGTCGGCCGTACGGAAGGCGCCGATAAACGCGGTGCCGCCGACCATCTCGGACATCGGCCGCGCGATCAGGTGAAAGTTGACAATGGCGCCGCCAAACGCGACGAGCAGAACAAGCCCGGCGATGCAAAACTGCACAAGCGCCGAGGACTGCAACGCCGCCGCGGCGCGGTCGGAACCGGCGGACATCTCTTCATATTTCTGCATATGCCGGTCGACGGACGATGCGCGTTCATTGAGCGCATCGAACCGCGCCTTGACGTCGCCAAGAAGTTTCAACGCCTCGCGCCAGTTCGGCGCCATCTCGTTCAACGCCTTGTGGCGGCCGCGATAATCCTGGCGATAGGCTTCGCCCGCTTCATTCGCCGCTTTCCTGAAAGAGCCGTGGATGCTTTCCAGCACCTGACGCAACACAGGGTCAGCCTTCGCCTGCACCGCCGCGACAGCGTCCACCGCCTCGGCCCAGCCCGGCGGCGACGGCGGGGTCGCGGTCGACGCCGCATAGTCTTCATCAAGCTTGCGCGCGTTTTCTGCGAGCGCCTGATGCAGCGAAGGATATTGTCCGATATCGCGACGAACCGCGTCGCCATAGCGCTCAAACTCGCGCTCGACCATACGTTCAGCAGCCTCGCGTCCTTGCGCAAGCAGAACTTCGCGATTGCGCGCGACGAGATTCGTACGCGCATTCGTAATGGCGCCATAGGCAAAGCGCAGGCCTTGAGCAATCGCCTTGCAAGACGCCGCAATGACGCCATGCATCGGCGTGCGCGCAAAATAAAGCGCGCCAATCGTAAGACCAATAATCGCCAGCGTGCCGACGAGATCGCCGCCAAAGAGTCCAACATTATCCATGGCGCCCCTCCTCCAGTGTCATGGCGCCAAACATTGTCGCGTTCAGCGCGGGCAAGACACCGATTTAGAAGGGGACCGTGTTTTCAAACGCCAAAGGAAGTGCGGCGAATGCCGATAAAATTTGGTGCAATGTTGCGCGACTTGTCGCGCTAGCAAACGCCGCCGCCTCACTCATGCGCGCATGCAGCATTACAAATGCGAAATGTCGGCAAGGTCGCCAGTGTTATTCTGCAACGTAACGCGGATAAGTGCGCTTGCTGGCCCTGGCGAATTCGAGATTGATTTCGACAGTTGCGAACGGATTTTGCGCGTCCGTTTGCGCGAGGACGTTTCCTTCCGGATCGATGACCCAGGCAAGCCCGCCGCAATTGGTTTGCGCGCCGGGTGGGCGCCAAAGATTGGACGACAGACAATAAGCGCCGGATGAAACCGCCGCCGCCCGGCCGCCCATGAGCCATTTCTGGGTCGTCCCGTGCGGCGTCGCACGCGGTACGCAAAGCAAGTCCGCGCCAGCGGCGCCATAGGCCCTCGCCCATTCGAAGAACCACATCTCCGTGCAGATCTGCACGCCGATCGTCATGCCGAGCGCTTGTGTTACATCGAAGCTTTTCAGGCCGCGGTCATACCAAGTCGCCTCCCAGTATCCATCTTCATTCGGCAAATAATATTTCTCGTGCACGCCCACCGCACGATCATTCTCTTTTGTCCAAAGATAAGCCTCATTGCGACGCGAGCCTTCGGCGTTGATAACGGGACGCGTGCCGATAACGGCTTCTGCGCCAAGACGCCCAAGTTTCCCAATGTAACGCGCATGGCTTTAAACCGCCGCCGCCCATTTTTCAGAGTCAGGCCCTGGGTTCGCGGCAAGCCACGACGAGAACGACATTTCCGGCAGCAATAGAAAATCGCTCTGGTGGGAGGCGATATGGTCAGCGAGTTCTGACAGGCTGCGATCAAGCTCATCCTTATCTGGATCAATCTGACAGACGGTGACTTTCATGACCGCTCCAACTTGACTAGCTGTCTATCTTCAACGCCTTGATGAAGGCTTCCTGCGGAATCTCGACGCGGCCGAACTGGCGCATCTTTTTCTTACCGGCCTTCTGCTTTTCGAGAAGCTTTCTTTTGCGCGTCGCGTCACCGCCATAGCATTTCGCTGTGACGTCCTTCCTGAGCGCCGCAATGGTCTCGCGTGCGATAACGCGCCCGCCAATCGCCGCCTGAATCGGGATCTTGAACATGTGGCGCGGGATTAAGTCTTTCAGCTTCTCGCACATGGAGCGCCCGCGCGCTTCCGCCTTGTCTCGGTGAACGATGATCGAAAGCGCATCGACAGGCTCTTCATTAACGAGCAGCTGCATCTTGACGAGATCGCCGGGGCGATGATCAATGATCTGGTAGTCAAAACTGGCGTAGCCTTTGGAAACCGACTTCAACCGGTCATAGAAATCGAACACGACTTCATTTAGCGGCAGCTCATAAACGACCATGGCGCGCGAACCCGCATAGGTGAGGTCCTGTTGAATGCCGCGCCGCTCTTCACAGAGTTTCAGAATACCACCGAGATAGTCGTCCGGCGCCATAATCGTCGCCTTGATCCACGGCTCTTCCATGTGGTCGATGCGCACCGGGTCCGGCAGATCCGCCGGATTATGAAGCTCGGTTATCGATCCATCCGTCAGGTGAATGTCATAGACGACACTCGGCGCCGTGGTGATCAGGTCAAGGTTGAACTCGCGCTCCAACCGCTCGCGGATGATTTCCAGATGCAGAAGGCCCAAAAACCCGCAGCGGAAACCAAAGCCAAGCGCCGCCGAGGTTTCCATCTCGAATTCGAAACTGGCGTCATTGAGGCGCAGCTTGCCCATGGCGGCGCGCAGATCCTCAAAATCATTCGCATCTACCGGAAAGATACCACAAAATACGACCGGTACTGATGGTTTAAAGCCAGGCAGCGGCTCCGCCGTCGGGCGTCGATCATCGGTAATCGTATCGCCGACGCTGGTGTCCGCGACTTCCTTGATCTGCGCCGTCAGATAACCGATTTCGCCAGGTCCCAGCGTATCCACCGGAGTTTTCTTTGGCGTCGAGACGCCAACCTGATCGACAGTGTATACGGCGTCGGCGCCCATCATGCGGATGCGCATGCCCTTTTTCAAAACACCATCAATAATCCGCACCAGCACCACAACGCCGAGATACGGATCGTACCAGCTGTCAACCAGAAGCGCCTTCAGGGCCGCATCGGCGTCCCCCGACGGCGCGGGCAGGCGCGTCACAATCGCTTCGAGGGCGTCAGGCACGCCAACGCCGGTCTTGGCGGAAATCTCAACCGCGTCCGAGGCGTCAATGCCGATGACATCTTCGATCTGCGCTTTGACGCGGTCGGGCTCAGCAGCGGGGAGATCGATCTTGTTCAGAACGGGGACAATTTCGAGATCCACATCGATCGCCTGATAGACATTGGCGAGCGTCTGCGCCTCTACTCCCTGGCTGGCGTCCACGACCAGGAGCGCGCCCTCACAGGCTGACAGCGAACGGGAGACCTCATAGGTGAAATCCACATGGCCCGGCGTGTCGATAAGATTGAGGGTGTAAGTCTCGCCATCCTCAGCCTTGTATTGGAGCCGCACGGTCTGCGCCTTGATGGTGATGCCGCGCTCGCGCTCCAATTCCATGGAATCGAGCACCTGTTCCTTCATCTCACGGTTAGCGAGGCCGCCCGTCACCTGAATCAGGCGGTCGGCGAGGGTCGACTTCCCATGGTCGATATGGGCGACAATCGAGAAATTGCGGATATTTTTGAGCGGCGTCATGGACATAAAAACACTATGGCGAGCGAGGCATATAGACGTCAGCGGGCCTCGCGACAATGGCGCACACAAGTCTTCGGTTTTAAGCAGTCACGGCCTCTCTGATCTGGGCCAGCCGGTCCTTGCCGAAATACATCGCGTCGCCGATAAAAAATGTCGGAACGCCAAAGGCGCCTCGCTCAACCGCAGCACTGGTATTTTCCGCCAGCTTCGCCTTCACCGCCGGGTCTTGCGTTTGTGTCAGAACGGCGGGGCCATCGAAACCCGCCGCCGTCATTGTCTTAGCGAAGATATCCGGATCATCCATGTTCAGCCCGTCTTCCCACATCGCCTTCAGGCCGGCCTCAATATAGTCGCCAAGGCGGCCATCCTGATCAGCGGCGACCGCACCGCGCATCAGCATTAATGTATTGACCGGAAAATTCGGGTTGAACCGGAACTTCGAAAGCGCATATTTTTCGATGAATCGCTGCATCTCCAATTGTTCGTAAGCCAATTTATTTTTGATGCCGTCAAATGCAATCATTGGCGCTTGATTACCCGTGGCTTTGAAAATTCCACCAAGCAAACAGGGTATATATTGGAACTGAACATCCGTTCCGGCGAAAATATGCGGCATCGCACGATGGGCGAGATATGCGTTTGGGCTTGCGAAATCAAAAATAAAATCGACTGTCTTGCTCATTGCCATGTCACCATTTCTCTTTCCACGGGCGCAAGTCCAGTTCATGTGTCCATGCGGTTTTTGGCTGCTTGTGCAACATTACATAATTCGCGGCGATATGATCGGAGTTGAGGATCGCGCCTTCTTCGCGCAGCTTGTCAACATCGGGGAAATTTTCACGGATGAATTTCGAATCGATTGCTCCATCAACGATCACATGCGCCACATGGATACCTTGGGGCCCAAGCTCGCGCGCCATGGATTGCGCCAGGGCACGCAAGGCGTGTTTGGCGCCCGCAAAGGCTGAATACCCGGCACCGCCGCGCACGCTCGCGGTCGCGCCGGTGAAGATGATTGTACCCGAGCCGCGGCTCGCCATCCGCGCCGCAACCTCACGGCCCATCAGGAATCCGGCGAAGCACGCCATCTCCCAGACTTTGCGGTAGACGCGCGACGTTGTTTCCGTAACCGGAAAATTGACGTTCGCGCCAATGTTGAAGACCGCTGCTTCAATTGGCGCAATATCCTTTTCAATCTGTTCAATGAGAGCGGCCATCGCCTCCTCATCGCGTGCATCCGCCGGCAACGCGACGGCGCGATGACCGTCGTCGATAATTTCCTGCGCAAGTTTTTCCAAAGCCTCTGCGTGGCGCGGGCGACGTACAAGGCACGCTGTCATGCCTTCACGCGCGAACGCCCGGCCAATTGCAGCGCCTGTGTCATCACCGGCGCCGATAACCAGGCAGGTCTTGTTTTCAGCCATTGCAGCGACCTTTAATTGCCGACTGCGGTACAGCTTTGATGTTTTAAAGGTTCAAGTAAACCATTTTCGGCGCCCATGACCGGCATAAAAAGACCCGGTTTCCTTTCGGAAACCGGGTCTCTTCTCACTGGGTAGGGGTAGTTCTTTTAGCCGCGCGCTTTCAATGCATCGCGAATCTCTTCCAGCAGCACTTCCGAGCGCGGCGGCGCAGGCGCTTCAGCCGGCTCTTCTTCCTGCTTTTTCTTCAGGCTGTTCATGCCTTTGACCAGCATGAACACCGCCCAGGCGACAATCACAAAGGAAATAACGTTGTTGATGAACACGCCGATATTCATCGTGACGGCCTCAGCGTCAGCCGTCGCCTGCTGTAGCGTGATGACAATCTCTGAAAAATCGATCCCGCCCATCAAAATGCCAATCGGAGGCATGATGATGTCGCTGACCAGCGATTTCACGATCGTGCCGAAAGCGCCGCCGATGATGATGCCGACGGCCATATCGACAACATTGCCCTTAACAGCGAATTCCTGAAATTCCTTGATGATGCCCATTATTATTCCCCTTCCTCACGCATGGCCTCGCTATTGGGCGCGATGCCATGCGGCCTCGAATCATTTCCGGGCCGGACGCTAGTCTGATTTGTATTCGACGCAAAAGGGAAAAAGGCCGCTTCAACCCGTCTTAAAAGACCGTCATGATGTCCTTGAGCGGCTTCTTGATCAGCGCATGATTGGGAACTTGCGCATCGGGGGCCGGGTGTCCTGTCACTACCAGGAGATAGGGTTTTTCACTCGATGGACGGTTAAGCTTTTCACTTAAAAAGCCCATCGGATTGGGCGTATGCGTCAGGGTCGCAAGGCCGGCGTGATGGAGCGCGGCGATCAAAAACCCGCAAGCGATGCCAACGCTTTCATGGATATAGTAGTTCTTCTTATCCATCCCCGCTTCGACGCCGCCGCGCCGTTGAGCAAAGACAGCGATCAGCCAAGGCGCGGTTTCTAAAAACGACTTGTTCGCATCCGTACCGATGGGGTCAAGCGCTTCCAGCCATTCCTCGCCTGCACGCCCTTCATAAAAAGCGCGCTCTTCTTCCTCCGCCGCCAGACGAAGTTCCTTTTTCACATCAGGAGCGCCGATCAGGCAGAAATGCCAGGGCTGGTGGTTGGCGCCGGAGGGCGCGCGCCCCGCCGCTTCAATACAAGCCTCAACCACGCTGCGATCAACCGGCGCATCGGTAAAATCGCGAATCGTATGGCGACGCCTGATATCGTCAAAAAATGCGGCGGCGCGTATGCGCATCTCCTCATCGCCCCGCGCAATGAAATCGCCAAGCTCGCTTAGCGTGGTAAACTTGTCATCACCCATCAGTCACACTTTCCAAAACGCTCATGAGCGTCGAGCACATCACTTCGCTTGCCAAACAACGCATCCGCCTCGTCCAGAAGCAGTATCGAATCCAGCTCGGCGTCGCGATACACCAGACCATCGCCCTCGGAAACATGGCCTTCCTTGTCCATATGAGTGGAGACGACGCGCACAATGTCATCGTCAAAGACCATTTCGGATCGCACCTCGACGATTTTCGGATGCCCCTCCACTTTCTCAATCGCGACAAACCCCGTCTCGGTTGGCTCTATCTCGCCAACCGTATGAAATCCCGTTGTTGTGAAATAATGGAACACGTATTTCTTCGCGCCCTCATCGTAAAAGAAAATCGTGCGCCCGCCATAATCACCGCATTCAAGTCGATGGGTCGATTGTATGGCTCGCCCGCCAAGAATCATTTCCCACATGGCGATGTCGACAATCGGCTCGCCATTCGGCCCGGTTCCCTCGCCGCGCAATAGGCGGCCGTCAAGCGGCTCGAAGGCGCGCATCGGCTCATAAAGATTGGCTGATGCTTTCTCATCAGCGGCAAACGCCATACCGATGGGCGCCAGCAAAACACTCATTAAAAGAAAAAACGCCCGAACCATTTCTATCTCCCCTGAGAGCATCGCATCTTTATCGCCGCCCGAACAACCGTTCGATATCAGCGAGTTTCAATTCCACATAAGTCGGGCGTCCGTGATTGCATTGCCCGGAATGGGGCGTCGCCTCCATCTGGCGTAAGAGGGCGTTCATTTCGTCTGCATTAAGCCGCCGGCCCGCACGCACGGAGCCATGACACGCCATAGAGGAGCACACTTCCTCAAGGCGTTCTTTGAGAATATGCGCATCGCCAAAAGCGGCAAGATCCTCCGCCAGCGACCGCACGAGCCCCTTGATATCAACTTCGCCAAGCAGCGCCGGCGTCTCGCGCACCATCACTGCATCTTCACCAAACCGTTCAATCACAAGGCCAAGCTGGGCGAAGGCGTCAAAATGTTTTTCAAGATGATCGGCCTCATCTTTTTCCAGCTCAATGATTTCCGGCAACAGCAAACCCTGGCTGGCGACGCCCCCCTCGGAAAGCGCCACTTTCATTTTCTCATAGACCAGCCGCTCATGAGCCGCATGCTGATCAATAATAATAAGGCCGTCTTCGGTCTGTGAGACAATATATGTCTCATGCAACTGCGCGCGAGCGGCGCCTAGCGGATTCGCTTCAAGGGAAACACCGTCGGCAGCCGCCGCTTCCGTGCGCGCGCTCGGCGCATCGACGCTCTCAAATGCTGCTTGTCGATCGCTCAAACCTTCGACCGGCGCGTAAACATCGCGCGCATATGGGTTGGACGGGGTGGGTCGATAACCCGGCCGCATCGGCGTCACAGGGCCGGACGATTGCGGCGTCATGCGACCCAGCGCATAGGTGCTCGTCGTGGTTGAGGCGCGATGCCCGGCCTCTGCCAGCGCATGCCGTAAAGCGCCGACCAATAGCCCGCGCACGCTGCCGGCATCGCGAAAACGCACTTCCGTTTTCGCCGGGTGCACATTCACATCAACCATGACAAACGGGACGTCGAGGAAAAGCGCCACCGCAGGATGACGGTCCCGCGCCAGAAAATCCGCATAAGCGCCGCGTACTGCGCCGACGATCAGCTTGTCGCGAACCGGCCGTCCGTTGACGAACAAATACTGCTTGTCGGGAAGCCCCCGGTTATAGGTCGGCAGACCGGCGAAACCGGTGACCCGCACGCCGTCACGTTCGGCATTGATCGCCAATGCATTCTCACCAAACTCCCGGCCCATAATCGCCGCGAGACGTTTCAGCCGGCCTTCTTCGCCCGGCGCTTGCGCCGCGAGATTCAATAGCTTGCGCCCCGACGACATCAGCGTGAAGGCAACGTCCTCACGCGCCATGGCGAGACGGCGAACCACATCGCCAATCGCTGTTGTTTCCGCCTGGTCGGATTTTAAAAATTTGAGCCGCGCCGGCGTTGCATAGAAAAGATCGAGCACTTCGATGCGGGCCCCATGGCCGCCGAACGCCGCCGGGTTCGGCCCCGACAACGCACCGCCCTCAACCGATAGCGTCCAGGCGCCCGCATCTGCTTGCGCCTTTGAGCGTGAGGTCAGAGAAAGCCGCGCCACGGCGCCAATCGACGGCAGCGCTTCCCCGCGAAACCCCATGGTCGCGATGTTCATCAGGTCGTAATCACCGCTCGCCCCCGGCGAGAGTTTCGAGGTCGCATGGCGCTCTACGGCCAGAAGAAGATCGTCCGCGCTCATGCCTGCGCCATCGTCGCTGACAAGAATGCGGGTTTTGCCCCCATGCTCGATTTCGATGTCGATGCGCGTCGCGCCCGCATCGAGCGCATTCTCGACCAGTTCCTTCACGACGGCGGCGGGCCGTTCGATCACTTCGCCGGCGGCGATGCGATTAACCGCGCCCGGCGGCAAACGATTGATCACGCTGCGGCGTTCAAGGGATTGGGCTGAGCGATTCGTCATGAGGGATTATCGCCCGGCAAAGCGCCGAGGCAAAGCGTTGCAACAAAAAAGCGGCCTGATTGGGCCGCTTTTTATGCACAGCTGCTTAGGCGTTTTAGAATACACCCGGCAGGTTCAGGACTTTGGACTTGTTGATCTCAACCTCAGCATTTTCGCCAATGGCCCGATCAATGACAGCCTGACGGGCCGCCATCCATTCTTCGGGATTGTCGACCCGCAGCGGCGCAGCGGAGTCGTCAATATCATCGCCGTCAAAATTCCAGAACAGGAGCTGATTGGCAAGGCTGCGATCTTTCTCCGCGCGGCCGCCATTTTCGGCGTTGAGAAGGTTGCGAATGCCCGGATCCGCCGCAAGGGCGCCGGTTTTGCGCAAAAACAACTGTTCGCCAGCGGTTGGCGGCGCAGCGTTCGCATCGCCCAACAGTACCTGCTGCGCACGCTCTGAGGGTGATAATTCCTGCGGACGCGATTCGCCCGGACGCGGCGGGGCAAGCGCATAATCCGGCGGCACCACCAATGGCGCTTTTGTCGCGATAGCAAATTCGTCAGGGGATTGTTTGCCGCTGAAAGCCCTGTTTATGCCGCAACCGCTCGTAGCAGCCATCAGGGAAAGCGCCAGTAAGGAAAGGCCCAGGCGCGAAAATTTCGTCATGTTCGTCCACTCCACATCGTCTAGGCCGCCCCCGCGCGCGCCGCACTATATCCGCCTCACCGGAAAGCGCAAAGCCGGGATCGGCAAGTTATTGTTTTTCCGCCGGTGTCGTCTGATCCGGGCGTTCCCGGGTTTGCCAGGCGTCGAGCAACAGCAGCGCTACGCCCACATTGATCGCCGCATCCGCCACATTAAAGACCCAGGGGAAATAAAGCCCGGAGAAGTCAATGAAGTCGACGACATAGCCATAAGCAAGGCGGTCATAGAGATTACCGACGGCGCCGCCGATAACGAACGAAACGCCCGTGGCGGCGACAGGCCGGCGTAAAGTCCCCAGCCAATAAGCGAGCCCGAGGGCGACGCCCGTTGAGATCAGCGAAAGAATGATGCGCGAGCCCATACCGCCGGAGAGCATGCCGAAGCTCGCGCCATAATTTTGCACATAGGAAAAATCGAAGACACCGGAGATTTCGATTTTTTGCCGCGATGGCAAGTCCAATACATGCACCATCAGATATTTTGACGCCTGATCGAACACCGCCACCACTGCCGCACCAAGAAGGCCATAGTGGAAGAGGCGGTTTGTTCGCGCCTGCGCCCACCAGACGGTGATCCGTTTCCCAAGGCTATTATAGTCAGACGCGTTGCTCATGCAGCAGACTTTCCCGCATCCGCGCTTTCAACTGCATCAGCGCAACGCCCACAAAGATCAGTATACGACTTATTTTCTCCGACTTCCGGCAGGATACGCCAGCAACGCCGACATTTTTCACCGTCAGCTTTTCCCGGCGTGACGGCAATACCGGTCGTATCACCCTCCATGCGGAACGCATCGTCCGGTGAAGCGTCACCGGTGAGCGTTGCGTTCGACGTGATAAAGATTTCAGCCGCGTCGAGCCCCTCATAAGCGGCGCGCATCTCAGCATCCGGTACAAAAACGGTCGGCGCAGCCTCAAGACTTGCGCCAATGCGTTTCTCACGGCGTTCAACTTCCAGCGCACCCGTGACCACCCGGCGCACATCGCGGATTTTCCGCCACTTCGCCGCCAGCGCGTCATCGCGCCACCCATCAACGAGTTCCGGGAATTGCCTAAAATGGACCGACCCATCCTCTGACGGATAACGCGAAAGCCACGCTTCTTCCGCTGTGAAGACGCAGATCGGCGCAAGCCACGCGGTCAGTCGGTCAAAGACAATATCCATTACCGTGCGCGCCGCGCGGCGGCGCGGATCGTCCGGCCGGTCGCAGTACAAACTATCCTTGCGGATATCGAGATAGAAAGCCGACAGATCGAGCGAAGTGAAGTCAAAGACCTTGCGCCAGACGGTTTTGAAATCAAACGCGTCGTAAGCCGCCCGCACCTCGCCATCCAGAACCGCCAGGCGATGAAGAATATACCGCTCAAGCTCCGGCATTTCCGCCGGCGCGACGCGCTCATCCTCAGAAAACTCATGCAGCGCGCCAAGCAGATAACGCAGCGTATTGCGCAACTTGCGATACGCATCGACTGCTGACCCGATGATCTCATCGCCGATACGCAAGTCATCAGTGTAATCCGAACTCGCCACCCAAATACGGATAATTTCCGCCCCATACTGACGGATCACCTCATCGGGCGCGACGACATTGCCGAGGGATTTCGACATTTTACGCCCCTCGCCATCGACAACAAACCCATTAGTGATGACGTGCTTGTAAGGCGCGCGGCCCCGCGTCCCGCAACTTTCCAGCAGCGATGACTGGAACCAGCCGCGATGCTGGTCCGAGCCCTCGCAATAAACGTCCGCCGGCCAGGTCAGATCCTCGCGATCCTCCATGACAAAGGCGTGCGTGGAACCGGAATCAAACCAGACATCGAGAATGTCTTCGACTTTTTCATAATCGTCCGCGGCGTAATCAGAACCTAGAAACTCCTGCGCGGGCTTATCGAACCAGGCGTCTGCGCCATTCTCTTCAATCGCTTTCAGGATACGCGCGTCAACGCCTTTGTCGCGCAAAATCTCACCGGTCTCACGATGAACAAAGATCGTCAGCGGCACGCCCCAAGCGCGCTGGCGCGAGATCAACCAGTCGGGGCGCCCCTCAACCATGGCGCGCAGGCGGTTGCGTCCCTGCGGCGGCGTAAAGTCCGTCTCATCAATCGCGGCCAGGGCGTTCTCGCGCAACGTCTTTCCGTTGGCCGTTGGCTGATCCATTGCGATGAACCATTGCGGCGTATTGCGGAAAATCACCGGTGCTTTGGAGCGCCATGAATGAGGATAGGAGTGGGTCAGTCGACCGCGCGCAAGCAGTTTCCCACGCTCGATCAGCGTTTCGATAACACGCTTATTTGCGTCGCCGTCTTTCCCTTTTTTCTTGCCCTCAATGACAAGAACTTTGGAGCCTTCAAGGCCCGGCGCCTCGTCCGTATAAGCGCCGAACGCATCTACCGTATGCGGAATTTCGGCGCGTGTGCCGAAAGCCTCAACCCAGGCAAAATAGTCTTCCGCGCCGTGCCCCGGCGCGGTGTGAACGAAGCCGGTTCCCGCCTCGTCCGTTACGTGATCGCCGGCCAATAACGGCACATCGAACTCATAGCCGCCGCCAAAACCTTTGAGCGGGTGATCACAGGCGACGCCGTTCAACGCCTCAGCCGGCACATCGGCGACGCGTTTCCATTCCGCGATCAACCCCGCCTCACGCACGCTTTCCGCCAGCGCGTCAGAGACAATCAGCCTGTCGCCCGGCTTCGACCAGGGCTCAAACTCCAAATCGCCCTTCATCGCGGCGACTTCGTAAAGGCCATAAGAGAGTTTTGGCCCGTAGCAGATCGCCCGATTGCCGGGAATCGTCCACGGGGTGGTCGTCCAGATGACAATCTCGGCGCCTTTCAACAAGGCGCGCATGTCATCGCGGGATTTTGCGTCAGGGAAACGATCAACCGCATCAAATACAGTGTCGTCAATCTTGGCGACCGGGAATTTCACCCATACCGTTGTCGACTGGTGATCGTGATATTCGATCTCAGCTTCCGCGAGCGCGGTTTGTTCAACCGGCGACCACATCACCGGTTTTGACCCGCGATAAAGCAGGCCGAGGTCGGCGAATTTCAGAAGCTCTCCGGCGATCGCCGCTTCCGAGGTAAAATCCATCGTTGTATACGGATTATCCCAATTCGCCTCACCGCCGAGACGGCGGAATTCATCACGCTGCACATCAAGCCACTTCTGCGCATATTCGCGGCAGGCAGAGCGAAATTCGGACGACGGCACATCACGTTTGGCTCGCCCCTTGCCGCGAAACTCTTCCTCAACCTTCCATTCAATCGGCAAACCGTGACAGTCCCAGCCAGGCACGAAGTTCGCGTCGAACCCTTGCATCTGCCGTGAACGGATGATCATGTCCTTCAGGACTTTCGTCAGCGCCGTCCCCATATGGATATGACCGTTGGCGTAAGGGGGGCCGTCATGAAGGACATAAGGCGTGCGACCCTCGCCATCGGCGCGAAGGCGCTCATAGACGCCAAGACGCGCCCAGCGCGCCAGCCATTCCGGTTCGCGCTTCGGCAATCCCGCCCGCATCGGAAAATCCGTCGCCGGCAAAAATAATGTATCTTTGTAGTCGCGGCTTTCCTTGTCGGCGCCATTCGATGCATCGGGCATCGTCAACTCTCTTCTTTTTTCATGTTGTAAGGAGGGTGCAGTCAGGCCCGGTCCCGGGCGCCTTTGTCAAGCCTCAATGAGGAAAGACAGCGCCGCAGGCCGGGCTGATAATTCGCCCAGACGTGCGCGTAATCGCCGCGAATATGAAAAGTCCGCCATTCATGGGGCGGTCTTATCAGATCGCGCAGGCCTCGTCACCCGCCGAATATTTCAGTCAGATCAGCTCCAGGAGATAGACCCGGCGCTCATCCGCTTCGCAATACATGGCGCGCGTCCACTGCTCGCCCTGCCGGTTCTGCGCCGTCACATTGGCGGTCATTTTCCATGCGCCGCCAATATCGTCCGCCGTGTCAGGCCGGTCGGGCGCGGCGAGCACAAAATCGCGGTCCGCCAGCGCCTGGCGCGCATGAACGACGCAGGTGTCGTATGCATTTCCGTAGGAAAGCCGGATGGGTTCGGGCCCGCCATCAAGCCGGCGGTCGAGGTCTGCGTCCTCACCTGCGCCGCCATAACTCTCGGCCGGCAGGGTTTCCTCGCCGGCATAGCCATTGTCGAGCGGCTCAGCGCGTGATTCATAAGGGTCGTAATAATCGCCAGGCCTGCGATTATCGTAACGCCGATAATAACGGTCTTCGTAAACACGTCGGCGCGCCCTGTCCTCGGCCAGTTCGTTCAGAATAATCGCGCCGCCAATGACGCCAAGCGCAATCGCCGCGCCGTTGCCGCCGCCGCGATGATGGCGGCGATAATGACGCCGGTGATGAAAGCGGCGATAGGGCCGACCGTACCCAAAATTGCGATAACCGGCGTAATGAACACCGCCATAATAGGCTGGTCCGTAATATCCGTAGGAAACGAACCCGCCGCCAGCCGCCGCCGGCGCGCCAGCGCCAAGCACTGTGGCCGCAGCGGCGCCCGCCATCGCGCATTTCCGGATAAATGATAGAGCCATTACGCAACCTCCAAGCGCCAAGGATACGCCTTGCGCTTTGAATACCATGCAATTCTTCCGCCGCATTGTGTCGAGAATGTGGCGGGACCATCACAAGCGCGAGGGTCTGCGTTAACCCTAATCACGCACAGCCTTGAGCGACAGGGTCTGGCTTTTCTCGGCCAGCACCTCGCCATCGCGGGTCAGGGAATATTCCGCGCGATAATCGCCGATTTTCCACCCCTTTTCAGGCTTTTTCGCACCGGCGAAGACAAACCAGCTGATGTTATTTTTCTCCAGCGCCCGGTCGAGGCGAACCAGCTCCTTGCCGTCCGGGCCGGTGATTACCAGGCGCTCACGATCATCCTTTTGGGCGCCTGACAAATCCACCCAGAACACCAGCGCGGGAGCACCCGCATCCACCGCAGCGCGATCATAAGCGCCCGTGCGCGCTTCATACGCATCGGCGGGTCCGCCGTGAAACCCGCTGCTCAAAATAACAACCGGACGATAGGCAAGCTTGGCTAGCGCCGCCTCTGACCACAGCGGCTCCGTCGCCTCGCCGCAGAGCCGGAATTCGCCAGCTCCCACAAATGGATCGACAGCAACCCCGCCGCGGCGCACGGTGAATTCCACATGCGGAAACTCTGTATTGCCCGAAAGGCCGACCTCCCCAAGCATATCTCCGGCCTTTACAGCATCGCCCACCCTGACGCCGATGCTGCCGCGCTTGAGGTGGCTGTACTGGGTCTCCCAGCCATTTCCATGGGTGACCGCCACCGCGTTGCCCGCCTCGCGCCCTTCAATTGAAGCGGCATCAATATCGCGCACCGAGACATCTTCCATGCCGTCGCGCACCGCGCGCACCACACCGTCCGCCGCCGCCAGCACGGCGACGCCCCGATCCATGGCGGGATAGTTCGCGAGGCGAAAATCCGTACCCGTATCGCCATTCCTGCTGAGACGGCCACAGGCGTAATCAAGACGTCCAGGACCAGGATCGTGATCAACATATTTCTGAATGCTGCACTCAGCGGACGGATCGCAATCGACAGGCAAATCCAGCACTGGCGGCGCCGCTTCCTGCGCAAGAACTCGTGCGCTGGACGCTAAAATTAAAAGTAGTATCGAGAACAGAAGTTTCATGACGGCACTGTCGCCGAGACCACACTGCCCGGTCAATCGCGGTTCAGGATTTCTTTCGACGTTGTCATGTCTTTTTCAATCTGCGTTTTTAACGCATCAAGACCGTCGAATTTTTTCTCGTCGCGAATAAACTCGACGAACATAATTTCCATGGTTTTTCCGTAAAGGTCGCTGGCAAAATCGAACAGGTGCGTTTCAAGCAGCGGCGCATCCGAACCAACGGTGGGGCGGCGGCCAAAATTTGCAACGCCTTTGTGTGTTGCATCATTCAGCCTCGCCGTCACGGCGTAAACCCCGCGCCGTGGCTCGATGTAATCGCCAAGCGTCATATTCGCGGTCGGAAACCCAAGGGTACGGCCAAGCTTCTGGCCTTCAACAATGGACCCATGCACAGCCCATGGGCGCCCAAGCATGTCCGCAGCGCGCTTTACATCACCCGCCTGCAACGCTTCACGCACCGCGCTGGAGCCGAATTTTTCTTCTGCGCCATCATCCGCCAGGACATCGACCAGATGGATATTCAAACCCGCCGCTTTACCTAAAGATTGTAAGGCGGCGCCATCGCCAGCGCGCTTAGCGCCGAAGCGGAAGTCAGCGCCGGTCACGGCGCCTGCAAGGCCAAGCTGATCACGCAACACGGTGTTGACGAATGCTTCCGGAGAAAGCGAAGCAAGCGCTTCATCAAAGCGGAGCGCCATAACTTCATCGGCGCCGCATTGACGCAACATGGCATCGCGCTGCGCCGGCACCGTCAACAGAAAAGGCGGGTCATCGGGGCGAAAATAGCGCCTTGGATGAGGTTCAAAAACGATAACGCCCGTCCTGGCCCCATGTTGCTTGGCGAAGCACGTTGTTTCCTGCAGCAGATGTTGATGCCCCAGATGCACGCCGTCGAAATTTCCGATGGCGGCGATGATTGGCGCTTTGCTCACCATTTCAACGCCTTCGTCACCGCGACTGCATGAACGCCGGCGTCATCGAGACGGATGCGGATTGTTTCCGGATCAGCGCCGCCTTCATGAATGCCGCCATCGCCAGCTACGAAAATCGCATCTACGCCTTCCTTGTTAGCGCCGGCGATATCTGTTTTGACGCCGTCGCCAATAGCGAGGATGCGCGACTTGTCCGGCGTCGCGCCCAGCACATCGGCGACCGCCGCTCTCGCCAAACGATAGATCGGCGCGTGGGGTTTGCCGCCATAGACAACCTCGCCGCCAAGCCCCGCATAGATTTCCGCCAGGGCGCCGGCGCACCAAATCATCCGGCCGCCCCAGTTCACGACAATGTCCGGATTGGCGCAGATCATCGGGAGATTGCGCCGCGCCGCACGGGCGAGCATGTCATGATAATCTTCCGGCGCCTCGCGCTGGTCGTCCTGCAATCCGGTGCAGATGATGAAGGTCGCTTTTTCCAGCGGTGCAAACTCGATGTCTAGGCCTTCAAATAGCGGGTCGTCCTTTTCCGGACCGATGCGATAGGCCGGAGCAGGCAAGCGCCGTTCGATCTCGGCCCGCGTCGCATCACCGGAAGTGATGACCGCGTCATACGCCTCGCGCGGCAGCCCCAGCCGGTCCAGTTGCGCCGGAATGATGGAGGATGGGCGCGGCGCGTTGGTGAGAATAACAATGGCGCGCCCACTTTCGCGAAATCGCATCATCGCATCCGCAGCGCCTGGAAACAGCTCAACGCCGTTATGGATGACGCCCCAGGCGTCGCACAGCAAAACGTCATATTGCTCTGCAATCGATTGAACGCCGTCGATGAACTGCGGGTTTGTCACGATAAGGGCGGATAAGGCGGCCGCCGGGCGCGGTCAAGCCGCCTGCGCTGTCAGCCTAGGAAGCGGCCGCCAGTTCAAGCCGAGGACGCATATAGTAAGCGGCCGGACGCGGCGGCCCAAACAGCTCCCCTTGCCCATAATCAATGCCAAGGGAGAGGATTTCCGGCATGTGGCTTTCAAGCTCGACTTTTTCGACGATCAGATCGATGTCGCAATCGCGTAGTTTTTCCTTGAACGCCTGAGCGCGACCTCGCGCCTCAGCATCGCCTCTGTTCTCATGCAGCAGCATGGAGCTCGTGGCCTTCACAAATCGGAAATTCTTATCGCGCAAGGCCTGCCAGTTATGGTCAAAGCGGCGAATGTGATCGACGGAAAACGCATAGCCGCGACGAGCGATGGAATCGAGATTACGCGCCACACGCTCATGCAGCATTTCCACTGCCGGATAGGTAAACTCGAACACCAGATGCGGCGCCATGTCGGCGTTTGCGTCGAGGTAATCGGTGAAGCGCGCAAAGAAGTCCTGATCGAAAATGGTCGCCGGTGAAATATTACAGAACACGCGATAGTTCCGGCTTTCCGGACCGAGATTGCGCAACGCCTGAACCGCGCGCAGCAGGATCATATTATCGATAACGCCGATCCGGTTGGCGCGCTCAGCGGCGTCAAGATATTGGAACGGGCGCAACACGCCACCGTCATCCGCACGCAGACGCGAGAACGCTTCAAAATAACGATGCTTGCGTTGCGGCAGGCTGACGATCGGCTGCAGATAAAGGTCAATCCGGTCATTTTCGATTGCGTCTTTTACGCAGTCGAGAATTTGCGCGTCCTCTTCGCTGATATTGGCCGCCTTCTCAAAGGTTACTTCGGGCGCTTTGACCTCATTTGTCCCTCTGGAGGAAATTTTGCGCACCAGCCCGCGCAACATTTCCAACTCCTGTTGTGCACGGCTCAAGGCGAAGCCAGCGCGCGCATGCAAGATCACGGAAACAACAAGGGCTGCGGCCAAGGCAATTTCAAAGTCGGGTTCCAGACCGGCGGTAACCGAGGCGGCGATGAGCATGATGCCCGCAATGCCAGCCGAAAACTGCACCGCCGCACCGTATCGAGAACTTTTCTGCCGCAAATTCATCTGTTAGGCCCCGCTCAGCTCCACCTTGCGGCCTTCCTGACGCGGCCATGGGAGTTTCGGACAAATTTAGGAAATCACTGTTTAAAAGCGATTAATCTATTGGGCGCGAATTGGCGGTATCTCAGAGAAAAAGACTTAAAATCCGGAAAGAAATCAGCCCGCCCGGCGGCGCCGGACGGGCTGATCTTAAGCAACTAAGTTTAAAGCCGGGACAGCCTAGCTGTTGAACTGGCTCTCAATCGGATCAATGACAATCTCGACCCGGCGGTTTGCGCTCCGGCCAGCATCGGTTGAATTGTCAGCAATCGGGCGGCTTTCGCCAAAACCCACCGCCTGCAACCGGCCCGCCGCCACGCCTTGCGAGGCGAGGTAATTTGAGACGGACAATGCGCGCTGCTGCGAAAGCTGCATGTTGTAGTCTTCAGGCCCGGTTGAGTCCGCATGACCGTAAACGCTGATGGTCGTCTTATCGAACTCGTTTAGGACGATCGCAACGGAGTTCAGCGTTTCATAGAACCCTGAACGAATGCCGGACTGATTGACGTCGAAAGTAATGTCGGACGGCATGTTCAAATAGATATTGTCGCCATCACGTGTCACGGAAACGCCGCTGGCGGCGAGACGTTCGCGAAGTTTGGCTTGCTGGCGATCCTGATAGACGCCGATGCCAACGCCAGCCGCCGCACCCACAGCCGCACCGATAGCTGCGCCTTTGCCTGGCCTGCCGGCGATGGCGCCAGCGATGGCGCCCGCAGCGGCGCCTGCAGCCGCACCGCCTGCGCCGCTTGTTACAGTACGGCTCGCCCGGCGCTCGCCGGTATAAGGATTGGTTGAACATCCAACGGCGAGAATGACCGCCGCCCCTAAAATCAATAGTTTACGCATTGCAATGCTCCTTTTTCCCGCTTTGCGATAATCTGTAATGAGATTCCCGCGCCCTACTAGCGCGCGCCCGGCGACAATCACGTTAATTCGCTGGCGCAATATGACCTTATTGCCGTTCAGTCGGTATTAAAAACACGTAATTGCGGCGAAAGTTGCGCCAGCCAGCAGGCGAGATTGAGGCGACGGATCACGACTATGTCAGGAATCGAGGCCATTCCGCCGGGTCGAACCCATAATCGAACGCCACATCGCCGCAAGTCGAGGATTTCAGAGACTCAGGCAGCAAGGAATAACGATTGATGGAGTCTTCCACTGGCGTTGCATTTACAGCTCTGTGCAAACTGACTTCGACCCTGCGGAAATTGTCCGAGCCATCATTTCCCTCGCCCCGGAAAGCGTAGATTTTCCGAGTCCAACGGCCTTCTAGCGACTCGTCGCAACCGGCGATGACGTCACGCAACGAAAACCCTGGACGATCCTCCTGACGCGCAACGAGCGCGCGACGGTTATCGACGATAAGAAGGTCTCGCTTTTTCAGATCTATTCCAATGGTTTTCGTGCGCGAGACGAGATGAATAGCCAAACGCAGCGCGACAAGCGCCTCTATATTTGGCTGATCGCTTTCACGCTCGACCCATACCCGGGCGGGATCAAATAACATCGCCCAGTCGCGACCCTGCCCTGGAAACAAGACAGGGCCTATCTTCGGCGTGTAAGCCTTAGCCGACACCCGTTCTATACGCGGTGGAAAACGGCAATATTTGTTTTCACAAAGCAAGTCGATGATGTTCGCCTCGCTTACGCTGGGAAGGTTTTTATAGATATTTGCATGGTCTTCTGGATCAAAATCGCCGCTTTCGTTTATCAGACAGTCAACGACATCGCGGACTAGCAACACGAAAATCTTAGTTTGCCGGAAATTGTTCAGTGTTGCGAACGTCTTATAAAAGCACGTACTGTCTATATCTTCCTCAATAACGCTTTGGTGGAATCGCAAAAACACGTCCGCTTGATCAGCGTCTGCAACTTCTTGAACGTCATGTCGCCAGTAAAGGTCATGCACGACGGGCTCAATTTCGCGCACGCTCGTCGTCGAATATCGCGGCTTTGGCATTGCCCCCAGAAAGCTCAAGGCGCCGCCGCATAGACTGTCAATTTCAAATAACTTCTTGTCCCTGGCTGCCTTATTTTTCAACCCGTCTTCAACAAATGCCTCAGGTCTGCGCAGCTCAAACATAGGGGCCGGCAAATATTTCGTAAGTATGCGATAAGGTATATGCTTATCTTCAGCGAATGCTTTTAGCGGTTCGACAACTTCCTTCGCTGCGCAATTTTCCAGAACCCTTTTTGCAACCTTGGACCAATATTGGGCGTTTTTTTCATTCGCAAAATTCTTGTCAACGTCCTTGTCCGCCTCAACGTTGTGTTTGTGAGATCTTCTGGATTGAACGGCGCCCCTGGCAGCTAACACGAGAAATCCGAACGTCAGGATAAACGCTGCAAACATCAACCGATTATCAAAAAGCATCTTCATGCTTAGTGATTCAGGGTCAGTAATGGCCCAAACGGTCGCACCCGCCAAAGCAGGCGCCGCGATTAAGAGGCCCGCCAGCGTGATGCGGTAGGAATTATTCCGGTCCAGAAGCTCGCGATATGTTATGCGATGCTGAAGACTCTTGTAGACCCTGTCGCGCACGCCGAATCCAATAGGTATTTTAGCCTCTTCGGCTGGCGACAGCGTATCCTTCATACGCTTTGCAATAATATCGTCGCGCAGAACCATCCCCCGGCCCCCTTCATGCGCGCAAAAGTTGTGCGCCCTCCATATCCCCAAGAAATTGGTGTCGCTTGCAGGCTGCTGAGTCAATCCAAATTTTGATCGTGGAGTTTTTCCTGCGCTCTTTCTCAAGCCCAGCTCTTGACGGCGCGCCATCGCACCCCTAGATCGCCGCTAGCACTCGGTTATATTGAGTGCTTGCAGATCGAATAAGCGGTCTGCGTTTTGTTTAACCGGTTGTTTTTATTTAGAAACTCAGCCCAGGGAGACATGAACTCATGGCATTTCGGCCTCTCCATGACCGCGTGTTGGTTCGTCGCATCGACGAAGACGAAAAAACCGCAGGCGGCATCATCATTCCAGACACCGCAAAAGAAAAACCAAGCCAGGGCGAAGTGATCGCTGTTGGTTCCGGCGCTCGCGGCGACGACAACGAAATCGTTCCGATGGACGTCCAGAAGGGCGACAAAATCTTGTTCGGCAAATGGTCCGGATCTGAAGTCCGCGTCGACGGCGAAGATCTCTTGATCATGAAAGAATCCGACATCCTCGGAATCATCGACTAACCCAAATTCACCAGTTTTAAGGAGACGCAGACATGGCTGCTAAGGAAGTCAAATTCGACGTCGATGCGCGCGATAAAATGCTGCGCGGCGTCGATATTCTCGCAAACGCCGTAAAAGTGACGCTCGGCCCCAAGGGTCGCAACGTCATCATCGACAAGTCTTTCGGCGCGCCGCGCACGACCAAAGACGGCGTCACGGTTGCGAAAGAAATCGAGCTTGAAGACAAATTTGAAAATATGGGCGCACAGATGGTGCGCGAAGTCGCCTCAAAGACCAATGACGAAGCCGGCGACGGCACGACGACAGCGACGGTTCTCGCTCAGTCTATCGTCAAAGAAGGCCTGAAAGCGGTCGCCGCGGGCATGAACCCGATGGACCTGAAACGCGGCGTTGATCTTGCGGTCGGCAAAGTCGTTGAAGACATCAAGTCACGCGCAACAAAAATCGCGTCGTCTGACGAAATCGCCCAGGTCGGCACGATTTCATCCAATGGCGAAAAAGAAATCGGCGCCATGATCGCGCAAGCCATGGACAAAGTCGGCAATGAGGGCGTGATCACGGTTGAAGAAGCCAAGTCGCTCGAAACCGAACTTGACGTCGTTGAAGGCATGCAGTTCGACCGCGGATATCTTTCACCTTACTTCATCACCAATGCGGAAAAGATGATTGCGGACCTTGAAGATCCGTTCATCCTGCTGCACGAGAAAAAACTCTCCAACCTGCAGTCAATGCTGCCGTTGCTTGAAGCTGTCGTGCAGTCAAGCCGTCCGCTGCTGATCATCGCTGAAGACGTCGAGGGCGAAGCCCTTGCGACTCTCGTCGTCAACAAACTGCGCGGCGGTCTGAAAATCGCTGCTGTGAAAGCGCCAGGCTTCGGCGATCGCCGCAAAGCCATGCTGGAAGACATTGCCGTTCTCACTGGCGGCCAGGTGATTTCAGAAGACCTTGGCATCAAGCTCGAAAACGTCACGCTCGACATGCTCGGCACCGCCAAGAAAGTTGAGATCAACAAAGACGACACAACGATTGTCGACGGTGCTGGTGAAAAAGGCGACATTGAAGCCCGCACCAGCCAGATCCGTGCGCAGATCGAAGAAACGACGTCCGACTATGATCGCGAAAAACTGCAGGAACGCCTGGCGAAGCTCGCTGGCGGCGTTGCTGTGATCAAAGTTGGCGGCGCAACGGAAGTTGAAGTGAAAGAGCGTAAAGACCGCGTCGATGACGCACTGAACGCAACCCGCGCAGCTGTCGAGGAAGGTATTGTTCCTGGCGGCGGCACGGCGCTTCTCTATGCATCGAAAGCGCTTGAAGGTCTGGAAGGCGAGAACGCCGACCAGAACGCCGGCGTTCAGATCATTCGCCGCGCGCTGCAGGCGCCGATCCGTCAGATCGTCACCAATGCAGGCGGTGAAGGTTCGATCGTCGTTGGCAAGTTGCTTGAGCAGGACAACTTCAAGTTCGGCTTCAATGCGCAGACGGACGAATATGGCGACCTGATTGCGACGGGTATTGTTGACCCGGCGAAAGTCGTTCGCACCGCGCTTCAGGATGCGGCGTCCGTTGCCGGCCTTCTGATCACCACCGAAGCCATGGTTGCTGACGCGCCGAAGAAAGACGGCGGCGCTGCCGGCGGCGGCATGCCTGACATGGGCGGCATGGGCGGAATGGGCGGCATGGGCGGCATGATGTAAGCCCAACGCCTTACAAATTCAGTTGCGTACCAAAACGGCGGCTCTTTCGAGCCGCCGTTTTTTGTGCACTCTTCACAGTTTTCCTTCAAAACAAATTTCTAAGGTTTAACACCAGAGGCTTTCGCATTTTCACGCTGCGCTAAAGCTTTAGCTCGAATATCCACTAGTATCATCTTGAGTTTTTGCACTTCGGCAATCCGCTGATCAGTCGCTTCGTAAAACTTTTTTTGGTCCTTACCGGCAGCACCAAGTTTTTTACACTGCTCAGCTCGCAAAGCCTCATTTACGAACATACGCGCAAATATCTTCTTTGCATCCATCCCGCCAACACATACGCTTTTTACAAGCTCTTCATAAGCCTCAACGTTGTTTGTTAATAACAGGACTTTATCTACAACGACAAGCAAGGCATCAACTTGACTGAGAAGTTCCCTATGTAATTTTTCAGCCTGCTTTATCCGCCCCTCTGCGGCTCTTGCCTGCTTATCGGCAGATGCTGCTTTGGTCGCTGCATCCTTAATTTTGGCTGTAGCCGCTTGAATGGCATTTTCGGCTTGCTCCTCTTTAGCTTTGGCGTCTTTTTCTTTTTGTAGAGCTTCAGCTTCCCGTTCCTTCGCTAGTTTTGTCTGTTCAGCAGCGAATTGAAGGCGTTCACGGGCTAGTTTTTCCTCCTTTGCAGCTTGTTGTGCAATCCGTACTTCGCAAAGCTGGAACAAAGATGTTTTGTCAGGTACGGGGTTTAGATTGTTTAAACCAGGTTGAAACTTAAACCGCTTTGCAAATTGCCGAAACGCATCGTCATCGAGTTCACCATCTGCTGCTGAGGTAAACATCGTTGTACACACATCATCGATATAACTTTGCTCGTAAAATTTCCCGACAATGTTTTCGACAGCAGTAGCGACAGATTGCGCTGTATCCTTGTTAATAGTGTTGGTGAATGAAAGATTTTCGGCATAGGCTTGCGCTGAGGCAGTCGTGCGGCCAAAGCGGGCAGCCTCAACCGCCTCTTCCATATATTCAAGGGTCTTAGCTGTATCTTCAGCATTAGCGGTTTTAGTTTTCGCCTCACCCTCAGCCTTTGTCAGCGCCTCATCGGCGGCTTCTACTTCATCCTTTTTTTCTTTCAGCTCTTTATTTTTTGCATCAAGCTGAGCTTGAAGCTCAGCTTGCGTCGGTTTTTTTGGTGCAGGCGTGGCGGGAGCAGGCGTAGGCGTGGCTCCCGCTGCAGGAGCTGGTGTGGGCACCGGATCCGGTGCTTTCATTGCAGCTGCAATTGCCGCCACTTCACCTTCCAATTTCGCCTGATCCGCCTTTAAACCATCTCGCTTTTCCGTGGCGGCCTTAACTGCTTTATCAGCATTTTCCGCCTCCGTTTTTGCGCTAGTGGCGGCATTGCGCGCCAGAATAGTTTTTTCAGTAAGCTCCGCGACATTTTCTGCAGCGCCAGTCGAAGCGCTTGACCCTAAGGTTACAGTTGGTGGTCGCACCGCACCCGTCAGTTGCTCAATCGCAAGGATCGCCACCATGGAATTTTGGAATCGCCGGTGCAGAGTCTCAAAAGCTGCATTACCCAGCGCGGCATTCATTGACCCTTCGCAGAGGCGATACATGGCGTCCCGCATAAGCTGTATGGACTGCGTTCGCAGACCAATAGATCCGGCGGATTCTGCAATAGCTGCCTGCAACTGACCTTTTCCCTGACCAAAAACCTCCGCCGCCAAGCTGGTTGAAGCGGACAGCGCCGACAGGGCGTCCGGGCTAGGCTCTGCACACATTGCAACCATACTTAAGTCAGTGTGTGCAAAATTGCCCCGAATGATCATTTCCCCTATTTGATCAGCATATTTACGATAGTATTTTTTTTCCTTGAGCCAGGCGTCTCTGGACTTTTTATCTCTTTTTTTAAATCCAAACCCGGCGGAAGTTGAAGCCGCTTCAGCTTTCTCAGAAGCCTCGTCAGCTTTTTCTATCGCTTCATCCCGCAAGTCTTGCAGCATTGCGATCGTTTCATAAGGCTGCTGCACAGAAAGCACGGCGCGCTGTTTCGCATCCACGAAAACGGCATCGCCAACGCCGCCAATATCTGAACGCTTGAAATTATAATGCGTAAGCGCTGCGCATCCCGACAATATGAAAACTGAAGCAAATAAAGATAGTATACGGATTACTTTAGCGAGTCTGAACATATCGCCCCCCAAGGCCTGTTCTAAAAACGTCAATCTGAAATACGCACCTCACAACCAGGAGTAATGAAAATAGCTCTGGAAATTTTTGGTTGCAACTGTAATACTATCACAACTCAAGGTTTCGCATTCGCAGCATTTTATATCGCCGTTCCGCATACCGAATATATAGCTCGTTACGCTCAATCTATTGGCGATAAAGCGTCTTTATTTTCGCGCTTAACGCGAGTTTCATTTCATTGCAGCGCAATATTTGCGCTCCGTTGATTTTTTGCTAGCTTCCCATCGGGGTTTGGCGGGGCGTATAGATGATTAAAAATCTGGGCAAGGCGATTGCGGCGATTTCCGCCGCAGGGATTCTGTTATCGGCAGTCAGTGCGCAAGAACCGGACGCACAAGAAAACAGCGAACCGATCATTGAAGGCGCCATAGAAGCGCTGTCCGCGGCTGACGACGTAGAAATCGATGTTTTTGACAAAGATGAATTTCGCACCCGAACCATTGTCTGCCCGTTCAAAGGCGCTGTCGACTATGAGCCCGGTGAGGTTTCCTGCGGGCTTCTTGAAGTTCCTGAAAATCGCGAAAAGGCGCGCCCGCGCAAAATTGAACTCCATTTCGTCAAGATTCACGCCAGAGAACCAGACGATTGGAATACGGAAGAAAATGGTGATTGGGCGAAACGTGATGATCCAATTATATATTTAACCGGCGGGCCCGGCGTCAAAGCCCAAGGCTATGTGGATCGACTAAAGGATCATGGCGTGCGTGACGCGCGCGATCTCTATATTCTTGAACAACGGGGCATCGGCTGGTCGGCGGATTTCTGCCCAACCTATCCTTTGTTTGACCCGTCGGCGTCGAACTCACCGGACTGGGAGCGATATCAGCGCGCCGGCCTCGACGCGATGGATGCATGCTTCGCCGCAGCAAAGGCGGCGCGTGTGGACCTCTCGGGCTATTCCAGCATTGAAAACGCCCGCGATGTGGAAGCCCTGCGCCGGGCGCTGGGCCATGATCAATGGAATGTCTGGGGCATCTCCTATGGTTCAATCCTTGGCCAGGCTTATTTGAAGCAGGATCCGGAGGGCGTTCGCGCGGCTGTGATCGACGCCATCGTTCCCCTTGAACAGGAAGCGACCTTTCATCATATCGCCCGCTATTACGACCGGGTGCTGACAATCCTTCAGGACGCCTGTGACGCGGACAAAAGTTGCGCTAAAAGTTTCCCTGACCTGCAAGCGCGGATTGAAGCGGCGATCACAAAAACATCCATGGCGCCAATCGAAGTGGATGCGTTGGATGAAGAATTATTCCCGTCAGGAAAAGGATACTTCTTCCAGGATATTGTCGGCGGCGCGCCTTTTGTTTTGTTCTATGAGCAGGACAATTACGCGAGCCTTCCCGCTTTCATCGATGCATATGTGCGACTTGTCGAAGAAGAAAACTTCGAACCTTTTCGTCTGCTGACAGCGGGTGGCGGGCCGGTCGCCTTTGACATCTCTCAGGGCATGTACAACGCCATTGCTTGCAATGACGGTTGGAGCGACGCCATGCGTCAGGCGTTCGAGGACGACCACGCGGACCACCCTGCACTAGCGATGATTTTTGGCGATCCGGCGCTGGTCGATGAGCAGGCGCGCATTTGCAAAAAATACGGACTCGACCCGCGGCCAGCGGAAGATTACGCACCTCTTGAAACGGATATCCGCACCCTGATTGTCGAGGGCGCGATGGATCCGATCACGCCGCCGCCGCTCGCCAAGGCGATCCTGCCGGGTTTTTCAAACGGCGATTATGTAGAATTCGCCTATGCCGGCCACGGCCCGACACGATCTGTCGAATGCGCAGGCGAATTCCTGACCAAATTTTACGACAATCCCATGGGCGAGCTTGACCGCTCCTGTCCGGAAAGCATGGAGGCGCCGCAATTCACGGGTCCGCTTTTTGAGACCAACGTAATCACCACACTAGCAAGTCTCGCATCAGAGGACGAAACCAAGATCGTCATACCTGCAGCCTGGGCGGCGATCCCCGCTGTCTTTTTGATCTTTGGGTCGCTGATTTACACGCTCGCGCCGGTCGCGCGTATTGTGAATGGGGCGGGTGGCCACCCAACGGGCGGCGCGCGCTTTGTCGCCTGGGCGACGGCGCTCCTCGGCGCAACATCCATCGGCGGCCTCGGTTACGCCGCCTACGCCACCTATGAGGCGAATGAGTTTGCGCTTCTGGTCGGATTGCTAGGATGGGGACGATGGTTCGCCTGGGCCGGCCTCGCCGGGGGCGTTGCCGGCCTCTGGCTATTGTGGCTTACAGTTAAGGCGCGTGGGCGCGCAGCGCTGCCAATTGGCGTTCTGGGCGGATTGCTGATTACAGCTTTATCTGCAATCGCCCTGGCCGCATGGCTTGTCCGCTGGGGACTGACACCGCTCTAACTCTTGCGATGGCACGCACGAACGCATCGCGCTTGCTATTGGCTCCAGTTTTCGGCAGGTAGGCCGAAAAAGAGCGTTCCCTATGCTTGCACAATTCGGTTCGGCCTTCATCGCCGCCTTCGTTACACTTTTCATCGTGATCGATCCGATTCTGGTGACGCCTATTTTTGCGTCTCTGACAAAAGACGAAGCGCCCCGCGCACGGTTGAAGATCGCGCTTTCCGCAGCATTTTATTCCGTCGGCATCCTGATGGTCTTCGGCCTTGCGGGAAACGCCATGCTACACCATCTTGGCGTCGACTTCGCAACCTTCCGGGCGGCGATGGGCATCATTCTATTTGTCATGGGCTTTCGCATGTTTTTTGACCCGGATAGCGAAACGCAGGCGAAAACCCCGGGGCCGCAAGCTTCCGCCCGCGACAACATCGCGTTCTTTCCGCTTTCAATTCCCATGCTGGCCGGACCCGGCGCTATCGCGACAGTTATGTTGTTAATGGGGCCGCGCGTGCCGCTCATTGAAAAAGGCGCGGCGGTATCGGCGGTCATTATTGTTCTGGGCATCGGCGTCTTGATGATGAGTTTCGCCAGCCGTATTGGCGATGCGCTGGGGCGCACCGGCATGAACGCAATTACACGTATTTTAGGGATGCTGCTTCTGGCGCTGTCGACACAATATATTTTTGATGGGGTACGCGCAGGCATTCTTGAAAAGGCTGCTGCGTCACTCTGATGGCGGCTCTAAAGCGCACTGTCGAGCAACGCCTTTGTCTCTAAAAAACCGTTCTCGCCGGGACTCGCGCCATAACGCAACGTGCCGCCGCGCAACGAGGCGCCGCCGCCGTCACCGGCGCACACAAACTGCGTTACGCGCTGCGCTTTAGCCCTGCCCGCACGATTACGGCAAACCGCCTCAAGCGCGCCAAGCGCCCCGTCGCACGATGCGGCGAGACTGACGCCAGCGGGCCAGTCAGCAGCAGACCGCCAGTCAATAGTCGCCGTGATGGAATGACCGCATACGGAACGCGTATACGCGGCTTCACGCTCGAGGGCCTGCTCATTCGCTTCGCGGTCGCGAATTTCTTTCAGGGATTGCGCCGTGGCGTCGCCGCCAATGACGGCACAAGCGACGACGGCGAATATCGTCGCTTGTGATCCGTTCAAGACTTTCTTGCTTATCGTCATCCCGTTTAGCCTCATTCGCCAATACGGCGCTTTTAGGACGCAAAAGCGGAATTTTTCTTACCAGCCGCGAATTTAAAGACTTTCTTCCAGAAAACGAGCAACGGCCGTTGACGAGGGACGCCCGGAAATGTCCGAATTTGGCACATAGCGTATTTCCAGAGCCTTTTCTTCAAGACTCACACTGGGCGCGTCCGCTTCGATAAAAGTCACATTTGCAATACGGCTGGCGATAACGCGCGCACCTGTCGGATCGTCGGCGACTTTTTTCAAACCGCCCGCCGCCCGCACCACAGCGTCGGCAAGCACTGTCGCTTCCTGCGTTGTTTCCGGCGTTGGGGCCTCGCCAATATTGAACATAATGGGCGCGCCTGTCACGGCGCTGATGATGGCGGTCGCCGCCTGCGCGCGCCGAGCCGCATCCGCGAAACCAAGTCTGGGCAAACGGAGCGCCGCATCGTCGCCAAAGGATTTGGAAGCCGCGAAGCCACGCGCTCCGCCCGGCCAGAACACCGTTGCGCCGCCGTAAGAGGCGATCCGCAGCAGCGTCTCGCCTTCAGCATTCTTGTATATGACGTCGCCGCGCGGGCCACGCGTCGGACGCAGCATATAGATCTCAGGCGCCGCGCCGTTTTGATCAAGAACACAATCAAGGCGTTGGTCGCCGTCGCCGCAAAGAAATGTAACCCGTGCTTCGTCCGTCTGGTTCTCAAACAAAAACACGCGATCATCAGAAGCAAGAACATACCGTTCTATATCCCCGGCGCCCTGTCGCCCGGCGCGCCGTTCGCGGCGCTTTCCGACAAGCGAGGAAAACGGATTGGAAGATTGAGCGGTCGCAATCACAGCGGACGATGCAGCATGCGCCATCGTCCCACCCGTAGCACCCGCCGCGGCCGCAGCGAGGATCAAACCCGCTACAATATGTCGTTTCAAAGCCAACGGAGCCCGCCTTTAGCCAACTTCACGATTGGATACTTTACTCCGTCAATTTGGTGAAAAAAGGGCCTCGCTGCGAGAAAATCGCAGCGAGGCCCTGGTATTATTCAGTAAAAAAGCGCTCAGTCCTAGGAGGCGATATATTGCCCGCCATTGGCCGTAAGGACGGCGCCAGTAATAAACCCGGCCTTGTCGTCGGCCAGAAACGCGACACAGTCGGCGATCTCCTCGGCTTCGCCAAGACGGCCGACCGGGATTTGTGCGACGATTTTCTCAAGCACCTTTTCATCCATGGCGGCGACCATCTCAGTCCCGATATAGCCCGGTGCGACAGCGTTCACGGTCACGCCTTTGAAAGCGCCTTCCTGCGCCAGCGCGCGGGTAAAGCCAATCATGCCCGCCTTTGCCGCAGAGTAATTGGTCTGCCCCATCTGACCCTTCTGACCGTTGACGGAAGAGATATTGATGATCCGGCCAAATTTGCGCTCGCGCATGCCCGGGAAAACCTGGTGCGACATGTTGAAAACGGAATCGAGATCCGCACGGATGACCTCCCCCCATTGCGCCGGGCTCATCTTATGGAAGAACCCATCCCGAGTGATCCCAGCGTTGTTCACCAGAATATCTGTCGGGCCTTGCGCCGCTTCGATTTCCGCAACGCCAGCCTTGCAGGCCTCGTAGTCGCCGACATCCCACTTATAAACATTGATGCCGGTTTCTTCCTTGAACTTCGCCGCCGCTTCATCATTGCCGGCATAGGTCGCCGCAACAGTGCACCCGCTCTTTTTCAGGCCTTCCGCGATAGCGCGCCCGATACCGCGTGTGCCGCCTGTTACAATTGCCGTTCTAGCCATATTTTCTTCTCCCTTATGATCGCCGGCGTTCTGTCCGGCTTATTGTTCCGTACCCACATTTACCCGTGTTATTAGCGCTCGACGCACATGGCGATGCCCATACCGCCGCCAATACAAAGCGTCGCCAGTCCCTTGTTCTTGTCAGCGCGCTTCATCTCATGAATGAGCGTGATCAGAATTCTCGCACCCGATGCGCCAATCGGATGGCCCAGTGCAATGGCGCCGCCATTGACGTTGACCTTTTCAGAATCCCAACCAAGCTCCTTGCCGACCGCCAGAGCCTGCGCCGCAAAGGCTTCGTTCGCTTCAATCAGGTCGAGGTCATCAAGACTCCATCCCGCTTTTTCAAGGGCGATGCGCGAGGCCGGCGCCGGGCCAATGCCCATAATCGCCGGATCAACGCCACAATGGCCCCACGAGGCAATGCGCGCCAGCGGCTCAAGGTTGCGCTTATCGGCTTCCTTTGCGGACATGACAATCAACGCCGCGCCGCCATCATTGAGGCCGGACGCGTTCGCCGCCGTCACGCTGCCGCCGTCGCGAACAAATGCAGGCTTCAAGCCGGAAATAGAATCCGTCGTCACGCCTTCGCGGATATACTCATCATGGTCGAAGGTGACGACGCCTTTGCGGGTCTTGATTTCGACAGGAACAATCTCGTCCTTGAATTTACCGGCTTCTCTTGCCGCTTCGGCCTTGTTCTGACTGGCCACCGCAAAGGCGTCCTGTTCTTCCCGGCCGATCTGATATTTCTGCGCCAGATTCTCAGCCGTCTGACCCATGTGGTAGTTGTTGAACGCATCCCACAAGCCATCGACAATCATAGTGTCCGCGAAACTTGACGGGCCCATTTTGACGCCATTGCGCAAATGGCCCGCATGCTGGGCCAACGACATATTTTCCTGCCCGCCGACCGCAACAATATCCGCATCGCCAAGACGCACCTGCTGTGCGCCCATCGCCACGGCGCGCAAGCCAGATCCACAAACCTGATTGATGGTGATCGCAGGCCGCTCCTGCGGTACGCCGGCGCCCATGCTGGCCTGGCGGGCTGTATTCTGGCCCTGCCCAGCCTGGAGAACATGGCCCATAATGGTTTCATTGACATCGTCGCCACTGATGCCAGCGCGCTCAATCGCTGCGGAGAGCGCTGTTTCACCCAGTTTAGAGGCTGGCACGCTGCTCAACCCGCCGCCGAATGAACCGATTCCAGTCCGCGCGGCGGATACAATCACCACATCACTCATAGTCTCTCCTGTTTTGTTGCGCTGCAAAAAAGTTAATATGACGCCAAATTGAGCGCCATCTACCGTGAAGGGCCAAATAACTCAACCACTTAAGCTATAGGAAACGCGCTGGGGCGCGTAGGCATTTGTCAATTATATGTTATAGCAGGATTAGCTAGCGCACAAAAACCATGCGCGGAATAAGTAATCCGTTTTCGGGCCCATGGGGCTTGAAACGGTTGGGATCGGGAGAGACCGCCTTATGACTGAAAAAGACCATAAAGGGCGAAAGAACGGCGCGACTGGCGACGCCGCAGTAATAAAGAAGTATGCGAATCGGCGCCTCTACAATACGGCCACGAGTTCTTACGTCACACTGGATTATCTCGCAGAGATGGTGAAAAACGGTGATGACTTCGTCGTCTATGATGCAAAATCAGGCGAAGATATTACACACTCTGTTCTGACACAGATCATTTTCGAGGAAGAAAGCAAAGGACAGAACCTTCTGCCTATTCAGTTCCTTCGACAATTGATCAAGTTTTATGGCGATAGCCTGCAAAACTTTGTGCCGTCCTATCTCGAAATGAGCATGGACGCATTTTCAAACAACCAGGATGACATGCGTGAACGTATGCGCGGCGCGTTTGGCAACACGCCTGGCTACGCCATGTTTGAAGATTCCGTGCGCAAGAACATGGAGCTTTACAATCAGGCGATGAAAATGTTCTCTCCGATGAGTGGCATGTATGGCGGCGCAACGGATGAGACCGCTCCCTCTGACACCGCCGATATAGACGAGTTGAAATCACAGCTCGCGGCGCTACAGAAAAAACTCGACAAGATGGAAAAAAACGGAGCTTGACCCAAGCCACGGCTCTTATGAGCCAAGCCCCATGCGGGCGGTCGGCTCATTAGGCGCGCCCTCAGGCAACCAGTTCGGGTTGGTTTCCGGTTTGCCGAGCAGGTATCCTTGCAGATAGTCGACGCCAAGCCCTTTCAACAGCATGGCGTCGGCTTCATTATCCACCCACTCCGCCACTGTTCGCATGCCGAAATTTCGCGCAAGATCGAGCAGTGTGCGGACAAATAACTGATTTTCGCGCGATGCGGAAACGCCCGTTACGAACGAACCGTCAATTTTCAAAATATCGATGTCCATCGCCTTGAGATTTCGGAAAGACGTATAGCCGGCGCCGAAATCATCAATCGCAAATGCGCATCCAAGCTTTTTAATCTCTGATACAAATTCAATCGACGCATCAATGGCGTCAATGACTTGTGTTTCGGTCAATTCAACCGTGATTCTGGACGCCACAGCCTCATTAGCGCGCAAGTGAGAAATATAACCCTCCGCCCAAACGAAGTCTTTGACGGTCTCCATGGAAATATTCACGTTGAGATGAATGTTCGGGCATACATTCAGTGTGTTGATTGCAAGTTCCAGCACCCGGCGATCTAGGAGGTGTACAAGCCCAAGACGCTCAGCAGCTGGAATAAACTCCGGCGCAGGCACTTCCTTTCCATCCTCGCCGCGCATGCGGATCAGGCATTCAAATTTATGCGGCGTCTCACCAAGGTCAGAAACGATTGGCTGGAAGGCGAGCCTGATGCGTCGCTCGTTAAGCGCCGTCAGAATAACGTCGGACATGTGAGTGTTGCGGCGGCGGGTGCTGATGGCGTCGGTTTTTTCAGAAAATGGCGCCCAGCTTGATTTACCAAGACGTTTAGCCGCATCAAGCGCCGCCTCAGCTCTGGCCATCGCCACATGCGAACCCGATGCATGTTCCGGCATCATTACCGCACCCAGGCATATCGACGCCGCAATGGCGGTATTGCGCGTTTCGATGACATGCTCACGCACGGCATTTAGGAGCCGGACACTGACCTCGCGAAGCGTTTCCGCATCACAGTCATGAAGAACAATGCCAAACTTATTGCCGGCGGCGCGACCGATATGGTCATTCGGTCCTATAGCGCTGGCCAGCCGTTTGGAAACTTCGATAATAACCTTGTCGGCGGCGTCAAAACCAAAATCGGCGTTGACGGCGCCAAGCTCATCTATGCCCGCTAGCAGATAAGCCGTCTTCCGGCCTTCCGTCTGTGCTGCATCAATGGCGGCGTCGAGTTGCTTTCTTAAGTGAACCCGGTTGAGCAAGCCGGTTAGCTCATCATTCGTTGCAAGCCACGCCAGCTCTGCTTCTTTCTTTTTTTGGCTGTCGATGGAGCGAATGACGCTGATCAATCTTTTGGCGGATCCTGAGCCAACCCAGCCACCACGCTCTTCAATCCATTGCGCTTCTGCATTGTCGCGTTGCAGCTGATATTCGCAGCAATAGCTAAGCGCGTTACCATCAAACGCGGCCTGACGCGTTTTATCCGGCTCACCCTTCAGCCGCTTATCGAGTTCTGCAAGGGTGGAAACTGATTTTGCATCCGAAACACCAAGAATACGCGCCGCGCTACTGTCGTCAGACCATCGCAACACCCCCTTATCGGGGTCATATTCAAACATGGTCTGCAGCGCCGCACCCTCAGCGCCCACAGCCGCATGGTCAACGCCAGGTCGCACAGGACCCGCAGCGCCATCGACGCGGCCAGGCTGTTCAGTGGCGTTTCCACCGGAATTTTGGCCGCGAAACGCTTCGGCGTTCTCTACCATTCGACACACTCGGATATTTGCCGATTGATACTAAACAAAGAGCCGTAAATAAAATTTGAAGTTTGCATGACCATGCGGCGCCAGTCTTGCTGTACTCTTTTTATGAAAGGAATTGTTAACCTTCCCGCCGCCGCCCCACGGCAAACCGCATTAACGGTCACAAGTCCTGCAACGAGTTGCGCTGTGACAGTACTCAGACCTGTCACACGCACGCCTGCGGTGCGCCGCTCCAACCGAAATACAGCCTCGCCGCTAAAGGCGCCTCACGGATTTATCGCCGCCTGTTACCGACGGACGCAATGCGCGCCGCAGCAAACGAGCGGCGCACATCTCAACATGGTGGCATAGTTAAGGGCTTTTCAGATCCGCCTCAGCGCTATTTTCCGAGACTGCCATCGGCGACTGACAAGTCACGTCTCGCCGTAACGGTCGTCACAATAAAGCCCGCCATAAAGTCAAGGAATGTCATCGACATGAACAGGAAAAAGACCGAATTTCCGAAGCCTTCGACAATGATGAACAACAACAGCGCGACCACAAATACAACAACGGAAAGCGCGTGATTCATGATTGATTCCGAGCCGGTTTTTGTTGACCGCAAAAGCTCGACAAACAACAACCCCATACTCGCCAGCAAAAAAAGATCGCCCCAGCTGACCTTCCACTGGTCACCCGAAACCATCGGCAATTCGATAAACAACATGTCATACCAAGGCCCGGCGGCACTGCCGATCGCGCCGGTAAGCGTCAAAACTGCGTAGACGATGAGACTGATCGCAAGCAGCGGAAACATCTGGTACATAGCCCGCTATTCTCCTTTTTTCCGCCGCCCCCCAATTAGCGGCCCGTGTCTCATCCTAGCACACACGGCTCGGTCAAAAAGCCATTAATCTCGGGTCTCGGTTACGGATTTTGGGGATTTGGACCGCGAAATCAGCCACATGACCCCTAGAATGTCACGCAGTGCGACCAAAAAACGCCCCAGATTGGTGTACTTGGATGCGCCATGCACTCGTGGGCGGTGCGAGACAGGCATGAATTCAACTTGGAATCCTTCGCGGCGCATCAAGGCTGGCAGATAACGGTGCATGTGATCGAAATAGGGCAGCCGCAAAAAAGCTTCGCGATAGAAAACCTTTAAACCACAGCCGGTATCCATGGCCCCATCCTTTAACAAGCGCCGCCGTAATCCATTCGCCAGAGAGGACGCCCATCGTTTGGCGACATTGTCGCGACGGGTAACCCGCTCGCCAGCAACCATTGCAACAGAAACACCCTCACGCCCCGCGATCAGTTTTTCATAAAGCATTGGAAGGTCGGCTGGATCGTTTTGACCATCGCCGTCCAGCATCGCGATAATTGGCGCACGCGCCGCCAGAACGCCTGTGCGGATCGCCCGGCTTTGCCCCGCATTCTCACCATGCCGAAGAACGCGTAATTGGTTAAACGCATCCATTGCGTTTTCAAGCAAGGAGGCGGTTTCATCATCGGAATGATCGTCGACAACGATGATTTCATGATCGATTCCCGCCAACGCCTGTGCAATTTCATTAACTAGCCTGAGCGCCCCGCCGGCTTCGTTATACATAGGCGCGACAACACTCAACGCCGGCGCCGGCTCGGACGCAGGCCCAGGCCAGCCAAAGAAAGACGGCTCTTGCGTTGATATGGGCGTTTCTACCATAAGGCGCGCTCATAGCCGATCCTGGCCCGCCGGTCACGGGGGCTTGATCGATATTGCAAGTGACGCAGTCAGAACCTTTGGAGTAAGACTGCTATGTCTGATGACGTAGACAGGCCTGTCAGCCGAGGGGAAATGGAATCGGGTACGATAGAAGACGTGAGCCGAGATAACATTCGGCTGTTGCTTATCGTGGCGGCCTTCGCCGCGTTTGTGGCGTGTGCAGGCCTTTGGTCGCTACCGCCAATTGATCGCGATGAGTCCCGCTTCGCGCAGGCAACAGCGCAAATGATCGAGAGCGGTGATTATCTGGTCATTCGTTTTCAGGATCGCGAGCGCAATAAAAAACCGGCGGGCATTTACTGGCTTCAAGCGGCAAGTGTTTCCGTTCTATCGAACGTCGAGAAACGTGAAATCTGGGCTTATCGCATTCCTTCCGTGGTCGGCGCCATCCTCGCTGCGATTTTTACATTTTTGATTGGCAAAAGCCTTTATGATCAGCGTACCGCTTTTCTTGCAGCTTTACTGATCGCCAGCGCCCCGGTAACCGCCGTTGAGGCGACAGTGGCGAAAACAGATAGCATGTTGCTGGCGCTGATATGTGCGGCGCAATTCGCCTTCGTCAAAATTTACGCCGGCATGCAACAAAAAAAAACCGCCGGCCTGAAATGGCCAATCATTTTTTGGACCGCCCAAAGCGCCGCCATTCTGGTCAAGGGACCAGTCGCGCCAATCGTTTCTGTTTTAACAGGCGTTGGCCTGCTATCGGGGAAACCACGAACCGCGTGGATAACCAGAATGCGGCCAGTTCTGGGAGCACTGATTCTCATCACCCTTATTACGCCTTGGGCGCTTGCAATCGGCGGCGCAACCGAGGGCCGGTTTTTCTCTGAAGCTATGGGTGGTGATCTGCTGAGTAAGATCGCCAGCGCCCAAGAGAGTCATGCGGGCCCGCCGGGTTATCATTTACTGTTGATATGGATTCTTTTCTGGCCCGCTGCGGCGCTACTGGCACCGGGACTCTTTCATATCTGGCGGGAGCGTGACCAATGGCAGGCGCGATTTCTGCTTTCCTGGGTAATTCCTGCGTGGGTTGTCTTCGAATTCACGGCAACCAAGCTCCCCCATTATGTTTTGCCGTTATATCCAGCGCTCGCCATCATCGCCGCACGCGCCGCCACACGGTTTGCGGCGCCAACGAGCGCCTTTGTCCGGCCAGGCGCCTTGCTTTATGGCGTTGTCAGCCTTGTCGCCGCCGGATTTATCGTCGCCTTGCCGGTTTTGCTTGAAGAGCGCTCCCTGATCCCGGCAAGCATTGCTGCTGCAGGTTTTATTGGCGCCGCGGGCTTGTTCATCACCAGCCTTTTTTGGCGCGGCCGCAGCTTTCAAGGGGGGGTCGCCGCGAGCGGTCTTGCGGCGGCGGTCGCATGGGTTGTGCTGACCGGGATCATGCCCGCATTAACAAAACCAGCCATTTCATCGAGGCTCTCGGCCACTCTGGAAGAAGCTGCGCGCCACCCGCTAATGGACGATACGCTGCCGGTCGCCCTGGCGGGTTATTCCGAGCCGTCGGCGGTATTCCTGCTGGGAACGGATACCGTCCTCACCTCCGGCGCCGACGCAGCAAGCAAGCTAATTTCGGGTGAAATCAGCGCCGCTGTTATTGATCGAACCGAGCAGCAATATTTCCTGTCACATATCGACTCAGCACAAACTGACGTCCGCGCGCTTGCCGAGATCGACGGCCTCAATTACTCCAATGGCCAGCGTGTGTCGCTGTCGATTTTCGTGCGCGATACCTCAAACTAAAGTCGAGCAGCATGTCAGCGGACAAAACGCCCTCTTTCGCGCGCCTGTTGACCTCCTTTTGGGCGGTCGCAGCAATGCTTCTGATTTTAAGGCTGTTTACGTTAGTCGCTTCACCAGCTGACCTTGGCCCCGATGAGAGTCAATACTGGTTCTGGTCACGCGACCTGGCGTTCGGATATTTTTCAAAACCGCCGATGATCGCCTGGACGATCGGAGCGACCACCGCGCTTTTTGGCAATTCAGAATGGGCTGTGCGGCTTGCCGCACCTCTGCTTCATATTGGGGCGGCGGTGTTTCTTTACCTCACCGCAAAACAACTCTTTACACAGCGCATTGCGTTCTGGGCTGGCGTTGCCTGGCTGACAATTCCAGGCGTGACGCTTTCCTCCTTTCTTATTACCACCGATGCACTGCTGTTGTTCTTCTGGTCCGGCGCGCTGTTCTTTTTACTCAGGATTATTCAGGCGCCGTCACCAAAACTATTAGACTTTGCCGCTCTTGGCGCCGCAATCGGATTTGGGCTGTTATCGAAATACGCAATGATTTACTTTCCTATCGCCATGGTGTTGGCGATGGTTATGGCGCCCCCGGTTCGCAGAACAGTATTGCGGCCTGAATTATTACTCACCGCCAGCATCGCTGTTGGATTACTCATTCCTAATATATTATGGAATGTTGCTAACGATTTTCAGACCGTCGCGCACACCGCCGCGAACGCAAATTGGGGCGCCAGCCTGTTCAAGCCAGGCAATCTCCTTACATTTATTGTTGAGCAATTTGCGATCGCTGGACCGGTGTTCTTTGGCGTCTTTCTTTGGGTGGGTTATCGCCAATGGCGCGGCTTTTCCAAAGTAACATCTGACAAAACAACCATAAATGCTTTGATCCCATTCGCCCTCACGCCCCTCGTCATTGTTTGTGTGCAGGCCTTTATTTCGCGCGCGCACGCCAACTGGGCGGTCGCCGCTTATCCCGCAATTATCATGCTGGCAGTGGCCTGGCTCCATGAACACCGCGCAGCCTGGGTCGCGAAAGCAACCGTTGGCGCGCATGCCGCGTTGACGCTCGCCTTTGTTTTAGCGCTTTCGCATTTTTCGACGGTTGATCGATTAGGCCTTGCCAGCGCCATCAAGGAAATCAGGGGCTGGGAAGAACAAAGTCATGCCGTCGCGGCGATGGCGGCTGGGTATGACGCGGTGATGATCGACGATCGCGCGTTGATGGGCGCAATGCTTTATTACGAACGCGGAACGCCGCTTGAGATCGTCGCCATCGACCCGAACGCCAGCATCAGTCATCACTATGAGGCGTTCAAAGCGTTCGACCCTGACAAACATAAGCGTGTTTTGTTTGTCACGACACGCAGCGACGACAACCATGTGAATTATCGCTTCAAACAGATTACGCCGCTCGGCCCGACGACTGTTTCGCTTGGTGGCGACCAAATGCGCACCTATCATCTTTTCGACGTCGCTGAATTCTTCGGCAAACGGCAGCGCTAACGTGACGATTGGCGCGCCGATATTGATCGCGCCCGGCGCAACCCCTTATTGCCCGCGCGCGCGCGCAACCCTGCAAGACGCAATAGCTTTCCGACGCCTCTGCGCACGAACAATACGCCAAAAGACGCCCATAGCGCGCCCGCGACCAGCCATAAAAACGGACGTGGATATGCGCTTGAAAAATGCGTATTGAAATAGCGGATGGTGCCCGCTGTTTTGCGCGCTTCGATGCGTACTGGATTCGCGCGACTGGAACTCTTGAAGTGCAGCACACTGACATTAGGGTTGAAATAAGCCTTGCCGCCCGCTTTGGAAAATCTGAGGCAAAAATCGACATCTTCAACGTGCAGAAAATATCGCTCGTCCATTCCGTCAATAGCGTCGAAATCTTCTTTCGGAAGCAGAAAACAAGCGCCAGAGAGGGTCGGCACCTCAATGACCTCGCCAGGGCACGGATGCGCGTGCAGGTTAAAACGGCGGAAATAAGGGTGTTGCGGGGCCAACCGGTCAAGGCGCGCAAGCTCAACGAATGCGCGCCATGGGGTCAATGTCTCCCGGCGCGATCCTTGTTGTTCAACACCATCGGGCCCGACCAGCTTTGCACCCATCATCCAGCGGCGTTCAAGATCACTGGCGTCAGCTATCATCTGCGCAACGCCGTTTTCCGGCATTACTGCATCCGGATTGAGAAACAACAAAAGCTCGCTTTTCGCCGCGCGCGCACCCAGATTGCAAGCGGCGGCGAAGCCGATATTACCGTGTCCTGACAACACCGACACCCGTGCGCCATCACCAGACGCAACGGCGTCTTCAACGTCACCGGGAAAATTGCCGTTATCAACGAGAATGACGTCTTCAACATTGTCTTGCTTGCGCAAAGACGCAATTGAGCGCGCCAAAAGCGGGCCCGTGAAATAGCTGATCACGATCGCTGTTACGGTGTTGCTCGAACCGCCTTGGTTTTCCGCCGATGCGCTGCTCATTTCACTTTCCATTGCTGATGCAGTGAATATGACAGAGCCGTTCCCATGCCTGCAAGGGCCATCGCTGCGAGGCGCCAGACCTGCCACAAACTCCCCTCAACCATGAGCGAAACAACAATTGCCGCCAGGGCGCCAACGCTGACCGCTGTAATCGGCGGCGGCAACGCTGCACGCCGCAAGGCCGCGCCGCCGAAGTAGAAAAACAGTCCCAGCGAAACAACGCCCGGCAAACCCAGTTCAAGCCAGATTTGCAAAAAGACATTGTGGGGGTGCACTGGCATGACAGAAAGCGGAACCCTGGCGCCAGGCACCTCAACCGCCGGCGCCGTTTCCGTCCAGATTCGCGCATAGTCGGCGCCAAACCCAAGCGGCAATCCATCATCAACGCGCCCGGCGACGGAATCCCAGATCGCGAGACGATGAAACCAGGATGAGAATTGCGATTGCCAGGTTTCAGGAACATGCGCCTCAAGTCCGGCGAAAATTGCATCAACAGGCAATAGCGCCGCAGCCAGTGGCGTAAACACCAACAAAATAATCAGTCCGTATATCGCCATTAAAAAACTTGCGGACGGCGCTTTGAAAGCAATCACAACACCCGCGAGCCCTGCGGTGATGGCGACTATATTTGCCGCAACGTCGTTACTGATAGCAGCGACGACGCCAAGCGCCAAAACGCAAAGGCCGGCCCTTCGATTCCAGATCATCGAAATGATCATCGCCGCGGGAAATAAAGACGGCGCCAAGGCGGTGACACCGCGCCCCAAAGCGATGATGTCACGCGACCGGTCGGCGGATGGGTCGTTTGGCGGCAATATGCTTCTGAGCAGTCCGTCCGTTACGCCTTCAAAAGCCAACACCGCCATGCCGCCGGCAATCGCCAGTGAAAATGCGATCGCCAATCGATAGGTCCATATTTGCGGCAGATTCAAAGAGAACCAGACAACGCTTCCCCCCAGCAATACGGGCGCCAGCACCCATAAAAACAACGTGTAATGATGTTCCGGAGACCAGAACCCGGAAACAAATATCCATATGCAAAAAAACAGGACTGACAAAAAGCCGGCGAAAAACGGGTTCCGGATATCAGGCTTGTCAAACAACACGCCGAAGGCGGACTGCCAGAAATCACCGCGCACGAACGCCGGCAAACTGGCGAGAAGCAGCCAGGGCGCAACCCCCTTGTGCCCGAAGACCACCGTAAATGGCAACAACATGAAGAGGCCATATAGCCAGAAGCGGCTCGCCCGGTCGCGTTGATCTTTGAGCGTTAGGTGCACGCGCTGTTACTTCCCGCGCTGATCAGGCGCCAGCGCTTCACGTCCCAACGCCGCCGCAGCTTCGCTGAGATCAACAACCTCTTGCTGTTTATCACCAAGGCGGCGCAGTGAGACTTTCTTTTCTTCCGCTTCCCGCGCACCGACGACCGCAATCACGGGAACCTTCGCATGAGAATGCTCCCGAACTTTATAGTTGATTTTTTCGTTGCGGGTGTCGAGGTCAACGCGCAGCCCGGCCGCCTCAAACATCGCTGCCGTTTCACGCGCATAATCATCCGCTTCCGATGTAATGGTCGCAACAACCACCTGCACCGGCGCCAGCCAGAACGGCAGCTTGCCCGCATAGTTTTCAATCAGCAGCCCGATGAACCGCTCGAACGTGCCGAATACCGCACGATGCAGCATGGCCGGACGCTGTTTAGCCCCGGCCTCGTCAATGTAAGTGGCGTCGAGACGCTCGGGCAGCACATAATCCAACTGATAGGTGCCGGCTTGCCAAGTTCGGCCAATCGCATCGGTCAGATGGAACTCGAGCTTCGGCCCGTAAAACGCGCCCTCGCCTTCAGCAATCTCATAGTCAAGCCCTGCGGCGGTCAACGCATCGCCGAGCGCCCTTTCGGCGCGGTCCCAAGTGGCGTCGTCACCGGCGCGCATTTCGGGCCGCGTCGCCAGCTTATAGGCGATATCGGTCATGCCCATATCTTTGTAGACGCGCCCGAAAAGATCGAGGAACCGGCGCGTCTCATCAAGGATTTGATCCTCACGGCAGAAAATATGCGCGTCATCCTGGGTCATCTGACGCACGCGCAAAAGTCCGTGCAGCGCGCCATGAGCCTCGTTTCTATGACAACAGCCGAATTCCGCCATACGGATCGGCAGGTCGCGATAGGATTTAATGCCCTGGTTGAAAATCTGAATATGCGCCGGGCAATTCATCGGTTTCAACGCCATCAGGTCGCTTTCACCGGTCAGGATTGGCGCATCGTCATCCGTAGACGGAATTTCATCCGGCACCACGAACATATTCTCACGGAACTTGCCCCAGTGACCTGACTTTTCCCAAAGCTTTGAATCGAGCAGCTGCGGGCTTTTGACTTCCGCGTAACCGTCTTCGTCAAGGCGGCGGCGAATGTAAGCCTCAAGCTGGCGCCAGATTAGATACCCTTTCGGGTGCCAGAACACCGAACCTTGCGCTTCGGCCTGAAAATGGAAGAGATCCATTTCGCGCCCAAGCTTTCGATGGTCGCGTTTTTCCGCTTCTTCAAGGCGGTGAAGATAGGCTTTTAGCTCTTTCTCACTCGCCCAGGCGGTACCGTAAATGCGTTGCAATTGCGCATTGCGATGATCCCCCCGCCAGTAAGCGCCAGCCACCTTCATCAGTTTGAATGCCTTGCCGATATGTTTCGTAGACGGCAGGTGCGGCCCACGGCAGAGATCATGCCAGTCGCCGTGATAATAGATCTTGATATCCTCGCTGTCGGGCAGGTCGGCGATAATCTCAGCTTTGTAATGCTCGCCGATCTCCTTGAAATGCGCGATGGCGGCCTCCCGGTCCCAAACCTCTTTCCGGGTCGGTCGGTCTTCCTCAACGATCTGCGCCATGCGCTTTTCAATCTTTGCGAGATCGTCCGATGAAAAAGGCTCGTCGCGCGCAAAATCATAGAAAAATCCGTCCTCAATATTCGGACCGATGGTGACTTGCGTGCCCGGAAATAATTCCTGCACCGCCTGGGCCATCAGGTGAGCGGTGTCGTGGCGAATAATGTCCAGGGCGTCCTCGTGGTCGCGGGTGATGATTTCAACCGACGCGTCCTTTTCGATCTCTCCGAAGAGATCGCACACCTCGCCATCGACCTTCACCGCCAGCGCCTTTTTGGCGAGGGATTTGGAGATGCTCTCGGCGATGGCGGTCCCGGTTACGATCCCGTCAAACTGGCGAACGGAACCATCGGGTAAGGTAATAGCGGGCATGGGCTTCTGCTGTCGTTTCCAAGGTCAGTTAAAGGCGGCTCATCAGTGCGGCGGCGAACCGGTCCGCAGCCTCAGGGGCATAGGTGAAAAAGAGTTCGGGCTCAATGAGTTCGAGTTCCATAAGCTGCATGCCGTCGTCAAGAACGATTGCATCGACGCGCGCGTATAGGGATGGCGCTGGCGCCATGGAGAGAACGCGCCGGGCCGCCTCAACCGCCCATCCCGGCGGATCGGCCCGTTCACTCGAACCACCGAATTCCTTTTGGGAACGAATTTCCCCGGCTTTCGGCATTTTTGTCACTGCGTGAGTGAAATCCCCGTCGATAAAAATGAAAGACGTCTCTCCGCGAGTTTTTATCCCTGAAAGGATGGGCTGCATGACCCCGGGCATAGCCAGGTTTCGGGCGGCCTTTTCCAGCCCAGCCTCATCCTTACGATTTACAATCGACAGTCCGCTGGAGGTCGCCCCGAACTCCGGCTTCACCACCGCATGGGCAAGGCCCATCTCATCCATCACCGCAGCAATCGAAGCTGCTGTTGGCGCAACCCGCCGCGTAGGCGGCAGAGGCGCGCCCTCCGCCGCCAGCGCCAGAAGATATTGCTTCGACATATTCCAGCGCATCAGCGATGGTGGATTCAGCACCAGCCCGCGTTGGTCACGGCGCACCAGCCAGGACTCAAAGTCGCCAGGCGCATATTGATAGTCCCAGGCGGAGCGGATGACGACGGCGTCCGCCGCCTCGAATGCGCCTTGCGGACCATTCCATGGCGCAGCGGCGACAGTAGCGCCGCGAGCGGCGAGCCCGTCACGAACCAGCGCATCGCTTGGCTGCATTTCGGGGCTGGCATTACAGGTGGCGAAGGCAATGTTGGTCATCGCCACAACTTGCGGGAATTCTCCCGCAACTCAACCCACCATCTTTATTCGGCTTTTTGATGATGCTGTTTTGGAGTTTCGTCCCTCTCCGTCCAAGCCCAGTCGCCAAGGCGCCAGAAACGCCAGCCAACCTGCGGCGTATCAATTGGCACGGGGTCGAAACCCGAGCTGCCGAAAGGGTGACACCGCAACAGGCGAGACAGCGTCAGCCAGAATGCACGGCCAGGTTTATGTTTCTTGAAAGCTTCCGCCGCGTAGTCCGAACAAGTCGGTTCATGCCGACAACGCACGCCAAAAAGATAAAATGCCGGCGATAGCGTACGCTTGTATAGCCAGAGCGCGCCAAGAGCAGAAGTTTTGATTGCAGAACGAAGCATAGACAGAACTTAGGCGTACTAAACCGTATTAGCTATGTGCAGAAAACAACATTCACGCACCTAAAATTAAGTCCGATCAATCGTCAAAAGACGACATAGACGCACTGTCAGCGAAACAACCAAAGCTTAATCGCATCGCTGATCTTTTTATTGAAGAGGGCCCTGCTCCCGCCGCACTATTTGGGACTCAAACGGCCATGGCAAAAATTGCCGTGCGGGCGCCCTTCTCAAACGTTGCAGTAGAACTGGACATCAGTATCGAACAGCTTGGGGATAACGCAATAGCGAAGACAGAGAAGACGATAGCGAAAATCAATGCAGACCCCGTCGCCTGTTTGAAATACGACATGACGCTCTTTGCTGTGAAACAAAGACCAGCAAGGAAAAGACAAATGCCGAACGCAACCTGCACTGGATCAGCGAGTTCAAGGCGTTCGGCCGCGTGGGCGATCATGCCACGTGAAGCGCTAAGCACTCCGCCTTCCAAGCATTGTTCAATCGTCCACATTTCTAAAATGAGCCTACGTTTGCAAATTCTGGCCCAAGATTACCCTGTTCATAAGGTCTTGTTTTGTTTGTCGGTTTTCCCGCGACGCACGAGCACCGCGCTGGTTTTGTTGGCTGTGCGTGGACCTAAGCGCCGCAACGCTTGCTGATTCACCAAAAGGTTGGCTAAGGTTGTTCAACGTACGTTGAGCAGGGTCCGAGGGGTTTCACCATCACCAAAATTGGCAACATTAAACTGCCTGAAAAAGCGATTGATTTCCTGCATCCCGATGGAGGCGGAAGAATGCCGCTAGACTGGGAAAGTGAGTTTGGGGGATACCCATATTTTTACGCTCCGGGCATAAGTCTGTTTGCACGCACCGAACTTAACCTCGCAAATAAATCCGCCTTTCGCACAACAGCAGAGAAATTTCGTCAGAAAGCTCCGACTCTCGTACCCCGCTCCCTTTCTGATCAGATAGGCCCACGCCAGCCCGACGATTGGGAAAAACTCGGACCCAACCAGATTGAACGTCTCTATGGAACAAAGAATCTTGGTTTCGCCAAACTGGTAATGGGACTCATCGTTGTTCAACTGATCGCAAATGATAAAAAGGTTAAAGTAAACGTTTTTGAACGCTTTCGCTTTCACGCAGCGCTTTTTCATTTCACAGATTTTGACCCAAAGTTTTTCCGTGAAGAGATCATTGAAAAACATGACGTAATGGATGAATTCAAGTCTAGCATTAGCCAGAAACCAAAATTTATTGAAAGCTTTGGTGGGCGCAGCCCGGCAACATTCCGTTCAATTAATGTAATCAACAACTGGTTGAAGCAGAAGTTTCCTGACAAGGCGCAGGGCGCAATTTACGCCCATGACGAGCGAAAGAAAAAAGCCGCAGAGAAAGAAACAGTGGCTGCCGATCCGCCACCCTCAACTTGAGAGCGAATTAGTCGACCTGTGCTGGCAAAACGTGGATACGAGTCAATACGGAGAAAAGAGTTAAAATCCTTTTTTCCGAAACGCCTTTTCCTTCGAGCGCAGCTCGCAAGGTCAAGCGCCCAGCGGCAGCGACTTGCCGAACTGTTTTAAAACCTTGCTCATAGAGGATGATCGCCGTTTCAGTGACATCTTCATCGTCATCAAGAAAGAGACTAGCAAGAACGAACTCTGCCCGGGGGTCGCGATATGTTTCCTCACCGACCATGGTACTGCTCTCAGATGCTAAAGGCGGACGCATCTTGCCGGGATTGACTTTACGGAGGATTACCTCCTGATTTGTTTTTGCAACCTGCGACATCAGCGGATCCGCCCCCCAAGGTCTTATTAATTATTGTCAGTAAGGTGGAACGCGGGCAGCCGCAAGCAAAAGCAGCCAACTTCTATCCAACGGAAGGCCCAAGCTCTTCAATTACCGCACTCAGAAACGTAGTGAAATTTGCTTGCGCTGCATATTTCATAAGCGAACACTCGATCACGGCCACTGAGGTTGCGTACAAGCCGTAATGTTCGCAGGCGGCGCAACCGGATCAATCTGGTCCGGGTTTGCGTCTGTGAGATCCAGATACGATTCCACTAGGCTTGAATAGGGCGGCAACGCCGCAACGCCGGTGTTGACGCCGTTGATCTCCGCCGCACCCCAGATTTCAAAATGCAGATGCACCGTCGTTGCACGCGAGTTCGCTTTCAGGCGGTCGGAAATGCGCGCAATGCGCTGTCCCTTCGTCACCGGCGCGCCGATCGTAATCCCGGCGGGTAAAGGCTCCTGCACATGTAAGTATTTGTAGATGTAACCGGTTTCCGCGCCGAAAACATTGATCGAAATGCTGCCGATATGACTGATATGGCCATCTTCCGGCGCCACCGCCCAGTGCACGGCGTTCTCACAAGTTGCAGGTCGGATGTCCTGCCCCAGATGCGCTTCTCCGCCCGGACACAGCTCAGTGTCATAACCATATCGCACTTCGCAATAATTATCCCGCCACGGATAAATGAAATTCTCCGCATCATTTTCCGAGCCAGGCACAGCGGGCCATGAGCCGCTGGCGTAACCGCCGCCGCCCTTGCCAAAAATTTGCGAATTCGGAAATGCAGGACCATTTTCAACAGGAAAGCGCATCAAGGGAGAGACAACCGACGGGTCCGTGACGCCGCGATCGCCGCGTGTCGTCGACGAACCGTCGAGCAGTTCGCCCGGCGCGAAATGCCAGTTTGCAGGCAATGCTGGCGCGGGTGGAACTGGCGGAGCGGGCGGCGCCGGTTCTTCTTCCTCAACATCGTCGGCCGGAGGCGGCGGATCGTCTTCTTCAACCACAGGCGGATCAGGGTCAACGCTTGGCGTTTCCGGCGAGGATCCGTCGCCGGCATAGCGCGCAAACAAAAATGCAACCAGTACTGCGAGGATAAGGATGATCAGAGGACGCATTATGGACGCCTCCGTCCAGCGTCGCCCACAACGACCACCATCGTCTCCGCGACATCCCCCAGCGCATCGGTGTCGTGACAGGCAGGGTCTGTTGTAACGTCTTCATCGATGCAATGCCGCGTAATCGAATAAGACGCGCCATAGAGCGAGAAACTGCCGATCAAGGCTTCGTTCGACCGCATGAGAGTGAGATTTGTTCGATCCCTCGTGGCGCCACGCGCCGGCGTCATCACTGTCAACAGGCGCGAGCCGTAAAGGCTGTGCGCGCGGCCCGCGACCGTGAAATGCGCGCTATAGGAATCCTTGTTGCCAACAACAATCAGCGATCCGGCGTCCACCGCAGATGGCAGCAACACCGGCAATTCCGCTGCATTCACAAACCGGCGCCCCTGATGAGGCGCAGCAACAAGACCTTGTGCATCCTGTTCCGTCAACGCCGCGTCTACGGCATCCCAGTTAATCGCTGCACGCTTACGCGTCGCCGCCGGGTAAAGACGTAACTCCTCTTGCGCTGAACCGACGGATGGCGACTGGATAATCTCACCTCTGGATCTTGGCGGTGCGCGCTCCTCCGCCAGCGCCGCAGCGACAGGCGGCGTTTCACGTTCCGGCGTATAGCCGAGCATCAAATCATCGATGAGAAAACGCACTGGCCGGTTGCCGACTGAGGCGCGCTGCAGTTCCACGGTAACGCGCGTGACCTCTGCGCCATCGGTTTTAAACCCTGCGGATGTCGGCCAGGAAAAGGCGTCCTGATACCAGTTAAAGCGCGTATCCTGCTGAACGATCTGCTCGCCGTTCGCATCAAAGCCAGCGACACGCGCAATGAAAACTTCGTCCATTGTCCCGCCGGTCGGGTTAATGCGCATCGTCACCGCTTCAATCGGCCGGGTCAGCGTCATCACCATCGCCGCACCGCCCGACCGCACTTCGTGGGCTGCTGCGCGTTGGCCGCTCGCCGCCTGCGGATAAGGGCAAAGCGACGCCATGACGTCGTCTGTGAGGCGCGCGCAATAATGCACGCTGGCGCCGCGTCCAAAAATAACCCCGTGAGAGTTTGTATACTGATCGTTAAGCCTGATGCCGGCCCCGACCTGACTTCCCTGCACATTTTCGAAATCAATGAGGCCCGGCGTAATTTCCCGCTGCGGCAAGGCTAAGCGAAGATCAATGCTGCGTTGCTGGAGAACAGGGCGCGGCTCGGTCTGCGCCAGCGCATCGACAGTGAGGAAAAGCAGTATGATGACGAACGCGCCTGCGCCGCCCATAAATTTGAATGCTGCTTTGTTACCCACCATACTCCCCCTCCCTAAACAGGATAATTTAACAGGAGACGGACGGCAAGGCGCCGGGCATGGAATCAAAAACCGGGCTTTAAGTGAATGATTTCCGGTGCGTTTTGTTGCGCCCGGATGGTAACGGAGCCATCCGGGCGCGTTTTCGCCACGCTTTTCGAGAATGAAGGGGCGCGCGCGGCGAGGGGAGGGACTTTATCGAACCACGATCCGCACTCGGGCGCGGTTGGGGCCATAGCGGTAATAGTGGCGTGCATTTCGGTCATAATAGATGGCGGCGGCTACAGGGCGCGCTGTCCGGTATCTGCCGCCATTCCAAACCCAGGCGCTGCGGGGGCAAACGGTGACGCTTTCGTCTCGCCGGCTTTCACGCCGATCAGCGCGGTCTTCGGCGCGGTCGAGCGGACCGCGATCATAGCGTTCATCGCGGCGGCTTTCCCGCCGGTCCCGGCGGTCTTCGACAAGATCGGGGCATCGCGCCGGGTCAAGCCGCCATTCACCGGCATAAGCCGGTTGGCCGGCGCCGACGCATCCCGCCCCAAAAACCGTTATACCCGCTACTAACAAATGACTGATACGCATACTAAGGTCTCCCTTCTTGGAAAACGCTGCGAATAGCGAACCGGAAGCTGTCAGCGATCCGCAAAGCGCCGCCCCCGACGCCAATCCTGAAACGCCGCAACGCTGGTAAATCCGTCGCCAATGAAAATAAAATATTTTCGACGGAAAACGCATCGTTATGCGTTACAGTCGATCAAGCCAATTTCCCGAAAGAGATCATCATGAAGCTCGTCCCGACTGTCGCCGTTTTTTTGCTCGTCCTCATCATGACCGCCTGCGCTTCCGGGCGCGGCGGTCCGCGCGAGGCGGGCCCTGCGCCCGGCCTTCAACAACCCGGGCGCCTTCTCGCCATGGCGCGCGACACGCAAGCGAAAAAAGGGTGCAAAAGCGCTATCCCTGCCTATCGCGTAATTTCAAGTTTCGGCGATGGCTATGACATCGCGCAATATGAACTCGGCGCCTGTTTGCTAGAGAGCGTCACCGACAACCCGGCGGAGACGGCGCTCTTTCGTGAGGAAGCGGCGCTCTGGCTGCGCCGCGCCGCCTGGGCCGGCAACGCTCGCGCGCAACTGAAACTGGCGGAGGCGCTAAGCGGCGCTGCAGGAACTGATCACACCCTTGCGCCAAATCCGGAAGAGGCCCTCAGCTGGGCAGTTGTTTATCGCGAAAACGCCAAGCGTGACCTCTATGATCTGCCAACTATTGCAGAGCGCGTCTCCGATCATCTGAACGCAACGCTCGACAGTGAAGCGCAACAGCGCGCGGCTGAATTTGCCGCGAACTTTCAAGCCATCGAAATGGCTGCATTCACTCTACCGCGCGGCGGCGACAATGAAGACCGCGCAGGACAACCATCGCAAAGACAGCAAGGCGAACAGCGTCGTCGTCGTCCTCGTTAGGATCAGCTAAAATCGTGGTTAATTTTCTCCTAAAACCAGAATTAAAATCTTACTGATCCGCTTACGGATGTAAGTGTTTGACGTCGTTGAACTTTCATGTCACGCGTGGTTTGTAGCGTAATTTTATGGGGTTCTTCATGCGTAGCGTACTAATTGGGGCGGCAAGCCTATTAACCATGATGGGCGCGGCGAACGCCTCGATCATCGATCTCAGCGGATTTTCCAACGGCGAAACTTTCGACACCGGCGATGTCGCTGGACTGACCGTAACCACCGTTACTGACGGCGGCGGCGCAGCGAATGATTTCGCCTTCATCCTCGACACCAACAATCCGGGCAGCGACGGCGATCTCGCCTCGCCGTTCGATGATCCTTCGACCGTGGGCGACGAAAATTTCATGCCCGGCAACGTTCTGGCGCTCGCTCAGGAAGATTGCGGCATGGGCTTCTGCCCGGTGAACGACAATGGTTCGGGCGGCGTGATGACATGGGTTTTCGACCGCGATGTCGCCTTCAACAGCTTTGACGTTTTCGATTTTAAAACCGGCGAGCTGAAAATCGAACTGTTTGACGAGCTTGATCAACTGGTCTTCTCGGCGATGGTGCCGACGTTCAATACCGACACCGGCAACAATGTGACCGATAATCTGTTCACCACCATCGATATTGGCGGCGTCGTATTCCGCCGCGCCGTCTTCGATTTTGACGGCTCCGGCGCCATCGGCACATTCGATGTCCAGGAAGTGCCAATTCCGGCGGCCCTGCCGCTTCTGCTTTCCGGCCTTGCGGGCCTTGGCTTCGCAAGCCGCCGGCGTAAGTCAGCCTAAAAATAAAAACACTTAGTTGTGTGAGACTTTGGCCGCCGCGAGAAATTCTCGCGGCGGTTTTTTCGCAGATCATACAAAGCACTACCGGCTCAAGTCCGCCGCGATGATGTTTTCGCCGTCTCTACTTTCCCCTTAGAGGCGAAACCCAGGTAGAAAATACAACTTTTCGAAGCCGAAATAATATGGTTAATGCCCGGCGTTCCGTGTTTTCGCGGAGATAACTGGGGATAAACCAATGAGACATCTTCTGCTTGGCGCAGCCGGCGCCATCGCCATGGCGGGCGCGGCGCAAGCCAGCGTGGTCGATCTTAGCAGCTTCGGCAATGGCGAAACCTTCGACACAGGCGACGTCGCCGGTCTGACCGTAACGACCACCGCGGATGGCGGCGGCGCGGCCAATGACTTCGCCATCGTCATCGATACATCGAATGCGACAGGCGATCCGGATCTGGCGCAGCCCTTTGACGACCCGACCACGGCGCCTGTGGAAACTTTTGATCCCGGCAATGTGCTGGCGATTGCCGAAAGCGGCTGCGGCGGCGGCTTTTGCAACGTCGACGACAACGCTTCCGGCGGAACAATGACCTGGTTGTTCAATCGCGACGTGGCGTTCAACAGCTTCGACGTTTTTGATCTTGCGTCCCTCGAACTGACCGTTCAGCTGTTTGACGAGTTCGACAATCTCGTCTTCTCCGCCATGGTGCCAACCCCAAACACGGATACAGGCAACAACACGTTGCCGAACCTGTTCACGTCGATCGTGGTGGGCGGCGTCGTTTTCAGAAAAGCGGTTTTCGATTTCGACGGCTCCGGCGCCATCGGAACCTTTGACATTCAGGAAGTGCCAATCCCGGCCGCGGCGCCTCTGTTGCTTTCCGGCCTTGCCGGTCTTGGATTCGCCAGCCGCCGACGCAAGAGAGTCTGAAAACCAATTGTTAGTTGTGTAGAGTTCAGCCGCCGCGAGAAATTCTCGCGGCGGTTTTTTACGCTGGGTATTGATGGGGTCTTTACTGATTTCCCTGATATGGCAGTCGAGGCACGCAACCAGTTGGGGGAAAAATAAAACGCCGCCGCAGGACTTTCCAAACCTGCGGCGGCGCTACGACGCGGCGCTCCTCCCTGATAGAAAACGCCTTGTTCAATCCGGCTCTTATTCAGCGGCCGGTTTGAACCGCGCTATGTTATTTTTGGTGCGATCAAAGCTTTTAGCCGAACTGGTGCATTGTGTTGTCTTCTCCAGCGGCTTTCAGCGCCGCGTCGCCGGCGAAATACTCTTTGTGGTCATCGCCGATGTCGGAGCCGGCCATGTTCTGGTGCTTCACGCAAGCGATGCCCTGACGGATTTCTTCGCGCTGAACGGTTTTCACGTAGCCCAGCATCGCTTCGTCGCCGAAATAGCGTTTGGCGAGGTTGTCGGTTGACAGCGCAGCCGTGTGATAGGTCGGCAGCGTGATGAGGTGATGGAAGATGCCGGCGCGCGCCGAGGCGTCGCGCTGGAAACTTTGTATGCGGTTGTCCGCTTCCAGTGCGAGATCGGTTTCGTCATAATCGACGCTCATCAGATTATCGCGGTCATACGCGCTGACATCTTTGCCTTCCTTTTCCCATGCATCGAATACTTGCTGACGGAAACTCAGCGTCCAGTTGAAAGACGGTGAGTTGTTATAGACAAGCTTGGCGTTCGGCACGACTTCCCGGATGCGATCAACCATGCCGGCGATCTGTTCGACATGCGGCTTTTCCGTTTCGATCCAGAGCAGGTCTGCGCCATGCTGAAGCGATGTGATGCAATCGAGAACGCAGCGGTCTTCGCCGGTCCCTTTGCGGAACTGATAAAGGTTGCTGCGAAGCCGCCTGGGGCGCATCAGTTTGCCGTCACGGGATATAACGACATCTCCATTGCCGACATCGCTGGTGGAAATTTCTTCGCAATCAAGGAACGAATTGTACTGGTCGCCAAGATCGCCGGGCGTTTCGCTATAAGCGATCTGTTTGGTCAGCCCTGCGCCCAGGGAGTCCGTACGTGAAACGATAATCCCGTCATCGACGCCAAGCTCAAGAAATGCATAACGGCAGGCGCGGATCTTGGCGAGAAAGTCCTCATGCGGAACGGTGACTTTGCCGTCCTGATGGCCGCATTGCTTTTCATCGGAAACCTGGTTCTCGATCTGAAGAGCGCAGGCGCCGGCTTCAATCATCTTCTTGGCCAGAAGATATGTCGCCTCGGCGTTGCCGAAGCCTGCATCGATATCTGCGATGATCGGCACGACATGAGTCTGATAGTTGTCGATCTGATTCTGGACGCCCCTCGCCTTAACCTCGTCGCCGGCTTCACGCGCCGCATCGAGATCGCGGAAAAGCATGCCAAGTTCGCGCGCATCGGCCTGTTTAAGGAAAGTGTAGAGCTCCTCGATCAGCGCCGGCACGGAGGTTTTTTCGTGCATGGACTGATCGGGCAACGGGCCAAAATCGGAACGCAGCGCGGCGACCATCCAGCCTGACAGATAAAGGTAACGGCCCTTTGTTTCGCCAAAATGCTTCTTGATTGAAATCATTTTCTGCTGGCCCACAAAACCGTGCCAGCAACCGAGCGATTGCGTGTAATTCGCCGGGTCGCCATCATAAGCCGCCATGTCTTCGCGCATGATCTTCGCGCAATATTTGGCGATGTCGATACCAGTGTGGAAACGGTTTTGGGCGCGCATGCGGGCGACTGCTTCGGCGTCGATCCCGTCCCATGCTCCGTTGTGGCTCTTAATGAGCTGATGTGTGGCGTTGATATCGTCTTGATAGGCCATGAGTTTCATCCTGATTACTTAAAAGTCAGCGGGCGACGCCCGGCGTTCTTGTTCAGCTATGCGATAATCCCGCCAGCCTTATTTTGCAGCTGCGAAAAGGTGTGATTGTAATATTTTACAGAAATATTGTGTAAGGTTGTAAAGTTAATTACAATCAGGTTCTTCGGAGGAGAAAATAGCGAACCAGCGCAGCATATTCATGGGTCCGCGATTACGGCGCCTAAGGCGCGAACTGGGCCTCACACAAGCGGTCATGGCGGGCGATCTTGATGTCTCGCCGTCCTACATCGCTCTCATTGAGCGTAATCACAGGCCAATGTCAGCGGAGCTGCTGATCCGCCTCGCTGAAACATACGATCTCGATATCGCGGCCTTCGCCGGCGCAGAGGACGACACCCTCTCACAGCTCGAAGCCGCCCTCGCGGACCCGGTATTTTCTGACCTCGGCATCGGGCGGGACGACATTCGCGACTTGACCGCAACCAACCCCGCCATGGGCGAAGCCGTCGCCGCACTCTATCGAGCATATCGCACAAGCCAGACGCAGATGATGGAGCGCAGAGCCTCCGGCAATGTCGACAGCCCTGACCCGCTTGAAGAAGCGCGCGAATTCATCGCAAAAGCGCGTAACTATTTCCCAGCGCTTGACGATACTGGCGAAGAAATAGCGCGCGCATTAAAATCCTCCGGGAACAATCTTTTCGAAGCTTTGCGCGCGCGCTTCAAAGACAAACACTCTCTTACGCTGCGCATTCTTCCGGCCGACGTCATGGTCGGCGCCTATCGACGTCACGATCGCCATCGCGGACAGATCGCTATTTCTGAAGCGTTGGACCAGGCGAGCCGTATTTTTCATGCAGCGCTGCAGCTAGTGCTGTTTGAGCAGGAGAAAGCGCTCGATGACATTGTCAACGCGGCGCCATTTGAAACGGACGCAGGGCGGCGTCTGACCCGCGCAGCCCTCGCCAACTACGCCGCCGCCGCAATCATCTTTCCTTATGAGCAGTTCTACCAATCCGCCGAAGAGCTGAAATATGACATCGAAGCCTTATCGCGCCGCTTTGGCGCAAGCTTCGAGCAGGTTTGCCACCGATTGACGACATTACAACGCCCCGGACAGACCGGCATTCCGTTTTTTTTCCTGCGCATTGACGCAGCAGGTAATGTATCGAAAAGATTTTCAGGCGGCGTTTTTCCATTTGCACGCTATGGCGGCTCATGTGCGCTGTGGAACATTCATGAGGCTTTTCTTACGCCCCGAAAGATCATTACACAGATTATCCAGCTTCCCGAAGGAGAAGCATTCTTCTCACTGGCGCGCACGGTTCATAGCGGCGAAGGCGGCTTTCATGCTCCAAAGGCTGAACGCGCTATCGCATTAGGTTGCGAAATCAAGCATGCGGACAAACTCATCTACAGCGACGGCGTTGATCTCGCCGAAAAGGCGCCGACGCCGGTCGGCGTGACTTGCCGTCTTTGCCCGCGCCCTTCCTGCGCCGCGCGCGCCCATCCACCACTTGAGCGCCGCCTGATTGTTGACGAACACCGGCGGCTGGCGACGCCGTTCACCTTCGCTTTTGACTAAACCCCGAAAGCTTGCGCGGCCTCGCTCTTTCCCATAGAGTTCGCCGCGCGATCGGGGCGCAAAATCAAAAAACGCATCAGGAGTTCATATCATGACCGTTTCTCTACGGAGCCTGCTCTTTACGTCGGCAGCAGCAATTACGCTGGCTGCGGCATGCGACAATGGCGTCACGACATCCGGCGCCAGCGCCCCGAACACGACATCCACAGGCGACGCTACAACTGACGAAGATCAGACACAGGCCATCAATGAATGGTTTGAAAAAGAATTCGAGCGCCAGGTCGCGCGCTCACCTATGTATCAAACCTTCCTTGGGCGGAAGACTAATTATGATAAGTGGGACAATGCAAGCGACGACTATGATCGCGAGTCTCATGCGCTCGAAATAGCGGCGCTCGCCGAAATGCGCGAAACATTCGACCTCGAAAATCTGGACCCACAGGCGCAGCTTTCCTATCGGCTCGCCGAATATGGCGGCGAGCTTTCCGAACGGCGCTTTCCATTTCGCAATCACTGGTATGAATTCAGCCACTTTCGCGGTCCGCATTCGGGCGTGCCGCCCTTCTTGATCAACCAGCACAGCATCTCTTCAGTTGATGACGCCGAAGCGTATATCTCGCGCCTTAACGGCATCGACGATTATCTCGGTCAGCATCAGGAAAACGCCGAAGCGCAGTTCGAACGCGGCATCTATCCGCCAAAATGGTCCTATGTGAGAATGATAGACACTTCGAAGAATATCATTTCCGGGGCGCCGTTCGACGATAGTGACACGCCCTCTGCGCTTCTCGCCGACTTCGAGAAAAAAATCGCCGATCTCGATATTGATGACGCGGCGAAAGAAAGCCTTCGCGCCCGCGCGACAGAGGCGATGCTAACATCGATGAAACCGGCTTATGACGCCCTCATCGCGATGTTCGAGGCGCAAATGGAAACCGTCACCAATGACGATGGCGCATGGAAACTCCCCGACGGCGATGAGTATTACGCGCTGCAACTGGAGGCGATGACGACCACCACCATGTCGCCTACCGAGATCCACGATCTGGGCCTCAGCGAAGTCGCTCGTATTCACGCTGAAATGACGGAAATCAAAAACAGTGTCGGCTTTGAAGGATCGCTGCAGGACTTTTTCGTCTATATGCGCACCGACCCCGATGGCAGGTTTACCTATCCGAATACGGATGAGGGAAAGGAAGCCTATCTCGCCGAGGCGACGCGAATTATCGACGTCATGCGCGGCCGCCTAGACGAGCTGTTCTTCACCAAGCCAAAGGCGGACCTTATCGTCAAACGTGTCGAACCGTTCCGCGAGAAAGCCGGCAGCAAGGCGTTTTATCAGCGACCGGCGCCGGACGGGTCCCGCCCCGGAATCTACTACGCCAACCTATACAACACGGCGGACATGCCCACCTATCAGATGGAGGCGCTCGCCTATCACGAAGGCATTCCAGGCCATCACATGCAGCTTGCGATTTCGCAGGAACTGGAAGGCCTGCCGAGCTTCCGCAAATTCGGCGGCTACACGGCCTATTCCGAAGGCTGGGGTCTTTACTCTGAATTTATCCCGAAAGAGATGGGTTTTTACGACGATCCCTATTCCGATTTCGGACGCCTCGCCATGGAGCTGTGGCGCGCCGCACGCCTTGTCGTTGACAGCGGCATTCACGACAAAAAGTGGACCCGCGAAGAAGCGATTGATTATCTCATGACCAACACGCCGAACCCCGAAGGCGACTGCATCAAAGCGATTGAGCGCTATGTTGTCATGCCGGGTCAGGCGACGGCCTATAAGATTGGCATGCTGAAAATTCTTGAACTGCGCGCCCGCGCCCAGGACGCTCTCGGCGATGGTTACGACGTTCGGGCGTTTCATGATGTGGTGCTGAAAAACGGCCCCGTACCGCTCGCGATTTTGGAAGAAAATGTTGACGCCTGGATCGCAGAGGAAAAAGCCTGACCCTTTCGGGCAATTATCCAATAAACTGAAAACCCAAGCCGCCGCTGGAAAATCTGTTGGCGGCTTGATTGTTTTTCCGGATAAATTCGCTCATGAGAACAGCCTATGAGCACCCCTGACACCCGCCCGCCGGTTTCCGCCTATATCCGCGCCTTTAATGAGGAACGGAAGATCGGGGAGGTCGTACGCGGGGCGTTTCTGGTCGCCCGCGAGGTCATCGTCATCGATTCAGGTTCAACGGATCGAACGAAAGAAATCGCGACGGAGGCCGGCGCCAAAATTCTCGAGCAAGAATGGGTCGGCTGGGGCAAGCAGAAGCGTGTTGCGGAAGAAGCCTGCACCTATGACTGGCTGCTTGATCTCGATGGCGACGAAGTTGTAACGCCGAAATTCGCAGAAGAGGCCAATGCGCTGTTCGCCAATGGCGAGCCGGCGTTCAAGGTCTACAAAACCTTCCTCGCCCTTGCGATGCCGACCGGAGCCGTCTGGCGCGATTTCGGCCTGCAAACGCGCCACAAAATCTATGACCGGCGTGTCGCGCGCATGCCCGATCATGACGGCTGGGACCAGTTTCGCGTGCCCGCCGGCGTTGAGGTCGGGATCGTCAAAGCGCCCATGCTGCACTACGCTTTCACGGACATTGCCCATCTCATGGCAAAACTGAACCGCAACTCGTCAATTCCGGCGCCGATGAAATCGCGCACAACGCTCGCATCGCGTATTCTCTTCGGCCTGCCGTTCTATTTCGCCAAACGGTATTTCATGCAGCAATATTTTCGCGGCGGCGTCTACGGCTTCGCACTCGCCATGCTCTACGGCCATGCGCGATGGCTGCGCGACGTAAAAATGTGGGAACAGTCCAGTGTCAATAAAAATAACGGATGAGGTGAAGGATACTCTTCTCGCCCTTGAGCAGAAACTCCTTACCCCAGGACTACGCCGGAATGCTCAAGCCGCAGGCGATCTGCTTGACGACGACTTCCTCGAGATCGGTCAGTCCGGACGGACTTTTACAAAGAAGCAAATTCTAGAATTCATGGAAGCTGAAAAGGACGATGATCAGTTATGGTCAATTGAGAACTTCTCCGTTCGGCAGCTTGCGCCAACAATCGCTCTAGCCACATACCGAATTCGCGAAAACAGGTCGCTGCGTAGTTCCGTTTGGAGGCGCTCAGACAACAAATGGAAGATAGTCTTCCATCAGGGCACGCCCAGCCCTGAAGAAAGCGCGACATAGCTATACCGCGTTAGTCAGAATAATAATCCGTCACGAAGGCGTTGCACTGGATCGATTGGAGGACTTCCGGCGTCATCATCCGTCGAGCGCGAAAGCTCTGCTCAATCTTTCCGCGCCGCCAAATCCGCTTTTCGCCGCAATGCCTGAACCAGAAAACTCGCCGGATGAAGCGGCGTGAAGGTCATTCTTCGGGCGCTTACCAAAGAACTTAAACACGATATGTTTTTGATTCAGCATTCAGGTAGGCTGCTCACTCTGATAATTGAGCAACTCGTCTTAAAATTAGACCTACTCGTCTTATTCTCCTGTGCAGACAGGATAGACTCTCTAAAAATCTGCGACTAATTGGACGGCCGGTGATTACAACAATCCGCCTTTACGCAACTTTGAGAGAGCTTTTTCCGTTTAACAAATGTCTGCACATCGGGAACTTCATTTTGCTGTATTACATTAAAACGCTCATTCTGCTGTCCTTAGCTCTAATCGCTTCAAACACCTATGCGCTTCCTTCCAATGCGGAAGTGTTGTCTGATATTGCGTATGGCGAGGATGATAAGCAGACAATAGATGTTTACATTCCCGCCGGCGCGAAAGACGCGCCCGTCATCTTCATGGTGCATGGCGGCGCATGGCAAGGGGGAGACAAAGCGCGCCTGGCGGAATTTGAAAACAAGGTGGCCCACTGGGGAGCGAAAGGCTTTGTCTTTATATCCGCCAATTATCGCACGCTGCCAGAAAACAGACCGGTTGGACAAGCACAAGATGTAAAGGCGGCCTTACTCTTTTCTCAGGAAAACGTTCGCGAATGGGGCGGGTCTCCCGAGAAATTTATTTTGATGGGACATTCTGCGGGTGCGCACTTAATTTCACTCGTCTCATCTCAAAACGCCGCTGCTGCAGAAAGCGGGCTAACGCCGTGGTTGGGAACGGTTTCTTTGGATACGACTTATGATCTTGTAAAAAGCATGACGTCCCCAAATCCTCCTGAGCTCTACAAAAGGGTGTTCAGTGAAAATCCTGACTATTGGGAAAAGGCGTCTCCCTTCTATTCGCTTACTGACAAATTACCTCCGTTTTTGGCGGTATGCTCAACGCGAAGCGATACATTATGCGTGCAAGCGGAACATTTCCTTGAAAAAGTGGAGAGTCTTGGGGGCTACGGCGAAATTCTTGCCGTAGATTTATCCCATAATGAGATAAATTCAGAACTTGGGAAAGATAATTGCTTAACATCCAGGGTGGATGACTTTCTCAAGAAATTGAGCCTCGACATAGAATCACCACTTACAAGTCAAGGCGCCGGGACGCAGACAAGCTGTGCTAGCGATTGAAATGTTCACTTAGCCTTAGTCTGTCCTCATTCCTCATAATAATCCGTAACGCAATTAAGATCGCCAAGGCCCTTCTCGATGTAACCGCCATTATCTCCTGTTTTTCGAGGCGGCAGCAGCACCGGCTCAAATGCGTCTTTATTGAACTCATACGGCACGCGATCAAGGATCGCGCGAATAATATTGAGGCGCGCTTTGCGCTTGTCGTTCGCATCAACGACAAGCCAGGGAGCCTTGTCCGTACTTGTCTTTTCAAACATCTTGTCACGATATTTCGTCGACTCGATCCAAAGCTCACGGCCTTTGAGATCAATCGGCGACAGCTTCCAGCGCTTGCGCGGATCGTTGGCGCGGTCCTGAAATCGCTCTTCCTGTTCCTCTGCGGAAACATGAAGCCAGAATTTTAACAGGATCAATCCGCTGTCCATCAGCATTTTCTCAAACAGCGGCACCTCGCGCATGAAAACCTCATGCTGTTCCGGCGTGCAAAACCCCATCACCGGCTCGATCACTGCGCGATTGTACCATGACCGGTCAAACAGAACGATTTCACCGCCAGACGGCAAGTGACTCACATAGCGTTCGAAATACCATTGGGTGCGCTCCCGATCGGACGGCTTCGGCAGAGCGGCGATCCGCCAGATCCGCGCATTCATCCGCCTCATGAGGGTTTTGATGGCGCCGCCCTTGCCCGCCGCATCACGGCCTTCAAAGATGATCGCAACCTTCATGCCTTTGCGGTGCACAGTCTCCTGAAGCTTCGCGAGTTCGAACTCAAGCTCCGCAAGCTCTTTTTCAAATTCCTTGCGCTTCATGATGTCCCCAACAACTCGCCACCGGCGCTAAAGCGGTAGTCTTTGCGGCAAAACTCACACGTCACGTTAATCACGCCGTTTTCCACCATGTCTTCGAGGTCGTCGGCTGTATAGCGGCTCAGCACCGCAGCAATCGTATCACCATTACAACCGCAAGCTGCGCGAACGGCTTGCGGCTCATAGACCCGAACGCCGTCTTCGTGGAACAATCGGTAGAGCAAGGTTTCCGGACTGATCGCCGGGTCAAGCAGTTCATCAACCTGAATGGTCTCAACAAACGCGGACGCCCTGTCCCAGGTCTCCTGGTCGTCATCGCCCATGATGACTTCTTCGCCGCGCCCACGCACACCGCCCTCACCCGGCATATATTGCAGCATGATCCCGCCAGCGCGCCAGGCCTCCGCCTGACCCGGCGCCGAAAGACGGCCGACAGCAAGCTTTACAATGGTCGGAATCTGCTCCGACTGCCGGAAATAGGAAACCGCCGCCGCGCCAAGCGTATCTCCCTCAATCGGCGTGACGCCTTGGTAACGCTCCATCTCCGGCCCCTGGTCAATCGTCATCGCGATGTGCCCCTTGCCGAGCAGCGCCGCCGCGCCAGACTTTCCCGTAACCGCATCGGCGTCATGATATTTCGCGGTTGCCCGCAAGGCGCCCCCGGCGACGTAATCGGCGACAACCAGCGGAACGGCGCCGTCTCCCTGCGCCTGAAAAATCAGCTTGCCGTCAAATTTCAACGCAGCGCCCATCATCGCGACCAGACTGGCCGCTTCACCAACAAGTTCCGAAAGTTCGTCAGGGAACTGATGGGCCTGTAAGATAGTATCAAGAACGCCCGCAAGACGCACAACGCGCCCCCGCACAGCGGTCTCGCCAACCTGAAACGGCAACACGGCGTCATCGCCTGAAAAAAACTGGCTGTGCTGGTCTGACATGGAAAAAAAGGAGCCCTATTCTTTCAGCTTATATCCGGATTTAAACAACTGGTAGCTCCAGACGCCAAAAACAACGACAAGGGCGAACGTTACAGATACGCCAATCAATAGATTGGATTCTGCATGGCCTGTAAATCCGGATCGGAAGCCATCAATAAGATAATAAACCGGATTATATTGACTGGCGGTTCGAAACGGCTCCGGCAATCGGTCAACGGAATAGAAGGTGCCTGACAGGAATGTCAGCGGTGTAATGACGAAATTCGTCACCGCCGCCAGCTGATCGAACTTTTCAGCCCAAATGCCGCCGACAACGCCTAGCATGGCGAAGATCAGCGCCGCCGCCGTTGAGAAGTAGAAAATAGCCCAAACCGCTTCGATGCGCATCGGCGCATCGTTCATGAACATGAACCCGGCGCTGGTAATCGCCGTTATCAGCCCGACGACGAAGCCGCGCGTCGCAGCGCCGGCGACAAACGCCACCGTCAGCTCCGCCGCCGACAAGGGCGGCATCAATACATCGACGATGGAGCCTTGCACCTTCCCGATCAGGATTGACGACGATGAATTCGTAAACGCATTGGTCAGAACGGCCATGATGATAAGTCCTGGCGCTAGAAACTCGACAAACGGCACGCCATTGATATCCGGCCGCGCAGAACCAAAAGCCTGTGTAAAGACAATCAGGAACAGGAGCGTTGAAATAACCGGCGCCACGACCGTCTGGGTCACGACTTTCATGAACCGGCGGACTTCTTTGACATAAAGCGTCCAAAGACCCAGCCAGTTCACCGCGCCGAAACGACGTTCGCCAAATGCCGCCTGCGGCTGCGGGTCGAGGGATTTTTCAACGATGATGTTGTCTGCGCCGTCCATAAGCTGCGCGAAATCCTTTTATTGCGTTGCAACGATGTGGACCTTCGCCCGGCAGGCCGTCAAGCATGACAGATTATCAACATATAGTGGGCAAAAATTTATGGCGGCGCCATGTTGTGTTTCACAACCTGTAGGATACTATATCTTGGCGCATTTGGAAAAGTGCAGTTTTTACATACCAAATATTGATTATCGGGCGGCGCGAAGGGCGAGCCCCGCCAACATCAGGGAGAGCGGCGATATGGCCTGGACAGACGAGCGGGTGGAATTATTGAAAACACTCTGGGCGGAAGGCCTCTCGGCAGCCCAGATTGCAAACAAAATGGGCGGGGTCACCCGCAATGCAGTGATCGGCAAGGTGCACCGTCTTGGCCTCTCCGGCCGCGCGACGCCGGCGAAACCACAGCGCGGACGCAGCGCCGCGCCGGAGCGTAAGGAAGACAACAGCCCCATTCAAAAATCAAAACGCCCGGAGATGAAATCCGTCATCCCCGAACCGGAATTTATTGCACCGCTTGTACTGGACACTGGCGACAAGACAACCGTGTCGACGATCAAGAACAATATGTGCAAATGGCCGATCGGCGATCCGGCGCAGGATGACTTCCATTTTTGCGGTCAGTCGACATTGTCTGGAAAATCCTATTGCGCCTATCACGCGCATATGGCGTTTCAACCACCGCAACGTCGCGATGCGCGCAGAGAGCCGCGCCGCGTACTCGCCAATCCGGAGAAACGCCGCGCCGCCGGATAAGCACATCTATACGAGTAAATGAACAAAGCCCGCCAATGGCGGGCTTTTTCTTATTCGGCGTCGAGCGCGTAACCAGCGGAACGCACCGTCCGAACCGGATCGCCCTGCTTGAATTTGTTCAAAGCCTTTCGCAAGCGGCCGATATGAACATCAACAGTGCGCACCTCGACAAAAACGTCCGAGCCCCAAACAGCATTCAACAGTTGTTCACGCGAGAATACGCGGCCCGGATGCTGGATCAGATGATCAAGCAGGCGAAACTCAGTCGGACCCAGGTGAATCTCTTTGTCGCCGCGCTTAACGCGATGCGAAACACGGTCGATTTCAATATCACCATACTTCACCTTGTCTTCCGCAAGGCCCGGGCGGATGCGCCGAAGCACTGCGCGCACGCGCGCGATCAGCTCTTTCGTTGAAAACGGCTTGGTCAGATAGTCGTCCGCGCCGGTTTCCAATCCACGAATACGATCAGCCTCCTCCGAACGCGCCGTCAGCATGATGATCGGGATATTGCGGGTTTCCGGTTTTGAACGGATGCGCCGGCAAATTTCAATGCCCGACGTTTTCGGCAGCATCCAGTCAAGAATAACAACGTCCGGCGGCTCTTCCTCCAGTTTCAACAAGCCCTCGTCGCCATCTGCGGCGAGCGTGACTGCAAACTTTTCTTTGGTTAAGTTATACTCAAGAAGCGTCGCAAGCGCCTCCTCATCTTCGACAATCAAAACGCGCGTGGCGGCCATAGCTGTCTCCGGTCGTTCTTAAGTCAAACGGCGCCTGACCGCTTAGGCGGTGCAACTGTAATTGTCGAGGTCTCATCGCCTTTTGGGCGCATTTCCACCAGCGGCGAGCCGGTGACCTGGAAATGAATAGCTTCGGCGATGTTCGTTGCGTGATCGCCGACACGCTCGAAATTCTTGGCGATAAAGACCAGATGCGTGCCTGCGTTCACCTGCGCCGGATCTTTCATCATCGCGAGAAGAATTTCCTGAAAAACAGAGTTGTAGAGTTCGTCAAGTTCATCATCGCCACCCCAGACGGCTTTGGCGGCGTCGAGGTTTTTTGCAGCATAAGCATTCAGAATATCTGAAAACTGGCGTAGACTTGCACGGCCCATGCGCGCCACGCCCGATGTCGGGCTCGCCGGCGCTTCACGGCTGACGACCTGTGTGCGCTTGGCCACATTCTTCGCGAGATCGCCGACGCGCTCCAACTCACCCGTCAGCTTCATGATGGTCATGACTTCCCGCAAGGCTTCTTCCGGCAAGGCGTCCTCACCGAGGAGCGCCATGATCCGTGTCTCAATGTCACGATCAAATTCATCAATGCGCTGATCGTTAGCGATCAGGTTCGCAGCTGTTGCAACGTCGCGACGTTCAAAAGCGGAAATCGCAGCCTGGAGCTGGTTTTCCACGAGCGCCGCCATGCGTGATAATTCAGTTTCAAGCGCACGGCGAGCTAGAAACGACGGATGAGAGGCTGCAACAGCCATAAGAGGTCCTAAACGCATCTGGATGGACGAAAGATCGTCTAAATGCCTAGTAATTGTGACATATTCTTGTACGGCGGAAAAATATAGCGCAATTTGTGCGCCCAGACGACCGGATGGGCAAAAATCAGCTGGCGGCGAGGAAATAACAGTTAAATGCTGTCCCGCCCGCTAGCCGGCTCTCGATCTGAAAACCACCCTGGTGACGGTTCAAGACGTGCTTGACGATCGCAAGACCGAGCCCTGTGCCGCCGCTTTTTCGGCTGCGCTCTACATTGACCCGATAAAACCGCTCAGTCAGCCGCGGGAGAACAGCGCGCTCCACGCCAGGGCCAAAATCTCGGATCTGCACATAGACGAGGTCATCAATTTGAACGCCAAGCCGGCTGGCGGTCTGGGCCGCGCTATCCCCGGCGCGGTGACCGGGCTCACCTTCTTCAACCAGCGGCGGGGCCGAACCGCGCCCTACACGGACTTTTATCAGCGCCGGGTCGCCGCCATATTTTACTGCATTATCGAGAAGGTTCTGGATCGCTTGAAAAACCTGATCGCGTTCGCCGCGGATCATCGGCGGCTCATCCGCATCGTTTATAAGATCAACAATCGCGCCCGCCTGATTAAACAGCGGTGCAAAACTGTCGACAACGTCATTCGCGATATCCGCAAGATTGAGAAGATCTCTTGGCGGCACATGCTCGTTTAATTCAATCCGCGACAAAGACATGAGATCGGCGACCAGTCGCTGCATGCGCTCCGCCTGCGCCTGCATGATCGGCAAAAACCGCTCCTGCGCTTCAGGATCGTCTTTTGCGTGATCCTTCATCGTCTCGATAAAACCAAGCAACGAAGCGAGCGGCGTGCGCAACTCATGGCTTGCGCTGGCGATAAAGTCTGCGCGCATCTGTTCCAATCGCCGTTCGCTGGTCAAATCACGAATAAAAACGAGCGATCGGGCGCGGGCGCCGTCAGCGCCAAGCGGCGCGACAAACGCCCGGCAGGAACGCTCAATCGCGCCGGTGGTCATAAAATCCACAGTTAGCGCCTCATGCGTGCGCAGCACTGATTCCGCCGCTTCGAATACATCCGGCGAGCGCAGGACAGCCGCGAAATGACGCCCTTCTATTTCTTTCGATCCGACAAGATCTTCCGCCGCCGGGTTTGCGTGCTCCACAATACCGTCCGCATCAAGAATAAATAGAGGCTCTGGCAAGGCCTGCGCCACGCCGCGGGCAATCTGAAGATTGGCGATTTCCGCTTGCTGCGCACTCAAGCCACTTTCGACAATACTCTGGATAGGCCGCGCCCAAACACGCCCTGATGAGAAACGATAGCGCACTGCTAGCGCCGCTAAAAAAGCAGCCCATGCAATGACGACAAATTCCCACCGCGCAAGACCGCTGGCGAGCATGGTCAGGCCAACGCCGGCGCTGATCCCGACCGCCCAGGTAAAATCGCGCAAGCGCACGCGCGCAGCGGTTTTAGTAATCAGTTCTTTTAAGTCATCCTGCATGGCGGCGGACCCTATGCGCAGCGATCCGCGAAAGCAATTGCCGCAGCAGCGAACCGGCGCTGGGAAACTCTGTTCACGGAAATGCTCACGCTATCGCGCGCCGCCCCGGGTCACAGCGAACACGACGCCACCCGCAAACCCCGCCAGGCACTGCAAAGCAACGCCCAAAGCATCACGGGCGCCGCCCATGGCGCCGACGCCGCCGCCCGCAACAAGGTTTTCGATAGACCAGATGGCGGTAAAAACCGCCGCCGCGCCCGCAATCGGATACGCGACAGGGGCCAGCGGTTTCAGAACGCGCTTGACGAATGCAGCCACCACAAACCCGATCAACAGAGCTATCGTCAGGACTGCGCCGTAGGCGGGCGCAAGGCCGAAAAAGTTATCGAGATAGGTCGCTGCTTGTTGCTCTGCAGTATAGACGGCGCCAATGGCGGCCTGTTTGGCGAGGACCTGCTGCGTATAGAAAGCGGAAGCCAATGTATATGTAACCGCTGATGAGGCGATGAAGGCGGCGCCTAATCTGAAAATACTCATAATCACTCCGCATTCCCTATTCCGCTTTCAACACCGTCGGTTTTGTCATATCACAAGCGCTGACGTCGAGCCCCCCAGACAGCTTTCTGGGACTTCGCTGCGGCCAGTAACGATAGGGAATAAACTTTCATGACCCAGACGCTTCGCGCCTTCTTTCTCGCTTCAAGCATTTTCGTCCTTGCGGCGGCCTGCGCCGAACAAAATGACGCCGAGGCGACAGCGACGCCTGCCGGCGGCGGCGATCCCGCCTTGCAGGAAACACTGGCCGATCCGGCGCCTGAAGGCGATCTGGAACTCGTGGTGGAAACCCTCGCGGAAGGGCTGGTCAATCCATGGTCAGTCGCATTTCTTCCGGATGGAACAATGCTGGTGACGGAACGCGCTGGGCGTCTGCGCATGATCCGTGACGGCGTTCTCAACGATGCAGCAGTTGCTGGTACGCCGGACGCCTATGTCGATGGGCAAGCGGGGTATTTCGATGTTCTTCCGCATCCTGATTTTGCGCAGAACAATGTCCTATTTCTCGCTTATGCATCGGGGACGGAAAGCGACAACGCCCTGCGTATTGCCCGTGGGACATTTGATGGCGCAGCATTCAATGACGCGGAGGTCATTTACGAAGCCAAGCCCTTAAAACGCGCCGGATATCACTATGGCGGAAGGCTTGTCTGGGGCCCGGACGACAAACTCTATTTCACCGTCGGCGAAGGGTCGCGATACAAAGAACTCGCTCAGGACATGTCGACAAGCTTCGGCGCCGTAATCCGCATCAATGAAGACGGTTCAATCCCTGACGATAACCCGGATTTTGGCGAAGACGCCTTGCCGGAGCTTTACACGAAAGGCCATCGCAACCCGCAGGGCTTTGTCTATGATGCGCCGCGCGACATTTTTTGGGAGCATGAGCATGGCCCCCGGGGCGGCGATGAAATCAACATCATCAGGCCAGGCGCCAATTATGGCTGGCCGCTCGCCAGCTACGGCATTGACTACAACGGCGCCAAAATTACGCCGTTCACAGAATATGAAGGAACGACGCAGCCGATAAAATACTGGACGCCATCCATCGGCCCATCAGGCCTTGCGGTTTATCGCGGCGACATGTTCGAAGGCTGGGATGGTGATCTTCTGGTCGGCTCCATGGCGTTGCAGGCGCTTCACCGCGTGATCATGGACGGCGACAGCCCCGTTGGCGAAGAACGATATCTTGTCGGCGAACGCATTCGCGAAGTGCGAGTCGGCCCGGACGGCGCAATTTACGTCACCACCGAAGAGCGCAGTGGAGAGCCTATCGGCGCAGTAATGCGACTGACGCCCCAGTAAAGCCTAAATACTGGTCGCGCGTAACGCCGCCTGGCGGGCGAACCGCAGGGTCACCGCCTTGCGCCGCGCCGGCGCCAGGGGTCTTGTTTCAGCAGGACGGTTAATCGTGGCGCCGTAAGCATCGGCGAAAATCAGCCCTTCCGTTTCCGGCAACAGCCCTTGCGGAAAACCCGGATCAACGGCGAAATAGAATTGATCGCAATAATCGCGATAGTCCGGCCATTTCTGATCGGCTTCAAAATCCGCCCGGCAGGATTTGACTTCCGCGATGATCAGGTGACCCTTCCGATCGAGACCTGCGACATCCGCACGCCGGCCTGAGGCTAACCTAAATTCCGCCAGCGGGCTGAGGCCGAGATCGATAAACAGGCGCATCACCCCACGGGTCAGTAGAGAAGTCTGATCCGGACGCGAAAAAGTTTGACCGGCTAGGTTGGCGTTCTGCATTTGTTCATGAAACGCTGAGGCGACGGTATCGTCAAGCCCCGGCAGCCCCAAAACTTGAAGTACTAACCCTGGAATTCAGGCAGTCGCACAACAAGGCCATCAAGCGCTTCAGTGACCTGTATCTGGCAGGAAAGACGCGAATTCTCTTTTGGCTCATAGGCGAAATCGAGCATCGATTCTTCCATCGGCTCCGGCTTGCCAACTTTTTCGGCCCAAGCGGCGTCAACATAAACATGACAGGTCGCGCAGGCGCAGGCGCCGCCACAATCCGCATCGATGCCCGGCACCATATTTTTCACCGCCGTCTCCATAACGGAAGTTCCTTTTTCCGCTTCGACTACGTGTTCAGCGCCACTTTGCTCAATATAAGTAATTTTAGGCATTTGTTGTTTTCCGTTGGACAAGCTTTAGGGGCTGTCATTTAAGGCCCTGATCACAGACGGCAAGCCCTTATTGCTGTTGATGACGGGAATGGGATTTTTTGAGGGCGGGAACACGCTGGCCAATCGGACAACTTGCGCGAGACCATGTTCCCGCCGATATGCTGCCTATGACGGAACTATCCATCAATTTGCAAACGGAAGCTGAGACGGCAACGTTCGGCGCACGGCTCGCGTCAGCCCTGCGCGGTGGCGATGTGGCGTTGCTGGAGGGACCTCTGGGCGCAGGCAAGTCAACCCTGGCGCGCGGCCTGATCCAGGCCTTTAGCGGCGCGCTGGACGTGCCAAGTCCGACTTTCACCCTAGTGGAGACATATGAGGGCGCGAAAGAGGCGATCTGGCATTTTGACCTTTATCGGTTGGAAAAGCCCGGCGACGTCTGGGAACTGGGTTTCGAGGAGGCGTTGGAACGCGGCATATGCCTGATCGAATGGCCCGACCGGATTGAAAGCTTGCTGCCGGATGACGTGCTTCGTCTGCGCCTTGAAGTAAAAGACGATGGCGGGCGGCGTTTGCGCGTCAATGCGGCTGATCGCTGGGCGCCGGCATTGCGCCAGGCCGGAATCGCGTAAAGTGAAACGCATGACGAATAACGAGTCCATGACTAATCAATCCCATCTCGACTTTCTAAGCGAGGCCGGCTGGGCCGGGGCTGAAGCGCGGCCGTTGGCGGGCGACGCCTCAACACGGCGCTATTTGCGCGTCAGCCGAAACGGAAACGGCGCCGTTTTGATGATTGCGCCGCCGGGTGCGGAAAGCGCCCCGTGCCCGCTGGAAGCGAGCGTCGCTGAACGACAACAACTTGGCTACAACGCAACGGCGCGCCTCGCCGGACCAAACCTCAACGCTTTTATCGCCATCGGCAACGCCCTTCGTGCGGCCGGTTTGTCAGCGCCGGAAATATATGCAGCAGATGCAAAGCTAGGCCTCGCTCTTATTGAAGATCTCGGCGACAGCCTTTTTGCACGCGTGGTAGACACCGTTGATGAAACGGAAATCTACAGCGCAGCGGTCGATGTTCTGGCCGCGATGCGCGCGCAACCACCAGCGCGTCCGGCGACATCAGACTACGCAATGCTCGACTATGACCATGCCGCGCTGCTGGCGGAGACCGAATTACTTATCGACTGGTATTGGCCTTTGAAGAAAGGTGGCCTGACGCCAGATGATCTGAAGGCAGAGTATCTGGAGGTTTTTTCCAATCTTTTGAAAAAAATCTCGCCTCCGCATAGTTTGGTGCTGCGTGATTTCCATGCGGAGAATCTTTTATGGCTTCCAGATCGAAAAGACGTCAAGCGCGTTGGTCTGATTGACTTTCAAGACGGCCTTTTCGGTGCGGCGGCTTATGATCTGGTCTCGCTTCTGGAGGATGCGCGCCGTGATGTAGAGCCCGGCCTGGCGGCGGCGATGGTCGATCGCTATTGCGGGGCCGCTGACAAATCTGGCGATTTTGACCGCGGCGTATTTTTGCACGATTACTCAATTCTCGCTGCGCAACGCAATGCAAAGATACTCGGCATTTTCGCACGCCTCGCCAAACGGGACAACAAGCCTCGTTATCTTGGCCTCTTGCCGCGTGTTGAAGCCCATTTTCGCGGCGATCTTAAACGACCAGGAATGGAGCTGCTGCATCGTTTCATTGCCGACCATTTACCGGAGCTGGCGTTATGAGCGCAAAACCCGACATAGCCATGGTGCTCGCCGCTGGCCTTGGCACGCGTATGCGTCCGCTTACGGATAAAATGCCAAAGCCCCTGATTCCGGTAGCGGGCAAACCGCTGCTGGATTATGCGCTGGATCGGTTTGCGGGTGCGGGCGTCAATCGCGCCATTGTCAATGTTCATTACCTCGCTGATCAGGTTGAAACTCATCTCAGAGATCGGCGGGCGCCTGAAATTATCATCTCCAACGAACGCGATTTGCTACTGGAAACCGGCGGCGGATTGAAAAAAGCGCGTATGTATTTTAGCGATGCGCCGGTTTTCTGCACGAACACCGACGCCATCCTCATTGATGCAGCACAGGAGGAAGCCTGCGCGTCCCTCAGCGATGTCTGGCGCAACTCGGAAATGGATGCGCTCTTATTGCTCGTTCCGATTGAGAGAACCAGCGGCTATGACGGCAAAGGTGACTTTAATCGCAACGCCGATGGCCGCATTGCTCTATGCAAAGGACTAACAGCGCCGTTGGTTTTCACAGGCCTGCAATTGATCTCTCCCGCACTGATTGACGAAGGCCCGGAGGGGCCGTTTTCAACGCGCGTCCTATGGGATCTGGCGTCCGCGCGCGGGCGTTTATTCGGCGCCGTCTACAAAGGCGACTGGATGCATGTGGGTGACCCGCAAGGCTTAGCCGCCGCCGAAGCGCACCTTGCCAACGGGCTCGGGTAAACGTGTCCGAAGCGGATATTTTCGCGCGCTCTACACCGCGTATTTTCACCGTCAATGCCGGCAGACCATTTCTGGAAGACCTTGCAAGCGCACTACGCGTCGCCATTGATACGAAGCACGGGCTCGAACTTGCGGACGCGCTGATTTACCTGCCAACCCGCCGCGCGGTGCGCGCGCTCGGCGAAGCATTTGTCGCGACGGCGCCGAACAAGCGGGCAAGCCTGTTGCCGCAAATACGCGCGCTCGGCGATATAGACGAAGACGAAATTGCGGCTTTTGACGGAAGCGCCGAAGACGAGATTGACTTGCCGCCGGCGATTTCCACCCTCGAACGACGATTGACGCTAGCTCGCTTAGTGGCCGCCCGGGACCGCGCCTTTGACGGCCATGAGCGCTGGGCCGGCGCCATCGCCGCGGGTGATGAGCTAGGGAAACTTCTCGATTCTTTTTATACGGAAGAAGTAGAGCCGGATGCACTACAGTCTCTTGTACCTGACGCGCTCGCGAAACACTGGCGCGATTCACTGAAATTTCTGTCGATCATCACAAACGCCTGGCCGGACTATCTAGCTAAGCGAAATCTGATCGATCCGGCGGAGCGCCGCGTCAAACTGATCGACCGGCAAACAGAACGCTGGCGCACCGACCCGCCAAAAACACCCATCATCATCGCCGGCACCACCGGATCAACACCTGCTGTCGCGCGTATGATGAAAGCTGTTGCACGCCTGCCCCTTGGCTGCGTTCTGCTGCCCGGGCTGGATATCCGTTCAAATGACAAATTCTGGGACAACATCGACGAAACCCATCCCCAGCGCGGTCTGCGGCAACTCCTGAAAGAACTGGACATTGAGCGGCGCAACGTGGCGCCATGGCCCGAGCCAACGTCAGCAGAAACGCACAAACGTGACGACATCATTTCGGTTGCGCTGCGTCCGGCGGACGCCTCCGACAGTTGGCGTGAGTGGGCCGTCGCCATTGATCAGGACAGACAGGCGCTGGCGCATCAGTTGGCGGATGTAGAGCTTATCGAAGCCAGCGATGAAGAACGCGAGGCCGCCGCCATCGCCGTAAAAATTCGAGGCGCCATCGAAGATCCCGGCAAAACGGTTATGCTGGTAACACCGGATCGGGACCTGGCTCGGCGCGTCGCCGTTAAAATGCGGCGCTGGGAAATCAATGTTGACGACTCCGCCGGCGTGCCGTTTTCAAATAGTCCGTGTGGGACATTTTTGCGACTGGTCGCGGCGTGGCTTGCCGATCCGTCGGATGCTGTCGCTCTAATGGCGGTTGTGCGCCATCCATTATTTGGCGGCGGGCTTGCGCACAATGATCGCCTGCACTCAACAACAGCCATCGACCTTGCGATTCGAGGTCTGAAGCCGAAAGCCGGTGCGGCGGGCTTGCGGAAAAAAGTTCTCTCTGACGAGCGGCGCTCCGAAGCGGCCGCACCAATACTAAACGCCCTTTGCGCCGCCCTTGAACACTGGCCAGAGACGCAAGCAAATTTCCAAAGCCGGATTAAGGCGCATTTGAACATTGCCGAAGCGCTCACCGCTACGAATGCAGTTACCGGCGCCGTTCGTCTGTGGCGCGGCGAAGACGGCGAGACCGGCGCAGGCGCGCTTGCGGACATCGAACAGGCGGCGTCAGGCATCGCTCATGACGACGCGTCCGATTACCCGGAGATCTTCCATCAATTGAGTAAAAGATTTGTGGTGCGCCGCCGGGCGCCCGCCCATCCGCGCATCGCCATATTAGGCCCCCTGGAAGCGCGACTTCAACATGCGGATGTCGTTATTCTGGGCGGACTGAACGATGGTGTGTGGCCTAGAGACGCCGCGATTGATCCGTTCCTGTCGCGCCCCATGCGCCGCGATCTTGGCCTACCTTCGCCTGAACAGCGCATTGGCCTTGCAGCACATGATTTCGCCCAGCTCACCGCTGCGCCGTCGGTGATGCTGACACGCGCCACGCGCGCCGGCGGCAAACCGACGAAACCATCACGCTGGATTGTTCGCTTAAAGAATATTCTAAAAGGCGCGGGTGCTCTTTCTTCAATTGAGCGAACACGCCATTACGAAACGCTCGCGGCGTACCTTGATGAACCTGCGCAGCGTATACGTATTGCGGCGCCCCAGCCGCGCCCGCCTGTGGAAGCGCGCCCAACGGAGTTTTACGTCACTCGAATCGAAAAACTTCTGCGCGACCCTTACGCCGTTTACGCAAGAAATATCCTGCGCCTTGAAAAGCTTGACGCGCATAATGAACCACCGGGCCCACGCGATATCGGCAATCTCTTTCACCGGATATTGCAGGATTTCGCCAAGACACCGCCACAAGAAACGCATGCCGCGCGCATTGACCTTTTGAACTGTTTGTTCACACAGCATGCGCCTGATTTTGGCCTGACATACGAACACATGCCGTTTTGGCGTAAACGAGCGACTGAGGCGTTTGGCTGGCTGGCCGATTGGGACGCCGAACGGCGCATCATTGGAGACCCCGCCATTGTTGAGGGAAAAGGCGAGTGGACATTCACCGTCGACAATCGCGAATACAATCTCGGCGCCCGCGCCGACCGGATCGACCTTCTGAACGACGGCGGCGCCTTCATCATCGACTACAAAACGGGAACGCCGCCGCCAACCAAGCGACAGTCGCAGAAATTCAGCCCACAGCTTCCGTTGACGGGCCTGATTGTCAAGCATGGCGGATTTGAAGCACTGGGCCCGACGCCCGTTCAAGGGTTCGAATATGTTCGCGTGGTCTCGCGTACGGATAAAAAAAGCGATGATTCCGGCGCCAGTGGCGACGACTGCATGACGATGATCGAAGAAGCGGACGCGGGTTTGCGTGAATTGATGCGTCACTTCAATGATCTGCAAACGCCGTATCTGTCTCAGCCTCGCCCGCAATATGTCGATGACTATGGCGACTACGATCATCTAGCGCGCCGGCGCGAACGCAATGCGCAAGGAAGCGACGAATGACGCCCCTTGAGCAAGCAATACGCAACCAACGCCTCGCCGCGGACCCGGCTCGTTCAGCCTTTGTCATGGCCAACGCCGGTTCGGGCAAAACGCGAGTTCTTACCAATCGCGTTGCCCGCCTGCTGCTGGAAAAAGTAACGCCAGACAAAGTCCTGTGCATCACTTTTACAAAAGCCGCAGCCGCTGAAATGGCGGAACGCCTTTTCAAAGAACTGGGCCAATGGGCGTTGCTGGATGACGCTGACCTCAGCGCTGCGCTTGTCGAGATCGAAGGAAACGATGCGCCCGCGCGCTCACCAGACGACCTTGCCGATGCGCGACGCCTCTTCGCCCGGGCGCTCGAAACACCGGGCGGGCTGAAAATCCAGACCATCCATTCTTTTTGCGAGAGCGTTCTGCGCCGGTTTCCGCTGGAAGCTGGCGCGTCGCCAGGTTTTACGATTGTTGAGGCGGGCGAAGCCTCGCGCCTGTTGAACGCCGCCATCGACAGTGTTGCGACGCAAGCGATCAGCAAGCCTGAACTGGCGGAAAGCTTTGACCGGCTCGCCATGCTGCGCGGCGAACAGCAACTGCGCGAGTTATTGATTAAAGCAAACGGCTTTGAATTCGATACGGCGCTCGCCCGGCATGAGAACCTTGACGCCATGATCGCCGTGCTCGCCGATAACCTCAGCGTCGATGTCGATCAAACCGAAAACGATATACAGATCGCGTTCATACAATCCGTTGACGCTGCACAATTTGAAGCGGCGCGCGCCGCCCTCGCGGCAAGCGGCGCCAACGCGAAGAACCGCTGCGCTGCGCCAATCCAAAATTTTCTGAATGCATCCGCAACGGCGGAACAGTGGGGATCGCTCAGCAAGGTCTTTCTCAAATCCGATGGCGCACCCCGCGGCAAATACGGCGATAAAAAAACAGAAAAGATCGCCCCATGGGTCAATGATTTCCTTCTCGATTTAGAAAAGGGCTTTATCGCCGCAAACGAAGCACAGAAGGCTGCTGTCCTTTATCGCGACACGGCAGCATACTACCGCATTCTTGGGGAAGTGCGCGATATCTATCGCCGATCAAAGACAGCGCGCGCTGCGCTCGACTTTGACGATCTCATCCACCGCACGCGGCGTCTTTTTTCACAAGCTTCATCTGCATGGGTTATGTACAAGCTTGATCAGGGAATTGATCACATACTTGTTGACGAGGCGCAGGACACCAGCCCGGCGCAATGGGACGTGATTGACGCATTGCTTGAGGACTATTTAAGCGGCGCCGGCGCACGCGACATCAATCGAACTTTCTTCGCTGTCGGCGACATGAAGCAATCCATTTATTCTTTTCAGGGCGCGGATGTCAGCCTTTTCGAAGAGAAAGAAGCGGATCTTGGCAAACGCCTCGCCGCCACCGGCGATTATAAAAATGTCGACCTGCAATTATCTTTTCGCACAACTGAGCCCGTCCTTGATTTTGTCGATGCATTATTTGTTGAGCGCGAGGCGGCGGAAGGACTCGGGCATCGCGGGGTTCCCACCCACAGCGCAAAACGCACCGGCGAAGCGGGACTGGTCGAACTCTGGCCGCTGACGCCGAGGCCGGAAAAAACCGAGACCAATCCATGGGACGCGCCGGTGGATGAACCGGAAGCGAACCATCCTGTTCAAATCCTGAGCGACAGGATCGCTACGACGGTCAAGGGCTGGCTCGAAAAGAAAACAATACTCGAATCTCAAAACAGGCCGATTGAACCCGGCGACATCATGATCCTGGTGCAGAGCCGCAGCCGTCTGTTTGACGAAGTCATTCGCCGACTGGCGCAGAATGGCGTGCCCGTCGCTGGGGCCGACCGCCTGAAATTGCTTGAAGACCCTGCGGTTGAGGATCTTCTCTCCTATGCAAAGTTTACCCTCCTGTCGTCCGACGACCTTTCTCTTGCAGAGACCCTGAAAAGCCCTCTGTTCGGTTTCGATGACGACAAGGACCTGTTCCCGCTTGCTCATCCTCGCCGCGCGGGCCAATCGCTCTGGGGTGCGCTGAACGAACACACTGATGAGCAATCTCATTGGCGGGCCGCCGCCGAAGAACTTTCCGTAGCAAGAACAATTGGATTTAGCCAGGGACCGTTCGCATTTCTGAGTCATATTCTGGAGACCGGCGCATCGTCAGGCCGCAAGCGTTTTTACGAAAGATTGTCACCCTCATCACGGGACGCCGTGGATGAAATGCTGCGTCAGGCCCTCGATTTTGAAACCGCCAACCCGCGATCGCTACGCGCTTTTGTCAACTGGTTTGAAGAAAGCGCTGGTGAAATCAAGCGCGAGATGGAGCGCGCCGACAACGCCGTGCGCGTCATGACCGTACACGGTGCGAAAGGGCTTGAAGCCAACATCGTCTTTCTGATCGATGCGCATCGCGGTCCCAATCTCAGTCAACAGGACCCCATCCAGAAACTTGGCATACGCGCGGGCGGCTCATCTCACACCGTAATGGCGCCCCTTTTCGCTGGCGGCGCCGACCGTGACATTTCTCTTACCGCCGCGGCACGCGAAGAAAAAAAGCAGAAGATTTACGAGGAATATCGCCGCCTTTTATATGTGGCGACAACGCGGGCGCGCGACCAGCTTTATATCTGCGGTCATGAGTTAGGCAATGACCGTAAACCACGCGAAAAGAAGACAAGCGTTAAATCATGGCATGCCCTCGCGCAGGATGCCTTCGATCGGTTAGGCGAGCGCATAGAACAAGGCCAGTCCCCACTATGGGAGAATAATGACGAGGCAACTCGCCGGATTTCCTACCCTCAAACCATTCCGGCAGAAAAAGCAGACGAAACACCGGCGCTGGCGCCCGTGGAAACGCCGCCATGGCTGACATTACCAGCAAGGCCTGAAACGGCGACCGCGCGCCTGACACCCTCGCGGCTGGCTGATGAAGATGAGGCTGCAAGCGAGCCGGCGGAAACTCCGGCGCTGTCCCCGTCCGAAACCGATAAATACTTCCGTGGGCGGACGCTTCATCGGTTGCTCGAAATCTTGCCAGAGACGCCGCCGGCTAAACGCCAGAATGCAGCTGACCAGCTTCTTTCTCGTCTAGCGCCGCATATTGACGAAAGCGAACGCAATCGATGGCGCGATGAGGTTTTGGCGGTGCTCACTGAAGGGCAATTTGCGCGTGTTTTCGGGCCGGGCTCGCGCGCTGAAGTCGCAATCGCCGGAACGCCCAAAGGCGCCAGTTCCGATATCATTATCACCGGGCAAATTGACCGGCTCATTCTCGATAAGAATGAGATTCTCGTGGTTGATTACAAAACCAATCGCCCACCACCCGCGAGGGTTGAAGACACTGCGCCCGCCTATATCGCGCAGATGGCCGCTTACCGGGCTTTGCTTCAGGAAATCTATCCCGGTCATCAAATAAAAGCAGCGTTACTCTGGACCTTCGACGCGCGCTTGATGGCGTTACCGGATGAGACGCTCGATCACGCTTTCGCGCGCTGGCTGGCGCCGGGTTGATCTTGGCGGCGACGTCCTTATCTTGCCCACTAAAGCATAGCCGCCCTTGCGGTGTTCAGGAGTACAAAGTCATGCCAACAAAGGCTGTTACCGACACGAGCTTTTCAACTGACGTCCTTGAAGCGGACGGACCTGTCCTTGTTGATTTCTGGGCGGAGTGGTGCGGGCCCTGTAAACAGATCGGCCCGGCGCTGGAAGACATTTCCAATGAGTTCGCTGGCAAGCTGACGGTCGCGAAAGTCAATATCGACGAAAGCCCGCAAACACCTGGTCAATATGGGGTGCGCGGCATTCCAACAATGATGATTTTTAAGGATGGCGAACTCGCCGCGACCAAGGTTGGCGCCGCGCCAAAAAGCGCGCTTGTCGCCTGGGTCAATGAAGTTTTGAAAGAAGCCGCCGCTTAGGCGTGATCCTTTAAAATTTCACCCGCAAGATAAAGCGAGCCGCCGATGAGAATTCTCGGCGGCTCTTTTAATTTCCGCGTACAGGCGAGCCGCACAGCCTCCTTGGTTGAAGCGCAAGCTTGCGTCTTCAGGCCGGCCGACTGCGCCGCCGCCGCCACCTCATCCGCTGAAGCAACACCATCTTGAGCCGCTGCGACGGAAAAGACCTCAGCGGCAAGCCCAGCAAACGGTTCAAAATAGCCTCGCGCATCCTTGTTCGCCTGCATTCCGGCGATCATGACCAGCGGACGGGCGTGACGGTCTTGCATGTCCGCCATTGCACGCGCAATAACGCGACCTGCATGGGGGTTGTGCCCGCCATCAAGCCAGATCTCCGGCTCCTCCCTCAGGAGTTCTTGCGCCAAATCAACCAGTGGGCCGCTTACGAGACGCTGCAGACGCGCCGGGTGAACAGCCCTTGAAACGCCGTGAGACAGAATATTATCAGCAATGTTCAGGCCCACCGCTTTTGTCGTTGCAATGGCGAGCCCGGCGTTTTCGATCTGATGGGCGCCGTAAAGACGGGGCGTGTCCAGGTCTGAAAGGCCATCTTCGTCCTGATAAATCAGTCGTCCGTGCTCTGAAAAAATACTCCACTGCTCGCCATAGGCGAATATCGCCGCTCCGAGATCACTAGCGCAACGCTGCAGGACAGACATGGCGTCAGGACTTTGTTTACCGATCACCGCAGGCGCGCCACGCCGGAAAATTCCCGCCTTCTCCGCCGCGATAAGGTCGATCGAATTGCCCAGAAACTGCTGATGGTCGAGATCAACCGGTGAAACGCTCGTCGACAATGGTTTCTCAAGTACATTGGTTGCATCGAGCCGACCGCCGAGACCAACCTCGAGGATGAGGTAGTCGGCAGGCGTTTCAGCAAATGCAATCAACGCCGCGCAAGTAATCGTTTCAAAATATGTAAGTTTTTGATCTCCAACAGCCTGGTCGCATCGCTCCAAGGCCTCGATAAGCGCTTCGTTGGTGATCTCGCGTCCCGCGAGAACAATACGCTCGTTGAAGCGCACAAGATGTGGCGACGTGTAAACGTGAACGCTGTTCCCTGCAGCTTCCAGAATCGATCGAAGAAAGGCCACCGTTGACCCCTTGCCGTTCGTTCCAGCGACATGAAAAACAGGCGGTAAGTGCTTGTGCGGATCGCCCAGGCGCTTAAGAGCAGCAAAAACCCGGTCCAGTGAGAGGTCAATAACCCTTGGACGCCGGCGTGCAACGCGGGCGAGAACCGCTTCAATATCGCTCAAGGGCGTAAGATCCTATTCAGCCGCTTTATCAAGTTGCACTGGTGGTGCGGGCGTCGCCGCCGGCGGCTCGCTGGAAACAACAAGTTGCGGTTGTGGCGCCTGTCTGCGCTCTTTGATCAGCACACGAATAAGCTTCGACAAAGTCGTTTTCATTTCATGGCGATGCACGACAAGGTCGACCATGCCTTTTTCTTCCAGAAATTCGGCTCGCTGAAATCCTTCGGGAAGTTTTTCACGAATGGTCTGTTCGATAACGCGTGGACCAGCGAAACCAATCAACGCGCCAGGTTCCGCCAGATTAATATCGCCCAGCATGGCGTATGACGCCGTCACGCCGCCAGTGGTCGGGTTCGTCAGAACAACGATATAAGGAAGTCCCGCCTCTTTCATCATCTGCACCGCGATGGTCGTGCGCGGCATTTGCATAAGAGAAAGAATGCCTTCCTGCATGCGCGCGCCACCCGATGCCGCAAAGACAACAAAAGGCGCACGACGCGCAACGGCTTCTTCGGCCGCTTTCAACATGGCTTCGCCCAACGCCATGCCCATGGAGCCGCCCATAAACTTGAAGTTCTGAATCGCGACGACGACCGGAGCGCCATCGATGGCGCCGGCGCCGACTTGCATGGCGTCATTCTGTCCTGTTTTCCTACGGTTTTCTTTCAGCCGGTCGGTATAGCGCTTCTCGTCGCGAAACTTCAGCGGATCGGCGACGGGTTCCGGCAATGCGATCAACTCATAAGCGGCGTTGTCGAACAGCATTGAAAATCGTTCCGCCGGCGCCAGCGGCAAATGATGATTGCAGGACGGGCAAACCTGATGCGCGCTTTCCAGATCGCTCTGAAAAATCATTTCATCGCAACCGCTGCATTTCGCCCACAGCTTGTCTGTGCCGTCATCTTCGCGCTTGAAAATGTTCTTGATTCCCGGGGGGATATTTGAAAGCCAACTCATTGTCTGAACTCTCTTCCGAAATCTACTGGCGACGCGCCGTATGGACGGCCTGCGCAATATCGCGCGTTATGTTCAAAACTGCATTAACCGCTTGCGTTACATTATCAGGGTCGCCGCCCGCGTCTTCAAGGCCATGCGCGAGAACCTCGACGAGCGCAGACCCGACGACGATTGCATCCGCAAAAGCGGCAAATTCCTTCGCCTTTTCCGCCGTTTTGATACCGAAACCGACCGCAACCGGCAAGCCGGACGCCTTGCCGATGCGCTGAACGGCCTGTTTTACGGTCTCCGCGCCGCCAGCGGCCTTGCCAGTGACCCCGGCAACTGAGACGTAATAGACGAAACCGGAGGTGTTTTTCACAACGTTGGGCAAGCGGGCCGCGTCAGTGGTCGGCGTCGCCAGGCGAATGAAATCAATGCCGGCGGCGCGGGCTGGCAAACACATCTCGCCATCCTCTTCAGGCGGCAAATCCACAATAATGAGACCATCAACACCGGCGGCCTTCGCGTCCATCAAAAAGGCCTCGACCCCATAGGCGTAAAAAGGATTATAATAGCCCATCAGAATTAACGGCGTTTCATCATCCCCCTTCCGAAACGAGCGAACTATTTCAAGGGTCTTGTGCAAAGTCTGGCCGGCATTCAGGGCGCGCAGACCGGCAGCCTGAATGGCCGGGCCATCCGCCATGGGATCGGTGAAGGCGACGCCCAGCTCAATGATATCGGCCCCGGCGGCGGGCAGCTTTTTCAGAAGATCGAGGCAGACCTCGTCGTCCGGATCACCCGCCATGATGAAGGGCACAAAAGCGGCGCGATCTTCAGCTTTCAATGTGTCGAAACGGGCCTTGATACGGGACATTCAGAAAACTCCAAGCCGCCTGCCTAACGCCGACGCGGCGAAATGCAAGCAAAGTTATCCCCGCCCGTCTGCCCGGTGGTATGATCCAGCCGGGGGCTTGGTCCGAACGCTGCGCCTGAAAAAGGCAGCCGCCGCGTTCATCTAAAGGAGGCGCCCATGTCAGATCCGCAGCAATATTTTTTTGAATTACCCGCCAACGCCGCACCTGCGCCGTTTGGAGCGCCCGAGAAAGTTTATCCGGATATTCACTGGTATAATCAGAACCGGGCCTCAAACCGGATATTCCACGCCGTTGAGGGCATAGAGGCCGTCGTCATCCACGCAACAGCCGGCGGCTCATCCGAGGGCGCGCTTTCCTGGTGGAAAAACCCGCAAGGCGGCAAAGCCTCGGCGCACTGGATCATCCCCGGCGAAGAAGAAGCCGCCCACGGTCAATTCGCCTGGGCTGTCGTTTATGAATCTCTTGCAGCCTGGCATGTGCGCAACGCCGCATCGCATCCACAGCTTGGCGGGAGGGAAAAGATCAATCACTGGTCGCTCGGCATCGAAGTCGTCAACCGCCAGACTCCAGGCGATTCCTACTCCGACTGGCAAATGGAGACGACAACGCTTCTGGTTCGTTATTGCTGGGCGAAATATCCAAATTTAAAATTCGTTTTCTCCCATGCTTTTGTAGACCCAGCCCGGCGATCCGACCCCGGCGCGAATTTCGACTGGGCCCGTTTTCAAACACTTGTACTTTCACCGAACAATGATCCTGACACGGATCTCCTTGTCGCCGACATGCCGTCCCGTGTTGAGAATGCAGAAGTGAGTCAACCACCCGGCGCGCCCTGTTGTATGTAGCAATTGCCTTGGCGCCATACCTAAAAAAACGAGCCAGAGACATTAATCAGATTATGCGCGACTAACGGAATAAAAATGCTGCCAGTTTTTTCACGTATCCATAGAAGGCCAAACCCAAGGTAGAATGTGAACACGAACGCAACGATACTGAATCCGAACGCGCCTTCCTGCCAGAAAAGGCTATGCCCCAGGCCAAATAACAACGTTACAAGCACACCAGCCCAATTTATTGGCGCGCCTAAGAAGTTGACGCCCCTGCTTTCCACAGCAATAGCCAGAACAAGCAACAACAATCCCCGGAAATAAATTTCTTCATCAATACCAGGCATCGTCGCTTGAAAGAGGATACGTTCAACACCAAGGGAGCACCCGTCATTCACAGCGATCTCCGCAGCAATGACCGACGCAACCAACAACCCGGTAGCAATGAGAGCCGGAACCACAGCCCCTGGATTCTGCGTCAGCGTTACGCCCGCTTTTTGGAAACTGACCTTTTTACTGATTATTGAGAGCAACAGCAGCACCAGAAGACTAACGACAAAAGAGGCGATCTTGCCGTCCCAGTTCCAGTTGAGATCGCCAAAAACCGCTTCAATATCCCAAAAGGGAATCCCGATCAGATTGACGCTTGCGTAGAGGCCATGGAGAACGACAGCAATAATAAGCCACGTTGGATTGAGGGCAGCGAAGCGAAACACCTTCAGCAGCGCAACAATCAAAAGGACGACACCCCACCACGCGCCAAAACTGATTGCGTATTCCAACATCGCCCCACCTTCGTTCTTTACTCGCCAGCCGCAGTCACGGGCGGCGAGCGCAGTTTTCCTTGCCGCGTGTCGGCATTGTCTGATATATTAAATCAGCAATAAATTATCATATTACGACAATTTATTATCGAGATAAGATTGTTATGTCAAACGAAAAACAAAGGCGCATCCGCCAATACAGCCTGTGCATGATGTGGCTCATCCCCGCCATAGCTTTTTTATCAGTGCTGGCCCCGACACTTTACTGGGTGGGTGATGTAGACGTCATCTGGTTTGGCGACAGCAACCTTGTGCTGGCGCAAAACCCTCCGCTTAAGGAGCGTCGCCTTGTTGGCGTTATCGCTGTCGCGCCGGCATTGATTGTCTGGTTGATGGCGCTCTACCAATTATTTGCAATGTTCAGAAATTTTCATGCAGGTTTGGTTTTCGCTTTATCGACCATTCGACGTCTTCGTACTTATGCATTATTCGCTGGCTTGACTGCACTCTTTACGATCGCAGGCAGCGGCGCGAGACGTTGGGCGCAGGGGGAGTTCAGCGATCAACCGCTATGGACTCACATCCAGATATCACCGGAGCATTGGCTGCTGATCTTTACAGCGGCAATTTTTTATTTTGTATCCTTCGCTCTTGAATGGGCGAAGGACTACAAGGACGAAGCGGAAAGCTACATATAGGCGGCGCCAATGACGATCCTGGTCAGGCTGGATGTAATGCTGGCGAGAAAAAAAATGAAATCAAAAGACCTCGCGGCGAGGATCGGCGTAACAGAAGCTAATCTTTCAAAGCTGAAGTCAGGCCGCGTCAAAGGCGTTAAGTTTGAAACACTTGATAAGATCTGCGAGGTGTTGGACTGTCAGCCCGGCGACTTGCTTGAGCACACGAAACCCGGCGGCTACGACACGGTCATTCCGCTAAAAGCCAAAGCCGCCCGTTAAAGCCGCGAACGCTAATTTTCCATCGTCAGCACAGCGGCGTAGGCTTCAATGCCGTAAAAGAGATTGCCCAGCCGAATATTTTCATCCGGCGCATGCTGATTGTTATCATAGTTTGCAATCGGCAGCACAACGATTGGGGCGCTGGACGCTTCCTCGAACATATAAAGCGGCAGCGATCCGCCGAGCATTGGCGCCAGCACAAGCGCGTCGCCCGCCACCGTTCTGAGTGCGCCGATCAGCGGCGCAACCCGTTCGTCATCCATACGGCTTTTAACGGCCGGATACCCGCCGCTGCGCGTGACCTTTGCAATCAGGGGGTGCGTCGCCCTGGTTTCGCGATCGGGATCGTTACGTATGACATGATACCCCTGTCCCCGAATGTGATCTTCGACAAGATCAAGCATCGCCTCCGGATCATTGCCTTTGACAAGGCGCAATCCGATAGATGCTGTCGCCGAAGACGGGATGACATTGCGCGCCTTGTCGCCAATCTCGGCGCTTTTCAAGCCTTGCAGGTTAAGCGCCGGCTGCAGGATACGCTCGCCAAGCGGCGCATTATTCGCCTCTGACCTTGCAACACCAAAGGTGGTGCGAAGCTCTTCATCAATCGCCGGCGCCGCTGCGATCGCATCACGGTCAATCTCGGATAAAGGTTCGGTCGATTTATAAAAATCGCTGATCAGGACGTCGCCTTCACTGTCCTTCATCGACGCCAAGAGGCTTGCCAGACGCCAGCCTGGGCCTGGCGCCCAGTTGCCGTAATGCCCACTGTGGAGACCGCGATCAGGCCCATAGACAGTGACTTCCAGACCGGTAACGCCGCGCACGCCAAACACCAATTGCGGATTCCCCGATTGATGCCCCGGACCATCGCAGAAAAGCCAGAGGTCGATATCGGAGAATTTATCCGCATGGGCGGCGAGATAGTCATCGAGATGGCCAGACCCCCGCTCCTCCTCTCCATCAAAGATAAGCTTAATATTAGACGTAAACGGAATATCAACGCCTTGGAGCGCATCAATCGCAGCGAGCAGCGCCGGGAATGGCGCCTTGTCATCGCTCGCCGAGCGCGCATAGATGCGCCAATCCGGATCAATTACATCGCCCGGCACCGGAAACGGGATCACCTCTCCGCCGTCCGTCATCGCCTCGGAGTAAAGCACCGGCTCAAACGGAGAATGACTCCATTTCGTATCTTCTGTCGGCTGGCCGTCATAATGCACATAAATTGCAATGGTGCGATCCGCGCCCGGTGTTTCCAGCGCGCCATAAATAAGGGGCGGGGCGCCGTCATGTTCCAGAAGCTGCATGTCAAAACCGCGCTCACGAAACATGTCGGCGATTGTTTCCGCATTCAGCCGGATATTCTCTGCATCCAGCGCGTCGTTGGGGATCGCCAGAAGGTCGACAAAGCTTTTTACAATCTGCGGGCCGTTTTGCTGGTGATAAGCTTTTGCAGCGTCGACAGCGGTGGAACCGGGACCTTGCGCATTTGCAGCGCTTTGCAACAAGATCGCAGCAGCGAGCCCTAAAACAGTCTTCCATTCCGCCTGCATGTTCATACCTCCCAACAGCAAAAAGCCCGGACACTATTGCATCCGGGCTTTGACAACGCAAAATCAGTTTTTGTCAGCTTGCCGCATCTTTTTCCATGTAATTGTCAAGGTCGTCTTTCACAGCCATGACCGCCATTTTGTCAGCTTCCGGCGCGTTCTTGACCGTCTCCATCATGGCGAATGTGCTCTCCAGCTGCGCACGCATTTCCGGCGGCACCATATCCATCATGGATTTGTCCATGCCTTCCATCATCTCCAGCGAGCGCGGGTCTTCCTCCTGCATTTTCACGGCGAGATAAGCGACCATCACGCGGTCACCCACACTCCCCCACTCCGTTGTCGAAAAGCCATGCTCTTCAACTGTATTGGCGAGCTTGGCGTGATCGCCGGGATGCTTTTCTTTCAAAATTGTGACCGCCGTTGAATATGGCTTGAATGGCTCACCTGCGATTGGCTGCTGCGCGATCTGAAGATTTTCAATCTTGCCATCGTCTCGAAGCTGATCGCCCAGCGCCTCAACGGCGGCAAGCGTCGCCACAAAGCGTTTCGCCTGATCTTCCGTCAACGGCTTGTCTTCGCCTGCGAGCGCGCCCGTGATAATGATCAGCGCGCCAACGGCGCCGGCTATTAAACGTTGAAACATAAAGCTTTTCTCCCTCATTTGAACTCATTGCGTCTGGAAAAGGCGCATCTGCAGCGACGAATCTAGCACGAATCTGTGCTGGCGCTATCGGCTCAATCTGAAAGCTTGGTAAGTGTACGGCGCGCCTTAACCTCGCCGCGGCGGCGCTTGTTTTCCAAACGTTTTCGCTTTTGCGACGGCGGCACGCGGGTTTTTTTGCGCTTTGGCGGCGGGTTTGCGGCGCGCTCTATCAACGCAGCAAGGCGGGCGCGTGCATCCTCACGGTTGCGCTCCTGAGAGCGATAGCGTTTTGCTTCAATGATGATCTCACCGTCCTTGGTCATGCGGCGGCCGGCGATTTTTTTGAGTTGCAGTTTGATGGCGTCCGAGAGCGACGGCGAGTTCAGCGCATTGAAACGCAACTGAACCGCTGTTTCAACTTTGTTGACATTCTGCCCGCCGGGACCGGAAGCGCGAATAAAAGTTTCAGCCAACTCCCAGTCGGAAATAATGACGTTGGCTGAAACAGCTAAAGGCATAATAAACCTGTAGCAAATTAACCCGCGAAAATCATTAATTGTAGTAGCGATTTCAAACAACCACGGATGCGCCTCACTTCCATTTTATTGAACAGCCCATACTTGGCGTTTGGTCGCGAGGGCCTTTTCCTGTTTCAGCGATCTGGCGCATGGCATTCACGAGTTCTGTTTTGCGATTTGAAGGATTGCCCATGCGCGCATCATCAAGCCGGCCACGATATTGAAGCTCTCCATCTTTATTGAACCCAAAAAAGTCTGGCGTGCATACCGCGCCGTAAGCTTTTCCAACGGATTGGTCTTCATCGACCAAATAAGGAAAGGTAAAGCCATGTTTTGCCGCAAAAGTCTTCATCTTGGCGGGCGCATCTTCCGGCACGGAACGATAGTCGTTTGACATAATGGCGAGTACATTGGCGCCCTCGGCCTGTAGCACCTCCACATCCTCAGAAAACCTGTCTGCAATTGCCTGAACGTAAGGGCAGTGATTGCAAATAAAGGCAATCAACAACCCCTTGTCGCCGAGCTGTTCCGACATCGTGAATTGATTTCCATCCGGGTCCGCAAGTGTAAAGTCCGGCGCTTTCCAACCAAAGTCGCATATGGGCGTATCGAGCAGCATGTCGGTCTCCTTCGGCGCATTATTTTATGGCGATGTTTTTAATCAGCAGGCCGCACACAAGATAGTCTGCAGTTTTATGATTTAAAGGCCTCTTTAAGACGGCTTTACTAAATTCTTGGGCTTGGCGCGAATGTTTAAAGGCAAAACAATGACCCCGTTTTCCAAGCCCAACGCCATTGCATATTTGGCGGTGATTTCCGTGATCACAACATCCTGTTCCAACGGACGTGATGCCGCCAGCGAAACACCCGCGGATCCAGAACCCGGTCTATATGAGGTGACGCTTTCCGGTGCAGGTCTTTTAAAGGCGGGCGGTAAAGAAGAAGGACCTTATTCGTTTTGCCTGGCGGATACCGACCGCGCTTTGTTCCCACACACTCTCGTAAAGAAATACTATCAGCTGCACTACAGCTGTATGAGTACGCCATTGCCGCGTGAGGGAAACGCCATCGCCGGCGAAATCAAATGCGCCGCCGACCCCAAGCTCGCACAAGGGGTAAACCGTTTTATCTATGAAGGCGCCGTTTCTAAAGACGCTGTCGACATTAATGTTCAGATGAAATTTGATGCGGTGATCAAAGAAGAAGAAATGACCAACGCGCAGGCGCGAGAACTAAAACGCGGCATGAAAGCTTTTGAACTTATGAAATTCGTTATTGAAGCTAAACGAACCGATGAGTGTTGATCGCTTAATAAGCACCGCTAAACAGCTGCTTCCCGCCGCACTTCACTCGCGCGTTTCTTCACGCTTTCCGACTTCAACTGTCCGCAGGCGGCGAAAATATCGCGGCCACGTGGCGTTCGGATGGGTGAGGCGTAGCCGGCGCGATTGACGATTTCGGCGAAGACTTCAATCCGCTCCCATGAAGAACACTCATATGGCGCACCGGGCCAGGGATTGAACGGAATCAAATTGATCTTGGCCGGAATGCCTTTGAGCAAGCGCACCAGTTCGCGCGCCTCAGCATCACTATCATTGACGTCTTTCAACATCACATATTCAAACGTGATGCGCCGCGCATTGCTGGCGCCTGGATAATTGCGGCACGCGTCCAGAAGCTCCGCAATCGGATACTTGCGATTGATCGGCACCAGTTCATCGCGCAAGTCATTATTCGTTGCGTGCAAAGATATCGCCAGCATCGCAGAGGTTTCTTCGCCAAGGCGCTGCATCTGCGGCACGACGCCAGAGGTCGACACGGTCACGCGCCGGCGCGAAATCGAAATGCCGTCGCCGTCCGAAATTGTGTCGATCGCTGCTGACACATTATCGAGATTATAAAGCGGCTCGCCCATGCCCATGAACACGATATTGGAAAGCATCCGGTCTTCGCCGCCGGACGGCCATTCCTCTAGATCGTCTTTGACCGCAATCACCTGATTGGCGATCTCCGCCGCCGTCAAATTGCGTACAAGGTTTTGCGTGCCTGTATGGCAGAAGGTGCAGTTCAGCGTGCAACCGACCTGACTGGAAACGCATAAAGCGCCGACGCGCCCGACATCCGGAATGTAAACGCATTCAACCTCGACGCCGGGCCCAAGACGAAGAAGATATTTGCGCGTGCCGTCGACCGAGACCAGTCGCTCGACCACTTCAGGGCGCGCGACAACAAACTTATCGGCAAGCCCCTCGCGCATGTCCTTCGATATATCGGTCATGGCGCCAAAGTCCGTCACGCCATGCTGATAGATCCATCGCCAAAGCTGGCTGGCCCGCATCTTCGCTTTTTTCTCGTCGAGATGAAAAGCGTCCGCCAATGTCGCGCGCAGCTCCGCCCTCGACAGCCCGGAGAGATTCCAAGGGCTGAGATCATCTTGCGCATCTGGGCGATTGGTAAGGTCAAGTTCGGCCATAACAGGCGGGATATAGGCGTTCGGGCCCGCCCCGTCCATGCCGCCGCAAGGGAGGCTATTCGTCTGCGCTTACGGTTTCGACCTCGCCGAGAAGGATCGGGTAGCCGAGACCCGCCCAGCCCTGAATGCCTTCGAAGAGGACGGCGGTTTTATCGAAGCCGCGCCGACGCAATTTTCGGATCGTGCTTTCGGCGGCGGCGCGCGGACATTCGCAATAGCCGACAATCCACACATCGCGCGGCAGGTCGTCAACGATGTCGTCAAAATCGCTGTAATAGGGGACCGGAACCGCTCCCTCGATATGGCCCATGCGCCACCACGACGTTGCGCGCGTATCGAGAATGACCATGCGCGACTTGGCGTTAAGCGCCGAATTCAGGTTTTCCGCGGAAACATAGATGCCGTCGTCAAGGTCGAATTCCGGGTCGGCGCCATCAGGGTTGATGACATACTCGTCCGGCGAAGGCGGCGCCGAGGCTGCCGGCTGTTCAAGATCGGCGCCTGTCGCTTTTGCGCGCAGAAACGCCGTAACATCATCAATTTCATCCGCACTCAACCGGTTTTTAAACGCCGGCATCGGTGTGCCGTCGCGGCCGTTTTCGATTGTGCGCTTGATGAACCGGTCCGACGCGAAAATAAGAAAGACCTGATTGGCGAGTTGCGTACCCGTGCCGCCTTCGCCGCTGGCGCCATGGCACATCGCGCATTCGCCGGCGTAAACGTCAGCGCCCAGCGCCGCATCGCCGAGGATACGGTCATAGGCAAGGCGCGCGCTATCGCCGTTTTCGTCGTATCTGGGGTCCGTACCGGTCTGTTCGTATAACCACTTCACAAGCTGGTTGATTTCACGGTTGCTCATGGGCCCGCCGGATTCCTCGCGATAGGCGGCCATGGGCGTTCCCGGGCGACCATAGGCGATGGAGCGGAACATGAAGAGGTCATTGCCGGGTGCAATAAGAGCGCTGGAGCGCAGAGAAGGCGCATGATCGTTGGCGTAGCCTTCGCGGTCGGCCCCATGACAAAGCGCGCAATATCGCTGGTAATTATCAGCCGCCGCTTCAGCTTGACGCTCGCTCAAGGGGGCCGTCTGCGCCAGCGCCGCAACCGGATTTGCAAAAAAAGAGAGCGCCGCCAGCGCCGGAAAAAAACGCCAGACCTGGTAAAAACTCATACGCGTCAACTGTTCCTGTCTTTGCTTCGCCCGCAAAAGCAAAGTGACCATACGTGATCCGGTGAAGGCAAGAGAGATAACGCCGCACCGTTTGTCGCTAAAATCTACCGGTTGATCTTTACGCGCAGGCCGGTCACTTCTTCTTCATCGCCAGCCGCCGCGCCTGTGACGCCTCTGGCCATTCCTTGCGCCAGTCATAATATTCCTCGTAAACCGGCGCGCCTTTTGGGATCTCCACCCAGGGCAATTTCGTTGACGCGAAGATATGAATGTCTGGCGGAATGCGGCGCGGCTCATCCAGCGTTCCCACACGGATGAAACTCACCCTATCGCCAATTCCCGAATAGTGGCTCCACAATGCGACTTGGCAGTCGGGGCATCGCATGACCTTTTGCCCTTGTCCGCTTTCCGAAGGCGTCATCACTGCAACCGGCGCGCCAGTGAGTATTTCAATCTCCTTACTTTCAATCATCGCGTTTAAAACAAAAGCCGAGCCTGTCTCGCGCTGACACCACGTGCAATGGCAGCAATGAACAAACAATGGCTTCGATGTCATACGATACCGTATGGAGCCGCAGGCGCATCCGCCCTCCGCCTCAAAGTCACCTGCCTTCATGCGCGCCTCCCTTGCCACAAGTCCAAGCGAATGATTGCTAATTTGCGCGGCCCATGTTGAGACATGCATTACTATATCAAGGCAATCGCGTGGGCCAGCAAACAGACAACAGCGCAGCAACCATTGCTGACAACCCGACGAGCCCCCGCGCCCGTGCATTCGCCATTGCGCTCTTACTCGTTGGCGCGGTGTGCGCCGGCATGGGTCAGACCATCGTCTTTTCCGTGTTGCCGCCGCTCGCCCGTGAGATCGGCCTCAGCGATTTGCAGGTTGGCCTGATTTTCATGCTGTCGGCGATGTGCTGGGTGACAACGGGACCACACTGGGGACGCGCCAGCGACAAGACCGGCCGCAAGATGTTCATCCTTATCGGTCTTATGGGTTTCGCCACTTCCATGTTGTTGTTCGGGGCGTCGATCCGGCTCGGCGTTATCGGCGCGATCTCCGGATTGCCGCTTTACATATTGATGGTTGGTACGCGCATGCTTTATGGCTTGCTTGGGTCCGCCGGGCCGCCCGCCGCGCAAGCCTATATCGCAGACCGCACCAGCGCGAAGGACCGCACCGCCGGGATCGCCAGCTTCTCCGCCGCCTTTGGCCTCGGCGCCATGCTAGGGCCGGGCTTTGGCGCCGCCGCGGCGGTGTTTGGGCCCGTTGCGCCGTTTTTCGCGATGGCGATTCTCGCTGGCCTCATGAGCATTGCTGTATTCATATTTCTGCCGGAACGCACAAAACCGGCAAAGCGCGAAGACTATGCAAAAATCAACCTGACAGACCCGCGTCTCAGACCCTTTTTAATTTTCGGCCTTGCCTTTGGGGTCGCTAACGCCATTCCCATACAGACGGTCGGTTTTTACTTTATCGACCGCCTTGGATTTTCAACGGCGCTGGCGCCGCAGCTGGTTGGCGTCGGACTAATGGGCGGCGCCATGGCGTCACTGTTTTCGCAACTGGTGATCGTACAGCGCTTCGGGCTGGCGCCGCGAACGTTGATGCAGATCGCGCCGGCGCTGATTATCGTCGGTCATATTCTCATCTGGGTGACAGCGTCGCTTGGCCCGGTGGTCTTCGGCATGGTCATCGCCGGCTTCGGTGCAGGGCTCGCCGTTCCAGGTTTCAACGCTGCAGCGTCTCTAGCCGTACGCGCGGATGAACAAGGCGCCGCCATCGGCCTGGCGAACGCCGCCGGCGCCTCAGGCTTTATTGTCTCGCCGCTGATCGGATTTGGTCTTTATGCAATAGCGCCGCAAGCACCCTACATTTTCACGACAATCCTCGCAGCATGTTTATGGGTATTCGCGCTTAACAGCCGCGCGGTTAAAAATGCGCGTCCGGAAGCGGTGACAGAAAATGTCGGTGAGCCAGCGTCAACACCCTACCGGTGATCTATTCCGCCAGCGTTCTCATCATCAGTCGTCAAAGAACAGAATATCGCCTGGCTGACAATCAAGCTCGCGGCAGATCGCTTCCAGCGTTGAAAAGCGAATGGCTTTCGCTTTGCCTGTCTTCAGGATTGACAGATTCGCAATCGTCACGCCAACCCGCTCTGACAGCTCTGTCAGCGACATGCCCTTATCGAGGAGCACACGATCGAGTTTTACGGCGATACCCATCAAACAGTTAAATCCTGCTCTTCCTTCATGCGCGCACCCTCGCGGAAAACTTCAGAGAGAACGAACACGGCGATAATGGCGAGCCATGAAATGATGGTGGAATTAATCTCTACTTCCACGGAGAAGATCAGCGATAAAAACCCAAAGGCGAATTTCGCGCCTTCCCCAATCAACAGCGCATATCCAAGGCCGCGAAAACGGTCTGCGTTTTCCTTGACGAAAGGCGAGCCAAACCGCAGCGTTTTTAGGATTTCCAAAAGACGATTGACGACAAAGAGCATCACGCCAAATGTTACGAAGTGATGAGCGATTTCAAAAAAATCACCGGCGTCAACATCAACGTCAGCATTCACATTAACACTGCCGACGCCATCGACAGCGCTCATGATTATCGGCACAAACGGAACAACAACCATGGCGATCGCCAAGCCAATAAAGGCGACCCACAAAATGATGCGTGTAAAATGAAGCCCCATCGCCAGCAATGACGCGAGTGAGCCTTTGCCAATCGCTCGCATTCGTCCGTCTCCGTCTTTTCGTTAAATCCTTCACCGCCAGAACTGGTGCGCCCCACTAGTCCGTCGCCCAGTCGCTTAATGTTCGCGGCAAAGAACCTGGTTCACGTTAACCGATTCCAGGCAAGGTGAACATAATCTAGAAGAAGGCCACAAGGCACAGCGTTTTCTGGCAACTGTTGGTCTTTTCGGTTTCGGCCTGTGGTGCTGCGGTGGCGAGCCCGACGAGGCTGGCCGCCGCGACCGCCGCAAAAACGCCAGCGGCCGCAAGGTGAATTAACTTCGACATTATGCAACTCCCGCGAAGGAACCAAGCGCCGTAAAGTAGCCAGCGCCGACCAGGCTTATTGTGACCAAAACGGCCAGACCGTTGACAACGCCGCCAAAACCACCGAAGTTATCTGTTGAGTGTTTGCTAGACATGGGATTTTCCTTTTCTTTTCCTTTGTTGAACCAACGCAACTCATTCTGATCTTCTGAGCGGTTCGGGTTTTCCCCAGCCGCTCTTTTTTTATTTCGGGCTCTTTTTGTCCCTCGGGATCCGCTGGTCTTGTTTGTTTCGCCCTTTTGGGCTTTTTGAGCCGGCTTTTCCGTTGCGGCGATGTTTTCGCCGTCTTGTTGATTATCGATATACACTTATCGAAAAACAATGCAAGAGGTTTTTTCCGAAAAACGATAAATATTTTCCGAAAAGGGATAAAAACATGGACCAAAATGTGCGTAAATTGGGGCCTGGAGAGCTGATTATCGCCTCACACAATGACGGAAAAATCAAAGAAATCAACGAGTTAGTAAGATCGTTCGATATTGTGGCGATCTCGGCGAAAAAAATTGGCTTGGATGACCCGGAAGAGACTGGAATCACCTTCACCGAGAACGCCGCCATTAAGGCTCATGCAGCCGCAACCGCCTCAGGCCTGCCGGCGCTGTCGGATGATTCCGGCCTTGCCGTAACCGCTCTTTCCGGCGCGCCTGGCGTTTATTCCGCGCGATGGGCTGGGGAGCCACGCGACTTCACGCGCGCCATGCGCAAGGTGGAATCAGCGCTTGCGGAAAGCGGCACCGAAGATTTTTCTGCGCATTTCGTTTGCGTTCTCTGCCTCGCCTGGCCTGACGGTCACGAAGAAGTCTTTGAGGGCAAAGTACATGGCCGGCTTGTTTTCCCGCCACGCGGCGACAATGGTTTCGGTTATGACCCGATTTTTATGGCGGAGGGGTATGACATTACTTTTGGCGAAATGGACCCGGAAGAAAAGCATTCCATTTCCCACCGCGCAGATGCATTCCGTAGACTGATGAAAGCATGTTTGAATGATTAGAGCTTTTAAACTTCTTGCAATCGCAGCTTTGCTTTTCGCATGTCCTGCAAATGCAGCGAACAGCAGCAACGCCGTAGAGAGGGCCTTGCCAGACCCAGAACTTGAAAAAATCGCAGACGGCGTCTGGATTCATAAGAGTTATGAAATTATCGAACCCTGGGGTCCGATACTTTCGCAAGGGCTTGTGATTCAAACGGACGCTGGCGTAACACTGGTTGATACGGCTTGGACCAATCGCGATACCGAACAGCTTCTCATGCTGGTCGAGAAAGAAACCGGCGCATTGCCGTCCGTCGCTATCGTCACGCATGCCCATCAGGACAAAATGGGCGGCATGAATGCATTGATTGCCGCTGGCGTGAAAACTTATGCAGCGCCAATGACGAATGAAGACGCGCCGGCGCGCGATCTGACTCCTGCAGAAAATACAATTACACTGAATGACGATGAGGCGGGATTCATGCCTTTGATCGGCCCCATGGACCCACGCAACCCGCCGGCGCCCATGTCAGCCGTCTATTATCCCGGCGCCGGTCACACGCGCGATAACATCGTCGTCTATTTCCCACCCGCAGAAGTATTATTCGGCGGATGCCTGATCCGCCCAGGCGACGCCACCAGTCTTGGCAACACAGCGGATGGCGACGTCGCCAACTGGGCCGATGCGGTGCGCAACGTCGCAATGGCCTTCCCGGAGGCCAAAATCGTGATCCCCAGCCACGGCTCCATGGGCGGGCGCGAGCTCTTGGATCATACGATTGCGCTCGCTGAAGCGGCGAAAACGGACGCCCCGCGATGAATTATAGGAAAATTATCATAAATTACTGTAATTTGATAACTTGGGATAACTTCCTTATAATCGATTCTCATGGACCCGAGACGAAACCCTTACGCCCCCGGTGCAGGCACGCCGCCGCCAGACCTCGCCGGGCGCGACGGCATCATTGAACGCGCCGCCATCGCCCTTGATCGCATTCGCGACGGGCGCGCAGCGCGAAGCTTTATCTATTATGGGCTACGCGGCGTCGGCAAAACCGTCCTCCTCAACAAGATCCGGCTCGATGCGGAGGCGCGCGGCATCGCCACGGTGGCGATGGAAGCGCCGGAAGGCAGAACCCTCCCTGGCGTGCTCGCGCCTGCCCTGCGCTCTGCATTGCTGCGCCTCAACCGCGGCGAAGCGGCGAAGGAGGGGCTGTCACGCGCCATGCGGGCGCTGGCCGGCTTCGTCAACGCGTTCAAATTCAAATATGACGATGTTGAAGTCGGTTTCGATTTTGAGACCGAGAAAGGTCTCGCCGATTCAGGCGATCTTGATACGGATCTTGCCGATCTTCTCTCCGCCATCGGCGAGGCGGCGGCGGAACGCAAGACCGCATTCGTGATGTTTATCGACGAACTTCAATATGTCCCGGAAGAACAGCTCGCCGCACTGATCTCCGCCCTACATCAAACCAGCCAGCGCCAGAAGCCCGTCACCATGGTCGCCGCCGGCCTGCCGCAACTACTGGGGCAGATGGGCCGCGCGAAATCTTACGCCGAGCGGCTGTTTGAATTCATTGAGACAACACAGCTTGAAGAAGCGGCGGCGCGCGAGGCGCTTATCAATCCGGCGAAACAGGAAGGCGCTCAGTACAAAGATGACGCCATCGGGGAAATCCTGAAGCAGACACGATGCTATCCTTATTTCCTGCAGGAATGGGGGAAACACAGCTGGGACGCGGCGGAAAAATCGCCGATCACCATCGATGACGTCAATCACGCGACAATCACGGCGCTTGCAGAGATGGACGCCAGCTTCTTCAGGGTCCGGTTTGACCGGCTGACCCCAGCTGAAAAGCGCTATCTGCGCGCCATGGCGGAGCTTGGTTCAGGCCCCCACCGCTCAGGCGATATCGCCGATATTCTCGGCAAAAAAGTCAATGAAGTGGCGCCGACCCGTAGCCGCCTCCTCGACAAGGGCATGATCTACAGCCAGTCCCATGGCGACAACGCATTCACCGTGCCGCTGTTCGACGGCTTCATGAAACGGGTGATGCCGGCGCTTGAGCGATGAGCGCCGAGACGGCGCTCGGAATTTATGTGCACTGGCCTTATTGCGCACGTATCTGCCCATATTGTGATTTCAATGTCTATAAAAACAAAACCGTCGATGAGGCGGCGTGGATAAAAGCGCTGACACGCGACCTTACTTACTGGGCGGAACGCACAAACGGACGCAAACTCACCAGTCTCTATTTTGGCGGCGGCACGCCGTCACTCGCGCCGATCAACGTTATTGAATCGGTTATTGAGACTTGCGGACGGCTGTGGGGGTTCGACACCGATCCGGAAATTACGCTGGAGGCCAATCCAACGGATGCGGAGCAATCACGATTTCACAACATCGCCGCAACCGGCGTTAATCGTTTGTCCCTCGGCGTTCAGTCATTGCGTGAGGAAGCGCTTGGCTTTCTTGGCAGAGACCATGATGCAGCGTCCGCCATCAGCGCGATTACCCTCTCACAGAAAAAATTCGACCGGGTCAGCTTTGATCTGATCTATGCGCGTCCGGACCAGTCCCTGGACGGATGGAATGCAGAGTTGAAGGAGGCGCTTTCCTTTGGCGTCACGCATTTGTCTCTCTATCAACTGACGATCGAGCCCGGTACGGCTTTTGAAAAACAGGTGCGCGCGAAGCGATGGGCCCCGGCGGATGAAGACCTATGCGCAGACCAGTTCAATTTAGCGCAAGAGCTAACCCATACCGCCGGGCTACCCGCCTATGAAATATCGAACCACGCCGCGCCGGACGCCCAGTCGCGCCACAATCTGATTTACTGGCGCTATCAGGATTATATCGGCGTCGGCCCAGGCGCCCATGGACGGCTGACGGTGAACGGTGAGCGGATAGCGACGGAGATGACGGCTCGACCGGAAGACTATCTAAACGCGACAGGCGCGGGGGCATGCCTGATCGAACCGCTGAGCGCCGAAGCGCAGTTGATCGAGCGCCTGACCATGGGTTTGAGGTTGAACGAAGGCGTAGCACTCTATGCGGATGACCCATTTTATCAAAACGATGCCCGCGCGGAAAAACTGCAGCATGCAATAAATGACGGTCTTTTGGACCTTCAATGCGGGCGTTTGACGGCGACACCCAACGGACGAGTTGTATTGAACCGCTTGCTTTATGACTTACTCGGATAAGCGAAAGACATTTTCATGAATAACGCATCAGACATTGCGCATATCATCCAACTGGCGGTCGCGCCGGTTTTCCTTCTCGCCGGCATCGGCACCCTGTTAAACGTCGTCGCTGCAAGACTTGGACGCGCTGTTGATCGCGCACGCTACCTTGAGGAAATCCTTACCAACGCGCCAGAGGCCGCTCGTGAAAACTACATGCCCGCACAGCTTGCGGTGCTCGATCGGCGGATCGTTTTCGCACAGCGATCTATTTACTTTAGCACGGTCTCCGCGCTTCTTGTCTGCATCGTCGTAGCAACGCTATTCATTGGCGCTCTTGCAGAATTAAACTTGGCCGCACTGGTCGCGATTTTGTTTATCGCAGCAATGCTGGCGCTGATTGGCGGTTTGGCGAACTTCCTTTCAGAAGTTGCAATCGCCACGCGCATGTTGCGCGTGCGCACCGAGTTGACCATGAAAGAATGAAATTACTCAGCTGAAGCAATATCAGCCGGGTTTACGAGCTCGATATCGGAAAATTGCCGCCGCGATGCGCTGGAGAATTTCTTGAAAAACGCTTTTCCCGAAACATCGTTTTCACTTTCCACAAGCAATGCCGGTCCATCGCCAAGCGGCGGCGCAAAACGTTGATCCTGATAAAACTGTTTAACCTTTGCAATCGGCGCCGGCTTGAACGGCTCAAGAGCCCGCAATTCGATGCGCTCTATGTGAGCCGTTGTTTTATTCAGTGTAATCGTCCCCTGAATAACATCTTCTGGTAAATCCTCGCCATTCATAAGGCCACGGAAAATTGCGTAGGCATTCGTCTCTTCAACGAGTTCTAAGCCTGCTAGCACATCGCCAATTTTGTTATAAACCAGCTTTTCATCCGGCCGCTCTCTATCTTCAAGATCTTCGATTTCCTTGCGCAAATCCTTGTCCAGATCCTCAAGAGCGGCTCCGACGAGCCGCCAGCGCTCACCAACAGGCAAGCGCGGATCGTAGCGGACTTTGACCGCAACTTCCTCGTCGTTCTCCCGCCCCCAATAGTCGACCGTGTAAGCAAAGCGCGTATCGGCGTGAGCCGCAGCCAGCTCCGCCGCTGCGACGAGCATATCCTGCGCCATTTGCTGCGGCGGCGTATCTTCAGCAGCGACCCAAAACCCCGCATTCATCGCGAACGCGACGCACGCTAACAGTGCCAAACGCATATGATACTCTCCGTCGAACGCCCCCGCCCGAAAAGAAGGAATTGATCAATAACCCGGTGCGAAACTGCGCGGCGCAGGATCGATAACCTGAATGCCGCCGGGCTGAATCTCAAGGATCGCCAGCCCACGCTCCACCGAGCCGTCCGCATTCAAACGGAAAAGACCGTCAGCCCCGTAATAGCCGTTTGGATCGGTAATCGATTCCAGACTGAAACGGTCGCGGCGGCGCTGCGTCGCGGCGAGGCGCGCTGATAATAACGTTGCATCGTAGGCGAGCGACGCCAGTCGCGGCGGCGGTGCGCCGAAGGCGCCGGCATAACGGTTTTCAAAGTTGCGGGTGATCTCAGGATCAGGAGCAGCGAACCAGCCGCCGCGCAACGCCGGCTCGCGCGTCAGGCGCGGATTGTTCCAGGCGGAAACGCCAAGCAGTTTTACGCGCGTAATATCCACATTGTAATAGGGCAGCAACGGCGCGAGGGCGCGCAACAACGTTCCCTGTTCCGGCATCAATACCGCCTGATAACCTTGTGTATATCCCGCCTCGGCATTTTGCGGGCGCGGGTCGTTGGGATCGAAGTCATGACGCAATTCGATCGGCACAATTTCGGTTGAGTATTTTGCAAGGCGCTCAGCAGGCGCGAGCATGGCGTCCGGCTCCTGCTCATAGCGCTCTTCATGCACGATGACGCCGCCGCGCACGAAGACCTCTTCAGCAAACGCGCCTGAGACACGATCGCCATAAGGGGTCATCGGCGCCAATACGCCGAACCGCGTCATTTCCTGATTGACGGCGTATTCGGTGACCCGCTCAATTTCGAGTTCTGGCGGGAAGCTGAGCAGGAAGACTCCGTCGCCCCCGGCCCGCAGGTCGGATGAGAACGCAATCATCGGGGTTCTTGCAGCGCGCGTCACGCGTGAGGCGGCTTCGACAGACTCAGAAAACAATGGCCCCAGAACGATTTCCGCGCCGTCCGCAAGCGCCGAGCGCGCTGCTGCGGCCGCACCGTCAGGCGTGCCTTTCGTATCTTTAGGGATCAAAAGATAGCGTGCATCGCCCGCGTCAAAAGCTGCAAGTTGAGCAGCGTCAAACATCGCCGAGGCGATTTTTTGAGCCGCTGAACTGGAGGCGCTGAACGGGAGCAGCAACCCGACGCGCACCGGCTCGTCGCCATCCATATGAGACGGCCGCACGAAACCACGCCGGTCATAGCTGTCAGCTTCAGGCTCAAACTCCGGCAGATCCTCACTAGGTTCAGTCGCCGGCTGGTCAGGCTGGGCGACAACCACTGGCCCCTGACGGGTCGACGACGTCGATCCGCAAGCTGCAAGCACCGCCATTAGCGCAGCCAGCACGCCTGTCCTGATTATCCCGAGTTCGATCCGCATCCGCCGGTCCCCTTTTCACTCATCAAAATCGCGGCGAGACTAACCGGCGCCGCAGCGCCAGTAAACAAGCCGTTTTGCCGTTCAGCCCCTCAATCGACGGGCCAAGCAATTGACGCCGCGCTCATAGAGCGCCAATCGTCAACAAGAATGGTTGATACGACAATAACACTCGAACCCGGCCTTTATGTGACCGCGACGCCCATCGGCAATCTCGGCGATATCACGTATCGTGCCGTCGCCGCGTTGAAAGCAGCGGACCTCATCTTGTGTGAGGACACAAGGCAAACCGCGAAACTGTGCGCCGCCTATGGCATCCAGACCGCCCGCAGCGCCTATCACGACCACAATGCGGAACGGGCGCGGCCCGGTATTATTAAAAAACTGCAAGACGGCGCCGCAATCTGTCTTGTCTCAGACGCCGGCACGCCACTGATATCCGATCCAGGCTACAAGCTAGTGCGCGAGGCGCGTGACGCTGGCGTTTCGGTCGTACCATTACCAGGCCCCTCCGCCCTGATCGCTGGCTTAAGCGCTGCGGGCGCACCGAGTGATCAATTCTATTTCGCCGGGTTTCCGCCTTCCAAGTCGGGTGCTCGTGAAAAGTTCCTGAAGTCCCTGTCCGGCATTAATGCAACGCTGCTTTTTTATGAAACCGGGCCTCGCCTCACGCCGAGCCTTGAAGCCATGACGACAGCCTATGGCGACCGGCGCGCCACCGTCGCCCGGGAGCTGACCAAAATCCACGAAGAGATACGCGAAGGGGTGCTAAGCGAGTTGGCGAAACATTATGAAAGCTCCCCAGCAAAAGGCGAGCTGATGATCCTTGTCTATCCTGCAGAGGAAGCGCCCGCGACCCCTGAAGATCTTGATGCGTTTCTTTTTTGCGCGCTGCAGGAAATGAGCGTCAAGGACGCCGCCAGCACAGCAGCGCAAACCCTCGGCGTTTCACGATCCAGCGCTTACGCGCGCGCACTCCAGCTTAAAGATAATCAGTGAAGGCGTCGCGCACTGACCGCCAAAAAGCCGAGGCCGCTGGGCGCTGGTCCGAGCAACTGGCGGGATGGTATTTGCGCCTTAAAGGCTTTTCCATCCTTGAGCGACGCTACAAAGCTCATGGCGGAGAGATCGACATCATCGTCAAGCGCGGCAAACTAATCGCTTTTGTTGAAGTCAAGGCGCGCCAATCGATGGATGACGCCATCAATGCAATCAGCGCCCGCAACCGCCGACGGATCATCACGGCGGCGGATTTGTTCATTGCGCGCCATCCGCATCTTGCACAATCCGATATGCGTTATGATATCATCGCGATTGCAGGCTGGAGGCTAAGGCACTTACCGCAGGCGTGGCGAAGCGACGACTGAACGCAAATGTGACGGCCTTGTGGGTTTTCTCTAACCGCAAATGCGCGCAGTAACGCTTTTGTTTTGCAAGCGGGCGAGTACAGAGGAGTATGATTTATGTTGCTAAACGCGTCACGCATGATTTTGGCCGCCGGGGCCGTTATTTGCCTGGCCGCCTGCGCATCTAGCCGCAGCCTTGATGACAGCTTTACTGATATTGCGGCGAATGCCGAAATGAAAAGCGTTCTGTTTTCCGACCGTTCGCACGATTATTCGGATGTGGACCTGACAGTGCATGAAGGCCGCCTGATGCTGACCGGTACGATGCGCACCGATGAAGGCCATGCAAAACTGATCGCCAATGCATGGAAGGCGGATGGCGTCGAGCAAGTGATCGACGAAATCAAGATTGACGAAAAAACCTCTTTCGGACAGGGCTTTGAGGACACCCGTATCGACCAGACCCTGCGCGCGAAACTGCTTGCTGACGCAGATGTGACCAGTGGCGATTTCAAAATCGCGGTTTCGAACGCGATTGTCTATTTAATCGGATCAACGCGCACACAGGCTGAACTCGACGAAGCGCTGCAGCTGGCCAGCACCATCAGCGGCGTTGAAAAAGTCGTTCACTACGTTACTGTCCGTATGCCAAGCGCTGACGACCAAACTCCTCAAGAGAATTAAACAGCCATGCTCAAAATCGCTATCCAGATGGACCCTATCGGCGCCGTTGACGTCGATGCCGACACCACGTTCGACATGGCGCTGGAAGCGCATAGCCGCGGTCATGAGGTTTGGGTTTACGCAGCGCCCTCGCTGCAATTGGATACCGGCCATGTTTATGCGCGGGCTCAAAAGATTGAAGCAATTCAGCGCAAACAGGGTGAACATGTAAAACTATCTGCACCACAGCCGGTCAATCTACGTGAGGTTGACGTCGTGCTCATTCGTCAGGACCCGCCTTTCGACATGACGTATATTACAGCCGCGCAAATTCTCGAGCGCCTACAACCAGACGTCCTTGTACTGAACGATCCACGCTCCATTCGCGATGCGCCTGAGAAGCTTTATGTTACTGAATTTGAAGACCTGACGCCGCCGACGCTTATCACCAGTGACGCCGAAGCGATCCGCGCGTTCCGCAAAACTCATGAAGACATCATTGTAAAACCGCTTTACGGCAATGGCGGGGTCGGCGTCTTTCGCATGAAGCCCGATGACGGCAATTTCAACGCCTTGCTTGAAATGTTCGCACTCACCTATCCCGAACCCCTGGTCGCGCAAAAGTTCGTCCCGGCGGTCACCAAGGGCGACAAGCGCATTATCCTGCTCGACGGCGAAGCGGTCGGCGCTATCAATCGTGTCCCGGCAAAAGGAGAGACCCGTTCCAACATGCATGTGGGCGGGCGGGCTGAAGCTGTCGAAATGAGCGAGCGCGACCAGGAGATTTGTGACCGGATCGGGCCTGCTCTTTCAGAACGCGGGCTGATTTTCGCCGGAATCGATGTGATCGGCGACTATCTGACGGAAATTAATGTGACCTCCCCCACAGGCGTTCAGGAAGTTCGCCGCTTTGGCGGGGCCGATATTTCCGCTTTGTTCTGGGACTGGGTTGAAGGGCGTCTGGAAAAAGACTAGGCGAACGGGCTAAAATCCCGCCCCTTAAGAGCGGATCTCATCCTTACCGGCGCACATCCCTGGCCGGCAATTCCGGCAGGCCATGACAAGCGTAGATACAGCATCCGCCACAGACGACGCTTCACCGGCGAAACTGCGCATCGCCCTGTTCTCTGGCAATTATAATTACGTGATGGACGGGCCGGTGCGCGCTCTAAATACGCTCGTCGCCTTTCTCGAAGAAGAAGGCCATGAGGTTCTGGTTTTTGCGCCAACGGTAAAAGAGCCCGCTTTTGAACATAGCGGCACGCTGATTTCCGCGCCTTCCTTTTCAATTCCGGGCCGGAGTGAATATCGGCTTTCACTTGGCATGTCCGGTGAGATCAAACGCCGGCTGGGCGACTTCAAGCCTGATCTCATTCACATAGCAGCGCCCGACCCGCTCGGCCATGCCGCTTTGCAATACGCTCGGAAAAACAACCTCCCTGCGGTCGCCTCTTTTCATACGCGTTTCGACACATACCCGCGTTATTATGGCGCCAAGTGGCTTGAAAAATATCTGACCAACTACATGCGATATTTTTATCGCCGGTGCGAACATGTCTATGCGCCGTCAGATACAATGGCGCAGGAATTGCGCGATGAAGGCATCGGTCGTGACATTCGCCTTTGGACGCGTGGCGTCGACAGCATTCTGTTTAACCCAAGTAAACGCGACCTTGCCTGGCGCAGATCTATTGGATTTAACGATGATGACGTCGTAATCGCCTTTGTAGGCCGTGTAGTTCTGGAAAAAGGGATTGATATCTTTGTTGAAACTCTTGCACGAACCAACAAAGTCAAAGCATTGGTGGTTGGCGAAGGACCAGAGCGCGCACGCTTTGAAGAAAAACTGCCGACGGGACATTTTACCGGTCACTTGCAGGGTGAAGATCTTTCACGCGCCTATGCAAGCGCGGATGTTTTTTTCAATCCAAGCATTACCGAGACTTTCGGGAACGTCACCCTGGAAGCAATGGCGTCAGGCACGCCCGCGCTCTGCGCAAATGCAGCCGGTAGCGCATCACTGGTCGAACATGAAGTCACTGGTTTGTTAGCGGAACCGAACAGCCAGAGTTTCGCGGAAGCTCTGGAACGGCTGGCCGATGACGATGACTTGCGCCGACGTCTTAGCGAGACAGCACGCGCGCGCAGCCTCGATTATTCCTGGCGGACAATTTTGAGCCGACTGGTCGATGATTATCGCGAAGCAATTGACAGCTTTCATCAAGCAGGCGCGCGTGCAAGCGCATAGCCCAACCATGTCGCGCTTGCGCCAAACGAGTCTTCGGGCTCGTGAACAGTGGGCGCTGCTGCGCCAACGGCGGGACGTTCAAAGGACGCTGAAATTATCCCGAATAGCGCTCTTTGTCGGGATTGTATTTTATCTGCTCTACCGACTCAGCCAGGTTGGTTGGGTTGATGTTTTGCAAGCGCTTCCGGTAACACCGTGGTTTTATATCTTCTTTGTACTGCGGTTCCTGGCGCTACCTGTCTCCGAGCTCGCCATCTACGAAATCGTTTGGTCAAAACCGTTGGTGCGGCACTTTTTTGTATTCATCCGAAAGCGCGTCTACAACTTCGCCGTTATGGGATATTCCGGGGAAGCGTTTTTAACCCTATGGGCGCGCCGCCGGCTGAATCTGTCAGACAAGACCATCCTTGTCGGCGTGAAGGATAACAACATTCTGTCAGCGTTTTCATCAAACGCTGCTACCGTTATTCTCGTACTTGTGCTCGCGGCCACCGGCGGTCTCCAGGCGAGTATTGAGGCTTTTCCCGGGGCGCGCTGGTTGTTTACGCTTGCGTTTATCTCAGCGCTGGTGCTCGCAACGGTTGTCGCAATCTTCCGCCAAAAACTCATTGCCCTTCCACCGGGCGTTCTGCCAAAGCTTCTCAGCGTTCATGGATCGCGCCAGGCGCTGCTCATTTTACTGCACGCGGCCATGTACGCCTCAGCACTGCCCGGTGCGCCTTTGATGGCGTGGATTACGTTTATCGCGCTGCAGCTCGTTCTTAGCCGCATCCCGTTTCTGCCTAACCAGGACATTGTCTATCTGACCGCGGCGTTGACGCTCTCACCCATTGTCGGCGCGCCCGAAGCGGCGGTCGCCGGCATGCTTGTCGCCGAGGCCGGGCTGTCCCAGCTTTTCAACGTCTTTATGTTCGGCGCCACCGCCCACCTCGCGCGCACTTCACACAAACCGGCGATCTAAATGACCAATATCGTCTTGCGCCTTCCGGATGTTAAGATAAGTGGCTACAGACAGCCAACCGATGCTATGAATTTGCCCGAATTGCCAGAACGGATAATCCGCTAAGCCTCGTCATCCATGAACCTTCTCGATCGTTACATTTTGCGTGCTGTTGCGACCCCGCTTTTGCTGGCGCTTGGCGTCGCTGCGATGCTGCTGATGATCGAACAGATGCTGCGCTTGTTTGATTTTGTTCTGGCCGAGCAAGGCCCGGTTGACGTGGTCTGGCGCATGCTCGCCAATCTGGTCCCACATTATCTGGGACTCGCCCTGCCACTCGGAACATTTCTTGGCATTATGCTCGCGTTCCGCAACTTGTCCATGTCGAGCGAGCTTGATGCGCTTAGTTCCAGCGGCGCCTCTTTCGGACGATTGATGCGCCCGGTCTATGTGCTTGTCGTATTTCTAATGGCGATTGATTTTCTGTTGGTCTCGTATGTGGAGCCGCTAGCGCGTTATAAATATCAGCAGATCCGTTTTGACGTGACGAGCGGTGCGCTCGGAATCAAAATTCCGGCTGGCGAGTTTGTTGATATTTCGGATCGCGTAACGATTCGGCTTGGATCGATCAATACGGAAACAAGAACTGCACAGGACATCTTTCTTGAACGCCGTAACCTAGCCGGCGGCACCACGACGATCACCGCAAAAAGCGGCGCCATCTCAACAACACCCGAAATCAGCTCGCTTCTGATGAAACTGGAGCAAGGTCGGCAGGTTATTGTCGACCCGCTCGGCGACCGTATTCAGGCGCTGAATTTCGATACATTCGATCTTGAGGTCGATTTGCCCGCCATCGGCGTCTTTCGCGAACGAGGCGGGGATGAGCGCGAAGCGACATTCAACGAAATTATCTCATTCCTGCAACGTGAAACCCCCGGCTCATCGCCGCTTTACTATGAATATAATGCAGGCCTGCATTGGCGCATCATTCATCCGCTGACCTTTTTAGTCATGCCGATCCTCGCCATCGCAATGGGGGTCACAGGCCGGCGCCGCGCCTCGTCCCTGCAACCGGTCATCGGCGTCGCCATTCTCATTGTCTATCACGAGGTACTGGAAGAATGGGGCAAGGTCGTCGCCAGTGAGGGGCAGCTATCTCCCTATATTTCCATGTGGGGCGTAATCGCCGCCTTCGCTGTTGTATCGGTTATCCTTTATCAGGGGTCGATTGACAAAGCCCGCACTGCGAAGGTGATGGCAAGACGCAAGCAGGAAACCGTTCGGCTTGCAGCCGCAAATAAACCAGTCTCGCCGCAACCTGGCGGCGCACAATGAGCACGCCACAGGGAATTTTCACCCTTTATGTCGGGCGCATGTTCCTTGTGCGGTTTTTTGCGCTACTTTTGTTTTTCGTGATCATTTTACAGATGCTCGATCTCTTGAATAAATCGAGTGATATTCTGGAAGTTGACGGCGCTGGCGCAGCGGCGCTCTGGCGTTACATATCTTTGCGCGCACCGCAGATCGCCAGTCAATTTACGCCTTTCGCAGCGCTCCTGGCGATTGTTTTGACCCTGGCGGGACTCAGCCACACCAGCGAAATCACCATCATGCGCGCCGCCGGAATGTCCGTGTACAGGGTGTTATTCCCATTCGGCTTCGTTTGCGCAGTCGTCGCTATCGGACATTTTATTTTTCATGAAACTGTCACTGTAAAAACATCCGAGGCTCTCGATTATTGGGAGGCGAATGACTATGCGCTGGATCTGCCTGAAGATACGGGCACCCGCACCAATATCTGGATCCAGTTCGATGGCGAAATCATCAGCGCTGAGAGCGCAGCGCGATTTGGCGAAGCAGTGCTGCTCACCGAAGTCACCATCAGGGGAGAAGATACAGACGGTCTGATGGAAAACGTCATCGAAGCGCGGGCGGCGCGATACGAGAACGGGGTCTGGCGCCTTTTCGGTGTTAAAACATTGAGCGCCGCCACGCTTGAGGTTGGCCGGAGCGAAGACGCAATTTGGACGAACAGCCTCGATCCCGAGTTTCTGTTCGCGCTGACCCTGAAACCGGATCAGACCAGCCTTGGGGATCTGGTAACGAAAATCGGACAACTGAACGAAGATCGCGCCGACACCCGTGCGGCTATGACATCGTTGTTGAGCCGAATTTCAAAACCCCTGGCGACGCTGGTGATGCCGCTTCTCGGCGCCATCGCCGGGTTCGGCGTTCACCGGCAGGGCGTCCTGCTGGCGCGAACCGTTACGGGTTCCGCTCTTGGATTCACCTATTTCGTCGCAGAAAACCTAGCGCTGGCGCTCGGCAAGCTGGGCGCTATGCCCGCCATCATGGCTGCATTCTCTCCATTTGCCTTATTTATGGTGGTCGGCTTTTCCATTCTCCTCACCATGGAAAACTAGGCGACTACACAATCTAGCTGCGATTTTTACCACATCGCATGCTGAATATTCATTCGACATCCCCTTGGCGGCTTGTCCTTCCGCAGCGCATGGCCCAAATAGGCCGCAAATGACTGTACGTCCTGACATTATCACGCTCGGATGCCGACTTAACGCGGTGGAAAGCGAAGCCATGCGACGCCTTGCAGGCGACGCCGGGCTTGGCGACGATACCATCGTTATCAACACCTGCGCTGTCACCAATGAAGCTGTCCGCAGTGCACGGCAAACCATCCGCCGTGTGCGGCGTGATCAGCCCAAAGCCCGCCTCGTCGTAACTGGCTGTGCGGCGCAAACCGATCCCCACGCTTTCGCAGGCATGGACGAGGTGGATGCGGTCATCGGCAATCAGGAAAAACTTGAGCCGGGTCAATGGCAAGCTCTTGCCGAGGACCCGGCCCCAGCCTTTCACGTCAACGATATTATGTCGGTTCGCGAGACAGCCGGGCATATGATCGACGGCTATGGCGACCGCGCGCGCGCATTTCTGCAGATACAAAATGGCTGCGATCATCGCTGTACGTTCTGCATCATTCCCTTTGGTCGCGGTAATTCACGGTCAGTTCCAATTGGCGTCGCCATAGAACAGGCGCGCCGGCTGGTGGATGCAGGCCATAAAGAAATTGTTCTGACGGGTGTGGACATTACGTCTTATGGCGCCGACCTTGACGGCGCGCCACAGCTCGGCGCGCTTGTGTCAGCCATTCTAGATCAGACGCCTGATCTATACAGACTACGTTTATCTTCCGTAGACGGCGCCGAGATCGACTCGGAACTGTTTGAGCGCATTACGGGCGACGAAAGACTGGCGGCTTATCTGCATTTATCGCTGCAGGCCGGCGATAACCTTATCTTGAAACGAATGAAGCGCCGGCACACGCGGGAACAGGCGATCGAGTTGTGCGCACAGATTCGACAGCATCGTCCAGGCTTCGCCTTTGGCGCGGACATCATCACCGGCTTCCCGACAGAAACCGAAGATATGTTCCGGCGCAGCGTTGATCTGGTTGATGAGGCGGGGCTGCAATTCCTGCATGTTTTTCCATTTTCGCCCCGTGAGGGGACACCAGCGGCGCGCATGCCGCAACTTCCCCGCCCTGTGATCAAGGAGCGTGCTGCGCGGTTGCGCTCCAAAGGGACGCAAAGCCTGCATGCCTTTCTTGATGATCTGGTCGGACGCGAAGACGACGCCGTCATTGAAAGCGGCGGGCGGGCGCGCCTCAGCAATTTTGCTTCGGTGAAGCTTGCATCGCTTGTCGGTGACGTTGGCGACATCGCAAAAGTGCGTTTAACAGCGCGTCATGACGACATGATCGTCGGCGAAGTTTTACAATGATATCAACCCGGACGGTCAAGCGCCGCCATGCATGTCGTTCCGCAGACGTGCAGAAGTTTTTGAAGAGGTAACATCGGTGTCAAAAGGTTTTTTCTCCGGCATCTTCGGTAAGAAAGAAAAACAGGATAAGACGCCGGAAGATCAACACGCATCCGAAGCAGAGGCTGCGCCAGAACCACAGACGATACTGGATCAGCCGTCATCAGACGTAACAGAACCAACAGTTCCATTGCCCGCTGAGCCCGCCTTTCAGCCAACAGAGGAACCAAAAAAGAAGCAGGGCTGGCTCTCGCGGCTAACCTCCGGCCTCTCGAAATCGTCGGAGAAGCTGACGACCGGCGTTGCAGCTATCTTCACCAAGCGCAAGCTCGATGATGACACCATTGAGGAGCTGCAGGACCTCTTAATCACGGCGGATCTCGGCGTTGCAGCCGCAACCCGGGTCACCACCGCGCTCGCGAAAGACAAATTCGACAAAGAAGTTTCCGACGACGAAGTGCGCGATGCGTTGGCGAGCGAAGTCTCGTCCACGCTCACGCCGCTTGAAAAACCGCTGGTGATTGACGGCGGACAAAAGCCTCATGTGATTTTGATGATCGGCGTCAACGGCGCCGGCAAGACGACGACTATCGGCAAGCTCGCCCAGAAATTCAAAGACGAAGGAAAGTCCGTCATGCTCGCGGCGGGCGATACGTTTCGCGCCGCCGCGATCGAACAATTGACCGTCTGGGGCGAGCGCACCGGCGCGCCCGTTGTCGCCCGCGAAGTCGGCGCGGACGCGGCCGGCCTAGCGTTTGACGCCGTGAAAGAAGCGCAGGCTGCTGAAACCGACGTTCTGATCATCGATACCGCCGGTCGATTACAGAACAAAACCGCACTGATGGATGAGCTGGCGAAAATTGTGCGCGTCCTGAAAAAGCTGGACGACACGGCGCCCCATGATGTCATTCTGGTGCTCGACGCCACGGTCGGACAGAACGCCATTAGTCAGGCGCAAGTGTTTTCCGATATTGCCGGCGTCACCGGTCTCGTCATGACCAAACTCGACGGCACGGCCCGGGGCGGCGTTCTTGTCGCGCTTGGCGATAAATTCGCCCTGCCTATTCATTTCATCGGCGTTGGCGAAAGCGTTGAAGACCTTCAGCCTTTCCGGGCGGAAAGCTTTGCACGCGCTCTTGCAGGCGCTGGCGAACACGCCGTTTAATCCAGCCCGCCAATTCAGGAGCGTTTTAATGACCGACACAACGCCGAGTACGCCCCGCCTTTCCGGCGGCGCCAAGCTCGCGGTTGATATGGGGCCGCTGATCGTTTTCATGGTCGCCTATTTTTTCGGCGCTCGCCTTGTTTCTCTGGTCGGGACGGTCACCGGGCATGAGTGGTGCCTGCAAGAAGGCGCCGAAATGTATCTCGCGGTCGCGGGATTCATGCCCTCTTTCGCGCTCGCATTCGCCTATAGCGTTTGGAAAGAAAAGCGCGTTGCCCCAATGCTGCTCGTCAGCGGCATTATCATCGGCATTCTCGGCACGCTCACGCTCGTCCTGCAGAACAAGACGTTCTTTTATATGAAGCCGACAATTGTCTATTTCCTGTTCGCCGGTCTGCTTTACGCCGGGCTGGCGACCAACCGCAATTTTATGAAAACAGTTTTCGATGGCGCGCTGCATTTGCCCGAGCCGGCCTGGCGCACCCTGACGATCCGATATTCAGTATTTTTCGCCGCCCTCGCAGTCGCCAATGAAATCGCCTGGCGATGGCTGACCCGCGACTGTCCCATCGAGAGCGCCGCGGTTTCTGAGGCCGCGGGTGCGTGGAGCTGGTTGCTCGGCGAATGCGGCGGCGTTGAATTGGCCAAATGCGCGGGAGAGGCAAACTGGGTCAAACTGAAAGTCTTCGGGTTCACGATTGTCAGCCTTATCTTCACCGGCCTGCAGGCGCCGTTTATCGCCAAGCATATGATCGATGATAAACCCGGCGACGGCGCCTAAAGGCCGTCGACCGGATTAGAGAAAGGCGGGAAATTAGTTTTCCCCAGCGTGTCGCGATAATGACGCAACGCCCAACCGACCGTTGGAAAAGCAATGTCCGCCCATGGGATGTCATCCCAACTCGCCAGCATCACATCCTGACTTTCTGGGCCTGGGGAAATCTCCGGCGTTTCCAGATTGGCCCGGTACATCAGTTGCACCTGTGAAATGCGCGGGACACTGTACACCGCAAGCAACCTGTCGAGGCGCAAACGAGCGCGCGCTTCCTCCCAGGCTTCTCGCAATGCGCCTTCTTCTGCGGTTTCCCCCAGTTCAAGATACCCCGCCGGCAATGTCCAGTAGCCCTTACGCGGCTCGATCGCGCGCCGGCACAGAAGCAATTTGTCTTCCCATGCCGCAACAGACCCGACGACAATTTTTGGATTTTGATAGTCTACAAACCCGCATGTTGCGCATACCGACCGTTTGCGGTCGTCCCCATCCGGCATATCTTGCTCAAACCGAGGCTCCAACTGGTATTTTTTGATCATCATCCGCCGTCCGAATAATTTATTTTAACAATCATAATCTGCAAAACGTCCGTCCAAGGCATTATATAGCGCCTTTGTGATCCGGTGTGGCAAAATTGTCGATGACGAACAGTAAGTAATGCACTATGTAGCCATTTCGTTTAAACCGTCCGCGTCAGGCATAGTTTTGCCCTCCATCTGGAATCAAGTTAACTGTCCTCTGGAAAAAACCGTTATCGGATATTCAGATCGCGGCATTCTCATCAACAGGTTTCAATCAGGCCAAATACGGAGAATATGAATGGCTTATTCGCTTAAGAGCTCACCAGGTCACCTTCTGCGCCGCGCCCAGCAATATGCGCACGACCTTTATTCAAAAGAAGTCGGCAGCTCTGGCCCAACACCGCGTCAGTTCGAAGTTCTGCATGTCGTTGCTCAAAATGAAGGCTTGAGCCAGACCGACCTTGTCCGTCACACCGGCATCGACCGCTCTACGCTCGCCGACATGATTGCGCGCATGATGAAGAAAGGTCTTCTTTCCCGCAAACGCACCAAAGAAGACGCCCGCGCGAACGCCGTTTCCATTACTGCGGCCGGCAAAAGAATGCTGAGCGGCGCAAGCTCGAAAGTCACTAAGTCTGACGGCGCCGTTTTGAAAGTATTGCCAAAAACGCAGCAAGCGGCGTTCATGAAGGCATTGAAAGCCTACGCAGAAGCGCTCGACAAGATGGAAGAGAGCGCCAGCGCCCCGAAAAAACGCGCGACCAAGCGCAAAGCCGCCAAAAAAACGGCCAGAAAAACCACCAAGCGTAAAACTGCAAAGAAAAAAGCGCCGGCAAAGCGCAAAGCGAAGCGCAGAACAAAGCGCCGCTAAATTTTTCGCTCACAAATTGCGCAAAGCAGGGACGCCGCCCATTCGGGCGGCGTTTTTGTGTGTTGAGAACCTATCGCTTGCGCGGCGCCCGCCACTCTCGATCAAGCTCCGGTCCCGGTCCTTCGGAAGACGATCCCACTGGCCGGGCCCTGTAACCGCCCATGCTAGTCACCCTGTCATACATCACGAGGGCCGCTGCGACTGAAAGATTGACGCAGAACTTCGTCGGGATCTTGACCAGGTGGCTGCACAACGCCTTCGCCTCCTCGGAGAGGTCACCTTTTTCCGGTCCGAGCAAATAGGCGGCGTTCAGCGGATGGCGAAAACTCGGCAACTCCACCGCCCGCTCATCAAGTTCGACGCCGACCAGAACGCAGCCCTTTGGAAGGCGCATATCTTCGAGATGGTCCCATTCATAAAGCGGCAAATGAAAGGTGCTTTTGGCCGTATCCGACAAATTCGTTTCACGCGCGCGATGATGCGCATTGACCGTAAAGGCGAAACTCGCTCCGAAAGCGTGCCCCGTACGCAGGACCGCGCCAAGATTCATCGCTTTCGAAATACGCTCCGAGCCAATCCCGAAATATCCACGCATAATTTGCCTGCTTCTCTAGGTCATGGCGGTAGCGGGTGACGCCCGGCCCGGTCAAGTGGACGCACACCGTCATTTCAGGGCATGGTGCGACCCATGAGTACCGCTGACCCGTCAGAATCGACAGTCGATGAGAGAATTAAATTTCTCGTCATCGCCTCGGAACATCCCGAAGCGCGACTAGCGGCCTTTTTCTCCGGCCGGCGCGCCAAACGGTCCGGCGCGCGCGTTACGCTCCTCCACGTTATTGAACCACCTGAATTCGGACACTGGGCGACGGTTGCAGAAACCATGCGCGCCGAAGCGCAGGAAAACGCAGAGTCCGTTCTTCATGAATTCGCCGCGGAAGTGAAAGCGCAGTCCGGTGAAGCGCCGGAGGAGATCATTCGGGAGGGGCGCATGGTCGACGAGATCAAAAGGCTGATCGAGAAAGACCCCCTCATCGCTATTTTGTTTCTCGGCGCCTCGACGGAAAGCAGCGGACCCGGGCCGCTTGTCTCCGCACTGGCGCACAATCCCGCCTATCTCGGCGCCCGGCCAATTCCGGTCGTCGTGGTGCCAGGGTCTGCTACACGCGATGAGTTGCGTAAATTGTCAGGATAAAAATGGACAGCGACAAGTTTCATATTCCGGGAAAGCATTATTTCCTGTCTCATTCGGTCGGCGCCCAGCCGAAGTCTTATGATTCCGCACTGGAGCATGGCTTTGCAGGGCCATGGCGAAAGGATGGCGTGAGCGTCTGGGGACCATGGTTCGAAGCGCTTGACCGGTTTCGCGCCGGCCTTGCGCCACTGATCGGCGCGCATGCAAAAGATATTTGCGCACAACCGAATGTCTCCAGCGGCATTTCGAAAATCCTGTTTTCGCTTCCGGAGCGAGCACGACGTACGAAAATCGTTCTGACGGAAGATGATTTTCCGACCGTTGGTTTCGCCCTCGCTCAGGCGCGCAGGCTTGGTTACGAGCTTATGTTTCTCCCCGGAGGCGAGCAACTTGCGGACCCCGATGCTTGGTCGCTCGCCTTTCAGGACGATGTGCAACTGGTCATCGCAACGCAGGTTTATTCCAATACAAGCGTATTGGCGCCATGCGCCGAAATTGCCCGCCGCGCACGCGAACGCGGCGTATTTTCAATATTGGATATCGCACAGGCTGCTGGAACAGTCCCCGTCCGACTGAACGACTGGGATGCAGACTTCGCCGTCGGCACGTCATTAAAATATCTGTGCGGCGGTACAGGCGCCGCTTTTCTTTGGGCCTCACCCGACGCTGCGGCGCGTTGCGCGCCAATGGATGTCGGGTGGTTTTCTCACGCCAAGCCCTTTGAATTCGATATTCACAATTTCGAATACGCCGAAGGCGCAACGCGATATACGGGCGGGACTCCATCGATTGCGCCGCTCGCCGGCGCCTGCGCCGGTCATGAAATTCTGAACCGCCATGGCGTCGACACAGTTTATGAACATAATCAGGCGTTGTTGGATCGGCTTTTTTCCGGCCTGCCGGCTGAAGCGTTCCTTTCCACAACGCGTGAAGGGGCGCGCGGTTCGGCGGCGCTGATCAAAGTACGAGATTATGATGGCGCCGCAGCAGCGCTAAAAGAAGCTGGCGTCACCCACGACGACCGCCTTGGCGCTGTGCGCGTTTCTGTTCATCTTTACAATGATGAAAAAAATATCGACGCATTGCTAAGCGCTCTGCAACCGTGGGCCTGACCGCCCAGGCGCTAGATATCGAGTTTCAACGAAACTGGCGCATGGTCCGACGGTCGCTCCCAGCCGCGAACGTCGTCATGAATTCGATACGCGTCACGACCGCCTGCAAGCGCCGCCTTTTTCAAGACAGGGCTCACCCAGATATGATCGAGGCGCCGCCCGCGATTAGAAGCGCGCCAGTCACGCGCACGATACGACCACCATGTATAAAGTTTTTCAGGTTCGGGAACCAGTTCGCGCGCCACATCCACCCACTTATGCGCAGCCTGCATCGCCGTCAGCTTTTCCACTTCAATTGGCGTATGGGAGACGACTTTCAAAAGTTGTTTATGCGACCAGACATCATGTTCGCGCGGCGCCACATTGAAATCGCCGACAATAACTGACTTTGAGCGTGGCCCCAAGTCGCCAAACCACGCTGTTAATTCATCAATAAAATCAAGCTTATGAGCGAATTTATCATTCTTTTTCGGATCCGGCTCATCGCCCCCTGACGGAATATAAAAACTATGTATGCGGACACCTGCAACGGTCGCCGCAACATGTCGACTATCGCCCTTACCGCAGAACTCACGCTTTTCGATTTTCTTCAGTGGCAGACGCGATGCAATTGCGACGCCGTGATATCCCGCCTGACCGGAAACCGCCAAATGTCCGTACCCGGCCTGTTGGAAAGCCTTTGTCGGGAAACTGTCTTCAAGGCATTTTATTTCCTGAAGACATAAGACATCCGGTTTTTCCTGTGACAGGAATTTTGTGACCTGATCGATACGTAGACGGACCGAATTAATATTCCATGTAGTGATTTTCATGTGCTGCTCAAAAATGGGGAAGGCTTGGAAAGCCAAGGCCTAGGTTGCGGAGAACCTAACGTCAAGGCGACTTGTTGCGATCAGGATCGGAACGCCATATGACCGCCCATGAATGGAGAGTTTCCTCGATTTCACACCGGGCGATCTGCCCCTTTGGGCCGCAGCCATTGCGGTTGCAGCCGCCTTTTTAACCGCCGCCCTGACCGCCGCCTTTGGGCTTGGAGGCGGCCTGGCGCTGCTCGCGATCATGAGCGCCGTTTTGCCGGCGTCGGCGGTTATCCCCATCCACGGCGTCGCCCAGCTTGGGTCAAACGCCGGGCGGTTTTATCTCCAGCGCCAAGATGTTGTCTGGAAGATTGTCCTGTGGTTCTCGGCCGGCGGGCTTATTGGCGCGTTGCTCGGCGGCAGGCTGGCCGTGGACATGCCGGTCTGGCTGCTGCGCGGCGGCGTTGGCGTTTTTATCCTCTACACGGTGTGGGGACCACGACCGCAGGCGTTTTCACCGGGCGTGAAAACCTATTTCACAACCGGCGCGGTCGGGTCTTTTCTCACCATGTTTTTCGGCGCGACCGGCCCCATCGCAGCGACCATGTTGTCTGCAACAAAACTAGGCCGCCTGAACATTGTCGCCACCCACGCTGCATGCATGGTGGCGCAACATGGAATGAAGATTGTCATTTTCGGGCTTTTAGGATTTGCCTATCAGGCCTGGGCGTTACTGACGGGCGCAATAATCTTGTCTGGCTTTGCCGGCACTGCTCTGGGCACGCATTATCTGCGGCGCATGCCGGAAAAAACATTCCAGAAAGGGTTCCGACTCGTTCTTACCCTGATTGCACTCTATCTGCTGGCCGCCGCTGCGATGTCTTTCAGAACAGGTTAAAAGACGACCCCGTGACGCCCACCGGCCAGCGCCCGAACTCAAAAAGCTGCAGCTTCGCGGCAAACGCATGAGCGTCCGCATCAAAGTCCGGATCACCAGCGGCAATCAACGCCAGCGCGGCGCCGTGAGCCGCCTGCACCGCTGCGCCGACGGCCAATGTCTTTGATGCTTCATCTTCAACGTCCCAGATGAAAGACGCCTGCTCCATCGCTTCTTTTGCAGGCTCCGATACTTTTTCAGCAATCAGCGTCAAACCAATCCGCAGCGCATCTTCTGACATCTTTTCTAGCGCACGCGCTGTCAGGTCCGACCGCTGCAATTCTTCCGCCTCCCAGGCTGGACTGTGCCAGTCGAGGCTCTCCGCCGCCGCCGCTGCGTCTTCCCAATCCACCAAAATGGCGATGTCGGCGTCCGGAAACCCGAGACCATCCAGATATTTTTCCGCCGCCGCCTTGGCGCCAGGGGTCAATGGTTCGCCAAGGTTTGCGAACCAGGGCAGGCGATCCAGCGACCGGGCGAATCGCGACAGGACTTTCAGTCCGGGCAATTCCCGCTCAAGATCTTCCAGTTCCTGCTCATCCATCTCGAAAACCTCTTTTGCGGCGCCTCTACAGGACACTACCGCGTCGCACAAAAAGAAAAAGGCGTCCGACCTTTCTCAAGATCGGACGCCAAGCTGCGCTGTTGCGCCTACGCCGGGAGGGGATATTCCGGCGACGCGACTGACGGTCAGGCCTGCAAGCGGGGGGGCAACGCTGGCCTGAACATAGTGCCCTTCGCGTACTGTTACATTAACGCATCACAGAGGAGATTTTCAATAGGGAGGCGAAAAAAAGCTTGCCTGTGACCCTGCGACAAAGCTGCGATATTTGTAGCGTTGCTAATTTTTAAGGAACTGGCCACCGGCGTCAGGCGTTTGGAATAGCCTGTTGGCTAGGCGCACGCCCTCCTCAACATTGTCGAGCGTGACCACGGTAATACCATTTTGAAGGTCGCGAACGATCCAGCGCGTCAGGGTCATTTCCGGCGCCCTGGCGATAATCGTCAGCTCGCCCTCGGTTTCTTCCTCATTAGAGGCGAGGGTGACCGCCACCGTGTCCACGCCGCGATCCACGGCAACGACATTGGCGTCGTCGCGATCAATTCGTTTGCGCAACAAAAACTTTAAAGGGGTCTTGCCAACGGGATATGAGTCTGTCGTCTCCAGCGCTTCATCGCGGACATAGACCAACCCGCCATTCGCAACGATCAGAAGCGGCGTCGGCGGGTCATACTCAAACCGCAGGAGACCTGGCCGGCGCAAGTAAAAGCGACCGGAGGAGATAGCGCCTGACGGCGCAATCTGCGTGAAGTCCCCCGCCAGCGTATCAAGGCCTTCAAGATAACCGACCAGCCGCTCAACCACGGCTTCGTCGCTTTCACCATCAAAAGCCAGCGTTTCAGGAAATGCTTCCTCATCCGAAACGGCGTCATCTGCGAGAGTTTCCACCGTTTTCGGTGCGGGTTCCAGCGTCTCGGCCGGCTCCTCAATATCCGCCTGAGCCAGAACAATCGGGGCCGGATCAGGCGTAACCATCGACGATGCCGGCGTGGCCGCTATCGTCATATCGACACAGATCAGGGAAATTGCAGAGAGCATCGCCAGGGTCATCGCTTACATCCATTGATAGGCGCGAGCGTCGCCCGCAACACAAGCTCATAGGTAATGCCGGCCAATGACGAAAGGAAGCCCGGATCGTGGCGGGGCCGTGGCGGGCCCACACAGCTTTGTGAGGCTGCATTCAACCTTGCTATTTCATCAAAGCGTAAGGCCCCCCGCGCTCAACCGCCCGCTGATAGGCGGGTCGCGCATGAATGCGATCCAGAAACGACCGGATGCGCGGATAGCGGCTGACATCGCCGCGGACCGAAAACCCTTCCATCGGAAAGCTCATCGCAATATCGGCGGCGGTGATCTCGTCGCCCGCCAGCCACTCTGATTTTGCTAGCTCGTCATGGAGGTTGTCGAAAAGCGCTTTTAGCGTGTGATCCAGATAACCATCCCGAACACCCTTTGTCAGACGACGGGCGATCGGTTTTGCAAAGAATGGCATCGGCGCGTTTTCCATGCGGTTCATCATCAGCGCCAGGATCAGGGGGGTGGCGTAGGAGCCCTCCGCAGCATGAATCCAGTATTTATAGCGCAGAAAATCCGCAGACGTTGGGTCCGGCGCCAATGCGCCGCCATGTTGGTCAACAAGATATTCGAGAATGGCGCCGGTCTCTGCGACGATGCGGCCATCATGCTCGATGACCGGCGACTTGCCCGTGGGATGAACTTTTTTCAGTTCAGCCGGCGCAAGGCTGGTTTTCTTGTCACGCTCATAGCGTTTGATCTCATAATCGGCGCCAAGTTCTTCGAGCATCCACAAGACGCGTTGCGAGCGCGAGTTTTCCAGATGATGGACAATAAGCATTTGAGGGCTTTCCTATGAGAGCGTTGTCAGCGCTTCTTTTGTAAATTCCATGAGTTCGCCATTACGGCCTTCTCGTATTTTGTTCGCCCACTGAGGGTCCTGAAGCAGAGCGCGCCCGACAGCAATCAAGTCGAACTCATTACGCGCCATGCGCTCGATCAGATTATCAAGGCTCGCGGGTTTGGAGACTTCGCCTGCATAAGCGGCGGTAAACTCCCCGGACAGCCCGACAGATCCGACGGAAATCGACGGTTTGCCCGTGAGCTCACGAGCCCAACCGGCGAAATTCAAGTCCGACCCTTCAAAGGTCGGCTCCCAGAAACGCCGCTGGGAGCAATGGAATATGTCAATGCCGGCATCAACCAGAGGGGTCAGCCATTTTGTCATCTCTTCTGGCGAACCCGCGGCCTTCGCATTGAAATCCTGTTGCTTCCATTGCGACAGCCGAATGATGAGCGGGTAGTCATCCCCAAGTTTTTCGCGAGAACGGCGGATAATTTCACAGGCAAATCGCGTACGCCCCGCCCAGTCACCGCCCCATTTGTCATCGCGAAGATTGGTCTCGTCCCAAAAGAAACTGTCGATCAGATAGCTATGAGCGCCATGAAATTCGACACAATCAAACCCGACCTCCTTCGCTGCGGCAGCCGCAGCGACAAATTCCGTAATCGCGGTTTCAATTTCATCTTCGCTCATGGGCGCCCATAAGGGCTTGCCGGCCACCTTGAACCCCGATGCGGACCATGACGGAATATCCGGATGCTCCGTTTTCACGGGGTTTCGGTAGGGACCTTCATGCCAGAGCTGAATGCCGATCTTGCCGCCAGCATCATGCACTTCTTTAACGACCTTGCGCCAACCCTCTCTGGCTTCCGCCGTCACGATATTCGGAACGTTCGGCGTTCCCGTGGCCGTGGTCGCATTCGGCGAGACCCCTTCGGTGAGGATCAAGCCCACGCCGCCTTCGGCGCGGCGACGATAATATCCAGCGACATCATCGCCCGGCGCATGCCCCGGGGAAAAAGACCGCGTCATCGGCGCCATCACAATCCGGTTGGGCAGCTGCAGTTTTTCCGATTCAAATGGCTCAAAAAGAATATCAACGCCGCCGGACATAGAAGCTCCCTTCAAAAGTGACAGCCGATAGCATAGATGGCCGTCTGCCCAAACGCATCAATGGATCACAGCTGCGCCAGTGGCGGAAAGTTTTCAGCAGCCTATAAGTCGTCTTCATGAAATTCCTCGATCGCACAAAAATATACGTTCAAAGCGGCGCCGGCGGTGCGGGCTGCCTGTCCTTTCGCCGCGAAAAGTTCATTGAATTCGGCGGCCCGAATGGCGGCGACGGTGGCGACGGCGGCCACGTCTGGGCCGAAGCGGTGGATAATCTGAACACCCTGATCGACTATCGCTACCAACAGCATTTCAAAGCGAAGCCGGGACGCCCGGGCGAAGGCTCGAACCGCACAGGGCGAAATGGCGAAGATATCGTCATCAAGGTCCCCGTGGGCACACAGATTTTCGAAGAAGATGAAGAAACGTTGATCGCCGACCTTGATGAACTTGGCGAGCGCGTTCTACTGGCGAAAGGCGGCAATGGCGGATTTGGCAATGCGCGCTTCAAGTCTTCAACCAATCAGGCGCCCCGAAAGGCCAATCCCGGCCAGCCCGCAGAGCATCGCACGATCTGGCTGCGCCTGAAACTGATCGCGGACATTGGGTTGATAGGCCTGCCCAATGCAGGAAAGTCAACCTTTCTCGCTGCGGTCTCCGCCGCAAAACCCAAAATTGCCGATTATCCGTTCACGACGCTTCACCCAAACCTAGGCGTCGTACGCGTCAGCGAAGGACACAGCTTCGTTCTCGCCGATATTCCCGGCCTCATCGAGGGCGCCCATGAGGGGGCGGGGATCGGCGACCGCTTTCTTGGTCATGTTGAACGCTGCGCAGCGCTACTGCATCTTATCGATGGGACCGAGCAAGATGTCGGCGGCGCTTATCGTACGGTCCGCAATGAACTGGCCGCCTATGATCATGGGTTGGCCGAAAAAGAAGAACTCGTTGCGCTCAATAAAATTGACGCGCTCACATCCGATGAGATCGAGCAAAAAAAACAAGTCCTCGCCGATGCTTGCGGCAAGACGGTGCATGCGATTTCCGGCGTGACCGGCGCAGGCCTTCCTCAATTATTGGGCGCTCTTTCGGATCGCAGCGACAAATCCCGCGCCGAGGCGCGCAAGCCCAGCGACGCCAAAGAACCCGATTGGGCTCCATAGGCCTTTTTGACGCCGGTTTTGCAATTCCAGCCTGGCCGCCTATGTACATGGGCGACGCCGATAGACGCCGCCGGATCTCATTTTGCCCTCACTCACATCTTCATACCGCCGCCGTATTGGTCTTTTGGGCGGCTCGTTCAATCCGCCTCATAATGGCCACAGGGAGATATCTCTCGCAGCCCTCGACCGGCTTAGCCTTGACGTTGTCTGGTGGTTGGTGACGCCCGGCAATCCACTGAAAGATCCAGGCCTGTACGCCCCGCTTGAAGACCGGTTGCGCCAGGCGCGAAAACTCTCCGACCACTACGACATCGTTGTCAGTGATTTTGAGGCTCGCCACAATCTTCAGTATACGGTTGATACGATTGAGCGCTTAAAAATGCTTAATCCCAGCGTACAATTTGTCTGGTTGATGGGCGCTGACAGCCTCGCCGGCTTTGACAAGTGGAAGGACTGGCGGCGCATTACGGAACTTGCGCCTATCGCGGTTTTCAATCGGCCAGGATATAGCGACAATGCACTGGAAAGCCCTGCTGCGAAGACGCTGGCGCCATTTCGAATTGATGAGGCCGATCCTGAAAAGCTGCTGGAGAACGAACCGCCCGCATGGATTTATTTTTCAGATACCCATAATCCACTGTCATCAACTGACATTAGAAACAAGCAAAATCAATGAACGGAGACGCCTGACACGTGACCGATTTAACAGCGCCGTTTGGACCACTCGCTTATTTTCTCGACTTGCATCCTGACCTTGGAGATTTCAGGACCGACGTAATTGAGGGACTATCACTCGAACAAAAGTCCATCTCCCCGAAATATTTCTATGATGAGCGGGGGTCAAAGCTTTTCGATCGAATCACTGAACTGGATGATTATTATCCAACGCGCACGGAAAAAGATGTTTTTCTGACGAATGCAAAAGACATTACGTCTTCAATCGGTCAGAGCGCTGCTATTTTTGAATATGGCTCCGGGTCGAGCGATAAGGTGGAGTGGCTTATTAACGGGCTGCCTGACCCTGTCGCTTATGTCGCGATGGACATCTCAAAAGACCACTTGATTGAAAGCGCGTCAGCATTGGCGAGCACAAATGATTTGCCCATTGCGGCAGTGTGTGCGGATTTTCACGCCGCCATTGAACTGCCCGCAGGCATCCTGCCGCAACATAACCACTGGCTTGGCTTTTTTCCAGGCTCGACAATCGGCAATATGAGTCCTGACGCCGCAAGCGCTTTCCTGAGCCGCGCAAGCAAGACACTCGGCGCTGATGCAAAATTTCTCCTAGGCGTCGATCTTGAAAAAAATACAGGCGTGCTGACCGCGGCGTATGATGACAAGGAAGGCGTCACCGCCGCTTTTAATCTCAATCTGTTGCGCCGCATGAAACGTGAGCTTGATGCTGAACTCAATCTCGACGATTTCGAGCATTATGCATTTTACAACGAAGCGGACTCCCGCATTGAAATGCATCTGCGCGCCCTGCGCCCCACCGAAGTCATGGTTAACGGCAATGCATTCGCTTTCCGTGGGGGCGAGACGTTACACACGGAAAATTCGTATAAATACTCAATTAAGCGGTTGGAAGCACTGGTGCAGCCAACGCCCTGGCGGCTGGAAAAAGTCTGGACAGACCCCAAAAACTGGTTCGCTGCGTGCCTTTTAAGCAACAATTAATTTTGGCGCTCCCGGTTGGAGAGTGTCCTGAACAAGCTTATATTGAACCCGTGGGGGGCAGCCCCCGCGTTGTTCATGGAGGAAGACGCTGAATTCACAGCACGGCGCTGCGGCCGCCGGAAAGACCGCATTGAAGCTCGTCCGAAACGCCGACGGCCATAAGCCCGACGCTGACGAGGGCGCGCTTTCAGGGCTCTCGCCTGAAGAGCAGAGCGCTGAAATTCTCTCGATCATTTTACATGAGTTGGATGATGACAAGGCCGAAGACGTTGTCACCATCGACCTTAACGGCAAGTCGGACATTGCAGACGCAATGGTCGTCGCGTCCGGGCGTTCACAGCGCCATGTCGGCGCGATGGCGGATAAGGTTATGCGCCGATTGAAAGAGGCGGGCTTTGGCCGCGCCAAGATCGAGGGCGCTACGGCCTGCGATTGGGTTCTGATCGATGCCGGTGACGTCATCGTACACCTCTTCCGGCCGGAAGTGCGCGCCTTTTATAATCTCGAACGCGCATGGTCCGAGGCGGCGCGCGCGCCGGTTCAATCCGACGCCTGAGCGCCACGAGCAACGACCGAGGATTATGGCGGCGAATTAAATGCGCCTTCAAATTAAAGCGATTGGCGCAAAACCGGGACCGGCGGAGAGGGCGCTGATTGACGACTATGCGAAGCGCGCAAATGCGCTCGGCCGCAATATCGGCTTTTCAGGCCCTGACATCGAAACATTTGAAGCCCCCCGCTAACTAACTGGCGCCAAACGCCAGGCGAAGGAAGGCGCGCTGTTGCTTGGCGGCCTCTCTTCAGGAACCACGATTATTACGCTGGATGAGCGGGGGAGTAATATCCCCAGCGAACAGTTTGCGGAGATGATCAGGCGCTGGCGGGACGATGGCGTCGCCAATGCAAGCTTCCTGATCGGCGGTGCTGACGGCCATGCCACATCTGTCCTTGATCGGTCGACGCTAAAGTTATCATTTGGCGCCTTAACCTGGCCCCATATGCTTGTCAGAGTGATGCTGGCGGAGCAACTATATCGCGCAATGACCATTCTTTCCGGCCACCCCTATCATCGCTCATGAAACCAAGCGCCCTATTTATCGCAATCCTGGCGTTTGCGCCGCTCCTCCCTGCTAGCGCTCAGCAGACGACAGACGAACTGCAGGAAATCGAGCGCCAGCTAAAAACCCGGGCTGAAGAAGAAAAACGCCTGCGCCGCGAAGCGCAGGAACGGGAAAAAGAGGTCGCAGCGCTGCGCCATAGTCTCATCGAAACGGCGAATTCGTTACAGGAAGCCGAGCGCAAAATCACCGCTCTTGAAGAGTCTATCTCATCGCTCGCCATCGAAAAAAATGAGGCTGAAACCGCTCTGGCCGCCGAAAGCGAAAACCTCAGCGATGTCCTCGCGGCGCTGCAGTCCCTTGAAATGTCAAAACCGCCGGCGCTTCTCGTCTCGCCTGAAGATGCAAACAAAGCCGCACGGGCCGCCATGCTTCTCGCAGACGCCGCGCCCGCAGTGGAAGCCAGAGCGGCCCGCCTGCGCGCCGCAATTGAACGCCTGGCCTCGCTGGGGGAAGCGCTCGCCAGCGAGCGGGCGGCCTATGAAGCCACAAATGTTGAGCTTGCCGCGCGTCGCGAGGTTCTGGCGGACCTAATGGCGCAAAAGGAAAAAGAGCGGGACGTCGCCGCCAGCCTCGCCGCTACGGCCCAAAAAGAGACAGCGCGCCTCGCCGTCGAAGCGACATCTCTGCGCGATCTGATCGGCCGGCTCGAAAGGCTGGCCCATTCTGTAACGCCCAGGATCAAACCGCCGCCGCCACGCGAAGCCGCCCCGGTGATCGCCAGCCCTGCCCCCCCGGCGGTCAAGCCAACGCCCGCAGCGCCTTTCCTACCCGCCAAGAAATTCGCGGAGGCCCGCGGCGCACTACGCGCACCGGTCGCCGGCAGGCTAACCGGGAGATTCGGCGCCAACCGGCCCGAGGGGGGCAATTTCGAGGGTTTGCGGTTTTCCGCCCGAGATCAGGCAATTGTGACCGCCCCTTTTGAGGGACGCATTGTTGTAGCAAGGGATTGGCGCCCAATTGGCAATCTTTTGATTCTGGACGTCGGCGATGGCTTCCATGTACTATTAATTGGCGTTGACGCCATTTTGGTGGAGGAAAGCCAGCGGGTGGCTGCTGGCGAACCAATCGCAAGAATGGCTGACGGGGGCGCAAATCTGGATCTTGAGATCCGAAAAAATGGAGAGCCTGTTAACCCGGCGTTGTGGCTATCCAGAAAGAGTATGCAAGAGCTGGCGTTCCAGTCAGAGTGACAAGGTGTAATTGATGACAAAAACTTCCCTTCGTTCCCCGTCGCGTCGCAAGCCAAGATCGCAAGGCTATTCAGGAGGCGCCTTGATCGCCGCCGGAATCAGCGGCGCGCTGATCTTTGGCGTTTTATCAAATGCGGTCTTTGCCCGTGTTTCTATTTCCGCCGACACGTTCCGTCAGCTCGACCTTTTCGGAGAAGTGTTTGAGCAGGTGCACGAGAATTACGTATCCGACCCTGACGATGCGGATATGATTGAGGGCGCCATCGACGGCATGCTCAACACGCTCGATCCTCATTCAAGTTATTTATCCGCCGACGATTTCCAGACAATGCAGGAGCAGACTCGCGGCACCTTCGCCGGCCTCGGCATCCAGGTCACAATGGACAATGAGGGACCCGACAAGGGCTTCATCAAAGTCATCGCGCCGATTGACGACACGCCCGCAGCGCGCGCCGGCATGCAGACGGACGACCTCATCGTTGAGATTGACGGCGAACCAGTGCTGGGTCTGTCCATCGACGAAGCAGTCTCGAAACTTAAAGGCAAGAAGGGGACGCAGGTCGACATCAAGGTCGTACGTAACCGTGAAGAAGAGCCTTTCGATTTAAGCCTCGTGCGCGACATCGTCAGAGTTGCTTCTGTTTCCTCACGCGCTGAAGGCGACTTCGGCTATATCAGGATCGCCGCGTTCACAGAACAAACCGAAGAGGGTTTGAATAAGGCTCTGAAAGAACTCGCAAAGGAAATCCCAGGCGGACCAAAGGGCATTGTGCTTGATCTGCGGTCCAATCCTGGCGGCTTGCTTGACCAGTCGGTTGCGGTCTCTGACGCCTTCCTTGAAGGCGGTGAAATCGTATCGACACGCGGACGCCGCGCTCGCGACACATTGCGCGAAATGGGCACGCCAGGTGACAAACTGAACGGCAAGCCGATCATCGTACTGATCAACGGCGGCTCCGCCTCCGCATCGGAAATTGTCGCCGGCGCATTGCAGGACCGCAATCGCGCCTTGCTGCTGGGCACCAAGAGCTTCGGTAAAGGGTCCGTTCAAACAGTGATCCCCCTGCAAAACGGACTTCAGGGCGCGCTTCGCCTGACCACGGCGAAATATTATACGCCATCAGGGCGGTCGATTCAGGCGCTAGGCATCGTGCCGGATATCCGCATGCCAGTGATCTATCCGGGTCAGGACGAAGTCGTTGAACGTCCTGGCGAGAGCGACCTGCCAAACGCCCTCTCTGCCGAAGGCGAAGGCGCCGTTGAGGACACCGTTGAAGAAGCGGAAGTGATTGCACACTCGGAAGAGGACGCAGAGGCGGAAAATGACGGCCTGCCGCCGGTGGAGCCGATAAAATGCGGGCGCAAGGAAAATGGCGATTTAGACGATTGCCAGCTTAATCGGGCGCTGGAAATTCTGGCTGACACTACCGCTTATCGCCGCGCACTGGCGGATGCGGGCGCCGCCCAAGAATAATCGACCTTAAATACCCAGTAAAACGGGGCGCGCGCAGCAAATTGCGCCGCCCCGTTTTCAATTGGTTAACCCTATTCTTCCTAGGTTCAGTCAACGAAGAAAACCGGGCGCTGCAACGCCCCAAAGACGCATGTTGACAGGCCTTATGGGCGTTACACGCCGCCGAAAATATCGCTCGCCAGTGCTAAGCCGGCTAACCCTTGCATGGTTCGGCGCCTTTTGCGTGCTTGCGATTCTCGCCGGCGTTTTCATCCACTCCGCCTCAAGCGAGCGTGGCCCTGGCCGTGTCGCCTTGGCGCTAGACGACATTGAGTTATTTGCACGTGAACAGACTAAAACCGCCATCGAGGAAGAGCGTCTTGAAAGCCCGCAGGACGGCCTGCGCCTCAGCGCGCCGGACTTGCGGGAAAACGATATCCCGCAAGACGACTTTGCAAGCATAGAAGATGGTATGGAAACGAACGACACCCTTCTTTACCCGGAGGAGTTTCTATCAACAAGTGTTACAGAACTCGATCAGCCGGCCGGCGATATCGTCATTACAATCAACGGCGCCCGGCAAGGCGCGGCGGCGCCGATCACCGCCTCGCTCACGCCAGTTGTAAAAGCCATTCCAGACCCGGACCCGGCGCTCTTGCGCACTACGCCGCTCGGAAAGGTGCCACGCATTGCGCCTGACGGACGCAAAGCGATGAGCGCGTACGCCAGGCCATTTGACAATCAACAAGGTTCAGCGCGGATCGCTCTCATCGTTGGCGGCCTCGGCCTTAATACAGCGCTGACAGAGCGGGCGATCGACGAGCTTCCTCCGGAAGTCTCGCTGGCCTTCGCCCCTTATGCAAAAGACCTGGATTTCTGGACGCGTAAAGCCCGCAAGGCCGGCCATGAAGTTCTGATTGAGCTACCCATGGAAGGCTATGGAGAAAGCAGCCGAGCGCTCGGCGCGGCGGCGCTTTTATCGAGTCGCACGCCACAGGAAAACCTACAGAGGCTGGATTGGCTCCTCGCCCGTTTTGGCGGGTACTTCGCCGCGACAAACTATATGGGCGCCAAATTTTCATCCGACACGGAAGCGTTGACCCCGATTCTCAAAAAGCTGGGCGATGCCGGCGTCGCGTATATTGACGATACGGGCGCCGCCCGATCCGCAATCGCCGCTGCGCCGATCACTTGGACTACGGTCAATCGCATGATTCCCCCGTCGCCTGACGACAGCGGCCGCCGCGCCGTGCGCCGTGAACTCAGCGCACTGGAAACGATCGCAGCGCGTGACGGCGCGGCGCTTGGCAAAACCTATGCTTACAGCGCCACCCTGGATGAAATCATCAAATGGGTGGAAACGATTGACGACAAGAATCTTGTGGCGGCGCCAGCCTCCTCGGTCTTGCAGGCGCGCGGCGCAACCCGCTAAGGGATAACCCGAAGCAACGTCGCATCATCGTGGATCAGAAAACCCTCACCGCCCACTATCGCCCGAATGTCGGCGTCGCGCTTTTCAATCGCGATGGACTTGTCTTTTACGGGCGACGCGTTGGCGACTTTACAGGCCTTGGCGAAGGACCGGACCAGTATCGTTGGCAGATGCCGCAAGGAGGCGTCGATGCAAAAGAAGACATCGCCGCCGCTGCTTTTCGCGAATTACAGGAAGAAACAGGCGTGTCGTCGGCGCGTCTTTTGACATTGACACCAGGCTGGCTCGCCTATGATTTCCCCCACGGTTACAGAAAGAAAAACTGGCGCGGGCAACGTCAGAAATGGGCGGCGATGCTATTTGAAGGTGATGAAAGTGAAATCGATCTTGAGGCGGATGACCACCAGGAGTTCGATGACTGGCGTTGGGGAGAACTGGAAGACGCACCCTCATTGATCGTGCCGTTCAAACGTCATGTCTATGAAGAACTGATGGCCGCATTCATTCCGTTACGCGATTTTATCCGCTCGATGCGATAGCCGCCAGTCGGTAGATAATCTCATTGCGCCGCAGGAAAGGCGCTGTGAACGGACCATCGTAATAAGCAAATTGCGCAGGGCCTTCGGTTATTAGCCTGCGCTCATTAATGAGGGCGTCAAGCTCAGCCTGATGCTTATCAAAATTCTTATCCGTATGACGCCCACTAAAACTAATTGCGACGGCCCGATAGGGCGCGGTTTCACTTATTGCGATACGCGGATCATTCGGTTTTGGCAGGCTTTCCATCGAATATTTTGATGGCATCATAAAGTCTACGCGCCATTCATTTTCGCCTGTAGAAGCTTGCGTTACCGGCGCCGTCATATCGATTTTCTCCGAACGCGCCTGCGTCACAGGGGCAGTCATTGCGATTGTGTCGTCTGCTTGATTGTCGCCAAAGATGAAGCCCGCAAGAATTTGAAAAGCTTTGTTGGCGGCTTCCTGACGGTCGCCGGAGACAATCACGCTCGCCAGGAGCATTGGCGGGTAATCCCGAATTTCAATATCATTGAGCTCTTCTATGACGATATAATCGGGCGTCTCGTCCGCAGCCATAACAGTCTCCGTGTTTATCAGTATGAATGATAAGGTGACCAAGAAAAAATTGATCGCGATAAATCTAAGCATATGAATGACATTCATCATTAAGGCGCCGCATGTTGTTTCATGAGGTATACGGAGGCGATGACTGTGTCGGATCGAAAATTTAAGCAGGATTTTTTATTAGACCGCCTGCTCTATCGTGACGGACTAATGCTCGTGATCAATAAACCCGCTGGATTAGCGGTTCATGCGGGTCCTTCCTCACAAAAGGGTGATGACAATCTGGAGAACTATTTTGACGCGCTGAAGTTTGGCCTGCCGCGTCTTCCTGCGCTTGCGCATCGTCTCGACCGCGACACTTCGGGCTGCCTTGTTCTGGGCCGTCATCCAAAAGCGCTGCGCAAACTTGGCAAGCTTTTCTCCGAAGGACGCATTGAAAAAACCTATTGGGCGATTTGCAAAGGCGCGCCGGGAAAGCCATCGGGAACCATTGAGGCGCCATTGCTGAAAGCCGCCCATGGCAAGGGCTGGCGGGTCACGATTGATAAGGCGGGCAAGCAGGCGCGCACGACCTATCGCGTGCTGGCGCAAAAGGATGGTTTGTCCCTCATCGAAGCGAAACCAAAAACAGGCCGCACTCATCAGATCCGCGTTCATCTGGCCTCAATCGGCGCACCAATCCTTGGCGATCCTCAGTATGGAGATTTAAGCGTAGAAGAACGCGGCCAGCCGATGATGCTGCATGCACGGCGAGTAATCGTTCCGATTTCGAAGAATAAGGAACCGGTTGTCATTGAGGCCGAACCGCCGGAGGCAATGGCTGAATTGTTGAAGGCAATAAAATAACCGCAGACGATGCAAACCGTTATTATTTAGATATTTGCTTCCGGGTTTTGCAGCGGACACGCCGCAACCGGGCTCGTTTCGCTGGCAAGCGCGTCAAGCATCCAACACTCGTCGAATACGGAGCAATAGCACACCTTCATATTGGCGCGGCCCGAGCGAATGAGATCGCGAAATGCTTCGACGGTTTTCTTCGATGCGGATGGAACCTCAACCGACACTGCCGTAATGTCTTCATTTGGGGCGAGAACGATGCCCGCGACAGGCGCGTTGGAAATGCCGAACTGCTCCTTTTCGGCGGTCATTTTCACGATGTCGTACCAACTTGTCTGCACCGCGCCATCGATAGTGGCTTCGACCGACCGTATCTGGGCCGGGCCAATGCCGCGATTGCTTACAGTCAATTGAAATCTCTCTTCGCCCGGGACGCCAAAATTCATATCGCTGACCCGAATATGCGGCCAGACCGAGGCCTGCTGTTGTTTGCGCACTGCGTCCGCTTCATTTAGCGCCGCGTAAAGCGCAACAGCGCCGGTAAACATACCGACGACAGCAAGAATAGTTTGCAATACGGAAATGCGCACGAAAATGCGCTCGGCGCGCGTTAGCCCGGGACCTTGAGTGCTGTCTTTTGGGTCAGGCGGACCATCAGCCGGCGAATTCTGGTCTTCGGTTTGGGCCTTCTCGCTCATCCTAGAGCGCCGCTTGAAGCTCTTTTAACCGATCAAGCGACTGCTGGGCCGCGAGTTTCTTTTCGTCATTGTCGGCATCGGCAAGGTCTTCCTCGGCGTCCTTGATGCGCTGGGCGATTGCCGCCGCATCAAGTTCCGCGGCCGGCATCGCCTCTTCCGCAAGCACAGTCAGGCCCGCCGGAGAAATCTCCGCAAAACCACCACGCACAAAGATACGCTTCTCGTCATTGCCGTCCTTTATGCGGACCATGCCGGGGGCGAGCGTCGTCATCAATGGCGCGTGGTTCGGCAAAACGCCAATCCAGCCTTCCGCACCCGGAATATCAACCTCATCGACATCCTGAGACATCAATTGACGCTCCGGCGAGACGAGAGAGAAGTGAAGTTTTTCAGCCATGAATGATTACGCCGCTTCCGCCGCTAGCTTACCGGCTTTTTCAATCGCATCCTCAATCGCACCGACCATATAGAACGCCGCTTCAGGCAGGTGGTCGTATTCGCCTTCGATCAAGCCTTTGAACGAACGCACTGTATCGGCGACCGGCACCTGAATGCCTGGGAAGCCGGTGAAGACCTGCGCCACGTCAAATGGCTGCGACAGGAAGCGCTCAACCTTACGGGCGCGCGCCACGACCAGCTTATCCTCTTCGGAAAGCTCGTCCATGCCGAGAATGGCGATGATGTCCTGAAGCGCTTTGTAACGCTGGAGAATATTCTGAACGCCGCGTGCGACTTCGTAATGCTCTTCGCCAACGATGCGCGGGTCGAGAATACGCGACGTTGAATCGAGCGGGTCCACCGCCGGGTAAATGCCTTTTTCCGAAATCGCGCGGTTCAGAACGGTTGTGGCGTCCAGGTGCGCAAACGAGGTCGCCGGCGCCGGGTCGGTAAGGTCGTCCGCCGGCACGTAGATCGCCTGTACTGAGGTAATTGAGCCTTTGGTTGTTGTCGTAATCCGCTCCTGCATCGAGCCCATGTCCGTCGCCAGCGTCGGCTGATAGCCCACCGCCGAAGGAATACGGCCAAGAAGCGCAGACACTTCCGAACCCGCCTGCGTAAAGCGGAAGATATTGTCGACGAAGAACAAAACGTCCTGCCCCTGGTCGCGGAAGTTTTCGGCGACTGTCAGGCCCGTCAGCGCAACACGCGCACGCGCGCCAGGAGGTTCGTTCATCTGGCCGTAAACGAGAGCAGCTTTGGAGCCTTCGGCGCCGCCTTCCTTGTTCACGCCGGATTCGATCATTTCCCAATAAAGGTCGTTGCCTTCACGGGTGCGCTCGCCAACGCCAGCAAACACAGAATAGCCGCCATGCACCTTCGCGATGTTGTTGATGAGTTCCTGAATAAGAACCGTCTTGCCAACGCCCGCCCCGCCGAAGAGGCCGATCTTACCGCCACGCGCATAAGGGCAGAGGAGGTCAACAACCTTGATGCCGGTTTCAAGAATTTCCGCTTCCGTTGACTGCTCAACAAAGGCTGGCGCTTCCTGGTGAATGGCGCGCTTCGCATCGTGCTTGATCGGTCCCGCTTCATCCACGGGCTCGCCAATCACGTTCATGATGCGACCGAGCGTTCCTTCGCCGACCGGTACGGAGATCGCCTCGCCCGTGTCAGTGACTTTCTGACCACGCACCAGACCTTCACTCGAGTCCATCGCAATCGTACGCACAGTGTTTTGACCAAGATGCTGGGCGACTTCGAGCACCAGGCGATTGCCTTGGTTGTCGGTTTCCAGCGCGTTCAAAATCCCCGGCAGCTCGCCGTCGAACTCAACGTCCACAACAGCGCCGATAACCTGTGAAATGCGGCCTTCCTTGCTCATCTCTTCGTCCTCACGTTTAATCCGTCTACGCCGTTGCTTTTAAAGCGCTTCAGCACCGGCGATAATTTCAATCAGTTCAGTTGTAATCTGCGCCTGACGGGCGCGGTTATATTGAAGGTTCAGCTTGTCGATCATTTCGCCAGCGTTGCGCGTTGCATTGTCCATCGCGGTCATCGAAGCGGCCTGTTCCGATGCAACATTCTCAAGCAGCGCGCGAAAGACCTGAACGGCGACATAGCGCGGCAGCAGCGCACGCAGGATTTCCTGCTCGTCCGGCTCGTACTCATAGACGGCGCCTTTCAGATCAGGCGTCTCCACACCTTCCGGCGCTTCCGCCGGGATGATCTGCTGCGCTGTCGGCACCTGTGTCACGACATTTTTGAACTTGCCGAAAAACAGGGTAGCGACGTCAAACTCGCCTTCGCCAAACATGCCTAGCACATGCTCGGCGATCTCATGAGCCTGAGCAAAGCCGATTTGTTTAATTTCGGCGAAATTGGTTTTCCAAACAATCAGATTGCCGTAAAGGCGCTTGAGCTGCTCTTCACCTTTGCGTCCGACCGTGACGATCTTGACGGTTTTGCCTTCGCCCTGAAGCTTGGTGATGTGCTCGCGAGCAAGGCGGGCAATCGATGAGTTGAAGCCGCCGCAGAGACCTTTATCCGCCGTCGCTACGATCAGAAGATGCGTTTCATTCTTGCCGGTTCCCGACAACAGCTTCGGCGCATTCGGATTGCCCTTAGCACCCGCGGAAAGGTTAGCGAGCACCGCTTCCATCCGCTCCGTATAAGGGCGGGCTTCCGTCGCGCGCTCCTCAGCTCGGCGCAGTTTCGCCGCGGCGACCATCTGTTTCGCCTTGGTGATCTTCTGCGTCGACTGAACCGACGTGATCCGATTTTTGAGCTCTTTAAGAGACGCCAAGGGTCAGGTCCTCTTTACGCGAAGTTCTTTGTGAAAGTGTCGAGTACGTCTTTTAGGTTTTTCTCCGTACCCTCATCGAGCTTGCCGCTATCGCGAATGCTTTTCAGAATGTCAGAATGATCGGCGTGCAATTTGCGCAGAAACTCACGTTCGAAATGCCCAACCTGACTTTTTTCGATCTTGTCGAGATACCCTTGCGTACCCGCAAAGATTACACAAACCTGTTCTTCGACCTGTAAGGGCGAGTACTGGTTCTGCTTCATCAACTCGGTGAGGCGGTCGCCGCGATTGAGGATTTTTTGCGTCGTCGCATCAAGGTCCGAACCGAACTGCGCGAATGCCGCAAGTTCGCGATACTGGGCAAGCTCACCCTTAATCTTGCCGGCAACCTGCTTCATCGCTTTGACCTGCGCGGCCGAGCCCACGCGGGACACCGACAGACCCACATTCACCGCCGGGCGGATGCCCTGGAAGAAGAGGTCGGTTTCAAGGAAGATCTGACCGTCGGTGATCGAGATCACATTCGTTGGGATATAGGCGGAAACGTCGTTCGCCTGCGTTTCAATAATCGGCAGCGCCGTCATCGAACCTGCGCCGTTGTCCTCGTTCAGTTTCGCCGCACGTTCAAGCAAGCGCGAGTGAAGGTAGAAAACGTCGCCCGGATAGGCTTCGCGGCCCGGCGGGCGGCGAAGCAGAAGCGACATCTGACGATAAGCAACCGCCTGCTTCGACAAATCATCATAAATGATCAGCGAGTGCATGCCATTGTCGCGGAAATATTCGCCCATGGCGCAACCGGCGAACGGCGCCAAGAACTGTAGCGGCGCAGGCTCCGATGCTGTCGCCGCGACAACGATGGAATATTCCATCGCGCCATTGTCTTCGAGCGTCTTGACGATCTGCGCCACCGTTGAACGCTTCTGACCGATCGCAACATAGACGCAATAAAGTTTCTTGGACTCGTCGTCGCCAGCATTGATATCTTTCTGATTGAGGATCGCGTCAACACAGATCGCCGTTTTACCGGTCTGACGGTCGCCAATCACAAGTTCGCGCTGACCGCGGCCAATCGGGATCATCGCGTCAACGGCTTTGATCCCTGTCTGCATCGGTTCGTGAACAGACTTACGCGGCAGAATGCCCGGCGCCTTAACATCGACGAGACGTCGCTCCGTCGCCTCAATCGGTCCCTTGCCGTCAATGGGGTTGCCGAGCGGATCGACAACGCGGCCGAGCAGCCCCTTGCCAACCGGTACATCAACAATGGTCTTGGTCCGCTTGACCGTGTCGCCCTCTTTGATGTTGCGGTCTTCGCCGAAGATCACGACACCGACATTGTCGCTTTCAAGGTTCAGCGCCATGCCTTTGACGCCGTCGGAAAATTCGACCATCTCGCCAGCCTGAACATTGTCGAGGCCGTAAACGCGCGCGATGCCGTCGCCAACGGACAGCACCTGGCCGATCTCCGAAACTTCGGCGTCCTTGCCAAAGTCCTTGATCTGTTGCTTCAGGATTGAGGAAATTTCTGCGGCATTGAGCTCCATGGCGTCAGGCCTCTTTCATCACGGTTTTCAAACGATTGAGTTTTGTCTTCAGGGATGCGTCGATCATCTGCGAGCCGATTTTCACAATCAGACCGCCCAGAAGATCCGGATCAACGCGAGTTTCAAGATTGACGGCGCTGCCAACCTGGCGCTCGATTTCATGGCGTAGCGCTTTCGACTGATCCTCATTGAGAGGAGCCGCCGAAACAGCCTCAGCCGTAATCTCGCCGCGCGCTTTCGCCGCCAGCACGCTAAAAGCGCTAAGCATGCCTTCCAAGGCAAACAGCCGCTGGTTCTTCGCCACCAGCTTCAGGAAGTTCGTTGTGAGTAAGCCGAAGCCGGCTTTTTCCGCCAGCGCGGCGATGGCGCTCATCTGATCGGCGCCGTCATAGACAGGGCTTTTCAGGAAATCGCGCAACTCTGACGACGATGCGATCGCCGCTTTCAGCGAATTCAGATCGCTCTCGACGGCGTCGAGCGCGCCCGCTTCCTGGGCGAGATCGAACAGCGCGGACGCGTAACGGCCAGCGACGCCGGATGTGGGGGCGAGGTCACCTGACACGGCTCAGTCGATGCTCCTGTTGAATGCGCCGCCGACGCAGCGCCTAACCCTATGAAATACTTTACGAAAAGAAAGCTGAAAGCGACGATGCGCCACACTTCCCCGATTGATCGCGCGAGGGGGTAGCATGGCCCCCGCCGCGACGCAACAATTGCGCGGTGCGGCGGAATGGCGGGGCGTTTCCGCTCCGTTAATCTTGAATTTTCAGCACGTTCTGGAATGCTGCGCGAATATTGCTGGCGATGGGGGACCAAGCGATTGAATGACGTTTGGTATAGAGGGCAACGAAGGGGGCCGCCATGGCGCAATTGCTGCGTATTTACTTTTCCATAATTTTAGCTTGGGGCGCCGGACTTACTGCTGCGATAGCTCAAAAAGCCGACCCGGCGCTTTTTGGGACATTACCGTCTGTAATCCAGGCGGAAATATCTCCGGACGGCAAAACAGTCGCCGTACTTCAAAATTCAGGCGGCCAGTCATCCGTAGTCTTCGTTGACCTGGAAAATCCGGCTGCAACGCCACAGGGCGTTGGCGTGGGCATCGCAAAAGCACGCCAAATCCAATGGGTAGACGATGATTATGTACTTCTGTTGGTCTCCATCACGCAAAACGCAAGAACGAACACGGGAATGCAACTTATCGAAATATGGCGATGGCTTGCGATTTCGAGCCGCACGCAAAAAACAGTCACGTTGTTCAAACGAGATGTGGATTACTACATCTCAGATCCGGGCGCGCTTCTAGCAACAACACCAGACGATCCTGGATCGGCGATTATTGCGCGGACGATGCCAAACGCCACGCAACGAGGGTCCACGAGCGGGCTTGGGGGCCGATTCAATAAAGATAAAAGCGACTTGGCTTACTCATTAGCAAAGGTCGACCTGAAGTCCGGCGGAAAGCGTATAACAAATCGCGGAAACGAGCACACGATTGATTGGATCGTCGATAGTAATGGCGAGCCCATTCTCAGGATTGACTACGATAGGGAAAAACAGGTCCGTAAAATATATAAGCGGCGTCTCCAATCCAGTACATTCGAGCTTGCACAAGAAATAACCGAGCTGCGAGGGGAGACTTCAAAAATATCCTTATACGGAATTGGAGAATCGTCTAACGAAGTGCTTGCGACCCAAAATGATGAAAACGGCGTCGCTTCTTTATATGTGTTTGATGTCGCTGAAGGGCGAGTGACACGCAAATTCTTTGGCAGTGATAAATATGATATTGACGATGTAGAGTATGACCCCAGGACAGGCCGCGTGCTGGGGGTCATCTACAATGAAGACCTCCCCCGCGCTTATTATATAGATCCTGAACTGGAAAAAACGCGAAGCAGCCTGGAGAAAGCTTTGCCTGGAGCTGCTCCCATAATCACGTCACGGTCGGCGGACGGATCGAAACTTATAATTCGCGCCAGTTATACTGACCGACCAGATGAAATTTATACATTCGACAAGAGTACGAGGAATCTAGCCTTTTTCTCATCAACCTCGCCTGGTGTCGCCGACCAGATATATGGAGAGAAAACAAAATATGACTTTGTATCTCCTGACGGCCTCGCCATTGATGGCTACCTCACAACGCCAGTCGGCGCAGAGAAAAGCAACATGCCTTTAATCGTGCTGCCTCATGGCGGACCGGCGAGCCGGGATAATCAGTCTTTCGACTGGTGGGCGTTCTTTTACGCCGCGCGCGGATACGCCGTCTATCAACCTAACTTTCGGGGTTCCGGCGGCTATGGTCTTGCGTTTCGTGAGGCCGGCTATGGCGAGTGGGGCCGCAAGATGCAGGGTGATATTACAAACGGCGTTCAAAAGTTGATTGATGACGGCATTGCCGACCCATCGCGCATCTGCATTGTCGGTGGAAGCTATGGCGGCTACGCGGCGCTTGCCGGCGCCACCTTAACCCCTGACCTTTACGCATGCGCCGTCAGCGTAAATGGACTGTCTGACTTGCCGTCGTTCATCGGAGAAGCCGCACAACAAAGTTCTCTCGGCGCCGCTTATTGGGAACGACGCATTGGCAGCCGGTTTCGCAATGCTGACGAACTCGCCGCCGTCAGTCCGGCGCGGCTCGCCGCCAGCGCCGGGCCGCCGATCATGCTGATTCATGGCAAGGACGATACGGTTGTGCCGTTCTACCAAAGCGAGATCATGCGCGATGCACTGGTCGCGGCGAACAAAGAGTATGTGTTTGTCGAACTTAGAGGCGAAGACCACTGGCTCTCATCTAACGAGACGCGAACTGGCATGCTCAGTCAGTCGATCGAATTCATCGATAAGCATATTGGCGGGGAATAGCTTTACTAGAAACGATACCCGATGCGCGCGCCGAGATTGTCGAGGCCTTCATTCTCGTCGCACAATCCGGCGTTCGAGATATGGCTCCAGTGTATGGAGCCGCTGATGCGGTCGGAAAATTCATAGCCAATATCAGCGCCGAGACGGAACAATGCGCGGCAGCCCAAAAATTGGGTGTTGTTAAGGCGTCCAGCGTCTGCAACGGGATCGAAAGGGTCAGTCTCGCCATTATGGATAGCGCCGCCAACCATCCCGGCGGCGAAAAACCGTTCCGCGAAATAGGTTTTCCATTCAAATCCCAGATAAACCTGACTGGTGGCGTCAGAATCTGTTGCGATGTTAGCGCCGATCAAAGGCCGGGGCGAACCAATCGCCGACAAAAAATCAGGCGACTTGAACAATAACTCAAGATTAACGCCCGCGCCCTGCTCGACATCTGGCGACCAGCCGCCGAAGCCCTGCGCTGTAAGTCCGACGCGTGCTTCATCAATACTCTGCGCATTGCCGGGTGCGGCAAAGAAAAGTGATGCGGCCAATAAAAGCCCGGCAACATGGACAAGTGCCCGCATGGCGATGCCCCCTTCATTCGGCAAAATTTCGAGGCTGTTTATAAATCGTTAGGGTTAACCGCTTGTGAAAATTTTGGCCAATTACAAGAAGGTATAAGGATTAATATCGACAATCCGGCGCACGGCGCTCGGCTGTTTAACGCGTGACAGCCAATCAGCGAGATAAGCCTGCAGACTGACATCGCGGCGCGCTTTGACCAAAAAGCGCATGCGCGCCTCGCCTCGTAGTCTGTAGATCGGCGCCCGTGCAGGGCCCATGACCTCCACGCCGTCACCATTGGGCGCTGCGCTTCTCAAGTCATTGGCCGCCTTTATCAACGCAGCCTCGTCACGCGAGCGCAAGAGGATCGCCGCCAGCCGGCCATATGGCGGAAAGCCGAGCGCGTGACGCCCCTCCGCCTCAGCAGCGAGAAACGCATTTCGATCACCCTCGGCCAGCGCCTGCAATACTGCTGATTTCGGCTGATAGGTTTGCAGCATCGCACGGCCCCGTTTTTCAGCACGACCCGCGCGGCCAGCAACCTGGCTCAACAACTGATAAGTCCGCTCGCCGGCGCGCAAGTCACCGCCCGAAAGACCGAGATCCGCATCGACAACACCGACCAGTGTAAGGTTCGGGAAATGATGGCCTTTAGCTGCAACTTGCGTAGCGATCAGGATATCAATCTCATCGTCGCGCATGGCGTCCAGAACGGCGCGCATCGCTGTCGGCGTTGGGGCTGTGTCAGACGATAAGACACTGATCGCCGCACCCGGCCAACGCGCCCGCGCTTCCTCCGCAACACGTTCAACGCCTGGGCCACAGGGCGCAAGAGAGTCAACAGCATTGCAAGCCGGACACGCCGCCGGCTTTGGCATTGAAAATCCGGTGTGATGACAAACGAGGCGGTTTTCAAAACGATGCTCAACAAGCATCGTGTCCGACCCTGGCGCAGTCAGCTTGTGACCACAGCGTCGGCAAAGCGTTAAGGGCGCATAACCGCGGCGATTTAAAAATAATAAAGACTGTTCGTTTACAGATAAATTATTGGTTATGGCATCGATGAGGATTGGCGATAACCAGGCGCCTGTCTCCGGCGGAGACTCGCGCATATCAATTAAATCAATGCCCGGCATCGTCGCGCCAGCAACACGCGACGCGAGCCCGACAGCGCCATATCGGCCCTCATCAACATTGACAACAGTTTCAAGCGACGGCGTTGCAGACGCGAGAATAACCGGGAAACCACTACGCGCTCCACGAGCGACAGCAAGGTCACGGGCATGATAGATCACGCCGTCTTCCTGCTTGTAAGCGGTATCATGCTCCTCATCGACAACAATCAGCTGAAGGTTTTGAAAGGGCAGGAAAAGCGCCGAGCGAGCGCCAACGACAAGCCGCGCCTGCCCTTCGGCGACACGCCGCCACGTACGCCGGCGCATTGCAGACGTTAGCTCTGAATGCCATGGCGCTGGCGCCGCGCCAAAACGCTCTTCCACGCGCTGTAGGAAAGGCAGCGTCAACGCAATCTCAGGGATGAGAATAACAATCTGCGCTGCTGGATCGCGCCGTAACGCAGCAGCGACCGCCTCCAGATAAACCTCGGTCTTGCCGGAGCCCGTTACGCCGTCGACAAGCGTAGTTGAGTGACCGCCTTTTTCAATTGCTGCAATCAGCGTATTCGCGGCCGAAGTTTGTTCCTCTGAAAGCGCGCGCCCTGGACGCGCTGATTCTGGCGGAGAAAACGGCGGGTCCGGATCAATGCTAACTGGCTGCAATGCGCCGAACTTGGCCAAACCGCGCACAACACCATCGCTGACGCTTGCCGCTGCGGCAAGCGTCGATGCTGTTTTCGCTTCACCGCAAGCCGCGTCCAGCACCGCATCGCGTTGGGGTGTCATTCGGGATGGTCTTTGGCCCGTGGCCACATAGCCTGTCTGCATGGCTGGAGGCTCTATAAAATCGCCTGACCGCATCACCATGCGCAAAACAGACCCCAGAGGGAACATGGTGTAATTCGCCGTCCACTCGACGAAATCGATCAAGCTGGGACTCAACACCGGGCCGTCACAGAGTCTTATGATTGATTTGACTTTTTCCGGCGCTACTTCGTCTTCAGAAGCAGCCCAGATGACGCCTCTGATCTCTCTGGGGCCAAAGGGCGCAACGACAAAGGCGCCGATTTTCACCTCTTCTGGAGGCGTAAAATAATCATATGGCTTGAAAAGCGGTAACGGAAACAAGACCTTGACGCGAATCCAGGATGGTTGTGGCGAAACAACGTCGTTCCCATCGGATTTCTTTGTCAGGTCCATCAGCGTTCTGCTTGATCCGCGCGCCGGTTTCGGCTGAATTACCGATCTCCTTTTTCTTAAATTGCGAGCAAAGCGCAATGCGTACCCTTTTTTGTCTGGTTTTCCTATTCGTCTTCAGCGCAACTGCGGCGAGCGCAAAATATAGCCTATGCAACAAGTCGAGCTATGCGCTCTCCGCCGCCATCGGATATGTTGATGGCGACCGCCTCGCGACGCGCGGCTGGTGGCGTCTACGCCCTGGCCAATGTAAGGTCGCGCTAACAGAGCAAACCAATCCCGGCCGGTTTTTTGTTTTTGCCGAAGCTATCCCCGGCCATCAGGGTCCGTTGCGAACCTGGTCCGGCGATACGCCTTTGTGCGTTGAGAATTCCGGTTTCTTCAATCTACGCAATCAGGATGTATGCCGCGACGACCCGATGCGTCAGCGAAAATTCTTTGATGTCGAAGTCACCGAATCGGCAGGTGGCAATTGGCAAACCGATTTTACTGAAGCAAGCAATTACACTGTTTATTCCGCAGAAGTTGCCGGCGTGCAACGCCTGCTCACGGATATCGGTCAGGATGTTGGTCGCATCGACGGCGCCATGGGGCGGTCCACGCAACGTGTTCTGGCAACTTATCGCAAGCAAAAAGGCCTAACCGATGGAACAAGTATTGATGACGAAGTCATCGATGCGCTGATTGATGACGCCAATGCGCGCGAGGCAAAGCTTGGTTTTTTCTATTGTAATAAAACCAATGACCCGGTCTGGAGCGCTATCGGGCACCCTGCAGAGGAAGAGGCCTATACCGCCAAAGGCTGGTGGAAAATTGAGCCCGGCGATTGTGCGAAAATTATCAAAGGCGATCTTCAGCATGACCACTATTACGTCTATGGCGTGATCGAAGGCGCCTTGAGCGAACGGCGCATCACTGGCGGCGATAAGTCGCTTTGCGTCAAGGCCGTCATGTTCAGCGTCACCAACGATCTCGCCTGCACGGATCAGGACCTTGACGAGGCGATGTTCAAGCGCGTTGAAATCGGCGGATCGACCTCAGCGACGTTTGATTTCATGCCGGAAATGTTTATCGCGCCGCCCACACAATAGGCGCATCAATCTTGGTTGACCTCAGACACATCGAAAGCTGGATTTTCGATCTCGACAACACGCTTTACGAAGCGGAGTGTCAGCTATTTGCCCAAATCGATGCGCGCATGACGGCGTTTATCCGTGATCGACTTGATCTTGTTCATGACGACGCGCGGCGTTTGCAGAAAGACTATTACGTGCGTTACGGCACGACCATGAGCGGCCTGATGACCGAACATGGCGTCGATCCGGACCATTTCATGGAATTCGTCCATGATATTGATTTGGCGCCAATCAAGCCCAATCCTGCTCTTGCCAACGAGCTCGCCCGCCTGCCGGGGAAAAAATACATCTTTACCAACGGGTCCGTCCGCCATGCAAAGAACGTCGCCGACGCCCTTGGCGTCTTTCATCTCTTCGACGAAGTGTTTGACATCAAGGCGGCGCAGTACAAACCCAAACCGCGACGCGAAACCTACGAAACATTTCTCAATGAGCATGGCGTCGCTCCTGATGGGGCGGTCATGTTCGAGGATCTTGTTCAAAATCTGCAAGCGCCGCATGACATGGGCATGACGACCGTTCTTGTCTGCTCCGATGCGGCCTGGCTTGCTGACGAACCCCATGATAAGCGCCCCGCGGCGCCCGGCGATACGGCGGCGCATGTCCATCATACGACCAACGACCTGACCGGATTTTTATCCCGCGTCAAAACATCCGCCGACACACGATAAGAAAGCAAAAGAGATGACCGACACAGCCGACATCCAGTCCGTGATTGATTCAGGATGGGAGAATCGCGCCAATATTTCCACCGACACACGAGGAGAAATACGCGACGCCGTGGGCGGAGCCTTGCAGCAACTAGATAGCGGCGCCGCGCGCGTTGCAGAGAAAAAAAACGATGAATGGGTTGTTCACCAATGGCTGAAAAAGGCCGTGCTGTTGTCCTTTCGTCTGTTCCCGAATGATTCAATTCCCGGCGGCCCTGGCGGCGCCGCCTGGTGGGACAAGGTCCCATCAAAATTCGATGGCTGGACGGCGGAGGACTTCGAACGCGCCGGCGTTCGCGCGGCGCCCCCCGCCACCGTCCGGCGCGGTTCCTATATTGCTAAAGACGTTGTCCTGATGCCGTCATTCGTGAATATCGGCGCTTATGTGGGCGAAGGCACAATGGTCGACACCTGGGCCTCAATCGGCTCATGCGCGCAAGTTGGCGCGCATTGCCATATCTCCGCCGGAACGGGCATCGGCGGCGTTCTGGAGCCTTTGCAGGCCAACCCGGTGATAATTGAAGACAACTGCTTTATCGGCGCTCGATCGGAAGTCGTCGAAGGGGTGATTGTCGGCGAGGGTTCGGTAATCGCCATGGGGGTTTTCATCACCGCATCCACAAAGATCGTTCACCGGGACACCGGCGAGATTACCTATGGCGAGGTGCCGCCCTATTCCGTTGTCGTTCCGGGCTCGCTTCCGTCCGGCAAAGGCGGTCCCAGCCTTTATTGCGCCGTCATTGTCAAACAGGTCGATGAAAAGACCCGCGCAAAAACATCCGTCAATGAACTACTGCGGGCTTAATAGGGCTCGCCATTTTTATGGCGGGGCGTCCAGGCGCCGTCCTCTTTGATCATTTGCATATCGACATCCGGATCTGTGTAGCTTGAGACTTCCTTTTCAGCGCGCGTGCCGATTTCGAGGAATACGCAGTCTTTGCCGCTTCGATTAATAAGCATATGCCCGTTCTCAACACCGGCTTTGAACGTCGCTGCGTCCCCTGCGCGCAGAATGGTGTCGCCTGTGTCCTCCACGAGCACCGCTTCGCCTTCCAACATGAAAATAAGTTCATCTTCGTGTTGATGCCAGTGCTTGTGCGCTGAGGCGGCGCCCGGCGCCAGACGCGTCAGATTAACGCCGAACTGGGTCAGATCGCCAAGGTCTCCAAGCGCAACCTTGCTGCGCCCATCGCAATGAGCATCGTAGGGTGGCGGATAAGCGCATGCGGTTTTCACCGGCGCTGATAAGAGATCAACTTTCGGCATGGGCCTCTGCTGGGGTTGTTAACGGTTCGCGCTTAGACTAGCCGAGAACCATGAGTGAAATCGACCCAATCGTCCTGGCGCAGGATTTAATCCGCCGCCCCTCAGTGACGCCAGCTGATAAAGGCGCGCTAGATGTTCTTTCCAACGCTCTGTCAGGGCTCGGATTTGAATGTACGCGCCTAAAATTCGAGGACGTCGATAATCTCTATGCGCGTTACGGAACTGCTGCGCCGCATTTTTGCTTTGCCGGCCATACCGATGTCGTACCGGCAGGCGACGAGGCGATTTGGTCATCCCCCCCTTTCGACGCTGCAATAAAGGACGGCGCTCTATGGGGGCGCGGGGCCGCCGACATGAAGGGCGCCATTGCCGCCTTCGCAGCCGCCGCCGCGCGCGCAATCACAGCCGGCGCCATCACTGGGTCCCTGTCGTTTCTGATCACAGGCGATGAAGAGGGGCCTGCGGTCAACGGCACGAGGAAAATGTTGGACTGGCTGAAAGAGCGCGAAATCCAGATCGATCATTGCCTTGTGGGCGAGCCCTCCAACCCCGAGGCCATGGGCGATATGATCAAGGTCGGGCGGCGCGGCAGCATTAACTGCTGGCTCACCATAACAGGCACGCAAGGCCATGTTGCATACCCCCACCGCGCAGAAAATCCTATTCCGCCGCTGATGCGTAAACTCCTTCATCTCAGCGAAACACCGCTGGATGAGGGATATGAACGCTTTCAGCCCTCAAGCCTTCAGGTTACGGACATTCATATTGGCAACCCGGCGCACAATGTCATTCCCGAAAAAGCCACCGCCCGCTTCAACATTCGCTTCAACCCGAATTGGACAGGCGCCTCCATCGAAGCATGGTTGCGCGAACAGCTCGACAGCCTCGCGTCAACACTCAACGTAACTTATCATCTCGATGCAGTTGTTTCCGGCGAAGCGTTTCTGACAACGGACACAAAATTCTTAAGCCTTGTTGCGGACTGCGTTGAAGAACAAACTGGGCGTAGGCCGGAACTTTCAACTTCAGGCGGCACGTCCGATGCGCGATTTATCAAGGATCACTCACCTGTTGCAGAATTCGGCCTTGTCGGCGCCACCATGCACAAAACGGATGAACATGTGGCGGTTGCCGACATCGCTCTTCTCGCAAATATCTACGAAGCGATCTTGACGCAGTATTTCCAGCAACAAGACAACACGCAATGATCAACCCCGATTATGTCGCGCAACAGCTTCGTGGAGTATGGCGAATGGCCTTTGGCGGCGGAGACTGGCGCGCTGACATCGACAGCACAACCGACGGCGTTTTCAGATCTTTCTGGGCCATTGCATTGTCAGCGCCGCTTGCCGCAATCGCCTTCCTCGCCGCGCGGGAAACATTGACCGAAACACCGGAAATTCAGGAAACAATACTGGTCAAAACGCCAGTGCTTGTTCTGCTCGCCTCTGAGATCTTTGCGCTTGTTCTTTATTGGACGGCGAATATTGGCGCGCTTGTAATTACCGCCAGTTCCATCAATGCCTCGCGCCAGGCAGCCAATGTCATCGTGGCTTTTAACTGGAGCCGGCTAATTGCTTTTGCACTGGTCGCAGCGCCGGCGGCGATACTAGGGCTAACCGGAAATGTGAGTTTATTTGTCTTGCTCTATCTTCCGGCGTTGTTTCTCAGTCTGGCGATTTTATGGGGTGTTTTACGCACATGCCTGCCCATCAATACCGTCATGACAGCATCGTTAATCGCAATGCTGGTGTTAATTGAGATCATTATCGATACGCTCGTCACCTATGGCGCCATTGGTCTTTATCAATTGCTCACATAATCAGCCCGAACAAAATAAAGTCCGTCGGCAGGCGCCACACGACCGCAATGCGCGCGGTCTCGCGCCTCCAAAGCTGCTTGCAGATCTCTGGCGCGCCATTTCCCCGCGCCAACTTCAACCAGCGATCCTGTAATGGATCGCACTTGATGGTGCAGGAACGAACGCGCAGCACAACGGACATAAACCTCATTACCGGCGCGGGAGACGGAAATCTCTTCCAAGGTTTTGACCGGTGACGCCGACTGACAGGCCGCCGCCCGAAAGGTCGTGAAGTCGTGCTTCCCGACAAGAAGCTGTGCAGCCGCGTGCATTGCGTCCGCATCAAGCGAATATGGAATGCGCCAGGCGCGATTGAGATCGAGCGTCAAAGGCGCGCGGCGTGTAACGATGCGATATTCATAGGCTCGCCGAATACACGAAAACCGGGCGTGGAAACCATCACTGACGCATTCGGCATGCAGCACCGACACTGGCGTTGGCTTCAAGTGGTGATTGAGCCCGTCTCGAACCGCTTTCGTTTCGAATTCCTTCTCGAAATCGAAATGCACGACCATACCAAGCGCATGAACGCCGGCGTCCGTGCGGCCAGCCGCATGGACGGTGACAGACTCGCCGCTAAGCGCCCGTGCGGCGACTTCAACGGCTTGCTGCACGGAGGGGCCATTGTTCTGACGCTGCCAGCCGACAAAGGGCGTACCATCATATTCAAGAATGAGTTTGTATCGGGGCATCAGGTCTTATACGCTCATGCGACAAAGGGAAAAATCATGATCAAAAAATTTCACTGGAAATCCATCGGCTCCGAATTGTTTCTTTTTGCTTGTGTCCTGGCCATTGTCATGACCTTCCGCACCACCGCCTATGGCATGTATTACATCCCGAGCGAAAGCATGTTGCCGACGCTAACCGTCGGCGATCGTATTGCGGTCAACAAATTCGCCTATGGCTATAGTCGTCACTCCGTCCCTTTTTCAATCGGGCCTGATCTCGATACACCGAGCGGTAGAGCCTTTTACAACGCGCCGAAACGTGGCGAGATTGTCGTTTTCAAGCACCCGCGTGACGGAAAAACCCTTATTAAAAGGGTAGTTGGCCTGCCGGGAGACAAGGTCGCAATCGACAAGGGCCGTCTTTATCTGAATGGCGTTTTGGTATCCCGGCAGTTGGAGGACGCCTATGCTTATCGTGAGCATGCTGGCGGCGTGATGCGGGTCGGCCAGTTTGTAGAGACCTTGCAAGACGGCGATACGCATCAAATTCTCGAACGCAACGATCAATATCCTGGCGACTTTTTCGGTCCGCTTGTCATCCCCGAAAACCATATTTTCGTCATGGGGGACAATCGGGACAACTCACTGGACAGCCGCTTCCCCATCAAAGGCGTCGGCCTTTTGCCGATTGAAAACCTGGTGGGACGCGCCGAAGCGGTTTTATTCTCCACGAACATTGGCCGCACCAAGCCGGGCCTGAAACACCATTCAGCAGACTGGTTTTCGCCGCTCTAAATCGAACGGCCCGCTTCCATGTCAAAGCCCCGCAAAAATTCTTTCGCAGGTTGCGCGCGTTTTCCAGCCCGCTGAAGCTGCAACAACTCCACTGCGCCATCACCACAGGCGACTGTAAGTTTTTCATCCGCCTGCAGAATTGTTCCCGGCGCGCCGGCGCCGCTTACAGCGCGCGAAAACAACGCTTTGATCCGCGCCCCGTCCGCCTCAAACCAGGCGCCGGGAAATGGCGACAAGCCGCGAATATGACAATCAACCTCACTTGCCGGTTTTGACCAATCGACCTTCGCTTCTTCGGACGATATTTTGTGAGCGTAGGTAATACCTTGTTCCAGCTGGGCTTTTTCGCCCAGAGCATCGCGCTCCAGCGCCGCCAGCGCGCGAGGGGCCAGTTGCGCGGCGATATGCGAAAGCCGGTCATGCAGCGTTTGAAAGGTGTCAGTTGGTTTGATTTCAACAGTCTCAGATAGCAAAACGGGGCCTGTATCAAGACCAGCTTCCATACGCATCACATCAACGCCGGTCAGCTGATCGCCCGCCATAATCGCCCGCTGAATGGGCGCCGCGCCGCGCCAGCGCGGCAACCGTGAAGCGTGAAGGTTCAGACAGCCATGAGCCGGCGCATCCAGCACCGCTTGAGGCAAAATCAGCCCATAGGCGACAACAATCGCCACATCGAGATTCAGCGCCGCAAACGCCGCCCGTTCCATCTCGGATTTAAAATTCTTCGGCGTACGGATTTCAATACCGTTGACTTCTGCAAATTGCTGCACTGGCGACGGCGTCAATTTCCGCCCGCGGCCTGTGGGTTGCGGCGCGCGCGTATAGACCGCCGCGATATCATGCCCGACCGCCAGCAGTTCACTTAGAACGGAAACGGCAAAATTCGGCGTCCCCATAAAGGCCAGGCGCATCAACAAACTCCTAGAAAATATCGTATTGATTATTCCGCAGCGAGACGCTGTTCTTTTTTCAGCTTCTTCAGAACGCGCTCGCGCTTCAAGCGAGACAGGTGATCAATGAACAATACGCCTTCGAGATGGTCCATTTCATGTTGAATGCAGGTCGCCAGCAAGCCTTCGGCCTCCAGCACCTGTTCATCGCCTTGATAATCGAGATATTTCACGCGGCATTTCGCCGGACGTTCGACCTCATCGTAAAACTCAGGCACCGAGAGGCAGCCTTCCTCATAGACGCTCATGTCTTCAGACGGATTGAGAATTTCAGGGTTAACAAAATAGCGCGGCGCCGGCTCTTCCTCCTCACCTGCGAGATCCATCACGATGACGCGCAGCGGCTCGCCGATCTGAATCGCGGCAAGCCCGATGCCGGGCGCGGCGTACATCGTCTCAAGCATGTCATCCATCAGAGCGCGCAAGTCGTCATCGACCGCAGCAACGGGTTTTGAGACCTCGCGCAGGCGCGGATCGGGCGCTGTTATGATTTCGCGTATCGCCATGGCCATCACCTATGATCGCAAGGCTATATCGTCAAGATGACGCCTTACAGCCAGCATTGACCAGGGCTTTAGCTAACCCCTCGCATTTTATAGCTTTTTCGCCTAAGCTGCCGCCCAGTATTGAGTACCGCGTGGGGTGGGACATGGATTTGCTGACGCCGTTCATTCAGGACGGACCCGAGGGCGTGGCGGCCCAGGAACAGGCGCCGTCGACATCCGGACCGCTTATTGATGCGCCGACGCCGCAGCTTTGGCTTGGATTTGGCGCAGGCGCGGTGATTTTTCTGCTTCTTATTATGTTTATGATCCGCGCCCGGGTGATCGCGCCGGCACGGCGCCGGGCGGCGGCGCAACAGGCTGTATTCGAGCCGGCTGGCGAAGATGCGGAAATCACTTTCGATGAATTAGAGCCAGCGGTGCTGCAAACTGATGAGATATTGGAAGATGAGGATCTGTTTCCTCCCTCGCAAAACTCAGACGCGTCGCCAGCAACAAACGGCGGTAACCAGGAAGCCGTTGAGCGCTCTGAAAAAGTGAAAAAATCCCGCGCGCCGTTTGCCGGATTGTTCTCTCGAAAGGACAAGAAAGAAGAACCTGACCACAACGATGTCCTGGATCACAACACTACAGACGGCGGTTACCATGACCAGCTAGCTGAAGTTTCAATCTCCGAAATTCCAGCCCACGACGAAGAAGAGCACCGAGATGAGCAGCCAGACCATGCGCGTCCGGTCGTCGATGCACTCAGAAAGCTTGATGATGATGTCGAGGCGCGACGGCGGCAAGCGGAGTTGGAGGAGCGAGAGCGCCTCCGCCATGAGACGCGACTACGGGCCGAAGCCGAACAGTCAAAAAGGCTGGAACAAGAACGCGAGGAATTATACCAGGCAGCACGCGACGATGCACGGCGCGAAGCGGAATTTGAGCGCCGCAAAAACGAAGCTGCGCTGGAACAACGTTTGCGCTCGCTTGCTTCTGTGGAACGCAAGCTTTCCGAAAAGGCCGATACGCTGGGCGCGGATGTGAATGTCGTGCAGGAACGCCTCACTGAAACCATGGAGGAACGCTTCGCTGCGTTGTCCGCGGAACTCAACCAGCGCCTGGAACATGCCGCCGCGCAAAATATCCATACGGCAAGCGGGCCCGAGCCGACGGCTACAGAAATGGCTGACTATGTGGGCCAGGAGTTAAGCAATCTGCGCAGGTCCATGCAGGATGCGCTGCAACGCCTGACGAAGCGTATTGACGATCTGAGTGCTGAACGCGATCCTTCCAGAGGACTTTCGGCGCAACTCGCTGACCTTAAACAACTGGTCGAAAGGAAATCCACCCGACCGTTAAAAACTAACCTCACCCCCTTGCCGGATCTCGTCAGTAGCACCCTGCCTCAACGCAGTTACGCTTTGGACGCGCACTTATCGAACAAACGACAGGCCAGTTGCATCGTCAACCCGCCGGGTGGCGGCGCCCCTGTTGCTATTAATGCGCATTATCCGGTTGAGGCTTTTGAGCGGTATCTACTTGAGGGCGTATCATCATCCAGCGATGGACCGGGCGCAAACGAATATCGCCGCGCTGTTTTAAGCTGCATCGTAGATACGGCGGAAAAATTGATCATTCCTGGGGAGACCGCGACGTCCGCGATGATTTATGCGCCATCCGACGTTATTATCAATGATCTGCATGCGCATTTTCCAGATCTCATCCAGGATAGTCATCGCGCCCGCGTATGGATTGTATCCCCAACCTCACTGATGGCGACGCTCGACGCCATGAGCGTCATGGCTGAAGCATCGTCCGCGCACAAAGACCAGATCGAAAACACAAGCGCCGGCGACGACACCGTCCTCGCGGAAATCGACAGATTGCGGGAGCGTGTTGCGAGAACCGATGATCACGCTTTTGATGCGCCCGAGATCTTAACGTCAAATGATGACGCAGCTCTCGCCGTCACAGAACTTGATAATGGGATCGCGGATTCCAGTGATTTTTTTGATCATGAACCAAATAGCGAAGCGATGACGGAACAAACCGCCGAAAAAGCCAGTGAAAATTATCGCTCGCTTTCCCCGGAAGAAGAAGCTTTCGAGCGTCTTGAACGAGAAGAGGCGCTCGCCGAAGCAGACACAACGCCGGAGCCTGACACGACCATCGAACGCCCTCCCTTTCCCTTGCGCTAAGGTTTATCAGGCGGCGTCATCTTCTTTGTTATCATCCAGCAAGCTGTCCTGTTCGGCGCGCATTTGGCGCGGGGGGCTCTCGATCGCGGCAAGCGGCTCAATATCCGCTTCAATGCCGGGAATTTCGTATTCCGCAAACTTGCGCGCTCGCGACATGACGCGGCTCTCATAGCCGCCAATGGTCGCGTTATAGTTTTTAAGCGCGCTGTTCAGTGACTTGCCGAGCCCGGAGAGATTCCTACTCATTGTACCCAGACTATCGTAAAGGTCTTTCGCCATCGCTGCGACGGCCTGTGCATGCTCTGTCATCTTTTCCTGGCGCCAGTTGAGTGCCGCGGATTTCAGCATGGCAATCAGAATGGTCGGCGTCGCAATCAGAATTTTCCGATCAAAGGCGTCCTGGTAAAGTTGCGGGCGCACTTCCATCGCGGCGGCAAAGTAATTTTCGCCGGGCACGAACATCACAACATAATCGAGCGCGTCCCGAAGCGACGCAGCATATTCTTTCGCCGATAGCGTTTTTACATGGGTCCAAAGATCATCCGCGTGACGGTTCAGATGCGTGACGCGCTCTTCATCCCTATCGGCTTCCACCGCATCGAGATAGGCGCCGAGCGATACTTTCGAATCGACAGCGATCACGCGCTCGCCGGGCAGGCGCACCACCATGTCGGGCTGTTTGCGGCGTTCGCCGTCGTCGTGCGAAGCCTGTTCGACAAAATCAACATGCGCCGCCATGCCCGCGATCTCGACCACATTGCGCAATTGCTCTTCGCCCCAACGTCCGCGCGTTTTCGGTCCCGCCCGTAAAGCCGTCGCCAGTTTCTGCGCTTCTTCCCGGACTTCAATCGTTGAGCGCGCCAGGGCGCCGATCTGACCTTTGAGTTCGCCGCGGGACTTTTGCTGTTCGTCGCGCAACTCCGCTAGGCCCTTTTCATAACGCACCAGCGTATCGCTGACCGGTTTCAACAAATCATCGAGCGCCTTGCGGCGTGTATCGCCTTCCGCCTTCGCAGTTTCACGGTAGCGGGCGAAAGTTTCATTGGCGCGTTGAAGGAAGGCCTCGTGCGCGCCCTTCAACATTTCCGATGTCGCGGCTTTGAATTCCGCATCCATGCGCTGTTTCAATTCACTAAGCGCTTTTTCGCGCTCGGCGAGCTTGGCTTCACTGGCGGCGGCTTGAGATTGCAAGTCCTGACGAAACTCCCGCTCGCTTTCCAACTCAGCGCGTAAAGGCTCCATTTCAAAAAGCCGGGCCTCAGTGGTCGCAAGCGCCAGTTTTGATTGCTCAAGCTCACTGCGAAGACGGGCTGCGCGCCGCGCCACGCGGCTGGAATGGATGATGAAATAGGCGGCGGCAATCAGGAGCGCGACCGCGACCCAAAGACCCGGGCGGTCCGGCGGCAATCCATATTCAGTCAGGACATTAGTAATCATGGTTTTGCGGTAGAGCGATTCGCTGTTTGTTCACGCAAGGCCAACCCCCAAGCAACCGTGATAATTGTTTCTTTAGGGCTGACCGTTAGCGTGATTGTAACGCAAAACTATCGGTCAAGAAGCTTTAGTCAGTTGTTTTCTTTAAAGAAAATTCTCCCCTTATGACGGCGCTCGATTTTAGCCCTGATGTCGACTGGGGAAAGTTTGCACCCACACGGCAAAAATTGTGGGTAGCCATATCAGCCTGGGCGGCGATTGCGGTCATCGGCACGTTGCTGACCTATATGCTGGTTTTAACGGGCCGTTCGGATGTCACAATCGGCGGTGATTTCGTCGTGTTTTACGCAAGCGCCACTGAGGCCATTAGAGGCGGCGCGGCGCAACTCTATGATCGCATCGCTTTTGAAACCCTTCTGCATACGCACCATGCTGTCCCGAACGATGTTTCGCTGACCTGGCAATATCCGCCCGCCTACCTTTTGTTGATATTACCGCTTGCAGCAGCGCCTTTTTATTTCGCCTTTCCTTTATGGTCGACAACAACGGCGGTAGGCTTTTATGCAACCGCGAGGCTTGTGACCCGCGATCGACTGGTGCTGTTCGCGCTTATCGCCGCGCCCGCATCCTATACAGCCTATGTCACTGGCCAGAACGGCTTCTTCACTGCCGCCCTGTTGTCGATAGCCGCAATGCTCCCCCATAAACGCCCCCTCCTTGCAGGCTTTGCTGCAGGGCTTTTGACCGTAAAACCTCATCTCGGTTTACTGATCCCGATAGCCTATCTCGCCGCCGGATGTTGGCGTGCTTTCGCCATCGCCGCATTGACGAGCTTACTTCTCGCCGCAGGCAGCGTTGCGGTTTTCGGCCTTGAAACATGGGTGGCATTTTTTGCAGCCGCCTCTCAAACGGCGGAACTCCTCGACAACCAAAGTTTGCCGCTCGCAAAAATGTCAACGCTGTTCAGCGCACTGCTGTTTACGGGCGCACCCAAGATACTCGCCTATGCAGTATATGCGTTTGGCGCGCTTTCTTGTGCGGTATTTGTCTTTGCAACATGGCGCAGGGTTAGTGACCCGTTGTTGCGCATGGCGGCGTTAGTCGCGAGCATATTTATGGTCGCGCCCTACGGCTATCATTATGAGCTCATTATACTGACGATACCGGGCGCAATCATTGTAGTGCGGGCACTCAAAACCGGGTGGCTCAAATATGAGCGTCCTTTGATCGCAGTCGCCTATATCGCGCCGGCGTTTATTGCTGAAACCGCTAACGCTCAGCAGGGTTTGAGTTTAGGTTTCACCGTTACAGCAATAATTTTTGGATTGACGGTTCGGCGTGTCTTGCATGACGCGCCGGACCTCTTTCGGGTCAAACCGACCGCCGCGCCTTCATAGCCGCGCTCAACGTTCCTTCGTCGAGATAATCCAGCTCGCCGCCGACCGGTACGCCCTGACTGAGGCGGGTGACAGTAACGCCGGCGGGTTCAAGATGCTCCGTCAGGTAATGCGCCGTCGTCTGGCCATCAACCGTGGCGGGCAGCGCCAACACAATCTCCGTCACGATATCCTCGCCAGCACGCGCGACAAGCCCGCCGACATTCAGATCATCGGGACCAACGCCGTCCAGCGGCGATAGCAGCCCGCCCAGCACATGATAGCGCCCCTTGTGGGCCCCGGCGCGCTCCAGCGCCCAGAGGTCACCGACATCCTGAACAACGCACAGAACTCCGGCGCTGCGTTCAACATCCGCGCAGACGGCGCATGGATCGATGGAGTCCCAATTGCCGCAAGTCGAACAGGCCTTCACTTTTTTCGCTGCGTCATCGAGCGCAAAAGCGAGCGGCCCCATCACCTGATCGCGTCGCTTCAACAGATAAAGCGCTGCGCGCTTGGCCGAGCGAGGGCCCAGCCCCGGCATTTTCGCCAGGAGATCGATAAGACGCTGTAACTCGGGACCGATGGGAGATGCGGGCATGGACTAGCTATTCGACTCCGTTACAAACATGCCAATAAATGATTCTTCTATTGTTGCCTCTTCCCACTCACTATCGATCTTCTCGAATTCTTCTGAGTTTGCGGCGACAAGTTCAGTTCGCGATTGCCTATCCTTAAAATAGTCCACAGTAACGAACCGATCAGGATCATCATCATCACGCATTAAATCAGTGCGAATATAGCCCGGCGACTTCATAAAAAAAGCCCGCCACACACCATTGGGCCCATATGCTTGGGCAAATTTTTCGCGCCATTCCGGCTTTACGCGGTATGTCCAGACATACGCGCAAGCGCTATTCACATTTGACATCATTGTGCTCTGTTCCTCAGAACGGCAGCTTAAAGCCCGGCGGCAGGGGCAGGCCTTCCGTCAGGCCCTTCATATGCTCCGCTGACTGAGTTTCCAGTTTCGCTTTCGCGTCATTGATCGCCGCGGCGATGAGGTCTTCCAGGATTTCCGCGTCGTCCTCTTTCATCAGCGAGCGCTCAATCGCGACAGCCTTGGCGTAGCCCTTGCCGTTCAGAACGACCTTGACCATGCCGCCGCCCGCTTCGCCGGCGACTTCGATGTCGGCGAGCTTGTCCTGCATTTCTTTCATTTTGGCCTGCATCTGACCGGCCTGTTTCATAATCTCGCCAATATCCATCACGCATTCCTCGGGTTTTGCTCTACAGAGCCCAGATCGGGATAGTCATCGTCCGGATCAACCGGCTTGTCTTCATCATCTTCTTCGGGCGCGGGTTCAGCCGCCACTTCCGGCTCGCGGATCGAGGTCACTTCGGCGCCCGGAAAAAGCTCCAGCGTTTTTTTGACCATCGGATGCGCCAGCACCTCGGCCATGCGGGCGTCACGCACGGTCGCCGCACCCTCGGCCTGCGTATTCACCGTGACGACCCACTGCCGCCCGGTCCATTCTTTCAGGCGCTGGGTCAACCGCCCGGCAAGGTCCCCCGGTGCATCGTCATGAAGGCGCAGTTCAATGCGCCCCTCAGCAAACGAAACAAGATGCACGTAGCTTTCAAGTTCGGTCCGCAGCTTGGCGTCTCGGCGCTCGCCCGCCAGTCGCACAACATCTTCGAATGCGCGCAACCATGGCGCGGCGGCGGCGGGACGCTGGCTTAATGGCGGCTCGATCTCATAGGCGACAGCGGGCAGCGCCTCCTCCGCTCGCGGAGCATTATCAGGTGCGGAACGGCTTACGGTTGGTGCTGAGGCGCTGGCGCTAGTGTTTTTTTTTAAGGCGCGCAGGGCCTCGTCCGGGGTCGGCAGGTCCGCCGCGAAACAAAGCCGGATCAGCGCCATTTCCCCGGCCGCGGCAGGATCAGGCGCAATATTGGTTTCCCCCAACCCTTTCATGAGCAAAGCCCAGGCCCTTGTTAATGCATTCATCTCCAGAGCATCGGCCAGTCCTTGCGCACGGGACGCATCCGCTTCCCCCGCCGGGCCATGGGCGGCGGCGGATGGACCCGCCGCCTTTACGCGGGTCAGCAAATGTACGAGGTCGAGAAGGTCGCGCAGAATGACGCCCGGCTCCGCCCCGGCGTCATATTGATCGCGGAAAAGATCGAGCGCGGTTTTTGAATCTCCCTTGAAGCAGGCGTCAATAAGATCCCAGACGCCCGCCCGATCCGCGAGACCGAGCATTGTCCGAATCTCATCGGCCGAAACTTCCTCGTTATCGACCTTACTGGACGTGTGCTGAACTATCGCCTGGTCAAGAATAGAAAGCGCATCTCGAACGGAGCCCTCCGCCGCTCGGGCAATCATCCACAAGCCGTCGGCTGCAATTCGCACGTCTTCTTTTTTGGCGATCGACGTCAGATGCTCCGCTAGCGTTTCCGGATCAATACGGCGAAGATCGAAGCGCTGACATCGCGACAGAACCGTCACCGGTAGTTTGCGGATTTCGGTTGTCGCGAAAATAAACTTCACATGAGCCGGCGGCTCTTCAAGGGTTTTCAACAGCGCGTTGAACGCCGCCGTCGAGAGCATGTGCACTTCGTCGATAATGTAGACTTTGTAGCGCGCCTCGACCGGGGCGTATCGCACGCCCTCAATCAACTCGCGGATATCGCCGACGCCAGTGCGCGAGGCGGCGTCCATTTCCATCACATCAGGGTGGCGACTCTCGGCGATGGCGCGGCAATGAAGCCCCTCTTCGGTCATCTCCATCTGCGGGCCATTGTCTTCACCGTTCGGGCCGACATAGTTAAGCGCGCGGGCCAGAATACGCGCGGTTGTGGTTTTGCCGACGCCGCGCACGCCCGTCAGGATATAAGCGTGCGCAATACGGTCCGACGCGAAAGCGTTTTTGAGCGTCCGGACCATGGCCCCATGGCCAATAAGGTCCTCAAAACTTTGTGGACGGTATTTGCGCGCCAGCACCTGATAGGCGGCCTTCTTCCCGCCTTCGCCCGCGTCAGCATCTGAATGGAGATCGCTCATAAGCGCCATTATGCGGTTTCCGGCGTCAGGATCAAAGCCGTCGCGGCGGGTCGGGGAAAATTAGGCGCCTAAAAGAAAGGGTGGAAGGCTGAAACGACCCGCGGCGAAAACTCGTTACGGCTGCTTCCTTCCGGACCTGACCGGGTTGGCGAGAGCTGCGTCCGCCAGCCTTCCGGGGCGGAATATCTGCGCTGGCGCTCTGGATTGCAAGACCCGCCCGGTGAATTGCGCTCACCGCGCCAATCGGGTAGCGATGAGCGCTTACTTTTCAGCCTAACAACAGTGAAAAACCCAATGCCTGATATCAAAGACCACTCCCCCGATGAATTCCTTGAGGCCTTTCTTGAGGACTCCGGCAATGCGCCCCTCGCCCTCTACGCCGGGGCGGCGCTTGACGCCGTCGGGCGCACGGATGAAGCGCTTTGCATCTGGACGATTGGCAATGACATGAACTCAATGCTGAGAGTTATTCACAGGCACCCTGAAGCAAAGGATGATCTGCGCGCTCATTCTTTGCGTGCGGATACGGCGATCAGGGAGCACTTCACCAATCTGCACCTCGAAACTATCAATGAATATGGGAAGACGCTTGAGAATGATGATCTTGACAGGGTGCGCGCCGGCGTATGGCCTCATTACGCAACATCTCCAGTTAAATATCAGATCCCCAAACAAGGCCCGGAAAACTTTTACGTGCCCGACTTGCCGGCTCGCACCGTAACGCCAAATGACATGCTGCCGTGGGTGAGCGCAGTTGAAGCAGCATATTCGGACATTCGAGAAGAATATGAGGCGGCGATCAAAGCGAACGTAACGCAATACCCTTATGTGCCGAGCGACGTTGAGGTGCCCCTGTGGAGTGAACTGCGTGGCAAGATGGACTGGTCGGCGCTTTATCTGCACTTCAATGCCTATGTTCAGGATGAAGCGGCGGTGGCCTTTCCCAAAACACTGGAGGCGTTGAAAGCGGCGCCGACCGTGTGTCGCAATGGCGTGCCTCTTGAAACGTTCTTCTCACGTCTTGAACCTGGCGCGCACATCCCCCCGCATCACGGCCTGACGAATACCAGACTGACTGTTCACTTACCCCTGATCGTACCGGAAGGTTGTGAAATTCGTGTTGGCGATGACATGTATCAATGGGAAGAAGGCAAGATCATCGCCTTTGACGACAGCTTTGAGCATGAAGCATGGAACAGGGGCGATAGCGACCGCGCAGTCCTGATCTTCGAATCCCATCATCCTGACCTCAGCCCGACGGAGATCGAAGCGATCGAGCGGGTCTATTCAACTTTCGACAAATGGGTGTCAGGGCGCGCAGACCGGATCGGTTTGGCGCCAGACCCTGAAAATACTGCAAGCGATACGGACAACGGCGCCTGACCGTTGCCTCAAACGTCGCACACTGCGAAAAGACCGCATGAAGCCCGGTGACAATCCTAACTGGTTTGCGAACTCTCCACTTGATCGCGTCAATCAGGAAGAAGACCAGACTACGTTCATCGAACGACAGCTCGCTGACCCTTCGTGTCTGTTCGTTCCATTGTGGTGCGGCGACCCGTTGATCGCCGACGGAGCGGCCGCCTTCCTCTCCGCGGCCGCGCGCAGCGCCTTTCCGCAAGAAGCGCCAATCATCTATCTCGGCGCCCGCAATGACGTTCCACATTTTGCTGTTGATTTTTCCTGCTGCGCTGATAGCCCGGATGCAGCGCCCCTGGCCGACCTTGGCGAATACACGCCGATCCGGATTGCGGCCGGCGTTATCTCACGCAACGACCTCGCCATTATCGGGCATGCGCGGTGGCTTTTTGAATGGCATCGCAAACACCCGTTCTGTGCTGTTTGCGGCGGCTCGACGAAACCAAAAAACGGCGGCGCAAAACGTCAGTGCAACGAATGCGAAGCAGAACATTTTCCACGTTCCGACCCGGTGGCGATTGTGTTGGCGCTCCATGAAGGCGCCTGTCTTCTCGGCCGCGGACCACATTTTCCGCCCGGCTTTCTTTCTGCGCTTGCCGGCTTTATCGAGGCGGCGGAAACGCCCGAAGAAGCCGCAAAACGTGAACTGTTCGAGGAAGCAGGCGTCACGCTTACCGATGTGCGCTACCAATTTTCACAGCCCTGGCCCTTTCCATCATCGCTGATGATGGGCTTTCTCGCCGACACAGAAGATCGCGCGCTTACTCTCGATACAAATGAAATCGAGGAGGCGCGCTGGATCGAAATCGCCGATATAAAAGCGCTGCTCAATGGCGAGGAAAGGCTTGGCGTCTTTTTACCGCCAAAATTCACAATCGCGCGCCAGTTGCTAGAGCGGTGGGTGAATATCGCCTAACGCTGGCGCGCCGCCTTGTAAACGCCGAGAATTTTCAGCGAGGATGAGAAGAAACCCAATTCTTCAAGCGCGAGACGCACAGACGTGTCCTGTGGGTGTCCTTCGATATCAGCGTAGAACATTGTCGCACTGAACGAGCCTTCCAGCTGGTAGCTTTCCAGTTTTGTCATGTTAACGCCGTTTGTGGCGAAACCGCCAAGCGCTTTGTAAAGCGCCGCCGGAATGTTGCGCACCTGAAAAACGAAGCTCGTCACGACCGAGCCTTCGTCGGGCGACGCATCTTCAGGATCTCTCGCCATTTCAAGGAAGCGCGTTGTGTTGTGCTTGGCGTCCTCTACGTTGGCTCGCAGCACCTCCAACTCGTAAATCTCAGCCGCCCGGATTGACGCAATTACTGCGTCGCCCGGCTCGCCATGCTCGGCCAGCCATTTAGCGGCGCCGGCGGTGTCGCCTGAAACTTCGGGACGGACCGCTAATTCTTCGAGAATGCCCCGGCACTGACCCAACGCCATAGCGTGCGAGCGCACCACCTTGATGTCTTCGAGCTTGGTCCCCCGTCGCGCCATCAGGTGGTGCTCAACCGGCAGAAAATACTCGGCAACGATATGAAGCCCGGCATCGGGCAACAGGTGGTGAATGTCCGCAACCCGGCCTGCAAGAGAGTTCTCGATCGGCAGCATGGCGCGCTCAGCCTCGCCAATAACGACTTTTTGCATCGCCCGCTCAAATGTCGCGCAGGCGATGGGCGTCAGCCCCGGTGCGAATTCGACACAGGCCAGTTCGGAAAATGCTCCAGGCTCGCCCTGATAAGCGACTTTGCGGCCATTTTGGTCCGGTTTCTTTGTCATCATAAGCGCCTATGCAAAAACCGCGCGTTTATGCACGGATATCTGAGAGATTGACAATGCCGGCGCGCGAAAAGGCCGCGCCCCCGCCAAGCGCCCCGCACATTGCGCGCATTAAGAAAGCCCAGTAGATACCGATCCCAAATTTGCGAGGGTTTTTCCTCGCCACTCGAAATTTCAAGGCGTTTCCATGCAAGATCCACTCTTTACCAATAAGATCGCGGCGGCTGGCCTCGCGGCGCTGCTGCTCATTTTCGGCTTGCCGCAACTGACTGCAGCCGTACTCGGCGGCGGCCACCATGGCGGGCATGGCGAGGAACTCCACCTCGCCTATTGCTGTGTAGAGCTTGAAACGGCTGCAGCGGCTGGCGGTGAAGAAGAAGCTCCCTACGACCTTGGCGCGCTATTGGCGAGCGCCAGCGCCTCCGGCGGCGAACGCCGCGCAGCGCTTTGCCAGTCCTGCCATACTTTTGAGCAAGGCGGCGCGAACGGTACTGGCCCTAATCTCTGGGACGTGGTCGGTCGCCCTGTGGCTGGTGTTAGCGGTTTTAACTATTCCGGCGCTTTACAGGAAGCTGGCGGCGATTGGACCTACGAGCGTCTCGATGCGTATTTGCGCAACTCACAGGAATATATTCCGGGGACAGCGATGGTGCAGCGCTTCCCCCGCGACAATCAGCGCGCGGATATTCTAGCCTATCTCGGCTCGCTCTCAACCAACCCGCAACCCTTTCCGGCGCCGATGGCGGTTGAAACCACCGAAGCAAGCGCAGAAGAAGTTAGTGTTGAAGAGGCTCACTAGTCAAAGGGCTTGGAGCAAGCGCAGATCCGGCAATCACGCTGCGAGCTTTAGAATAAACCGAAGCGTTTTTTCTTTTTGTGCTTTCGGAAGGCGGCTTTTCCCTCGTCTGAGGATAGAAAGGCCCGATAGTCGCGCTCTGGCCGCTCTGTGCGCATCGCCGTCGCCTTCAGCCCCTTGATCAATTCACCACCGTCGAACCGCTCTGACGCCATCGGGTCGGGCGCCGCATCGCCCGCATCAAAAGCGGCGCCGGCGGATTTTTTTTTCTTTCTGCCGAACTTCTTTTCTTTACGGCCAAGCTCATCTCGAAGGGCGGAAAACGCAGCTTGCGCCGGCGCTTCAAAATTCTCGGGAAGCAATTCAACATCCTGTGCGGCATAATCATGACGGTGCGGCACAGCGATATTATCGACGCCACGGCCCGTAAGGTTCCGTGTCGTCGTTTCCTGGAACCCGGACCAGATTTGTTTCAAACGTTCATCCATGTCGCTCTCCGCTCCGGATCTAAAGTTCCGCTTTCTCGCGAGTCCATTCCAGCCCGCCATTGCGCGTGATGACGGCGACATCAATCGGACCACCCACGGTTTCTACCGAGTTCATCACTTTCTGTTGGAAGGAATTCAACTTGATCAGCGACGCCGCAGTCTCGCCAAGCTCTTTCTTTGGCAGAGAGTTTATCGCGCGCAGGATCGGGCGAGTATGCACCGCATACTGATAATTATCGATTGACCGGAAAAACTCCTGCAGGGCGTGGCGCAGATTATTTTGGCTGTAGTCTTTGTAAATCGAATTGCGCTGGGAGTCGGTAAGGTTCGGCGTGCGCCCGACAATGTCGGTCACGAGCCCTGAGGACAACTTTAGCGTTTCACCGAAAACAAACATTCGCAAATGCTGATCCATGCCTGTGAGGAACGTACGGATCATCCGGTCCTGTGCGAAAGGCTGAAACACGGGGCCGGAGTCAGCGCCAATGTCAGCTTCACGATCCCGTTTGCGCTTCAAAATACCTAAAATGACGCTCGATGTCAGATAAGAGCGCATGGAGGGAAATTTTTCCCGTGAGCCAAACCCGGCGAAAACAACGCCGGTGTAATGTTCGAAAAACGCGTCCTTCGTCGCAGCGAAAACAGCAATTTCACGCAGTTTCGAACGGGACCCTTCCGAGACTACCAGTCCCGGATATTCGTTCTTTAAAGACCCGAGCAAGCTTTCGATGAGCTGATCAACTTCACTCCCATAACGCCGGCGGATCTGCTCGGCCATGCCGCCAGGAAAGCACGGCAGGTCGCCACGCGGGCTGTCGTCAGCGCAACGCTGGTAGTCGCCATGCAACTCTCCAACGACAAATTCAAACATCGCCGAGATATGGTCGCGGACAGAGCCGGCGTTCGATTGCTGAAACTTTTGAACCTGATAGTCGAATTCCTCGGCAAGAACCGTAAAGACGACGGCCACAACCTTGAAAAATTCTGTGTCCTGATGCTCAGGCGGGAAGAGGTCCGGATTGCCCGACAGGAACTCCATGAAATCGTCAGCATAAGCGGCGACGGTTTCAAGCGCCCGGCCGCGCGCCTGTTCCCGGTATAAAGAAATCACCGTTTCCCACGGCGTCGACATGATTTCCGCGTTATTATAAATCATCACCGCGACAGGCTGCCCGTCGACTAGCGGAAACAGCTTGTCCACGGATTGGTATGTCTTCAAATAGCGGTCACCGGAAATAGTGACGGCGCTATCGGCCGCCATCGCCACCGCCTGGCGGTTCATCAACACGACTTCGGATGTCATCGACCCCTCACGACTATCCCGTTGCGCCAAGGCATAACCGCCGGTCCCTCCGGACGATCATCGGACGCTGGAAGACAATGTTAGCGGCAAAAACGGCCTAAGGGAAATATCGGTTAATATTTACGATTGGCCTGACCCCGGAAGGGCGAATTTGGCCCTGTCCAGGCCCTTTCGCCAATAAAACCGGCGCCTTGGGTGGTTACCGGATTAGCAACCAAGCCTTTCTAAAAATTAGGAAAAATTTTCAGAAGTTTATCGCAAAATTCCATCAACAGCGGGTGGAGAGTGTCATGGTTGTGATCAATGCGTTAGAAGGCCTGGGGCTGATGGAAATCCTGATTTTTGGATTTATCGGCGCGAATGCCGCCCTCACCGGGTCGTTTTTAGTTCAGCGCGGCCTCAAGCGGATGACGGATGGTCGGCTCGAACGCTAACCCCGCGCCTCATAAGTCGATGCAGCAAACCCGTATGCCGCTCTCATCGCGGCGATATCCGATAGCTTTGCCTCAAGCGCTGTCCAGTCGTCGTTGTCCGCAATCTTTTCCCAGATGGCCTCGACCTCATCGATCAGCATCGTGCAGGGTTTCGATGCCTGGAAATAAGCGTGCTCCAGACGTTCCGGATGTAAAGGCGTGAATCCTTTTAGTCGCGCCCGCAAATCTGCAAATTTGGGTTGGGTATAAAGTTCCGCCACCGGGCTTGCGTCAGCGCGCGATTGTGAGGCGGCGCCGCAAAACCAGTCAAAAAATAATTGTTCATAAGGCGCACCGGTTTCGGTCATCCAGCGCAGGAGATCCATGACGAAAGCAAAGTCGCCAGCGTCTTTTCGTTCAATACCCAGCCGGGTAAAAAACCCATCCGCCATAACCTCTTCATAAAGCACGCTGAAACTACGCAGCGCGCCATTTAACGCTTCCGCATCAGCAACAAGCGACAAAGCGCCGCCCAGTTGCGCAAGATTCCATGCGCACGCTTCCGCCTGACGGCCAAAGGCATAAAGCCCCGTCTGGTCGAAATAAGCGGCGGTAAAGTTCGGATCCGCCGTGGGCGCAAAGCGCCATGGGCCATAATCGAAACTCTCCCCTGTCACATTCATATTATCCGTATTCAGAACACCATGAACAAATCCCGCCGCCATCCACTGCGAGACAAGGCGTACAGTGCGCCGGACGACCGCTTCAAAAAAAGCGATTGTTTTGTCTGCGCCGCTCTGCTCAACCAAGGATGGGTAAAAATGCGTGACGCAATAATCGACAAGATCGCCGATGGACTGCGCATCTTTTTCAAAGGCAAGCCGTTGAAAAGCCCCAAACCGCACGTGGGAATGGGACAACCGCACCATGACCGACGAGCGCGTCGGCGACGGCTCATCATTACGCTCCAGCGCCTCGCCGGTTTCGATCAGGCTGAAGGTTTTCGAGGTGTAAACGCCGAGCGCTTCAAGCATCTCAGTCGCCAGCACCTCGCGCACGCCGCCCTTCAGCGTCAGTCGTCCATCACCGAAACGCGAATATGGTGTCTGACCGGAGCCTTTCGTACCAAGGTCGAGAAGTCGGTCCTGATCGTCACGCAGCTGCGCGAACAGGAACCCCCGCCCATCGCCGATTTCCGGATTATAAGTGCGAAATTGATGGCCGTGATAGCGGATCGCCAGCGGTTGTTCGAGGTTATCCGGCAATCTTTCAAACCGAGCGAAATGATTGACCCAGTCATTATCGGCTAAACCGCCAAGTCCAACTTTTTCAGCCCAGCGCTGATTGCGGTAGCGCATAATATGGTGTGGAAACCGGGCGGCCTCCACCGAATCGTAGAACGGCGCGCCATTTTCGTCGCCAAGTTTATCAAAAGCGGGCGCTGGTTGATAATTTTCCGCCATAAATATGGACCTGATTGAATTTTTACGCCAAATAGCGCGTTTGCTGCGATTGCGAAACCAGACTGTCGTAGGATCAGCCATAACGCCTGAGAGTGGATAAAGCCATGAATGCGCCAAGCCCGCCAACCATCACGAACGCCCCAACGGCGGAAGACGTGCTTGCGGCCGCCGACCATATTGAGGGGCGGATCAAAAGGACGCCACTTGTCCATGCGGAAAAACTCTCCGCCCTTACCGGCGCCGACATCTGGCTGAAGCTGGAGAACCTTCAATACACCGGCGCTTTCAAAGAGCGGGGCGCCCTCAATAAGCTCCTTACACTGAACGATAACGAACGCAAACGCGGCGTCATCGCCGCCTCCGCCGGCAATCATGCGCAAGGGCTGGCGCGCCACGCAAAAGCGCTCAACATTCCGGCGACAATCGTTATGCCGGTCACAACGCCTGACGTGAAAGTCAGCCAAACCCGCATGTTTGGCGCGGAAGTCGTTCTTGCGGGACACGAGTTCGATGAAACCAAAGAGACGCTTGCAACGCTGCTGCGCGAACGAAACCTGACACTCATTCACCCTTTCGACGACCCCGCTGTCATCGCCGGTCAGGGAACGGTGGCGCTGGAAATGCTGGAGGATGGCCCCGCTTTTGACGCGCTTCTCGTGCCCATCGGCGGCGGCGGCCTGATCGCCGGCATGGCGCTGGCTGCGAAACAGCAAAGCCCTGCGACCAGCATAATCGGCGTTCAAACAACCTTGTTTCCATCAATGGTCAACGCGCTGGATGGTGGCGATCGCAAAACCGGCGGCAATACATTGGCCGAAGGCATCGCCGTAAAAGAAGCCGGGCGCCTGACGCGCGATATCGTACGCAAAAAAGTAAACGACATTGTGCTCGTCGAGGAGCGTGTTCTTGAGCGCGCCCTCAGCATTCTGATGAACGAGCAAAAACTGCTCGTCGAAGGCGCAGGCGCAGCGGGCCTCGCTGCAATCCTCGCCGACCCCGAACGTTTCTCTGGCAAAACCATTGGCCTTGTTCTTTGTGGCGGCAATATCGATGCGCGGCTTTTGTCGATGATCCTGATGCGCGACCTTGCCCGGTCGGGCCGGCTTGCGCGGCTGCGCGTACAGCTTCTCGACATGCCGGGCCAGCTTGTCCGCGTCGCCAGCATTATCGCCGATCAGGACGGCAATGTGATCGATGTCGGCCACCACCGCACCTATTCCGACCTGCCCGCAAAGATGACTTGTATGGACGTCACCATCGACACCCAGGGTCAGGAGCACCTCGATCGTATTATCGGCGCGCTGCGGCGCGCGGGCTATGAGGTTGAAATCGCCGCTTATTGATGCGTCGTCCATTGGTCATGCAACGGAACTAAAAACCTGACGGACATGTGAGCGTCATTGATTCGCATCTATGCTGTCTGCGTGGCATAACATTAGCGTTAATGTTTTGTGGAAAGGGTTTTCTTATGACGGGCGTCACGATCTTACAGCGCTTCGGGCGCACAATCGGACTGAAGCGCCTTTTCGTCATTGGCGCGATAGCGCTGATCGCAGGCTGCACGAGCATTACGCCTTACGCGCCAGCCGACAGGAGCGGGCGAGGCTACGACGACCAGAAGCTGGAAGAGGGAAAGTATCGCGTTACCTTCGAAGGCAATTCGTCTACGGACCGCGCCACAATTGAAAATTACGTTCTCTTCCGCGCTGCGGAGATCACCCTTCGCGATGGGTATGATCATTTCAGCATTCTCGATCAGAGCACAGACGCCGTGAGCACCTTCCGGACGAACGGCACGACATTTGGCGGCGCCGGCTTTGGGCGAAACGGCTTCTTCTACGGCGGCGGCTTCGGAGGCTTTGGGGGTGTCGGCTTCGCCAACAATACTTCCACGACCCGCCAGCGCTTAAGCTACGTGATCGGCGTCATTATTCAGGCTGAAAAAGGCGACAAGCCCGCAGACAGCCCGAATTCGTATGACGCGCGCCAATTGATCGATAATCTCGGACCCGTTCTGACGTATCCTGACGCGAGCTAAAGACGCTTCAGGTTTCTGCTTTGCCGAAGGACTTCCGCCAAAGTGGCTGTTTTGGCGCCGAAATATTAGTTGCGCGCAGTATTGCCCCTCATGCGTTGCTGTTTTCACATTGATTAGCCGTTCATCTCTCCTATCTTAAAAGGGGCGTTGAGAGGGGCTGAAGCATGGCGTCGACAAAATCGCGATTAGGTGTTCTGGCTTTCCTGGCGGCGTTGTTCAGCGCCGGTTTGGCGATACTGGGCGTAAACGCCATCGCCCAGTCCGACGAAAGCGGTCGCTCTGGCGTAATATTGACCCTTGATGGCGCAGTCACGCCGCCTGTCGCTCAATATCTCGCAAGGGAGATTGAAGCCGCTTCCGCCGCACAAAAAGAACTTGTGATTATCGAGATCGATACGCCCGGCGGGCTGGTCGATTCCATGAAAACCATCATCAAGTCGGTGCTCGCTTCAGACACGCCGGTCGCGACCTTCGTCTCGCCACAGGGCGCGCGTTCGGCAAGCGCGGGGCTTTATATCATGTATTCGGCGCATGTTTCCGCCATGGCGCCCGCCACCAATACCGGCGCGGCGACGCCAGTGGAAATTGGCGGCGCGCCATCGGAGGACAGCCCCTTCGATGAAAACGATCCGGGCCAGGAAGACGAGGCCGCGCCTGAGAGCGATACGGGAGATACTGGATCCGAAGCAGATGGTGAGGCTGCAGAATCGGACGAACCGGTCGACGCAACAGCAGATGACGAGCAAGAACGAACCACATCACGGCCGCTTGCTAATGACGACGCCTTGCGCGCCAAGGTCATCAACGACTCTGTCGCCTATATCCGCGCCCTGGCGGAAGAACGCGGCCGCAACGCCGACTGGGCGGAAAGCGCAGTGCGTGACGCCGTTTCCATTACATCGCGGGAGGCGCTTGAGCTTGGCGTAATCGACATCGTCGCCACCGATATCGACGATCTCTTGGCGCAAATGAACGGCCAGACCGTCTCGGTCGCATCCGGCGAGAAAACATTGAACACTGAGAATATCCGGCTTGAACGCGTTGAAGCGACGCTCGTAGAGCGTATCCTTGGCTTTATCGCCGATCCGAATGTCGCCGTCATCCTGATGTCGCTTGCAACCACTGGCATCATTATCGAAATGTGGAATCCGGGATCAATCTTCCCTGGCGCTGTAGGCATCGTCTGCCTATTGCTCGGCTTTTACGCGTTCCAGGTTTTACCCTTCAACTGGCTTGGTCTGGCGCTGATGGCTGTCGGGGTCGTCTTCATGACGCTAGAGGCCTACACGCCGACGTTCGGTATTGTCGGCCTTGCCGGGTTATTATTATTCGGATTCGGATTATTCGTCGTATTCCCTGAGGGGTTCCGCGTTTCATTTTCTGTCATTGGAACCATCCTCGCCATTGCCGGCGGTTTCCTCGCGCTGATTCTATTCGCACTCGTGGGCTCCCGCAGTCATGGGCCGATGATCGGCGGCGAAGCTATCCGCAAACGCGAGGGCGTCGTTGATGAATGGGACGGCAAAGAGGGATGGGTCATTGTTGAGGGCGAACGCTGGCGCGCACGAGCCGATAAGCCTTTAAGTCCCGGTGACAAAATCAGAGTGGTCGAAGTTGATGGCCTTGTGTTGGTTGTACGGCACGCCAGGGCTGCCGGCCTGCTAGGCGGTCTGGCGCCAAAAGAGGCATAGGCCGGCCATGATCGAAGTCACTGGCCTGCCATCGGACCCTGTCACTGTCGCCTTAATTGCATTGCTGGCGGGTTTCGGTCTGGTGGCGGTCGCAAAAATCTACGGTCTTTTGTTCATGCGCTGGAAGACCCCATTTCGCGTCGGTGAGGCGATGAATGTTAAGCGCGCAGAAGTGATCGAATGGTCAGATAACGAAGGCTATGTATCAGCCGGCGGAGAAATGTGGCGCGCCATGTCCAGTGACGCCCTATCGCCCGGCGATCATGTGACGGTAGCCGCCGTAGACGGACTAATGTTACGAGTGAACAAGAAAAAGGCGTGATTCGCCAAGACAAAAGGAGTTTTTCATGCCTGGCTTAAGCATACTCGGCTTTCTTGTGATTGCCGTCATTTTTATCTTGACGAATGTCATCAAGGTTCTGCGCGAATATGAGCGCGGCGTCATCTTCACGCTTGGTCGTGTCGGCCGAAAAGCGGCGGGACCCGGCCTCATCCTGCTTATTCCCATCATTCAGCAGATGAGAAAAGTGGATATGCGCACGTTAGTGCATGACGTGCCGACGCAGGATGTGATCTCGCAGGACAACGTCTCCGTCAAAGTCAATGCTGTGATTTATTACCGCGTTGTCGATGCGGTGCGCGCCATCGTGCAGGTTGAAAACTTCATGGCGGCGACAAGCCAACTGGCGCAGACGACCCTGCGTTCAGTGCTCGGCAAGCACGATCTGGATGAAATGCTGCAGGAGCGCGACAAGCTTAATAAAGACATTCAGGAAATTCTCGACACCCAAACAGAAGCCTGGGGCATCAAGGTGTCCAATGTCGAAATCAAACATGTGGACGTTGATCAATCGATGATCCGCGCTATCGCGCGCCAGGCGGAAGCGGAACGCGAAAGACGATCAAAAATCATCATCGCGGAAGGCGAACAACAGGCGGCGGCGAAACTATCAGAAGCGGCGACCATTCTCGCCGCGTCACCGGGCGCTATGGAGCTGCGTTATCTCAACTCATTGCAGGACATCGCCGGTGACCGCACCAATACGATCGTCTTCCCATTCTCAATGGCGGATGTCTCAAAAGCGGTGCGCGGCGATAAGTTTTGACCGATAATCGCGCAATATTATTCTAAACCAAGGCGCTTCCTCTCGGAGCGCCTTTTGATTTGAAAAACACCCGCTGTTGACTTTGCGCAACACCTGAAAAGCAATAGCAGCTGGATGCGTCACAACCGTCCAAAATATGCGCTTTTGCAGTCGCGAGCGATTGGCTCAAAGCCCGTTCTCCATCATCATGTTCTCTCAACAATAAATTTATAGACGCTGGAAAACGCGCCAGCGCATCCACCAGGGAGGATTTTATGAAGCGTGGCTTGACCGCCGGAGTTTCCGCAATTGCACTTGTCGCATCCGCTGCAGCACCGCAGGCGTCTTTCGCCCAGGCCGCTGGCGCAGACGACACCATTATCGTCACCGGCTCTTTCATCAGAAGACAAAGTCAGGCTGACTTGCCTTCTCCACTACAAACAGTGGGCGCGTCGGATATCAAGGACATCGGCGCGCTGAACCTTGCCGACGTCACCCAGACCCTGACCATCAATACCGGCGCGCAAAACAATCCTGACGCATTCACGCAGAATGCGACAACAGGCACGACCAATATCAACCTGCGCGGTCTCGGCGTTGGTTCGACGCTGGTTCTTCTCAACGGCAAACGACAGGTTCTTTCCGGCGCGCCAACCAATGACGGCGTCAACTTTGTCGACACCAGCGCGCTGACCCCGATGATCGCAATTGACCGTATCGAAATCCTGAAAGACGGCGCATCATCTCTCTATGGATCGGATGCGGTCGCCGGCGTTGTGAACTTTATCACCCGCGAAAACTATGACGGCATTTTGTTGTCCGGCAATTATCTTACCCATCAGAGCCAGGGCGATTACAACGAATTCAACATTCAGGGCCTCGCCGGCAAGGACTTTGACCGCGGCTCAGTCATGGTTGCGGCGAGCTATATCGAACGCACTGCCTTGACGACAAGCGAGCGCCGCTTGTCGCGCCCGCAGGACGATACGTCTGCGCTCGGCAATCCCGGCGCATTCTTTACAACAGCCGACGGCGTACCGGTGCCTATGGTGCCGGCGGGAACGCCTTTGGTTGATCCGGGCTGCGCCGCTGCGGGCGGTTTTCCGCTTCAGGCAAGCCCCACCGCGCCGCCGCCATCATCTGGCATCGGGTTCTGCGGATTTGACTTCGGCGACTTCTTCAATCTGGTCCCGGAAGAGGAAAAATTCGTCGGCCTCGCAAGAGCTGAGTTCGACCTGACTGACACCATTCAGTGGTCGGCTGAATTCAGCTACGCTGACAATGAGGCGACGCGCGGGAATTCCCCAACCTTCCCATTCCTGCAACTAGGCAGCGCAGTCGTGCCAAGCTCCGCTTTCGGGCCTGCGCAGAACCCGTTTAATGTTTTTGGTGACACGACGCTTCTGTTCTTCGGTCGCGCCAGCGGCAATGGCGGCGAGGTTTCACCCAACACGACATCATCAGAAACCTGGCGAATATCGACCAGCCTTGGCGGCGATATCGGCTCCGGCGCCTGGGAAATTGGGTTCACGAAAGGCAATAACGAGTTTGTCGTTGCGACAGAGGACACTGTAACGGATCGTTTCCAGTGCGGACTTTCCGGATTCAACTCACTCCCAGCGGTTCCAGGGTTAACCGGTGGAACGGATTGCACGGCAAGCAACCCAGACCTCACGACAGGCGGTTTGTCGATTCCCGCAGTCGGGACTTTCTTCAACCCTTTCTCAACCTCATTCAGCGTCGCGCCAAATGATCCAGCTTTATTGAGCTACATAATCGGCACGCAAACGCGCACCTACGAGTCCGATATGACGGTGGTTGAAGGCTTTATCTCGCAGGAGATTTTCCAACTTCCTGCCGGTCCGGTCAGCATCGCCGTCGGCGGTCAGTATCGTGACAACGATTTGAGCCAAACCGTGGACGAGCTTTCGGCGAACGACGCTTTCGCATTTCTTGTTGGTGGTCGCGCATTCGATGGCTCGCAGGACGTATTCGGTTTCTTTGGCGAAGCTTCGGTGCCACTTGCCGAATGGGCGGATCTGCAGGTGGCCGTGCGCCACGAACGCTACGGCGACACTGAGGGCGGTTCGACAACCGATCCCAAAATTGCGCTCCTGTTGCGTCCTACTGACTTTGTATCGTTGCGCGGTTCTTTCTCAACCTCGTTCCGGGCGCCATCGGTGTTCCAGCAGTTTGGCGAATCAACCACGCTGCAACAGGTTACAGACCCGCTTAACAGTACGGCTTTTGTTGCTGTGCGGACATTAGCGCCAGCAGGCGGCGCTCGCCCATTGCTGCCGGAAGAGTCTGAGGCGTTTAACTTCGGCGCCACCTTCCAGCCATTTGAAGGCTTCCAGTTCGATATTGATTACTTCAACTTCGATTTTTCGAATGTCATCATCCAGACCAACCCTCAGGCTATTCTTGACGCAAATCCGAATGATCCTGCGATCATCCGGGCGCCTTCAGCCACGGGCGACGGCACGGTCCTGCAAATCAATAATGACTTCGTCAACGCATCATCCGTTGAAACATCGGGTATCGATATTTCAGCAAGCTGGGCGATTGAAACGGAGGCTGGAACCATCACGCCAACCTTCCAGGGTACCTATATCCTGAACTATGATATCGTTGACCCACAGGCAGGCGCCGTTGAAGGCGCCGGCGTTCGTAACTTCACGAACTTCGGCTCGCCAACGCCTGAGTTGAGATTCAACACAGGTATTGGCTGGCAAAACGGCGCCCATTCAGCCCAGCTCTTTGTGCGTCACATCGGGAACTATGATGACGACCAGAATGGACTAAGCCGGATCGACAGCGACACGCGCGTCGATATCCAGTACTCACTCGCGATCAACGAATATATGGGCCGGGATGAACTGGCGGCGATCACCGTTGGCGCCCGGAACCTCTTCGGCACAACGGCGCCGCAAGTGTTCACCAATGGCGGCTTTGACAGCCGGGTCCATGACCCAAGGGGCGCGCTGATCTATTTCGGGCTTGATGTTGAGCTTTAAAAATAGCGTCAAATAATAGATTATGTGAAAACGGCCCCGTTAAAATGGGGCCGTTTTTCTTATTTGCGGTGCATCATGAGCAACCAAGGCTCCAAACCCAGTCAACAGATGGATCTGCGCGGATATCGCTGCCCGGTTCCCGTCATCCGCCTGGAAGCCGCCCTGCGAAAGACGCCGAAAGGCGATCAAGTCACTGTTTTTGCTGATGATCCCGTAGCCACGGTTGATATCCCGCATTTCTGCAGAGAGGCCGGCCATCGGGTAGAACGCCTGCCGGATTCAGGGGCTGCCTGCGTCTTTCTTGTCACCTGCGCCAACGATCCAGAGCCTAAGGCCTCATAATCGCCCTTTTGCTTTCATTTATGGTAAAGGTTAATGTAGAGCCGCGCGCAAATGCGTGCTTTAATGAGTGTTGCGTCACTTGCCTCAGCCGAACCCGGAGCTGTGGCGACTGACAACTAGGCCATGGGGTCGTCTGGTCGAGGGGAAGCTGGGTATGAAGAGAAATAGCATGAAATTTATACGCAAGGCGCGTTTCGCGCTCGGCGGGATCGCGGCGGCGGCCGTCCTCGCTCTTTCGGCTGGCATGCCTGCGCATGCAACATATGACGCTGGCGTCCAGGCCTACATGAACGGCCAGTACAGCCAAGCGATTGATCTTTGGCGCCGTTTCGCTGTCGCCGGCGATGTGAGATCGAAGAAAATTCTCGGCGACATTTATTCAGGCAAAAGCCTTGAAGGCGCGAAGACCGCCGCTACGCCGCTGGAAGAGATTCCAGTCGATAATGTCGAGGCGCTCTTGTGGTATTCGCTCGCCGCATATCACGACTTTACCGCCTACCAGACACCATCCGCGGATGAAGTGAACGCGCGCATTCTCGCGGAACAACGCTTACCGGATATCCGCGCGCGCATGAGCACGTCCGATGTGACCAAAGCGGAAAAATTGATTGCGCAGACTTTCGAGTCCGGCAGTGCATATGACATTTACCGGCTTGGCGACATGTACCAGAAAGGCGCTGGCGTCGAGAAAGACAATACAAAAGCGCTGCAGATGTTTTCGCTCGCAAAAGAGCGCGGCGTCGGTGAAGCAAGCGCGGCTTATGAATTCCTTGAGCCATTGATGACGCCAAAGGAAATCAAGACAGCACTGGAAAATGCGGCGGAGTGGCAGCCGCCCCTGCCGATCGAGCACACTGGCAAGACCACGCAACAAGAAGAACTTGAACGCCTCAAGAAAGAGCTTGAAGAAATCAAGATGGCCGAAGCGCTTGAGGCCGTATCTGACATTGATGTGGAGCTCATTCAGCGCGCGCTGAATGCAATCGGTTTCCGGGCCGGCGTTGTCGATAACAAGCTTGGCCCTGGCACCCGCGCCGCCATTCGCCGGTTCCAGTATTCAACGGTCGCCAGAAACCTTGATATGACCGAAGAAGAAAAACAGGCTGTCGTAACGGGCGTTCTGACGCCCCGGCAAACCGTTGAACTTTTCGGTGATGCGGCAAAGGCCGACCACCCGATGTCGCAATATGTCTACGGCATTATGCATGTTCGCGGCATTGGCGTTGAACAGGATGGTTCTCAAGCCACGAACTGGCTTGGCAAAGCGGCCGATCAGAACCTCGCCATCGCACATTACGCACTTGGGGTCATTTACCGCGATGGCACAACGGGTCTGAACGAAGTGTCGCCGGACGAACGTCAGTCCGCGCTGCATCTCGCTCGCGCGGCGGCGCTTGGCTACAAGCCGGCAAATGACGCGTTGCGCCGGCTGAGCTTCGAATACACACGCGACGTTCAGTAATTGGAGGGGTTGAAAATGAAACGCGCCATAATGAAGAAAATCGCCCCTGCCGCAGCAGCACTCCTTGGCGGAGCGCTGATCACGGCGGACGTTGCAAATGCACAATCACTCGGGGGCTTCCCCATTCGCGAGCCTGGCGCCGGCACAAACACCGGCGGCTCTCAAGGGTCCGGGAGCGCCAAAAAAGGACCTCTACAGATCATTGTCGACGCCAATGGCCCGGGTCCCTACAAAAGCATCTCAAAAGCAGTTGATGATGTCGCCGAAGGCGGCGTCGTCTATGTGATGCACGGCGTCTACAACGAATCCCTGACCCTCGATAAATCCGTATTTATCCAGGGCGACCGCGGTCCGGGTTCGGGTGTAGAAATCAGCGCGCCAATGAATTCCGATTGCCTCACTTTTGCGCCTAACCAGCCAACCGCCCACGCCGTTGTCGCAAATGTTCAATTCGCTGCGAAAATCAATTCCGGTGCGGATGCATGCGTCAATGTAAAACAAGGCGTTTTCACCCTGAAAGAAAGCGACGTCCTTGGTTCCGGGGTGCGGCCGGCGATCAAGATTTCAGGCGGTACAGTGATGCTTGAGAAAAATCGCATCAGCGCGGGCTCTGAAGGTATTTTTGTCGAACAGGCTCACTCGCTTTCCCAGAGCTTCATCATCGACAACAAGATCCTGCAAAATAAAGTCGGCGTGGACATCGCTTCCGGCAGCCGGGCGGACGTTATCGTTGCCGGCAACGAGATTTTTGACAATCTCGACAGCGGTGTGAAATCCTCCGGATACGGTTCAGCTAAGTTAATTGGCAACAAGATTCGCAACAACAAAGGGTCGGGCATCATTCTCGACAAATACGCCAAGCTGTCTCTGGTTCGGTATAACGAGATTGTGCAGAACAGCGGCGACGGCGTCGCCATTCCATTCGGCGTTAACGGCGTCATCGAAGATAACGACATTGTCGGCAATGACGGCCTTTCCATCTTCGTGCGCGAGGGGCTTGAGCCAAAGATCACCAACAACTTCATCGACAACAATGGCGGCGACGGCAAAAAGAAGAAGAAAAAGCGCCGTAGACGCTAAGAGACTAAAGCTTTGAATATCGAAAACCCCTGCTTCGGCGGGGGTTTTTATTTTGCGCGGATATCGTGAATGGTCTCAGATTTCGCCCGATTACGTTGGCGCCGCCAACGGCTCAGGCTCTTGGTGCCCCCCGCCGGAATCGAACCGGCACTCCCGCAAAGGAACTGGATTTTGAATCCAGCGCGTCTACCAGTTCCGCCAGAGGGGCATTTTTGATCAAAAAGAGATCAGGTCTGGTAAGCGGCGGCATGATAGGGGGCGCGACCTCCCGGTCAAGCTGCGGCCTAGAGAAATATTTTACCCTTACGTTTGAAGATAAGACCGACACGGCTTAGCTCAAAGATACGTTGCGCAAGATGTCTGGAATCGCCATGACCCCTGATGACCATGCGTCCGCCGGCCGCCCCATGCGCGGCGCAGCGCGGGTCCTTCACGACATTCTGGATGATATGAAGAGCGCGCAGACGACGTCATTTGAAGAAGCAGACAATTCAGCAATGGACGATGAGACGCCAAAAGCACAGCTTGGCGATCTGATTGACCGCCTTGATGAGCGCGCCTTTGGCTTGATGCTGCTCCTCCTCGCCCTGCCATGTTGTTTGCCGTTCATATATCTCCTGCCTCAGATTGTGGCTTTGCCAATGCTGGCGCTCGCCGGACAAATGGCGGCCGGTCGCCCGCACCCATGGCTGCCGGGATCACTGCATGAACGGGAATTTTCAGTAACCGCATTCCAGGGTGTCGTAGTAAGAAGCGAGAAATACTTATCGTGGATCGAACGGTTTGCACGGCCAAGGTTAGGCGCCGTGACCAGTAACGCCGGCGCGCGAATCGTCGGCGCCCTCTTGCTTATCCCAACGGCGTCAATCCTGGTCCCGCTCCCATCGACAAATACGGTCCCTGGAATTGGTGTTGCGATCACCTCACTCGGGCTGATCGAACGTGACGGCGTGTTGGTTATCCTCGGCTTGCTGATCGGGTTTTTATGGGTGGCGCTCCTGCTCCTCCTCGGCGCAGAAGCCGTTGAAATCATCAAAAACTGGCTTTCGGCGCGACCATAAGCGCGGCGCCATGTGACGATCCGCGCGGAGGCGAAGGCCGCATCGCCGATTATGATCATGGCATGATTAGTTCTGTTTCACAGTTTTCCCTTACCGAGCGGGCCTTAGCCGCATCCTTTGGCGCAAGTGCGGTATTGCTTGCTGGCGCGCATCTTTTTGAGCGGGTTGGCGGACTGGTCCCGTGCATTCTGTGTCTCGATCAGCGTGAGGCGCATTGGACGGCGCTCGGCGTCGCTTTTGCGGGTCTGATGGTTGCGCGATTGCTGAACTCACGCCTCGGGGCCGCCGCCGCCGTAGGCGCTGCTGCACTTGTCTATGCGGTCAGCGCGGGTCTCGCTTTCTATCACACCGGCGTTGAATACAAATTCTGGCCAGGCCCGGCGATTTGCGCGCCAAGCACCGGTAATGTCGATATTGGCTCGATTACCTCCGCCCTGACGCAAAAGTCGGAGGCGCCATCCTGCGAAGATGTTCAATGGCGCTTTCTTGGTGTTTCCATGGCCGGTTACAATCTTCTCGTTTCTGCCGGCTTGTTCTCGTTTACGCTGGCCGCCGCAATTGCGGAAACCCGGCGTGCAAGACAAACAAGAGGCGCGGCGAACCTGCACAAAGAAACCCAATGACCACTCACGCCCCTGAAAAACCCGGGCCCCGGGCCGCACGTCTTGCAGAAATGCTGCGCGTGGATCATGCGGGCGAATATGGCGCGGTCGCAATTTATCGCGGCCAGCGGGCGGTATTCGATACGCTTCCACATAAAAGCGAGACGGCGGATATGATTGCAGAGATGGAAGCGGGGGAAGCAGAGCATTTGCGCGCCTTTGACGCCCTGCTTGCCGAACGCCGCGTGCGCCCGACCCTGCTCGGTCCGTTATGGAATGCGGCTGGGTTTGGGCTTGGCGCGGCCACGGCGTTGATGGGGGAAAAAGCGGCCATGGCCTGCACCGCCGCCGTCGAGGACGTCATTGAAAAGCATTACGCGGAACAGGCGGAAGCCCTGAAAGACGAAGAGCCCGCGCTTGCAGCCACAATCCGGCAGTTTCGCGAAGAAGAAATCAGCCACAAGACGACCGCTGAGGCGGCTGGGGCGAGCCAGGCGCCCGGTTATGGCTTGTTGTCGGCGGCTATAAAGGCCGGGTGCAAGGTCGCGATCAAGGTCGCGGAAAAAGTCTAGCGCCCTTTGCCCCGTCCCCCTCGCTCCGCTAAGGTGGAGCCTAATTCACTGACTGATCAGTCGCACAGGGAGACCCCATGAAGACCATTGCTATGCCGCGCCGTTCGGGCGCGCTTGCCGCCGTATCAATCCTGGCGCTGACCGCCGCTTGCGGCCAGCCAACGTCAGGCTCTGATGCCACGAATACGACGCGCGCCCAGTCATCTGCTTCAACTGAAACCGCCTCTGACGCCACCCCAACGCTCGCTGACGCGCGGGCATTCATTGAGGAAGTCGAAGACGTCTACCGGGAATTTGGCGAGTATTACGCGCGCATTGCATGGCTCCAGGCCACAAACATCAATTATGATTCAAACTGGCTTTTGACGAAGGTCGATACAGAGAATACCGAACTCGGCGTCGCGTTCGCCAATCAGGCGAAACGCTTCAACGATCTTGAACTGCCCGCCGAAGAACGCCGCAAAATCGAGGCAATTAAGCTTGGCCTAAACCTGCCGGCGCCCGAACGCCCCGGCGCGGCGGCCGAGCTTGCCGAGATCAACACGCGCATGGGGTCGGTCTATGCGACCGGCAAAATCGAACTTGATGGCGAAACCGTCGGGCGCAACGCGCTTGAAGTGATGATGGGTGAAGTGCGTGACCCGGCGAAACTGGAGGAAATCTGGACGAAGTGGCGGGAAGTTCCTGTCGCTGCTGACGATGACGGCAACACCATGAAGTCCGACTATGCAAAGATGGTCGAGATTTCAAATGAAGGCGCACGCGAGCTTGGCTTTGACGATGTCGGCTCTATGTGGCGCGCCCGTTATGACTTGCCGCCGGCGGAATTTGCAGAGGAAACAGACCGTCTGTGGGGTCAGGTAAAGCCGCTTTATGACGAACTTCAGTGTCATGTCCGCGCCAAGTTGAACGAACAATATGGCGATGATGTCGTTCCGTTGGATCAGCCGATCCGCGCTGACCTGCTCGGCAATATGTGGGCGCAAAGCTGGGGCAATGTTTATGATCTCGTCTCCCCTGGCGACGCGGACCCCGGCTTCGATCTGACCCAGCTTCTCGTCGACAATGGCTATGACGCGACAAAGATGGTGGAGACTGGGGAGGCGTTTTTCTCATCGCTTGGTTTTGAACCATTGCCCGAAACCTTCTGGGAGCGCTCGCAGATCACCAAACCTGCTGACCGGGAGGTCGTGTGCCACGCGTCCGCCTGGAACCTGGATGGCAAAGACGATATCCGCATCAAGATGTGCACGAATGTGAACGCCGATGATTTCCGCACGGTGCATCACGAGCTGGGACACAACTATTATCAACGCGCTTATCAGGACAAGTCGCCGATCTTCCAGGGCGGCGCCAATGGCGGCTTCCACGAAGCCATCGGCGACATGATCGCGCTTTCCATTACGCCAGAATACCTGCAGACGATTGGCCTTCTCGATGAGGTCCCGGACGCGTCCGCTGATCTCGGCCTTCTAATTAATCAGGCGCTTGAGAAAATAGCGTTCATGCCGTTTGGCCTGTTAATGGATAAATGGCGCTGGCAGGTTTTTTCAGGCGAACTGACGCCGGAAACCTACAATGACGGCTGGTGGGCGCTCAGAACCCAGTATCAAGGCATTCGCCCGCCGTCAGAACGTTCCGCCGATTATTTTGATCCGGGTGGGAAGTATCACATTCCCGGCAATGTTTCCTACACGCGCTATTTTATCGCGCATGTCCTGCAGTTCCAGTTCCATAAAGCCGCCTGTGAAATGGCCGGCTGGGACGGGCCGCTGCATCGTTGTTCGGTTTATGGTTCGGAAAATATTGGCGAGAAATTCAACGCCATGCTGGAAATGGGATCTTCGAAACCATGGCCGGAAGCATTGGAAGCCTTTGTCGGCACGACTGAAATGGATGGCGGCGCTGTTGTCGAATATTTCGCACCGCTAATGGAGTACCTGCAGGAACAGAACGCTGACCGTCAGTGCGGTTGGTGATTTCTCGGTAAACCAAGTTTGAAAAGCCCCGCTTAGGCGGGGCTTTTTTGTCAAAACCAGCACCAGACGCCATAACAAACACCGTAAACCTCGCGAAAATAGAAATAGAGCGCGATATCGATTGAAATCAGCGCACCGACGATCGGCGCCGCACAATATTGCAGAATCAACCGCAGGCCGGTCAGCGTTAAACGCGGCGCTGGCAGGCGCATGCCATTCACAACTTGTGTCTTCGGGCGAAGCATTGCACAGCGCTTAAACTGTGTTGCAACAAATGACCAGAACCGTTGAGGTCGAATGGGACAGCCTGCCACAGAAGAAGTGGGAAGCGCTGCTTAGCGCTGCGCATTACGCCGCCTATCAACAGAGCTATGCTTTTGGCGAGGCCGTGCGCGCCTTCGGCGGCGGCATATGCCGGGCGCACTTTCACGCTGACGGTGCTGATATCGGCGTCGCCCAGATTCACCTTCGATCATTTTTTAACATCTTCACCCTCGCCACAGTGATGCGCGGGCCTGTTTGGACGCGCGAGGATATAGCGCCGGAACTCAAAACGGCAGCGTATAGGAAGCTGCGCGAGAGTTTGCCGGTGATTGGTCCGCATCTTTTGCTGATCATGCCCGAAGGCCGTGACGACAATGCAGAAAAAGCGGCGCGACTTCGGCGCGTTGTTTCCAGCTATCACACAGCGCTTATCGATCTGCATCAGGACGAAGAGATTTTGCGTTCAGCCATGTCGCAGAAATGGCGCAACCGTTTACGCGCAGCGGAAAAACAGAATATTCGAATCTCAACAATTGGACGGCGCCCAAACCAGTATGAGTGGTTGTTGGCTCATGAGCGCGAGCAGCGCAAACGTAATCGCTATATGGCGATGTCGACAGACTTTGTCTCCGTTTTCCAGAAAAATGCAGGAAAACACAGCTTGTTGATGCTGCAGGCAGAACATGAAAAGGAACGCATTGGCGGCCTCATGTTTCTCCGGCATGGCGCAAATGCGACCTATCACATCGGATGGACCAGCGACGCAGGGAAGTCGCTCAATGTCAACAATCTATTGCTCTGGGAGTCGATGCGCCGTTTGAAGGAAGGCGGCGTTCACACGCTCGACCTGGGTGGCGTAGACACCAACTACACGCCAGGGCTCGCCCGCTTCAAACTTGGAGCCGGCGGTCAGTTACATAGTCAGTGTGGGACCTATTGTTTTGAGCCGGAAATGTTTGGTTTTATCCGGAAGCTTTTTCGCTAGCCTTACTTGAAAGCCCGCTAGGTCTTCAGGAATTCTTACGGGCCGCCTTTTCCGCATGGCCCGACACGCCCTGACGCGCAGCCAGTTCCGCCGCCACGTCGTCCGGCGATATGCCAGCGGACGCTAACAGAACCATCAAGTGATAAAGCGCATCCGCCGCCTCGCCCGTCAGCGCATCATTGTCTTCCAGCGCACCGGCAATCGCAGCCTCTACAGCCTCCTCACCGAATTTTTTTGCGCATTTCGCAGGTCCGGCCGCCAGCAATGACGCCGTATAGGACGTTTCCGGCGCCGCGCTGCGCCGTGATTCAATCGTCTTAAACAAGCTGGCGAGCACATCGCCGAGATTAGTTTGCTTCGTCATTTTCCGGTCTTTTCAATAACACCTTGGCCTAAGCTGTAGAGCTGCGCCAATCAAGCCGCACGGTGAACCGGACGCACCGGCGCGCCCGCCGCCGCCAGCGCGGCGCGAACCTCGTCAACCGAAACCTGGCCGAAATGGAAAATCGACGCCGCAAGAACCGCACTCGCCTTGCCGTCTCGAACCGCCTCAACCATGTGCGCCGCGTTGCCGGCGCCTCCGGACGCGATCACGGGAACGCTAACCGCCTCAGTCACGGCCCGGGTCAGTTCGATATCAAAGCCGGTTTTGACGCCGTCACGATCCATGGAAGTCAACAAAATCTCCCCTGCCCCACGCCCTTCAATATCGCGCGCGAACTGAACCGCATCGATGGCGGTCGGCGTGCGCCCGCCATGGGTGAATATTTCCCAGCCGCCATCTGACTTTCGCTTCGCATCGATAGCGACGACAACGCATTGAGCGCCAAAACGAGCCGCCGCCGCATTGATCAGGTCCGGATTTTTCACCGCCGCCGTATTGATCGCGACCTTGTCAGCGCCCGCCAGTAAAAGCGCCCGAAAATCATCAAGCGAGGCGACACCGCCGCCAACGGTGAGCGGCATGAAACATCGCTCGGCCACCTGGCGCACCGCATCGATAAGCACGCCCCTTCCCTCATGGCTCGCCGAGATATCCAGAAAGCAGAGTTCGTCCGCGCCTGCGGCGTCGTAAGCCTCCGCCGCCGCTACGGGATCGCCGGCATCGCGAAGATTGATAAAATTGACGCCTTTGACGACGCGACCGTCTTTCACGTCGAGACAGGGAATGATGCGTATATTGAGCATAATCTAATCGCGCCAGAACGGTTGCAGTTCCATGAAATCCGGCCAGACCTCTCGTATTCTCTTTGCGGCGGCGTCAGCTTCCGCTGCCTTGTACCCACATACAAAACCCGCGACCCGCATGGCCTCGTCCCCATTGCCGATCGCCGCCTCATTCGCAAGGTCTTGCGCCACTACGGCGTCATTGACGACGCCGAAGTTCTCCTGAAGCGCCGATAGCGCCGCCATATACTCCTTGCGCTGCGCCTTTGGGTAAATGGAACGGAACATCTGCACGGGATAGCGAAGTTTTTTCAAGGCAATCCGCAACTGGTGCAACTCGGCGACATGATCAAGGTCGATGCTTTTCGATTTCTTCGATGCCTTCTTGAGGGCGCGGTCAAGCGCATACGGCGCGAAATCACGGGCTGGCGCTGAAAGACTATCGCGAGCCTCGTCACGCCAGGGCGCAATGACGGCCGCTTCCATGAGGTCGATCAGAAATATCGTGAATGCCGGATCACCGATGGCGGCCACAGCGACCGCCCACCCTTCTGCTCGCTTCGCATCACAGACCCGCCTCAATCTTTCAGGGCGCTCCGGCGCATAGCCGCTGGCTAACGCACTTGGCAGCGTTTCCTCCAGGAAAACATCCCAGTCACGCGCCTCCCCCAGCCGCCTGGCAAAGCTTCGCGCCGTCTCTGCGACATTGCGCAGGCCGCTATCCGCAAGATAAAGGCGAAAAATGCGTTCAGTGGCGCGCAATCGCCGAAGCGCGACACGCATCTGGTGAACGCCCTCGACCCGCCTTGCGTCCAGCAAGGTCGGTTGCAATGCAGCCATTCGACCGGCGATAACGCCAAGCGCGCGTTGCAGGATATCGCCCGCTGATTCATCAGCGTCGGCCGTTATTTTGACTGGCGGCGCAACCCGGTATGGTCCGCCCTCTTGCAGTATTAACGCAGATTGAAGCTTACTGTGCGGCGAAAGCCTGAGCGCAGCATTACGCGCCAGTAGTCGGCCCAGATCGAAAACATCTTTCGGGCGCCCTTCTTTTAATTCGAGCTCCAGCTCAGCGAGCGGCGCCTGAAAATGGCCGCCACCAGAAGACCAGCTTTCGACGCGCCCAAGATCGATACTGAGTTCTATTTTCGAACGCCGAAACGCCGCCAGCGTGGTCCATCGATCCGAAACCGTTCGCGCTACCGGAGCAAGATGGCTCTTAAAGTCTTGAATTATTTCATCGAATTCGGCATCACCGGAAATCGCCGGAAAGCTTGAACGGTTTGCGACCAGCGTTTCGACCTCATCGCGCAAAACACTGGCGCCCCCTGCCTGCGACCGCTTGATCGCCTGAATGAGTACGCCGCCCTCGTCGCGCAATCGCAACGAAAATCCGATACGCGCCAGATCGCCACTCGCAGTGTCATAATAGGTTGTGTCGAGGCGTTCCCATTCGCCAGTATCGCTGTCCAAGGCGGTCAGGATCAGGCTCTGCGGCAAAGCAGCAATTTCTGTCGGCGAGCCCGTAAACTTAAGCTCGAATTCCTCGCTACGCTCCGCCATTTCGGCGTTACCACCAATTCCCCATGGAAAAAGAACCTACGCGAAGGATATTGCGGCGCCTATACTGGTCGCGCCAGTTCTGCTCGACTTTTTTCAATCAGGCGCTACCGGCTACGGCAAGGGCTGCCGCCGGGTCGATTCGGCCGTCATAAAGGGCCCTACCGATGATGACGCCTTCAATATTGCTATGTGCGGCTTTGAGCGCCGCAATATCATCGACAGAGGCGACACCGCCCGACGCGATCACTGGAACGGCGACCGCATCAGCAAGCGCAGCGGTCGCCTTAACATTGACGCCGGCCAGCGCCCCATCGCGGCTTATGTCTGTAAAGACAATCGCCGCAACACCCTGATCTTCATAGCGTTTTGCGATCTCTACCGGAGTATGGCCAGTGTCGCCATCCCATCCTTCGGTTTTCACGCGATCATCGCGGGCATCGATCCCGACAACGATACGGCCGGGATGAGCCTCGCAGGCGGCGCTTACAAATGTTGCATCTTTTACCGCAGCCGTACCGAGAATGACCCTGGTCATACCGAGATCGAGCCAGTGTTCTACCGCAGCCATATCACGGATGCCGCCGCCAAGCTGCGCCTTCAGACCTTCCTGGTCGAGTATGGCCGCAACAGCGGATGCGTTTTCGGATCTCCCTGAAAACGCGCCATCAAGGTCTACAATATGGACCCAAGAAAAACCGGTGTTTTTAAAACTTGCCGCCTGATCGCCTGGGTCCTCGTTATAGATTGTAGCTTCATCCATACGTCCTTGAAAAAGACGTACGCAATCACCGTTTTTAAGGTCAATCGCAGGGTAAAGAGTCAAATTGCGTCTCACGATGGGTCCCAGGTCAAAAAGTTCTTCAGGAGGGTAATACCGGCGTGCTGGCTCTTCTCGGGGTGGAATTGAACACCCGCAATATTGTCTCTCGCGATGGCCGCCGTGATGGCGGCGCCATGAACCGTAAAGCCAACAGCATGCGCATTATTTTCGGTTTCAAAATGATAGGAATGCGCAAAATAAAACGCCTCGTCATCGAGATTATCCATCAGGTGATGAGGGGCGGAGACGCTGACTGTGTTCCAACCCATGTGCGGCGTTCGCACAGTTGGATCGGTAGGTAACAGGCTTACGACCTTTCCCGGAATCCAGCCCAGTCCCTGATGGTCCCCAAATTCAAGGCTCTTTTCCGCCAGCAGCTGCATGCCCACGCAAATGCCCAGAAACGGGCGCGCCTCTATAAGCGCGATATGCTCTAACGCTTCGAGAACGCCATCCCGAGACGACAAACCGGCCATACAGGCCCCGAAAGCGCCGACACCCGGCAATAACAACCGATCCGCCTTGCAGATCTCATCGGGATCATCAGTCACGCTTACCATGGCGGCGAGGCCGCTTTCGTGGGCCGCACGCTCAAGCGCCTTTTCAACCGAGCGCAAGTTGCCCGAGCCGTAGTCTATAATTGCGATGCGCTGCGACATGGGGCGCTTTTATCGGGCGCACGCGCCAGCACAAGCGGACAGGGCGAAAAAAAGCGACGCGGGCCCAAGACCCGCGCCGCTGATCAACAAAATGTCTTCGACGTCAGGCGTTCGGCCAGCAGGACGCGATCGCCTCTTTGGACGCATCGCTCAGCGCTTCAATATCGGCTTCGGAAGAGACCGCCATCAGCTCTTCGGTCATCGACGCATCCGCCGTGTCAGCCAGACATGAACAACCCGACGGATCGCCGCCATTGTCGGTCGAATAGTCGATGCAATATTGCTCGAGATCGCCCGCGAAAGCCGGCGAAATTGCAAAGCCTGCCGCAACAAGCGCAATCATTTGTTTTTTCATGGTTTTTCCTTCCCTAACGTAACTCATTTCGCACTTATCGCGTGCACATATCCATTGCGGCCTTCGCTGCAGGCGAGGCCGCTTCGTAGCGGTCCGCCGGATCGGCAATCTCGCCCAGCGCCAACATTTCATCGACAAGATCGTTGGCGACCACTTGCTCTTCGAGACATGTGCAGCCGGACGTATCGCGCCCTTCTGCTTCAAGCGCCGCAACGCATGCGTCCGCCAGTTCTCCCGCGGAAGACGCAGACGTCATCGCTGCAGCCGACAATGCGGCGGCAAAAAACAGTTTGAAATTCATTGTTTAAACCCCTTGTTGAGAGAGCGCCGATCAAACCTGATTACACAACAAACAACAGGGCGGCGCATGAAAATGACCCAGCCGCGCGGGATGTCACCCGAAACGATCGGTGAGGTCAATCACCTTCGCCAGTTACAAATGAGATAAAATTGATCGCTTTTAGCTACCGAGCGCGCCTTTGGTCGACGGCGCGCCGTCGCCCGCGCGCGGGTCAATCTCATAAGCGTCGCGGAACGCCCGCGCCAACGCTTTGAAACAACTTTCAACAATGTGGTGGCAGTTTTCGCCGTAGAGATTCTCGATATGGACGCAAAGTCCGGCGTTCATAGCGAAGGCGTGGAACCATTCCTTGAACAGCTCCGTATCCATGTCACCAATTTTGGGGCGGGGGAAGGCGACCTTCCACACGAGGTAAGGGCGCTTGGAGATATCGATCGCGGCCCGCGACAGGGTCTCATCCATGGGAATATAGGCTTGCGCGAACCGACGGATGCCGGCGCAATCCCCGAGCGCCTTGGCCACCGCCTGCCCCATCACGATCCCCACATCCTCGACTGTATGATGCATATCGATGTGCAGATCGCCCTCGGCCCGCACTTTCAGGTCGATCATTGAATGTTTGGCGAACGCTTCCAGCATATGATCGAAAAAACCGATCCCAGTCTCAACGTCATATTCGCCCGCGCCATCGAGTTCGACGGCGACAAAAATGTCGGTCTCGCGAGTTTTTCGTTCTACTGTCGCGGCGCGCATGGCGCACTCCCTTGAAGTCGACGCTCTATTAGATAGAAGACGCCCAAGGGTTGACGTTTATTAAATAAAACCGGCCCCGTCCAATCAAAGGCCAGAGATCAGTCAGGAGATAAATACTAATGAGCGCGACTCAAATGCATGGCACGACAATTCTGGCGGTTCGCCGCGGCAATACGGTCTGTGTCGGCGGGGACGGGCAGGTAAGCCTTGGCCAGACGGTTGTGAAAGGCGACGCCAAGAAAGTGCGCCGTCTGGCGGGCGAGCGCGTGATCGCCGGGTTCGCCGGCGCCACTGCAGACGCGTTCACATTGCTTGAGCGCCTTGAATCGAAACTTGAACAATACCCGACCCAGCTGACCCGCGCCTGTGTCGAGCTTGCCAAGGACTGGCGCACGGATCGTTATTTACGCCGTCTAGAGGCGATGATGATCGTCGCCGACAAAGACGTAACGCTGACGCTCTCCGGGGCAGGGGACGTTCTGGAGCCGCAATTCGGCGTCACCGGCATTGGTTCGGGCGGCGACTACGCGCGCTCGGCGGCGCGTGCACTGCTGGAAGAAACCGATCTCGACCCGGAAACAATCGTCAGAAAAGCCATGGGGATCGCCGGGTCAATTTGCGTTTACACAAACGACTCGCTCACCGTAGAAACGATCCACACGGATGAATAACGGACTCTCATTGCATTTGAAAACCCGGTGCTGCTGCTTACATGCCAATCCTGTCCTGAAAGCGTATTGAATGACTGAATTCTCTCCCCGCGAAATTGTATCCGAACTGGACCGCTACATCGTCGGCCAGAACGACGCCAAACGCGCTGTTGCGATTGCGCTTCGGAACCGGTGGCGCCGCCGGCGCGTCGAAGCGCCGCTCAGCGAGGAGATCACGCCAAAAAATATCCTGATGATCGGCCCTACCGGCGTCGGCAAAACCGAGATTTCACGGCGACTGGCGAAACTTGCGGGCGCGCCGTTTTTAAAGGTCGAAGCGACAAAATTCACCGAAGTCGGTTATGTCGGCCGCGATGTCGATTCCATCGTTCGCGATCTCGTTGAAATCGCTATCGGCATTGTGCGCGAGAAAAAACGCGAGGATGTGAAAACAGCCGCCCATGCTGCGGCGGAGAACCGCGTGCTGGATGCGCTTGTTGGCGAGCATGGCGGGGAGGCGACACGCGAAAAATTTCGACAAAAACTGCGCGATGGCGAACTCAACGATCGCGAGATCGAGCTGGAGCTTCGCGACACGCCGAGCGGCATGCCGAGTTTCGATATCCCCGGTATGCCCGGCTCGCAGATGAGCATGATCAATCTTTCCGACATGTTCGGAAAAGCCTTTCAGGGACCGCGCTCAAAACGCCGAATGAAAATCCAGGATGCTTATGAGCCCATGATTGCAGAAGAATCCGACAATCTTCTCGACGAAGATGCGGTTGTGCGTGAGGCCATCGACCTGGCGCAAAATGACGGCATCGTTTTCCTGGACGAAATTGACAAGATCGCGCGCAGTTCCGAACGCGCCAGCGCCGATGTTTCCCGCGAAGGCGTGCAGCGAGATCTTTTGCCCCTGATCGAAGGCGCCACAGTCGCAACCAAACATGGACCGGTCAAAACCGACCACATTCTGTTCATCGCCTCCGGCGCGTTTCATCTGTCAAAACCATCCGACCTGTTGCCGGAGCTGCAGGGACGTCTGCCAATCCGGGTCGAGCTCGATGGACTGTCGAGGGATGATTTACGCCGCATTCTCGTGGAGCCTGAAGCGAGCCTTTTGAAGCAGTATTGCGCCCTGATGGCGACGGAAGGCGTGACGTTGGAATTCACCGATGACGCCGCGGACGCCCTTGCCGACGCCGCCGCTGGCGTGAACGCGGGTGTGGAAAACATCGGCGCAAGACGGCTCGCCACCATCATGGAGACGGTGCTGGACGAGGTCTCTTTCACCTCTGCTGACCGGTCCGGCGAGACCATCAAAATTGACGCCGCTTATGTGGAAGCGCGGTTGGGCGAAATCACCCGGAACGCTGACTTGTCGCGGTATATCCTTTAGACAGGAAAGGCCGTCTCGATATCAGAACGATTACAGGCGCAGCTAGAAAAAGCCGCTCACGCGCCGATTTTAACGGCCAGGGCCCGAATTCCTTTGCAATATCCGGCTTTTAGGCGCGGATGGCCCGCCTGTGGCGAAATACGCGCACCAGCCCGCGCCATTCCCCGAAAGGCCAAAACGGGCTTTCGCTTAGGTTAATAGCAGGTTAATCTATTCAGATTGAGGGGAAATGAGTGGGCTTTCATTATGGCTGACGGCGCGCCCAGATTGTTTGGCAAAAAGCGTTCATTAAGCGACGAAGCGGAAGACGCTGACCCGCGTTTTTCAACTAAGAAAGACGAGGCGCCGTCACGGTCGCTGTTCAGCGGGTCGCCCAAGAAACGTCCCAAGATCGCCTTCACCGGCGAAGAGTACGGGTTCGGCTATCAGGCGACCGAACACTTCCTGAAACGCGCCCGCGACCGCGGCACGGTTGATGATGGCGGCGCAGCGCGCTCCATGGCGCGTACGGAACGCGAATATGATGCGGCAAGCAAGAACAACCGGTTCGATTATCGCGCGGAAATTCCCCAGCCTTTAAGGACCAAAGAACAAGCCTTGATGGCTGTCAAAAGCAAGACAGCCGATTTTGCGCTGGTGCCGTTTTATAGTCCGTATGCAGGTTATGACTTTGAAACGCTGCGCGCCCTTTCAAACCTGTTCACCACCATGGGCGTCGAACAGGTCGAGGCGACAGACAATCTGTGTCTCGCCGTCCATGAATCACAGCTCTACGATCTTATTCAATCATCTCACCCCGGTACGGGCTTTTCCGCGCTTCAGCGCCGCATGCGCAAATCCTGGGGCAGGGTGGATTCTTCCAGCGGCAACATGCCGGGCGATGATTACGAAGCGGAGATGCCGCGCGCCGGATTACCCATCGATATGGCTGACCAAAAATTGATCCGTGACCGGATCGATACGGTTTTCGCCGGCCCTGAAGCAGCGAGACGTTGCAAGTCCAAACTCGATGGTCTGCGCGCTATCGGCCTTGAGGTGCAAGAGACGCCGCAGATGATCGAGCCGCATCGCGAACTTGCGAAAATGGCGCGTTCTACTGCGAATACGGAACGCCAGACCAACACGTTTTTTGATCCGGTGACCGGCGAGACGCGGTTCTTCTCCTCCCTCGGCGCAAACTCCCAGACAGGCAACTTGTTTGGGATGGTCTTGCCCTACGAAGTCGCCATGCGCTCATCGGATTATCTCATCATCGATCACAATTTCGACGATGCGCCGCCGGCGAAGACCCGCTTCATGGTGGTTGAGAACAACCCCGATCACAGCCTTTACGAAGACAAATACCGCACCACGGACGCCCGCACCGCCTATTGGGTCAATCGATTGCAAGCCGTGGCGACGCCCGGCGTCTCAATCGGCAAGGGCCTGATGCAGTTTGTCGGACTGGCGGCCGGATCGGTGTCTATTCTGCTGATGATTTTTGGAATCTATGGATTGAGCGCTTCATCGTCGACGTTGATCGACGCGCCGGCGTCATTGCCGTGGCTTTCCTCCCTTACCTCGACAGGCGCCGCACTGTCCGGCGCCCTGTTGGCGACGGTCGCTTGGATCATGCTGTCGGTGCAGAGCGCTGGCGAGCGAGGCGTAAGACTGATGCTGCGGTTCCGCCGCGACGGCACCGCCGCTTCCATCGGTGACGTTGAAAACTATTTGCGCAATTACGGCGTTCGCCATGCGGTCGTTCGCATGGACGAAGACAGTGAAGAAGACGCCCCAGCATCAATCGTGCTGGATATCGAGTTTGATCGTGAGGATTTCTCCTACGGGCCTTTCGCAGCAGTCTCGCGAAGACTACGCGGTTCTGTGGTCAATGGAGCGCTCAAGAAAGCATTCCAGCGCTGGAAAAATCGCGGCGTCACCGTATTGGCGGCCATGCCATTCGAAGAAGCGCAATTGCCCAAGCACAAGCCACGCCGCTGGTGGAGCGAAGCCGTCGGCGCATGGGCGGGAGACTTCGTCGAAACGATGTTCATTCGCTTCACGCGCCTTGCTGTTTTTTACGGAATTCCGGCGTTTGTACTTGGCTTCCTGATCTGGAAATACGTCCTGAACGGATAGATTTGCGGCAAACTTAGCTTTTTCTTCTGACCCGGCTTTTCAGGAAGACGTAAAAGGCGCCGCCGCCGCCGTGTTTGCGATGCGCCGGACTGGCCCGCACCACCATCTCCCGAAACGGTTCTTCTTTCAGCCAGTCGCTAAGCCGCGAACGCAGAACACCGTGGCCAAACGCATTAGAGCCAAATGCGCGTGACGTACTCGCGCCCTTACCTGTAATCACCAGGACGCAACGTTTGTCAGAAAGACGCGCATTGATCAGAAAGGCGAGTAACGTTTTACGTGCGGTGGCTTGCGTATGCCCGTGCAGATCAATGACGGCGTCAATGGGCGTCCGTCCCCGGGCCACTTTACGATCAGCACGAGGGTCGCCGGCGGCAAACGGGTCAGGCACCGCGCGGGGGTTTGTTGTGGCTTTACGCATCAGCACATTGTCGGCCTTTTTTTCCGGCGAAAGCTTTTCCGGAGAACGCAGGCCGGTCTTGTCGCCGACAGGCAATGTGTCTTCCGACTCTCGCCGCATCCGCTGAACATCGCGCACAGCGCGCCGCCACAGGGTTTGCTCTTCCGGCGTAAGCCCGCGTTTCTTCACTGAAGACCCGACAAAGACAGTCGCGTCACGGTTGCACGCGGCAACAGGACATACATTCGTCCGCGAGCATTCATTTCGCCCGCGATTGCTTCGGCGCGCGCGCCGGCGCCCCAGAACACATCCCCGCGGATCGGTCCGCGAATGGCGCCGCCCGTATCCTGCGCAATCATCAACCGGCGAATACGGTCCGGCCCATGCTCAAACACCGGGTCAATATCGACCCAGACTGGCGCGCCGAGGGCGTGGAAACGTCGATCAACGGCAAGGCTGCGCTCACCCGTCAGCGCAACCCCTTGCGCGCCAAATGGGCCCTGATTTTCAGGTCCGCCTTCAATGGTGCGAAAAAAAACATAAGAGGCGTTTTGCTCGCGCATGGCGCGGGCGTCATCAGCACTTGTCGTTTCCAGCCAGCGACGTATCGACTGCATTGAAACGTCCGCAAGCGCCATCACCCCCTCGCGAACCATGACACGGCCGATCGCCGTGTAGGGATGCCCGTTCTGGCCGGCGTAACCAACACGTATGCGCTCGCCATCATCAAACATAAGCTGGCCGGAACCCTGGATCTGTAGAAAGAAAAGATCGTTTGGCGCAACCCATGCAATCGGCTCCGCCGCGCCATTCAAAGCGCCGTCGTTGATCGATTTATGATCAGGATAGGGAACAAGCCGATCCCCCCTGACTCTACCGGCAATACGTTCGCCTGCAAGATCTTCTCGAAAAGCGCCGAGATCAACCTCGATCAGATCGTCAGGACGCGTATAAACTGGCGCCATATAAGTTGACGTGGGTTCACGCACGGCGTGATAGGCGGGCTCATAATAGCCAGTGAAAATCCCGGTTTCATCGACTCGCGCCGGCTCGCCGGCGGCAGGTCCTTCTGGAAGCGGATCGCGGCGGTTGAGGATTTGGACGGGGATAAAAGCGGCTTCGAAAAACGCGCGCACCGCAGCGATCCGGCTATCGGGGTCTGCCGCATCGGAGACCCGTACGCGTCGCGCCATCTCGCACGCCGCACGCCAATCCCCTGCAACGCCGCCAATAGACCGCCCTTCGAAAGCCGCGCCCAGATTTTCATGCGGATTTGCCGGCGCGCCTTCTTCTTTCGCTTCGATCGCATCGCAGGACGCCAAAAAAGCCGCGAACGCCGGCTCCAACTCATCCAGACGCCACCCGCCCAAATCGGCAAACTGTACCGGGCGCAACATGATATGTCCGTCGTCAAAGGCGGAGTCATCGAAGGGCGTTTTCTCAAAGGCAGGAATGAAACCGCCAAAAACCAATACCGCAGCAAGAATGATCGCAACGGCGCCAGCGAGAAAGAAGATTACGGTTTGGCGAAAGGTCGGTGCGGTCACAGGCGAAGCATCCTCAGCTGTCGGCTCTGTGAACTTTTATTAGGCGCCGCCCGTAGCGACAAGCGTCCAGTTCGGGTCTTTGCTGTCGATCTTCTTCGAGAAAGTCCAACGGTCTTTGACCAGATCAATCCGGTTCGGGTCGCCGTCTATGACTGCGCCATCATTATCGCGCGTCACACGCACCTGATTGGAGGTAAACTCGGCTGTCGCAGACATCACCTTGCTATCGACCTCACTATCGACAATCGCCGCATGGTCGATGCCGACAAATTTCAGGTCAACAACCTGGCCAGCCTCTTCGCGAGCGACCACCGCTGATTTGAACGCCTCGTAGATTGAATCATCGATATAAGCGCGCAAGGAGCGGATATCGCCGGAGGCGAACCCTTCGACAATCATCTCATAAGCGCCACGCGCCCCGGCCAGAAATTCGGCCTCGTCGAAAGATGGGTCTGCGTCGCGCAACACGCGTGCGTTGGTCGACACCGGCTTCGGTTCTGCGACGTCATCCAGATCATCGCCAAATTCCGCCTCAGCCTGCCGCTCACGGGCTGACTTACTGGACGCAGGTTCGAATTCTTGCCGCTGTTCATGGCCGGTCCGCGTGCCCATGACAGAAATCAATCGGAACAGGATGAAAGCCGTTACACCGGCGAGGATAAGCAGTACTGGGTCCATATCGGGATGAATTTACACGCCAAAATCTTAATAATACGCCTCGGAGCACTATATAGGAGCGAATGGAAGGAATACACCACCGCAAATGCTCTTAATCCTTGTCGCACTATTCATTATTGGGCCGATTGCCGAAATCTACGTGCTATTGAGCGCGGGAAGCGCCTTTGGCGTCTTGCCCGTTATCGCTGCTTGCCTCGCAACCGCGTTCTTAGGCGGCTGGATCATTCGCCTGCAAGGCTTGGCGGCGGTGAAAGGCGCGCAACGCGACCTGGATGCCGGACGCCCGCCCGTCGCCTCGGCGGTGAATGGCGCACTTTTGCTGGTTGCCGCGCCATTCCTGATGACGCCTGGGTTTCTCACTGACGCAATGGGTTTCGCCCTGTTGATCCCGCAAGTCCGCATGTTTCTCGCAAAACAGGCCCTGCGCCACATTAAAAAACGCATTGACCGTGGTGATGCGAAGATAACAATCCTGCGACCGTAAGTTGCGGGTTGCAGGCGAAGGCGCCGCCGTGTATGGACCCCGTTTCGAAAATCTAAGAGCGGTGAGACAATGTCAGAAACGCCTGAAAACAATAATGGCGCAACCGGACCCGGCGCAGGCGCACCGCAGGACGGCCCTTCATTCGTTGTCCTCGCGCAGTATCTAAAGGATCTGTCGTTTGAGAGCCCTCGTGCGCCGAACAGCTTTCAAAACCAGCAATCGCCTCGCCTTGACGTCAATGTCGATGTTCAGGGCAGGGGGCTTGGTCCGGATCAATATGAAGTTGAACTTTCCGTCACTGCGCGCGCCAATCGCGACAATGATGCAATTTTCGTTGTCGAAGCGTCTTACGCCGGCGTTTTCGAAATTAAAAACCTGCCGCGCGAACAGTTGGAAATGGTGATGCTTGTCGAATGTCCGCGCTTGCTGTTTCCCTTTATGCGCCAGATCGTCGCCGACGCAACGCGCAACGGAAATTTCCCGCCGCTGATGCTCGAGCCAATCGATTTCATGGGCATTTATGCGGCCAATGCTGAAAAAGCCAAGCAGCAGGCCGCCACTCAGAACTAGCTCAGGCGCGCACCGCCGTCGCCCACAAACAGTCTTCGCCAAGCTCTTCGATGAAAGCCTGGTGCGCCGCTCGTTCATCATCAGTGAGGCGCGACGCTAATGGCGATGGGCGCTGACGCGCCGTGCGTTTTGCTGTTGTGCTGGTTTGCCGCGTATTTTCAGAAGAAGCGTCACCCGCGAAGTTAAGGCCGGCCTGCGCCCCGCCAGTCAGTTCAATATAGACTTCAGCCAAAAGGCGTGAATCAAGTAATGCGCCGTGACCGTCCCGCTCACGCTCCTTGGTGTCGATGCCAAATCGCGAGCAAAGCGCATCCAAACTGGCCGGCGCGCCAGGGAATTTGCGCCGCGCAATCAACAGCGTGTCGATGAGCTTATTATCCAGCGTTGGCAGCGTTGCCGCTTTCAGCTCAGCCTGCAGAAACGGGAGATCAAAACCCAAGCCGTTATGGGCGATCAATTCGGCCTCGGCGGCAAATTCGAGAAACGCCGGCGCGACTCTCTGGTCATTAAACAGCGGTTTGTCGCTTAAAAATTCAGCGGATAACCCATGCACGCGATAAGCCCCATCGGGCATATCGCGTTCAGGGTTTACATAGGTGTGGAATGAACGCCCAGTAATCGCGCCGTTGACCAGCTCGATCGCACCGATTTCAACAATGCGATGGCCTTCCGCAAATTTGAAGCCCGTTGTCTCCAGATCAAATACTATCTGCCGCATGCCCGCCCTTCCGGCTTATTCGTCTGTTGGCGGATAAAGCGTATTCTTTACCTGCGCCGCAATCGCCCTCAGCGTAAATGGCTTTTGAATATAGCCCGCATCTTCAATCCCATCGAGTTGATCGCGCACCGCCGTTTCCGCATAGGCGGACATGAAAATCACCTTGGCCTTCAGCGCCATATCGCTGCGCGCCTTGTTGACCATCGAGGGTCCATCCATGACCGGCATCATCACGTCCGAGATAATCAGATCGAACTGATCATCTTCTTCAAGGATCTCAAGCGCTTCCTCGCCATCTTCCGCTTCACTGACTTCATAACCGCAATCGGTGAGCGTCGCGACAACGAAAGTTCTTACCGGGTCTTCGTCTTCAACGATCAAAATCCGACCGGCGCCGGTCAAATCCTGAGGTTCGCGCGAAGCCGCTGAAGACGGCGCAGCCTCTGTCACAGGCTCATCGTCAGGATGAGCGGGGAGATAGATTCTGAACGTTGCGCCTTCACCCGGCGCGCTTTTCAGGTCGATGACGCCGTCCATCTGACGTATGACGCCATAGACGGTCGAGAGGCCAAGTCCCGTGCCTTTACCGCTCTCCTTGGTCGTGAAAAACGGATCGAATATCTTGTCTGCAATATCTTGCGGCACGCCAGGCCCGCTGTCAGCAACCTCTATCAAGACATAGTCCTGTCGCGCCAGGCCCGGGACGCCCTGATCGCTCACATCAGATTCAGCGACATTCTGTGTCCTGATCGTCAAGACTCCGCCCTCGGGCGCCATCGCATCGCGAGCATTCACAGCAAGGTTCATAATTGCCGTCTCAAGCTGATAGCGATCAACCTTGATCGCCGCCAGACCGCGACCGTTGACGAGATCAAGCTTTACTTTCTCGCCAATAGCGCGCGTCAGGAAACGCGAGAAATCGCGCAGAATTTCCGTGATTGAAAGCACTTCCCGCTTCAGGGTCTGCTTGCGTGAAAACGCAAGCAACTGTTTTGTCGTATTCGCGGCGCGCTGGGCGTTCTCGCGGATCTGTACAAGTTCCTGATACGCCGGATCGCCTGCCGGATGTTTCAGCATCAACCGTTCGCAGTGGCCCAGAACGACTTGCAGATAGTTGTTGAAATCATGAGCGACTTTGCTCGCCAGTTCGCCAATACCGCGAAGCTTTTGATCTTGCGCATAGTTTTCCTCCATGCGCTTTCGATCAGTAACATCAACGGAGTAAAGCAGAGTGCGCCGCGTTCCATATGACCCGCGCTTGCGCCGCACTGGCCGCGCATAAAGCGCAAAAGTCTGCGCCGCCGCACCGGCCCCCACTGCCGCCTCTACGGGTTTCGGCGAAGAACCGGCTTTGGCTTTACGTTTTACTTCCGAGGCAAGCTCATCAAGCGTTTCCGACTGCATTAGCTTCGCAAGGGGCGTATTTTTTTTGGCGCCACCAAAAACATCTGTGAACGCCTTATTGGCTTCAATGACGCGCCCATCGCGATTCATGTCACCGTCAATCACCGCAATGCCAAACGGCGCCTCCGAGATATCCCCGGAAAGAGAGACATCTTCGACTTCATCCACGGACTCGTCTAGCGCCAGTTCAATACAGGCGAAGCCCTCGCCGACGCCGCCGCGTCTGAAGGCGATAAATGACCCCTCAACGGGCTCGCCATTCCGGCGGCGGATTTGTGCGGCGTGGCCCGTCCGGTCAATGCGCCATAACATACGCAAGAGGTCGCTTGTCTCTCCAAGAACAATGTCATCAATATGGCGGATCGCGCCGCGCTCAGCGCCCAGTTTTTCGCGCAAGACGGCGTTTACCCATGCGATCTGGCCGGATTTCTCAATCGCAAAAACAGGCCGCGGAAAGTCCGCATAGGCCGCCGCCAGCGCGTCATGTTCTTCCTCGTCTATTGGCAGACTGCGAAGCCGCCAGATCACATGCTCGTCCGCGCCCGTGATAGGACCCACACTGACTTCAAAGCGCCGCCGCTCACCGCCGCCTTTAAGACCCATGACCTGATAGATAATCTCTTCAGCAGCCTGCGCGCTTTTCGCGGCGCGGCACAGCCGGAACAGTTTTGTCGCTTCCGCGCCCTGTTGCGCAAAAAGCCGATCGATGCGCGGCGGCAATCCCGCCGGACCCATTACACCGGCCTCTTTCGCCAAGGCAAAATAAGCCTGGTTGGCATAGGTCACGACACCGTCACGGCGCGTGACCAGACGCGCATCCGGATCGGAATCAAGGACCCGCTCGGCGAGCCCAAGCGCGCTCAAAATTTCCGCCCCGGCAAGCCCGGCTGCTTTCGACGCTTCCGCACCGGTCGCCCGCCGCAACATCACTCCGGCGAGCAGCATCGGCGAGAACATCCGCATGACGGCGCCGCCAACAAAAAGCGCGATCAACAGCGCAACCCCGCCCGCCAGCACAATGTTCGAGCCGCCCGTGTTGCTGGAATTGATCACCACATAAATAATCGCGGCGATGGCGGAGAATATGCCGGCCCATAAAAGCCAGAAAGAGGCGACATGCCAAGCGCCGCCGGTCTCATCCTCATCGGTGGTTTGAGCGCGCTTTTCATCGGCGGCGGCGTCCATCATTGCAATAATTTCATCTGGCGTCGCAGGCCGTAGCGGCGCAGCTTCCTTATCCGCCAAGCCGGTATCGGCCAGGGAATCCGGCAACGTCTTTGATGGTCCTGCAGGCGCGCCCACGCAAAAGCTCCACACGAAGGGTGATTCGAATCGCAGATTATGGCGAGCTTCGCGTCTGCAAGCCACATGAGCGGGAGGCTTTCAGGCGCAATTTTTCCCCGGCGCATTTATCTCTAAACCCACGCGAAATGTCGCCCTCAGACCTCAACTTCGCCCTCTTCAAAAAAGCGGCAGCCCCCTTTCAACAAACCAGCCCAGCGCCTTATGTTGAACAGAGCGCCGCGGCAATGGCGTGCAAACGCCACACAACTGATCAGGAGCAGGAATTTGGCCAGAAAACTGGGGCTTGTGTTGGGTTCTGGCGCGGCGCGCGGCTGGGCCCATGTGGGCGTTTTGAAGGCGCTTGAAGAAATCGGCGTCAAACCGGATGTGATTGCAGGCTGTTCCGTTGGCGCGCTTGTCGGGGGCGCCCACCTCCTTGGAGTTCTGGACAAATTCGAAAGCTGGGCGCGGGAGTTGCAGCCGCTTTCCGCCCTCGAAAAATTCACGCTGAAAGTGCGGCGCGGCGGCCTGATCGATACCCAGTCCGCTTTTGAGGCGTTCCGCGAATACGATAAAGATATAGAAGAGCTGGATATTAAATTTGGCGCTGTGGCGGCGGACCTCGCCACAGGCGCTGAAATCGTTCTGACAAAAGGCTCGGTGATTGACGCGGCGCGCGCGTCGAGCGCGATCCCGGTCCTGTTTCATGCCGTGCGCCACAAGGAATATTGGCTGGTAGACGGCGCTCTCGCGAACCCAGCGCCGGTGTCTTTAGCACGAGAGCTTGGCGCCGAAATCGTCATTTCTGTTGACCTGAACGCGGTACCAAGAGTCCTCGATCGTTTCGATGCGCCCGCACCGAGCGTGCCGGCCGTTGTCGAAGCTACGGCGCCGCCCAATCCAGGCATTACCGGCGCGGTCGCAAAGCTGATCGAAGACACGCAAGCCGCGCTTCGTCGTCAGGTCGCTTTCGCGAAAGCGCGGGCCGAAGCGTCTCCGCGACTGTTTGAGACCGCTTACGCCGCCGCCGATATTTTCCAGATGCATCTGGCGCGCGCCAATGCGTGCGCTCACCCACCGGATATTTTATTGCAGCCGGATATGCGCGACGCCATGCCCACTGCGTTTGACCGCGCCGATGAATTTATCGAGGAAGGTCGGCAGAGTCTGCTCGCCCGACGCAATGATATTAAAGCCCTGCTGACCTGACGCCAACAACCGGGAGACACTCACCATGAAAAACATGATCGCCATCTGCTCATTGTCGATTGGCGCCGCCGCATGCGCCGCTGGCGCAACACAAACCAGCGCCATGACATCGGCAGGCGACGCGGCGATGATGAAAAAGCATCACATGCCCCAAGTGATCTCCGTTGAAAGCGCCGCCAGTTTTGAAACAACGCTAACGAACTTGCGCGCCGCAATTGATAAGCGCGGCTTCAAGACATTCGCGGTTATCGATCACGCGGCAGGCGCCGCCTCTATCGATGAAACTTTGCGTCCGACAACGCTGATTATTTTCGGCAATCCGAAAGGCGGGACGCCTCTGATGCGGGCGGAGCAAAAGCTGGGCTTGGAATTGCCGCTGAAAATGCTTGTTGCAGCTAACGCCGATGGCGGCGTCGACATCATCTACCCGGACATCGCCCATCTGTTTCACGAATATGGAATTGGCGGCATGACAGCGTCCATGGCCAAAATAGAGGGCGCCCTCGGCGCCATCGCGACGGAGGCGGCGCAGTAACGATCCATCGCAACACGCCCCGCGTATGATCACACATTAACGCGGAGCTTTTGGTTGTCGTTTTCACATAGTCCTTACAACGCGCTTGTCATCGGCGCATCTGGCGGCATCGGCGCTGCGCTGGCGAGCGCCATTGATGCTGATCCAGCTTGCGCAAACCTGGAAACGCTAAGCCGTTCGCAGGATGATTTTGATATTCTCGATGAAGCCGGCATCCATAACGCCGCGGCGACGCTCCGCGCGCGCAACGAAAGCTTTGATCTGATCATCAACGCAACCGGCGCGCTTGAAATCGACGGCGTCGGACCGGAAAAAGCGTTCAAGGAAGTCAATCCCGACATTATGGGTAAAGCATTTCAGATCAACGCCGTTGGCGCCGCACTAACCATCAAGCACTTTGCGTCCTTGCTGCGACAAGGCCGAAAATCCGTTTTCGCAACTCTCTCTGCGCGCGTCGGCTCTATTGGCGATAACAGGTTAGGCGGTTGGGTAAGCTATCGCGCTTCCAAAGCCGCGCTTAATCAGATCGTGCGCTGCGCCGCCATTGAGATTGCGCGCGCCAACAAGGACGCTGTGGTTGCCGCCCTTCATCCGGGCACCATCGATACGCCGCTGACCCAAAAATTTGCAAAAGGGCGCTACACGGCGACGCTGGAACAATGCGCGCAAAATTTGCTTGATGTTCTCGCAGCGCTATCTCCGAAAGATAGCGGCGGCTTTTTTGATTACGCGGGTGAAGAGATCCCCTGGTGAGTGACAAGCGCCTCATCCTTATTCTCGGCGACCAGCTTTCCCGCGAGATGTCGAGCCTTAACGGCGCACGCAAAACAAAAGACATCATTGTGATGGGTGAGCTGCGGGAAGAAGCTTCTTATGTAAAACATCACAAGAAAAAAATTGCTTTCATATTTTCCGCCATGCGCCACTTTGCGCAAGCCCTGAGAGATGATGGGTACAAGGTGGATTACCAAAAATATGACAACGACAATTCTGTATCGTCATTTACCGCGTTGATCGAGAAGGCGATCAAAGACCATAAGCCTGAACGCATTGTCGTCACCGAGCCAGGCGAGCAGCGCCTGATAAAGGTGATGCAGGGCTGGGAGGGTCAGTTCAATCTTCCCGTGGATGTTCGCGAAGATGACCGATTCATTGCTAGCCACAAGGAATTTAACGACTGGGCGGCGGGCCGAAAAACCCTCCGTATGGAATATTTTTATCGTGAAATGCGCAAGAAAACCGGCTTCCTGATGGATGGCGACGGGCCTGTTGGAGGCGCATGGAATTATGACAAAGAGAATCGAAAGGCTGCAAAAAGCGACCTTTTCATGCCCGATGTCCGCCGGACTAAACCGGACAACATCACTAAAGACGTTTTAACGCTCGTTGAAAAAAAGTTCGGCGATCACTTTGGCGATCTTGAACCCTTCTGGTTTGCGGTAACACGCGATGACGCCCTTAAGGCCCTCGACCATTTCATCCAGGAAGCTTTACCGTCATTTGGCGACTATCAGGACGCCATGCTTTCGGGCGAAAAGTTCCTCTATCATTCGGTGTTATCGCTTTATATGAACGCCGGGTTGTTGAGCGCGTGGGAAGTTTGCCAACGGGCGGTGCAGGCTTACGATAATAACGGTGCGCCGCTCAACGCCGTGGAAGGTTTTGTACGGCAGATTATTGGCTGGCGTGAATTTATGCGCGGTGTTTATTGGCATGGCGGCGCTGGTTATGTCCGACAGAATTTCTTTAACGCAAAACGTTCGTTACCTGATTTTTACTGGTCAGGCGAAACCAGCATGGCGTGCATAAAGGCCGCTGTCGACCAAACCCGCGAGGAGTCTTACGCGCACCACATCCAGCGGTTAATGGTGACTGGGACCTTCGCCATGCTCGCTGGTATAGATCCGCATGAGGTTCATGAATGGTATCTTGCGGTCTATGCGGACGCTTATGAATGGGTTGAGGCGCCAAATGTCATCGGCATGAGCCAATATGCTGATGGCGGCGCGCTGGCGTCAAAGCCATATGCGGCAAGCGGCGCCTATATCAATCGCATGTCGGACTATTGCAAGTCCTGTCATTACGCCGTTTCAAAGAAAACAGAGGAGGGCGCCTGCCCTTTTAATGCTCTGTACTGGGATTTTCTTGCGCGCCATGAAAACAAGCTGAAGAAAAATCCCCGCCTTGGCCAGATGTATAAAAATTGGGAACGCATGGATAAGTCGAAAAAACTTGCTTACCGGGCGAGAGCGGGTGCTCTGCTTAAGCGGCTCGAAAAGGGCGAAACCCTGTAACACGGTACTTTGTAGTGACTAGCCCGGACTCGAAGGTTCGCGTTTCAATGTGCTCAAGATCAATATCGTGCTCTAGTGGTCCAAACAGCGGCTTTCCGGCGCCAAGCAATATCGGGATGCGAGTCAGCGTTATATCTTCAATGAGACCATCGGCCAGGAATGACTGAACAACTTTACCGCCATCCACATATGCTCTTTTCCATCCTTCCGAGGCGAGGCGGCTCATAATAACGCGCGGCTCATCGCCGGATATTCGAACACAACCCCGTAAGTTTTCAGGGATGCCAGCCTCTGTCAGGGTCTTGCTCAACGCAACAACGGGCTTGCGATACGGCCACTCGCCAAATGTCAGGACTTTTTGAAAAGAAGCACGGCCTAACACCAACCCATCGACGGAATCCATGAACTCATCGAACCCGTGATCTTCACCCTCTGTTTTCTGCTTTGTCAGCCAGTCTATACTGTCGTCACGTCTCGCGATAAATCCGTCCAGGCTTGCGGCAATAAATACGTGTCCCGATGTCATGAGCCCGTTCCCAATATATTGGCTTGGTTCTCATAAACGAATTTCAATTATCTTGAAGCCGGGTTTCCTCGCGCGGTGAGAAATACTTCGCAATCGAAGCTCGGCCTAAAGTATCTCCAGAATCGCTTCCGGCGGGCGGCCAATCGCCGCCTTGTCGCCATTGACGACAATGGGCCGCTCAATAAGGATCGGGTTTTCCACCATGGCGTCGATGAGGGCGCTCTCCGCATCGACATCCTTCAACTTTAAATCCGTATAGGGCGCTTCCTTGACCCGCATCATCTCTCGCGGGCTTTTGAGCCCAAGCTTTTTGGCGATTGATTTCAGCGTTGTTTTGGACGGCGGGTTTTCAAGATAAAGCACGACATCCGGCGTAACGCCGTTTTCTTCAAGCAGCGCCAATGTCTGGCGCGACTTGGAACAGCGAGGGTTATGGTAGATCGTGACTGACATTTAAAATCGCTCCAATCAGACCGACAAGCGGTACCCGCCGCTTTCGGTCAACAGGATGGAGGCGTTGCCGGGATCGGGCTCAATCTTTTGTCGCAAGCGATAGACATGGGTTTCTAGCGTATGTGTCGTAACACCGGAATTGTATCCCCATACCTCGTCAAGCAGGACGTCGCGGGTTACGGCCTTGCCGCCTGCGCGATACAGAAACTTCAGGATCGAGGTTTCCTTTTCCGTTAGGCGGATTTTTTTGTCTTCTGCGGTGACCAGCATTTTTACAGACGGGCGGAATTCATACGGGCCCACTTTGAAGACCGCATCTTCGCTCTGCTCATGGCTGCGCAAATGTGCGCGCACGCGCGCCAGCAACACACCGAACTTGAACGGCTTGGAGACATAATCATTCGCGCCTGCATCAAGCCCTAAAATCGTGTCCGCTTCAGAGTCGGCGCCCGTCAGCATGATGATTGGCGACTTGAAGCCATTCTTGCGCATAATACGGCAGGCCTCGCGGCCGTCCATATCCGGCAGACCGACGTCAAGAAGCATCAAATCGATATGCGCCTCTTCCTTAACCCGGGCGATTGCGTCCTGCGCATTCGCCACCGGTTCGATCGACAACTCATCGTGAACGCCAAACTGATCAATGAGCGTTTCCCGCAAAAGCTCATCATCATCAACTAGAAGTACTTTTTTTGCCCGCGCCATTTTCTTCTTTCCTATGTCTTCGGTCCCATGGATCGTCTGATAGCGCCAAACATCAGAAGAATGGAATTCACAATCAGGAGAAACAAATCGTCAGATCACGTTACCGCGCATGGCGACAAAACTAAGAATTAACCTGGCGATTACAACTGTTTATCCGGTAAGGACCGCCCAGCCGCCATTACTGAACCCTCATTCTGCCGGACGTTCGCCAAAGACGCCGGTCCCGATCCGCACATGGGTCGCGCCAAGCTGGGCGGCGATCAGGTAATCGGCGCTCATGCCCATGCTGAGTTGCGAAAGGTCGTTGCGCGCCGCGATTTTCGCCAGCAGCGCGAAATGCGGCGCCGGATCGTCGCCGACAGGCGGTATGCACATAAGGCCCTCCAACTGAAGCCCGTATTCATCTCTGCAAAGGGTGATGAAAGCATCCGCCTGAGCGGGAGCAATCCCCGTCTTCTGCTCTTCTTCACCCGTGTTGACCTGTACAAGCACCGCACGAGTCTTCCCTTGCAGCGCCATTTCAGTCGCCAGCACCTTGGCGAGTTTCGGCCGATCAACAGATTCGATGACGTCGAAAAACGCGACAGCCTCCTTGGCCTTATTGGTTTGCAGCGGTCCGATCAGCCGCAATTCGATATCGGGATATTGGGCCCGCAGGGAAGGCCATTTTTGCATCGCTTCCTGAACGCGGTTTTCACCGAACACCCGATGGCCCGCTTCCAGTACGGGCAAAATTCGCGCGGCTTCATGCTTTTTTGAGACGGCGGTGACCGCCACCATATCGCCATCGCGCCCAGCCTGTTCCAGAGCGGTCTTGAGTTCTGCCTCAATGGCGCGAAGATTGTCAGCCGGTGAAGTTGTTTCAGTCGTCAAAGGATACCGCCTTTTGGTAAGCTCTCGGAAGAATATTCGATCACGGATCACAGCGCTCGCCGCCGCCGCCCAAACGTTGAGGGAAACCGGCGGTGTCTGTGCGCCATTCTCTCTCGCCTTCTTAACGGATCAGACGCGCATTCCAAATCCGGAAATTATCGCCAGAGCGATGCCGGCTGGCGCGGCAGTCGTGCTGCGCGATTATCAAAACCGGGCGCGGGCGGCGATGGCCAGACGGCTGCGCACAATCTGCACCGCCCGGAAAGCGTTTTTGATCATAGGCGCTGATATCAATCTCGCCCATACCGTGGGCGCTGACGGCGTGCATCTGCCCTCATGGTTTGACGCAGGCCGGGCAAAACTCGATGACATGATCGTGACGGCGTCCTGTCATACTAGACTTGAATTGGACCGCGCCGCCCAACAAGGCGCTGATCTGGCTTTCCTGTCACCGGTTTTCGCGACGCGAAGTCACCCAAGCGCCAAGCATCTTGGCCCCGACGCATTCAAGGATATCGCCGTCACATCGCCAACGCCAATCCTTGCCCTTGGCGGCGTTGACGAGACCAACGCCAGTCAATTGGCGGGGCCCAATGTCGCCGGGCTCGCCGCCATTGGCGCTTTCAGCCCACGCTAAATTAAACGTCTAGCCCTGTTGATCCTCAACTAGAATCCAGACGCCCAAAACGTTGCCGGTCGGATCGCGAAAATGAAAGCGCTTACCGCCTGGAAATTCATGCCTTTCGGTAATTTCACCGCCCGCATCGACGACGCGCTTTTCCGAAGCCCCAAGGTCATCTGCATAAAGAATAACAAGCGTTGATCCGACGACCGGCGCCTCACCGCCGCGCACGCCGCCCTCGATCCCGGCGCCGGAAAAGCTGATATAGTCTGGCCCCCAATCCTGAAACTCCCAACCGAAAGCCGCGCCATAAAACGCCTTGAAAGCAGCAAGGTCTTTCGCTGCAAACTCTACATAATCAATATGGTTGTTCTTTTGGGGCATTCAGGCCTCCTGTCGCTCACTTACTTATTGACGTCGTGATAAGCCCGTCGCCAAACCGATATCAACTGACATTAATGTATTAGCGCAACAAAAAGCGGGACGACCAAAAGGCCATCCCGCTTTTATCCCCTCTAAGGCCTAGGCGCCTAGAACTTAGAACTTGATCGAGCTTTCGATCACAACCGTGGCGGCTTCTTCGGGGCCGCCTGCGGCAATTGGTTTTTCGGATTCGACATATTGCGCTGCTGCGCCAACTGTAATGCCGCGTCCGATAACATAACTTACGCCCGCTTGCGCTGTGCGCGTATCGCGGAACAAGGTTGGATCCAACGGGTTCGGGCCGATCGCGTTCGCTTCAGCCTGGCCATAGCCAAGCATAACGGCGACGTCGCCTTTCTCTTCACCCGTTCTGAAAGTAATGCCCGCGTCGAATGCGAGATAGCCGTCGTCCTCAAGCGAGGCGAGGCCAGCATTGGTCGTTTTAACCGAACCGCCAAGCGTGATCCCGCGATAAGCGAGATTAAGCCCCAGCGAATAGGCTTCGTAATCGTCATATGTCAGTGACGCCGTTTGGAAGTCTTGATCAGCGGTAATATAGCTGGCGCCCAGCCCCACGAACAATCTGTTCGGGCCGGAGCCGATACCCTGCTGATAGTAAAGCGCCGCTTCGAACGCGTCGTCCCAACGCGCCGTTTCGGTCAACATCGTGCCGTCCGGCGTAATGATGAACCCGGACTGTGGCGCACACAGGCGGCTGCCGCAATTTTGCAGTGATGGCGAATAAGAAACGCCGAGCTGCAGCCCGCCGAGCACACCACCCAAGAAATTCGCGGGCGGCATAAATGTGAATTTTGTCGAATAGCCAGTGAAGTCGTTCACTGTATGAACGTCGTTCAGGCCGGAAAGGTCCGTCTGCCAATCATTGACATTGACCGCGCGGAAAATTGTCGGCGACGTAACCGCTAGGGTGCGCGCAACGCCCTGTTCGCGGCCCAGAATAATCTGCCCGAACGGTCCTTTGACGTAACCGGCCGCGCCCTGAAGATAGGCGTCGCTGTCCAGTGGCGCGACGCCGCGCGGGCCACCGATCAAAAGGCTCGAATACCGCCCGCCAGCAAACATTTGCCGTGGCTGGTCCGCATCAAGGCGACCGGAAATGATCGCACCCAATTCAATACCGTTATCGAGAATCGTTGATGCCGTTGTCGTGACTTCGGCGTTTCCGTCCGCTTTCGCATCCCCGTCAACGAGACCTGCGGCGACACTGATTTCGCCTTCAACATCCACTTCGATCGGATCCGCAGCAAAAGCCGCGCTGACGGTCATCACCGCCGCACTCGCTCCCAATAATGCCGCTTTCAATCCGGTCATCACTTTAATCTTCTCATCGGCCAAGGCCGCGCGCATCCATCATACCCGAAATGACCGTCCCTCAGATCACTCCAAGCCATTTACCCGAACCGGCAAGCCAGCTCGTTACACCCCACGCAACGCCCCTAGCCGTAAAGCCAGCCATCATCGCCCGTCAGGTCAAAATCTTGACAAGGTCTAACGGCATAAAGTTAACAGCTTTATGACCATTCATGATAATGGCCTACGCCACTGCCCGGTTCAAGCCGGGTTGAGTTAACGCCGTTGTCTAATTGAACAATTGTGGTAGGAAAGCCACTGCTCAATGGCCGGGGGTTCCTTGCGCCGCAACAAAGATAAAGAAAACACCTATGAAGCCCGAAAAAGTAAATGCTTACAAGCTATTAGCTATTGCCGCCAGTGCGGCCATACTGGCTGCTTGTGGCGGCGGCGGCAATTCCGGCAACCGCAATGCGTCCCTGCCAGCCTATTCCACGGGCGATTCCGGCCAGGCGACAACGGTTAATCGTTTTCTTTGGGCGGCCTCACTAGAAACGCTCGATTTTCTGCCCGTATCATCGGCCGATCCTATCGCCGGGCTGATCATCACCGATTGGTATGTCAATCCGGAGCTGCCGACGGAACGGTTCAAGACCACCGTTTATATTCTGGACAGCGCCTTGCGCGCCGACGCGCTGCGTATCTCGGTCTTCCGGCAGGAGCGTCTTGAGGATGGCGGATGGATCGACGCTGCGGTAAACCCGGCTACAGCCCGCGAGATCGAAAACGCCGTTCTAACTCGCGCGCGCCAGCTTCGACTTAACGTTATTGACGACTAGAATTCAGCGCCAGATCAGTTAACAAACGGCGCTTTAAGCGCCGTTTTTTTATTGCCGGAAGTTTTCAACAATGCCCCGCTACAATCCGAAAGAAGTCGAACCGAAATGGCAGACCCGCTGGCGTGAGGCCGGCGCATTCAAAACCCGAAACGACACACACAAGCCAAAATACTATGTCCTGGAAATGTTTCCCTATCCATCGGGGCACATTCATATCGGCCATGTGCGCAATTACGCCATGGGCGATGTTATCGCACGCTACAAAAAGGCCTGCGGTTTCAACGTTTTGCACCCGATGGGTTGGGACGCCTTCGGTATGCCCGCGGAAAACGCGGCGATGCAGACAGGCTCGCACCCGGAAACCTGGACCCGGGGCAATATCGATGTGATGCGGCGCCAGCTTCAGCGCCTTGGCTTTTCTTTCGATTGGGATAGGGAATTTGCAACCTGCGATACAGGGTACTACCGCCACCAGCAGCATTTGTTTCTGGACTTTTGGAAACGCGGTTTCGCCTATCGCAAGCACTCCATGGTCAACTGGGACCCTGTCGATCAGACCGTTCTGGCCAATGAACAGGTCATCGACGGAAAGGGCTGGCGCTCAGGCGCGCCCGTCGAGCGCCGCGAGCTGTCGCAATGGTTCCTGAAGATCACCGATGAGGCCGAGGACCTTTTAGCGGCGCTTGACGATGGTCGCCTGAAGGGTTGGCCCGACAATGTGCGGGTGATGCAGCGCAACTGGATCGGCAAGTCAAAAGGCTTGCAGATGAAGTTCCGTTTCGCTGAAGGAACAACCGCGCCCAGTGGTTTCAACGACGGCGTCGAAATCTTCACCACGCGTCCCGACACGCTTTTCGGCGCCAGCTTCCTCGCCATATCGCCGGACCATCCGATTGCAGCGCATTACGCCAAAACCGACAAAAAACTTCAGGCGTTTATCGCCGAGTGCCAGAAAACCGGCACCTCGGAAGAAGCGATCGAGAAGGCGGAAAAACGCGGCTACCAGCTGCCGGTGGAAATGGCGCATCCCTTTGATGATCGCCAGTTGCCGCTCTATGTCGCGAACTTCGTCCTGATGCAATATGGAACCGGCGCGATCTTCGGCTGCCCGTCAGGGGATCAGCGCGATCTGGAATTTGCGCGAAAGTATGGCCTGCCGGTTCCGCCGGTAGTGCTGCCGCCGCAGGAAGACCCTGCAACTTTCGAAATTGGCGATGAGGCCTATACAGGCCCCGGCACCATTTTCAATTCAGGTTTTCTTGACGGTCTTGCGACCGATGACGCTATCGCCAGGGCAACCGCCAAAATCGAGGAGATGGGCCTCGGGCAGGGAACGACCCAATATCGCCTGCGCGACTGGGGGGTTTCGCGCCAGCGGTATTGGGGGTGCCCGATCCCGGCGATCCATTGCGAAAAATGCGGCGTCGTGCCCGTGCCGGAAAGCGAGCTGCCGGTAGAGCTGCCGGAAGTGGACGCCAGCGAGTTTTCAATCCCCGGCAACCCGCTGGACCGGCACCCGACCTGGAAGCATGTGAAATGCCCAAGCTGTAAGGGCGACGCGCAGCGCGAAACCGACACATTCGACACCTTTGTCGATAGCTCCTGGTATTTCGCCCGCTTCGCAGCCGCCGCAGAAGATAAGCCGGTTGAAAAAGAGGCCGCGGATTACTGGCTGCCTGTGGACCAGTATATCGGCGGCGTTGAACACGCGATCCTGCATCTTCTCTATGCGCGGTATTTTTCACGCTTGATGACGCAATGCGGATATTTATCCGTGGAGGAACCGTTTGGGCAGTTGTTCACGCAAGGAATGGTTGTTCACGCAACTTATCGCGACGCGGAAGGCGAGTGGGTGCTGCCGGAAAATGTCGTGATCGAAAAAGGCGAAGCAAAAAGGGCGGATAACGGTCAGCCCGTTACGGTCGGCGCTATCGAAAAAATGTCCAAGTCGAAGCGCAATGTCGTTTCCCCTGACGCCATCGCCGACACTTATGGCGTCGATGCGGCGCGGTGGTTCATGCTGTCGGACTCACCGCCCGAGCGGGACGTCGAGTGGACGGAAGCCGGCGTTGACGGCGCCTGGCGACTGATTGGCCGCATCTGGGATACGATTTCCGAGGCGGAAGGTCTGTTGAAGACATTCAATCCGTCCTTGCTGAACTCAGCCAGCAAAGAGGACAAGCCGCTTCGCCAGGCGACCCACGCGGCCATCGCCGGCGTCACTGACGACATCGAGCATCTGCGCTTCAACAAGGCGATCGCGCGGCTTTATGAATTCGTGAATGCACTCAAGAAAGCGCCTAACGCAGGCGAGGGCGCGCGGGCCGAAGCCCTCGGCGCGCTGAGCCAGTTGATCGCGCCATTTTGTCCGCATCTCGCGGAAGAGTGCTGGGAAATGCTTGGCGGTCCTGATTCAGGAATGGGGAGATTTGTCTGCGATGCGCCATGGCCAAAGGCCGACCCGGCCTTGCTGATCAAGGACAGTCTGGTGATAGGGGTGCAGGTCAACGGCAAGCGGCGCGGCGAGATTGAGGTCGCCGCCGACGCCGAAAAAGACGCTGTGGAACATGCGGCCTTGTCTGACCCGACGGTCCAGCGCCATATTGACGGCAAGACGATCCGCAAGGTCGTTGTCGTGCCCGGTCGGATTGTGAATATCGTCGCCAATTAAGACGGGTTTTTAGGAGGCTGAAACGCCGATGAACGCCGCCAGAACAATCCTCGCCGCTGTGCTCATGCTCGCGATCGGCGCCTGCGGATTCAAACCGATTTACGCCACGCCTGAAGGTCAAAATTCCGCATTGAACCAGCGGATCGCCGTGCGCTCCGTTGTCGGATCGCAAACCATCAATCCGATGCTCACAGAAGCACTATACTCGCGCATGTCCTTAAAAGAAGGGGAAGCGCCGCAATACGATCTTTACGTCACCGCATCAGAAAGGGCTCAGCGACTGGCGGTGCAGATCGACAACACGACAACGCGATACAATTACCGGCTGCGCGGGCGTTACACACTCATTGATCTCAGTACGGGCAAGCGCATTCGCGGACGCGCAGAAGCGGTGACGTCTTACAACATCGTCAGTTCGCAATATTCAACGCTGTTCGCCGAACGCACCGCGCAGGAAAAAGCCGCGCGTATTCTCGCCGAGGAAATCGAGCGCGATCTGTTACTGCGCTTCAGCGAAGAGACTGTCGATGATAACGATACCGAATTGCCGGACTACCAGATTGATCCGAGGACAAACACCCTGACGGACCCAGATTTGGAAAACGCCGTTCCCGATCCGTTTACCGCCGCCGACCCCAAAGCCGCGGTTCCCGATCCTTTGCTGGAAGAGGAGCCGGGGATTGAGGTCTCTGATCCCGATACGGACGAATAATGGTCGCGCTCAAAGGCCGAGCGATAAAGGGCTTTCTTGCAAAGCGTGATCCGGCGTTCAGCGCAATCTTAATCTATGGCCCCGATTCCGGATTGGTGCGCGAGCGCGCGGTCGCGCTCGCTGGCGGCATTGTTGAAGACTTCAAGGACCCGTTCAATTATCTCGAGCTTGGCGATGCGGATCTGAAGGATGAGCCGGCGAGGCTTGCCGATGAGATCGCGGCGCTTTCCTTCGCGGGCGGCGAACGTGTGGTGCGCCTGCGCACCCAGGGCGAAGCGGCGGTGAAGGCGGCCGCAAACCTGCTTACCGCTCTTGATGGCGGCCATTTGAAACCAAACGGTCTGGTCATTATCGAAGCGGGAGATCTGGCCCCGCGCTCAGGTCTTCGAAAAGCTTTTGAAAAGGCAAAATCCGGCGTCGCGCTGCCCTGTTATGCGGACGGCCCGGCTGACACGCGGGCGATGGCGGTGGAAGCAGCGCAAGGCGAAGATCTGCGCTTTGATGACGACGCTCTCGACCTTCTTGTTGCGATCCTCGGCGACGATCACGGGGTCTCCCGCGCGGAAATCGACAAGCTGATCCTCTATAAAGGACCAGCTTCGCTGCGCGCCGGCCCCGGAACAATTACGCTTGAGGATATTCGCGCATCACTGGTCGATGGGCTTGGGGACGCCATGAACGATACCGCAAGCGCATGCGCCGACGGCGCGACGTCGCATCTCGCGCACGCCTTGCACAAAGCAGCCACCGCAGGCGCCAGTCCCGTCGGCCTTTTACGGGCCATGCAGCGCCAGTTCGCGCGATTGAAGACCGCCAATGATTTCATCGATGCCGGCGATAACCCAGCCAGCGCAATGAAGAAATTGCGGCCCCCTGTGTTCTTCACTGAACAGCGGGCTTTTGAAAACCGCCTCTATAAATGGCGCGGCGCAAAACTGGATAAAGCTCTTCGCATGCTGCTCGACGCTGAATTTGACGCGAAATCGTCAGGCGCACCGCAACGCGAAATCGTTGAACGCGCAGCGCTACGACTGTCGCGTATGGCTGGCCGATGAAATTCCACATCTTGGCCCTCAAAAGGAAATTTCAAAAATTTCTTTTTTCTGAGATGTCCAATGGAACGAATTGCTATATGCGAACATTATCAATGGGGGAGTGACGCGAAGGTAAGTAATAATGAGTCACCCAGCTCCGGCAAATCTCCAAGACGATATCGTCAGCGCTTTTTCCGTTGAAACGGACAAGGTCTTTAATCGGCGAAACCGGCAGGTTTATGCGATTGTCGGTAAAAATTCCGAGTTAAAGGTTGTCTCGGAAGTTTGGTTTGGCAGGTTTGACACCCAGGCCGAATTTCGCGCCGTGTTACAACATATCTTCGACCTCTTCGGAGACGGAGACTATCGCTACTGGCTGGCGGATTTGCGCTTTTTGACGTCGAGTTTCGATGAGTCAAAAGAATGGCTGGTGAACCAATTGATGCCCGCCATGTTCAACGCCGGGCTGGAACGCGAAGCGGTTGTCTTGCCCGCGGGTACGATAAATGAAGAAGGGCAGGACGTTTTTGCAGCCGCCTCGGACGCTGTTCAAAAAATCACCGATGGCCGCGTTCGCAGCTTTACGGACATCCAAACAGCCAAAAAATGGCTCCTCAGCGGTGGGCTGCCAGCGCTTAAAACTGTCGATGCTAATCGCCAGGAACAACCTTCATAATAATCGCCGCGCCAGCTACCGAAGCGGCGACCGCAACACTGAGCGCCACAAGATAACCGCTGGCGAGGCTGGCCAGCCCCGCCGCCAGCGCGACCCCTAAAAGCTGCGCAATTCGACTGGCCGCATTCGACATGCCGGACGCAAGCCCTTCGTCTTTGTCCTCAACGCTCGACATGACCGCCGCCGTCAATGGCCCGACCATGGCGGCGAAAGCGACGCCCAGGACGGCCATGGGCAAGAGAACGCCGATCGGAAACCCGGCTGGGCGCAGGATAATCAGCATTCCATAGCCGAGGGCCGCGATGATGGAGCCGCCGGCCAACATCGGCCGAACCCCGAACCTGTCGGCAAGACCGCCAAGCGGAGCGGAAAGAAAACCGACACTGAGCGTAAATGGCAGGAACGCCAACCCGGTCGTCGTCGGGGAAAGGCCGCGTCCGTCGATCAGTTCAAACGGCAGTAGAAAGAACATGATGGAAAGGCCGGTATAGATCATCAGCGTCGCGAGATTGAGACCAGTGAGGGTCCGGTTGGCGAACAGGCGCGGCGGCGTCATTGGATGATCGCTACGCCGCTCCCACCAGGCGTAGACGCTCATGAGCAGGGCGCCCGCGCCGATCGCCAGAATGGTCTCCATACTGATCGACAGGTGTCGTGACGCCGCCTCGCCGGCGAGTTCTTCGGCTTCGCCTGGCCCAACCGTGCTGAGACCCCAGGCGAGACCGCCGAGGGAGGCGGCGAGGATCGCGGCGCCTGGAATATCGAACCGCCGCGGGTCCGGCGCGTCCTTGGCTTTTGCGAGGACCAGAAGACCAATCGCCGCCGCCGCCAGCGGCGGGTTGAGCCAGAAAATCGCCGGCCAGCCATAGATTTCGGTGAGCCAGCCCCCCAGAACCGGGCCCGCCGCCGTCGTCAGGGCGGAGGCGGAGGCCCATACGCCGATGGCCTTGCCCCGGTCCTTTTTGGGATAGGTCGCGCCGATTAGCGCCAGGCTCGCCGGCGCGACAATCGCCGCGGCGGCGCCTTGCAGGAAACGCGCGCCAATGAGGACGAGCGGCGTTTCCGCCAGCGCGCAAACCGCCGACGCCACGCCGAATGCAGCGCACCCAATCGTCAGCATACGGGCTTTTCCATAGACATCGGCGAGGGCGCCGCCGATTAAAACGAAAGCAGCGAGCGACAGAATATAGGCGCTGATCACCCATTGCACCGTCGACAGGCTGGCGCCCAGATCATCGCGCAACGCCGGCAGGGCGACGGTGAGCGCCGAGCCGTCAATAAACGCCATGGAAGAGGCGAGGATGCAGGCTGTCAGGATTAATCGGCGCTGCCGGATCGGGCCAGTTCTGCCCAGTTCCTCCGGGCACGGTTCAGCGTCGATGACGCCGCGGCTGCATGGCTCCAGATGGCTTCGCGCCGTTGCCGCCATTAAACGCCAGCGCCCATGAGGCGTCGGCAAAGGTCGTCCAGCTGGTCGAGCGTCATGTAATCGATGGTGATCGACCCAGCGCCTTTTTTGGAATGCGAAATTGCAACGTCGAGGCCGAGCACAGCGGACAGATCGCGCTCCAGCGCGCGTGTGTCAGCATCTTTGGGGCCACCTGAAGACTTTGATTTCTTTGAACTTTTCGCCCCACCGCCAGCGCTTCTATCCGCGAGAGCGTCTTCGGCCTCTTTGATATAGCTTTCCGTCTGGCGCACCGAGAGGCCTCGGTCGACCACAAACGAATAAGCGATGTCCGGGGCTGATGAGCCAAGCAGCGCCCTGGCGTGACCAGCAGTGATCTTGCCTGCGGCGAGACCGTTCAGCGCTTTTTTCGGCAGGTTCAAAAGCCGCATGATATTGGCCACATGGCTGCGCGATTTGCCAACCGTCTTTGCAATCTCGTCCTGGGTCCGGCCAAAAGCATCGGCGAGCCGCTGATAGGCTTGCGCCTCTTCGACAGGGTTCAAGTCAACACGCTGAACATTTTCGATCAGCGCGATCTCCGCCGCCTCCTCATCCGTCAGCTCACGGATGATAACCGGAACATTGTGAAGCTTCGCTTTTTGCGCAGCGCGCCAGCGGCGTTCCCCGGCGACGATTTCATAAGCGTCGCCGCCCATCGGACGAACCAGAATCGGCTGCAACAAACCCTTCGCCTTGATCGATCCGGAGAGCTCTTCAATGGCGTCAGCGTCAAAAACCCGGCGCGGCTGATCGGCGTTAGGCGAGAGATATTCGATCGGCAGTTCACGCTTCGGGCCGGCGCTTTCCGGGGCCGGCGACGCGGCGGGCGCATCCCCCAGAAGGGCGTCCAGCCCCCGGCCTAACCCTTTGCTTTGGCTCTTCTTTTTTGCGGCAACCGCCATTTTTTGTCCCTCTTTTTTCAGGCCGCGCGGGGCCGGGCGCGCTCACGCTGGATCACCTCCGAGGCGAGCTGAATATAGGCCTGGCTGCCCGGGCATTTGAGATCGTAGAGAAGCGCCGGCTTACCGTGGCTCGGCGCCTCCGAGATGCGCACATTGCGCGGAATGACCGTCCTGTAGACTTTATCTTTCAGATGCGCGCGCACGTCGTCCTCAACCTGGTTGGTCAGATTGTTGCGCCGGTCATGCATGGTCAGGACAATGCCCTGAAGTTCAATCGACGGGTTAATCCGGGTGCGGACCGTCTCGATGGTGCGCATGATTTGCGACAGACCTTCGAGCGCAAAGAACTCACATTGCAATGGAATGATGACCGCGTCCGACGCCGCCAGCGCATTAATCGTCAGAAGGCTGAGGGAAGGGGGGCAATCGATCAAAACATAGGTGACGTCAGCGCCCGCTTGCGCCTCCGCATATTCTTCAATCGCATCGGCAAGGCGAAAATGGCGCCGTTCCGCGTCAATCAGCTCGATTTCCGCACCCGCAAGGTCAACGCCCGCCGGCGCCAGCCGTAATCCCGGTATGTCGGTCGCCGCCACCGCTGCTTCGAGACGATAATCGCCCGACAACACGTCATAGGTGGTCACGCCGCGGTTCGCCGCGGAAATACCGAGCCCCGTCGACGCGTTGCCCTGCGGATCAAGGTCGATCAACAGCACTTTTTCGCCCACCGCCGCCAGAGCCGTTGATAGATTAATCGCGGTCGTAGTCTTGCCGACGCCGCCTTTTTGGTTGGCGATAGCCAGAATACGCGGACTGGAAGGGCTGGAGGGGCGAGAATTACTGGACACGGACAAGGTTTCCGATTTCTAGAATGGTCCCTGCGCCCGGCTCATTGGCGCTGGTGCAGCTTTGATGGCGATTAACATCCATATGCCAAGATTTAGCGGCTTCGGTCAATTCCAGCCCTACATCTTGTCCCTTGAGTAGGAAATACCGGGTATTTTGCCCTTGAATTCCAGCGCCATAGCCCAGCAACTTGTCGAGCCGGGCGAGGGCGCGCGCAGTGATGACATCGGGCGGATTTGGCAATTTCACTGATTCGATTCGCTCCGGTATGACTTTCAGCGCCGAAAGGCCCATGGCTTCGCCGGCGGCGGAGAGGAACGCCGCCTTCTTTCCGGTCGATTCAATTAATGTGACGCATACGTCCTTTTCCGCCAGCATGGCGGCCAGCACCAGCCCCGGGAACCCGGCGCCCGATCCGAGATCGACAATTGATTTTACGCCCTCGGGGAGCAGCGGAACCAGTTGCGCGCTGTCGAGGTAGTGCCGCCGCCATCGGTCTTCGATGGTCGAGCGCGCAATCAGATTATGGCGCGAGGACCAGTCCATCAGGACACGGTCCATCGCGTTGATGCGCTCCATTGTTTCACGTGAAACATTCGCCGCTGTCGCAAATTCTTCCGGCGTAAAATCAGTCATGAGCCACCCCTCCGTCCGCTTCGCGGACACCTCCCCCATAAAATTGGGGGAGGAAGCAAGCCGCGCTTTTATCTTCCCCCGCTTGCAGGGGAAGTACCGGCGAAACCGGGGATGGGGGTGTCTTCATGAAGCCGCCCGCGCGCCGTTCTTTTTGACCCAGGCGAGGAGGAGGGCGAGCGCCGCCGGCGTCACCCCTTCGATACGGCCTGCCTGTCCAAGGGTTGTCGGCGCCGCATCCATAAGCTTTTGCCGCACTTCGTTGGAAAGTCCCTTGATTGCGGCGTAATCGAGATCGCGGGGCAGGGGCAGGGACTCGTCTTTTTTGAACGCCAGGATGTCCGCTTCCTGGCGGTGAAGGTAACCCGCATAAAGCGCATCGAAGGCAAGCTGCTCCGCCACCGCCGGCAGCATGTCGCCAAGCTGCGGCCAGATCTTTTGCAAATCTTCCAGCCCGATGTCAGGCAGGGCGAGGAGATCTGTGACACTGCGCCGCCGGCCATCCTGATTAAGACGGATGCCATGCTTTGCGGCTTCATTTGGCGTAAGAGCGGTCTCGCGCGCCCAATCCCGCGCCTCCTTCAGTGCGGATTGTTTCACGTGAAACATCTCGGCCCGCGCCGGCCCGACGATACCCGCAGAAATACCAACCGGCGTTAAGCGCTGGTCCGCATTGTCCGCGCGCAGGGTCAGGCGGTATTCCGCCCGGCTCGTAAACATCCGATAGGGTTCTGTGACTCCATGAGTCACAAGGTCATCGATCAGAACGCCGATATAGGCTTCCGACCGGTCCAGCTGAAAGGCGCCAGCGCCGGTGGCCATACGCGCCGCATTCACCCCGGCCATTAATCCTTGAGCCGCCGCCTCCTCGTACCCCGTGGTGCCGTTGATCTGTCCGGCCAGAAAGAGCCCCGGCATCGCTTTAGTCTCAAGCGTCGGTGTCAGCATCCGCGGGTCCACATAGTCATACTCAATGGCGTAACCATAACGGACGACTTCCGCGTTCTCGAGGCCCGGAATGGTTTTCAAAAACGCCGCCTGGACGTCCTCAGGCAGGGAGGTCGAAATCCCGTTCGGATAGACCGTGTCATCATCTAACCCTTCGGGCTCCAGAAATATCTGGTGACTGTCCCGCTCAGCGAAGCGGACCACCTTGTCCTCTATCGAGGGGCAATAGCGCGGACCTCGTCCCGCGATGGCGCCGCCATAGACGGCGGACTTGCCGATATTCTCCTCAATGATGCGATGTGTTTCACGGGAAGTGTGGGTAACGCCGCAGGCAATCTGGGGGACCTCAATACGGTCCGTCATGAATGAGAATGGCACAGGGGCATCATCCGCCGGCTGCATCTCCAGCCGGTCCCAATCGATGGTCCGGCCATTAAGGCGGGCAGGGGTGCCAGTCTTCAGCCGTCCCATTTTGAAGCCAAGTCCATAGAGGCGTTCGGAAAGCCCGATCGCCGGCGCCTCCACCCCGCCCCAGGTTTTATCTTCCGCCCTTGAATTGGCGCGGCCCGCCGGAATGCGGCGGTCGCCAATATGAATGACGCCTTTCAGAAAGGTGCCCGTCGTCAGGACCACCGCCCGAGCGCGAATCTCCGCCCCGTCAGCGGCGATGACTCCGGCGACTGTTTCACGTGAAACATCCCCTTCGACAATAAGGTCCTCAACCGCGATCTCGGCGATATCGAGATTTGGATAGTCCGCCAGCAAGCTCTGCATGGTCTCGCGGTAGAGCCTGCGGTCGGCTTGCGCCCTTGGCCCCCTTACCGCCGGACCCTTGGAACGGTTCAGCATCCGAAACTGGATGCCGGCCTTGTCGATCACCCGGCCCATCAGGCCATCCAGCGCATCGACCTCGCGCACCAGGTGGCCCTTGCCGAGCCCGCCGATTGCCGGGTTGCAGGACATCTCGCCGATCGTGTCTTTGCGGTGGGTCGCAAGCAGGGTGTTCGCACCAGCGCGCGCCGCGGCCGCCGCGGCTTCACAGCCGGCGTGCCCGCCCCCAATCACAATGACATCGTAGCTTTTCATGTCCGTATTCCGCTCTGCGCGTTCCTGCGCCGGTCATATAGGCGGGACGCGAGGCTTTGGAAACATGGGAAAGCCGGAGAATGCGGCCTGATCAAAACAGGCCGGCGCCGCAGCTTCCCGCAGCCATGATCATAATCGAAAACCAGAGGCCGTGAGTGATCACAGAGTTGGCGTGATCGCGCACCACTTCGGTGCGCGCCTCCGCCGTGGCGGCGCGCGAAAACTCTCGCACCAAACTGACTAGCGTGCGTGCAAACACTCCGCCCAGAACCAGGAGCAAAGCAAGACCGATCCAGAAAAACTGACTGCCAGGGGCGACGCACATCGGGACTGAATATCACTGGGACGTTTCCAGAATGTTTCACGTGAAACATTGTAGAGCCGCCCAGGAGGGCGGGGATAAGTTTTAATGTCACGATTTGTTACAGGTCGAACGCTGACGGACAGACCTAACAACCGCCCCCGCCGGTCGCGGTAACGAACCCGCCAAAAAGCAGTCCCAAAACCGACACGATGGCTATGACGCCAAGCACGGCGAAGCCCATCGGAGACAGCCAGGCCGCGAGCAAGACCCCGCCCACCCCGCTTAATGCGCCAAGCGCGGCCATACCAAACGCGCTGATCGCGCCGCCGATTCCCAGCAGCAGCGCCGTCAGCCCCGCGAACGCCAGCAGGAACATGAACAGCATCACACAGCCGCGCATCTCGCCTTTCTCCGAGGGCGGAACGAACTCCTGCTCACCTGCGGCGACGGTGATCCCCAGGACTTTCACTTCTCTTGGCCCTTCCCATTCCGCTTTGGCGCGCGCGTCATCAAGGGCGACCACCAGCGGCATGAAGAAAGCGGCGATGAGCGTGAGTACGCCAAGGACGGCCGAGGCGCGGGCCGCGCCGCGCCGGCCAGAACGGGTCAGCAAGCCGGATAGATCAAGTCCCATGTCTTCCATGCCCACCGAACTATCACGACTCGCTTAAGCCGTATTTAAAGAGCCGCGCATGTTTCACGTGAAACAGTTCACCAATGCTGCAGCTATGCTGCGCCGCAACCTTTACAATTTGGCAAGAACCGCCGGAACGCGGTTAACCGGGCACGAGGGCTGCAATTCCAACCCTATCGCAATGGGGGAACCGGCAAGGAAGTATCAAAATGACTAAATCCGCGGTTCAAAGGGCAAATAATATGTCAGTAGAAAGACAATCAGTATACGGAGATCATATGTCATACGGGGACATGTTCGACCAGCGCTGCGTGGCGGCGATGCTTACACGGCGCCTTTCTGAAAAGCGCGAGAATTACGAGCGCGCCGCCTCGAGGCTGGAACTGAGAGGCGAGGCGGACGCCGCCCAGGTGCTACGCCGTGCGGCTTCGCGGCTGCAGCAGCTTTCCCGGGGCTAGGACCGCTCATTTACCAATACAAAAACTCGAAAAGATCTCGCCGAGAACGTCTTCAACGCCCACAGCGCCGGTGATCTGGCCCAGCGCCCGGGCGGCGAGGCGGGCGTCCTCCGCCGCCAGCTCCGGCGCGGTTGCAATATGCACCTCGGCGCGGGTGAGGGCGGCGATAGCCTCTTCCACCGCCGCAACATGACGGGCCCGGGTCAGCGCCGGCCCGCCGGAATCCTCGCCGCCCGCGATTTTCTCAGTCAGGGCGGCTAGAAACTCAGCCATACCCGCCTCGGTCTTCGATGACAGGGCCAAAACCTTAACGCCATCGGGCAGGGGAAGCCCCGGTATGGCCGGTTTCAGGTCCGATTTGGACCAGATCAGGAAGTCATTGCGCTGCAGCAATTCCACGGTTTCCCGGGAGATAAAATCGCTCGCGGGGTCCAGGACCGCAATCCGAAGGTCAGCGGCCTCAGCCCGCGCCCGCGCCCGTTTGACGCCTTCTTCCTCGATTTTATCGCCGGCCATACCGCGCAACCCCGCAGTATCCGCCAGTGTCGCGACAATCCCGCCGAGGTCGAGCCGGGTCTCGACTATGTCCCGGGTCGTCCCGGCGATGTCGGAAACGATGGCGACCTCTGATCCGGCGAGCGCATTGACGAGGGATGACTTGCCGGCGTTGGGCGGACCGATGACCGCAATCGAGACGCCCTCCCGGATCATCCGTGCACGTCCCGAATGGTTAATAAAGTCAGTTAACTGATCTTTAAGCCCGGCGATCGCCGGGCCCGCCGCGGCGGCGATGGCTGCCGGAACGTCCCCTTCATCGGGAAAATCGATATCGGCCTCAAGCGGCGCCAAGACGGTCAAAATCCGCCGCCGCCAGTCTTCTGCGAGGCCTGAGAGCCGACCCTCAAGCTGACCCAAAGCCTGTTTTCTCTGCTGTATCGTTTCGGAATCGATAAGATCAGCCAGCGCCTCGGCCTGGGCCAAATCCAGCTTTCCGTTCCTGAGCGCCCGCAGGGTGAATTCGCCAGCCTCCGCCGGCCTCGCGCCAAGCCGTGAGAGCGCTTCGTAAAGCGCCGTTTCCACAGCGCGGGCGCCATGGAGATGGAACTCGGCGACATCTTCGCCCGTGTAACTTGCGGGCCCTTTGAAAAGTATGGCCAGCCCGCGATCGATCAGCGCCCCGTCCGCCGGGTCGCGCAAAGCGGTGAGAATCGCCTCTCGATTATTAATCTGTTTACCAACTAACTGCCTGGCGATAGAGAGCGATTGCGGCCCCGACAGTCGATAGACGGCGACCCCCGCCTTGCCTGCGCCGGAAGCCCGCGCGAAAATGGTGTCCCTATCGCCAGTCAAAACAGCTCCATGGGCGCGCTTTTCTTATTGAGCCGCATTGGCTTCCAGTTGGGCGCGTAGCTGGTCGCGATGCACGCCAACTGAATTGTTCACGATCAGGCCGTCTTCTAGGACATAAAGGTTCAAATAGCGCGAGCAGACCTGTTTTCCAGTCGGCTCAAAGCCCAGAAGCGACTTTGTGTGATCGCCGCAGATCAGGGACTGGATAGCGACTTTATCCCCCTCGGCGAGAATATGCTCAATCTCGACACTCACATTATCAAGGGCTCCCGGAAACGGCGCAGCCTCCTGAAAGGTGGCGCGGGGCGCACCCCGAACCCTTTTCTCGAGCCCGAGAACGGTGGCCCCATCCGGCTTGAAATAACGGTTAATCGGCTCAAGCGCGCCGCTTTCAAGGGCGTCGAAGACTTCGACGATGATCTGCGTGTTGCGCTTTTCTTCCGCCGTCTGGTCGTTGGCGCCGAACGCCGGCGCAGCTAAGACCGCCAGCATCGACGCAACGAAAAAGGTCTTTTTCATCATCAGACTTCCTCCAGAGGTAAGCGCCGCCGTTATCGCCTGGTTACGCAACCAACGGGAAACCGGCAAGGATGAATGATGTGACGCCGACTATTTCTTCTTCGCGCCCCCGGATCCGCCCATGCCGGTCATCGCAGCGCCCACAAGGTTCTGGAACTGCTCCATCCCCTTGCCTGACATCGCCATCCACTGCGCCATGAAGCGTTCCGGATCGGCGAGCGTGTCCATATTGTCCTTGGCGCGCCGGGTCATTTCCTCGACGATCATATCGTTCATCGGCTCGACGTTGGGCATGCCAAAAAACGTCCGCGCCTCCTGGGGCGTGCAATCAATGTTAATCGTTAGCTTCATGGCCTTGCCTCCGTTTCGCCTTTCGCGGCGAGCCTGAAGCTTATCGGCCAGCGCGGCTTTCCACGCAAGTCACGCCCAAAAGGACGCCGGTTTCCGGATCGGAGACCAGCCCCACCGCGCTATGATCGTGGTCCCGGCTATCGGCCTCGGCGGAGCAAAACTCATAAATATCAACCCTTTGCGGCGCCTCAGCGCCGGTTCGGCGCACTTCGCTCGAGAGGAATTTCAAGGCGCCGCCGCCTTCGACGCAAACATCGCCTGAAGCCGTATCGATGATACGCGCATCCTCCGCCAGCGTGCATTTCGGCGAGCGTCCGCGCAGTTCATCCGTACAGTGATTAACCATGACGTGGGCGCGTGCGAAAGCGTGAGCCGACGCTAGAACGCTCATCTCTGTCGCGCCGTCTTTTCTAGTCGCAGCGTTTTGGGGAGGTTCGTCTGAATTTTTCACGGCGCCGACAGCCGCTCGTCTGACGTCCTCAAGCTTTGCTTCAATTGCTTTCAGGCGCTTACCCGCCGCAAGAAGGTCGTCATCCCGCGCGGCGGGCGCGATAATCTTTTTGCGACGATCCACGGACTGAGGCGGTTTCCTGATTTCACCCTCTGTGACAGGCGCCTCTTCTTTCATCAATTCGCGCGAATAGGCAGCGCTCGCAATCTGGCGGTCTTCCTCCAGCCTGAGCACGCGCCGTCCCAGGACGTAGCCTTCCAAGAAGCCGGCCTCCAGATGCGGTGGGCATCCGCCCAGATACTGGACGTTTGAAAGCGCAAAGTCATAACCGCCCTTAGCGGTGCATTCCGACGCCGACGCCGCGCGCATTTCAATGCGATCCGTTGATGCGCACCCGCCAAGGACCGCAAAAGTAGCTAACGCTTTGAAAAACTTGCAAGCCACCTCAAGTCCCCCACCTGATAGCCTTGTTTCAGCGTGACGCTTTGCCGATAAAAGGTCAACGCCGCTAGGCTGCGGGAAAACCCGCGAAAACCCAAAGGAATCCAGAAGCCTCATGTCAAAAGTCATGATCATCGACCAGCATGGCGGTCCTGACGCGTTCGTCGCCCGCGAACATGATCTGCCGTCGCTGACCCCCGGACAGATCCGCGTCCGTCATACGGCCATAGGCTTGAATTTCATCGATATTTACCAGCGCAAAGGGCTCTACCCGGTCTCCATGCCAGCGGTTCTGGGATCGGAGGCCGCCGGTATTGTCGAGGCGGCGGGCGAGGGGGTCGAAGACTTCTCAGCCGGCGATCGCGTCGCCTATATCGGCGGTGGCGGCGCTTACTCTGACGCCGCAATCGTGCCCGCGGCGATGGCGGCCAGAATTCCGGACGCCGTCGACGACGAAACAGCAGCGGCGATATTTCTCAAAGGCCTTACCGTCGAAATGCTTGTGCGCCAGGTTTTTCATCTCAAGTCAGAACACCGTTGTCTGGTATTCGCTGCGGCCGGCGGCGTCGGCACGCTGCTTTGCCAGTGGGCGCATCATATTGGCGCGGAGATTGTCGCGGTCGTCGGCAATAGCGACAAAATTGCAATCGCCAAGGAAAACGGCGCCGATCACATCATTGACCGAACCCGGACGCCTTCCATTGCAAGCGAGGTGAGGAACCTCACCGGCGGCCATGGCGTTGACGTTGTTTATGACTCTGTTGGTGAAGCGACCTTCGAGGCTTCTCTCGATTCTCTCGCCATGCGCGGTCACATGGTGACCTATGGCAACGCCTCCGGCCCGGTCCCAGCAATCTCGCCGCTGGAGCTGTCGCGTCGCGGCTCCCTCACCCTGACGCGGCCGACATTGTTCCATTACGCCACCCCGGACCACCTGCCGCAGATGGCCGCGAGCCTCTTCGACATGGTGGCGAAAGGCGCGCTCAATCCGAAGATCGGCCACCGGTTCGCCCTTGATGAGATTGCCGACGCCCATCGGCTTCTGGAGAGCGGAAAAAGCTCGGGGTCGATTGTCATTAAGCCATAATATGTAAGGTTTTCAGATGCTTAAAAGATTAATGGCGGCCACGGTTTTTGTGCTTTTTGGTTGTAGTGAGTCCGTAAGCGACACAAATACACAAAGTTTTGCGGCGCTTTCTGATGGCTGGTCCATTGCGCCGCAAGGCGACCTCAACAACTTTTTCGAATGCCTCGAGGCTGAAGGCGCGACGCTAGTTTCCGCACATCGCGGCGGCCCCGCGCCGGGGCTTCCTGAGAACGCGATAGAGACGATGGCCGCAGTGCTGGGCGATGTCCCTGCGATCATGGAGATCGATGTCGCAACCTCCTCTGACGGCGTTCTTTATCTCATGCATGACGACACGCTGGAGCGCACGACGACCGGCGCCGGCGACGCGGACGCGCTTCCCTGGAACGAGATCGCCGGGCTCCGCCTTCAAGACAATGACGGACTAAAAACCGGCTTCGCACCATCTCGGTTCGATGACGCCCTCGCCTGGGCGAAAGACCGCACCATTTTGCAAATCGATTTTAAACGCTCCACCCGCTACGAAGATGTCATCGATGAAATCAACCGTCAGGATGCGGAGGATCGGGTTATCCTGATCGCCTATTCCATGGCGTCCGCGGCGAAACTGCATCGCCTGGCGCCGAACGCAATGATTTCGCTTTCTCTAGATACTCAGTCGGAACTGAACCGGGCGGTCGCCGCCGGCATTCCCGACAATCGCATTCTCGGCTTCACCGGAACCGACGATCCGCGACCCCGGCTCTTTTCCATTCTGAACGGCCGCAATGTGGAAGTGATCTTTGGGACCTTGGGCGGACGGGACTCCATCGACAACGATATCGCCCGCTCGGGTTACGAGGCGCTTTATGCTGAAATCGCCGCGCAAGGGGCGGACATTATCGCCACCGACCGGCCCCGGGCGGCGCATGCCGCGCTAAGCGAGGCTGACAGGGCCGCCGAGGCGGGCGAGTGCGGCGTCGCTTCGCCGGGCGCGGACAGCGACCAGGCTGGCGGGCCATCGGTTTCTTCGCCACAATAGTTCGCGATGAAACGCACGATTCTCATCTACGCCCTGGCGCTTGGCGCGGCTGTGTTCGCGCTGGAATGGCTGGAATATAAATACATCACGAAGGTGTTTGCCGGCGAGATTTACGTTCTGCTGATCGCGGCGGCGTTTACAGCGCTTGGCGGCTGGGCCGGCTGGCGCCTGACCCAGCGGTCATCGCCTGATGGGCCATTCGAGAAAAACGATGCAGCGCTCACCGCCCTTGGCGTCACGGCGCGGGAATATGAGACGCTTGAGCTCCTCGCCGAAGGCCTCACCAATAAGGAGATCGCGCGCAAACTTGAAGTCTCGCCTAACACCGTCAAAACCCATGTGGCGCGGCTTTATGACAAGCTCGAGGTGTCGCGGCGTACACAGGCGATCCAGAAAGCGCGCTCGTTGGCTTTGATCCCGTAAAGGCGGAAAACCACGCACTTCGCCTGAAATCACCCCTTTGGGCGATAGCGGCGCCCTTCAGGTAACGTGTAATCTTGAAGCGCAGTGACAACGAGCGACAGGCCGCTCGTCATAAAGGAGGGACATTATGGAAGGCGCTGTCGTTCGTTTTGAAATCGGTTGCCGCAATGCCGACGCGATCTCAAATTTCTATAAGCGCGTTTTTAATTGGAAGATCGATAAGTCGCCAATGGGCGCCGAAGTCGATACAGGGACGGATTCCGGTATTAACGGCGCGATCACGGCCCTGGGTCATGAGCCCCACAATTATGTGAAATTTTACATTGAAGTCGCTGACGCTGACAAAGCCTGCGAGATGATTAAAGCACATGGCGGCGCTGTGGAAATCGGGCCGATCGACATTCCCGGCGAAAAGGGCCGCTTCGCCTGGTACAAAGACCCGGAAGGCAACGGGCTGGCGGTCTTTGAAGCGCCCGCAAAAGGAGAGATAAAATGATCAAGATCGCCCTTATCTATGGCGCCATCGCGGGCTCTATCTCAATCAGCGTCATCACTTACGGCCTGGCGAGCGGCGGTCCTTCATCTCAGACCTTTGGCTATCTGACGATGATTGTCGCCTTGTCGCTGATCTTTGTCGGCGTCAAAAGCTATCGCGACCGATATCAGGGAGGCGTTATCAAATTTGGCCGGGCTTTCCTGTTGGGTCTTGCCATCGCGAGTGTCGCCGGCGGCGCCTATGTCATCGGCTGGGAGATCTATCTCGCTTTTTCCGAATACGCCTTCATCGCCGACTACACCGCCGGTGTTATTGAAGCCAAACGCGAGGCGGGCGTTACGGGCGCCGATCTCGACAAAATCATTGCTGACATGGCGGCCATGGAGAAAAATTACGCCAATCCCCTGTTCCGGCTTCCCATGACATTTCTGGAAATTTTTCCGATGGGCCTTGTCATCGCCCTGATCTCAGCGGCGCTTCTGTGCAATCCCAAAGTGCTGCCAGCGCGCGGTTAGAGCGCGCCCACAAAAAGTGGGAACCGGTTTTTGTGAAAAGACGCGCGAAAACAAACCTAGACTGCGTTGACAGTCTAACAAACTGTGAACGCAGTCTAGGCGAAAAGCGCTCCGGCGAACGCCGCGACGGCGGCAAAGACAAAAATGGCGAGCATTAATTGCGCAAGGTCGCCAGCCCCAAGCTCGCGCATCACATAGGCGGCGAACATGATCAGCGAAGCAATGCACAACAGCCCGAAAAGGGCGGCTGCGGATATCATTAGAAACGTCCCGACCGTTATTGAAATGTCAGTAAATCACAACGCAACATTGGTGTGATTAACGCGAACCAATGTCGGTTTTACGACAATCGGATAAAAATTTATAGCCTATTAATCCGTATGCATTGTGTTTTGCACAACATAAAAGAGGCGTAAGGACTTATCCGCGCGGCGAGGAAAAGGGCGGCTCCGGCCGCGGGCGCATCAGCTTGATCTTCCACCCTTTTTCCGGGTCCGCCCTGCCATTTTCGTAGCCATCGACCAGTCTGAAAGAAAGCCAGAGACCGAGCAGGCTGAAAAAAACGCCGCCCAAGGCCTGTCCGATCAGAACACCCGGCGCGCCTGCCCATTGGGCGCCGAGCCAGACAAAGGGCAAGGTGCCGACTGTGTTTTTCCCCCAGTTGAGAAGCGTCGACCAGATTGGCCGGTTGAGATTGTTGAACGCCGCATTTGAGACGAACAAAACGCCGTTGAAGTAATAAAGCGGTGTTACAATCGCGGCGAACCAGAAGACGAGCCTGGCGCCTTCGTCGCGCAAGCCAAACTGCTCGGCAATAAAGCCGTTAAAGACCATCAGAATAACCCAGATAATCACTGTGTAGGCGCCGGTGAACTGGATCGCTTTTCGGATCGTTTCGCGGACCCGGTCGTAATTGCGCGCACCAAAATTCTGGCCGATGATCGGGCCCACCGCCCCGGAGAGCGCAAAGATTACGCAGAACGCCAGCGGCGTCAGGCGGCTGACCACGGCGAAGCCGGCGACCGCCGCAACCCCGAACGGCGCAATCATGCGCGTTACGATCATGATGCCGATGGGCGTTGCGATATTGGTGAGGATCGCCGGACCCGCAATGGCAAAGATCGGCGCCAGGTCGCGGCGGAAATGCGCCGCGTCAAAAGGCGCGAACCCACCGTAATGTTTGAGGATCGGGTAAACCGCCGTCGCCATCATCGCGAACCGCGCCCCAACTGAGGCAAGCGCCGCGCCGTCAAGCCCAAGACCAACGCCGAAAATCAGGATTGGATCGAGAATGGCGTTGACCGCGCCGGCGGCAAGGGTCGCGTTCATCGCCCGCCGCGCATCACCATGAGCGCGCAACAATCCGGAACTGACCATCGCCAGCACCATTACCGGCATCGAAGGGACGACAATGCGCAGATAGCGCACGGCGAAATCCTTGGTTTCCCCCGCTGCGCCTAACATTTCAAGCAGTTGCGGCGCGAAGACCCAGAACAGCGTCGCCATCGTGACGCCGACAATCATGCCGACGACCACAACACTGGTTGCAATTCGCCGGGCCTCTTCTTCATCGCCCTGACCAATCCGCCGCGCCGCCAGGGCGCCCATGGCGATCATCAGACCGATCGTGATCGACTGGTTGAAGAACAAAAGCGTTCCCGCGAACCCGACCGCCGCAGCGAGCGCCGACTCCCCCAGCAACGAAATAAAGAAGAGATCGGCGAAATCGACGAGAAAGATGGAGACGAGACCGACGCTGGCGGACAGCGACATGACGATCACATGTCCCATCAGGTCGCCATGGAGGAACTTTGCTTTTTTCTGGGTCAAGGTGACGGCTGGCCTAACGCTTGGATAATAATGCTCCGGCGGTTATGCCTCATCTTTCGTCTGCGAGCTATCCAATTCGGCGCATGCCGCACAGCATTCGTCGATCACGAAATCGTGTTGGAACAATGTTGTGAGGGACCTTAAAAGCTCTGTCTACGAAGCGTTGAAGGCGCCGCTTCAGGTTTCGTCGTCCGGCAGGAATTCCAGACCGGCGTCCTGGCCCTCTATCCAGACAACGCGGGCTCTCTGTCGCGGACGTCCGAGACCAAGGCGAACGGTCACTTCATCGGGTAGGTTTTCCGCGCCCAACAGCGAAACCATGCAGCCTTTGTCGCTGACGTCGCGAACCGCGCAATTCAGCTCCGTATTTCCGCTGATATAAACTTTGGCCGTTCTGAAAGCCGCCGCTCGGTCGCCCTGGCGTTTATCCGTTGGCCGCTGCAGACGTTGCGACGCCGCGCCCTTTGATGACGCGGTCCGCTTTCCAAATCCGCCGGTTCTGTGAACCATATTCGCCTGCCTATGGATTCAGGAATTTTCCTGTGTCCGCGATTTTATGGTTTGTTGGTGAATGGATTCTTAAAGCCGCCAGTCTCAAAAATTACATTACGGTTGGTATTCGCCAGCTGCTTTCCATCCATCCCGCCCCGTCAGGCGGTCAAAATAAGCCGCCGTTTTCGGTCCTAGCATCTTTCCGTTGCGGGTAATCTTGATCAGGAACAGAAGATATCCCAGCGCGATGTCGGCAAGAGAAAACTCAGTAAGCAGATAACTGTCTTCTCTCAAGCTGTCCTCAATAAAGTTCAAGCAATTCGTCGTTTCCTTTACCGCCCATGCTTTCATTGCCGGAATGCGCTGGTCCTCCGGCAACAACGCCGTTTGCGCGATCAGCATGTTTACATATCCGCCCATGCCCGCCTCGCCAAAATGCAGCCATTGCAGATAGTCTGAGTAATCATCGTCGTCCGGTTTGCGTGTTAATCGTCCGTCTGCATATTTATTTGCCAGATATTCGATAATGGCGATGGATTCGATAATCCGCTTGTCGCCGTCGAAAAAAACCGGCGTCTTGCCCAAGGGGTTGAGCGCCAGATATTCCGGTTGCTTCAATGTCGGGCGGTCGAACACCCGCGTCTCGATATCCGCTTCTAACCCGAGTTCTTTAAGCGCCCAGACAACGCGCAACGACCGCGCATGCGGAAAATGGATCAACCGAAAAGACAAGGCGCGCTCCTTTATAACTTTGACGCAAAGCTAATGGGCCTATTGCGGCGCCGCAATCTTGAAACGCAGTCGTTCCCGTCCACGATTGGAATTTTACCCTCAGGATGCACAGACCGCGCGCTGGCGAGACCGCTAAACAGCGCCCTGCGCTAAGCTGACGATCAGAAGAGACGGGATGCGTTTCCTTGCACTCCTCCTCAATCTATTGTCACGGCGAACATTAGAGGGAAGTCATCATGGCCGGTTTATTTTTTCGCGCATTCACCGCCGTCGCATCGAGCGCCATCCTCGCCGTCTCGCCGTCTCGCCGCTCTCTGCGGAACCGCTTGCCGATGACGACCCGCGGATTGTCGCTTTTGAGAACGATCTTATTGCCCGCGACGATCTTGAGAATCCCGACGCTCCTCGCTGGACCATTCAGGATCGGATCGAGGAAAACCGCGTGCCCGGGCTCGCCGTCGCGATCATTGAAGGCGGCGAGATCGTTTGGACAAAGGGCTACGGCGTCAAACTGGCCGGCGGTGATGACGCAATCAATGCAGACACCGTCTTTTCTGTTGGTTCGATCAGCAAGATGGCGAACGCCGTCATCATCCTGCGCCTTGTCGCCGAAGGACTTATTGATCTTGATGCGGATGTTAATGAATATCTGACATCCTGGAAGGTGCCGGACAATCAATATACGCATGAAAACAAAGTAACCCTGCGAGCAATTCTTTCCCATACCGCCGGATTTAATCAACATGGGTTTGGAGATTTTCAGCCTGGTGAAGCGCTGCCGACCGCGCTTCAAACCTTGAACGGCCAATCACCCGCAACGCATGACCCTATCAGGGTGACGTTTAGCCCCGGTGAGAAGATGGATTATTCCGGCGGCGGCGTGACCGTCAGCCAGGTCCTCGTGGAAGATGTTACGGGTCTTCCCTATCCTGAGGCGGCGCACAAATACCTATTTGAACCTCTCGGCATGACCCGCTCCACCTTCGTCAACCCATTGCCGGCGTCGCATGGCGACATCGCCCGCGCCCACAATGCGCAGGGCGCGCCAACAGCCTTGCCTCGGGGATGGGAAGCGATGCCCGAAATGGCCGCATCGGGCCTGTGGACAAGCGCCAACGATCTCAGCCTTTTTGTCCTTATGCTGATGGAAAGCTACCGTGGCGAAAGCGACTTTCTTCCGCAGGCGCTTGTAAAAGATATGATGTCTCGCGTCCCGAACAGCTGGCACGGGCTTGGTCCAAGGCTCAATGGCGAAGGAAAAACACGTGTTTTTCATCATGGCGGCGCTAATGACAGCTATCGGGCCAGAATTGAAGGCCATCTCAACGCTGGCAGCGGCATCGTGCTCCTCACTAATGGAACCCGCGGTATTGAGCTTAACCGCGAGGTGCGCAGATCCGCCGAGGATACGTTCAACTGGACCGTTAAAGAAGACAATGGCGCCTACAGCCCGCCCGACTTTGTCGAATAGCGCCGCTATTTTGAAATTGCGCAAACGACCAGTCGAAGGTTTCGCACGACGAGACGAACCGTCGGGATTTCATTCCGCTGTAAGCTTTGCCGGAATTTCATGGGAGGCGAGCATCGATGAAACTCAACATCAACGGCCAGACATTCGACTATACCGGCGACCCCGACATGCCGCTCCTGTGGTATCTGCGCGATGAGGCGGGCTTCAAAGGCGTCAAATTCGGTTGCGGCATCGCCCAGTGCGGCGCATGCACTGTGCATCTTAACGGACGCGCCGCGCGGTCCTGCGTTCTGCCGGTTTCTGCGGCGGAAGATGCGGACATCACCACCATCGAAGGGCTTGCGAACGGTGAAACGCTGCATCCGGTGCAGGAAGCATGGATTGAGGAAGACGTCGCGCAATGCGGGTATTGCCAGGCGGGCCAGATCATGGCGGTCGCCGCGCTTCTGGAAGAAAACCCGAACCCGACGGACGAAGACATTGACAGCGGGCTGACCAATATTTGCCGCTGCGGGACTTATACCCGTATGCGCAAGGCCATTCACCGCGCTGCCGCGCTTCACCGGGGAGAAGCATGATGGATGGCGCACCAATCACCACAACCCGCCGAGACCTTCTTCGCTACGCCGCCGCCGGCGGCGCACTTGTCATCGCCGCGCCGTTGGCCGCCTGTTCACGGCAGGCTGAAGAAGCGAGTGGCGTCAGAGAAACACAAGCCTCCGCTGTCGGACCATTTATTATCATCAATTCCGACGAAAGTATCCAGATCGCTTTTCCCAACCCGGAAATGGGCCAGGGCGTCGACACGGCGCTGCCGATGATCGTTGCGGAAGAACTCGGCGCCGACTTCGACAAAGTTTCCGTCGTGCAAATGCCGCTTGAATTGATGCGCGGTGAAGACGGCGAGATTACCTGGAAATATATCGCCCAAGGCTCTGGCGGCTCCTATTCCATTGTCGGGCGCTGGGATGGCTTGCGCCAGGCAGGCGCTGTCGCGCGGGAGCTTCTAATCGCCGCCGCGGCGCAGGAATGGGGGGCTCCAAGCGGTGAAATCACTGTTGAGAAAGGCCTTTTACGCCATGCCGCCAGCGGGCGCGAGACGACCTTTGGCGCCGTCGCCGGTATCGCTGCAACCCTGACGCCGGCGGTGGAGGCGCCGCTAAAGCCGCGCGAAGAGTTTACGTTGATCGGCACCCCGCAGAAAATGAAAAACGCCCGCGCCATCGTCACGGGCGAGGCCATCTACGGCATTGATGCGGAAGTCCCCGGCATGACCCACGCCGTCATGGCGCGCTGCCCCTATTTTGACGGAACCGCTCTTAGCGTCGATGACAGCGCGGCGCGCGCCGTACCCGGCGTCATTGATATCGTGAAAGTCGACCGGCCGCCGCTTGGCGGCCCTTACGACGTTCAGGCGGAAGGATACGCCGTTGTCGCTGAAAATACATGGGCGGCGATGAAAGGTCGTGAAGCGCTTGATATTGAGTGGGCTCATGGTCCGTTTGCGGATGAATCGACCGCCAGCTTCAAGGCTCATTGCGAAGAGTTGCTGCAAGGCGAAGGTCAGGTCGTCCGCAATGACGGCGATCTGGCCGGCGCCTTTGCAAACGCGGCTACAACCCATGAAGCCTATTACTGGCAACCTTACGTCTCCCATGCGCCGTTGGAACCGCAAAACTGCGTCGCAGATGTGCGCGACGATGAGATTTACATCATCGGCCCGATGCAGTTTCCATCCAGCGCCAACCGGATGGTCGCCGCCAAACTGGACCGTGACCGCTTATCGATAAAGGTCGATATTACAAGGCTCGGCGGCGGTTTTGGTCGACGCCTCACAAGCGACTACGCCGTCGAAGCGGCGGTTATCAGCGATGCGGTGAGGCGTCCCGTGAAACTGCTCTGGACCCGCGAAGATGACATGCGGCACGATTTTTACCGCCCTTCCGGCATGCATCATCTACGCGCCTGTTTTGATGAAAATGGCGACATGACCGGCTGGGCGCACCGGCTCGCCAGCGCGTCGAAATATTATCGCAGACCCAATATGCCCGAGACGGATTATTGGGGAGCGGAGCTTTATCAGGACGATTTCCCGGCGCAGCTCGTCGATAATCTACAGATGGAGTATTTCTCCGCCAGGTCCGGCGCGCCGCGCGGCTCCTGGCGGGCGCCCGCCCACACGGCAAATGCGTTTGTGGTGCAGAGTTTTCTCGACGAAATCGCCCATGACCGCGGCGAAGACCCGCTGGCGCTGCGGCTCAGAATTCTGGGGGATTCCCGCGACCTTGCTTACGAAAACCATGGCGGCCCAACCTTTAATCCGGGGCGCCTGGCGGGTGTTTTACGGCTCGCCGCCGATCGTGGCGGCTATGGCGCGCCAATGGGCCCGGGGCGTGGCCGTGGCATTGCAGGTCACTTCACTTTTGGCGGCTATGTGGCGCAGGTCGTCGATGTGGAGATCGGCCCTGACGGGACCTTGCGCGTGCCCCGCGTCGTCGCCGCAGTCGATGTCGGAACTGTCGTCAATCCGAACGGCGTCGCCGCGCAGCTGGAGTCCGGCGTCAATGACGGCCTCTCGACGGCGTTGCGGCTTGCAATCAATGTCGAAGGCGGCCGGGTAATCACCGGCAATTTCGATAGCTACCAACTGATGCGGATCGCAGAGGCGCCGCCTGAGATTGAAACTCACATCATCGACAATGGCGACCCGCCGGCGGGCATGGGCGAAATGGGACTGCCGCCGCTCGCGCCAGCGCTCGCCAATGCAATTTTCCAGGCAAACGGCAAACGCATCCGCGAATTGCCGATCGCCGACCAGCTGCGCATTTGATTGCTAATGCTTTTACGTATTCATTGAGTCGAAAAATTCCTGGTTCGACTTGGTTTGCTTCAGCTTGTCGATGAGAAATTCAATGGCGTCGGAAACGCCCATCGGCGACAGGATACGGCGCAGGACAAAGATCTTCTGCATCGCGACCTTGTCGGTAATGAGGTCTTCCTTGCGCGTACCGGACTTAGCGATATCGATTGCCGGATAGGTGCGCTTGTCTGCGACTTTGCGGTCGAGGATAAGTTCTGCGTTGCCCGTTCCCTTGAATTCTTCGAAAATAACTTCATCCATTTTCGAGCCGGTCTCGATCAACGCCGTCGCAATGATCGTCAGCGATCCGCCTTCTTCGATATTTCGCGCTGCGCCAAAGAATCGTTTCGGACGTTGAAGCGCGTTGGCGTCAACGCCCCCAGTCAAAACCTTGCCTGACGACGGCACAACAGTGTTATAGGCGCGCCCCAATCGCGTGATGGAATCGAGCAGAATTACAACGTCTCGCCCATGTTCGACGAGACGCTTGGCTTTCTCGATGACCATTTCCGCCACTGCGACGTGCCGCGTCGCGGGTTCGTCAAAGGTGGAGGAAACGACCTCACCCTTCACAGACCGCTGCATGTCCGTCACTTCTTCCGGGCGTTCGTCGATCAACAGAACGATCAGATAGGCTTCAGGGTGGTTCGCCGCGACGGAGTGCGCGATATTCTGTAGAATGACGGTTTTACCGGTTCGAGGCGGCGCGGTGATAAGCGCGCGCTGGCCCTTACCTAAAGGCGCCACCAGATCGATAACCCGTGCGGTCAAGTCTTTGGTTTTCTCGCCCTCGATTTCCATCTTCAGGCGCTCATCGGGATAAAGCGGCGTCAAATTGTCGAAGTGAACCTTGTGGCGCGCTTTTTCCGGGTCTTCGAAGTTGATGGTTGAGACCTTCAACAGCGCAAAATACCGCTCGCCGTCCTTCGGGCTGCGGATCTCGCCGATCACTGTGTCGCCAGTACGCAGCGCGAAGCGGCGGATCTGGCTGGGGCTTACATAGATATCGTCCGGACCGGCCAGATAATTCGCCTCCGGGGAACGCAAAAACCCGAACCCGTCGGGCAAGACCTCCAACACGCCGCCGCCGGAAATCTCCACATCATGATCCGCAAGCTCCTTGAGAATCGCAAACATCATGTCCTGTTTGCGCATGGTCGACGCGTTTTCGACTTCGAGCTCTTCAGCGAAGGTTAACAGCGCCGCCGGCGTTTTTTGCTTCAATTCTTCTAGCGACATAGTTTTGGGCAGCATGGGAATCCTCAAGGGGAAGATCGCCTCGCAAAGATGCGGCGGCGTTACAGACAAGTTATGAATATGGTTCTCGCGCGAGACCTTTTATCCCGCGGAAATAAGGTGAGTTGGCTTAGATATAGCGCTCGATCGCCATTCGTCAATGGAAGGGCTATGGAGCCCTTGAATGTCAAAGGATCAAAACGGCTTCACAACCACCAGAAAAACCACGACAATCATGGCCAGGAACGGGACTTCATTCATGATCCGCCAGAATCTCTCCGTTCGCGGGCGTTCGCCCGCCTCGAATTTACGGCGCGCTGAGCCATAAAATCCGTGAATCCCGGATATCAGGAGAACCAGCGCAAGTTTGACGTGAAACCAACCCGATGAGAGCAATTGGGGGTTGGCGATCAGCATCAAAATACCCAGAACCCAGACTATGATCACCGCTGGATTGGCGATCCCTTTATAGAGCCGGCGCTGCATCTGAATGAAATAGCGTTCCGCTTCGCCGCCTTTTTCCGACTGATGATGATAAACAAAAAGCCGCGGCAGATACATCATCGCCGCCATCAGCGCGATCACCATGATCAGATGAAGCGCCTTTATCCACAGATAGACGCCAGCCAGAAATTCGGCCATCAGCGATAGCTCCTCACAAACTCAACCAGCGCCGCAACATTTTCCGGCGGTGTTTCCGGGATGAAACCATGCCCGAGATTGAAGACGTAAGGGACGTCGTGAAAGAGTTTTAAGAGCGTTTCCGCCGCTTTCTCCATTGGCGCGCCGCCAGCGACAACCAGCAACGGATCGAGCCCCCCCTGGACAACAACACGCTCGCCAAGATTTGCCCGCGCCCAGGACGGGTCCATCGCATAATCAATCCCGAAGCCATCACAGCTTTTTAAAAGCGCATATTCGCCCGCCTTTTCTCCGACGCCTTTTGGAAAAAGGATCACCGGCGTATCGGGACGCGCTACTTTCACCTGACTTGCGATCGCGTCCATTGGGGCCACTGAGAGCTTATCAAGCACTGGCCAGGGCAATCCAACGGCCCAGGTATCGAAAAGCTGTACGGCGTCCGCGCCGGCGTCAATCTGAGCGATCAGATACTCGACAGTCTTCTCGACCAACACCTCCATGAGGTCGTTGAAAAAATCGGGCTCCTGGTAGTACCGCAACCGCAGGGTCGAAGGATCCTTCATCGGACCGCCTGCGAGCATGTATGTGGCCACCGTCCAGGGTGCGCCGGCAAAGCCGATCAACGCTTTATCGTCGCCGAGCGCGGCCCTAGTTTTCCGAACCGTCTCATAGACCGGATCCAGGGTTCCATGAATATCTTGCTTGCGAAACCGATCAACATCCTTGGCGCTTACGACCGGCTCCAGCCGTGGCCCTTCGCCTTCGACAAAACTCAAATTCTGACCCAGCGCATGGGGGATCAACAAGATATCGGCGAACAAAATCGCCGCATCAAGATCAAAGCGTCTTACTGGCTGCAGCGTGACTTCACTGGCGAAATCGGAATTATAACAAAGATCGAGAAATGACCCTGCGGTCTTTCTCAATTCCCGATATTCCGGAAGATAGCGCCCCGCCTGACGCATGAACCAGATTGGCGGTATGGCCGATTGTTCGCCTTTTAGTGTTTTTATGAATTTTGACTGGCTCGACATGATCTACGAACTTTCCTGTTAACTCTTTATAAAGGAAGCTTAAGAAAGGATTAATTTAAGGAGTCAGGGTGAATCCAGAGGAAAAACAGTCGCGCTTTTTATTCCCTCTGAAATTGGCGGGTCTCCCCCATCTTTCCACGCAGGGAATAAATCTTCAAATACATGTTGAAAAGCAAATTAGAGCCAATGAATCAAAGGAATTCATCTGGGTATGATTATTGAGAAACTGGAATTTTCCAAGTGGGCGGGGGCCTTTTATTGGACAAGTATGACCATTTCAGTTTTCAAAACCTTCTGGGCGCCGGCATGGTAGGACTCACGCCCTTTTGCGAGGGGATAAAATTGACCTCGCGAAAGCCTGTTTCTTTCCCCTATAATTCCCCAGATGAGTAATACTGACCTGGATAGTGAATCGCCTGACCGCAGCGCCAGGGAATCGCAGCTGCTTGCGACCTATTTTCATGTCCATCTTGTGTCGGATTCCACTGGTGAAACATTGAACGCTATGCTGAAGGCGACGACCGCGCAATTCGCGGCGGCGAAACCGCTTGAGCATATTTACGCGTTGATACGCTCGCGTGCGCAGATGGAAAAAACGTTGGCGGAAATTGAAGCCTCACCGGGGCTTGTCCTTTATACAATCATTAATCCTGAGTTGCGCCGGCTTCTGGAAATACGCTGCAGTGAGTTACAGACCCCGGCGATCTCTGTGCTTGATCCATTACTGCATGCTTTTACCGATTATCTGGGTCTCGAAAAAAGTCTTAAGACGGGTGCGCAGCATCAACTGGACGACGCTTATTTTCGGCGCATTGGCGCCATCGATTATACGCTTTCCCATGATGACGGTCAGATGGTGTGGGATCTTGAGCCTGCGGATGTCGTGTTGGTCGGGGTCAGCCGAACGTCAAAGACGCCGACCTGCATGTATCTGTCTAATCGCGGCATACGTGCGGCGAATGTACCGCTTGTTCCAACGTCGGATCCGCCGGAGGAGCTTTTCTCGCTTCGAAAGCCGATGGTTATTGGTCTCGTCGCAAGTCCCGAGCGCTTGGCGCAAATCCGAAAGAGCCGTCTGGGTGAATTAAACGCAACTGGCGCAGTGGAGGACTATTCCGATCTTGACCGCATTCGCGAGGAAGTGATGCGCGCCAAGCGTCTTTTCACAAAACATCGCTGGCCAATGATTGATGTGACGCGCAAGTCGGTGGAAGAAACAGCGGCGGCTATTTTAACGAAGCTCTCCGCACGAAAGAACCTGTGACCGATCATCCAAAAATCATTCTGGCCTCGGGCAGCGCTATCCGGGCGGAGATTTTACGCAGCGCCGGCGTTGACTTTGATGTCGTCAAGCCCGGCGTGGATGAAGATGAGATAAAAGCAAAGTCGTCAAAAAATGGCGTGGGGCTGGAAGAGATCGCCATGACGCTTGCGGAAGCCAAATGTATGGCTGTGGCTAACGACAGACCGGATATCGTCATCGGATCGGACCAGATCCTCGAATTTCATGGTTTGGCTTTCGACAAACCGAAAACCATGGATGAGGCGCGAGACCGTCTGTTAAAAATGAGCGGCGCCACCCATACGCTGATCAACGCCATTGCAGTTGCCCGCCGCGGTGAAATTATCTGGCGCAATTTGAATCGGCCGCATCTTACGATGCGCGACATCTCCGAAACGGAGATTGATGCTTATCTCAGCGCCGCCGGGCCTGACATTCTCTTCAGCGTCGGCGCGTATCAGGTTGAAGGACATGGCGCGCGGCTGTTTGAGCGGATTGATGGCGATTATTTTGCGGTGCTCGGCATGTCTTTATTTCCTTTGCTGGGCGTTTTGCGCCGCGAAGGCGCGTTATCGTTTTAAATGACTGATCCCAAACAAAAACCTTCTACTGCGCTGAAGCTGGCGGGGGTCGTCGGCTGGCCGATCGAGCATTCGCTTTCACCTTTGATTCATACAATATGGGCGCATCGCGCTGGGGTTGACGGTTATTATATCCCGCTCGCAGTGCCTGGGACGTATGACGATTTTGTACGCGCTATGGACGGGCTTCAGGCTATCGGCTTTGAGGGTGTCAACGTAACGCTGCCTCATAAAGAACATGCCTTGCGCTATGCGGGCGAGGCGAGTCCGACCGCTGAGAGAGCGGGCGCTGCGAATATGCTGACATTTCGCAATGGCCGTCCTTATGCCGATAATTCAGATGTCGCTGGTTTTGCAGCGGCCCTGCAACAGGTTTTAGGTGACAAGAAACCACCGTCCAGTGCGGTCGTGCTGGGTGCGGGCGGCGCCGCGCGGGGCGTTATCCTTGCAATACAAAGCGCCGGTGTTCAGTCGATTCTTCTGTCTAACCGTACACGGACAAAAGCGGAAGCGATCGCCAAAGACTTGTCAGTCCATGTCGCTGACTGGCGGGAGAGAAGCGGGCTTTTCGAAAAAGCGGAACTTATCGTCAACACAACCAGTCTCGGTATGAGCGGTCAATTGCCTCTTGAGATTGACGCGAAAAAATTGAAATCAGGAACGATTGTTGCGGATATTGTTTATTCACCGCTTGAAACGGATCTTTTGAAACAGGCAAAAGCGTGTGGGTGCGAGGTGGTTGACGGTCTTGATATGCTCATGCATCAGGCCGCGCCCGGTTTCCGCGCCTGGTTCGGCGGCGAGGTGATTGTCGATGACGCATTGCGCGCTGAACTTATTCAGGAATTAAACCGCCGGGAGCAAGCATGATCAAAATCGGCCTCACGGGCTCCATCGGCATGGGAAAATCAACGGTCCTGAAGATGTTCGACGATCTCGGGGCGGCGACATGGGATGCGGACGCCGCTGTGCATCGTCTCTATGAAAAGGATGGCCTCGCGGTTGAGCCGATCGGCGCTGCGTTTCCCGGCGCCCTCGAAAATGGCGTTGTTGACCGCGCTAAGCTCGCAGCGCTCGTTCTTAATGATCCGAAAGCTATCGAAAAACTCGAAGCTATTGTTCACCCGCTGGTCTGGCGGGACCGGGAAGCCTTTATGGCGGACGCGGCGCTCGCTGGTGCGTCCGCGGTGGTGCTCGACATACCGCTGCTGTTTGAAAACGGCATGGACGGATTTTTCGATGCGGTGATCGTGGTCAGCGCCCCGGCGGAAATTCAGCGGGAAAGGGTGCTTGCGCGTCCGGGAATGAGCGAAGAAAAACTTGACGCCATTCTCTCCCGGCAGCTTGCCGATGCGGAAAAGCGACAACGCGCCGATTATGTTATCAACACCGGTCAGCCGCTTAAGAAAACACAAGAAGATGTAGAGGCGGCGTATAACGCTATTTTATCGAAGCTTGCCGCTTCCTGACAGCGTTTTAGTTCAACCCTTCAAGAAACGCTTCATACCGGCGGGCTGCATCGTTGAAGTAATCTTCATTATACCAATGAATCCAGTCCGGCTCCAGAAACGGATCGTCGAATACGTGATGCGCATCTTCGTAAAAGATCAGATCGATGCGCGCGTCTTCTGACTGCCGGGCTTCGAAATAGGAAAGACATTCCTGCGCGTCGACCATTTCGTCAGCGCCAGCGACAAAGGCGAGTGTTTTTGGGGCTTGCGTCCAGCCTCGAAAGCGCGACAGGGCCCCGGGGCCGCAATAGGGGTAAAACAGGATCGCGCCATCGACCGCCGCTTGTTCGCCATTCCACCCGGTAAGCCCAGCGGGCGTGCGGGTTTTTCCGTCCATAGTCAGGAAATCCATGACTGACCAGCCGCCATGCGACCAGCCAGCCAATACAAGATGTGAGGCGTCGAGACGATCATCGTTTTGCGCAATCTTGATCGCGGCGGCGACATCGCCGGCGCGCTCCTGACCGATCAAGGCCTTGCCGCCGCAGACGACATCCAAAGCCTCGTCTCGAGAAAACCCGCGCGGGCCGTTGCTGTCGACAATCACGGCCGCATAGCCCGCGCGATTGGCGATGTCGGCCCACTGCTCCTGAAACGGCGGACGTATTCCCGCACAGCCATGAAACTGTAAAACAACCGGATAGGGCGGCGCGCCCTCATCAGGCAGGCGGACCTCAATATTGTCCTTAATCAGATCAATACGCTGATCCAGGCTCGTTTGCTCCGTATTCACGGCGACCCAGGCGAGCATCAGCGGCTCGCGTTTCAAGAACAAAATCCCAGCGACGACTACAAATACTAAAAGCGCCGCCTGCCAAAGTTTCACCATGGCGCCCTCAAAGAAGTTCCGCTTTTTGCGCCAGATCTTTTAGAGACTCCGCTGGTCTCGCCCCAAAGTGACTGATCACCTCGCTGGCGGCGAGAGAGCCCAGCGCGCCGGCGCGATCCAGCTCAAAGCCACGCGCCAAGCCAAACAACAATCCGGCGGCATAGGCGTCGCCGGCCCCGGTTGTGTCCTCAAGCTTGCTTGGCGAAACGGGACCAATCGTTACGATATCGCCATCGCGGGGAATTAAGACTGATCCCTTTTCGGACAGGGTCACTGCGGTCAGCGGGCAAAGCGCGCGCGCCTTGCCGGCAATCACATCAAGGTCGTGGCTGCCGAAAAGCGCTGCGGCTTCCTGATCGTTCGCTAGCAGAATATCGACGTGATCGGCGATAAAGCTGTTTAACACATCGAACTGACGCTCAACGCAGCTCGCATCAGATAACGTTAGCGCCGAGCGCTTGCCATTTTCGCGGGCGATGGCGCAGGCTTTGGTAAAGGCTTCGCGCGCCACGGGTTGTTCGAAGAGGTAGCCTTCGAAAAACGTGATCGCCGCCCGCTTGATTTGATCTGCGTCGATATCGTCAGGTGAGACAAATCCCGCCGCGCCCAGAAAGGTCGTCATCGATCGCTGCGCATCGGGCGTCACATTAACGAGGCAGCGGCCGGTTGCGGGGCCGTCGCCGAGCGGTTTGGTGTCGAACTCGACACCCATGGCCCGCAGATCGTGACGGAAGATTTCGCCCAGCGCATCGTCTGCAACCTTGCCGACAAAGCCGCCCTTACCGCCCAGCGAGGCGACACAGGCGATTGAATTTGCCGCCGATCCGCCGGAAATCTCTACGGCCGCCGCCATGTCATCATAAATGACGCTTGCCTGATCTTCATCGATCAGGATCATGCCGCCCTTCGGAATGTCGTGGGTTTTCAAAAAGGCGTCGTCGGCTTTCGCCAGCACATCGACAATCGCGTTGCCGACGCCAATAACGTCAAGGTCGTCCTGCGCCATGAAGGCTCCTTATCTGCGGCTTAACTCCGGCAGGCTTATAGGTAGCTGCAAGTGGCGAGGCAAGGCGGCGAAGCCTGGCCTGACTGTCTGCTATCGGTTGTCGCGCGCCACCGGCCGCATTAGGGTCCGGCGCAAAGCCGGCCAGTCAGGAAGAAAGTACCTTTCGTTGATGAGAAACATGTCTAATGCCGCCAGCAGCATCGCCGTCGTCGCCACATTGCTTACCGGCGCTTGCTCGACAACGCCAGGGACCGCGCCGACACCGTCTGTGGCGCCAGCGCCGCCTTCAGCGCCGGTTTTTGTCATGGATGATATTCTGGGCGCATCGCCGGACAATGTTGACGCGCTTCTCGGCGCCCCGACCCTGACCCGCCGCGAGGGGACGGGAGAGTATCGTCGTTATGCGCTTTCCACCTGTACGCTGATCATTATTCTTTACCCAGACGATGCAGGGGATACGCGCGCCGCCCATGTGGATGCGACAGCGAAAAACGCCGAAGACGAAAAGCCCGATCTGAATGATTGCCTGGCGGCGGGCTAAGGGTCGGCCCCGCTTTTTATCGGCGAAAGTTCAAAGCGTTTTTCCGAATGTTTCAGGAAAAACACCAGAATTGCGGCTGGAATGCCTATGAGGGCGGTGATGACGAAGAACCAGGCGAAGCCCGCCGCCTCGACCATAAATCCTGAAAATCCGCCGACGAACTTTCCTGGCAGCGCATAAAATGAACTGAACAGCGCATATTGCGTTGCTGTGAAAGCGGTATTGGTCAAGCTCGACATATACGCGATGAGGATTGTACCCGCCGCGCCATAGGCGATGTTGTCGGAAATGACCGCAAACGCCAAGCCGCCGACAGTTGCGTCAGAAAGAGCGAGCCAGCTGTAAACAAGATTGGTGAGAGACTGCGAGAGGACGCCGAACAAAAGGCTCCAACGGAAATCGAACCGGGCGACGATGACGCCGCCAAGAAAAACCCCGAAGAGCGTTGCAAACAATCCGACAATCGACCGGATCGAACCGATCGTCGATTTGTCATAACCAAGCTCGATATAAAGGGGTCCCGCCATATAACCCATCAGGAAATCCGGAACGCGGAAGAGCGCAATAAAGAGCAGGATCACCAAGGCGTGAATGCCATAACGGGTGAAGAAATCGCGAAACGGACCGATGACGGACTTTGACACGGTTTCGGCAAAGGGCGCGCGCGGCGGCGGCTCATATTCACGCACTTCCACTTTTGGCGCGAACAGCGCCGTTAATAACCCGACACCCATCAAGAGCGCCATGAATTGATATGCGGCGGGCCAGTTGACGCTGTCCGCAACAAAGAGCGCGCCGGCGCCGGCGACCATGATCGCGACGCGATATCCGTATTGATACATCGCGGCCATGACGCCTTGTTCTTCATCCGTTGCAGCTTCAATGCGCCAGGCGTCGATTGCGATATCTTGCGTCGCAGCGGCGAAGGCCATCGCAACGGCGATGAGTGCAACATAAAAAAGATTGCCGGTGGGGTCGGCCATCGACATCGCCAGTAAGGTCAGCGCAACACCGATCTGCGCCGCGGCCATCCATGCGCGCCGGCGCCCGACCATTTTTTCAAGGAATGGAATTGGCGCCCGGTCCACCACCGGCGCCCATAAAAACTTGAAAGAAAATGCAAAGCCGGTCCACGCGAACAATCCAATCTCGCCCTTTTCAACACCGGCTTCGGCAAGCCAGAGAGAGAGATTTTGATAGATCATGTAAAAAGGGAGCCCGGCGGAAAAACCGAGCAACAACATCACCAGACTTCGCGCGCGAATATACGCCGCGAGGGATTGCAATATGGTCTTTTTTTCGTCGGAGGCGACGCTTGCGGTATCTGTCATGGCGGCGACGCTATAGGCGTTTCACGTTCAAATAAAGGCGCTTACGAGGCTGCGGAAAACGCGCTTTTCGCCCCGCCCCACTTGGCGAGCATGCGGGTGAGGTCGGCTGGTTCAAATGGTTTGCTGATAAAATCATCCATGCCTGCGGCGATGCATTTTTGGCGATCGGCCGCCATGGCGTTTGCGGTCAGCGCGACGATGGGTATGCGTGAGATCTCTTCATCGAGGCCCCGTATCTGCCGGGCCGCCTCAATACCATCAACCTCTGGCATATGCATGTCCATCAGGACGACATCATAGGACTGACGGCGAACCGCCTCGACCGCCTCGCGACCGTCTTTGGCTAGGTCAACATAGTGACCTGCGCGCTTTAAAATGGTTGTTGCAAGAACGGCGTTGATCTGATTGTCCTCGGCCAGCAGGACACGGAACCCGCTGGCGGCGTTTTCATGCAGCTCCGGCTTTGTTTGCGCCGGCGCGACCTCTTTTTCAGCAGCTTCCGGAGCTATATCTATAAGTTGTTCGTATAGGGAAGACTGCCGAATCGGCTTGATGAAGTAGCCGTCAAAACCGGCGCTACGCAGCTCCGCGATATGACTGCGCGCGAGCGGCGAAAGCAAGACGAAAGAACGGGCTGCCGCATCTGCAAGCCGCCCGGCGCCTTCGCCGGCAAGATAAATATCGCACAGCAATACAGCATCAGGCCTTTCGCTGATTGCCGCCATAATGGCGTCGACGTCGCTAGCGCAAATAACCTGTGTTGAGCCTGCCGCCGTCAACTGAAGCTTCAGGCTGCGCGCCAGCACAGGCGATCTCGTTGCAACGATAACTGGTGAGTTAATAGGAGTGGGAACCGTCTGTATACTGTCTTCATAATCGAGGGCGATCTCGAATGAAAAAATACTGCCCCGCCCTACGGCGCTTTTCAGCATGATGTCGCCATTCATGGCGCGCACGATTTTGCGGGCGATGGCGAGCCCAAGACCGGTGCCTTCTTTGTCGCCATTATGGGTGGACTTCGCCTGCGAGAATTCCTGAAAAATTGACGCTTGCATGGGCTCTGGAATACCGATCCCCGTGTCTCGCACATCAATGCGGATCGAGGCCTTATCAGCCTGTTCAATAAGATGCGCTTCAATGCTGACGCCGCCATCGTCGGTGAACTTGACGGCGTTGCCGGCGAGATTGATCAGCACCTGACGCAACCGCGCTTCATCGCCGAAAAGCTTCGCTGGAATTTTGTTGTCCACATAAGCGGCGATCTCAATGCCCTTATCGGCGGCGCGGGGCGATAAAAGCTCTGCGATGCTTTGAACCAACGCGTAGGGGCTGAACGGCGCCGCATCAAGCTCAAGTCGGCCTGCCTCAATTTTGGCGAAATCAAGCAAGTCGTTGATGAGTGCGAGCAACGCTACGCCGGATTCGCGCACCGATTCGGCATAGGCGCGCTGATTGGGTTCTAGTGTTGTATCGAGCAGCAGGCCGGTCATGCCAAGAATGCCGTTGAGCGGCGTGCGCATTTCATGACTCATGGTCGCCAGCCAACGCATGTCGGCGACAGTATTGCGGACATCCTTGCGTGCACGATCATCGCGTGGCGCTCCATCGCTGGCGGCGCCCACATAAAGCCGCTCGCCGTCGCCAAGCACAGTCTCCTCCCAGTCGATGACCAGCTCGCGATCGCCGGTCTGCGCCACGGTGCGATAGGCGGCGGGCGCCCCCGGTTGCGCCAGATTACCACCAGGGGCAAAGGACCGGCCAAGCCAGTTTTCAACCGGAGCGCTGAAAAACTCGGCGAAGGCGCGTGAAACAAAACGAATGAACCCACCCGCATCGCATAGAACGATTAGTTCACTGACATTTTCGGCGCCATTATCATCGGCGGCGCCGGCAGCAGGTTGATCGGCGTTATGCATGTAAGCGGCTTCCCCTTAGTGAATGCCGCAATAATGCCGTTTCAGCTTTGAAAAATGGTTGATAGGCGTGGTTAACGCAGCGCTTAAAATGCGCCCTGTTCGCGCGGGCGGGGCGCATCAGCCGCAGACGAATTCATAGCCGATCCGATAGCATTGCGGCGCCGGAAACTGATCGCTTCCGCGATGTGCCGGCGCGCAACCGAATTGGCCGCGTCAAGATCGGCGAGGGTGCGCGCAACGCGCAAAATTCGCATATAAGCGCGCGCGGAAAGCGCCAGTGTTTCACAGGCGCGCGACAATAGAGTGGCGCCGTCTGCATCCGGTGCGGCGACGGTGGACAAGTCCGCATCCGCGAGCGCCGCATTGGTCGTATCGGCGCGGGCGGTTTGCGCCTCACGGGCGTGGGCGACACGGGCGGCGACGCTCGCCGTATCCTCACCGGCGCCAGGCGCGGCAAGGTCGGAGGGCGTCACGGCCGGCAATTCAATGCACAAATCCATGCGGTCCAGCAGCGGGCCGGAAATGCGCGCCTGATAGACTTCCTCGCAATTCGGCCCGCGTCCGCAATTGCGCCCGCTGGCGCGGCCATACCCGCATCGGCAAGGGTTCATGGCGGCGATCAGTTGAAAACGCGCGGGATAGCGCACGTGAAAATTCGCCCGCGCGATCAGAACGTCTCCTGTTTCGAGCGGCTGTCGCAGGCTGTCGAGCACCGGCGCGGAAAATTCCGGCAATTCATCAAGAAATAAAACCCCATGATGGGCGAGCGAGGCCTCCCCCGGCCTCGCTCGCACCCCACCCCCGATCATCGCCGCCATGGAGGCGGAATGATGCGGGGCGCGGAAGGGGCGCGCCCGCGTCAACCGTCCGCCTTCAAGCAGGCCAGCGAGGGATTGAACCATTGAAATTTCGAGCATTTCCGCTGGCGACAGCGGCGGCAACAGGCCCGGTAGGCGCGCCGCCAGCATCGATTTGCCGGCGCCCGGCGGACCGACCATCAGCAGGTTGTGACCGCCGGCGGCGGCGACTTCGAGCGCCCGCTTGGCGGTTTCCTGGCCTTTGACGTCGATAAGGTCCGGTATGGCCGCTGGATTTTCCAGCGCGCCGGGTTTTGCAGGGGAGAGGACTTGCGTTCCTTTGAAGTGATTGACCAGCTGAATGAGAGATTTCGGCGCAATGATTTCCGCCTCGCCCCCGGCCCAGGCCGCCTCGGGCCCGCTTTCTGCGGGACAGATCAGGCCAAGCCCCATGGCGTTTGCGGCCACCGCGGCGGGGAGCGCGCCGGCGACCGGTGCGATTGACCCGTCAAGGCCAAGCTCGCCCATCACTGCAAAGCCGGCTGCAGCGTCATGGGGTGCGGCGCCGATCTCGATCAGCAGGCCCAGCGCGACCGCCAGATCGAAATGGCTGCCTTCTTTGGGGAGGTCGGCGGGCGCCAGATTAACAGTGATCCGCTTCGGCGGCAGGCCGAGGCCAACCGCTGACAAGGCAGCTCTGACCCTTTCCCTCGCTTCCGAAACGGCCTTGTCCGGCAAACCGACTATGGTGAATGCAGGCTGCCCGCCGGTCAGTTGAACCTGCACTGTGACGGCGCGGGCCTCGACGCCATGGAAGGCGAAGGTGGTGACTTGGGCGACCATCGATTTCCTCATTTGGCGCAAGCGGCGGTGCGTTAACCATGACTCAACAATTAGAACATTTCAAGAACAAATTTTTACCCACATGCGCCGGCTCCTGTCTTGACGCGCGATGGCGCATGGCGTGACTAGGCGGGGGGAGAATACAAGGGCGTTTCATGACAACAGAGCTTTCACCACCGAAACCCGTCATTGCGCTTCGCGTCGGGGTCACCGGCCATCGCAAGGCGCGGCTGGAGGCGGATCAGATCGATCGTATCAATGCGCAGGTTCAACTGGTGCTGGATACGGCTTCGGCGGCGCTCCGGGCGGCCCATAAAGACTATGTGCAGGAATATGCCGATGCGCCGCCGCTTTACTATTTTGTTAGCGCGCTGGCGGACGGCGCCGACACCCTTGCGGCGAAGCAGGCGCTTAAGAGCGGCTGGCGGTTGTTGGCGCCGTTGCCGTTTTCAGTTGAAAGCTATGGCGACGATTTTTCCGAGCAGGACCGGCAAGAGTTTGAACATCTGTTGAGTGAAGCGGATGCTGTTGCCGAGCTGGACGGTGTGCGTGACGGACAGGCGCATGAAGATCGCGCTTACTTACAGGCCGGCATAACGACGATTAACCAATCGGATTTTATCATTGCAATCTGGGATGGCGAAGAAGCGCGCGGCATTGCCGGCACGGCGATGATCAAGGAAGAAGCGCTGGCGGCGGGCAAACCCGTGGTCTGGATCAACGCCGTCACAGATACGCCGCCGGTTTTCATGGGCGAGGGCGGGCGACAGTCGCCATTTTCCGTTGAAGCCGCCCATGCGGCGATCGACGCGGTTGTCGCCCCGCCGCCGCGCGAAGAAATCGAGCATGCCTTTTCCGGCAAGCAAACCCACGCCCTTGCCGCCTATCACGAGTTTTGCAGTGAGAGCACGCATACATTCAACTGGGGCTCGTTCTTTCAGTTCTGGGAAAAGGCTTTTGCCGGCAAATGGCCGTTTGACGTTCGCCTTTCCTGCCGCTCGCCGGAAGCGGAAATCGAGGCGGCGCAAAAGTCGACGCTCGCTGAAAAACTGAAAGCGTCCGCGCAGGACCAGCGCGTTTTTAATAAGATGATCATTCCGCGCTTTGTCTGGGCCGATCATCTGGCGATCCATTACGGTAATCTTTATCGCTCTTCCTATTTCTTCAATTATCTGTTTGCAGCGATGGCGGTTTTTCTGGCGCTGTTCGATCTGATCGCCGGGGGCATGGGCTTTGGCAGCAAGACGATATGGATCGGACTGGAAGTCACCATCATCATTCTCATCCTTGGCGTCACGACAGCGGGCAAGCGCGGACGCTGGCACGAGAAATGGATTGATTATCGTCAGCTTGCTGAGGAAATGCGCCAGTACCGGCTCTATTATCTGACCCTGGGCAGGGCCGAACTGAGCGAAGACTTTTCACAAGGCGAAGGCGCTGAGGCGGCCGGCTGGGTCGACTGGTATTTCGCGGCGACGCGAAGGGAGGCTGGCATGGCGTCCGGCTGTTTTGACCACAATGCCATCCGGAACATCGCCGCCACCATACTTGATGAGGAAATTCGCCCGCAAATCGCCTATCACAACCACAAGGCGGAAGTCTTACACAAAATGGAGCATCGCCTGCACCACCTTGGTGAGTTCGCTTTTGCGATGACGCTGCTGGTTTGTCTCATCTATCTCTCGCTGGTGTTTTTAAAATCCGGCGATTTCGGCGTGGTGAAAGACTTCGCTTACAAAACGGAAAAACTCGTCAAAAACGGCGTCACCATGATGACCGGCTTTTTGCCGGCGCTGGGCGCTGCGTTTTTCGGTATTCGCGTGCAGGGTGAATTTGGTTCAACCGCAGAGCGGTCTCACGCCACGGCGGCGCAGCTGCAAAACATTGCGCAGAAATTCGAGCCGCTATCGCAATCAGATGCGCCTCGCCTCGAGATCCTGCGATTGCGGGTGGCTGAAGCGGCGCGGGCGATGTTGATGGAAAACATGGACTGGCGGCTGCTTTATATCTCCAAGCCCTTGAATCTGCCGGGATAGCCGGGGATTGCGGGTCCTGCAGTGATTTCGGCGGTTGCCGTATCTTGCTGATCTGTAAGCCGATTGGGGACAAATTCGTCTTGCGGCGCGTGCTAGAATTATGCTGGCACTGATCATTACGTGCAGGTTCGCCGTTATTTAAACACCAGAGAAGCAATGCCTGCTGTTTCTGTTTTACATTCGCCGCGCGATGAAGCGCTGGGAGAAAAAATCGCTGACGCGCTCTCGCGTCAGGGGCATAAGACCCGTTGTCTGGGCGAAGACCCCTTGGCGGGCGATCTAATGCTGGAAGACGGCGCTGCGATCGTTATCTGGTCGAACGCCACCGCCAAGCTTGCGCGCCTGCATGTTCAGGCGCGCGAAGCGCTGGAGCGCGGCGCGCTGATCCCGGTCACTGTCGGCGGCGCCCGGGCGCCGAGCGGTTTTGAAAAACTTCAGCCAGTCGATCTGTCTGGATGGGGCGGCGACGAAAACGATCCCCGCTGGCGCTTTGTGCTTGAGGAGGTCACGCTCGCCGCGCAGCGCATTGGCCTTAAGGACGGCTCAGTGTGGGCCGAACCGCCGGTCGATCCAGCGCCGGTTGAATCTAACGTCCCCGAGGGCGAAACGATTGAATATGAAATCGACGAGGCGCCAGCTCTTGATGAGGGCGAGCATGTTGATTGGGACATCGATCCCCCGGTGAGGGATGAAGAGACCGCCGCGCCGATCAATGTCGAGGCGAGTTACCATATCAGCGCCGAGCATTACTGGCCGGACACGCCAGCACTAGCGAAAAAGCCTGTCCGGTTCCGGGCGCGCCAGGTGGTGCTTGGCGGCGGCTTTGCGCTTTTCGCGCTGACAGCGGCGGCCGTTGTTTTCGGTCCAGCGCTGTTGTCGCCGCCGGCGTCAATCGATATCGCCTCAACCGAAAGCGAACCGCCGTCGATTGCGTTTGTGCAGCCGGTTGAGAACGCCAATGCGCCAGTAACGCCAAAAGCGCAATCGGATTTTGAAGTCACATCCTACCGCGATGAAGAGGGTGCTGACGAGGTCGCTTCAGCGTCGGAGACAGCGGTTCCGGATGAGGTCGGCGCCGACGACCACATCAGCGACGTGGAAAACTTACCCGAGCCAGCTGAAGACAATCCCGTCGAGGTCGCTTCTGCGGATGAAATGTTGGCTGAGGGCGACACGGATAACGTGGCTGACGCCGATTCCATAGAGGCGCTGGTCGCCGAGGCGACGCGCGAGGCGCCGATGCTGGCGTCGCTTCCCGAAGACGTAACCGCGCGTATTCAGCTTGGAAACTATTTCACCGATTGCGGGAAATGCCCTGAGATGGCGGCGCTGCCGGCGGGCTCGTTCCGTATGGGCTCGCCGCCGGGCGAACAGACCCGTACAGAGGCGGAAGGGCCGGTGAGGGATATTTCGCTGGCGCGGCCTTTTGCGATTTCGACCCGCGAAGTCACCTTCGATCAATGGCAGGCTTGCGTCGATGAGGGCGGGTGCCGCGGTTACGCGCCATACGACATGGGTTGGGGCCGTGGAAACCGTCCGGTCACGAATGTTTCTTTTGAGGATGCGACGGCTTACGCCGCGTGGCTGTCGGCCAAAACTGGAAACGAATACAGATTGCCAAGTGAGGCGGAATGGGAATTCGCTGCGCGAGCGGGCGGCGTGACGGCGTTTTCTTTTGGCGCCGGCGTCTCTTCCGACAAGGCAAATTATAACGGTAATTACGCGTATCTTGGCGAAAAAGGCGAATTCCGCGGACGTACGACGCCAGTGGGCAGTTTCGCGCCGAACAATTTCGGTCTCTATGACATGCATGGCAATGTCTGGGAATGGACCGCCGACTGCTGGACGCCAAATCATTCGAGCATACCCGTAAACGGCGCTCCGGCGACAAATGCTTCGTGTACGGCGCGGGTGATCAAGGGCGGCGCATGGAATACCGGCGGCTGGCGGCTTCGCGCGGCGCACCGCCTCGATAAAGCTAATGGCGCACGTGAAAACGATATCGGTTTTCGCGTCGCGCGCGCGGTCAATTAAGCGGCGGCCTTCTTTTTCAGTCTACGGTGTTTTTTGACTTTTGCTTCGTTGCCGCAAGTCGCCATTGAACACCACCGGCGCTGCCCGTTTTTCGAACTATCCACAAACACCCATTCGCAACTGTCGCCGCCGCAGACATGCAGGCGCTCAAGGCGGCCGTTTAACAGAAAGTCTTCCGCGGCTTCGACAATCAATCGCGCAGCGCGCTCCAGCGCTGGGGCGGCTTCCGTGCAGCGGCGGCGGAATCCGTCCTCGTCGCGCACAATCCGGCAGTGGCGGGCCGCGCGTTCTTTCCAGAGGTCGATAAGCGCCAAGTCTTCTTCCGCGATGTCGCCGTCATTGGCGAGCGCGTAAAAAATGCGCGCAAGGCCGGCGCGCAATTCACTTGCGGCTTTATAGAACTCCTCAGCGCCTTTCGGATCGCGGGCGAGTTCGTCCCTGGCGCGGTCCATGTCCTCGCCGTAGAGAAGACCCGCCGTCTCGGCCCAGCGCGCCATGCCGGCGGCGTCGCCAAGCCGGTCGATTGGATCTGTCGACCATTTGTCGACGGTGTTGACGAAATCAAGCGCTGCATTGCCGCCGATGATCTCCGAAGGCGTCCATTCATGTTCAGAAAATCTCATATCGTAACCAGTAAAATTCGATTGACCAGTTACAATATAAGGCTATTTTCGTAACCGTCAATAAGGGTTTTGACAGTTACAAGCGCCAAAGGCCGTGAGACCTGATCGGCGATATTTATGGAGAGCGCATCATGGCGAATTCAACAATCTTTTTCTTACAGCTTATCGTCCTGGTTTTTGTGATGGCCATCATGGGTCAGACCGTCGACGGGGCTGTTTGAGATTTGAACGCCAGCGGCCATAGCGCCGCTGGCCCGACAATATTTCAATTTCGAAGAGGCCAGGCGGAACCGTGAATTGTTCCATTGCGTTCGATCAGTCATGATCCTTGAAACAGCAAAGGAGAATTTCATGCGCGTCGCCGATCTGGTTCTGGACATTCTCGCCGCTCACGGCGTCAAACAGGTGTTTGGCGTACCTGGCGACGCGATTAACGATATTACCGACGGCTTGCGCCGCCGCGACGATATGGACTTCATCCTTGTACGTCATGAAGAGGCTGGCGCTTTCATGGCGTCCGCGCAGGCGAAACTGACCGGCGGGCTTTCGGCGTGCGTTGGCACGGCGGGACCGGGCGCGGTGCATCTTTTGAATGGTCTTTACGACGCAAAGCTCGACCATGCTCCGGTCATTGCGATCACTGGCCAGGCGGCGACGCAATATATTGGCACCGGCTATCACCAGGAGGTCGATACGGAACGTCTGTTTTCCGATGTCGCGGAATATTCCCAAACCGTCATGACCGAGGAGCAGCTTCCAAGTCTTATGCTGGAAGCTTGCAAGGCGGCGATTTCAGCGCCTGGCGTGGCGCATATCTCCATCCCAACCGATGTCGCCGGGCGCTCGCTTTCGACAAAGAGAAGCGACTTCGCGCTCGGCTCGGAAAAAGGCGAGATGCGCCCTTGCGAGCCATCCATTGCCGAAGCGGTTCAGTTGATCGACGCCGCCGAAAATATCGCGATCCTCGCCGGGATCGGCGCGGCGAACGCGCGCGAGTAACTTCTGGCGTTATCGGCGCAGCTCAAGGCGCCGATCGTGCGCACCCTGCGGGCGAAAGATTACATTGATGAGGGCGACGAGGCGTGCATTGGCGGCCTTGGCATGCTGGGCAGCGTCGCCGGATCGGCGGCAATGGACGGATGCGACCTTCTTTTAATTGTGGGCGCCGATTATCCTTATGTGAGCTTTTATCCGAAAAAAGCGAAGATCATCCAGATAGAGCCCAACCCCCATCGGATGGGCCGGCGCGCGCCGGTGGCGGCGCCCTTGCGCGGTCATGCGAAACCATCCTTACAGGAACTGAATGCGCGTGTGAAAGAAAAATCCGATGACCGCTTTTACCGCGATATGCAAAAGGAAAAAGACAAGGAAAGAAACGGCCACAGGAAAGCTGAGCAGTCCGATGCCGCGCCGATCAAACCGCAGCGAGCCATCGCCGATCTTGCCGCCGCGGCGCCGGATAACGCAATTTTTCTTTGCGATACCGGAACAACCACGGCATGGACGGCGCGGCATTTGGCCGTAGGGGCGAACCAGCGTTACACGCTTTCTTCCGCACTCGCATCAATGGCGTTCGCATTGCCGGCGGCGATTGGCGCGCAATTCAGCTATCCGGACCGGCCCGTTGTCGCTATCGCCGGCGATGGCGGTTTCGCAATGCTGATGGCGGATTTCGTCACCGCCGTGAAATACGATCTGCCGATCACCTGCGTCATTTTTAATAACAGCAAACTGGGGTTCATCGCGCTGGAACAGGAAGCGAAAGGCCTGCCGGAGCACTCGATTGACCTTCTCAATCCCGATTTTGTCGCCTTTGCCGAGGCCTGCGGCGGGGTCGGGTTCAGGGTTGAAAAGGCGAGTGATCTCGCCGGCGTTTACGAAAAGGCGATTGCGACGCAAAAGCCTGCGGTGGTCGAGGTCATGGTCGACCCGGACGAACTAATCATGCCGCCGAAAATATCTCTGGAACAGGCGGTGAATTTCGGGATCGCCAAGGTCAGGGAAGCTCTGAATTAGCCCTCGCAATTGGCGCGCCGGCGGGCCGATTTCTTACCGCAAGTTTAACGCGTGCGGCGCGCGTGCAATTTTTCCGCCATGCGAGGGCGCGCACGGGTTGCGGGCCTCTTTCGCTCTCCTTATATCCCGCTCGAAACAACGTTCAGCCGGACTTGTAGAAGGGGCCCGGCGGCAAAAAATCTGAAGTCTATCAAGGGGCTCGTCCGTTTCCGGCGCTGATGTCGGGCTGGATATCAATGGGCGGCTCGCTGCAAGGAGAATAGAAGAATGGGTAAAGTTATTGGCATTGACCTCGGTACGACGAACTCCTGCGTCGCCGTGATGGAGGGAAAAGAGCCGAAAGTTGTTGAAAACGCCGAGGGCGCGCGCACCACGCCGTCCGTTGTCGCGTTCACCGACGATGGCGAGCGGCTGATCGGTCAGCCTGCGCGCCGCCAGGCGGTCACCAATCCGGAAAACACCTTTTTCGCCATCAAGCGCCTGATCGGGCGCCCTTATGACGATCCGACCGCGCAAAAAGATAAAGAGATGGTTCCGTACGCCATCATCAAGGGCGACAATGGCGACGCCTGGGTCGAAAGCCGCAGCGAAAAATTCGCGCCGTCCCAGATTTCCGCCTTCATCCTGCAGAAAATGAAGGAAACGGCGGAAGCCTATCTCGGCCAGGAAGTGACGCAGGCCGTCATCACCGTTCCCGCTTACTTTAACGACGCCCAGCGTCAGGCCACCAAAGACGCCGGCAAGATCGCGGGGCTGGAAGTCCTGCGCATCATCAACGAGCCGACGGCGGCGGCGCTCGCTTATGGTCTCGACAAGAAAACCGGCAGCCAGAAGATCGCCGTTTACGACCTTGGCGGCGGCACCTTCGACGTCTCGATCCTCGAGATCGGCGACGGCGTTTTCGAAGTGCTGTCCACCAATGGCGACACGTTCCTTGGCGGTGAAGACTTTGACCTGCGCATCGTCGACTACCTTGCGACCGAGTTCAAAAAAGATCAGGGTATTGATCTGCGTTCGGACAAACTCGCACTGCAGCGCCTGAAGGAAGAGGCCGAAAAAGCCAAGAAAGAGCTGTCTTCGACGGCGCAATATGAAGTGAACCTGCCGTTCATCACGGCGGATGCGTCCGGTCCGAAGCACCTCAACATGAAGCTGACCCGCGCCAAGTTCGAAAGCCTTGTTGACGATCTCGTCAAGCGCACGGTCGATCCGTGTAAAGCGGCGTTGAAAGACGCCGGTCTTTCTTCCGGCGACATTGACGAAGTCATTCTCGTTGGCGGCATGACCCGCATGCCGAAGGTGCAGGATGTCGTGAAGCAATTCTTCGGCAAGGAGCCGCACAAGGGCGTTAACCCGGACGAAGTCGTGGCGCTTGGCGCCGCGATCCAGGCCGGCGTTCTGCAGGGCGACGTCAAGGACGTTCTCCTGCTTGATGTGACGCCGCTGTCGCTCGGCATCGAAACATTAGGCGGCGTCTTCACTCGCCTCATTGACCGCAACACCACGATCCCGACCAAGAAGTCGCAGACATTCTCCACCGCTGAGGACAATCAGTCGGCGGTGACGATCCGCGTCTTCCAGGGCGAGCGTGAAATGGCGGCGGACAACAAGATGCTCGGCCAGTTCGATCTTGTCGGCATTCCGCCGGCGCCGCGCGGCGTGCCGCAGGTGGAAGTCACCTTCGACATTGACGCCAACGGCATCGTGCATGTCTCGGCTAAAGACAAGGCGACCAACAAAGAACAGTCGATCCGTATTCAGGCCTCTGGCGGTCTCTCCGATGACGATATCGAAAAGATGGTCAAGGACGCGGAAGCGAACGCCGACGCGGACAAGGAACGCCGCGAAGGGGTCGAGTCGAAAAACCGCGCCGAGGCGCTTGTCCATTCCTCAGAAAAGAATCTTGAGGAATATGGCGACAAGATCTCCGCCGAGGACAAGGACGCGATTGAAAATGCGATCGTGAACCTGAAAGACGCGCTCGAAAAAGAAGACGCCACGGCGGAAGAGATCAACACCGCGGCGACGGCGCTGGCCCAGGCCTCCATGAAACTTGGCGAAGCCATGTACAAGGAAGGCGTCGGCCAGGACGGCGAGACCGATCCGGGCGCAGCAGCGGCGGCGGCGGACGCGGCCAAGGAAGAAGAAGCGGCTGAAGATGTTGTCGACGCCGATTTCGAAGAAGTCGACGGCGAGAAAAAAGACTAACCTGACGGTCGGCGGCGCTTTTGTAGGCGCCGCCGTTTCCTTAGCGCGGCGAGCGGGGGCTAAAACCGCTGCAGCTAACGGACAAAAAGGATAGCGCGAACCATGGCGCAAGCATGTTATTACGAAACCCTCGGTGTTGAACGCGGCGCGGACGCGGCGGCGATCAAGTCCGCTTTTCGCAAGCGCGCGATGCAATACCACCCGGACCGCAATGCGGATAATCCGGAGGCGGAGCAAAAGTTCAAGGAACTTGGCGAAGCCTATGAGATCCTTTCCGACGACCAGAAGCGCGCGGCCTATGACCGGTTCGGTCACGCGGCCTTCCAGAACGGCCATGGCGGCGGCGGGTTCAACGGTGCCCATGGCTTTGGCGGCGGCGCGGGGGGGGCTGGTTTCTCCGACATTTTCGACGAGATTTTTGGCGAGTTCATGGGCGGCCAGCGCGGCGGCCGGCGCGCAGGGCCGGGACGCGGCGCAGATTTAAAATACAATCTCAAGATCAATCTCGAGGACGCTTTTCACGGCAAGAAAACCGAAATCAAGGTGCCGGGCTCCGTTGCTTGCGAGACCTGCGACGGCTCCGGCGCCAAGCCGGGCTCCGGCCCCGCCCATTGCGACACCTGTAAAGGGGTCGGCCGCGTGCGCGTGCAACAGGGCTTTTTCACGATTGAACGAACCTGCCCCCATTGCAATGGCGAGGGGCGCACAATCAAAGATCCGTGTAACGATTGCTCAGGTCAGGGCCGCGTCCGGCGCGAGCGCACGCTCTCCGTCGACGTCCCGGCGGGGATCGAGGACGGGACGCGCATTCGCCTATCCGGCGAGGGCGAGGCGGGCCCGCGCGGCGGGCCGGAGGGCGATCTTTATATCTTCGTCCATGTCACCGAACACGATCTGTTTGAGCGTGACGGCGCCAATCTTTACTGCGCCATGCCGATCCCGATGACGACGGCGGCGCTTGGCGGCGAGTTCGAAACCCCGACCATTGACGGGGGCCGGGTGAAAATCTCCGTGCCCGAAGGATCGCAGACGGGCAAGCGCTTCCGCGTGCGCGGCAAGGGCATGACCCAACTTGACCAGACCGGGCGCGGCCATCAGCGCCGGCGCGGCGATCTTTATGTTGAGGTTCAGGTCGAAACCCCGACGGGCCTCAACGCCGAACAGAAAGACCTCTTGAAACAGTTCTGCGAAGCCGGCGGCGGCGAAGACTGCTGCCCCCAGTCACAAGGGTTCTTTAAACGCGCCAAGACCTTCTGGGAGAACGTGACGGACGTGGGGTAACGCCTTCGTCGGTCTACATGCTTTCCCGCTCATCCCCGCGAAGGCGGGATCCATCTATAACGGGCTTTCAGCAAGTACATCCCAACGCTTCGGTTGAAGGCTTTCTCGCCCTTCTTTCACCTGCAACGCACGTGAATCGTTCGTGACATTGTGGGCCCCCGCCTTCGCGGGGGACATCGGGTTGAGAGGTTCCGGCCAACAAGGCAAGTTGAGGCGGTGAAACCGTTCTTCGTCTATATCCTCACCAGCAAACGCAACGGGACGCTCTACACCGGCTCGACGGACGATCTCGCAAAGCGTGTATGGGAGCATAAGGAAAAAATCCGCGAGGGCTTCACTTCAACACACGATGTGGACCGCCTCGTTTGGTATGAGGCGCATGATACGCGCGAGGCGGCGTTGCGCCGTGAACGGCAGATCAAGAAATGGAATCGCGCGTGGAAGCTGAGACTGATCAGTGAAATGAATCCTGACTGGAAGGATTTGTTCGAAACGCTGATGCACTGACCCTTTGAGTATTATCCATTTAGGAGCCACCCCATCCCCCGTCCTTCCCCGCGCAGGCGGGGATCCAGAATGTATTGTTTGGCTTATCCCCCCCTCACTCCTCCGGCGGCCTCAACAGCAGGTCAGGGGGAACTTCCAGCGCGTTGGCGAAGCGCTCGATCAGGGAGAGGGTGAGATTGCCGGCGCCGTTTTCGACGATGCTGACATAGGCCTGGTCGACGCCCGCCGCGAAGGCAAGCGCTTCCTGCGACAGGGCGCGGCGGCGCCGCTCCCGCATGATATTGCCGCCGACCGTCTGCCTGATGTCCATGGGGGGATCACGGGGGGCCGGGGGCGGTCTGTCCAGAGAATATTTTTGACGTTGGCGATTATCGCCAACCTTTTTGCAGTCGGGTCGTTTTCACGCTCGAGCGATGCCGTCAGTATACGGTCTCTTTGACCTCGTCATCGGCCAGCGCCGCATCCTCGAACCGGTCGGCGCTCGCGAGTTTCGGGAACAGCCGCGTCCATGAGAGCGCCGCGGCGATCGCGACGGTCCCGCCCAACAAGACCGCGCCGACGGGCCCCAAAAACCGCGCGGCGACGCCGCTTTCGAACTCGCCGAGTTCGTTCGACGCCGAGATAAAAATGAACGACACTGACGAGACGCGGCCCCGCATCCTGTCCGGCGTCGCCAGCTGGATCAGGGACTGGCGCACATACATGGAGATCATGTCCGCCGCGCCGGTGACCGCGAGCATCGCCAGCGACAGCCAGAAGAGTTTCGAGACCGCAAAGCCGAGCATCGCCGCGCCATAGATCGCGATGGAGACCAGCATCCAGACGCCGACTTTGCGCGTCAGGCCGCGCCGCGCCAGCATGAACGCCACCATCGCCGCGCCGAGCGCCGGGGCGGCGCGCAAGACGCCGAGCCCCTCTGTTCCCACATGCAAAACATCCCGCGCAAAGACCGGCAACAGCGCCGTGACGCCCCCGAAGAAAACGACCACGAGATCCAGCGAGATCGCGCCGAGCACAATCTTGTTGTCGCGCACATAGCGCAGGCCATCGACGATCATCGATATTCCGTGTGCGCCTTTTATCGGCTCGTGGCGGGGCGTTTGCGCCGCCCAGAAGACGAGAATCGCAATAAAGGTCATCGCCGCGGCGGTCGCGTACACCACATGCGGCCCCGCGATGTATAAAAACCCGCCAATCGCGGGGCCGAGGATCGCGGCGGTCTGAAACCCCAGCGAATTCCATGCGATGGCGAGGGGCAATTCGTCCCGGGGGACAAGGCGCGGATAGAGCGAGTTCGCGGCGGCGGGGGTGAAGGCGTTGACCCCGCCCATCAGCGCCGCCGCCGTAAAGATCGCCGGAATGGCGACATTTGTGGGTGCAAAGCTCGCGGCGAAAAGCCCGCCGATGACAAAAAACCGCACGATGTTGGAAACGATCAGGATCAGCTTGCGGTCAAAACGATCCGCCGCCTGGCCGCCGATCAGCGACAGGAAAAAGACGGGCAGGAATTGCGCCAGCCCGACAAGCCCTAAGAGGAACGCCGATTCCTCGATGGACCGTGTCTCGCGCGCCAGATCATAGATCTGCCAGCCGATGGCGACCGCCACCATCTGGCGTTCGGCGGAGATCATCTGGCGGGCGATCCAGTAATGGCGATAGCCCTGATGGCGAAAGATTTCGAGCGAGGGGAGAAGCGACATGATGCGGGCGGACCTTAGCGGCGCCCGCGATGCAATCAACCGGGTCGGCGCGAAGTTGTGCGGATCAAGTAAATGTGTTGGCGCGGGCGATTGCGGGGCGCGGCCCGGCCCCGCATCTAAAGGCGCCAGACAACCGGAGTTCCGCCATGTCCGATACGCCCCTTGAGCCGCGCCCGCCCCTGCCGCCCTTTACGCGCGAGACGGCGATCCAGAAAACCCGCATGGCGGAGAACGCATGGAACAGCCGCGACGCGCAAAAAGTCTCCCTCGCCTATACGCCGGATAGCCGCTGGCGCAACCGCTCTACATTCCTCACGGGCCGCGAGGCGATTGTCGAGTTTTTGTCGGATAAATGGGCGCGCGAACGGGACTATCGCCTGATCAAGGAACTTTGGGCGTTTACGGACAATCGCCTGTCGGTGCGGTTTCAATATGAGTATCACGATGTCAATGGAAACTGGTTTCGCGCCCATGGAAACGAGCAATGGGAATTTGACGACAATGGCTTGATGCGCCGCCGTGAAGCGTCCATCAATGACGTTGCGATTGCCGAGCGCGAGCGCAAGTTTCACTGGCCGGCGCCGGGCCCGCGGCCTGACGATCATCCGGGCCTTACGGAATTGGGATTATGACGCGGGACATTCTGTTTCTTTTGCCGCCGGGCTTTGCGGATAATAACCGGCGTGAGTTCTGCCCGGAATGCGCGGAGATTTGGGGCGTCTTAAGTTATTTTCCAGCCATTAAGCACGCGCTGGACATTCGCTATGAACCGATTGCGCATCCGCGCCCGGGCCTTGTGGAGATGCTGGGCGAGGGGGAATGGAATTGCCCGACGCTGGTGCTGGCGGACGGCGCCGACGCCGGGCCCGATTCGGTTGTGAAACGCGCGGGCGATCACCGGATACTCGATAACGCTCGCGACATCGCGAAATACTTCGCACACAAATTCGGAACGCCGTTTCCGCGCGGAAGCTGACGCCCCGCCCTAAAACCCCAGCCGAACGACATCGAAACCAACCATCAACAGCCCGGTAAGGGCGACCCCCCAGGCGGCGGAGCGCAGGACCGGCACGCCCATCATGTAGATGACGGCGAACGCCGCGCGTCCCGCAACGAAGAGAACCGCGCCCCACTGGGTCAGCGGCGTTGATATCCCGGCGAAATGGGCGATCAGGATCAGCGGTACGAACATCGCCATGCCTTCGAGATGATTGGCGATGATGCGCCGCATCCGGCCGAGGAGCGCCGTCGGTTCGCGGGGCTCGTCACGCGCGCCCAGCCCCCATTTGAATCCGTAAGTGGCCGGGATTAGCGCCCCTTGCAGCAACACAAGCGCCAGCAGGATCGCGGCGACGCCAAACAGGGATTGAAGCTCGACGGACATAGACTCTCTCCATTTTTACTATTCACTACATAAATTATAGTCTATAGTCAATTTATATTTGATCGTCTATTTTGCAAGCCATGAGCGATGACTCTACAGGCTGCCCGATTGCGCGCACGGCGATGATCATTGGATCGCGCTGGACCGCGCAGATCATGCGTGAGCTGATCGATCATGGCGCCCGCCGGTTTCAGGATCTGCAGGACGCGCTGGACGGCATTCCGCCCAACACGCTTTCAAGCCGGCTGAAAATGCTTGAAGAGGGCGGCATCGTGAAACGCGAGTTTTATGAAACCCATCCCCCGCGTGCGGAGTATGTGCTCACTCCAAAGGGTAAAAAAATGAGCGCGGTGATCGGCGCCATGCGCGACTGGGGCGCCAAATACGGCTAACCTTAACACTCGTTTTCATGAAACGCGGTTTTGCATTTGCGTTTGTAACGCTTTGCAAACAGGCGTTCTGGTTAACTGAGCTTCGGGGAATGAGAGAGAGACGCCCATGGAAAGCCTGATACTTCTCGGCGGCGGCGCGGTGCTGGGCGTCATCTTTGGTTGGGTTGCGTTTTTCATGACGTTGTCCGCGCGGCGCCGGATCAGCGATCTGGAGACTGAGGTTGCACGGTTGAAGACTGCAGGCGCGCCGCCGGAAGACAAGGCCGATGCGTCTTTCAAATCGGCGGCGGAGTCAGAACCGCAACAACAAACATCGCAGGCTGCACCGGAAACCCCGGCGCCTGCCCCTGTCACAGGGCCAGCTGAGGCGAGGGTTGCGCAGGATCGCGCCGACGCCGGTGATATTCCCTGGCGGGCGGGCGTACCGGCAAAAGACGTAAAACCTGCGAAGTCCGCTAGCTTCGATTTCAGTCTTGGCGGCAACTGGCTGATCTGGCTTGGCGGCGCGGCGCTGGTCCTCGGCGGCGCGTTCCTGGTGAAGGTCGCAATTGACGCCGGGTTTTTCGGGCCGGGCATGCGCGTTCTTCTCGGTCTCGCCGCCGGCGCGAGCATGATTGCAACGGCGCAGTGGCTGAAGGCCGGCGGCGCCCCGAAAGGCAGTTTGGCGCCGGTCGTTCTCGCGGGCGCGGGCGGCGCAACTATCTATGGCGCAATATTCGCGGCCTACGGATTATATAGCCTTATTCCGGCGACCGCGGCGTTTGTTCTGCTTGCCGTCGCGTCAGCGGGCGTGGTCGCCCTCGCTGTCGTTCATCGCGCGCCCGCCATGGCGGCGCTCGCCATTGTCGGCGCGCACGCCTCGCCGATCATCACCGCATCCGGGGAGCCGGCGGTGGCGGCGTTCTATCTTTACATTTACGCGATTACCGCCGGCGGGCTCGTCATTGCGCGGATCATGCAATGGCGCGGGATTTCCTATCTGGCGCTGGCGGGCGGCCTTTTCTGGCCGTTTATGTCTGTCCTTGGTGGCGGCGATAGTCACACGGGCGCGCTTTTTGTTTATCTCCCGGCTTTTCTTTTAATGGCGGCGTTTGTCGCATGGGACGACGCTGTCGAACCGCTCGACATCGGCCGGCTTTTGCGGGGCGGCGTAAAAGCGCTTGCCGTGTCACTGGCGGCTTTTTACATCGCCGCCGCCGCCACGCTGACGGCGGCGGTCATGCTGACCGCGCAGGCGGGATTTGCGAGCGGCCCGACGTTGATGTGGGGCGCTTTCGCGGCGCTGACGCTCGCCGGCGCCCGGTTCCGCGAAGGATTGTCGCTGGCGCTGATAGCAGCAGTGCTCGCGACCGCCATTGTCTTTGCGCTCGCCGATCCGCAAGGGAAGACTTCTCTCATTATTACTGGCGCGAGTTTCGCGGCGATCTACGCGCTTGGCGGCTATGGGGTGATGCGCATGGTGCGCGAAAAAGCGCCGGCCGCCATCGCCGCCGCTTTCGGTCCGGCGCTCATCCTGAGCGCGCTTTACTTCGCCGAAGTGGGTTTGGAGCAATCAACCGCCTGGGGGTTCGCGGCGCTTGGCGTGGCGATCTGGAACATCCTGGTACTGACGGAATTGAAAAGCCGTCTCGGCGGGTTTGATATAACGCCGGGGGCGAGCGCCGCATTTGCGCTGGCGGCGTCACTGGGGACCGGGCTCGCTGTCGCCATGGGGACGGAAGGACTGGCGATGAGTTTCGGCTTCGCCATTCAGGCGCCGATGATCGCCTGGTTGTGGCGGCGCTTTAATCTTCCGGCGCTGAAATACGCCGCCAGTGCTTTCGCGGCGCTCGGCGCGTTGCGGCTGTTATTCCTGCCGGAAGTCCTGACAACAAATGTCGGCGCGTTGCCAATAGTCAACTGGCTGGTTCCCGCCTACCTTATCCCCGCCGCCGGGTTCTGGCTTGCGGCGCGCTGGTTTCAGGGCGGCGGCCTCGGCCAGCGCAGCCCCGTTGTGCAAGGTATGGAAGGCGCCGCTATTGCGGTTTTTGCAAGTTTTGTCAGTCTTGAAATTCGCCACCTTTTCAATGAAGGACAGCTTGACGCAAACTTCGACAACTTACTAGAGATCAGTCTACAGACGATATCCTGGGCGCTGATGGCGACATTTCTGCGCTGGCGGTTTGGCGCGGATTTGACACGCATACGCGCCATTGCTGTGCGGTGCCTGTTATGGTTCGCGGTGCTTATTTCTTTCGCCGCCGCGTTGACCGGATTAAATCCATGGTGGGGCGATGACGGGGGGCGGATCGCCGGTCCTTTCCTTTTCAACGGGCTTGTCCTGTTTTATCTCGCGCCTGCCGCAGCTTACGGCGCAGCGGCCGTTGTCGCGCATCGGCTGGGCGAGCGGTTACAGGCGCGCGCCGCCGGACTTTTCGCGGCGTTGATGTCTTTTGCTTGGATGATCCTGACCATCCGGCAGGGTTTTCATGCGCCGGACCTTTCCGCCGGTTCTATCGGCGATGGGGAGTCCTGGTCGTATTCGATTGCGATGATTGTTTACGCAACGGCGGTTCTTATCGCCGCCGCCATCAGGCGCAGCGTGGTCTTCCGATATGCCGGACTGGCCGCCTTGATGCTCGCTGTCGGCAAAGTCTTCATCATTGATACCGCGGCGATGGACGGCGTCTGGCGCGCGACATCGTTTCTGGGCCTCGGCGCGGCGCTCGTCGGCGTTGCTGTGTTTTATCAGCGCATTCTGGCGCCGATGCTGGCGGACGGCGATGAGGTTAAAGAGTAAGGCGGCTATTCGGATGGGAAACGCGCCTGACACGTCCTGCCGCTTATCCCGAGCGGCCCGCCGTTTACCACGTTGACGGATTAACGGTCCTGCATTCAGGTTCGCGTCATTAGAAAAACACCGCCGCGAGGTTGCGTTTCTTTTACGTGGACGGGGCAATCGAAAAGAAAAGGGGCCTATCAATGAAAAAGACTGTTCTAGCAGGCGTTTTCGCCTTGAGTACTGTGTTCTCGCCAGCTTTCGCCAATGATGTTGAAGCGTTCTGCGTTGATTTCGCAGGCGGCAATGGTTGGGATACGGAACCATGTTCCTGCGTTGGCGATGTGGCGGCGGGCGACGATGCCGTGGCTGAGGCTGTGCTCGCTCTGGAAAGCGAAGCCGATGTCGATGCGATGGACGATTCCGTGAAAGAAGCGCTTTCGGTTTGCTTCCCGGAAAGCTGACGACATCAATATTTACCGGCGAGCGCTAGGCTCGCCGGTTCGCCGTTTATTTGCCAATGACAGTTAGCGCCGCTATGGCGTTCTCTTCCGCGCGGGCGCTTTGAGCTAGCGCAGAAGGGAGCATTGCTGATGCCAAAATCCTCCATTCTTGTTGCCGGCGCCGGCGGGCGCATGGGCAAAGCGGTCGTCGCGGAAATTCTTAAAACCCCGGGCGCGAGCCTTGCAGGCGGATTTGAACGTCCCGGCGGGCCGGATATCGGTAAGGACATCGGCGTCTTGGCCGGGCTCGATGCGATCGGCCTGGCGGTTGAAGATGCCGCGGGCAAGGGTCTGAAGCGAGCCGGGGTGATGATCGATTTCACGACGCCTGAGGCGTCGCTCGGCCATGCGAAAGCGGCGGCCGATCTGGGCGTCGCCCACGTCATCGGCGCGACCGGATTTTCACCGGAAAATGAGGCCGCCATCGCCGAGATGGCGAAAGCGATCCCCATCGTCAAATCCGGCAATATGAGCGTCGGCGTTAACATCCTGACGGCGCTGGTGGAACAGGCGGCGCGCGCGCTCAGCGATGATTACGATGTCGAAATCACCGAGGCGCACCATAGGGCAAAGCTCGATGCGCCGTCAGGCACGGCGCTGATGCTGGGCGAGGCGGCGGCGCGCGGACGGAGCGTCGATTTCGCCGAGAAAGCCGCCGGTATGGCCGGGCCGCGTAGCGGGGAGCGCAAGACCGGCGATATCGGTTTCGCGGTGGTGCGCGGGGGCGGCATTGTTGGCGAGCACGAGGTCGCTTTCGCCGGCGCGGATGAGGTGGTGACGCTTTCCCATCGCGCCATCGACCGGGGCCTCTTCGCCAAGGGGGCGGTTGCGGCGGCGCGCTGGGCGGTGGGAAAGCCGCCTGGCCTCTATTCCATGCGCGATGTTCTGGGGCTCGGCTGAGCCCGCTTCGAGCGCCGCTAACGCTGAACATGGTTAAGCGGAAAGCCTAGAATTCGAACAACTGGGAAGACGGTCCGGCAACCATAGGCTGGCAGACTGTAAAGCTTGCCAGGGGTCGCCATGCGTTCTGAAATTTTCACCGCCGCTATCATGATCTCGTGCACGATCATTGGCGTGCGCTATCTTGATCGCAATCGCGCGCCCGCGCCCGGCGCCGATATGGCGGTGGTCCAGTCCGGCCATTCGACCGTTGCGACCGCAAGCGCCCGGTGGGACCGGGAGGTGCGCATCGCCGCCGCCCATGATCATCAGTACTATGTTAATGTCGCGATCAACCGGCGCTCTGCGAATTTTCTGATCGATACCGGCGCAAGTTACGTGGCGCTGCGCGAAAGCGACGCGCGTGACGCGGGCGTCTATACGTCGTGGACGGACTTTAATTATCCGGTGCGCACCGCCAATGGAGAGACCAAGGCGGCGCTCGTCACGCTCGATGAAATGGAAATCGACGACATCCGCGTTGAGGGCGTCAAAGCCTTTATCCTTCCCGATGACCAGCTGTCGGTGAACCTTCTCGGTATGAGCTTCCTGTCGCGTATTGAAAGCGTTGAAGCGCGCGCCGGCGAGATGGTGTTGAGGGGGTAGGCTAATCCGCCAACAGGTCAGTCAATCGTTTTTGATAGTTCATCAAAAAGTCTTTTGTAACCCGAAAGTGCTCAGTTTCTTCATAGGCGCGAAGGCTGACGCCATCTGCATTGAACATGAAAATTCTTGCATGCCGATCTCCAGTGAAAGCGATTGGCTATTGATGTGAGAAGGTTTTATCGCTCCGACGCCATCAGGCTGGGAAGCGCGCCGAGATCCGCGCCGGCCTGACGCATGAAGAACTTACGCAATCCGGGAACGGCGTTGACAGCGCCCATACCGAGATCACGGGCCACACGCAGGGGCGGAAAATCATTCGAGAACAGACGATTGAGAAGATCGGTTCCGAGCGCCAGAGACGCGGAGTCAAAGCGCCGCCAGCGCTGATAATTCTGCAGAACGCTAAGCGACCCTATATCAAGGCCAACCTCACGTGCTTCGGTGAGCACGTCGGCGAGTGCGGCGATATCTTTGACGCCAAGATTATAGCCTTGCCCTGCAATCGGGTGGATGGCGTGCGCAGCATCGCCAATCAGCGCGAGACGCGGCGCGATATAGCTTTGCGCCAATGTGAAGGCGAGCGGATAAGACCATCGCGGCCCCGCCGGTTCAATCGCGCCGAGATAGGGCCCGAACCGATTTTCGATTTCCGTACGGAATGCATCATCGCCAAGCGTCATATAGGCGGGCGTCGCTTCTTCGCGTTCGGTCCACACCAGCGACGAGCGGTTTTCCGTCATAGGGAGAATTGCAAATGGTCCCGCTGGTAAAAAGAATTCCTGCGCGACACCGTGATGAGGACGTTCATGGGCGACCGTCGCAACAATGCCTGTCTGCGGATAACGCCATTGATTGGTTTTGATATTGGCTTCCCCGCGCAGGCTGGAAAATCGTCCGTCTGCGGCCAGAATCAACGTGGAAGAAAGCGTCCGCCCGTTTTCAAGTGTCGTGATCGCTGCGCCCGGTTCATAGACGGTCGATACGCGCTTTGCTGGCGCGATGAGGCAAATGTCTGATGCTTTTTCGATGGCGTCGAGCAAGGTCTCGCGCAAGCAGCGGTTTTCAACGATCCAGCCGAGCGGCGTCGCTTCGCCTAACTCGCGGCTGTCGAAATGCAAATGAAAGCTGGAGACCGCGCCGTCATCAAAGCGGCTTTTTGCGCGCCCGTCGGTAACAAGGATGTCCTGAATGGCCTCCGCGTATGGCGCGACCGGATCCCAAAGGCCAAGGCGCTTGAAAACGCGAGCGGAAGCATAGGAGACCGCCGTGGTGCGCCCGTCAAAGTCTAGTCCGCGCATCGCCGCCGGGTCGCCTGCGTCAATCACGGCGCAGGTAAAGCCGCGCGCGGAAAGCGCCAGCGCAGCGAGACCGCCGGCAAGACCGCCGCCGACAATAACAATATCAAATTGATGTTTTTCCACCATAGAGCGCCAAGTTTCGCGCGTTAGGCTCACCGCGTCCACAAGAATTAGTTGATCAAGGGCGCTTGCGGCTGCGGCGAAAAGCGCGGCATTAGAGAGTGAGCCGGCATGGCAAAGGAGAAACGGTCAATGCGCACGGGTTTTGGCGTTCTTGCATTCAGCGCGGCGTTTCTCGCATCGTTTGGCGCCGGCGCGCAGGAAATTAGCGCCGCCACCGATACGGCGCTTTTCGTCTTCGATACGGGACTGTTGTTTGTGGGCGCTCTTGGCGCCTTGATGGTTGTCTTCGCTTTTGGCCTGCGGGATGTGGGGCTGGCGCGCCCGCAACACACATTTTCGGTTTGCCTGCGAATGATGGGGCTTGTTGCGGTGACGGCGCTTGCCTTCTGGATCAGCGGTTACAACCTTGCGTATCTTGTCGAAAAAGGCGGCCTTTTGGGGGAGTTTCAGGTCTGGGGACCTGATGACGTCGACCCGATGAGCGTCGGTTACGCCTCTGGGATGCATTGGTTTTTCCAGATGGGGCTGGCCGCGATCGGCGCGGCGGTTGTCTCCAGCGCAGTTTCCGAGCGTGTGAAGCTCTGGGCGTTCCTGATTTTCACCGCCGCCTTCGCCGGACTGATCTACCCTATCATCGTCGGGTGGACATGGGGCGGCGGCTATCTGGACGAGGCCTGGAGCTATTACGACTTCGGCGGCGCTGGCGTCATCCACATGACGGGCGGCGCGGCGGCTTTGGCGGCGGCTTTCGTGGTCGGGCCGCGGTCTGGAAAATTCCTTCAGGCGGGCGGGCGGCACATCCCATCGGACGCATTACCGCTTGCCGCTTTCGGTACCGGACTGATCTGGGTGTCATGGTTTCTGGTCGCCGCCGCAATGGTGAAATCCATAGCGAGTGTCGAAGGGGCGATCTCGGTTGGAACGATCATGGCGAACTCGCTGCTTTCCGCTTCGGGCGCGGTGCTGGCGGCGCTGTTTCTGACTCAGGCCGTTTATAAGCGCGTCGGTTTGGTAACAGCGTCCTGTGCGGCGGTTGGCGGTCTTGTCGCGATTGCCGCAGACCCATTGCATCCGTCTCTTTGGCAGGCCGTTATGATCGGTGCGGTCAGCGGCGTCATAGTCACGGTTGCGCCGCCATTTCTCAGCCGCTTTCGCGTTGATGACGCCGGGCTTGTTGTTCCGACCCACCTTTTTTGCGGCGCCTGGGGCGTTGTGGTGGTGGCGTGGACCAATCCCGACGCGTGGGTCGCCGGACAGATTGTCGGCGCCGGCGCCATTGCAGGCTTCGCCAGTCTCTTGAGCCTTCTGTTCTGGATTGCATTGAAATACACGATCGGCGCGCGAATTCGGTTCCCCAATGACGTGGCGCCTGAGAACGAAGCAACCCAAGGGGCGAATGGTTAACGCCCGTTAACCCTTTTTATGCGCGGCCATGTAAAACTTCACGGAAACCGTTTTTGTCACTCTAACGTTCCGTAATCGTCCTATGTCGCGCAGCTCTCGAACTTACACCCGCCGCTCCGCCCGAAATCGTGATCAATTCGCCGAATTGGTTGACCGCTTGCGTCATTGGGCGCGCAACGTATTGATGCGCGCGGGCGGTATTGCCCTCGTCCTTCTCGGGGTCTGGATTGGCGCGGCGCTGGCGACATTTTCAATCAGCGACCCGAGCTTTAATACCGCTACCAGCGCGGCGGCCCAAAATATCGCCGGTGGCGTAGGCGCGGCGGTCGCGGATTTATTGCTGCAACTGATGGGCGGCGGCGCCTTTTTGCTGATTGCGCCGATGATGATCTGGGGCGGTTTTGCGTTGCTCAATGGCGCTCCTGAAGAAACGCCGGGTGTTTTCTGGCGCCGCCTGGCGCTTTTCCCCGTTTCCCTGATTGTCGGCGCCGGCGCAATCGCCGCCTTGCCGACGCCGGCTGCGTGGCCTTTTGCGGTTGGACCCGGCGGCCTGATTGGCGATGCGCTTCTGGGCGTTGCAGCTAACACGCTAACTGCGCTCGGCTTGCCGGCGGCAGCCTCGATCTGTGGCGCAACCTTTGGTCTTGTTGCGCTGGGCGTATACGCCATCGTCTGCGGCCTCACGCGCGACCGCATCATGGAAGCCTGGTGGGCGCTTGAGGACAGCTATTATATCGCCCATGACTTCGTCGTCGCCCGCTACGATGCGCTGAGAGGAGAAGGCGCCGAAGAAGATGAGGAAGAATACGACGAAGACGGAGAATATGACGAGGAATTGGAGGACGAAGATGGCGAGCCGATGCTGGCCGCGCCGTCGCGCAAACGCAAGATCATTCGCAAACATGGCAAATCCCGCGAGAGCAAGCGTGAGCGCCGCGAAGTGCAGCCGGTGCTGCCAGTCTTTACCGCAGGCGACTATGAGTTGCCGCCGCTTAATCTTCTCGCCAAGCCCGGCGCATCGAACCGAACCGTCATTTCCGACGAAGCGCTGGAACAAAATGCGCGCATGCTTGAAAATGTCCTTTCTGATTTCGGCGTGCGCGGAGAAATCATCAATGTTCGCCCCGGTCCGGTCGTCACGCTTTATGAGCTGGAGCCTGCGGCGGGCGTAAAGTCATCGCGCGTTATTGGTCTTGCGGATGACATTGCGCGTTCCATGAGCGCCGTTGCTTGCCGCGTTGCGGTGGTGCCGGGCCGCAATGTCATCGGCATCGAACTGCCGAACCAGGACCGCGAGATGGTGTTCCTGCGCGAACTTCTGGGCGCCGGCGACTACGAGAATACACGCGGCGATCTTACTCTCGCGCTCGGCAAGAGCATTGGCGGTGAGCCAACTTTCGCTGACTTGGCGCGCATGCCGCATTTGCTGATCGCCGGCACCACGGGGTCCGGTAAATCGGTCGGTATCAACACCATGATCCTGTCGCTGCTTTATCGCATGGCGCCGGATCAATGCAAACTGATCCTGATTGACCCGAAAATGCTTGAGCTCTCCGTTTACGAGGGCATTCCGCATCTTCTGGCGCCGGTGGTAACCGATCCTCGCAAGGCGGTCGTCGCACTGAAATGGACTGTGCGCGAGATGGAAGAGCGCTACCGCAAAATGTCCAAGGTTGGCGTACGGAATATTGAAGGATTTAACTCACGCATTCTGGAAGCGGAAGAAAACGGCGAAATACTGTCACGCACCGTGCACACAGGGTATGACGAAGAAAGCGGCGAGCCGGTTTATGAAACCGAAGAGCTGGAATATGAAGCGATGCCGTTCATCGTCGTCGTAATCGACGAGGTCGCCGATCTGATGATGGTCGCCGGCAAGGATATCGAAGGCATGGTGCAGCGCCTGGCGCAGATGGCGCGCGCCGCTGGCATCCACTTGATTATGGCGACGCAACGTCCGTCAGTTGACGTGATCACCGGGACGATCAAGGCGAACTTCCCGACACGGATTTCTTTTCAAGTAACTTCTAAAATCGACTCCCGCACGATCCTTGGCGAGCAGGGGGCGGAACAGCTTTTGGGGCAGGGCGATATGCTGCACATGGCGGGCGGCGGGCGACTGCGCCGCGTGCATGGGGCGTTTGTGTCTGACGACGAAGTCGAGAAAATCGTCAAATTCCTGAAAAAACAGGGTGCGCCTGACTATGTTCAGGAAGTAACCGAGATGCGTGAAGAAGATGGCGGCGGCGCGGCCGGCTTCGATATCGGCGGTAACACATCTTCCGGCGATGCGCTTTATGATCGCGCCGTAGCGGTGGTCCTGCGCGACCGTAAGGCGTCCACATCCTATGTTCAGCGCCGATTGCAGATCGGTTACAACAGAGCCGCGACCTTGATTGAGCGCATGGAGGAAGAGGGCGTTATTTCCGCTGCGAACCATGCTGGCAAACGCGAAATTCTGGTCGGTGAAGACGCCGCATAATGACGATCGGTGCATTCTTGATCCTGAACGCGGTGGTCGAACTACTCGCCCTAGCCGGTGTCCTAAACGACTGTTTGTAAAAGCAATACGCGATTAACGGTTTGTGCGGCGCACGCGTCAGCCTGTGAAAAACGTCGTTAACTTTTTGATTTTGTGCAGAAAAACCGTGTTGCCCGATTGATCTTTACGTTTTGTTAGGGATAATTAATCCCAAGGCGAGCGGATCAAGCGGGTGGCGTATGTCAGAGCATTACGAGAATTTGCCGGGCGCGGCGGGCAAAGCGCGGTTTTTCCGCCCTGAACGCCATGCCGCCCGCAAACTGTTCGCAGATGCTCCCCCCCGTGTCTGGTTCGACGATCGCGAATTCCTGCTTGATAATATCAGCGCCACCGGCGCCGGCTGCCGTACGCGTGATTTTCTGCCTGAAGAAATGGCGATCGAAGGCGATGGCCGCGGCGTCCTGCGCCTTACCCAGTTTGGCCGCGAGATCTTCAGCGCGCGAGCGCGTATGGCGCGAACGGGTCTTGATCGCGGTTCTTTGATCGTCGGATTGGCGCTTGATGATTCAAGCTTTCCGCTCAACGACCTCATTCGCAAAAACGCCGGCGCTCTGGCTTTCGGTTTTGCCGAGGGGGAACAGGATCGCAGTGCGGTTTCCGCGGAATATAAAAGCTATTGCGCAGACGTTCTGTCCTTCATCGGCGGCTATCTTGAGCATATCGACCGGCATCTGACGCCGATTGAGAGCAAGCTTGATCGCAAGGCGGTCGATGAAATCATCATGGAGCTGACAGATGGCGCGACGCCTGCCTGGCGTACGCTGCTGATGGAAGGCAACGATCTTGTTCTGCCCGTCCATCATAATAAGGCCGCGCGGGCCGTGTTAAAACAATATACAGAGCGTGTGATTACGCGAAAGCTGACAGGCGGAAACACATGGGCGCGCAGCTATTTCAAGCCCATGGGATATCCCGGCGACTTTCGCATCATGAATTATATGTATGACGGCGTGCCGGAAGGCGACGGCATGCATGCAAAGTTTCTTCATATGCTGGGCGTTGTCGCCGGCCGGCCGATCGTTACGCGCATGCATGCGCTGGCGGACCTAATTTTAAGTCATGCGAATGAAGCGCAGAACGGGCAAACCGATTTCAAAATCATGAGCATCGGTTCGGGGCCCGCGCGCGAATTGGAGCCGCTTGTCAAAACCAGCGGCGGCCTGAGATGGCACGCAACGCTTGTCGACCAGGAGCCGGAGGCGTTGAATTACGCGCTCGACAAGGCCGCTAATCTTGGAGCCGCAGGGGCCTTGAAGGTATCCGCCCTGAACATTTCCTTCCGTGACATGCTGAATGCTTCGTCCTTGCGTTCGCATCTTGTCGAGCAAGATATTATTTATTCATCCGGGCTCGTTGATTATTTGAACCCGCTGCTGGCTATGCGGTTCGTGCGCAGAATGTTCGATTATCTAAAGCCGGGCGGCAAGCTGATTATCGGCAATGTGAATAATCTGCGCACCGGCACGCTGTGGCCGATGGAATATATTCTCGACTGGACGCTTTACTTCCGGAACGAGATGGAAATGCGGGCGATGGCGAACGAAACGCCCGAAGCAACCGTTAGCATCGAGAGCGATCCGCTCAATGCAATTTATTTCCTGGTTGTCGAGAAACCGGGAAATTCGGTCTAAGCGGCGTCGCTGCCTTCCTCGTTTTCTTTTGTGTCTGCAAGCGGAAAAACAACGCTCACTGTCGTGCCAAGGTCGACCTCTGAATTGAGGATGAGCGCCGCACCCTGATCCTCGACAATCTTTTTCGATAGCGACAGGCCAAGACCTACGCCTTCCATGGTTCTTGTTTTTACGTCTTCGGTCTGCACGAAAGGGGCGAATGCGGCGGTAATCTGATCCTGGCTCATGCCGCAGCCATGATCGATGATATCCAGGCGATAGCCGCCATCGTCATTCAGGCCGCCTGTTATCTCGACGCCGCCGCCTTGCGATGACGCTGCGATGGCGTTGTCGAGCAGTTGCCCAATGGCGTAGGCGGTATGAAGGTGGTCAATATGCAACTTTGCATTCTCTATTTCGCCAAGGCTAATCGTAACTTTTTCCTGTTCGGCTTTTGAACGCGCCTGTTCAATAACGGTCTCTATGAGGTAGTCCACAGAACAATCCATCGCATCATACGAAATTTTGCCGGCGGTCGCGTCGGCATAGCGCAGCATTTTGCTGATCGAAGTGAGCAGGCTGGTCGCGGATGAGTGAATTTCATCAAGATAGTCGCTGGGATCGGAATTGGGATCATGGGTCACCTGGTTTTTCACAACTTCTGAAAAACCAACAATCTGGTGAAGCGGCGTACGCAGTTCGTGACTGAGGATAGACAGAAAGCTGATCTTTGCACGGTCCGCCGCGGTTGCTTCAATCAGCAGCTTTTCAATGAAAGTGGCGTCCATTTCCCGTTGGCGCAGCTGGAAAAAATTTATCCTTGAGCGGATTTCCTGCATATAAATGGTGAAAAACGCGACAGACGCGATGAAGATCATGAAGAAATGCCCGCTGGCGATCTCTTCGGGGGTTTTCGGGCTAATGACCGTAATCGTCAGCGAATACGCCGCCGAAACGCCGATAAAAACTGCGGCGGCTGCGAGAAAATACATTCGTTGCATACAGGCGTAGAAAATGAAGATCGCAAGAATGCCAATCAGGTAAGGCGGTCCGCCTTCCGGGTCCATCATGCCGATCATGCCAACAACGGACAGCGACCCGATCACCATCACCGATATGGTGATGTATTGGAAATGCATCTTGAAGCGGTCAAAGAAGGTTAGCGATATCAACGAAATCGCCACCGGCGCGCAAATCGCCCACCGCAAGATCAAAACATGATTTAATTTTTCGTCGAACGTATAAACATCGAGGATGCCGAAGATCAGGTAAATCCCGATGCCGAGATAGTTGACCAGACGCTCCTTTGGCAGCTCAACGTCGATCAGATATTTCTGATAGGCATGCTCCGTCTCCCGGTCGCGAAAACGCGCCTGCAGAAAGTTGAACTGCTTGACCGCAACAGCGCCGAAAAGGCCGTAAAAAACGCTTTTCTTGGTTGCGGCGATATCGGGGGTCGGGTTGGTCATCGCTCGACGTAATTGTTGCCAGCATTTTATAGGAATATCCGGTTAATTAGTCCTTGGCGCCGCAGCGCCGAACGGTTTTCGCCGCTGCTGTGGCGGCGGTTATGGTTAAACATTTCTTAAACCTGGATGCTACGCTATGGGCGCGTGCGCCTCACAGCGTGATCTTTTTCGGCCAGTCTTTCGTATTCCAGACATTGTAAACGCTGTTGTCCGGCCTCTGCATCCGTGAAGAAGAGCAGAAGAAGAGCAACAGCCCCGCCTGTCATAAGAGAGTTTAATTCAATGAAATCAATCTTTTCAGTCGCCGCTTGCGCTGGTGCATTGTTTGCGGCGCAATCCGCACTCGCTCAGCCCCCGGGCGCGGATGACGGCTTTCAGGCCGCTATTGGCGGGGGCATGATGTTTGCGCCGTCATATGTCGGCGACGATGATTACCAATTGTCCGTATTACCAAACATTCAATTCAAATATGGCGACCGTTTTTTCGCCTCCGTGCAGGAGGGGGTCGGTTACAATATTGTCAATACAAAAAACTTTCGCGCGGGTCCGATTGCGCGCATCGCGTTTCCTCGCAACGAAGACGGCGATCAGCCTTTCGTGATCGCCGGCGACCCGACGACGGATTTGATTGGTCTGGGCGATGTGAGCGCGACGGCGGAACTTGGCGGCTTTTTCGAATACAGGGCCGGCGCCTTGTCGGCGACATTGGAGGCGCGTCAGGGCGTCAATGGTCATAACGGCTTCGTTGGCGATATGTCGGTGAATTATCGCGGCCAGCGTTTCGCTTTAGGACGGCCGCTGATTTACTCAATCGGCCCGCGCCTTAGGCTGGTCGATGACAGCTACCAGTCAGCTTATTTCGGCGTGACGCCGGCGCAGTCTCTTGCCTCGGGCCTGCCGGAATTTGACGCTGATGGCGGGCTTCATTCCTACGGGATTGGCGCGACGGTTGTACGGCCCATCGATCGGGCCGGGTCTATCAACGCCGTCTTTGTTGCGGGCTACGATCGTCTTGCCGGTGATGCGGGCGACGCGCCCTTGGTGCGCGAACGCGGCGCGCGCGACCAGCTGATGATCGGCGTCTTTTTCAGCTATTCCTTGTGAGAACAACGCCCGCGGCGCATTGATGCTGAAAGCGACAAAAGCTGCAAGACCTGAAAATGGAGCGGGCGATGCGCGACAAACTTTCCACAAAAGCCAATTAAAACAGATACTTAAATATTCGTATGCTGTCAATTCTATCTCAAACTCTATCCAATTTCTATCACGAGCGCTGCTTTGTAGAGTAAGGGGCGGCTCGGAGGAGAAACTTCGAACGCGCTTCTTGAAACGCTAGAGGATTAGGATCACCAGCTAAGGCATATTGATTTTAAGCTTTAGGAGCCAGCCCCATGAGCGATTCCGGCATCAAGCCGAAGGATGGATCATGATCCTCGTCGGTTCCCAGCGCGGCGGGGCTTCAAATCTTGCGGCCCACCTTCTGGAGGATGAAAACGAGCACGTGGAGGTGCATGAGATCAGGGGCTTTGCGTCTGAAAATCTCAAAGGCGCACTGAATGAAGCCTAAGCTATGAGCCGGGGCACGCGCGCCAAGCAGTTCTTGTTTTCTCTGTCTCTAAACCCGCCTCCCGCGGAACGGGTTGAAACCGGCGTTTTTGAGGATGCTATCGCGCGGGCTGAGGAAAAGCTCGGCCTGTCAGGCCAGCCCCACGCCATTGTCTTTCATGAAAAGGAAGGCCGCCGCCATGCGCACGCCGTCCGGAGCCGTATTGATGCGGCCGAGATGAAAGCCATCCCCATTTCTTACTCAAAGCTGAGTTCGAATTAAAAGTTGTTTAAATGGGAGCACCGATAAGGTGCGAGCAAACGGAATTTAAACTCAATAGTGTTGGGTTCGGTAAGCGTCCGGTCGTCGCCGCCTTTTTTCAAACCTACATTTGCGATGCTTCGGACCTTCGGCGCAATCGTCTGGCAATATCTGTTTTCCGTCAAAAGATTCACCGGTTTTTTATGGCGACAAAAATGTGGCGTTCTTGTCAGACGTGGCTGTTTTCAACCGGTCTGAGGTAATCAAATCATTCCTTTCGGATCGTTTTTTTCAATTGAGATTTTAATTCGCGCTAATTCTCTTTAGGAACTGCTCGCGATAACTGCGTCCGATGGGGATTGTCGTGCCGCTAATATATATTTCCGTCCCGACAATACGCGAGATATGCCGCAGGTTCACGATATATGATCGATGTACACGTACGAAGCTGTAGCCGGACAGTTCATCCATGAGCGATTGAAGGGTTCGGGCGAAGTATAGCTTCTCGGTTGTGGTGAAGAGTTCGACATAATCGCTTTCCGCCCGAATAAATTGAACCAGGTCTATGGACACCCGACGGATTTCGCCGTTCGCTTTGACGAACAGATCATGGCCGGACGGTTTGGCGCTGAAGGCCGCTTCCCCTCGCGCAGGGGCGCTGTGTCGCTGGCGCGCCTTCGTGACGGCCTGCAAAAAGCGCTCGAACGAAAACGGTTTCAACAGATAATCGACGACATTGTGGGCATAGCCCTCAATCGCTTGGTCGGCGTCGGCGGTTGTCACGACGATCAATGGCGGTTGGGGCAGGGTTTTCAAGAAAGAGAACCCGTCCATTTTGGGCAGGTGCAAGTCAAGAAATAAAATGTCGGCTCTAGCGACTGCCAGGTCGCCCGCCGCTTCAGCGGCGGAGCCGTAAACGCCGACCAACGCAAGGCCCTCGGCATCGCCTATATAGGTCTTGAGTATGTCTTGGGCTGGTCGTTGGTCCTCAAGGATGGCGCATTTAAGTTGCTTCATGCACGCACCGGAACTTGAAGACTCGCATGGAACGTCACGTCGCTCGGTGCGGTCTCAAGAATGAAATCTTCGCCGAATAGAAGTTGAAGCCGACGTCTCACATTAGTGAGGCCGATCCCTATCGTCGCGTTATCGTGCGTTTTTCGGGCGTCTGGATCAAACGTGTTCGAACAATTGAGATGAAGGCGACCGTCTTTGGTCCGCAGGTTAATATCGATGCCGATGCTATCGACTTGTGTATCGAGGCTGTGTTTGAAGCAGTTTTCAACGAACGGGATAAGGAGGAACGGCGCTATCTTCTTTCCTTCAAGTGCGCCATCGCACTCAAATGAGACGACGCCTCGACCGTCGAGTGCGAGCTTTTGAACATCGACATAATCGGAAAGAAAAGCGACTTCCCGCTCCAACGCCACTTCGTCGCCCGCGCAGTCATAAATCATGTATCGAAGCATGTCCGCCAGTTTCAGAATGAGCTCGGGCGTCTCGTCGGATTTATGGAGCGCGTGCGAATAGATATTGTTCAGCGCATTGAACAAGACATGAGGATTGATCTGACCTTTAAGGTATTGAAGCTCGGCTTCCGTGTTCGCCTTCTGAAGTTCGGCGAGCCGGCGTTCGTTGCGCCGTCGGTGAGCCAGTAAGCGGACGATCGTCAGTAGGATAACAATCACTCCGCCCTCGACCATTCGTAGATAGCCAGCGGCGGGGATGGCGCTGCTGCCAAACAAAAGTGGGTCGATGGCGAACTCAAGAATGATCGATGAGGCGGCGAGCAATCCCAACGCAAGCGTCGTAAAGGCTACATATTGGTGACGTGGAAGCTTGGCGTCGGCAAGCGGAAAAGCAATCACGAACGCAAAGGCCGTCTGGTAGAACAGGACAAAAACCGACTGCGCATCGAGATCGACATGCCAGTCTTCCGGGGCGAAGGCCGGCAACAATAACGTCTCAGCTGTCGCGTAAACGCACCAGACGCCGAAGGCTGACACATAGTCGGTGCGGTTATGACCTATGCCGTCGGAAATGCTCACCTGATTGGCTCCAACCCTGATGATCGATAATCCCACGATCATAGGGATCTATCCACAACGTTTGAACGCCCGATTGACGTTGTTTGGCGGCTGAAACGCGTCGTTCGCCGGAAAGAATCTGGTGGGCGCGATGCAGAGATACCTCAGCCCTGACGCGGCCAGTCCATGGCCGGCGAATACAGCTGATCTAAGCCAGCCGATCGTTTATCCGTCCAGATCCTCTGGCGGTTCGCGCTGTCGAGCCCCTTTTGCCGGGCGTTCACGCCGGTGATTTTGTCGTTCGTCGAGTTTCCCTCCTGGCAGGTTTCAAGTCGATAGCATTGCCCTCGATTGAACCGGTGTCGCGGCGTCCGTCCACGCGTATTCCGGTCGAACATAGCAAACTTCGTCTAGGGATCATCAGAGGCATGCTTCAAATAACTCGTATCATAGCTTGCGCGCCGCGTCGGTTCTTAACCAGCTCTTTTGTATTGGTCGGCGCCGCATCGATTACTTTGGGGCCGGTTCGGGCGCAGGAAAACGAAGGCGTTGTCGCGCCGGTCGAGACCCCATCATCGTCGATAAACCTGGATTTCGGCGGCGCAAATTCGACAGTGGTGTATGAGCCTGACTTCTTTGCGGTCTACCGTCCGGTCACGGCGCTGGAAATGGTCTCAAGAGTGCCAGGCTTTCAGCTTGACGATGGCGACACGCTCCGTGGTTTCGGCGCAAACGCGGGCAATGTGCTGGTCAATGGCGAGCGGCCAAGTGCGAAAACAACAACGCTCTCGGATTTTTTGAGGCGTATTCCGGCCAAACGCGTCGAGCGTATCGAAGTTATACGCGGAGCGACTGGCGCGCTGGAGGCCCGCGTCCAGGGCGTCGTCGTCAATATCGTCCTGAAGCAAGAAGACAAGGACGGACCAGCCGTTTCCTGGCAGGCGGTTGGCGATTATGACGGCGGTCGCCTAACGCCTCGGGCCGAAATCGCGCTCTCAGATAGCATTGGGGCGACGGATTTTACGTTGGCGGCGGAACGATTCGCTGTGTTCTCACGCGAGCGCGGGCCGGAGGAGTTTCTCTCCGCGACGTCGCCTGAAATTCGCGATGAAACCGCGCGAAACCCGTTTTCGTTTTGGGGTGGTGCGCTGACTACTGAAACGGAATTTGGCGGCGGGCGCGTCCTTCGCACAAACTTTCAGTTTCTGGATGAAAAAATCGAAAGCACTGAAAACTCAATCCGTACGCTTCTGACCGGCGGCGATCCATCTATCTTCTTCCAGGACTTCAATCAGGACGAGATACAGATCGAAGCCTCGGTCGACTTCGAGACCGGCATCGCGCCGGACCTTTCGGGCAAATTCGTCGCGATCTTCAACTATGAATACGATGAGGGCGTTTCCCGGCTGACCATCACCGATCCCGCCGGCGGCGTCAGCGAGAACGCGTTCGCGTTTGTCGATGATAAAGGAGAGGGCATCGCGCGCGCCGAATTCGGCTGGACTCGATGGGAAGGGCACAGGATACAGTTCGGCGGCGAGGGCGTTTGGAATGATCTCGACAGCGAGGCGACCTTCACGATTGACGGTTTCGAGATCCCGATTGACGGCGCGGACACCAGAGTCACCGAGGTCAGGACGGAAGCTTTTATCATCGATTCCTGGAAAGCAAGTTCGAACACAACAATCGATATCGGATTCGCGCTTGAGCTATCGACGATCCGGCAAACCGGCGATTTTGAAAACCGGCGCAGCTTCGTTTTTCCGAAACCGACATTGGCGATTACCCACAATCTGTCGGGCCGTGCGCAGCTCAGGCTTCGAGGTGCACGCGATGTGGCGCAGCTCGATTTCGGTGAATTCGTCAGCGCCACGAATTTCGATGATAACGATATCGACTTTGGCAATCCGGAACTTCAGCCGGAACGAACATGGCAGCTGGAAGCCTCAATCGAAAAGCGCTTCGGGGAATTCGGGGTCGTTACGCTGACTGGGTTCCACGACTGGATTGATGACGTACAGGACCTCTTACCGCTTGGCGGCATATTCGAGTCCCCCGGAAATATTGGGCAAGGGCGTCGTTGGGGCGGTGAGATCGATCTGACGGCGACCCTTGACGCCGTTGGCCTCGCAAATGTTCGCATTGAGGCGGATGCGCGTGTGCAGGGGTCCGCCGTCACTGATCCGGTCACTGGCGACCAAAGGCGACTGTCGAACGAACGGCCCTGGAACTATTCCATTGATCTTCGACAGGATTTCAAACGCGCCGGCGTCGCCTGGGGCGTTGGCGCTTCGGATCGCGGGCGTGACGACTCATTTGGCCTTGATGAAATCGTGCGCGTCGACGAAGGCGTTCAGTTGACGGCCTTTGTGGAGACGACGCGAATCCGCGGCGTCAAAGCGGAGCTCCGGTTTGGCAACCTGTTGAACAGAACGCTGACGCGTGACAGGGCCGTTTTTGATGGTCCGCGGGGCGTGTCGCCGGTCCTGTTCGAAGAAAATCACGATCGCCTTGCCGGCGCGAACGTCGCGCTGGTTCTGAGTGGTGCATTTTAATCGCGTACAGATCGTAAAAAAGGCAGGGCCACACTCGAAAAAGGGAGGTAAAAAGATCAATGTCGGATAAAGGTCTCTCATCCGATCGCCTGATCGTAGGGGCGTACGAACAAATAAAACCGCGATACAACGATCAAGGATGTCGCGGTTGGCTTTTTCAGTTTTTGCGGCCGGGAACTCTGCTTCTTCTGGCGATTTCGGTGATGGCCTGCACGACCGATGATCCTCAGATATTGGAGTACCGTTTAGATAACGGTCTATGGTTTAATGGCGAAACCTTTGAGGCGCGAACCGGTTATGTTGAAAACGGGCTGCTGCGGTTTTCGGACCGTCACCATGAAGCAATTAAGGTCATCGACCTGGAAGGCGGCTTTGTGGCCCCGCCGTTCTGCGAGGGGCATAACCATAATATCGGCGGCGCCGCCGACGGCGTGGAGAGTGTTGTTGCGCGATATCTAAAGGACGGCGTCTTCTACGCCATGATGCCGGGCTCTTTTTCGTACTATCGAGAAATCATCGCCGACAAAATCAACACGCCTTCATCCGTTGACGTTGCTTTCGCTAACAATGGACTGACAGGCTCCGGCGGACACCCCAGTCGTCTTCGTGAAATGCTGATGGAGCGGTATGGAAACTATCCGGAGTTCACGAAGGCGAGCCTGCCAGACAGGGGGTATTTCGAGGCTAACACGCTGGAAGAGTTGCGGGAAAAATGGAATTTGATTCTCGCTGAGAAGCCCGATTTTATCAAAGTGATGCTTCTCTATGCGGAAGAATACGAAGAACGGAAGAACGATCCGGCCTATTACGGTAGTCGCGGTCTTGATCCAGCCTTGATGCCGGAACTTGTTCGGCTGGCTCAAAAGGAAGGGCTGCGCGTCGCTGTTCATGTGGAGACCGACTTCGACATGGCGACTGCCTTGCGCGCCGGCGCTGATATCATCGCCCATCTTCCCTCCAATAGTTCGCCGGAACGGATTTCAGGCGAAACGATTGCGCTTGCAAAGAAGACAAACGCCGCGCTCGTGACGACCCTCTCCGTCGCTAAGCGGTTCCAGCTGCGTTCACCCGAGCGCTACGCCGCCACCATCGACGCGCAGCGCGAGAATTTGCGTCGCCTTGAACACGCCGGCGTCAAGCTCGTTCTTGGGAGCGATAATGTGCGCGATACGTCGCGAGGCGAAGCGCAACACCTCGCAAGTCTGGGCGTTCTGGACAACGGGACGCTTCTTCGGATGTGGACCGTCAATTGCGCGCGAGCGGTTTTCCCTGAGCGAAAAATCGGTCAGTTAGCGGACGGGTATGAAGCGAGCTTTCTCGTATTGGAGAATGATCCGTTGCTAGACTTCGAACACACGCGCTCAATCCGATTGAGGATGAAGGACGGCGAGATTCTTGAATTGAATGACGGTTTTGTTGAACGATGAAGGAGGCGCTGGCGAGAAAGCCGGCATTCGCGAGTCTGCCCGACCGGCATTGCGCCGCCAGCGCGCTCAATGGTTGTCAGCGCCTTGCTTTTGCCAGGCGCATTAGTCGAACTGGAGGCCATCGCACGTCTATCTGAGTAACCGTGCTTTGAGTGGTTCCAGATAGGTAGTGAAGCACCAGAGGGCATAGCGCTAGCGAGTATCTGCCAAGGGGCTAACGAACAGTTTCTGATCAAATGGATGCGCTATCTTCTGAAACTGATCACGACGAAACGTCATAGATCCGCCGTCACCGTATTTGGGCCGTTCATTGACATGTCCCATGAGGTCGCATCGCAATCCGTAATCAATCCCCGCTTCAAGCATTCGCTTTTCAAAAGAGTGGCGAAAGGAGCTGAGTTTATGATGGCTTGTCGGGAGGAGCTCCCGCTCCCGTAGCGCGGCGTTCAAGTAGCCAGACAACCTGTCGCTTCGGTCACGATAGTTTGGGAAGCCGGATGGAAAACGTTTCATCGATTCTAGGGCGATACCAACTAATGGGATTTCCCTCATTGTATGTAACGTTTTTAGTTCGCGGCGCTGTTTGGGTCTGATTCTGAAGTACGGTGTGCCAGTATCCAGAACAATATCGTCTTTACCGAGATTGGCGATTTCGCAAATTCTGCATCCGGTTTCAATCAAAGCGAATAGCGCGTACCAGGCGTCGCCATGAATCCCCTCTAGCGCGCTTGGTTCGAGAATTCGTTCTCGGACCCAGTCGTCATCTATTGGAAATACAGACTGGACGTTGACTTCTTTGAAGCTAAGGTTTCGAAACGGATTTATCCGGTCTTCGTCGCCAAAATGCGCGTAGAACTGACGGAAAATCTTCCGCACATTACCAATACTTTTGTTGGCAGTCTTCGTGGATAAAACCCGACCACCAAGTTTTGGCCTTAGTCGTTTCGCCCACTAGGCATGAAAGCGCTGCGCATCCACGCGTGTTACATCATCGATTTTTTTATCGCCAATCACACTGATCAACTCATTTATCGACCTTGCTCTGCTTCGCCGCTAGGCTCGTTGCTGGTTTTTTGATCTCGTCGCAAGCTCGCTCACCGCCACTCGTTCGCAATATATTTCAAACGCCTCACTGATCCGGCATTCTGGACGCGGCGCATGACGAACGCAGGCCATTTTTCTGATTTGGCGCGAATGCCGTGAGACAGCATCATTGCCGTCATCCATGGGGCCAAGGGAGAGGTTGTCCAGAAAGTTAGCAGACGAAGGCGTGTTCAACCCGTCATCTGGCGGCCTTGTACCTCTTTTCAACGCGGTCCTTCAGTGATTGCAGCTTTTCTTTCGCGATGTCTTCTGCGTGCAGCGTCAACAGCGCAGACCAATATTCGTTATCCGCTGCTGCCAACCGGTCGCGGCGTTTCCGAGCGATCACGATGGCTCTTGTTTTGAGCGACATTCGCACGAGACGGCGATGATCAAGATCGCGCGCATATTGCGGAACCCATCTGTAGTAATACCAATGTCCTGCCCTTGAATTGAGATAGAAATTTTCGTCGCGCACGGCCGCTCCTTTCAACTAGCCCAAAATCACGCGCAAAAATTACCCAAGCGTCGCAGACCGCAAAATTGCAGTCGGCAAGATTTGCTGTATATCGTTGATTTATATTGACTATTTACAAGTCAAGTTGGAGCGGGCGATGCGCTCCCAAATATTCAAATAATGTAATAAAAACAACAACTTATGAATTGTCATTATACAGATTGTGGCACGTTTTGTGGCGTGGCTGGTGGCGTGATGCAAGAACCGTGCTGCGAGCGCAAATTGCGCACTTTTTGCGCCCCTGAGGGTTTGGAGCAGTATGTACGATTCGAACTCTAAATCTAAAAAAGGCTTCTCTCTTCCTCTGCGGATTAACCTTGTTATACCCGGTTGTCAAAACCGGGTATAACGCCTATGTTGTGTCTGGTTTGGGAAACCGGGTATAACCATGCAGACGATCAGCCTCGCATTACAAACAACATTCACCGAACTCATCGAGCGCAGCCTCGATGCGAGCTTCGATCACGACTTCGATGAGCAGGGGCAGTTTGTTAAGGTCACATCCAAAGAACGCGACTACTGGTACTTCCAGAAGTACCAAAATGGCGGGCGCGAAAGACGCTATGTAGGCCCGGTTTCCGAGCTGGAGATCACGAGTCGCGTCGAAAAATTCAAAGAATTGAAGGCCGATTTTACCCAGCGGCGAGAGATGGTTCGAGCGCTCGGTCAGGTCTTGCCTCGCCCTGATGCGACCACAGGCGACATCGTCGAGGCGCTCTGGAAAGCCGGCTTTTTTCGGCTTCGTGGTGTCCTTGTGGGGACAGTCGCCTTTCAAGCTTATGCGGGACTGCTGGGCGTCAAACTTCCTTCGACTTCGATCATGACACAGGACGCCGATTTCGCTCAGTTCAAGGCGATTTCGGATGCGGTTGATGACACGATGCCGCCTATCCTGGACGTGCTGCATGGGGTCGATGAGAGCTTCAAACCCGTTCCCGAACTCGATCCAGAATCCGTAACGGCGTACATCAACAATGATCGATACCGAGTGGAATTCCTAACCCCGAACCGCGGAAGCGACGACCATCAGGGGAAGGCTGCTGCGATGCCAGCCCTTGGCGGCGCCGGTGCGACGCCGCTTCGATTCCTGGACTTTTTGATCAAAGACCCGGTGTGGTCCGTTGTCCTGCATCGCGGCGGCGTTCCCGTGCGCGTGCCTGATCCTTCCCGTTACGCGGTACACAAAATGATCGTCTCGACGCGCCGCCATGAAGGGTCATTCGCAAAAGCTGACAAAGACATTGTTCAGGCCAGCACTCTTATTGAGGCGCTTTCCAAGCGCCGGTCATTCGAGCTCGGCGAAGCACTGAGTATTGCGGAAAACAATGGTCCCAAATGGGCAGCTTCAATCGAAAAGGCCTCAACTGCTTTTGACGAAGTAACACGGATCCGTCTCGAAAAAGCGCGCAATACTTTCCGTGACAACTCCTGAGACACAGGTCAGCGTTACTTTTGATGCGCGATCTGCTCGTGGAGAGATGACTATGACTGCAGAGAACACACCCGCCTTAGCCTAGTACAGTAATTCGATCCGCCAATCCGCTAAGGCAATCGCTACGTATATCTAGAAAATCACGGAAACTGAATGGTATCGAACCGACCCACAGTTTATGACGGCGCACGCGCAATGCTTCTGCTTGTCTTCGCGATCGGCCAACTCGCGGCTGGATTCTTGCCCGATGCGCTTGGATGGGATGTGTCAATTGCGAGCCGGTCTGCAGAGTTTAATACGGCGCTAATTCCGGCCGGCTACGCGTTTGTTATCTGGTTGCCTTTATTTTTCGGCAACATTGCATTTGCAGTTTTCCATGCTCTGCCAGGGCAGATTCAAAACCCGCTATATCGGCGCGTTGGTTGGTTCGCTGCCGCAGCATTCGCTGCAAACACTTTTCGATCCTTGTACGAACCTATAAATGGTCCGGACTGGATCAGTTTCCTGCTTCTTGTCGCAATTCTACTGCCGCTACTCGCTGCGGCAGTGACAATCACGAGATCACCTGCAAAACCTCCGCTGCTCGCAACATTCCCGATCTACGGCCAAGCCGGTTGGATTACCGTTGCGACCGCCGCAGGCTTTTCTCAAATGGCCCTTTTTGAGGGTTGGAACCCGTTCGATCTGACAGCGACAATCGCTGCGTTTGGCGTCGTCGCAGCGTGGACTCCGCTGGCGATCACAGCGGCATGGGCGGTGCGTTCATTCTTGTTTGCGGCTGCGATGAGTTGGGGCTTGTTCTGGATTGGCATGGCAAATGTCGACACCAGAGGCGACATTTTAACAGAGGCAGCATGGTCTCTGGCCGTGTTGACGATCATCGTCACGGGCGCTTCAAAGTTATATGCTCGCTAATTGGCCTGACCAAATAATCGTTCGTCGCAAGGATCCCCGCCTCGAGTCGTGTTCAACAAGATGCAGTATTTGTGATGGTTGGATAACGTCCAAACAATGGATAGTAAGAGCCTTAAGGCGCGGGAGCCACCATTCGAATTGATGAAGTGCTCTAGCTAAAATGTCTAACCGATTTGAACGGGGACGCGCTATTTTGTTGCGGCCATCTTGACAGGACAGGTTCGGCTAAAAAATAACTTTAGTGGTTCAGAAAGCGGCGCCGTGGACGTTCCATTCCCACAGAATCGTCGCCTGCATTGCCAACAAAATAGTTAGCAGCAAAACGGTTCGATTTCGGCCAAAACCGGATCGAATGACAATTAAGGCAAACAAAACCGCGGTGAGAATGCAGGCCAACAGCATTGAATAAGATGCGATCGTCAAGCCTCTCCCAGGGAATGCGCTGTAAATCGAGTCGCGATCCATATTCATTATGCTGATGGCCGGCGCAATATAGCAGATTAGCCAGAACGCAGCGGTCAGAATTGCGAGGAAGCGAGCAGGCGTCCAGCGCGCTTCCGGGTTCGGCAATCCAAATCGGTGCGGTGCGAACAATCCCACGATCAATAGGCTGATGGACGAGACCAAACCGGTGATAGCTGCAACCAGGAACAATACGCGACTTTCCCGCCAAGGCGCGCGCTCTGACGTAGCGCCCTTGGAAAACAGGATGTACTCGGCGACGCCACCGGGTTGATCTGGCGTATCGAGGAAGGCAACGCACCGGCAAACCGCAAGCGGTCGATCAAATCAGAGTTTTTGGCTTCGGTGATAAGAATGGTGTTGCTTTTATTCGCCAAGTCTTCCCTCCGGATAAAGTCGGGATGACGGGTTTTGGGGCGACCTACGATCTCTACACAGGAGAATTGCTGAGCGATCATGTTCAGGGTCCAATATTTGCAACGCATAGCTGGCTTTCAGGTGCGCACTATATCCAGTTCGATCACTGGCCGTTGCGCTGGCTCTATTTCCTGGGCGGGTTATGCGGTTGCGTGATGATCGCTTCAGGGAATATCTTCTGGATGCGCGCGCGCATGCGAAAAAGCGGCGAGGATCCGATAAAAGTCCGTGTCGTGAGGGCCCTGACCATCGGTGCGACAACCGGAATAGTGGCGGGGAGCGCTGCATTTCTAATCGTCAATCGAATGCTCAGCGACGGGTCAATTCTGTTTGGCGCCGATCGGTCCGAGCTGGAAGTGTGGGGCTTTTTTATTGTCTGGATCTTGAGCTTCGCGCACGCTGCATTAACTGGAAAACGCGCCTGGAGCGCGCAAATATGGTTGATCGCAGCATTCGGCGTCATCGCCGTCGCGCTCAACTGGATTACGACAGGTGATCATATATTCGAAGCCGCCGGACGCGGCCTCTGGTCGGTGGCCGGTATGGATTTGGTGCTGTTATCGGGGAGCGCTGTCGCGATTTCGGCGGCGTTTCGTCTTCGCAAGACCGACCGTCTGAAACGAAACGATCAATCGCGGCTCGTGCGCGCGACCAGGGATGCTGCCGAATGATCGAAATCTCCGATGGTATTTGGCTGGTCTTAGCCGTGCTTTCCGCATTTCTTGGTTGTGGATGCCTTGCGCTCAGCCAAGAAAAACACTGGCGTCGGATTATAAGCGCCGCTCAATCGGGAGCAAAGGCAAAGATTTGCTTGAAGTGTGCTGGATGGGCGCTTGTGTCCTTTTCTCTAGTCTTCTGCGTGCTCCGCGACGGCGCCAGCTTCGCGGTGCTTTTATGGCCGATGCTCATGGCTGCCGCAGGTATGTCAGCGGCGATGGCTTTGGCTTTAATGCCCAATCGTTGATGCCATTTTGTTATTTATCGGAGCCGACTGAGCAAATATGGACGGACGCTCGCCCAACAGCTTCTCTGGTGGCGGCGGAAACGTGAAGCTGGGGCATAGGTGTCTTGCGATTGCGGCGGAAACATATGAGTTGGCAGCATCGATATCTCCGTCTGCGCAGGCACAATTTGTCGTCGATGTCACGGTCCGTGAGTTCAAAAACGACGTTGGTGAGTTTAAATGAATGACAAGCATCATGCCGAACCAGTATCGTAAGCGCTTTCAATCGGTGACCGCGCGGTAGAGGGCTCGCCCGACTTATTCTCATGCGTGCTGAACGAAAAACCGTAGCAGCCGAATGATAACGTAAATACTGCCGTATGTTTGATATTCAGTTCGTAATTGCAGCGCTCGCCGGGGCGACCTAGATCGCTTTTTTACTAATTGCTGATCGTCGCGCGCCGCCGCGATCGGGCGTGCTGGTTCGAATATTCTTTGATGCATATTTCACGTTCGTGATACAGCCATGAGCATGTATCGGACCGGTAGAAGTCTCGGTTGTGCATGCGCAACACAACGCCGCCGGTCAGTCGGATACGTCTGCACCTAAAAGTGTGTCGTATCACTCACAGTCCATATTATCTGACGTAGGCCAGACCTGCCGGTGGCGGACGGTCTCTTGTTGATCAACGCATGACGGCGGGACCCTGTGTCGCCCCAATTCGTTGTCGAGTCGCATGTCATGTATCTCCCAGCATGGGGGTCCCGCTGGTTTTTGTCACCGAGAGGTCTTTGCACGGAAGAGAAATTTAAGAAAATTTTGAGGGGCTGTTGCAAATCCAAACGAACGGACTTGCGAACTCTATACCGAGACAGCGCCGTTTCGTTGATTCTCTCGCGGAAGGCTTTCGCAACCCGGATTTGCGATCGCTTTTACCCGTAAACGCTGCGCTCAGGCGGCGAAATCTTCAGAACCAGCCGCCCGAGTACTGCTTCAAACGGAATCGCGCCCAGCGCTGTGGCCGCAGTCGATAGTTCGGAAAGCCCCGCCAGCCATACATTTCCGTTTTCAACGCGACGCACGGACTTAACAATGCGCCCGAACTGTGGATGGTCGACCAGAACTACGTCTCCGGCGCGTAGCTGTTTTGTTTTTCTGAAAACGCAGAAGGAGTCCGGCGCGATAAGCGGCGACATGCTTTCGCCGCAGACTTTCACGATGCGCCAGCCGCCGATTTGCATCAAAGGACAGGGTAAACGATCTGCAAATTAGGCGGGTAGGGCGCTGCAGTCCGCTTCGTCTTCTTACCTTTGGTATCCCAGAATTTTTCGGCAAATTGGTTGACGAGTTCAACGAGCGCCTCGCCGTCTTCACGGTGAACGTCCTGTTTACAGGCGCTGGCTTTTTGCATGATGGAATGTGTCAGAACGTGAATGTCCGGATGTTTTTCCAGCAAAGGACCCTTAAAATAATCGCCCCAGATAATCCGGATCTCGTGTTTGACTTTTTCCGCTTCTTCTTCCTTTCTGAGAGCGTTGCGCGCAAGAAAGTTATGGAGTGCGACAGGCTCGCTGCGTTCCGAAGCGCCTTCTTTCATGATGTCCATAATGCGCACGACTGAGGTGGCGGCGATGAGCGCCGGCCCTGGATCGTATATCCCGCAAGGGATGTCACAATGCGCTCTTGCGCGCGGCAGAGGCGCAATTCGATCGGCGAACTTCATTAATGGATAAAGCATCCAGAACTCCCTTAGTGGAGATGTTGAACCATTGCCAATTTGAGGCGAGGGTTGGCGGCTCTCTGTACAGCAGAAACTTCTTCGGCGATTTCAGCGTCGCTGTCGCCCGCGCTGCGCATATGGTCCAAAAGATAAGCGAGCGCGCGGTTCACATGTTGTAAGCAACTTGATCGTAACTGCCATGGCGCCGTTTCGTCGGCGATTGTCACTCGCAACAATGTTGTCACGCGATTCATGATTTGCTTTGCTTCTGCATAATCAGCCCGACCTGCGTAAATATTAGCGATGTTGAACGCCGCGACCACGAGCGCTGGAGCGGGGTCTGACTCGCTTGGCTTTGTGTTGCTTTGAGCAATCTGGAATAGGCGATCCGCCTCAGCCATTCCTTCCATGTAGAGAAGAAGCGCCGCATCTTTGTCACCGCCCCGAAAAGCAGCATTGCCGTCTTGCATCATTGTGCGCCAGCGCTGGTCGGGATGGCGGTCGTTGCTGTCACCCGCGGTTTCCATAGAATCAGAAGCGCTGCTATTCATCGGAAACCTCCGATGTCCGCAAGAGTAGAGAATACGCTGTCTGGATTAAACGCCAGACGCCTAACGCCAACGCCGCGCCGGCAATCATTGTCTCAAGCCCAAACAATAAGCCTCCATACATGCCGTGCGTTACGCCGAGTAGGAGAATGCAAGCAAGCAGAATTGCGTTAGCGGCAGTCACTGCAACGGCGTTTCGGGCGAGCATGAGGATTGCAACACTAACTCCGAGCCCGATAAAAACGGAGATATGTGCAAGTGACGTCATGACGTGCGTCATGCCAAGTTCGCTTTCATGTCCTGGGTGGGCTAATGCGCTCGATGTAAGGATGACGCTTCCAGCGAGCGCGAACACCATATTCCATAAAATCCGCATAGTGACTTTTTTCCTTCAGCAACTTCTTCCTCAGGCGCCCCTTTTCGATCTGCAAGCCACGAGAAGCGGAGGCGGTGTTTCGAGAGGAATTGGACAAGGTTGGATCTGTTTTTCTATATTGCAAATGAGTTGCATTTGCAAATCTAAATATCTGTGCTACATCGTCTTTTCAATTCCGTAAACGAGAATGGAATGACCGAAATCCAGAAATGATGCTGAGAAGCGTAATTCCAGGGGAGATTCGCGCGAAGTTTCTTCGTCAAAATCCACCGGAAAAGATGTGGTCCGGCATTTTTCCCGTTCGCGACACAAGGCGAATTGAGGCTTCAGTTTTATTTGAACCCGCTACAGCGAAAGGACGTAATGTCGAGCAATCCCGCACTCCGAAAACGAAAAAAAACACTTGCCGAAAAAGCGGACAAGTTCGCCTGTTACCAACAGTCGGTTCAAAGTCCCGATGTTGATATCGAGTTTTTTGAGCAGGCTTATAAAGAGGCGTATGGTAAAAAGCCGTTCGCCTTGAGAGAAGATTTCTGTGGAACGTTCAGCGTGTGCTGCGAGTGGGTGCGATCCCACAGAAAACGTACCGCTTACGGCGTCGATTTATGTCCAACAACGTTGCAATGGGGCCGAGACCACAATCTCTCGCGTCTCAATCCGTCTCAGCAAATCCGTGTCGCAGTTTATGAAAAGGACGTTCGGTCCGTTTCAGATGTAAAATCGGACATTGTTACTGCGCAAAATTTTTCTTTCTGGCTCTTCAAGACGCGTGCGGAAGTCATCGATTACTTCAAAACCGTACGCCGGAATTTGGATAAAGAAGGCGTCTTTATCATGGACATGATGGGCGGGGAGCAGAGTTACATTGAAGGCCACACCGAAAAACGAACCATCGTAAAAGGGAAAAACGGCTTCAGTTATCACTGGGAGCAAGCAACATTCAATCCGGTTAACTCTCATTGCACGCTTTATATTCACTTCAGGTTTGCAGACGGCAGCAAGCTGAAGCGCGCATTTGAATATCACTGGCGTTTCTGGACAATACCAGAGGTGCGCGAAATGCTGGCGGAAGCGGGCTTCTCGAAGAGTCTTGTTTATTGGGAAACAGAAGACGAAAACGGAGAAGACACAGGGGAATGGGAGTCTAGCGAGGAAGCGCCAAGTCACCCAAGCTGGATTTGCTATGTTGTCGGCGTTAAGTGATGCTTATACTGCGGCGAAAGCAAGTTACAACGCATGGAGTGTCGCGTTATTAGAAAGTTAATACTGCTGGCGATGCTGTTGTTGCGCCGCCAGCGAGAGCTTCAATGATTAGAAGGTTTTTCTTGGGTGGATGTCTATTCTGCTTAGCTGGGTGAATACTATCAGGAATTAGGCAGTTAAATGTCCTTCTGCTTCTGCTTCAGCCCAGATTTCGGTCCACACTCTTTTAGCCAAGCCGATTTGCCGAACGCTCTTTGCAGCTTCGAGGTTTGCCAGCATTCCTTCGCCCTCGACGATGACCAGGCCAACCATACCGGCCGCTTGATGCGGTTGACAATTATAGCCGTAGACACCAGGCACCTGCGGTGTTGCTTCAACCACTTTGTTGAATCCGCCTTTCCACCCTTCAGCGCCGTCGGGCACCATACCGTCCGTCGTCTGACAGTTATGTGCAGGATCGGTTGGGATGAACCGAACAGTTTCGCCTGGCTTAATTCGTAAGATCCGAGGGTAGAAAACCATGCGCTTGCGCGGATCTTCCGGATGCACGTTTAACATTTGCACCTCATGAACGGTTGGCTCCTGCGCTAAAACCGGACTTGCTACAGCCGCCACGCTCGCTCCAAGCAGCATTGTTCGACGATCAATCATCAAAAAACCTCATATTTACAGTGCTTCAGGTCCATTCCTACGTCACGCTGCATCGTATGGCTTACATATAATGCGAATGATAATAATTTGCATTTACACTTCTCAGTTGTCAAGCTAAGTCGGCATCTGTGCGAAACTTTGAGGTATCGGAGGCCGCCAGTCGATGAGATCCATCATGAAAGGCGCATCGGTTTTGATGCTGTCCGCATCAATGTTGGCTATGCTCATGGTCAAACCTGTCGACGCTTCAATACTGTCTGAAGATCCGCCAAAGGATGAAACCTGTGACGCGCGCGCCAGCGCGGTTCTTCAAAGCGCAGCCCGAAACGGAAATACTGATGCGCAGATTGCGCTTGCCGGGACGTATCTCAACAGCGCCTGTGGGCCACAGGATATTATAAGCGCTGTTGCATTGCTCCGAAGCGCTGCGGACGCAGGCGAGATCAGCGCCGCCGTTGCTTTGGGAGAGATATATTTTTCAGGTTCTGTCGTTACGCGGAATCTGTCTTTAGCGAAAAAATACCTACAGATAGCAGCTGAAGCCAATGATATCGGCGCACAGCATAGGCTGGGTCTGCTGCTGCTATTGGATGCAAGCGATAGTTTACAGCGGCTAGAAGGATTGTATTGGCTTGGAAGCGCAGCATCCCTCGGCGACGGGTTTTCGGCTGCATCTATTGCCATGATCCATGAGCGCGGCATGTATGGCGTTCGCTCAGACCCATGCTGGTCATTAGACTGGTATGCCGCTGCTGAATCTCTGGGGTTTAACGACCTCTCTGGTCATCACGCAGCCCAAAAAGCTGTGTGGGATGAAGTTTGTTATTGAAGTTTTTCGCTGCGAGACGCTTCGGTATGGATCCCGTCTGATTACCAAGGTTATGCTGATTGGCGATCCCGCAAAAAACCACAGCGAAGAAGCATATCTATACCGGGCGGTCGGTGTTCGAATTCATCTCCGTGACGGCGTGGAGAATGACGAATATTGCAATCAATTATCAGTTGCATATAGTGCCGTTATTCGACACTGAGCCGTCACGGCGAGGAAGGATGCGTGAAGTGAAATCACTATTAGTTTTCAGGCGCTTGCCGCTAGTATGGGCGATCGCGCTTACATGCTCTTTGGGTCTTGCAAATGCTCAGGAGCGCATTGTTTCCGTCGGCGGCGATGTGACGGAGATCATTTACGCCATCGGCGAAGGCGATCGCATCGTCGCCACAGACTCAACAAGCGTCTATCCGGAAGTGGCGAATGCTACGCCAAAGGTCGGATATTTGCGCCGGCTCTCGGCGGAGGGCGTATTATCGCTTGAGCCGGATCTCATTTTAATCAGTGGCGCCGCGGGACCGCCGGAAGCTGTTGACCAACTTCGCGCTTCAGGCGTCGCCATGGTTGAAATGGATGAAGGCTACACAATCGAAGCCATCAAGGAAAAAATCAAACGCGTATCCGCCGCACTCGGTGAAGAGGCAAAAGGCGAGGCGCTTCAAATGCAGATTAATGAAGACTGGCGTGAGGCGCGCGCTGAAATCGAAGAAATGGCCCTCGAACCTGATGTTCTCTTTTTCGCAACATTGCGAGACGGCGCCCCCCGCGGCGCCGGAACGGACACTGCGGCTGATGGCGTGATCAAATTGCTTGGCGGGCGAAATGTTTTCGGTGATCACTCAGGCTACAAATCATTATCGCTCGAAGCCGCTGTCGCTGCTGACCCGGATGTCGTTCTTGTCATGAGCCACCATGCCGACCGCATCGGCGGCTTGGAAGAAGTCATCAGCCATCCCGCCATTTCCCTGACTAGTGCAGCGCAGAACCGCCGCGTGTTTCTGGTCGACCAGGTCACCGTCATGCAATTCGGCCCGCGCACCCCGAAAGCAGTTGCGGAACTGGCGCGCGCCATCAAAGACGGGCCATCGTCCTGATCGTGGTTTCTGCACTGGCGTTCACCGATGACCGCTGAAACGGCCGCGCCGCCGGAAATTTCGCGGTTGGGCGAAGCGCGTATTCGGCGCGGCAATATCATACTTATTGCATGCGCGTTGGTTTCAATCCTGGGGTTTGTTGCGGCGGTTGTGTTCGGCCCGCTCGCGATCAGCCTCGGCGACTTGGTTGCAGTGTTTCTGAAACAGCTCGGCCTTACGGAGGCGAACGCGGTCGGCGCCGTCAAAGTCGGCGTCATTGAAAATCTCAGGGTGCCGCGGGCGCTTCTGGGATTTGCGGTTGGCGCAGCGCTTGGCGCGTCCGGTGCAACGATGCAAGGGTTCTTTCGCAACCCGCTCGCCGATCCGGGTCTTATTGGCGTATCGGCGGGCGGCGCGTTGACGGCGGTCGGGGTGATTGTGCTTGGCGCCGGGTTTATCGACCAGTTGACCGGCGCGTCACGCGCCTTCGCGATGCCGATGATGGCGTTCATGGGCGCCTTGCTGACTGTTTTTGCGATCTACCGGATTTCATTGTTCGACGGGCGCGTCATCGTTGCGACAATGCTGCTTGCCGGCGTTGCAGCGAATGCGCTTGCTTATTCCGGCATAGGCTACCTGACGTTCCTGGCTGATGATGCGCAGTTGCGTGATCTGACGTTTTGGACTCTCGGCAGTCTCGGCGGCGCGACATGGGAGCGCGTCATCCCGGCAATAGTATTGATGATCATTGCGACGTTCGGTTTGCTGACTTTGACGCGCGCGATGAACTGCCTGCTGCTTGGTGAAGCCGACGCAAATTCCCTGGGCGTTAATGTAGAAAGCGTCAAACGCCGCGCTGCGTTGTTCACTGCGCTTGGCGTCGGCGCTGCGACGGCTGCCTGCGGCATTGTTGGTTTTGTCGGCCTCGTCGTGCCGCATCTTGTTCGATTAATGACAGGCCCGGATCACCGTTTTGTTTTGCCTGGCTCGGCGCTTCTTGGCGCAGCACTTGTCTTATTTTCCGACCTCGTCGCGCGGCTTTCCGTGGCGCCGGCGGAACTCCCCCTTGGCGTCGTCACGGCCGCACTCGGCGCGCCGTTTTTCTTTTGGCTTTTGGTCAAAGACAAGCGCCTAGAGAGTCTCGGATGACGCTTTCTCTCGATAGTACATCGGTCTTTCGCGGGGGGCGGGCCATTCTCGACGACGCGTCAATTACCTGTGCGCCGGGCTGCTTCACGGCGCTCTGCGGTCCTAATGGCGCAGGAAAAACGACTGCATTGTCTGTAATGTCTGGCGCATTGCGCGCCGACAAGGGAAGGGCGACTCTGGAAGAGCGCAACATTCGCTCTTTTGCATCCGTTGAACTCGCGCGTCGGCGGGCGGTTGTTTCTCAGAATTCCGTGCTGACATTTCCTTTTGAAGTGCATGAAGTCATCGCCATGGGGCGTGCCCCGCATTATGGGCGCTCGACGCCGAAGCGTGACCGTCAAATCATCGCGGAAGTGATTGATTTGATGGGCTTGCAAACTTTCGCCGAACGCCGTTTCACGACACTTTCCGGCGGCGAGCGCCAGCGTGTTCATATTGCAAGGGCGTTAGTGCAAGTCTGGGAAGCGCCGGATGAAGACGCGAAACGATGGTTGCTCCTTGATGAGCCTACAGCGGCGCTGGATTTGAAACATCAGATTTCACTCATGCGGCTTTTGCAACGCCTGGCTTCGGATGGGTGGGGCGTCGTTGCGGTCCTTCACGACCTGCATTTGGTTAAATCGCATACGGATGAAGTCATTCTCTTCAAGAGTGGAGCGATCGCGGCGGCTGGACCGACAAAGGAAGAGCTAACGGCTGGGCGCGTCAAAGACGTTTTTGATTTAGACGAAGCCTACAGTTTGAGCGCATAATTCAGGGAATAAGCCCGAAACTTCGGTTGACCGAATTGTGGGCGCCAATCGTCGCCCGCGCTCTTGTGCGCCGATGATTAAGTAGGGAAAATTCCGGCGTGCTGTGCGACGCGCCTGAAAATACGTTCTCCCCGCTGTTCAAACCAACGCCGCACTTTTCAACTATTCAGCTTCACTAAGGCCGTACTCAAGAAGGCGGCGATGCGATCATTTTTTGCGATTGACTCGCATTTGCATTAACGATAATTGTTAATGCGAGGCATTCGCAAGTGGGGCGTCATGGATAAGCTAGCAATTCGTTCACTCAGCGTCGCGCTGAGCATTTCAACAATTCTCTCTGGAACCGCCTATGCCCAAACGAGCGATGGCGATGCGGCCAGAGACGGGAACGGCGACATCATCATTGTTCAGGCGACGCGCCGGGAATTGCCGCCAGAGGATTTGCCGAGCAAAATCCGGCTGATCGATCGGCAGTCGATCAATGAGCAAATTGTCTTTTCGTCGAGCCTCTTCGATATCGTCGGTCAGAAAGTGCCAAGCTTGTCGCCAAGCCGGCAGAAACTGTCGGGCGTCGGAGAGAGCTTTCGTGGGCGAGAGCCGCTCTATCTCATCGATGGTGTGCCGCAATCGAACCCTTTGCGCAACGGTTCAAGAGATGGCTTCACGATCGATCCCGCAGTGATCGAACGGATCGAAGTGCTTTTCGGCGCGAATGCAATCCAGGGCGTTGGCGCTACGGGCGGCGTCATCAATTTCGTGACGCTTTCGCCGACGAAGGAAGACGATTGGGAGCTTCGCGTTGAAGCCGGCGCGACGACAACGGATGATTTTAATAATGACGGGAAGGGGTTCCGGGGGGCGGCGACTGTGCTGCGCGATTTCGGCGCGGTTGATCTGGTCGCTAGTATCGCCGTTGAATCACGGGGGGCTTTCTATGATGCGGATGGACGGCGCATTGGCGTTGACGGCACGCAAGGGGACATCCAGGACAGTCTGTCACGAAACATATTTGTAAAAGCTGGGTGGGACATCGATCCCGTCACCCGGCTACAGTTCACGACGAACTTGTTCGAGCTTGAAGGGGACGGCGACTACATTCAGATACCCGGCGACCGCGATGCCGGGATCCCTGCGACCTCGATCAGAGGGGAACAGGAAGGACAGGCGCCGACAAATACTGTCAACACGTTTGCGCTCGATTTTACCCGATCAGATCTGTTCGGTGGCGCCTTTTCAGTGCAGGGGTTTTACCGGGAGTTTGAGTCCGTTTTCGGCGGCGGTACCTTTGGCGGGTTTTTCAATACAGGTAATGAAGCGCCTGGCGAGCTGACTTTCGATCAGTCAGCAAACAATTCAAACAAAAGGGGCGTTAAGGCGACCTATACTCACGGCGACCTTCCCATTGAAGGGTTGACCGTAACCGGCGGGGTCGACTGGCTGCGCGACCAAACTTTCCAGGAATTGGTGCAAACGGGTCGACTCTGGGTTCCTGAAACCGTCTTCAACACGATTGCCCCGTTCATTCAGCTTGATCAGCAGTTTTTCAATGACCGTGTACTGATTTCCGGGGGCGTTCGACATGAAATCGCTGAATTGCAGGTGGATGACTTCGTCACCATCTTCTCCTCCGGATCGACGCCGGTTTCCGGCGGCGAACCTGAGTTCTCTGAAACGCTTTTTAACGTTGGCGGTAGTGTTGAAGTTATCGAGGGGTTGAGGGCGTATGCATCATATGCCGAAGGCTTCACCATGCCTGACGTCGGGCGCGTGCTGCGGGCGGTAAACACGCCGGGACAGGATGTTGACTCGCTTCTCAACATTCAACCCATTATCGCTGACAACACCGAAGTTGGCCTCTCATTCGATCGAGCTGGTTTCTCCGCCAATGTCGCTTATTTCTGGTCGGAATCTGATTTCGGTCAGCGATTGTTCGCAAACGACGCCGGTATTTTCGAAGTGCGCCGTGAACCTACGGAAATCGAAGGCATTGAAGTCTCTGCGGAGTATGCCTTCGATGCGCCGGTCGTAATCGGCGCAAGCTATGCCGCGCTTGAGGGCAGATCGGACCAGGATGATGATGGTCAGATCGACGAGGATTTAAACGCGGAAAATATCAGCCCCGATCGGCTTAACGCCTATATTTCCGCAACTGTCCTGCAGAACTGGATATTCCTGGCGCAGGTCAATCATTTCTTTGACCGCACCTTCAACGATGCAACGACCGATACGGATTTCGAAGGTTACACGCTGGTTGATCTAAGCGCGGGATATGACTTTGGTGCGTATGGGCGCGTCGAATTGGGTTTGCAGAACGCCTTTAATGAGGATTACGTGACCTATTATAGCCAGTCGTCACCAAACGCTGCAACGCGCGGCGACCGCTTTTTCACGGGCAGGGGCCGTACGTTATCCTTGCGGTGGACGGCGACTTACTAAGCCAGCGTGGCCCGTAAACGCGTTTTCCAGATTGCGCGAACGGTCCACGCCTATGCTGGCGTCGCGCTGTCGGCATTACTCATCGTGGTGGGGCTGAGCGGTGCTTTTCTTGTTTTCAAGGAAGATTATCTTCGTGCGACAGTGCCCCAAGCGCGCATCCAAGTGGATATGTCGCTCGCGTCGGTGGGGGAAGCGGCGAACGCGGCCGAACGGTATTTTGGCGAAGAGGACTTGCGTGTCCTTGTATTCGCTACGCCTGACTTTGGTCTTCATAAAGCCTACCTGACCGGCGGGCGCGCCGCTTATATCGACACGAATGGCGACGTCATCGACGTTTGGGAAGAAAACGGCCGGTTTGAGGAATGGCTGTTCGACCTGCATCATCGCCTACTAATGGGAACGGCTGGCCTTTGGATCCTCGGCTTCTCAGGACTTGTCGCTGTTGCATTTATCAGTGCAGGCTTTTTCGCTTTCTGGCCGGCCCGAAAAGGGATTCGCCGTGGATTAAAAGTCGCCTCGACAAGCCGGGCCGAACTATTGTCGTTTCATCGAAATCTGGGGCTGTATGCGTCGCCTATTATTATGCTCTCTATTGTGACGGGCGTTGTGATGGCTTTCCCGCAGACAAGTCGTCAGTTCTTCGATCGCTTTGGCGGTCCCGAAGCGCCACCGGCGGAGTCGGCGACCCACGGGCAGGTCAGTTGGGAAGCGGCCTTACATACAGCAATCAAAACGTTTCCGGATGCAACGCCTCGAATGGCGATCTGGCCAAGCCCAGGTCGAGCGGCGCGGTTGCGTCTAAAACAACCGGCGGAATGGCATCCGAACGGCCGCACGATTGTAAACATAGATCCTGGGTCAGGAACAATTCTTTATACGGAGGATGCGCGTTCTCTTGGCGCCGGCCGGGAGGCCTATAACGCCATATATCCTATACATGCGGCGCATATTGGCGGGCGGGTCTATGATGCAATCGTATTCTCTGCCGGCATTGCGGTTTCAATTCTTGGCGGGCTGGGCGCTTTTACTTTCACACGCCGCTTGTTGGTGGAGGCAGGCCAAAGAAAGGCTAAATCCGGCGCTCAATAAAAAATGCGCCCTCCAACCGCCTAAGCGGTGGACATAGCAACCCAAAAAAAGAAATGAGCCTTGCGGGAAAGTGGAAACTGAGTTGTGGCCTCTACAATACGACAGTGAACCCTTCAAATTGCGGATGATCCAGGTACAGGGGGCGGTTATCGCCTGCATTTTTGTGGGCTTCGCGAAAAGCTTCGGACTTTGTCCAGTTCACAAAAGCGCTTTCTGATTCCCACACCGTATGAGAAGCATAGAGGACGTGATCGTCGTGCTCGGGCCCGCGTACAAGATGAAACTCTTTGAAGCCGGATACGGTTTCGAGATGGCTATCTCGCTCCATCCAGACTTTTTCAAAGTCTTTTTCCGAACCTTTGATAATCTTGAAACGATTCATCGCGATAAACATGAAACACCTCAATTCTATCTCTTTAAAGATAAAACTAGCGACGCCTGTCGTCGACAGGAACGCCGTAAAGTTCAAGTTTGTGAGACAAGAGCTTATAGCCGTGTTCTTCTGCAATCTGGTGCTGCAGTCTTTCGATTTCTTCATTGATGAACTCAATGACCTCGCCGCTGCGTAGATCAATCAAGTGGTCGTGATGATCGTCAGATGCTTCTTCATATCGTGATCGGCCATCCTGGAATTCATGGCGTTCAACGACGCCGGACTCTTCGAAGAGACGCATCGTACGATAGACGGTTGCGATTGATATTATCGGATCAATGGTTGAAACGCGCTTATGAAGCGTTTCAATGTCTGGATGATCTTCAGACTGAGACAGCACATGAATAATAATGCGACGTTGCTCAGTCATCCGCAGACCTTTTCCAATACAGATTTTTTCAAGCCGCGTTGGCTCAGCGTGCTTAGATATTTCCATATTGCTCGCTTTCATGAGGCAAATGCTTTTTCGACGACAAATTCGCCTGGTGATGCATTTGAGCCCTCTTTGAGGCCAGCGCCTTCCACTAGAACTCGCGTATCGGCAATCATCGGCGTAGAGCCGCAAATCATAATGCGATCCGTTTGTGGGTCAAAGCCTGATATAGCATTATCGGAGAAGAACTTCCCGGAGCTGATGAGGTCGGTAATTCGCCCGGTTCGTTTGTAGCGCTCGCGTGTCACAGTGTCGTAAAGCGAAACTCTTGTCGGCGCGACATCGCACACCAGCGGGTCATCGGCCAGAGAGGCGAGCAAGGCGGCGCTATATTGGAGGTCCTGAACGTTGCGGCAAGTATGCGCCAAAATAACGGATTCAAATTTATCGTAGGTTTCCGGCTCGCGCAGGAGACTCGCAAAAGGCGCGACACCAGTCCCTGTTGAGAAGAGAATCAGCCGCTTTCCGGGTTTTAGCGCATCTAGCACCAAGGTGCCTGTTGGCTTGCGGCCAAGCAGAATTTGATCGCCTTTTCTGACATGCTGTAGTTTTGAGGTAAGAGGACCGTCGGCAACCTTGATGGAATAGAAATCAAGTCCGTCATCCCACGCAGGGCTGGCGATTGAATAGGCGCGCAAGAGTGGGCGCTCTTGCTGCATCAAGCCTAGCATCACGAACTCTCCGGAGCGAAAACGAAAGCTTTGCGGGCGTGTCAGGCGTATCGAAAATAATTCATTCGTCCAATGATGAACGCGCAGAACTTTTTCTTGAGTTACGGATTTAGGAAGTTTTACGTCGTCGAACGCCACTGGCGACGGCCTTTCTTTTAGTGCGAAAATCTCTTGCGAAAATGGAGCGGACCGCAAGTGAGGCTCGCCGCCCGCTCCGGGTTTTGAACGCAACCAGATGGCTTCATAAGGCAGGTCAGTTAGGAATGCAAATGCGAATCATTTGCAAATAATAAAGTTTTTGATATGATCATAGCCGCGGCGACAGGCGGAGAATGTCATCGCATCAGGGTGAGAAATGTGAATTATCAAGAAATATCAATAGATAACGCAAATCATGGTGTTCCCGAGGAGCGTGTGGGCGGCGTTTCGGTCGCAGAGTGGCGGTTCGAAATGGAAGCCGGAAACAAGGCTTTCGCCACGGGAAAGCTGGATTTGGCGGCGAGCCATTATCAGCGATCGGTTCGCGTTGCCGAAGAGCTCATCCGGCTCTCGGAAGACGGCCACGTTGACCCTGGTTGCGCAGCGCGCGCGATGTTCGAGGCGCGTCGGAACCTTTCCGAGAACTATCTTCGACTGGGTTGCATAGATGATGCTGTTGAAGCACTGGAGACAGGCTTTATGCAAATTTGCCTGCGTGCGGCCTGGCCTTGCACTCCGGGAACGGTTCGTAAAGCCTGCGTACGAAAGATCACCGACTGCCTAACAGAGTTTGTCTCGCTATTAGAGCGAGTACATGCGCCGCCCGCGAAGATTCTTTCTGCATACGCACTCGCTGATGAAGCGCAGGCGCAATGGCGAAATCTTGAGAGCGCAGCATGGACTTAGATGGAAACGCCAACGTTGATCGCCTTACGGGCGTATCAGAGACGCTGCTTATCCCTCTTGCTTGCCGTGCGCGCGCAAGTCGCGAAAAGCGCTTTAAAAACTTCACTGACCCGAAAGCCGAAGAGATTTGCGCGCGGTTTGATATCGATCTCAAACGCTATGCCGGTAATACGCCAACCATGCGCGGCGCAGTCGCGAGGGGCATGTGGTATGATCGCCAGGTATTGCGATTTCTCGAAAAAAATCCCGGCGCTGTCGTGTTTTCTGTTGGGTCCGGCCTCAATACGATGTTTGAGCGGGTATTGGCGCAAGCGTCGTCAGCCGACTGGCGCTGGATAGATAGCGACCTTCCTGATGTCGCCGCCTTACGCCGGGAAGTGTTCAGCGACGATAGCAGACGCGCTACGCATATCTTCGATGCGGTCGGTCCAAATTGGGCCCAACATGAATGGCTTCAGAACGCTTCTCCTCTACTGGTGATATCGGAAGCGGTATTGATCTACCTCCTGGAAGATGATGTGAAGAGCTTTTTCCGTTCGCTCGCGGAATTCGGCAGTGAGCGGTCAAGATGCGGCATTCTTTTTGACTGGTGCTCGCCAGAAATGGTCAAGCGAAGCAGCAAGCACCCGGCTCTCAAAAAACTCAAAAGCGAACAGGTTGTGTTCCGCTCATCTTTGCGCCGCGCAAAAGACATCCGCAGTTATGACGACAAATGGCGTGTTCGGTCGGAAACTTCTGAAGTCATGACGCGCTCAGGTGTGGGGCCTGCTATTTTTTCATTTATCTTCCGTATCGTGACTTTAGGACGCCGTCTCTACGGGATGGCGGAGGCGGAACTGCTTTGCAAATCTAAAGGATATTCAGCATGACCTTTACCACATCGGTCGCCATCTCCGAGCTTGGGTCGGGCGCGGGATACGCGCTTTGGGGATTTCGCGCCGCCGCGACCGGACACGCAGATTGTCCGACGCTAGTTGATGGGTTCAAGAATGTGTTTGGAGACTACGGTTGCCCAGCGCTTGGGGGCTTGCAATTACTTGCGCGCGAATTGGGAATGTCCGGAGGGCGTAAAATCAAAGTTGCTTGCCCTGGTTGCTATTATACAACCGCTGATGAACTCAGCATTCTTGCTTTGTTATCTGCCGCCCAAGTTCAGGATGAAAGCCGTTGCAGAGCGCACGTGGCTTGGCTGATGTGCGGGAAGGGGGAAGATGGCGGCTTATCAGCAGCAGCGGGTGTTGGCTGCGTTTTCAACTCGGCGGGAATGCAGATTGCAGCGCCCCAAGTTGAGATTGCTTTTGCAAGCAGAAAGACGATCACCTCGCTTCATGAGGCAGGGCGCGCATAGCCGTCTACCGGGAGGGGAAACCGGGTCCTTTTGTTTTAACATGGAGTATGCTTGATGAATACCGACCGACATGGCGTTATCGATTGGTTGATTACACAAAGGCAGATGCTGTCAATCTGGCTCGACGATCTGGAGAAAGCGCCGGCGTCAGGTAACAATGACTTAGCGGCCAGACTTGAGGAGCATGAACGATGGCTGACGCATTCTATTTCTGAGTTGGCGTCCAAGCCCTGACATTCGCTAAAAGCATCGGTCGTTCGACTCGCATTTTCATAATTGATGAACGACAATCGAGAGTGCACGGCCACAATCTGCAACGTTAGACTGGTTGGAAGAATGTGATCATGCAGTTTTTCTTGGGAAAGACTGGCATGTTAGAATAATGTCGTATTCGATCTCTTCCTCTTCAGGGGCGTCGTCGATGGGAAGTCGACCTCTCCGGCTGTGGGCCTCGCCTGACAGAGCCCGCAAGTGCTGCTACGGCACGAATAGTTGGTTTCGACGCCTCAACGCTCTGCGTTTTCGAGAATGCTTTCGCCTGGTTGTGATGTGATTGTTTTGCCGGTCCGACTCAATAATTAGCACCTCCGTGAATCACGCTTTGAACTAGGCTGACCGTAATGGCGAGTGGATAATTTTTAAAAATCGAATTCCCGTGCACCTTGTGGCCTTGCATATTTGAGAATGATTCTCAAATAAAGAGAAAGCAAAACTATTGTCGCCGATTATCAAAAAAGGTCCTCCCATGCTTGCACGCCTTAGACGGGCCCTATCCAATCAGCGTTTCGGCCCTGCCGAAGTTACAAATATTCGAAAACTCACCCCGCATATGATCCGGCTCACGCTAACGAGTGAGATGATCAATACCTTCTCGCCGCATGCCGCAGGCGGACATTTCAAACTGGTTGTTCCAGGCAGAGATGAGACGCAAGCCAAATTTGAAAGGATGATTGAAAGCGGCGATTTCAAGTCTGCGATGCGTACCTATACGGTTCGGAATGTGCGACCGAATTTAAGTGAGATCGATGTTGATATCGTAACCCATGGCGATTTAGGCCGCGTCGGCCCGTGGGCGCAACGCACGCAGTCCGGCGATGCGATCGTAATCTCCCGGTGCGGATCTCCGAAACTCATTACCAATGGCGTGACGCGCATTTTGGCGGCCGCAGATATGACGGGATTTCCCGCCTTGGCGGCTGGGTTGGAGACCATCGGCGAAGGCGTGCAAGTCGATGCTTTTGTTGAAATCTTGAGCGAAGAGGATCGCCAACAGCTACGCCTTCCTTATGGCGCGTCGATCAGCTGGATCGTAAAACCCGATCCATATGCGCCTGGAACTCAACTCATTGACGCTATGCGAGCGGCGGACGCGCCCGATGAAACCACAAGTGTGTTTGTGGCAGGAGAGTTTTCGATGGTTGGTGATCTTCGGACCTATTTCCGTCGCGACTTAGCTGTTCCAAAGGACCGGCTTTATGTGTCGTCATATTGGAAAGCGGGGGTTGATGAACCCGCCCATAAGCTTGCAAAAGCCGCAGCCGCTTAATGATCATGCTTCCCTTTACTGCAGGAGAAACCCTTGCCCGCGCCGCCTGCATTTTCGTCCTCAACCTCTGCGTTCATCGGTTCCGAATGAGCCTGGTTGTTTCACGCAGATTAGATCTGTTTCGCGATAAGAAGCGCGTATAGTGGAAGACTAGATGGCCTCACACGCTCCCTCGTGCGCTTGAAAACGCAGGAGAAAATCAATGGAACGTGAGACCACCGTGGGAAAGACCCAAAAGAAAAGCCCGTCGACGGCCATCGACGGGCTTCACGAGAATTTCGATGCCGATTTAACTTCAATAACCAGCAATTCCGTCGATAGTGCGCTTTACGGATTATTGCAATGCCGGCGGATCGTTTCTGATGTGAAAGAACTGGCGAAGCGTTTTACGCGGCGGCAGATCGACAGCATCGAAATAGCGAAGCGTCAGACTTGCCTGAAGCGCACTTTGAATGATGGTGCGATCATCTATTCCAGATGTTTTCCGACAGATGTTCGTGAAAGCTTCGGTGATTTAGTCGGTGTTTCTTTCGAGGATTTTGAAGTCGCTCTGTTATATATCAGCGATGAGTTGGGCACCCCATTGCACTGGTGGGGGAGGCATCACAATGAGTAAGAGAGCGTCACTCTTCGCCATTGTGCGCGAGGCTGAGTGCGAAGTATTGAAGGGCCTTAGCGCCAACGCCTCGAAAATTTGGATTGCGATACGGTTTGGTCGAAAAGACCATGAGCCGATTGTTATCGGATGTCGTGATTTTTCTGATTGGGGCGTCGGACGAAGCGCCGCCGCCAAGGCCCTTCAGGACCTTGTCGATGCAGGATTGTTGAGAGTTGCAGAGCGCGGCGCCTTCGGGCGTCGCGGTAAGCGAACGGTTTTCAACATCGTTCACACGAAAGCCTTTGAGCGAGAACAGTCCGCAAATGCGGACAACAAACCAGCATTGAGTCCTGAATTACGGACAACAAACCAGAGAAGAGTCCCGAAATCCGGACAACAAACGGGAAAAGAGTCCGTCAGCGCGGACACTCCTAAGGATACTTCCTCGACTTCGTCTCGGAAGTCGGAGGAAGAGGAAGTATCCGTTGATCTGCAAGCAGAGGCGGATCGCGAAGAGCGGGTCAAGGCTCAGCAGGAAAGTGCGCGGCGGATCGAGCGAGCAGCCATAGCCGTGGCGATGACTGATTTTGCGTTCATCCGAAAGGCCGGCGGGCCCAAGCCCGCCGACTTGCTCGCCAGGAGTTTTGATCGTGGAAACCTGACACCCCTGCAACTGCGGAAACGGCTCGCGGATAGCGAAGCTGGCTCAGCGGAACAGGAGAGTCGGGGTCCGATGGTGTTTTCGGTCGCTGTAGGAGGCGCCTGCGGATGACCCAGCGTCCCCCTATGTTTCGACCGGCGCGCTTCGGCAAGGCATTCGTCAGACCGGAGGCGGTTCGTCCTAGCGCGGCCAAGCGCGGCTATGATCGCAAGTGGCGGATCATTCGGGCCGCGTTTCTGAAGGCGAATCCAGATTGCAGTTGTGGCGCTATCGCCACCGAGGTCGATCACATCGTATCATTGCGCAGCGGTGGGTCGAACGAGTGGTCTAATCTGCAGCCGATGTGCAAACCGTGCCACGCCCGCAAAACTGTCGAGGTCGATGGCGCGCTTGGGCACAAGAAAAATCGCTAGGAGCTTACGACCGTGGACCCACACCCAAGTACTTTTTTCATTTCCACAAAATTCATGTTTGGAGAGACAAAAATGAAATTAACGCCCAAAGATTTGCATGCAGAGGTTGGGGCTTACTTGAGTGAAATCGAAGAGTTTATTGATGGACTCGTTGTTATGTTTTTCCGCAGAATGACAGATGGTTCGATCTTGGCTGATGAAATCATTCGAAGACTAAGAACCGCAAGAGAATTAACGGATTTTTTTAAACGCGTAGCAAAACGTACTATACGTCCTGAAGATTATGAAGAGTTCACCAAGCACATGGATGTATTTTCTGAGTTGTATAGAAAGCGAAATCAATTCGCACATGGAGTTATTTATACTTCGACGAAGGTTGGGACAGCTAAAAGGTTTATCTATCCCCCCAATATTGAGAAATATGCGGAAGGTTCTAAGGCGATGGATCTTATTGAGGCTGAATTGTGTAAAGATCCCGATTGCCCATTTGCTATTGTCCCTCCGCATAGAGCTATGATTATAAATGATCTGGATACGATCAATAAGCGCTTTTATTGTCATTCTATTTGGGAGGTGACGAGAAACAAAGTTCGCTTAGACGTGCTACGGCAGGTAATGTATAAACGTTGGGACGGTGGACGGACTACGCTTGCTTTGCCCGAAGCCGAGCGAATCTTGGAGGCAACTGGCAAGCCTGCATTTATTGAGTATATCAAAAAAAATAGAGAGAGTTTTTATGGGCCGGATGCGTATACCAAGTAACATTCTTGAATTGCGCGGCGCGTTCGACAAGAACCCGCAGCGGCGACGTCAGGAGCCGCAGGTCGATGCTGAACTTGGTCCGCCACCGGATCATTTTGATGATGCGCGCCGGGCTGCCTGGGCTGAGGTTGTCGATATGGCGCCGGAAGGCGTGTTGACGAAAGCTGATCGCATCGCGATTGAAATGCTTGCCGATTTGATGGTGCGCTATCGCGCATCCATGACGCCCGATGGCGACAAATTCACGAGCGCTGATCGTCGGGATCTGATGGCGCTCCTGGCCCGTTTCGGCATGACCGCCGCCGACCGCAGTCGCGTCGCCGCGCCAAAGGAAAAAGAGGAAACCGGCGATCTGTTTGACTTCCTGTCAGCGACCAGCGGAGGGGCGGCATAGACGATCATGACACCAGAAGAAGCGATCACTCATTATCGGCTTATTGCCGAGCGCTATGCGAAGGACGTCACGAGCGGTGAGATTCCCGCCTCTCAATGGGTTCGCTTCGCCGCCAAGAGCTTCCTCGACGATCTCGCTCGCCAAGGCGAGCCGGATTTTCGGTTTCGTTTCGACGATTTGCGCGCCTTTCGCGCCTGCGCTTTTGTCGAATCGATGCCGCACACGAAAGGCGAATGGGCCGCGCGCGGCGAACGGTTAAAGCTCTCGCCCTGGCAGGTGTGGGTCACCGCGTCGCTGTTCGGCTGGGTCGCCAAGCACAACAATAAACGCCGCTATCACCGCGCGTTAATTCTCGTGCCGCGCAAGAACGGAAAAAGCGCCTGGTCGGCGGCGATCGGGCTCTACATGCTGGCGGCGGATGGCGAACACGGCGCAGAGGTTTACGCCGGCGCCACGTCTGAAAAACAGGCGATGGAGGTGTTCCGGCCGGCAAGTCAGATGGCGTCGAAAACGCCGCGCCTTTGCGATCGCTTCTCTTTAGAGGTCCGGGCGAAATCAATCGTCAGCACGGCCACGGGCTCCCGCTTTGAACCAGTGATCGGCAAGCCCGGCGACGGCGCATCGCCATCATGCGCAATCATCGACGAATATCACGAGCACGAAACCGATATCCTGGTCGAGACCATGCGCACGGGGCAGGGCGCGCGCGAGGAGCCGCTGCTGTTGATGATCACAACCGCCGGCGACAACATTGCCGGGCCTTGCTACGCTGCTATGCAGGACGCGCAGATCGTCTTATCGGGCAACGCCCGCGACGATGCGCTGTTTGCAGCGCTTTATGGTCTTGATAAGGACGATGACTGGACAACCGAAGCCGCGCTGATCAAGGCCAACCCGAATTACGGCGTTTCCGTCCATGCGGAGTTTCTGAACCAGGAGCGCGACAACGCGCTCGCCAATGCGCGCCGCCAGGCGGTGTTTAAAACGAAACATCTCAATGAATGGGTCGGCGCGCGGTCAGCGTTCTTCAATATGGAAAACTGGCGCCGCTGCGCCGACGAAACGCTGTCGCTTGATCATTTTGAAAAGGCGCCGGTTTACATCGGTCTTGATCTCGCCAGCACGCAGGATCTGACGGCCGTCATGCTGCTCTTTCCCTTCGATGATAAATACGCGGTCTTTGGCCGTTACTATCTGCCCGACGCGGCGATGCGCGGCCGCAACCGCGAGCGCTATGCGGAATTGCAACGCCAGCGCCGGCTGATCGTGGCCGGCGACGGAATGATCGATCAGGAACGCATCGAGGAGGACTTGCACGCCGATCTGAAGCGTTTCGACGTGCGCCGGCTCGCCTTTGACCCGTGGAACGCCGGCGCGATGATCGCGCGGCTGCAGGCGGCGGGCGCGCCCTGTATGGAGTTTCGGGAGACGACACAGAATGTGTCGGCGCCGATGAAAACCCTGGCGGGTCTCATTGATGATCAGCGCATCGTCCATGATGGCGATGCGGCGCTCGCCTGGATGCTGGGCAATGTCGTCACGCGCGAAGATTCGAGCGGCAATGTGCGCGCCATCAAGGCGCAGCCTGATTCGAAAATCGACGCCGCCGATGCGCTCATCGCCGCCCTGGCGGTGCGAATCGGCGATGAGGCGGCAGGGATCGGGCGCATGCCCATGGTTCTCGCGGTGTGAGCGATTTCCGTTTGTATCGGCGTTGACACCAAGAACAAGGTGTGAACAACCTGTCTGTAAGCCCCGCTTTTCAATGGGGATAAACAGTCATTGAGCGCACGACGAATCCGCGCTTGAGTGAGGTTGCAAAGAAAAAGGCCGACCCAAAGGCCGGCCTTCTTTGCAGTTCGGCGGGGCCTGCTCCCGGTGTGTGAACCGGGCCAGCTTTGAGACCTGCGTGGTTGGGTTAGATTCCCACAGGCTCCACCGTCCAATCGGAAGTATCCTATTTGGATACTTAACCGGAATTCCCGGTTAATGGCGATACATTTGTCTAGAAATCGGGGTACAAATCCCAATTATTTTCCAACAATCGGGGTACATTTTGTAGAGAAAAACCTCTAAGTTGTTGATAATAAATGCAAAAATTATGAGGTTGGGTGCGCCTATAAGGACTCGAACCTTTTTATTGAAATAATATTTCAATTCTGATAAGAATAAATCAAAATCGGATTTCAATATTGCCGAAACTATCTGAAATCATCACCCCGTTTGCAAAAAAGCTGGCGATGATGCCGGCAAGCATGAAGGTGCTCGCAATGCATTTGCGGAACGATAATCAAATTACCAAAGGCGGAAGGGGGCGGGGCGCTCCAAAAATGACTGCTGCCGATGGCGTCAATTTAATGTTGGCTGGTATGATCATCGCTGATGCAAAAGACATTGCCCACTATGTCCACGAAGCGAGGCGGATGAAGCCTTTCCCTCGTGGTGTTTATGATGATCGATTAAATTCTTTCCGTGAGCTGACATTAGGTGCTGCTCTAGATCTAATCTTTGAACGTCTCGTAAAGGCGAAGCCATCCGAATTCGGAGATATAGTTTTTACGTTCTCCCAGCCTCTACACTATTTACAGGCGTCACTCGAAATTTATGACTCTTCGCGCTCCCATTTGGCTGATTTGAAATACTTCCAGCCTGAGACTAGCGATCAAGGACATGATGCTGCTGTATTTAGGTATTCGATGATTGACATGGCGGGGATGTATGATTTGGCTGACATCATTGCCGGTCGCTCTTCATTAGAGAGGTACAAATGAAATCGAAAGCTAGAGACAACGACTACCAATCAAGGGCCGATCAGCTGTTACTGGAAACCGTAAGAGTGGGGACGTTTGCTGCCCGCATGCGAGCTGCGAATTTCGGACAGATACCGGAGTGGCTCGATGAGATTGATTCAATTCTAATGCGTGAACAAACCCGCATTAATGACGGTGATTCGAAGAAGAAGTTCATGCCCCCCATCGCGGGCATGAACAGGAGTTTTGTGAACTTGTAAGTATTTGGATCGCTGCGGGTCCGCCTCTGAGTGAGGGAATTGCGCAGTAGTTTGACGGTTCTACCAGCGTCGTGATGACGCCGGCCGTCCCTAAGATGGAGAATGCCATGACTCTGAGAGAGTTGATGGAAAAACGCGCCCGCCTCGTCGCCGAGATGAGGGCCCTCAATGATACACCGGAGGGCGAGGCGGGCGACCTTTCCGAAACGCAGCACACGAAATTCACCGAGCTGCGCGGTAATCTCAAAAAAACCGATGAAGCCATCGAGCGGCAAAAGCTGATCGACGAAGCCGACCGCCGCGCCGATGGCGAGGCCATTGCCGGCGACAGCGATCAGAATTTCGATCTCGAATGCCGGTCGTTTTCACTGGCCCGCGCCATCGCCGGCGCTGCCGGCATGGAGGTAGACAACGGCCGCGAACGCGAAGTCAGCGCCGAGTTGAACCGCCGCAATGGCGGCGCCTTCAAGGGCGTTGCGGTGCCCATGCAGGTTTTTGAAAAGCGCGTTGTCACCACGGCGGCGCCGGTCGGCGGACCCGGAGGCAACATCATCGCCACGGATTTTCGCGGCGATCAGTTTATCGACATCCTGCGGGCGAAACTGTTGACGCAAGGGCTGGGGGCGACGGTGCTCTCCGGTCTTCAGGGGAATGTGGATATCCCCAGGCTGAAGGCGAGCGCGACGACCGGCTGGGTCGCCGAGAACGCGGCCATCAGCGCAAGCGATCACGAATTCGACAAGGTTTCGATGGCGCCGAAACATGTGGGCGCGATCACAGAGTTTTCGCGCAACATGCTGCTGCAGTCGACGCCGGACATTGAACAGTTGATCCGTTCCGACTTCGCTTTTGTGCTCGCCCAGGCGCTGGACGCCGCGGCGCTGGTCGGCGGCGGCTCGAATGAGCCGGACGGCCTGATCGCCGCCGGCATCGACAGCAGCGTATCCATGGCGACGCCGAGCTGGGGCAAGGTCCTGGATCTGATCAATATGGTCGAAGAAGCGAACGCCAGCCTATGCGGAAACTTCGGTCGAGGCGCGACGTTATGGGGCCTCCTTTCCCATTCTTCGCACGCCGCGCCTCGACGCTCTCAAACGCTTTCTGGAGACGGTGTGATGGGGCTTCTACGCAAAATCGCTGATCGGCTTGATCCGCCACTGGAAATGCGAGCGCGGGACAAGTCTTGGGAAGCACTTGCCGGCGCACAGGGCGAATACACGTCGCTCTTGTCGGGGGAGAAAGACCGCCGACCGGCGATCACGCCGCGGCTTGCCGAAACCCTGGCGACCGTGCTCGCCTGTGTGAACGCCATCGGCGGGGCGATCTCGTCGCTGCCGGTCTGGATTTATCAGTTAACGGATGAAGGCAGAGAGGTTGCAAAAACCCATGCAGTTACTCGCATGGTGCGCGAAGGACCGAACAGATATCAAAGCTGGCCGGAATTTATCGAATGGCAGGTCGCCTCGGTGTTGCTGAACGGCAATGCGCTTGCGGAAATCGTTACGGACCGAAACGGTCGCGCGACGGCGCTCATGCCCATATTCGGCACCACTTATGCTGCGCTCGCCTGGGCGCATCAAAATGATGAAATTGATCAAATGCCGCCAAAGTTACGGTTGCCGAGTGGCGGTAGGCGAGAGTTTGTAGCTACGCCATCTCAGCTCGCCTCCTTGTGGGATGAGCTTGCAAGCGATCATATGCGAATTTTCTTCGTATTGTGTCTCTCAACGGCTGGTAGAAAAAGTGCTGTATTGGATCTAACGAGATTTCAATGCGATCTCGAACGTGGCCTGATTGATCTAAACCCGGTAGGTCGCACTCAGAATAAAAAACGTCGTGCCACTGTTCCAATGACAAAACTTGCGAGGGCGTGGATTGAGCAAACAACAGAAGGCCACCTCGTTACGTGGCGCGGTAAGCAGCTCAGTGACATAAAAAATTCTTGGAACGCTGCTCGGGAGCGGGCTGAGTTACCTAAAGAATTCACGCCTCACACGCTGCGCCACACCGTCGCCAGCTGGTGCCGGATGCAAAGTGTAGATAGTTGGCGAACGTCCGCTCTCGGGGGATGGAGAGAGCCAGGCGCAGACACTGTGGAGCGCTATGCCAAGTTCGACCCAGAATATTTTCAGCCCGTCATTGATGCGCTCGACGGGCTTTTTGTGGCCATTGCGTCGGAGGCCAAAACCAGTCTTAATCCGACGCACCGTGCGAGTAACGTGCGAGACATTTGGAAAATTGGAGCGGGCGATGAGATTCGAACTCACGACCTAAACCTTGGCAAGGTTTCGCTCTACCCCTGAGCTACGCCCGCGCTCCTTTGCGCCGCCCGGCTGTTGAAGCCCGACAGGGGCCGCTATATGCACGACGAGATCGGCCAATGCAAGTCGGATTATCAAGGGGCCAGGCCGGGCGCGCGGGAGGCGAGAAGACATGAGCGACGAAGCTGCGCCGCCTAAAGGCGAGAAGTCCCGCGATGAGCTTTTCGCCTATCTTGATAGGTTGGGCGTTCGGCACAAGACTGTGGCCCATCCGGCGATCTTTACCGTGGAAGAGGGGCGCGACTTCAAAAAGGATATGCCAGGCGGGCATTCCAAAAATCTGTTTTTAAAAGACAAAAAAAGCGCACTAACACTGGCGGTTGCGTGGAGCGATACGCGCGTCGATCTTGTCGGATTGGGCAAGGCGATCGGCGCAAAAGGCCGGCTTTCTTTTGGCAAGCCGGAATTGATGACTGCGACGCTTGGGGTCATTCCGGGGGCTGTTACGCCCTTCGCACTTTTCAATGAAAGCGCGAAAGCGCTCGCCCAGGTCATCCTTGATGAGGCGCTCCTCGCTCACGACCCGGTCTGGTTTCATCCATTGGAAAACACCGCCTCGACCGCGATTTCCCCAAAAGATCTCGTCGCGTTTGTCGAAAGCTGTGGTTTTAGCCCGCAAATCCGCAATCTGGCGGCGCCGCTGGAAGGTTAACGTCTTGCGTTTCGACAAGGCGAGCCTCATCTAGAAGGCTACAGTTAAGGAGATGGTCATGGATACGATCATTGGCGCGCCCGGCGCGCAGCCGGGGGATATTCCCGCAGATATCATCAAGGACGCCAGCGTCGAGACGTTTGAGGCCGATGTTTTGACGGCGTCGATGAGCGCGCCTGTGGTGGTGGATTTTTGGGCCGACTGGTGCGGCCCCTGCAAACAGATTGCGCCGGTATTGGAAAAGGCGGTGATGGCTGCTGGCGGCAAGGTGCGCCTTGTCAAAGTCGATATCGACAAGAACCAGATGCTCGCGTCGCAATTGCGCATCCAGTCGATCCCGACGGTTTACGCATTTTTTCAAGGTCGTCCGGTCGATGGCTTTCAGGGCGCGGTGCCGGAAAGCGAGATCAGGGCGTTTATCGATCGCCTGATTCAGCTTGCGGGCGAGGCGGCTGGTCCCGACGAGGGTATCGAAGATTATCTGAACGCTGGCGACGCAGCGCTAGACGAAGGCGACATCGCCGCTGCGGCGCAGCTCTTCGGTCAGGTTGCGCAAGCCGACGCCGGCAATATCCGCGCGCTCGCGGGTCTCGCGCGCTGTCATCTGGCGACGGGCGACATCGAACAGGCGAAACAGACGCTTGAACTTGCGCCCCCGGACAAGCGCAGCGATCCCTTGCTGGCAAGCATTCAGGCCTCAATTGCTTTGGCCGATGGCGCGCCCCAGGGCGGTGACATTGGCGCGCTGAAGGCGGCGGTGGATGCCGACCCGGCGAATCTGCAGGCGCAATTTGACCTTGCCGGCGCACTGATTGGCTCCGGTTCCATGGAGCCCGCGATGGATGCGCTGCTTGCGATTATCGAACGTGACCGCGAATGGAACGAGGAGGCGGCGCGCAAGAAGCTCCTGACGGTGTTCGATGCGCTGGGCCCGGCGCACCCGGCGACGGCCCGTGGGCGTCGCCGATTGTCGTCAGTCTTGTTTTCATGAGCGCATAGGAGGCGGTTGCTGTCCCCCAAATGATGAACGACCCTGGACGTCTTTCCACCCCTCGTCTGCCACAGGAAATTCCCCTGTTTCCATTGCCGGGCGCATTGTTGTTACCTGGCGGGCAGCTTCCTCTGAATATATTCGAGCCACGGTACCTTAAGATGATCGATGACGTCCTTGGCGGTGCGCGCATGATTGGAATGATTCAGCCTGTGGATGAAGCCGGCGGTGATCACCCGGACTTATTTTCTGTGGGCTGCGCCGGGCGGATTTCATCGTTTGTGGAAACCGGAGATGGGCGTTACCTGATTACGCTGAACGGCCAGCGCCGTTTTCGCGTTACCCAGGAGATTTCAACGGACACTCCCTACCGCCTGGCTGAGGCTGATTGGAACGCTTTTGAAATTGACGCCCACAATGATCCATCAGGTAATAATGTAGATCGCGACGAATTTTTGCAGGTAATGCAGAACTATCTCGATACGGAGGGACTGCAAACTGATTGGGAGGAAGCGTCAGCCGCCTCCATTGATGCGCTGGTGGTGTCGCTCGCCATGGGCTGTCCTTTTGCGCCGAATGAAAAGCAGGCGCTCTTGGAAGCTCAAACAGTTGAGGCGCGCGCTGAAATCCTGATGGCGCTAATGGAAATGTCCGGCGGTGACGAGAATGGCGGCGAGCAGTTACTGCAATAAAATCAGTTGTGCGCGTCGCTCCGGGAGGTAGACCATGAACGAGAATGAGCATTCCACGCCAGCCGGCGATATCGACCCAAAGCTTCTTGAAATTCTGGTCTGTCCGCAAACCCGTGGAACGCTTGTCTATGACCGGGACAAGAGCGAGCTTCTCAGCAAGAAAGCCATGCTTGCCTATCCGATCCGGGATGGCGTGCCGATCATGCTGATTGATGAAGCGCGTACGCTGAGCGATGATGAGGTGAGCGCGCTCTGATCGGTTCTGACGCAAACTGGCGACAATTTCAGCAAAACCGTGTAAGCCGGTTAAAAATCCCGCCGAAAGGAAAAGAGGATGACGGCTTTACCGCCCGTAGACGCGCCTGCAAATGATCTGGTTTCGTGTGAATCGCCCGAGGTTGCGGTTGCGCGCCTGATAGAGCTTTATGATGAGGCTCACGCGCAGATCACCGACCGTTTTGAGCGTTATCTGGCGGGCGGCGCGCAACCGGACACGGCCAGCGCCGCGGTCTATCCTTATCTATGCGCTGAGGTTTCCGCCGAAGCGACGACCCAGACCTCGAAGCTGGCGCTGGGCCGTATTGCCGCGACAAGTATCAACGGCGCGACCATTACGCAGCCGGCATTGTTTGCGGATTATCTGCGCGACCAGTTAAAGCGGATCATTGAGCGTTTCGATGCAAAGATTTTTGTCGGCAAATCATTCACGCCGATCCCGCTGACTTTTGCGATTGAGAGCGCGACAGTGGCGTTAACGCATGCGAAACGCAATCAGCTTCAAAACCATTTCCATACGCCCAACCTGGTGGCGACCAATGATGATATTGTCGATGGGCAGTTCATCCTGAAGCGCAGTGGGCCGTTGCCGCTATCGCTGTTCACTGCTGAGCGGGTCGATTATTCCCTGCACCGAATTCAGCATTACACAGCGACAAGGCCGGAACACTTTCAGGAATATATTCTGTTTACAAACTATCAGCGATACGTAGATGAGTTTGTCGACTACGCTAAAGAGGAAGTCGAAGCGGGTCGTGCGGCCGCCTTGATTGAGCCCGGCGGACGCGAAACCCGCAAAGGCGCGCCGGCGCCCGGCGAAGCTATGGCGAAGCTGCCTCAGATGCCGGCCTATCACCTCGTTCAGGAAGGCCGTCAGGGGATCACGCTGGTCAATATCGGCGTCGGGCCATCAAATGCGAAAACGATCACCGACCACCTGGCGGTATTGCGCCCGCAAGTGTGGCTGATGATCGGACATTGCGGCGGTTTGCGCCGCACGCAGCGGCTTGGCGACTATGTATTGGCGCACGCTTATCTGCGCGATGACAACGTGCTCGATGACGTGCTTGATCCGTCGGTTCCCTTGCCGACGCTGGCGGAGGTGCAACTGGCGTTGACCCGCGCGGTGCAAGAGGTCTCCGGCAGCGGTCAGGACAAGCTAAAAGAACATCTGCGCACCGGCACGGTCGTGACGACCAGCGACCGCAACTGGGAGCTTCGCTTTGAGCGTAACGCCGTGCGGCTCAATCAGGCGCGCGCTATCGCCATTGATATGGAGTCGGCGACGATCGCCGCCAACGGCTACCGTTATCGTGTCCCATACGGAACGCTTCTTTGCGTATCGGACCGCCCGCTCCATGGAGAGATCAAGCTGCCGGGCATGGCGGACGCTTTCTATCAGGAACGCATTAGTCAGCACCTCGCCATCGGTATTCGCGCCATTCATGTGCTGCGCGACGAAGCGAAGGCCGGTGCGCTGCACTCGCGCAAGCTGCGCAGTTTCGATGAACCGTTCTTGCGGTAAGTTTGTTTGACTGAGTTCGATTCAATCGGGTTTACAGCGCGATTTATGGACTGGGACGTCTAACGGCGCCGTCTCATAAGGTTGACGCCCGCCAGGCCGCAAAGCATTAGCGGTAGAGCGCCAGGCAGCGGCACTTCACTGACTTCAACTCCCAGGGTCAACGATTGTATCGCTGTGGCGCCGCCATCAGATAGTATAGTCAACGAAGTGACCGGGTTGAGAAAGCGCAATACGCCATCTTCAAACGCAACATTGTCATCATCAATGATGACCGAGAGTCCAGCGATCGTTGAAAGCGTGAACCCGCTCAAAACATCAAACTGGCGATCAAAATCATATGTTACAGCAGGGTCATTGGAAGCAGATATTAGGCTTCCTCTCCAATTCTTGGCGTAAAGAAGAAGTCCAGTGACTGGCGTATCAAATGTGAATACTAAGTCGTTACTGAGGCCGTATTGGAGCTTATCAACGCTAATAAGCGGGGAGAAGATGTGGCCGGGATCGTCAAAATTTTCACCTTCAACAATGCTGGCTAAAGGCGCGTTTACCCCGGCGACAGTGAAGCCAACGCCATTCAACGATCCATTTTCTACGGTTATCCAGTCAGCGGGAACGACGGCTGCATAGACTGTTTCTGTATTAAGCAGAGCCATAACGGCGGTCGCAATAATAATCGAAAACACGCGGTTCATTTTACTTCTCATGTTTTGACAAACTAAAGATGCGCGGCGGCGAGCTTGTGCGCAGGCGCGCAGGCAACGGCTTCAACCTCAACCAGCCAGTCAGGCGAGACGAGGCCGGCGACAAAAACGGTTGTGATTGCGGGGCGAACGCCGTCGAGCATTTCCTTGCGCACATCGACAAGCGCATCCATGTCATCTCGTCGGATTAGGAAGAATGACAGTTTGACGATGTCGGAAAAATCCATTCCGGCGCTTTGCAATACTGATTGAACGTTTAGCAATGCATTGCGGCACTGACCGTGAAAATCAGCAGGCAGATGACCTGCAGGAGATTCTCCAAATTGCCCGGAAATATGGAGTATCCTGACGCCATTCTGGGTTTCGACGCCATGGGAATAGATACCATGATAAGGGTCCTTCACGGGGAATGGGTCGTGTCTGGTGGAAACTGTCATGCTGTGTTCTCCGACATATGCAGGCGCTGCGTTCAGCAGCTTGCCGGCAACATGGCGCGCCATTGCAGGACTCGAAATGGAGAAGAAGGCAGGGCGCGTATGAGAAAAAGTCAGGCCTGAAAAGCCCTTAACACGGGGCTTTTAGTTCGACGCGGCTGACTGAAACCACGTCATCACATCACGGACCATCGGCGCGGTTTGTTTGTTTGGCGGATAGACGAAATGGAATGTCTGATCCCATTCCACTCGCGCGTCTGAAAAAACCGCCATGGCGCCATCGGCGATATGCCGGGAGACGAGAATTTGCGGCAACAGGGCGTAGCCTTGCCCGGCGAGGACCGCTTGTATGGCGACGACAAAATGTTCAAAAATGAACGCCGCTGCGGCGTTGGATAAATCAACGCCTGATGCTTTTTCCCAGGCGCGCCATTCATTGCCGGAAAAAATCTGGATGCGCCGTTCGCTGGAAGCAATTAACGCAGCGCCGTCGCCGCCAGTGCGTTCGAAGAGAGCGGGCGCACAGACCGGTGTCAGAACACCGGGCGCCAATGCACTGGAGATAAGACCGTCCCAGCCCCCGGCCCCGTAGCGAATACTGAGATCAATCTCTTCGCGGGCGAAATCGATCACGCGGTCGGACGTCATCACTTCCAGATCAATATCGGGCAGCATCGCGGCGAAATCATTCATGCGCGGCGCCAGAAAATAAGAGGCGAAAGAGGCGGTGGTCGCCAGCCGGAACCGGCTTGACCTTGGCGCCCGGCGGGAATAGCGCGCAAAAGCGCCCCGCAAGGTTTCAAAAGCCGGCGCGATAGAATCGCGCAGCATGCGCCCTTCCTGCGTCAGGGCGAGACCGTCTGGCCGCCGATCAAACAACTGCGCGCCGATATAGTCCTCGAGAATTTTCACCTGCTTGCTGATCGCCCCTTGCGAAACGCCCAGTTCTTCCGCCGCGCGAGAAAAATTTAAATGCCGCGCGGAGACTTCAAAGGCGCGCACAGCATTCAAGGGAGGCAGGAGGCTTTCCATGAGGTATTCTATCAGTTCGTGTGCAGGTTTGGTATTAGGACGCCTTATCTGTACTACGCGCAGTGTTCGACTGATCCAGTCTTGAGGAAGTTTAGCCTTCCTCTCGTTTGATAAGATCAATTTCAAAAAGCTTTGGCCAGTTTTTGCCGGTGACAAACAGGCGGTTTGCTTCAGCGTCATAGGCAATGCCATTCAGGACATCGGTTTGGCCTCGCGTAAAATCTGCCTCGGGCAAAAGCCCTCTCAAATCAATAACGCCGGTCACGATGCCGGAACCAGGGTCGATGCGGACGATGCCATTGGTCCGCCAGACATTGGCGAAAATCTCACCGTTAATCCATTCAAGTTCATTTAACCGGTCGAGAGGTTTGCCGCGAAGGGTCACCTCTATCGTGTCCACGACTTCAAGTGATGTTGTGTCGAGCATTCTTAGCAATGACGTGCCGTCGCTCATAATGAAGTGATCACCATCATGGGTTATGCCCCATCCTTCACCTTCATAAGCAAAAGTATCGATGACAGAAAGTGATTTCCTGTCAAAGACAAAGCCCTTTTTGCCGCGCCATGTTAAAGAAACGAGTTTGCCGCCCGCCTGTGCAACGCCTTCGCCAAAAAACTCATCTGGCAATTCCGTGCGCGCTAAGACTTCACCGGTTTCAAGCCTGACTTTTCTGACGGAAGATTGTCCTCGTTGCCCGGTGCTTTCAATCAGTATGCCGTTATCGAAAAGCAGGCCTTGCGTGAAAGCCGTGTCGTCATGGGGGTAAACATTGATAATGCGGTAGCCGTAGTATGCTGGATTGGCCGCATCCTCAGCACGCAAGCCTGCGATCGAAAGCATAAAGACCGTTATGGATGCGAGAAAAAACTTCATATTGGTTTCTCGTAAATCCTGTAGGTCTTGTAAATCTTCGCACCCATATCCGTCAGCATGGTGAGCATGGCCGTATTGTTTTCAAGAATCCAGGATAACTCCGAATGGGTGACGCCATGATCGATATTGGCTGAGTTGACCATATCGATAATTTTGTAGGCGAAGGCGGCCCCGACGGGCTTACCCTGAAGCTTTTTGCGCACTCCCATCAGCGGCATGCGGGATTGATCGACGCCTTTGACCTTCAGGCGCCACAGGAGCTTCGCCCAGTTGAAAGGTAAGAGCTTGCCGTCGAAATCGCGGATCGCGCGATTGATATTCGGCAGTACAAGACCAAACGCGGCCGGCTCGCCCTTATAATAGCAAAGCACCACATTGTGTTCCTGAATGATGGGCTTCAATTCGCCCGCCATGTGCCGGGCGTGATCCTCTCCAAACGGAATAAATCCCCAATTATCAGACCAGGCGTCGTTATAGATATCAATGATTGTGCGAATATCGCCAAGGAGATCGCCCGCCTTCAAGGTACGGATTGAAACTTCCGGCTTGTCGAGCGCCTTTTGCACAAAACGCAACCGTTTTTCAGGGATAAATTCGCGCACCGGAAACCATTCAAGCGCATGCATATCAATCGCTTTGGTGAACCCCTGTTCTTCAAGGCGCGCCGCATAATATGGCTTGCCATGGGGCATCATGATGTAGGGCGGCGTGTCGTAACCATCGACAAGCAGGCCGCACTCTTCGTTGACGGAAAAATTAAACGGGCCTGCGATTTTTTTCATGCCCTTTGCGCGCAGCCAGTCGCTGGCCGTATCGGTCAGCGCCTTGACCATCGCCGGGTCGTCTTCGCATTCTAAAAATCCGAAATGTCCGGTCTCGTCATGATAACGATCGAGATGGGCGCGATTGACGATGGCGCTGATGCGCCCGGCCGGCGCGCCGTCCTTGTAAGCGACCCATAGCTGGTGCGGGGAATCTTTCAGCCCCGGATTTTTCGCCGGATCGAGACGCGCGGCGAGTTCAAACTCCAGCGGCGCGACGAAGTTGTGATCTTCGCGGTAAAGCGTGCTGGCGAGGCGCATAAAGGTTTTGCGGTCGTCGGGCGTCGCAACCGGGCGAATATCGATATCAGGCATCAGGCAAGTTTCCGTTTCGCGTTGGCGCCAGCATGCGCCGCCGCCAACGCCTAACCTTAGTTCAGCTTAATATCCACCGTTGCGCCAGCTTCAGAAACCTGGAAAAGCGCTCTTTCCACATGCGGCGCGGCGAACCGGACTTTTGGATTATTCGAAATGCCCCAGGGTTCGTCGGGCAGGCCGAGGCCGGTCTTGTCAAACTTTCCGTTGGCGTTGCGGTCATGATAGACAGCCATGGCGAAATCGCCGCTCTCCGGCGTGGTTATGCAAAACCGGGTCACTGGCGCCCGGGCTGCGTATTTGACTTTTTTGACCCGGCCTTCTCCGCCGCGCAGAAATGTCTCGTTGTTATTCGAATATAAATCGGCGGTAATCAGCCCGACGCTTTTCTTAACGTCGCGCACAATAACGCGGATTTCATTTTCCGCGCCTGTGCAGCTGACATGTTCAAAATCAAAGTCACCGTCTGCAGCGCTTGCATTGCCAGTGACAGCCAGAAGTCCCAGAAGCGATCCCCCGGCCCCAAAAATTACTCGTCTTAACCAACCCGACCAACTGTAATTTTGCACGCAACGTATCCTTCTTCGCCGTTCATCCGGGCCAAGATACCCAGAATGCCCAGTTCATTTACGGCGCAATTGTGAAATGATTGCGACCCACGCCATTGTGACCCGAGCTCACCGACCCTCTTTAAGCGCTTACCGTTTCCTTGGCCAAAACATCGGCAAGGGCGGTATAGGCGTTAACAACAATATCCAGGTCTTCAGCCGTATGGGCGGCGGAGACACTCAGACGCAATATTGATGTTGCATTTGGCGTGCCAGGCGGAATGGCGAGATTAACGTAAACGCCATTTTCCATAAGGAAATTCCAGGCCACGAATGCTTCTTCCTTGCTGGAAAGTTTGGCGGCGATGACCGGTCCGGCCTCCGCACACAAATCAAATCCAAGCTGGGTGAAGGCCTCGTGAATGCGCCGGGCGTTCTCCCACAGACTTTTGCGCATGGAGCCGTCGCTGGAAATTTTCGCCAGCGCCGCTGAGGCGGCGGCGACATTCGCCGGCGACGGGGACGCGGTAAACATATAAGGCCGGCTCGAAAAGCGCAGATATTCAAGCTCCGGATGGTTTGAAGCGACAAAGCCGCCGATCGACGCAAGGCTCTTGGAGAACGTACCTGAATAGAAATCAACGTCGCTTTGAACGCCCTGTGCTTCGCAAACCCCGCGCCCGCTGTCCCCATAAACGCCAAAGGAATGGGCTTCGTCGAGAAGCGCCATGGCGCCGTGCTTATGGGCGACTTCCACCAGCTCCTTCACCGGGGCGGTGTCGCCGAACATGGAATACATGCCCTCAAAGCAAACCAGTTTGCCTTTCACGTCTTCTCCAAGGCGGGAGAGGCGCTTGTCCAGACTCTCCGGATCATTATGACGGAAGCGGATCGTTTCTGCGCCGCTAAGCTGACACCCGTCATAGATACAAGCGTGACAGTCCGCGTCGATCAGGATGACGTCGTTGGGCGGCGCTGCGAGCGCCGAGATGGCGCCGAGATTGGCCTGGTATCCGGTCGAGAAAACCATGCAGTGCTTGTAGCCGAGAAACGCCGCCAGATCCTGTTCCAGTTGCCGGTGCGCGGCGTAGGTGCCGTTCGCGAAGCGTGAGCCGGTCGTGCCGGTTCCGTCGCTGTCGATCGCCTCCTTGGCGGCGCTTATCGCATCATCGTGATACGTCATGCCAAGGTAATTATTCGTTCCTGCAAGGACGATTTCCTTGCCATTCACCATTGCACGGGTTGGCCCCTTCATTTCATCCATGGAGACGCCGAACGGGTCGCGGCCGGTGCTTTCAAGAAGACTTTTGTACAACTCGGCCGTATTTTGGAATTTATCGAACAGACTCATTGTTTACGATTGCTCTTTTTTGATGGCGTGGATCGCGTCAACGAGTTCGCCGATGGTTTTTATTTCCGAGATCGTATTGACCGGGATTGAGATGTCGTAATTGTCTTCAATATCCATGACGATATCGAGCACCGACACGGAATCGATTTCGAGATCAGCGATCAGGTCGGTCTCGCGTGTGAGTTTGATCCCTTTGTCGTTCAAAGGCTCCAGCAGCGAGCAAATCTTGTGAAACACAAGATCGTCGTCTTCCTGAATTCCGGACATTCCTATCTCCTTATTCCCGCTCGCCTCGCGGGCCTTGCTTATAGCAAACCGTTTTCCTGATACCAACGCGCGGTTTTTGCAAATCCTTCGTGGAGCGGCGTTGCCGGCCTCCACGGGGTCGCTTTTGTCAGCAGATTTTCCCTCGCCACCCAATCCGGATGGAAAAATTCGTTGATTTGCCCGGTTCGCACGCTTGGCGGGCGATTGAGAATGCGCTCCGCCCGCTGCAAGGTCCCATGATAGACTGCGATTACCGGTCGCGGGAGGCGAATGCGTCTGACGGGCTTTTCGAGTGTTTTCCCTAGCAGCGCGCCGATTTCGGACCAGGCGAAGCCTTCCGCGCGCTCATCGCCCACCTCGTAAACGAAGCCTGGCTTAGCAGCCTCGGCGGCGCTGAGAATGGAGGTTGCGGCATCATCAACATAGAGGAGAGAAGCGCGGGCCGGGGGATCGGTTCGGGGTTCCAGAGCAAGGCCGGCTTTGACCAGCTTGAAATAATCGAGCGTCACCATATCGCCGGGTCCGTAAATCGCCGGCAGGCGCAGAGCGAGCCATGGGTTGTTCCCTGACGCCGTGCGCACGGCCTCTTCGCTGTCGGCTTTGCTGCGGGCGTAGGGCGAGACTGACGGCATGCGTGCGGACATCGAAGAGATATGGATGAATTTTGCGCCCGCCTCCGCTGCTGCTTTCGCGGCGTTCGCGGCGCCGGCGACATTGACCGCCTCATAATCTTCATCCCGCCGCGCATGCGTGATGCCCGCCAGATGAACAAACGCATCGGCGTTTCGGGCAAGTGTCGCGAGGGCGGCGGCGTTTTCAAGATCGCCTTCGATAACGCGCACATCATCGGCGCGCCGCAGTCGGCCAGCGTCTCGCGCCAGCGCAGCAACCTCATGGCCAAGGCTTAACAGATGATCGATGGCGGCGGCGCCGACAAACCCGGTGCCGCCGGTAATGGCGATGCGCAACAGCTACACCCGCGCTTCGCCAACCGCGAGGGGCGTATCCGTTTCAGCCGAAGCGCGTTCTTCGTTGAACGCGCCGTCAAGATACTTTTGTTTGACCTTGGCTCGCGAAAGCTTTCCCGAGGAGGTCATCACCATGGAGTGCGGCCTCGCCAGGACAACGTCCGCCGGCGCGCCGGCGGCGTTTTGAATAACTTGCGCGATCTCGCGTTTCAGTGCGACGAGAGCGTCTTCATCCATGCCGCGCCGTTCTGCAACAACCACAATACGTTCGCCCTTCCCGTCATCGACTGAAAACGCCGCAACGCCACCGTTTCTGACGCCATCGACTTTCTCGACCGCCCATTCGATATCCTGCGGCCAAATGTTGCGCCCGTTGATGATAATGAGATCCTTGGCGCGGCCAGTAATTACAATCTGTCCGTTCAGGAAATATCCCATGTCGCCGGTGTCAAGCCAGTCGCCGCGATACATAGCGGCCGATGCGCCTGGATCGGAAAAATAGCCCGGCGTCAGGCTCGGTCCCTTAATGAAAATCCGCCCGACAACGCGCTCCTCGACAGCCTTGTCGGTCTCGTCGCGCACTTCAATGTCATGCTCGGGGAGCGGCCGTCCGCACAGAACAAATCCGCGGCGGTGTTCCGCCGAAGTTACGGCGGAGGCCGGTTGCGCAACGCCGGAGCGGGTGTAGTGGCGCATATCGACTTCGTCGATTTTGACTGGCGATCCGAGTTCGGGAAAGGCGATTGCGAGCGTCGCTTCCGCCATGCCGTAGCTTGGAGTGAAGGCGCTGCGCGAAAACCCGCAAGGCTCGAAAGCCTCAGTGAAAGCGTTCAGCGCTTCCGGGCGCACCATATCGCCGCCAATGCCGGCGACGCGCAAATTCGAAAGGTCGATCGAGCCTGGCTCGGCGCGCGCGGAGCGCTTGGCCGCAAGATCATATCCGAAGGACGGGCTGTAGGTGACCGTCGTTTTATGTTCCGTCATGATGCGCAGCCACAAAAGCGGTCTGCGGACAAAATCGGAGGTTGCGAGAAAATCAACCGAAACCTGACCAACCATTGGCGCCAGGATAAAGCCGATCAATCCCATATCGTGATAGAGCGGCAGCCAGCTTGCGGCGCGATCGCCCGGACGCAGCTGCAGCCCGTGACGGGTGATCGCCGTCAGATTGCTACTGACTGATTTTTGCGTGCCGATCACGCCCTTTGGCGCGCTCGTAGATCCGGACGAGTATTGAATATAACAATGCTCATCGGGCCCGAACGGTTGCGCTTCGACGCCGTTGTCAGGCAGTGCGCGCAGTGCATCGAAATCAAATACCTCGACGCCATCGATATCCTGTGAGGCTTCGGTAAGAAACTCTGTCAGCTGCGCCGGACCAATTGCTGCTGCGGCGCGGGCGCCGTTGATCATCTGCCGGACTTGATTGATATAACCGTCCTTGCCGCCGAGATTGACCGGCATCGGCATCGGCGCCGGGACCAGACCGGCGTACTGGCAGGCGAAAAAAGTGATCAGAAAATCCGGGCTGGTCTCCGCAACCATGGTCAGTCGGTCGCCGCGCTCAAATCGCGCCGCCAAGCGGTTGGCCAGGGCGCGGGCTTCGTCGCGCAATTGAGCATAGCTCAAGCGATGGGCGAGTTCGCCGCGCAGGGTGAAAAAGTTATATCCGGTCTCGCCACGAGCAGCGTAGTCGAGTGCGTCCGGCACGCTTTCAAATCCGCCAATGCGCAGATCGAGAGACTCATTCGAGGTTGGTGTCGGCAAAGCTGGTCCTGAGGTAACAGCCATCAACGCCCCCGCACTAATGCCGGCGCGGCGCCGGCGTGTGATTGACGCGCCCTCGGCTCCCCCGGCCCGACGCAAAGTTACGCAGTTTATCTGCGCGCGAATATTGGCCCGCTGCGATGGGTTTAACCATACCCGCGAGCATTTTTAATGTTGAGCGGATACAAGGCCTTAGGTCAACGGGCAAGGGCTTGCTTTATTGCATTGCATCAATAAATGCTGGCGGTTGTTACAGGAAGCGCACAGGGCGGCGTTGCGCCGCTCTTGAACTGGCGGCTGGCGAGGCTTAGTTTGCGCCGCAACCCGCTAATTCGGCAACTTTCAGGCGTTACCGCACGCCAATTCAGGGAATACGGCCTATGCGCCTCTTCGTTGGCTATAAAGCATGGAAAGAGGAGGAATATCTCCTCAACCGGATGACGTTCGACGATCTGGTGCGGGCGTATGTGACCTATCCGGCGATCCAGATTTACGCGCTGATTCTTGTGGTCGCGCTGGCGGTCGGGTTGGCGACGACCTCGTCGATCCTGATGTTTCTGGTCTCTATAGGGGCCGGGGCGCTCTTATTTCCCATAGCCTGGTACATCACCCACCGGTTTATCCTGCATGGCAGCTGGATGTATAAATCGCCGTATCTGGCGAAGCTGTGGAAGCGCGTACACTACGACCATCACCGCTTTCCCAATGATTTATCAGTACTTTTCGGTGGCTTGCACACGACGTTGCCAACGATTGTCCTGGTTGCCGGACCGCTCGGCTGGCTGATTCACGGGGCCGCGGGCGCCGCGGGCGCCATTACCGGCACCGTTATCATGACCTGCATCACCGAATTCCTGCATGCTGGCGAGCATCTGGCGTTCGAGCCGAAATCGCAGTTCTGGAAAGACATCAAAAAACGTCATCTGGCCCATCATTTCCACAATGAGAACGGAAATTTCGGGATTGCGGAATTTTTCTGGGACAAGGTCTTCGGGACCTTTTACGCCGAAACTGCGGATCGCCCACGCAGCGTCACAGCCCGAAATCTTGGTTACACAGACGAAACGGCCAAGACTTATCCTTGGGTTAAAGAGCTGACGGACAGTGAGCCGGACAAAAAACAGGCGATGCGCTCCCGCGCGGCCTGAGGCCTTATCGTCCACCTTTTCATTGAGTTGAACTGCGCAGCTGACCGGCGCGGCAAGTTTTTGTTGATTTTAACGAAGGGCTTTGTCAGTTTCCGCGCGACTTCATCGGGGGCTGGTTGAAGCGCGCGCGTGACCTCACGTCGCTGCGGCCATATCAGCAATCACCCCACGATTACTGAACAAATTCCCAGGAGAGATATAAAATGAGCTTGGAGCTTTGGTTGGTCATTCTGGCCGGCTTGGCCGCGATTGGGTACGGCGCCTTCACCGTGAATTCTGTGATGTCGCTTTCCACCGGCACGGACCGAATGAAAGAAATCGCCGCCGCTATTCAGGAAGGCGCAACGGCGTATCTGAACCGTCAATACACAACGATCGCCATTGCTGGCGGCGCAGTCTTCCTCGTCTTGCTGGTGGCTTTTAAGGGCGACTTTATTCCGGCGGGCGGCTTCGTCATCGGCGCGGTCCTTTCGGGCGCGGCAGGCTTTATCGGCATGCTGGTCTCGGTCCGGGCGAATGTGCGCACGACGCAGGCGGCGAGTGAAAGCCTTGGCGCCGGCCTTTCGGTTGCGTTCCGCTCCGGCGCAGTGACAGGCATGCTCGTTGCGGGTCTGGCGCTGCTTGGTCTCGCTGGATATTACGGCGTCTTGACCGGCGTGATGGGCAATGCTCCCGAAAGCCGCGACGTTGTAAACGGGCTGATCGCGCTATCGCTCGGGGCGTCGCTGATCTCCGTCTTCGCGCGTCTTGGCGGCGGCATCTTCACGAAAGGCGCTGACGTTGGCGGCGACCTTGTCGGTAAGGTTGAAGCTGGCATTCCCGAAGACGATCCGCGCAACCCGGCGACGATTGCGGACAATGTCGGCGACAATGTCGGCGACTGCGCCGGCATGGCCGCGGACCTGTTCGAAACTTACGTCGTGACGGTTGCCGCAACCATGGTGCTGGGCTCGATCCTGTTCACCGCGAATGCGGCGCAGTTCATGTTCTATCCGCTGGCGATTGGCGCGGTCTGCATCATCACCTCGATCATCGGCACTTTTGCGGTGTCGCTCGGCAAGGGTTCTACGAATATTATGGGCGCCCTCTATAAAGGCCTCGTTGTTACGGGTGTTTTATCGCTGGTTGCGATCGCCGCCGTGACGTTTCAGATGTTCGGTTTTTCAGAAACCATTGGCGAAACGTCGACGGGCAATCCGTTCAACGGCCTCAGCCTGTTCATCTGCGGCGTCATGGGTCTGGTGATCACCGGCCTTATCGTCTGGATTACCGAATATTACACAGGCACGGGCTTCCGTCCGGTGAAGTCGGTCGCGGCAGCGTCTGAATCCGGTCACGGCACCAACGTCATTCAGGGCCTTGCAGTTTCCATGGAAGCAACGGCCCTGCCGGCTGTTGTTATCGTCATCGGCATCATCATTACGTACAACCTCGCCGGTCTCTATGGCATCGCCACGGCGGTGACGACCATGCTGGCGCTTGCAGGCATGATCGTCGCGCTCGACGCCTTTGGTCCGGTTACGGATAATGCCGGCGGCATTGCCGAAATGTCCGGTCTTGAAGGGTCGGTTCGTGACACGACGGACGCGCTGGACGCGGTCGGCAACACCACAAAAGCCGTCACCAAAGGCTATGCTATTGGTTCGGCCGGTCTTGGCGCGCTGGTGTTGTTCGCTGCTTATACGGAAGACATCAAGCACTTCGTCGGCCATCCGACGGACTTCCCGTTCTTTGCGGACGTCGCGGTCGATTTCTCCCTGTCCAACCCTTACGTCGTTGTCGGCCTCTTCATCGGCGGCCTCTTGCCTTACCTCTTCGGCTCCATGGCGATGATGTCCGTGGGCCGTGCGGCCGGCGCCGTTGTTGAGGAAGTCAGAAAGCAATTCCGTGAGGATTCCGGCATCATGGCGGGTACGTCGAAGCCGAATTACGGACGCGCTGTGGACATGCTGACCCGCGCCGCGATCAAGGAAATGGTGGTCCCTTCGATGCTGCCGATCCTGTCGCCGCTGGTCCTGTATTTCGCGGTGAGCATGGTTGCCGACAAATCAGCCGCACTCTCTGCGGTGGGCGCTATGCTGATGGGCGTTATCGTCACCGGCCTCTTCGTGGCGCTTTCCATGACCGCCGGCGGCGGCGCATGGGACAACGCCAAAAAATACATCGAAGACGGAAATCATGGCGGCAAGGGCTCTGAAGCTCACAAGGCTGCGGTGACCGGCGATACGGTTGGCGATCCTTACAAGGACACGGCGGGCCCGGCGGTGAACCCGATGATCAAGATCACGAACATCGTGGCGCTGCTTTTGCTGGCGGTGCTAGCGGGCTAAGTTCAGCCTCAATCAATACTGAAAAGGGACCGCAAGCGCGGTCCCTTTTTGTTGAAACGCGTTGGAGAAGCATTCAGTTCTTCACGTAAAATACGTTACGCGGAATTTCAGTGCCGCGAATGGTCGTGTTCGCTTTGATGACTTTCGCCAGCGTCATTTTCCTGACCATCACATATTCCGCACGAGTCAAATCCCTTTTGTGCCAAAAGCGGTCATAATCGCGCAGCACGGTAAACTGATGCGCAATGATCGCACGCAAAAGCGGTCCGAGCTGTGAACCCTGACGGGTCATTGCATCCTCGGCGAGGCCGCCGACCCACAAATCAATATCGTCAACCGATCCATAAGCTTCATAGAGCGCCGCCTGGACATCGGGGTCTGAGGAAATCTCGTTGAAATCCGAAACCCGACTCAAGCCCATCGCCTTGCGCGCGTCATTGTAGGACGGCAGACCCATATCGCGCCCGCGCTGGATATTAAGCGAGGCGAGATCAAACCCGCCGGCGCCGGGTGGACCAAATAAGAAATTCCGCAAATCATCTACAACCTTCGGATCAAGCGCTTGGCTCTTCTGCGCCGCAAGGCCGCGAAGGATCGGATCGATGTCGTTGCGTTTCTTGAGGATCGACGGGGCGTTAAAAAAAGCATTGCGAAGACTTAAGTGCCCGGCGGGAATTTCGCGTCCACGCCGGTCAATGCGCAACAGCTCAGTGTTGATCAGGCTATGACCCAGACGATAGGCGCCCCCTGAAAACGCCGCAAAGATAGTTGCATCGCCTGGTCTGTAGCCTTGATAGCGTGGGATCGCATTTCGCCCGATCAGCGCTGGCAGAAACTCATTATAGGTGATCAGCTGGATTTCCGCGATCACCATGCGCCGCGCAGTCTGATAGATATCGTCACCGGAATAATATGGTCGCATTCTCTTGATGCGCGCCGCCCAGCGATTATGTTCGCGTACGAATAATGTGTGCATTGCCGCAAGGCCAACCTGTTCGTTGGCGCGCACATCCCCCGCCAGAAACAGTTTCGCCGGATCGGGCGCTGGACCATTGGCGTTGGGCAAGCCATCCTTGTTAAAGGGCAGCAATGCGCCGCGGCTGGTGCGCAGGCGGCCCGTTCCATCATTGGTGCGCAGTGCACTCGCACGCTCGTCGCTTGAGCCATAGACCATGGACCCGTCGATCCATGAAGTGATCTCGTTCAGTTGTTCGCGCGGGTTTGCGAGATCCGTCCCGGTCGCTGGATCGGATAACGCGCGGTTGAAATGAATAGTCTTGCCGCCCGCCCCGCTCGGGTCAAACCAAGGGTCGCCCTCGGGCACAGCGATGTCGAACGACCGGTCCTCGCTTGGGACCTCATCGGTGAGGGAAAGGTCATGATCCAGAAATTGTCCCCACTGCCAGAGGTAGTCGCTGGTTCCAAAGCTGTTTGGGACCGAACCATCCTGGGTCGCCACAATATTGCTGACTTCCCGCGCGCTTTTGCGCAAAGGCCCCGCCATTTTTGAAATGTCATCAGCGTAATCATTCGCCATGATCCGCTGCAGCTGTTGAAAGCTCGCGCCCGCCAGCGGGTCGCCCAGGTTGTTGCCCGACCCGTCCATGGTTCTGATTTCGCGGCCCCGATAGAAACGCTTCCGGATTTTACCGATGCGGTCGCGCAGGCGTGCTTGTGTCAAGGCGCGCGCATCCCGCTCGATGTTTTGGGATGGCCGGTCTTCCCGGTCGCCGCCGCGCTCGCTCAGCGCCGATGACTGCACCGTCATCGCCAGCGCAATCGCGCTGATCCCCAGCAATATTCTTTTTTTCATGACAAAAGGTTCCCTCTCACTACCCCACTGAAACCCGAGAGTTTGAGTATCCATCGGAAAAGCGAAACTTTTCAAGCAAAACTATCTATTTTCCATCTATATGCGCGGTAAAGGCGAGACGTGCGCCAGGGTTTCGCGTAATGCGGAACGCTTGTGTTCGCGTGTACAGATAAACAAAGGCTCGTAATGACGGTATTGAGTTTTGAGGCGGTGATCTTTGATTGCGACGGCGTTCTCGTCGACAGTGAAGTGCTGGCCATTCGCGGCGAGCGGCGAGCCCTTGAAGAACTGGGCCTTTGTTATACGCCCGCTGAATATGTTCGCCGATTTGTCGGTCTTCATGATGATGCTTTTATCGGCTCGCTGGGTGCGGACTACCGGTCCCGTCTTGGCGGGGAGCCGCCAGCCAATCTCGGCGATACGGTGATTGCAGGGCGCCGCCGGGAGATGGGCGCACTGGAAATCATCGAGGGCGCCGGGGAGGCTATGCGCAGCATGCGGGCGCTGGGAAAAGCCATCGCTGTTGCGTCTTCTTCCCGCGCGCATTTTCTGGAAAGCAAGCTGAAAAGGATGGCGCTTTGGGAGCATGCGGCGCCGCATGTTTATTCCGCCGATCTGGTCGCCCATGGCAAACCGGCGCCGGATATCTTTCTTTATACTGCCGGGAAAATCGGCGTGGCGCCGGAGCGCTGCCTGGTCATTGAAGACAGCGAAAACGGCGTACGCGCCGGTGTCGCCGCGGGCATGACCGTTTGGGGCTTTCTCGGCGGCGGACACATTTTTGACGGCCATGGGGAACGCCTTCTCTCGGCGGGCGCCGATGAGACTGTCGATGACTTTGCTGCACTGATGCGGGCTCTTTCTCCTGCTTGACCGTCGGCGCAGGTAAGGCGAGGTTGTCGCTCATGAATTTTGCATCGGATAACTGGACCGGCGCCGCGCCGGAAATCATGGAGGCGCTGTCGCGCGCCAACGAAGGCGCTGTCCCCTCTTATGGCGGCGATGATTTGACCGCGCGGGTCGAAATGCGCTTCGCCGAGATTTTTGAAACCGACTGCAAAATATTTTTGGTGGCGACCGGCGGTGCGGCGAACGGGTTGGCTTTGTCGGTGATGACGCCGCCCTACGGTATGATTCTCTGCCATGAGGAAAGCCATGTGCAGATGGATGAATGCGCAGGGCCGGAATTTTTTACCGGCGGTGCGAAGTTGTTGCCGATTGCAGGGCCCGCCGGCAAGCTGACGGTTCAATCGGTTGAAAAAACTCTGGCCGGCTTTCCACACCGCCCGCCCCACGGCGCGCCCGCAAGCGTCCTATCGCTGACGCAAGGAACGGAATGCGGGACGGTTTATTCCGCTGACGAATTAAAGGCGCTCTGCGACGCCGCCCATGACGCGGATCTGACCGTTCACATGGATGGCGCGCGCGTCGCGAATGCGGTGGCGGCGACAGGTGCAAGCCCTGCGATGCTGACATGGAAAGCGGGTGTCGATGTTTTATGCTTTGGCGGCACCAAGAATGGGTGTCTTGCGGCGGAAGCCGTAATCTTTTTCGATCGCGCCATGGCGCGTGATTTCGAGTTTCGGCGCAAGCGCGCCGGGCATCTCTGGTCGAAAATGCGGTTCATTGCGGCGCAGTTCGACGCATATCTGAACAATGATCTCTGGCTTCGCCTGGCGGGCCACGCCAATGCGATGGCGGCGACGCTTTCCGACGGCCTTGCCGCGATTGACGGCGTCGAGGTTGCCTATCCGACGCAGATCAATGAGGTTTTTCCGGTGTTCCCGGATGGTGTTGCAGAAAAACTACGTGTGCAAGGCGCAACTTTTTATCCATGGGTGACGCCTGGCGATCCTGCGGGCGGCAAGATGCAACGTTTGATTACCTCGTTCAAAACAACGCAGAATGATATCGATGATTTACTCAATGCGACGCGTCGCGCCATTGCCTAATCTGATCCTATCAGCAGTTTGATTGCGTCCATTCCGACTGTGACCTAGAAATATCCCATGGTGATTTCGCGGCGCATGCTGGTTTTTGGGATTGTTAGCGGCGCGCTTGCCGGTTGCGGATCGGTGCCGCCTGACGATGTCACGAACGCTTGCGAAATTTTCGACGACAAAGGCGGCTGGTATAAGGCGACTCACCGGGCCGAAAAACGCTGGGGGCTGCCAAAACATATACAGCTTGCGATCATCGGACAGGAATCCGGCTTTGACGCCGACGCCAAGCCGCGGCGCAGGCGTTTCCTCGGGATCATCCCTGGTGAGCGTCTTTCTTCGTCGCGCGGTTATCCGCAAGCGGTGCGCGGCACCTGGGAACAATATCAACGCGCCAGCGGCAATATCGACGCCAATCGCAGAAGTTTTAGCGACGCGGCCGATTTCGTCGCCTGGTATGGCGCGGAGTCCAATCGCCGCCTCGGCGTTTCTCTGAACGACGCCTATGAGCAATATCTCGCCTATCACGAAGGCTGGGGCGGCTATGCGGAACGCAGCTATCGCGGCAAAAGCGGCCTTGCCGCGGCGGCGGAGAGTGTCTCAACCAATGCGTCACGATTTCGCTCGCAGCTTGACCGTTGTGAGCGACGCTTTCGCCGGGGCATTCCGCTGGTGCCGTTTATCTGAAGCGGCTATTCGGGGGCTGACGGGAGCGCCCAACTTTTGCGCGTGTAAAAGGCAAGCGATCCGAGCACGGCGATAACTGCACCGATCATGACCCAGCCGAGCCATGGCTGCTCTTTCATCATTGCGCCGGCGCTGACAAATGCGAAAATCGGCGGCGCCATGCCGAGCGCCGTTGTCCAGACATAAGTGTGAAAGCGAACCGGACTTAAACCCGATCCATAATTGACAACGGTATAGGGGATAAGTGGGATCATTCGCACAAAGAGTAGAAATGGAGCACCACGCCCATTGATCAGCGTTTCAAATTTATCAAGCGCCGTCTTGGGCGCAAACCGCCTGACCAGGGGCGCGCCAAGCCATCGAGCCAAGGCGAACGCAATCATCGCCGCCGTAACAGCGCCGATCCAGGTCCAGAGAAATCCCATCCATCGTCCAAACGCCATGCCGTTGGCGATGGCGACGGTCTCCGCCGGAAGCGGCAGAAAGGACACGATGATCATCGCGCCGATCGATAAGGCGGGCGCCCAGGGGCCAAGCTGTTCCGCTAACGCTTCATAACGTTCTGCATCCCAAAGAAAGGACCAGAAGGAAGGATCAAGAAATTCCATTAAGTCTAAGGGCCCGATTCATTGCCTTATCCAGCGTAGTCTTGACCGGCTATATGGCGAGGGGAAGGCAAAATGCGACGGAAGGTCCCGCCGATGAGGTGAGCTGGCCTTTAAAAGGCCCAGATTTCTTTCGCTACTCTATAGGTATTCGCGTAGGCGGAAACACTTGCGTCAATAGGGTCTGCGTATCCGCCGCCGATGGCCATGGAGACGGGGGTCGCCTGGCGTTTGCATTCGGTAAGCACCAGTCGGTCTCGGGCCATCAACCCGTCATGGCTGAGCGCCATACGGCCCAGCCTGTCATCTTTTAGCGGATCAACACCGGCCTGATAAAGCACGATATCCGGATTGAACGCCCAAACGGCGGGAAGGGCCTCCTCTAGTGCGTTTAGATAGTCGTCGTCTTCGACGCCATCCGGCAGATTGACATCCAGGTCCGATGCGCATTTGCGAAAAGGAAAGTTTTTCTCACCGTGTACGGATAATACAAATATGTCATCGCGAGGGGAAAGAATGCTGGCGTTGCCGTCGCCCTGATGGACGTCAAGATCGACGATGGCGACGCGCGCCGCCAGGCCATCCGCAAGAAGGGCAAGCGCTGCGACAGCGAAATCGTTAAAGACGCAATAGCCGGAGCCGAAATCATAATGGGCGTGGTGCGTACCCCCGGCGAGCTGTCCGGAAAGCCCTGTTTCAAAGGCGGATTTCGCCGCAGCGACAGCGCCGCCCATGGTTGCGCGGGCGCGCTGCGCGATATGTGGCGACCAGGGAAAGCCGATACGGCGCATGACGGCGGGATCGATATCGCCAGTATCGATGGCCTCGATATAATCGGGCGCATGAGCGCGATGAAGGTCCTTATCGGCGACGAGTGACGACACGCAGAGCTGATCCGGGCTCAGTATCCCGTCTTCGACAAGAGTTCGCCGCAGCATGCCGTATTTTGTGCCGGGAAATCTGTGGCCGGCGGGTAATTGCAGATTGAAAGTGTCGGAATAGAAAAACTGCATTCGGTTTCTAATCGACCCAGCCGGATGTCTCCCGGCGAACCAGCGTTTCCAGAAGCGTGATCATTTCCGGCTCGTCATTAAGGCATGGGATGGCATCGAACTCTTCACCGCCCGCTGCATCGAAGGTGTCGCGCGCCTCCAGCGCAATTTCTTCGAGCGTCTCAATGCAATCGGCGACAAAGCCGGGTGTAATGACGGCAAGCCTTTTCACGCCAGCTTCACCAAGTTTTTGAATGGTGTCTTCGGTTGACGGCTCCAGCCATTTCTCCCGTCCGAATTTCGACTGGAAAGCCATGGGCGCAAATTCCTCCGTCCATCCCATCGCTTCACGCAACAGGCGCGCCGTTTTTGCGCAATGGCAGTGATAGGGATCGCCTGCATCGAAATAGCGTTGCGGCAATCCGTGAAATGAAATGACCAATCGCTCCGGCGTCCAGTCGAGCGCTTCAAGACGCCGGCGTGTGACGGCCGCCAACGCATTTATGTAGGCAGGCTCGTCATGGAAAGCCGGGGCGATGCGTAATGCCGGTTGCCAGCGCATGGCGCCGGCGGCGGCGAAAACGGCATCGGTGACGCTGGCGGTCGTTGTTGCGGAATATTGCGGATAGAGCGGCACGACCAAAACGCGGTCGCACCCGTCGCGCATCAGCGCGTCGATACGGTCAGGGATTGGCGGATTTCCATAGCGCATGGCCCAGTCAACGGTTATGGTTTCGCCCGCAATTTTTGCAAAACCTTCCGCTTGTGCGCGCGCGAAATAGCGCAGCGGGCTTTCATCGTTTTCGCGGTCCCAGATTTTAGCGTAGTTCCGTGCGGTGGCGACAGGGCGGGTATTGAGAATGACGCCATGCAAGATCGGCAGCCACAAGGCGCGCGGCAGGTCGACGATGCGCCGGTCACTTAAGAATTGGGCGAGGTATCGACGTACGGCCGGGGCGGTCGGTGCGTCAGGCGTACCGAGATTGACGAGCAGGACGCCGATCCGGCCCAGTTTCACCTGGGGGTGATCGGCGGGCTTGACCGCGGCGGCTTCTGCGCCAACGGCCTTAATATCCGGATATGCGCCGTCCATGGAGATATCGCTCATGATCTTGGGTCGCCCGGGAGGCGAACTTCGGTTGCAAGGGCAGCCTTGTCACAAATTTGCGGCCATAAAACTAGGGGGCGCGCGCCTATTTTCGGCGAAGCGGCCTGGCCGGACGTTGACTGAAATCCTTAATAGATACGACCCGGGAATGATTTCGGATTTCCGATGCTTTGAAGATCTCAGGCACGCCGCGACGGAGCCCGGAATTTTAGGGCGTGTCCTGATCTTTCGGGCGTCGATCTTTGACGCGGTAGCGCGCCTCGTCCTGGCGGCGGAATTTGCGGCGCATGCGCGCGGCGTCGGGTTTTTCACAGGAGGAGGCCTTGTTCACATGTTTCGTACTGAGTGTCTCATTATGCGATGGCTTTGCGTTTAGCGGCTGAGCGACCCGCGACTTCATACGGTAGGCTTTTGTTGGTGCGTCTGGGTTTTTTGCGATTGGATCGGCACGCAAAGCCAGCAAGCCGCGCCTTCCGTCTGATTGCGACCAGTGATTGTGCAGATACCAGGTCAGCACAATCGCAAACGTCAAAATCACCGCGATGAATTCAAGGGTCTCCACGGATTGGTCCTTTTTTCCTGGTCGCCATAAAGCACAGTGTTTTGAAACGATTATAGCAAATTTTATGCTATCGGTCGCGAGCGACGCCGGCGGGATTGCCGCGACCGACAAACCGGATCACTATTAACCTTATGACATATCAAGGAAAATGGGCGCTGATCACTGGCGCTTCCGCCGGCATCGGTAAGAAATTTGCCGAAGCCCTGGCGGCGAAAGGTGCAAATCTTGTTCTAGTTGCGCGCCGCAAGGAACGGTTGGTCGAAATCGGCGCTGAGCTGGCGAACCGTCATTCCGTCACTGTTAAAAGTATTGCTGCGGATTTAGCCGATCCCCTCGCGCCTGAGGAGGTTGTCCGCACGCTTGAGGCTGAAGGCGTTCACATTGATCTTCTCGTAAACAACGCCGGGTTCGGCTTGCCCGGCTATTATCTGGAAAACGACTGGCGCGCGCATCGTGATTTTATCGAATTGATGGTCACGGGGTATGCACAGCTGACGCGGCTGATCCTGCCGGGGATGATTGAGCGCGGCTATGGGCGCATCATTCATGTGTCGTCCGTCGCGGGGCTGGTGCCGGGATCGGCGGGACACACGCTCTATGGTGCGTCGAAAGCGTTTCTTGTCAGCTTTGCGCAGTCACTGGCCGCCGAGTGCGACGGCAAAGGCGTCAATGTGTCGGCGCTGTGTCCGGGTTTTACCTATTCGGAATTCCACGATGTGAACGACACGCGCAGCCTTGTATCGCAATTGCCGAAATACATGTTCATGGAGGCCGAACCGGTCGTCGACGGCGCCATTGATGCGGTTGAGAAAGGCCATGTTGTTTATGTGCCCGGCGCCTGGAATAAATTCACTGTGTGGCTGATGAAGGCGTTGCCGCGTCCGTGGGGCGCCGCCATGGTGCGCAAGCAATCGGCGAAGTTCAGACGCAAGACCGGCTAATCCGCTTCTTTCTTTTCGTTTGCATCATTGAGCGCCCAGTCATATTCGTAGTCATCGATGTTTGTCAGGCCGTTCAGCTGTTTGAGAAGCTCTGGCCGGGCGTAGACGCGGATGTGATCGAGGACATCGCGTTCCTTCTCGCCAAAGTCCTCACGATACCAACCATAAATTTTGGAGACGGTAACGTCATCGTCTTCAACCAGCACGCCGCGCGGATGATTGACATAAGCACGGGCGGCGGCGTCCAGCATCGCTTCAAGTGTCGCGCCTGTGTAAGGCTTCGCCGCAAGGTTGGGGCAACCGATTGAGGCGCAATTGACCGCATAATGGATGCGCGGGTCATTAAAAACCGGGCGAATGACGCCGCTCTCGATTTGATTGAGGGTTAGCGGAAGGCCATTGACGGTGACGGCAGGGCTGCCCCACGGGGCGTCAATTTTTCGAATGCTTTCAACCGGATAGTTCTCAAGAATCAAATCGATCGTCGCCGCGTTATAGAGGTTTATCCAGAAGGCTAGCTGTTCGCCTGATGCGAGTGAGCCGATGTCGACGGCTTCAAGTTGCAAGATATAAGTTTTGAGTGCGGCGTGTTCCGTTTGTGTAACCGCGCCGTAGTCAATCCGGTTTACGCCGTCTTCCCCTGTTCGGATGCGGTCTTCCAGAAATACGCCCCAGGATGAGTGATCGATCTTTATCGTTGAGGTTTCGTTGCAGATAGCGAAAACAGGATCAACCAGTTCCGCTTCAGGAATAAACTGACGTTCTATCCATAAAGGCGCTGCGCGCGCCGCCGGAAATGAAGCCGCAATGACGACAAGCACAAAAAGTAATGGCGAAACCAAATTGCGACAAAGATTTTTCATGGCCGAAGAGCTACCCGGCCAGACTTAATATGCCTAGTTGCAAAGAGGCGACCTCTCTTCAGCGTGAAAAAAGTTTACGCGGTTTTCTCCGCCCAGGACCGGTGTTCCTGATCGAGCCCGTAGGCGGCCATGGCGGCGAGCGTGACGACATCGCCGACGCGCGCGCCGACCTGGGCGATCTGGACCGGTCGCTCAAGGCCGATCAGCACCGGCCCGATGACGATTGCCCCGCCGAGTTCGCCGACCAGCTTGGTCGAAATGCCGGCGGAATGGACCCCGGGGGTGATCAGCACATTGGCCTCGCCCGTCAGGCGCGAGAACGGATAGATCGAGCGGAATTTTTCGTTCAGCGCCATGCGCGGGGTCATCTCGCCTTCATATTCGAAGTCGACATCTGAACGCCGGTCAAGGATTTCAACCGCGCCCGCAACGCGGCGCGAATGTTCAGTATCAGGATTGCCGAAATTAGAATAGGAAACAAAGGCGAGTTTCGGGTAAAATCCGAGATGACGCACGGCGTGAGCAACCTGAACCGCGATGTCCGCAAGATCCGTCGCGCTTGGTAATTCAGTGACGCTCGTATCGGCGACAAAAAGCGTGCGATTTTGCGTCAGCAGGATCGACATGCCGATCATCCGCTCGCCGGGGCGAGGGTCGATGGCGAGGCGCGTGTTGCCGAGAGCGACGTCGTAATGACGTGTCACGCCCGTCACCATGCCGTCTGCGTGACCTTGAGCGAGCATGCAGGCCGCAAAAACATTCCGGTCCGTATTCACAAGGCGTTGTGCGTCGCGATAGAGATATCCCTTACGTTGCAGGCGCTTGTACAGATAGTCCGTATAGACTGGGTTGTCGTCTGACAGACGCGAATTGTGAATTTCAAAATCGCGATCGCCGCCAAGACCAAGCGCAACGAGCTTTTCCTTGATCTGGTCTTCGCGCCCGATAAGGACGGCGCGGCCAAGACCTTCCTGCTGGAAGCCATGGGCGGCGCGGATCACCGTTTCCTCTTCGCCTTCGGCGAACACAATGCGCTTCGGTACTTCCCGTCCGCGCAAGCTCGACTGGACTTTTTGCAGGAACGACGCGGATGGGTTGAGGCGCGCCGCGAGCGACGCCTTGTACGTGGTGAGATCCTCGATCGGCTTTCTGGCCACGCCGCTGTCGACGGCGGCTTTGGCGACGGCCGGCGGGATTTCGGAAATCAAGCGTGGGTCGAACGGTGTCGGGATGATATAGCCGCGCCCATATTGAAGGCGCTTTCCATAGGCGGCGGCTACTTCGTCAGGGACGTCTTCACGGGCGAGTTTCGCCAGCGCTTCGGCGCAGGCGATCTTCATTTCCTCATTGATCGTGCGCGCTCGCGCATCGAGGGCCCCGCGAAAAATATAGGGAAAGCCAAGAACGTTATTCACCTGGTTTGGATAGTCCGACCGCCCGGTGGCGATGATCGCGTCGTCGCGCACTTCGCGGATTTCCTCCGGAAGGATTTCCGGCGTCGGGTTGGCCATGGCGAAAATGATCGGGTTCTTGGCCATGGACTTGACCATGTCTTTGGTTACGGCGCCGGCGACGGAAAGACCGATGCAGACATCGGCGCCGTCCATAGCTTCGGCGAGGGTGCGCTTGTCGGTCTCAACGGCGTGGGCCGAACGCCACTGGTCCATGCGTTCCGTGCGGCCTTTGTAAAGAACGCCTTTTGAATCGCACACCAGCGCGTTCTCATGGGACAGGCCCATGGCCTTAATCAGTCCAATGACGGAAAGGGCCGACGACCCGGCGCCGGAGACCGCGACTTTAACATCCTTGATTGACTTGCCGGTAATATCGAGGGCGTTGAGCAACCCAGCGGCCGCGATGATTGCCGTGCCGTGCTGGTCGTCATGAAAGACCGGTATATCCATTAGCTCTTTCAGGCGCTGCTCAATCACGAAACTTTCCGGCGCGGCGATGTCTTCGAGATTGATGCCGCCAAAAGCCGGTCCCAGATATTTCACCGCATTGATGAATTCTTCCGGATCCTTGGTATCGACCTCAAGATCGATGGAATCGATGTCGGCGAACCGTTTGAACAGGACGGACTTACCTTCCATCACCGGCTTTGACGCCAGCGCGCCGAGATCGCCCATGCCAAGAATGGCGGTGCCGTTGGAAATCACCGCCACCATGTTGCCCTTGGACGTATAGTCATAGGCGCTGTCCGGATCGTCCGCGATGTGCTGCACCGGAATGGCGACGCCCGGAGAATAGGCGAGGGATAAATCGCGCTGGGTCGCCATCGGCTTGGTTGGCGTGATTTCAAGCTTGCCGGGTTTGCCGCGGCTGTGAAAGTTGAGCGCTTCTTCGTCAGTAAACTTGGTTGAATCGTCGTCCATGAGCGGTTTGTCCGGAGTTGTGCGAGCTAAAGCGTTGGGCTTACTCCGGCGCGCGCGCCGGGGCAACCAAAGTCGTAATGTAATAATGTGACGATCACTGAAAACGCCTGGGCAGTGGCCCCTATTCGTCGTTAAAGACGAAGGCGCAGGTTGTATCGTCTGCGGACAAACTGGCCCTTTCATATCCTCGGTGTTTGAAGCAGGAGAGGTCGCATCGGATTGATCGATGGCGTCGCGCCGGCCATGTAATGCGAGGACAATTGCTCGGGCCCTAGTTACAAACTCATCGTTTCGCCAGAGCGCATGACTTTCGTTTTCACGCCGTGTTTTTTTGCCGCGTTGATGAAGCGTTCTTCGGGGTTGTCCTGCTCGAGATAGTTTGGTGCGGAAAAGCCATAGTGGATCGGAACGGCTCTTTTTGCGCCAAGCGCCGCCGCCGCCGCGGCGGCTTCCTCCGGCTCCATCATCATTGGGCGCTGGACATCGGTGATGAGCCCGCCAATTTGACGCGCGCCGTTGATTGGCACGAAGGCGAGGTCAAAGGGTCCATAGGCGCGCGCAATCTTCCACCAATTCCCATGCCAGAGCGTGTCGCCGCAATGGATGATGCGCCGCCCGCCGCCATCGACGATCCAGGACGTTTGCGGATCGCCGAAGCCGTCAGAGGCCGGCACGCACCATGCTGCAAAGGCGCCGCTTCCGCGCGAGAAAAACACCGGCTCGTAAAGATCGACGGTTTGCACTTTGACGGCGCGCAAATCGATAAGCGCGGCGACGTCGTGATGGATCACCAGATAGCCCCGGTCGCCAAGCTCTCCCTGTAGTAAGCCGATGTCGAGGTGATCGCCATGATGATGGGTCGCCAGCGCAAAAGTGCGCGAGGCCGCGGGCTCCAACGGCGCTGGCGTGTTCTCCGACGAAGAGGCGTCAATCAGAAGGTCAATGTTCCCAGTCCGCAACCTGACGCCTGACCAGTTCAGCCGCTGCACCATCAGCGATGAGTCGGATGCGGCTGTTGCAGCGCCAGCGCACATAATCAGCGGAACCGCCGCCATGAGCGAGCGGCGCGAGATCGTTGCGGTATTTTTCATTATCACCTCCTAAATATATTTTAGAAGGTGATATTGGTTTTGCCGCCTTGTCAAGTTAAGGGAACGCGCGTGACTGATCGCAGCGAGTTGAATTTTTTGATCATTGGCGGCCATCCCGCGGCGGACCTCTTGAACACGCGGCCGATGCGCGCTGACGGATTGCTCGAACGGCTAACTTCCATGCGCCATCTAGCGCACTGGGCGCACCAGGCAGGCCTGATATCCGCCGGCGCCATGCGAAGCTTGTCCGCCAGTGATGACGAACATGTCGTCAAAGAGGCGCAGCGTCTGCGTGAAACGCTGCGAACCGGCTTGCAGAATTACCGGGACGGAAAAGTCGCCTGGCGCGGGCTGGCGACGAAAGTCAACGCTGTTTTGAAACGCAGCGAAGGGGTTCAGGCGCTTGATGTAAACGGGCCGGAAGAATTCTCCGTATCGTTCAAGAAACCGGTCAAAACGCCTGAGGACCTTCTCTGGCTCATCGCTCGCCAAATTGCGGATTTTCTCGCCAGCGGCGACTGGCGTCGGTCTTTTTCATGCGAAGGTACGGGTTGCGTCTTGTGGTTTGTGGACAGGACAAAGAACCGCTCGCGCCATTGGTGCCGGATGGAAACCTGCGGCGCCCGAGCGAAAGCGAAAGCTTACTACCAGCGCAAAAAGAGCGCTCAGCATAAATCCTGATGGTTCTCTGTAGCGCTTGCGAATTCGGTGACGAGACCCTACCTGAGTAAAGTGCAGCAACGGAAGTTGACCCTATGTTCATTCAGACCGAAGACACGCCGAACCCGCAATCCATGAAGTTCTTGCCTGGACAGGCCGTTCTTGGCGCCGGCGAATTGGGTATGGATTTTCCGACCATGGGCTCGGCGGAGGCGTCGCCATTGGCGAAAACGCTGTTTGAGGTCGATGGTGTGATGGGCGTTTACCTCGGCGCGGATTTCGTCACCGTCACCAAGGCTGAAGCCGTGGAATGGCTGCATATCAAGCCGGCGCTTCTTGGCGCGCTTGCAGACTTCCTGACCGCTGGGCTGCCGGTTATTAATGAAGGCGCCAAATCAACGTCTGCGCCAGCGACCAGCCTTGATGACTATGAGGGCGAGGACCGCGAGACCGTTGAACAGATTATTGAGCTGATCGAAACCCGCGTGCGCCCCGCCGTCGCGGCCGATGGCGGCGACATCATCTTCAAACATTTCGAGCCGAAGACGGGTGTCGTCTTTCTTACGATGCAGGGCGCGTGCGCCGGCTGTCCGTCATCAACAATGACGCTGAAGGCCGGCATCGAAAACATGCTGCGCCATTATGTGCCGGAAGTCGTCGCCGTCGAAGCGGCGATCTGATCATAGAACCTCATCTGATTATTTGTGTTCCGCCGACGCTCGGCTATCATTGCGTCACGCCATTTGCCTAATCAAAAGGAACAACCATGTCAGATAATGTTTACGCCGTTTCGAAAGTCGTCGGCACGTCGAAGAAATCAATCGAGGACGCCATCGAAAACGCGATCTCAACGGCGTCGAAGTCGATTAAAAATCTCGACTGGTTCGAAGTGAAAGAGACCCGCGGCTATATCGATAATGACAAGGTTGCCTATTATCAGGTCTCGCTGGAATTGGGATTCCGGTATCAGAAATAACAAGCATGCCGGGCCGTGCTTAGCTGCATTTCGCTCTGTTTGACCAGGGGCGATAAGCAGAAGCGAATCGATGCATTCAGGCCAGCCGGTTGCGAACACGCCGGGTCACCACCGGCGACAATCAGAGGCGATGCTCCCATGTCCGACAAAATGATCAATGACGAAGCGCTTGACATCATCTTCCGCGAGGCGCGCACGCGCAATGGCTGGGAAGAGCGCGATGTGACAACGACCCTGATGCAGGCCGTTTACGATCTGATGAAATGGGGTCCGACCTCAGCCAATTGTTCGCCGGCCCGCTTCGTATTTGTGACGTCTGAAGAGGCGAAAGCACGCCTGAAGCCGCATCTCATTGAGGGTAATGTCGAAAAGACAATGGCGGCGCCCTGTTGCGTCATCATCGCCCACGATCTTGAGTTTTATGAAAAACTACCAGAGCTTTTTCCGCATACGGATGCAAAAAGCTGGTTTGTCGGCAATGACGACCTGATCAAAGAAACAGCGTTCCGCAACGGGACCCTGCAGGGCGCCTATTTCATGATTGCCGCACGTGCGCTTGGGCTTGATTGCGGGCCGATGTCTGGTTTCGATCAGGGCGGCGTCAACAAGGAATTTTTTGGCGGCACAACCTATAAGGCGAACTTCCTGTGCAGTATTGGCTATGGCACGGACAAAGATTTGTTCCCCCGTTCGCCGCGTCTGGGTTTCGACGAAGTTTGTCAGATCATTTAACAATTGGACAGAGTGCAGAAGCAGAAGACGTGAAGCGCGCTCAAAAACAACGCTTATTGTCTATTGCTCGCGCCTTGCGACTGTTGCCCCTGCTTGATGGTGTGCGCTTTTTGCGCGTTAAAAAAGAAAGCGCGAGCAACAATAAACGCTTTCTGGCGGACCACCCTGATTTCGATCCGCCGCCTCTATGGTGGATGCATGATATGTATCGCCATACGTCGTTTGATCTTTATTGGCGCACCGGCCGCGATACCGCTGCGACGCTTGCCGGGTTGATCGACCGCTATGTGGATGCGGGCAATCCGCGCGTCGCCGATTGGGGGTGCGGGCTCGCACGGGTATTGCGTCATCTCCCGGACCGGTATCGGCGAACCGGTTTTGATTACAATTCAGCAGCTATCCGTTGGAATACGGACCATATTGCCGGTGTTCTGTTCTTGAAAAACGAGTTGGCGCCGCCCCTGCCGGCGGCGGCGCAATCTTTTGACGCGCTTTACGCCCTGTCGGTGTTCACGCATTTATCGGCCGAGGGCCACGAACAGTGGATGGCGGAGATCGCGCGCGTTCTGGCGCCGGGCGGCGTGTTTCTGGGCGCCTTTCACATGCGCCCCGCCCGTGGCCAGCTTTTGCCGGGCGAGCAGGCGCAGTTTGATGAAGGGCGGCTGGTTATTCGCGGCGGCGTCAAGGAGGGCTCGCGCACCTACACCGCCTATCACCCCGAGCGTTATTTACGTGAAAAGCTGTTTCGGGATTTTGAGGTTTTGGAGGGGCCGACTGATTTTTTCGGACAGACCCTGTTCGCGGTGCGCAAGCCCAATTGAAAAATCGCCTGCACTTTCCGCCAATGCGCACTAGAACAATCTGATGTTGGTTCTTGGCCTCGATACTGCGTTACAGCGCTGCTCCGTCGCGATATTGAGCGACAGCGTGGTCGTGGCTTCACAATCCGTCTGCATGGAACGCGGACACGCCGAACATCTGGCGCCCATGGCGGCTGCAGTGCTGGCGGAGGCGGGTGTCAGCGTCATCGATCTTGATCGGATTGGCGTCGTCGTCGGGCCTGGCGGATTTACCGGGGTGCGTGTGGCGCTGGCTTTTGCGCGCGGCCTTGTTATCGGCACGGAAATCCCTGCGGTTCCCGTCACCAGCCTGGCGGCGCTTGCGGCCAATGTATCGGCGCCGACCGATGCGCTTATCGCGCCGGTGATTGATGCAAGGCGAGAGCAGGTTTACGCTGGGCTCTATGACGATGCCGGCGATGTGCTGGTCGCCCCCTTTGTTGCGGCTCCGAAAGAGGCTTTGAGCCGGTTGCTGGATAGGGCTGGGTCGCGTCCCGTGTCTTTGGTTGGCTCTGGCTCGTCCCTGTTGTCGCCGCCGTCGCGCTGGTCCCATTCCGGCGCTGATGACCAGATTGATGCGGCGGTCGTTGCGCGTCTTGCCGCCTTTGCGCCGGAGCCTTACGAGCCGCCGCGCCCACTTTATTTGCGTGCGCCCGATGCAAAGCCGCCAAAACAGCGCCCCATGAAAGCAGGCTCCCGTGACTGACTGGCGCGTCTGGCCGGCGGTTGATGGCGATGAAGAAACCTTGGCCGTCCTCGAGGCGGAATCTTTTGGCGATCGCAGCTGGGGCGATAACAGCGTGCGGAAAAGCTTTGCCGTTCCCGGCGTCGCCATCCTGCTGGCGGGCGAGGCCCGCCGTGCGCCGGCGGGATTCGTCATCTGGCGCGATCTTGGCGGCGAAGCGGAAATCCTGAGCCTCGGCGTTTTGCCGGGTAAACAACAACAGGGCGTCGGTCGGGCGCTGGTCGCCGGGTTGGGGGAGGCCGCAAAAGCCGCCGGTGCGGCGCGTATCTTCCTTGAGGTTGATGCCGGAAATGAAGCGGCGATCGCGCTCTATCGACGAGCCGGCTTCACCCAATCGGGGCGTCGGCAGGGCTATTATCGCGATGGCGCTGACGCTGTCCTGATGCAGTTGATATTGTGAATCATTTTCAAATTTCGCTTTCCGGTTGCAACGCGGCGCCGTCGCGTAAATAACAGGACAAGCCTTGATTCTGCCGGAGCACGCTTATGGACCGTCTCGAAAAAATCTGCATTTCCAAGGGTATGCGCATGACAGAGCAGCGCCGCGTGATCGCGCGCGTTCTGTCGCTTGCCGAAGACCATCCGGATGTTGAGGAGATTCACCGCCGTGCGACGCAAATCGATGCAAATATCTCGATCGCCACGGTCTATCGGACGATGCGCCTGTTTGAAGAGGCTGGCGTCGTTGAGCGTCATGATTTTCAGGACGGGCGATCCCGTTATGAAGAGGCGACAGAAGACCACCATGATCATCTGATTGATCTGCGATCAGGCGAGGTGATTGAATTCATAAACGAAGAAATCGAAGCGCTGCAAAAGCGTATCGCTGAAGAGCATGGCTATAAATTGGTCGATCACAGGCTGGAGCTTTATGGTGTCCCGCTTGAGAAAAAGAAGGACTAGCTGGGCTATTCCGCCGCGCGTTGTTCTGCGCCGAACTGTAGCTCGGCAAGCCGCGCATAAAGCCCGCCACGCTTCAAAAGCTCATTATGCGCGCCCTGATCAATAATCCGGCCTTCGTCCATGACAGCAATCACATCCGCTTTTAAAACCGTCGCCAGACGGTGGGCGATGACGATTGTTGTTCGTCCTTCCGAAACGGTTTCGAACGCATCCTGAATGGCGCGCTCGCTTTCGGAGTCTAAAGCGCTGGTGGCTTCGTCAAGAAGAAGAATAGGCGCGTCACGCAGAATTGCGCGCGCGATGGCGATGCGTTGTCGCTGGCCACCGGAAAGCGTTGCTGCGTCCTCGCCAAGCTGGGTGTCATAGCCTTCGGGAAGCGCTTCGATAAACGCATGGGCGTTTGCCGCCCGCGCCGCGGCCCGCACCTCTTCATCGCTGGCCGACGGTTTGCCGAAACGGATATTCTCCGCCGCTGTTCCTGAAAACAGGGGGGCGTTCTGTTGGACCACGGAAATCGAGTTGCGCAAGTCGGTTGGATTGAGCGACCTGATATCAATACCGTCCAGTGAAATAGCTCCCTGTTGCGGATCGTAAAACCGCAAGATCAACTGGAACATGGTGCTTTTGCCTGCGCCGGACGGGCCGACGAGCGCCACCGTCTGACTGGGCTCAACCGTCATGGACACATCGCGCAGCGCCTTTGCATCCGGCCTTGCCGGGTAAGCGAATCCAACATCGCTGAACGCCACGGCGCCGCGAACCGGTATGGGTAGCGCCGCAGGTTGCGCCGGCGCTTCGATCGCCGATTGCGCGGCGAGCAATTCCATCAATCGTTCGGTTGCGCCGGCGGCGCGCATCACTTCCGCATAGGTTTCCGTCATGATCCCGACGCCGCTGACGGCAACAAACGCATACATGACAAACTGCGTCATGGCGCCAGGCGTAATTGCGCCGCTTTGCACCTGAACAGCGCCAAACCATAAAACTGCAATCAAGCCGGCGAGGACGAATGAAAAAATTGCGCCGGTCATGTATGAGCGCACCCGAATGCGCCGCACCGCGACATCGAACGTCGCCTCGACGGCTTCAGCAAAGTTTGTCTTTTCTTCGCTCTCGCGCGTGAACGCTTGCACGGTTTCGACGGCACGCAGGCTTTCGCTGGCGCGCGCTGAGGCGTCCGCAAGCTTGTCCTGACTGGTGCGTGACAGCCGTTGCACTCTTCTGCCAAAAAGCATGATCGGCCCGAGGATAATGGGTCCGACGGCCAGCACCATCAACGCCAGTTTCCAGCTGACAACAATCATCAAAATAAGGGCGCCGAAAGTGGTTGCGATGGTGCGCAACGCGACGGATACGGACGATCCGACAACCGTCTGGATCAGGGTCGTGTCTGTCGTCAGTCGTGACAATACCTCGCCGGTGCGGACATTGGCGTAATAACCGGGGCTGAGCCCGAGGAGGTGATCATACACGGCGCGGCGCAGATCCGCGACCACGCGCTCGCCAAGCCTGCTGATGAAATAATAACGCAGCGCGCTCGCCAGTCCCAGCAACAAGGCGACGAGGATCCCGGCCCCGAAATATCCAGCCAATTGATCGCCAAGCACGAAGCGCGTGCAGACGTCAGCACTGGCGGCGCCGCCAAATCCGCAATCGACCACCAACCGAAACGCCGCCGGCAATAAAAGCGTCAGCGTTGAAGCGGCGACCAGAAAAATCACGAAACCGGTTAAAAGACCCGGGTAGCGCAACACAAAAGGAATCAGCCGGCGCAGAGGTTTCGCTGAGCGCGCCTTTTCGCGGTGGGCGCGGTCGCGTTCAAGCTCTGAAGCGAAAGATGACCCGCGATCCTGACTTGCCTGCGCCGTTGCGGAGGAGCTGGTTGAGGCGTTCGGCGCGTGAGTCGTCACGATTTATTCCCGGTTGAGCGCTTCCGGAACGGAACGCCTGGAGCCGCCGGGATATAAGTACCGCTAACGATGGCGGCAATAATGATCTGCGGTTTGAGCTGGGCGGAGGGCGTTTCGGAGCCAGTGTCACTATTTCGATCCACAAGAGCTTGCACTAATTTCTGCAGCTATTTTAGCGTTTTCAGCTAAATTCCGGAACGAAATATTGACTATTCCTAGGTAAACTACCTAGTGTACTGAGGGAATAATTGAGTGATTTTTCGCCGCTTTTAAAGCGTTTGGCGGAAAAACCCCGGAGGATTTTGATGACTTCCCTGCGCGACCTTTATCCGATCCCCGATGTCGATCCATGCTGGACCGTGCCACAAGACTACGAGACCGCCTTCGACTGGGAATATGACGAAGGCCGCAAGCAGATGATGCACCTTTATCAAAAGGGCAAGGACATGCAGTGGGATGCGCTGAACCGCATCGACTGGAGCCTCGAACTCGATACTGAAAACCCGATGGAAATGCCCGACGAGATGAGCGGCATTTACCACACGCCCGTCTGGGGCAAGATGAACGATAACGAAAAGGCCGAAACGCGCCGCAACATGCAGGCGTGGACCATGTCGCAATTTCTACAGGGCGAGCAGGCGGCGATGATTTGCGCCGCTAAGATCGTTCAACAGGTGCCGGATCTTGACGCGAAATTTTACGCCTCAACACAGGTCATGGATGAAGCGCGCCATGTTGAAGCCTATAAAAAGTTCATCGGCAAAATCGGCATCGCTTATCCGATGACCGGCCCGTTGCAAACGCTGGTTGATCAGGCTTTGCGCGACTCCCGCTGGGATATGACCTATCTCGCCATGCAAGTGGTGATCGAAGGGCTGGCGCTCGCGGCGTTTGGGAATATCCGCGACATCTCCCGCAATGCGCTTACGCAACAGGTCAATGCATATGTAATGGAAGACGAATCTCGCCATGTTGCGTTTGGGCGCCTGACGCTAAAGGATTATTATCCGGAGCTAACCCAGGCTGAACGCGACGAACGCGAAGAGTTCCTGGTTGAGGCATGCTATCATATGCGCGACCGCTTTGAGGCGCGCGAGCTTTACCAACATCTCGACCTGCCTGTGGACGAGATCGTTGAAGCGCAACGCGAGTCAGAGTTCCAGAAACATTTCCGTTCCATGCTGTTCCAGCGCATTGTTCCGATTGTTCGCGATATCGGTCTGTGGTCTGATAAAATACAGGGTGCTTACGCCGATATGGGCGTGCTTCACTTCGGCGAAATCGATTACAAAGTGTTGAGCGCCAATGATGAAGCGCGCGCGGAAGAGCTTGACGAGGTCAACCGTCTCAAGCGCCAGGAATATGTCGAGGAAGTTGCGGCGCTCGGCGCATCCGGCGGCGTCGCCGCGGAATAGACTAAGCGTCTAGTCGCTTTGATCCTCACCCGATGTTTCAACCGGTTCCGGCAACAGCGTCGGCGTGCCGGAATTATAATGTGTTGTGCTGTGCGATGACGCCTGTTTCACATTTGTCGTGACGGTGACGTCAATGTTGCGCGGCAACAACGCCATGGCGACAAGCGCCAGAAACCCGATGAAAATCATTGTAGATGAAAGCCATTTCGGCATATCGGCCCCCTTTCGACCCTACACGACGAAGATCAGTATAGATTATCGCCGACAGGCCGTCGAGATGACCGCAAATGGCATGCTTGAGGGAAAGTTATCCTTGATCGGATTGCCGTCCGTCAAATCCTGCATCCCTGACTGCGCTCGCGAACGAACGAGAGACCGGCGCCGCGGCGCCTGACTTCAAAATCAATGCCTGCTTGCCATTGTCGCGGCTGAACTCGGTGACCCCGTCACGGGCGACCCACCATGACCGATGGGTTTGCAATCCGTCGGCGCCGTCAAGCTCGCGCATTGCGTCGGACAGGCGCATCAGGATGAGATCTTCGCCGCGATCCGTATGGACCCTAAGATAGTGATCCTCCGACGATATCGCATAAAGGGATGCGCCCCGATATTTAATCGGCAGACGCTCCATAAACTTTTGGGTTTGCGAGATTGTAGTAAGTTCGGACGGGGCGCTTTCAGATGCGGCCGGCGGCGCGCCGATCCAGCCAAGGGCTTTCAGGCAGACATATCCGCCGACGACCAGCAGCAATGAAACGACGATCACGTAAAAATACTGGATCGCCCAGATTTTCAGAGTCCACAGATGGGCGGTTTCGGTGTTGAACAAGGCTAGGACCACCGTTACTGGAAGAGAAATCAGCGCCGCAATAACCAGCAGTTGAAGCGCAATGTGGCGGCCGCGCAATAGATCATTGACCACCCAGGGCGCTACAATAATGTTCGCCGCGGTGCCGGCGGCCATGGTCGAGGTCCAGAAGACGTAGCGTTTGTAAAATGGCAATGCGTCGGTGTCGTAGACGCCGAAAAACGCAAAGACCGCCCCCAGAGCGAGAACCATAATGACGCCAATCCCAAGGCGTTTCCAAGTTAGCGTCATTTTATCCCCAAAAATCCCCTGCAGTTCACGTATCGCGAATGGAATTTACAGCGATTGGCGAAGGATTCCAGTCACTTCGCGTAAAGCCGATATCCAAAGCGACGTTAGTCGCTAGCGTCAGTCTCGGCGCTGTCGATCCGCGCGCAAAGCCAAGTTGAAGCGTCAGTCCTGCGATCTGAAAGAACTTTAGGGAGCATCAAAATGCCTGGAGATATTGAAACGCTGTTTGGGTGGAGCGGTAATCTCGCCCTCATTGGGTGGGCCCTGCTCATATTGTCACCGAGACGCTGGGGCTGGGTGCTCCTGATCGCGGGGATTGTCATTCCAGCGGTGTTGGCCGCGCTCTATGGCGGATTGATGCTGACCCATTTCGCGACCGTTGAAGGCGGCGGCTATGGGTCCCTCGCTGAAGTTAAAGCGTTGTTTGAAAATGACGCCGTCCTGCTTGCGGGATGGGTTCATTACCTGGCGTTTGATCTCGCCATCGGCGCGGTGATCGCCCAGCGCGCCGATACGGCGGGCCTCTCCCGGATCGTTCAGACGCCGATCCTGCTTTTCACCTTCATGTTCGGGCCGCTCGGGTTTTTGTTTTTCGTCCTGACGGACGCCGGCTGGCGGGCGATTGGTGGCGTGGGCGGCGGCTTGGGCGCTCGCAGGAATGGCGGCGCGCGTGAAGGGGCGCCGGCATGACCAGATATTACTTTTCAGAGCGCGTGTGGTTTCAGTCTGCGTTTTTATTGTTCGCAGCCATTCCTGCGATCCTCATCGCTTTTCAATTCGATGCGCGGATGATCAACGACATTCCGATCTGGGTGAAGCCGCTGAAGTTTCATGTCTCAACGTCGCTGCATCTGATCACGCTTGCCGTTTTGGTGCGGTTCCTCTCGAAAGACACGCGCGCGAGCCTGTGGCTGGGCGCGGTTGCGGTTATTTCCGCTGTCGCTGCGATCATAGAACTGCTCATCATAAGCGGGCAGGCGGTTCGCGGCGTTCCTTCTCATTTTAATTATGCGACGTCTTTTGATGCGATCGTCTATGCAATGATGGGCGTCGGGGCGCTGTTGCTGATTATGCCGGCGCTGGTTCTCGGTCTTCGGTTCCTGACGACGCCTGTCAGTAAAGAGCTTTCGCCGGGCCTGAAGCTTGGCGCAGGCCTCGGCCTTACAATCGGCTTCATTCTGACTTTGGTGCTGGCGGGATATATGTCGATGCGCTCCGGCGGCCATTGGGTTGGCGGGCCGCAAACGGATGAGGGCGGCGTTCCCATCGTCGGATGGTCGCGCCAGGGCGGCGATTTACGCGTTTCGCATTTCATTGCGACGCATCTGATGCAGGTTTTGCCGCTGGTCGGTTACCTTGGCGACAAGCTGTTCGGCGCCGACAGCGCAACGCCAAAACTTATCGTGTGGATCGCGGCGATTAGCGGAACCGCGCTTACAATCGCGACGTTTATGCAAGCAATGGCGGGACAGCCTTTTGTCCGGTTCTAGACGGTTGCTTTGTCTATCTGGAGTCCGGACAATAGCTTGCAGCGATGATGCGTCCCTGTCTGGGCTCCTGCACGATCAGCGCGCATGTTTGATCGGCGCCGGGCGCTGACGCCGTGAGCTTTGTGCCGATGCGGCGGACAATGCCGAGCGGCGTCACGCCAGTAACGATATTGACTTCCTTCAGCGTGCGTCCGGCATTTTCACCGCGCGGCACATCTGTTTCGATATTCGGATGGAGGGAAACGAGATATGCGTTGCCGCCGCTGTCACTTTCGCCGATGTCGAAGATAATTTCATTGTTTACTCGCTGCGTCTCGACTGGCGCCATTGGCTGTTGCGCGCGAACGCCGTCGATCACAGTACTGACTTTTGCGCGCGATGATCCCGGCGCCTCGGCGGCGCCGCCGACGATAATCTGCGGCGTATAGACAGAGCTTTTGTGTCGAATATTTTTATTATAGCGGCGTTGGCGGTCTGTGTAGGCGCGTTGTGAATAGGGATCGACCCAGCGGCCATGTTTGGTGTTGAGCATATTCCAGTAATCAACATGCCAGTTGAGCGCGATAACGTCATCCCGGGCGGCGAGTTCATGCAGATATTCAGAAGCGCTAACGCATGAGCTGCATGATTGAGACATGAAGAGTTCAACAACGACAGGCCCAGCCTTATCGGCTTCCTGGGCATGCGCGGCCGTCGCGCCGACAAGCGCCGCGATTAATGCGGCGACGCCGAGCAGTAATTCAACACAAGGCCTGGTCATAAAACGCATATTACACTCTTACACTCTGACGGCGATTTTGCCGCAACGCTGATACTATCGCACTATTTGCGCATGGCGGATGAACCGGCAAACCAATCCTGCTCAAATCTGCGCGAGGGCGCCGGCGTTCTTTGCATTGCATCTGCCCGCTGAGCCCCCTAAATAGCGGCGTTTCGTGAGTTAGCGGTCAAAAATGTCTCAAACGCGGCCAAAACAGGGAAAATCGGTCTTCATCCGCACCTATGGGTGTCAGATGAATGTCTATGATTCCGAGCGCATGGTCGGGCTTTTAAAGCCGCTCGGCTATGAAGCCGCGCCCGGTCCGGAAGACGCCGACCTCGTCATTCTCAACACCTGCCACATTCGTGAGAAGGCGGCGGAAAAGGTCTATTCCGAGCTTGGCCGTTTGAAGAAACTGAAAACTGCGAAGGAAAAGAGCGGCGGCGAAATGCCGATCGTGGTCGCCGGATGCGTGGCGCAGGCGGAGGGCTCTGAAATCACCGCCCGCGCGCCGCAGGTCGACATGGTGATCGGGCCGCAAGCCTATCACCGGTTGCCGGAGCTTCTGGCGCGCGCGGCGCGCGAACGCGGGGATATTCTGGAAACCGATTTTGCGGTTGAGGAAAAATTCGACCGTCTTGCGGCGCGTGAAGCTGACGGACCGACGGCGTTCCTCACTATTCAGGAAGGCTGCGACAAGTTCTGTACGTTCTGCGTTGTCCCCTATACGCGCGGCGCGGAAGTCTCCCGCTCCGTTGACGCGATTACGGCGGAGGCGCGCTCGCTGGTTGTTCAGGGCGTCAGGGAAATCACGCTTCTCGGTCAGAATGTGAATGCCTGGGCCAGCGCCCCTCCGACTGGCGAGCCTGGCGATGCATGGGGCCTGGGCGAGTTGTGTCGGTGCCTCGCCAAAATCGATGGCCTGGAGCGTATCCGGTTCACGACATCTCACCCCCGGGACATGGATGACGGGCTGATCGAAGCGCTTGGCGAAGAAGAAAAGCTGATGCCCTATCTTCACCTGCCGGTGCAGGCCGGGTCAGACAAAATCCTCAAAGCCATGAATCGCGGCCATACCGCCGAGCATTATGTGAATCTCATCGGGCGGATCCGCGATGCGCGCCCTGATATCGCGCTCTCCGGCGACTTTATCGTTGGTTTCCCAGGCGAAACGAGGGAGGATTTCGAAGGGACATTGGCGATTGTCGAGGAAATCGGCTACGCCTCGGCCTATTCTTTCAAATATTCACGCCGCCCGGGCACACCGGGTGCGGCGATGCCCAAACAGGTGGCGGAAGACGAAAAAGACGAGCGTTTATCTCGCCTGCAGGCCCTTCTGGAAACTCAGCGCACGAGCTTTAATAAGGCTCAGATTGGCAAAACCCTGCCAATTCTGTTTGAAAAAATCGGCCGACATGACGGTCAGCTCGTTGGCCGGTCGCCATATTTGCAAAGCGTTCACGTAACGGCGCCACAATCTATGCTAGGATCAATTGCGCCCGTGCGCATTGAAGGCGTGACGCCCAATGCGCTCGCGGGCCGACTGACAACAGACGGCGAGGCGGCGGCTTGAGCGAACAGAACACCGCGAGAGATGTGGACCATATCGACTTTGACGATAACCGTCTGGTCGCCGACTTGTCAGGGGAATACGACTCTCACCTCGCTATTCTTGAAGATGTTCTTGGCGTGCGCATTGATCCGCGCGGCAACCGCTTTGCAGTGCGCGGTCCGGAAAGCGCACGTGGTCGCGCCGTCGCCGCGCTGAACGCGCTTTATGAAAAGCTGCAGCGACGGGAAACGGTCGGGGCGGGCGATGTGCGCGCGGCGGCGAAATTGACCGAGGGCGTCACGCCAGCGTCGGCGCCGGCGACGGCGTCTGTCGCCCCGTCAATCAAAACGCCAAAACGCGTAATCGCAGCGCGCACGCCGAACCAGGCGGCTTATTTACAAAAGCTTGCGTCGCATGATCTGACTTTCGGGGTCGGACCTGCCGGCACGGGCAAAACCTATCTTGCGGTGGCGCATGCGGTGGGGCTTCTTCTCAGCGGCGCGGTTGAGCGGATCGTGCTTTCTCGCCCGGCGCTGGAAGCGGGCGAACGCATCGGGTTTTTGCCCGGCGACATGAAGGAAAAGGTCGACCCGTTTTTACGGCCTCTTTATGATGCGCTTCACGATATGATGCATGCTGATTATGTTGAGCGGCGCATTGCAGCGGGAGAGATCGAAATTGCCCCCATCGCGTTTATGCGTGGGCGCACGCTGGCGCGCTCGGCGGTCATTCTTGACGAGGCGCAGAATGCAACGACGGCGCAGATGAAAATGTTTCTGACCCGCCTCGGCGAAGGCGCGCATATGGCGATCACCGGCGACCCGAGCCAGACGGATTTGCCCCATGGCGAAGCGTCTGGTCTCGCTGATGCGCTGGCGGTTCTGTCCGGCGTTGAAGGCGTCGCTGAAGCCCGGTTCGTCGCGAGCGATGTGGTGCGCCATCCGTTGGTGTCGCGGATTATCGACGCTTATGACGCGCGCGATCAGCATCGGCGCAAGTCTTGATGCAACGACAATGATTGATCTCATTATTGAAGACGGAGAATGGGTCCGCGCTATTCCGGAAATGGATGCGCTGGCGCAATCGTGCCAGAAGGCGGCGATCACGCTGGAGCGCGGCCTTGATGGTGAAATAGCCTTGCTCGCAGGGGATGATGAGGCGCTTCGCACCCTGAATGAGCGCTTTCGCAACAAGAATACGCCGACCAATGTTTTGTCTTTCCCTTCGGACGGACGGCCCGGTTTTCTTGGCGACATTGCGCTAGGGCGGGAAATTTGCGTTCGCGAGGCGGCGGAAAAAGGGATTTCATTGCACGATCATGCGGCGCATCTGATTGTGCATGGCATGTTGCACCTGATCGGGTATGATCATCAGGGGACGGCTGACGCGGAGGCGATGGAGCGCCGCGAGGCCGAGATTTTGGCGTTGCTCGGGATTGCCGATCCTTATGAGGGCGCCGCGGAGGCGGAAACGTGAATGGCGACGGCCCTGAGCCCGGGGACAATGGGCAATCCGATACGTTTTTTGGGCGCCTGCGGGCGCTGTTTGGAAAACCTGCAAGCAATGAAGACATTGCCGCCGCCATCGAAAATGGCGACGGAGAGGCGGCGCAGAATTTGTCGGATGCGCGCCGGGAAATGATTGAGCGCGTCGTCGCTTTCGACGAAAAGAAAGTCGTTGATGTGATGGCGCCGCGCGCGGACGTATTCGCGGTGGATATTGAGACGCATCTTGACGAACTCATCCGGGTTTTTTCTGAAGCCGGGCACTCGCGCATGCCGATTTATCGGGGCGATCTCGATGATCCGGTCGGCATGGTCCATATCAAGGATGTGATTGGTCTGATCGCCAATAGCGGGCCGCTACGCCCGAACAACAAGCTGGTCCTGAAAGATATTCGCCGGGAAATTCTTTATGTGCCGCCATCCATGCTGGTGACGGACTTATTGCTGCGTATGCAGGCGTCGCGCATCCATATGGCGCTTGTGATTGACGAATATGGGGGTACGGACGGCCTTGTAACCATCGAAGATCTTGTCGAGGAGATTGTAGGTGAGATCAATGACGAACATGACGAAGAGGAAACGCCGACTGTCGCACCCCTTTCCGATGGCGGCTGGGAAGCCGATGCGCGTGTTGAACTGGCGGCGTTTGAAGAAGAAACCGGATTGCGAGTTGAGGCCGAGGATGACGAGGTTGATACGGTTGGCGGCTTCGTTGTTTCGCTTGCCGGGCGTGTACCGCAGCGCGGTGAGGTCTTATCGGGGCCTGAGGGTTTTGATTTTGAGGTGATGGAAGCCGACGCGCGAAAAGTGCGTAAATTACGCGTACGTTCATCAGCCGCCAAGCCCAGCGAAGCGGCGGAATAGACGCTTGTGATGCAAGCTGACACCGTTAAAACCGCACCATCAATGTGGGAGCGTTTTTCTTACACTCTAACGGCGGCAACCGGTTGGCGGCGCGCCGGGGCGGCTATATTGGCGGGCGCCGCGGCGGCGCTGGCGCTCGCGCCTGTTTATGCGCTACCCCTATTATTGGTTGGATTTAGCGTTCTGATCCTGCTGATTGACGGCGCAAAAACCGCCAGGCGTCCGAACCGCGCAGCGTTCAGTGTTGGCTGGTTTTTCGGCTTCGGTTATTTCCTTGTCGGCCTTTACTGGATGTCGTTTTCGTTTTTCGTCCAGGCCGATGAGTTCGCTTGGATGGCGCCCTTCGCGATGATGGGCATGCCGGCTTTTTTGGGGGTGTTTACTGGGGGGGCGACCTTGCTCGCCGCACAAATCTGGTCGCCGGGCTGGCGGCGGGTTGTCGCCTTCGCTGTTGCGTGGGTGATTTTGGAATATCTGCGCGGCCACATCCTCACCGGCCTGCCATGGAACCTGACAGGTCAGGCGCTGGCGGGTACGGCGATCGGCGCACAGACCGCCGCTTGGTACGGCGCATACGGATTAAGTCTGGTGACGGTGCTGATCAGCGCAGCGCCGGCCGCGACGCTTGGGGCCGCACAAAACCGGCGCCCAGACTATACCGGATTGCTTTCGGCTTTTGCCGGAACCGTATTGCTTTTTGCAATTGGCGCGCTTCGCCTTGCTATGCCGGAACCGGCGCCTCAAGAACAGAATTTCCTGCGCATCGTTCAGCCGAATATTCCACAACGGGAAAAAATCGACCCGGCCATGTGGGGACGCAATTTCAATCGTCAGTTGGAGTTGTCAAAAGGCGGCGTTTCCACAGATGCTCGCCTTTTTATCATATGGCCTGAAAACGGCGCGCCTCTTTTAAATGAAGCGGACACGGCGCTTTCTATTTTATCGCAGCAACTTCCTGAGAACGCGGTGCTGATCGCTGGCGCCGTGCGTCGCGAGGCAAACGATGAGGGCTTTGACCGATATTACAATTCAATTGCGGTTGTGCCGCAGACGCCGGTTGGCCGTCGAGCAGTCGCCTTTTATGACAAGCATCACCTTGTCCCGTTTGGCGAATATCTGCCGTTCTATGGCCTGTTGAACGCCATCGGGCTGGCGCAGTTGGCGCCCTATGGCGACGGCGGTTTTGCGGCAGGCGCCGGCCCGGCGGTCTTGAATGCGGGCGGCCCGTCTTTTTCACCCCTTATTTGTTATGAGGTGATTTTTCCGGGTCGGATGTATCCGAAGGGGGAGCGTCCAGGTTGGCTTTTGACCGTGACCAATGACGCCTGGTTCGGCGATACGTCTGGCCCGAGACAGCATCTTGATCAGGCGCGCCTGCGCTCAATTGAAACCGGCCTGCCCATGGCCCGTTCCGCCAATACCGGAATATCAGCTGTGATCGACGCCAAAGGACGGGCTCTCGCACGTGTCGATCTTTATGAAAGCGGCCGGATCGAAGCGGCGCTGCCGCCCGCCTTGGCGCCGCCGCTTTACGATCGCGTTGGCGACTGGATATTTGGACTGATGCTGGCGGCATGCCTAGCGGCAATCCGCATACGCAAAAGTTAATTCGAGACGCGCTCGCAATTGTGGCTCGCAACCTTTACGCGACCTCTGGGTTTCCCCTATAAACGCCAATGGCTTAGACGGGCGCCGTGGCTGTGAGGCCATAATTGTGGGATAGGGAATGGCCAAAGCTGACAAGACTGCCAAAACAGCGAGGCCCAAGCGTGAGGGGCCGCATCCGATCGATCAGCATGTCGGCGCGCGCGTAAAACTGCGCCGGATGATATTGGGGATGAGCCAGGATTCACTCGGCAAGTCGCTGGGTCTCACCTTTCAACAAATTCAGAAATACGAAAAAGGCGTCAATCGGATTGGCGCCAGCCGATTATTTGAGCTCTCCGAGCTGCTCGAAGTACCGATACAGTTTTTCTATGATGATTACGGCTCTGGAGATGGAGCGCATGGCTTTGCGGAGCCTGACGCAGCGGAAGCCTTCATGGAGTTGGTAAATTCGCCCGAAGGCGTACAGCTCTGCCGGTATTTTGCGGAAATCAGTGATCCCAAGGTCAGGAAAAGGGTTCTCGACCTGGTTAAGACCATTGCCGAAACCGAAGGTGGAAAATAGTTTCCACATTTCCGCTTTCGATTGGACAGCGCCCGATGCATTCGCTATACGGCGCGACCATATAAAGTTTTCCTTATATGAGAGAGGCCAATTTCCATGGCGCGTCAGTCCTATCTGTTCACCAGCGAGAGCGTTTCCGAGGGTCACCCTGACAAGGTTTGCGACCGCATATCCGATGAGATCGTCGACCTGATTTACCGCGAGGCGGAAAAAGCGGGGATGAGTCCGTGGGACGTGCGCGTCGCCTGCGAAACGCTGACGACGACGAACAAGGTGGTCATCGCCGGCGAGGTGCGTGCGCCAGAAAGCCTGATGAACGGTCATGGCGGCGTGAAGCCGGATGCGTTCGTTGCGGCGGCGCGCGATGCGATCAAGTCAATCGGTTACGAACAAGATGGGTTTCACTGGCAGACCGCTGACATTGATGTCCTCCTGCATGGTCAGTCTGCGGATATTGCGCAAGGCGTCGATAACGCAGCAGATGCAAATGCCGAAGGCGCAGGCGATCAGGGAATCATGTTTGGTTATGCCTGCCGCGAGACACCGTCACTGATGCCGGCGCCGATTTATTACAGTCATAAAATTCTTGAAGACCTCGCCGCTGCGCGCCACGCTAAGGAAGGCGATGCAGGCCAGCTTGGTCCTGACGCAAAAAGCCAGGTGACAGTGCGTTACAAAAACGGCGAGCCGGTTGAGATCACATCAATCGTATTGTCGACCCAGCATCTTGACGACTCATGGGACTCCGCCAAGGTGCGTTCTGTCGTTGAACCTTATATTCGTAAATCCGTCGCCGATCTTCCCATCGCCCAGAATTGCGAATGGCACGTCAATCCGACCGGCAAGTTCGTGATTGGCGGCCCGGACGGCGATGCTGGACTGACGGGGCGGAAAATCATTGTCGATACCTATGGCGGCGCGGCTTCCCATGGCGGCGGCGCATTTTCCGGCAAAGACACGACCAAGGTTGACCGTTCGGCGGCTTATGCGGCGCGCTATCTCGCCAAGAACGTTGTCGCGGCGGACCTTGCCGACCGCTGCACTATCCAGCTTTCCTATGCCATTGGCGTCGCCAAGCCGCTGTCGGTCTATGTCGACCTCCATGGCACGGGCCGCGTTGACGAGGCGGCTCTTGAAGTCGCTCTTGGCGAAGTGATGGACCTTTCCCCGTCAGGCATCCGGCGCAAGCTTGATCTCAATAAGCCTATCTATGCGCGCACATCGGCCTATGGTCATTTCGGTCGCGAGCCGGATGCGGAAGGCGGCTTTTCATGGGAAAAAACCGACCTCGTTGATGCGTTGAAAGCGACGCTCTAGGCGGCACGGCGCGGTGAGGTTGTCACCTCACCTGCATGAACATCAGTGCGCCAATATTGCCAGCGCTTTACTTTGCGTCTTATCTCGCTGTCATGAGCGACAAACGTTCCTATATTCCCAATCTCTATGGGCGCCGCATCGACAAGCCGTTGAGGCCGGGCCAAGCGCAGCTGATGGAAATGCTGTTGCCGCGTGTCGCCGTTCCTGAACCGGAAGCGGGGACCATCGATATTAAGGTGCTTTTTCCGCAGACGGAAGAAATCTGGCTTGAGGTTGGTTTCGGCGGCGGAGAGCACCTCGCCTGGCAGGCGGCGCATAATCCGGATGTCGGCATGATCGGCGCGGAGCCTTTTATCAATGGCGTCGCCAAGCTGTTGACGCAGATCGATGAGCAAAACCTGAAGAATATTCGCGTTCATTTCGGTGATGTCCGCCCCCTGATGGAGGCGTTGCCGAACGCGTCGCTGACGAAGGTTTTTGTGCTCCACCCCGACCCGTGGCCGAAGGCGCGTCATCACAAGCGGCGCATGATCTCGCCATGGTTTTTCGCCGAAGCCGCGCGGCTTCTAAAACCCGGCGGGATCTTGCGGGTGGCGTCGGATATTCCCGACTACATTCGCTGGACATTGATGCATGCGCGGCATGCGCCTGACTTTGAATGGGCGGCCGAATGCGCCGATGACTGGAAGCGCCGCCCCGACGACTGGCCGCAGACCCGCTATGAAGCCAAGGCCTTGAGGGAAGGCCGTAAGCCCGCCTATCTCACTTTTGCGCGGGTCTGAGTCCCTTGGGGGCTCAAATGTCGAAAGCGGGTTGCGGCGGGCGTCAGAGAATATAGCAATCAAACCAAAGGGGATTGGCTTATGAACCGCATTCAGATCGTTGCCTGCCTTTGCTCAATTTTTCTCAACCTATCGCCCGCATTTGCGCAACCGCCGGACGCCGCTCAACTGCTGGAGGATTTCAAAGGGGAATGGACGTCGGAGGACCCGGCCTTCGGTGCGCCCGCACAAAGCACCATGCGTTGGTCGCCTGCTCTCAATGAAAAATTTTTGCGTCTCAACTATCGTATCGAGATGAATGAGAGCGCGTCTGTCTTTGAAGGGGTCGCCTATTACAAAATGGCGCCCGGTGAAAACCTGACAGCTTTCTGGGCCGATAATTCCGGCGACCTTCACCCCATTGTCGCTATTCGGGACGGCGCTGCGCTGGTGGCCAACTGGGGCGTTGAGGGCGAAAAGCAGGGGCGGACGCAATATAAGCTGATCGGCGCCGATGAGATAGAGGTGACGGACTGGATCAGGACGGATGACGGTTGGCGCCGGTTCAATCACAATATTTTCAGTCGCCGCGCCGCTAACGCACAATAACAGCCAGTTTTTTATGCTGGCGCACCACCCGCCGCATTGCGAATGCAACTGACCGCAATCATTTCGTGTTTACGGTATTTTGATTTGCGCCGCCTTTGCGACATGGACAACAAAGGCGGAAATAAAGCGGGTGGCCCCATGAGAATTGTGAAACTGATTTCAATCCTGCTGGCGGCGGCGCTATTGTCGGGCTGCGTGCGGCTAACGCTCGCATGGGCTGATTTGGATGCAGATGGGGCGGAGCCGGCGCCGCCGGCGCTAGGGCGTTTCAATGGCGCTGGTCCGGTCGCCGACGCTGATGAATGGATGGCTGAGCGCGCGCCGGCCCTGCGCGCGGCGTTTGAGGACGTTGTCTATGGCCATTTCCCGGATGGCTACGCACTCAACGTCGAAAGCCGAAAAGTGCTGGATGAAGCTGCTTTCGGCGGTGCGGGCGAACTGATTGAATATGAACTCGATGCGGATGTGCGTTTTGGCGATGAGACACGCAATACCGGCTCTTTTTACATGAATGTGATTACGCCGATTGGCGCCGATGACGCCCCAATCATCCTTTCACAGACTTTTTGTCCGAGATGGGACACGATCCCGCATCCAGCGGTGCATCGTCCGGCCGATGCAGGCGGTTGCGGCGGCGGCGGTCCTGTGAACGCGATCATGACGTATGTTTTTGGACGCTATATTGCGACGCCGCCGATCGAAATGATCCTTGAGCGTGGTTATGGCGTGGCGACAATCTTCCCAAGCGAATTTGCCCCGGACCAGCGCGAAGAGGGTCTGGAGGCGCTAACGGAAATGTCCGCAGGGATGGGCTCGGAAGAACAGCGCTGGGGCGCCATCGCCGCCTGGGCCTGGGGGTATTCGCTGATGATCGACGCTCTGGAACAGGACGATACGCTAAAGGGCCGCAATCACATTACCTGGGGGCATTCACGCTATGGAAAATCCGCGCTCGTGGCCGCGGCCTATGATGAGCGTATCGACGGTGTGATTGCGCATCAGTCCGGGACCGGCGGCGCCTCCCTAAACCGTCGCAAAAAAGGGGAAAGCGTCGGGTCGATTACCGAAAGCTATCCGCACTGGTTTGCCGAACGCTATGCGGAATATGCCGGCCGCGAAGATGAGTTGCCGGTGGACCAGCATCAGCTTCTGGCGTTGGTGGCGCCGCGCCCTGTGTTGCTCGGCAATGCCCGCCGCGATGTCTGGTCCGACCCGAATGGGGCGTTTCGCGCCGCCCTCGGCGCTGACCCGGTCTATGAATTATTGGGGGCTGAAGGCCTTGAGCAGGACAGGCTCGACCAGTGGCGCCCGGAAGCCGATATCGCCTTCTGGATCCGCCCCGGCACCCATGGCGTGGTCAAGGAAGACTGGCCGGCTTTCCTTGAATTTCTGGACGCCCATTTCACAGACGAGTGATAAGAGGGTTGCGACTGATCCAGTCGCAACCGACGCGCGTATTGTTAGTAAATACATTCGCGCGGCCCTTCTCTCTCCCCCCAGCCGCCGGATAGATCGCGTGCGCGGGGCTCGCCCCGCGCCGCGACTCTCTCAGAAAATCATCGTCTTCAATATCGTCAGGGCCTGCTGATTTGCAGGCTGGTTTCTGATAGAGACCGTCGAGCATCCAAGTGAGCAGAACGATGGCTGATGGAGAGGATTATCTGATTGAGCGCGACGGGCCGGCTGCGGTCTACGCCAATGCGCCATCGTCGGTCAGCTTCAAAAAGCTGCGCAAGCGCATCCTGCGCCAGACCCAAGAGGCGCTGACCCGCTACTCGATGGATCAGCCGCGCAATGACGGCGCGCCGCAAAAATGGCTGGTCTGCCTTTCAGGCGGCAAGGACAGCTACACGCTTCTGGCGGCGTTGCTTGATCTGAAGTGGCAGGGCGCGCTGAAGGCTGATCTTATCGCCTGCAATCTTGATCAGGGACAGCCCGGTTTTCCGAAACATATCCTGCCGGATTATCTCGACAAGCTTGGCGTTGAACACCGTATTATCACCGAGGACACCTATTCCATCGTCACCGATAAAGTGCCCGAGAACAAAACCTATTGTTCCCTTTGCTCGCGCCTGCGCCGCGGCATTCTCTATCGGGTTGCACGGGAAGAAGGATGTGATGCGATCGTTCTCGGTCATCACCGGGACGATGCGCTTGAGACCTTCATGATGAACCTGTTTCACGGCGGGCGGCTGGCGGCGATGCCGCCAAAGCTCGTTAACGACGAAGGCGATGTGCTGGTGCTGCGCCCCTTAATCCTGTGCGCCGAAGCGGACATAGAGAAGTTCTCCGCTGCGCTGAACTTTCCGATCATCCCCTGTAATTTGTGCGGTTCTCAGGAAGGGCTGCAGCGCGACGCCATGAAACAGATGCTGAGCGAGTGGGAGCGCCGCCGTCCCGGCCGGCGGGAGGTGATGTTCCGTGCGCTTCAGAATGTCCGCCTCAGCCATCTCGCCGATGAAAAAGTCTGGGACTTTGACGGCCTTTCCGATCAGGATTAAGCGCTTCTAAGCACAGTGTTTGCATGACGCAGCGATCTTGGACCGGACCGAAGGGCGGACGAAACAATGCCGAATAATGACCTTGAAGCGGATATGGACCGCCTTGACGCTCTCGCAGGGGAAAAGCGCGGGGCGTATGAAAGTGCAGACCCTTTCCCGCATATCGCCATCGACGACTTCATCCGCAAAGGCGTTCTCGATGAAGTGCTGGACGAGGTTGAAAACGCCGATCAGACAGCTGGCTGGTCCGATATGAGCGATCGCTATCAGCAAAAATCCGCCTGTAACTCAACGCGTGACATGGGGCCGGCGACCCGTGCGCTGGTGCAGTTCCTGAACGGTCAGGAAATGATCATGTTCCTGGAAAGGCTCACTGGTATTGAGGGGTTGGTGCCTGATCCGTTTCTGGCGGGTGGCGGCCTGCATCAATTGCGCGAAGGCGGTTTTCTCGGCGTTCACGCCGATTTCAATTTTCAAAAACACATGCGTCTCGACCGCCGCATTAATCTTCTGGTCTATCTGAACAAGGACTGGGAGGAAGACTGGGGCGGTAATCTGGAGCTTTGGGACACCGATATGAAGGCTTGCGTCAAGCGCTATACGCCGGAGTTCAATCGCTGCGTCATTTTCAATACGACCGACAAAAGTTTCCACGGCAACCCGCAGCCGGTGACTGCGCCGGACGGGCGCGTTCGCCGGTCCATCGCCATGTATTATTACACCAATGGCAGGCCTGACGGAGAGGTCGCGGACGAGCACATGACGCTCTTTCAGTACCGCCCTGGTGAGGGTAGCGCCGCCGATCGCGGCAAGCGGCTGATCAAACGCTTCATCCCGCCGATAATCACCGACATGATCGACCGAAGGCGGAATTAGGCGGCGCAGCGGTCTCTTGCCATTCCGGCGCTTTTCGCCCATAAGGCGCGCCAATCCCGACCCCGCTGGACGGCGTCCTGGCGGGGCCGCTATTTTCATCGGACGCCGCGGAGAGAACGAGATGTCGATTACGACGGCCCGTAAGGCTGAGCTCATCAAAAAATTTGCGCAAAAAGAAGGCGATACAGGCTCGCCGGAAGTTCAGGTCGCGATCCTGTCTGAACGGATCACCACGCTCACAGACCACTTTAAAGAGCACAAGAAAGACAATCACTCACGCCGTGGTCTGTTGAAGATGGTGTCCCAGCGTCGCCGCTTGCTGGATTATGTGAAGCGTAACGACGAAGCGCGTTACCGCAAGCTGATCGAAGAGCTTGGGCTGCGCCGGTAATCCGCCTGCCGCTCATCCCGGCGAATGCCGGAATCTTTGAGCGGCGTTGCGCCAACATTCGCCTTTTGAGATCCCGGTATTCATCGGGCTGAGCGCGAGAGGAAACAACATGAACCTGAACGACACATCGGCGATCATCACCGGCGGCGCATCCGGTCTTGGCGAGGCGAGCGCAGAGGCGCTGCACGCCGCCGGCGTCAAAGTTGCGCTTTGGGACCTCAATGCGGAAAAGGGCGAAGCGCTTGCCGAAAAGCTTGGCGGCGTTTTTTGTAAGACCAATGTCGCCGATGAGGCCAGCGTTGCCGCGTCGCTTGAAAAGTCTGTCGCCGCAAACGGAACGCCGTCGATCCTGATCAACTGCGCCGGCATCGCTATTGGCGAGAAAACAATCGGCAAGAACGGTCCGCACCGTCTCGAGAGTTTCAAAAAAGTCATCGACGTCAATTTGATCGGCACGTTCAACTGTATCCGTCTGGTCTCGGCCGAAATGGAAAAGAACGAGCCGAAAGAAGACGGCGAGCGCGGCGTCATTATCAACACAGCTTCGGTCGCAGCCTTTGAAGGTCAGATCGGGCAAGCCGCTTATGGCGCGTCAAAAGCGGGCGTCGCCGGCATGACGCTCCCGGTTGCGCGCGATCTGATGAATATTGGCATTCGCGTCAATACGATTGCGCCGGGCATTTTCTGGACGCCGATGATGGCAGGCATGGACCAGAAGGTTCAGGATGCGCTTGCCGCTATGGTGCCGTTTCCGAAACGCCTCGGACGCCCCGACGAATACGCCTCGCTGGCGTTGGAGATTTGCAAGAATACAATGATCAACGGCGCAACCATCCGACTGGATGGCGCCATTAGAATGCAGCCCAGGTAAGAAAACGCCGCCGGTGAGGCGGCGTTTCGCTTTAAGGGCTACATACCCCGCGCGCGCGTACGATCCGCGTACGGCGCATTACGAGAAGAAGAGAAAAGAAATGTTTGATATCACGAAAAAATCGATTGAATGGGGCGGTCGCACGCTGACCCTTGAGACAGGGCGCATTGCGCGCCAGGCTGACGGCGCAGTGCTCGCCACTTATGGCGAAACATCCGTCCTGGCTGCGGTCACCGCAGCGAAAGAACCGAACCCGAATTTCGATTTCTTTCCCCTGACCGTTCACTATCAGGAAAAATACTACGCGGCTGGACGCGTTCCCGGCGGTTATTTCAAGCGTGAAGCTCGCCCGACGGAAAAAGAAACACTGACCTCGCGCCTGATCGACCGGCCGATCCGCCCGCTCTTCGCTAAAGGCTTCAAGAACGAAGTTCTGGTTGTTGCGCAGGTCCTGTCGCACGATCTTGAAAACGATCCGGATGTGGTTGCGATGATCGCCGCCTCTGCTGCGCTGACAATCGCAGGCGTCCCGTTCCTCGGGCCAATCGCCGCTGCGCGCGTCGGCTACATCAATGGCGACTATGTTCTGAACCCGACGATCGACGAAATGCCGGAAACCAAGCTTGACCTTGTTATGGCCGGCACCGCCGATGCGGTGATGATGGTTGAATCAGAAGCGAAAGAGCTTTCCGAAGACGTCATGCTCGGCTCCGTTGCGTTTGGCCACAAGGCGGCGAAAGAGGCGATCAACCTGATCATCGATTTTGCGGAAGACTGCGCCAAGGACCCATGGGATTTTACTGCGCCGGATAACTCCGATGTAGAAGCGAAAGTCCGCGAGCTCGTTGAGAGCGATGTGCAGGCCGCTTACAAGATCACGGTCAAGCAGGATCGCCAGAACGCTTTGGCTGCCGCCAAGGATAAAGCCATCGAAGCCTTATGCGACGATGAAAATGATGATGCGCCGTCAAAGTCGGTTGTCGGCGGCGCTTTCAAAACTATCGAGTCTGACATCGTTCGCGGCGGCATTCTTGATACCGGCGAGCGCATTGACGGCCGTGACACCAAAACGGTTCGTCCGATTGTCGCCGAAGCCGGCGTCTTGCCGCGCACGCACGGTTCGTCGCTGTTCACCCGCGGCGAAACGCAGGCGCTTGTTGTTGCAACGCTTGGCACGGGTGAAGACGAGCAGTTCATCGATGCGCTGGCTGGAACGTATAAAGAGCAGTTCCTCCTGCATTATAACTTCCCACCCTATTCGGTTGGCGAAGTTGGCCGCATGGGCTTTACCGGTCGCCGTGAAATCGGTCACGGCAAGCTTGCCTGGCGTGCGATGAAGGCGGTTATTCCGACTCAGGAAGAATTCCCTTACGTCATTCGCCTGGTTTCCGAGATCACGGAATCCAACGGTTCGTCTTCCATGGCGACTGTCTGTGGTTCGTCGCTTGCCTTGATGGACGGCGGCGTGCCGATCAAGCGCCCGGTCGCCGGTATTGCGATGGGCCTTATTCTTGAAGGCGAGAAATACGCCGTTCTTTCCGACATTCTGGGTGACGAAGATCATCTCGGCGATATGGACTTTAAAGTCGCCGGTACGGATGCGGGCGTTACATCGCTGCAGATGGATATCAAGATCGCCGGCATCACCGAAGAGATCATGAAGGTCGCGCTCGATCAGGCGAAAGATGGCCGTATGCATATTCTCGGCGAAATGAACAAGGCGCTCGACACCGCACGCGGCGAACTTGGCGATTATGCGCCGCGTATCGAGACGATGCAGATCAACAAAGACAAGATCCGCGATGTTATCGGCGCCGGCGGTAAGGTCATTCGTCAGATTGTCGAAGAGACAGGCGCCAAGATTAATGTTGATGATGAAGGTCTGATCAAGATTGCGTCGAACGACAAAGAGAAGATCGATGCGGCTTACAAATGGATCCATTCCATCGTTGCAGAGCCTGAAGTTGGTGAGATCTATAAAGGCAAGGTTGTCAAAACCATGGACTTTGGCGCCTTCGTGAACTTCTTCGGGCCCCGCGACGGCCTTGTTCACATTTCGCAATTGTCGAGCGGGCGTCCGGAAAAAACCACCGATGTGGTCAAGGAAGGCGACGAAGTGTTCGTCAAACTCCTCGGCTTTGACGATCGCGGCAAGGTCCGCCTGTCGATGAAAATTGTCGATCAGGAAACCGGCGAAGAGATCGCCCGCGACGGCGGCGATAACTAAACGCCTGTTTTAAAAACAAAAATGATGTGAGGCGGGGCCGTTGCAAGACGGCCCCGCCTTTTTGTTGTGCGCTGGTCGGCGCGTCTTCGGGACAGGGTCTTTGCAACGGTTCAATTTAGATTAGGGTGTGCGCGACTTCCGGACGATCAAGGGGAATGGGTGATGGTTGAATTCAATTCACAAATAGCGACGGGCGCGGCTGCGTCATTGTTATTCGCGCTCACCGGTTGCGGACAAGGCGAGGCGCCGGGACAGGCCAGCCAGCCTGAAGCGGCTGAAACCGAAGCGGCGGCGCCGACGGCGGCAGAGGCGCTTATCGCCATGGCGGATGAACACGCGCAAGCGGTCCTCGAACAGTCGCCGGAATGGGCGTCGTTTCTCGGCGTCGGCGAAGAGATTGCCGGCGCGGGCTATCAGGGACGTCTTGGCGGCTACGGTTTTGAGGCCAACCAGCAGGCTCGGCAGATGAACGATGGGTTCCTGCAGGATATTCGCAGCATTGACCGCAGCGCTTTGGATACGCAGGGCGCGATCACATACGATGTACTGCGCGCCGCCTATGAGACAGGCGCCCAGCGCAACCAGTTTGATTTTGGCGGATCAGCGGTCTGGGGCTCCGGCAGCCCTTATGTGGTGACGCAGCTTTCCGGCGCGCATCTGTTTCTGCCGCGCCTGTTGCAGACGCAACAACCGCTGGCGTCGAAAGAAGACGCTGAGAATTATATCTCCCGGCTATCGGAATTCGGCCGCGTCTTCGATGAAGTAATTGAATCCATTGGCAATGACGCCGCGCTTGGCATTGTGCCGCCTTATTTCGCACTCGAAGGGGCGCAACGGTCCATCGCGTCGTTCACTGAATCTGGGCCAACTGAAAATCCGCTTGTCACAACCTTTGCAACAAAGATTGGCAACATAGAAACGCTCACCGATGAAGAGCGCGAGACAATGACCGGCGAGGTGGCATCGATTGTCGAAGCGGTCGTCTACCCCGCCTATTCACGTCTTGGCGCGGCGCTTGAAAATCTTATCCCGCAGGCAGGGCGCGATGCAGGCGTATGGCGCCTGGGCCCCGAAGGTGAAGCTTTTTACCAGCATGCGCTCAATTCCTATGGCGCGGGGGGCATGACGGGCGAGGAAATTCACGAATTGGGACTTTCAGAAGTGGCACGCATCACCGCTGAAATGGAAACGATCCTTGAGGCGGAAGGCCTGACAGACGGCTCCGTCGCCGAGCGGTTCGAGGCGATCGGGCAGCGTGATGATATGCGCTATCCGAACACCGATGACGGCCGCGAGGCATTGCTGGCGGACCTCAATGTGCAGATAGATGGGATCATGGAAAAAGCGCCGGGCCGGTTCGGTACGGTGCCGAGCCAGCCGGTCGAGGTGCGGCGCATCCCGGTCTACGAGCAGGATTCCGCGCCCGGCGGCTATTACAATTCTCCGTCTCTCGATGGAACGCGCCCCGGCATCTACTGGATTAATCTGAAAGACACCGCCGACTGGCCGAAGCACACATTGAAGACGCTGACTTATCACGAAGCTGTGCCGGGCCACCACTTTCAGCGTTCGCTTGAACGCGCCGCCGGTCTGCCGCTCATTCGCAATATGCTTGGCTACTCAGAGTTTTCCGAAGGTTGGGCGCTTTATGCTGAACAGGTCGCTGCCGAAATGGGAATGTATGACGATGACCCTCTCGGCGATCTCGGTCGTCTGCAGTCGGAGCTTTTCCGTGCTGCGCGTCTCGTTGTCGATTCCGGCCTGCACCACAAGCAATGGACGCGTGAGGAAGCGATTGATTACATGACGGGCGTGACCGGCGACACGCGCGCGGCGGTCACGCGCGAGGTTGAACGCTATTCTGTCTGGCCGGGTCAGGCGTGCTCGTACAAACTTGGTATGCTGAAGATCAATGAGCTGCGTGAAAAGGCGGAAGCTGAACTTGGCGACCAGTTTGATATTCGCGCCTTTCATGACGAGGTTTTGTTGACTGGCGCAATGCCGCTTCCGGTGCTGGAGCAGAAAATAGAACGCTGGATCGCTGCTACAAAGAACGCTTAAAACTATTTGAAAACAAGGGTTTGAATCAATGATGATCGCAAGAATATTGGCGGGCGCTGTGCTTTTGGCTGTGTCGGCCTGCGCCGTTGCACAGGATGAACCTGAAGAAAAAAGCGAAGCGGCGGCGGAAGGTCAGGAAGAACCACGCCGTTATGAGACGACGGCGCGTATCACCGCAAACGGTAAGTCAGTCAGTTATACCGTAATCGCTGGCGAAACCTTTCTTGAAAATGAGAAAGGGGAGCCGGTCGCTTCGATTTTCTCAACCTCGTACATCGCCGACGGGTTTTCCGATCCGCGGGAACGCCCGATTGCGTTTATCTTTAATGGCGGGCCCGGTTCCGCATCGTTGTGGCTGCATATGGGTGTCTTCGGGCCGAAGCGCGTGCGCCTTCCATCCGATCCCGATGACGATGGCGCCGCGCCGTTCGACCTGATTGAAAATCCGGAATCCCTGATCGACGTCGCTGACATGGTGTTCATCGATCCGGTTGGCACCGGCTGGTCGCGCACGCTTGGCGATGCGTCCACGGATGACTATTGGGGCGTTAAACAGGACGCAGCGTCCGTGCGGGAATTCATTCGCCGCTGGCTCGTCGAACACAAGCGCTGGAACTCTCCAAAATATCTGATGGGGGAAAGCTATGGCACGACGCGTTCCGGCGCGCTTCTGGAGGCGCTGGAAAGCGGCTGGACCGACATTGCGATCAACGGCGTTGTCCTGATCTCAACCGTATTGAATTTCGGTCTCGATGCGACCGATGCTGGCAATGATGTCGGTTATATCGGCCTGATGCCGGGCTATGCGGCGACCGCATGGTATCACGGCAAGGTTGATCGCGATCAGTGGGGCGGCGACCTGGAAGCGTTTCTCGACGCAGCGCGCGCCTTCGCTACTGACGAGTACATGCCGGCGCTCCTGAAAGGTCAGATGATGCCAGAGGCCGAGCGTGATGTGGTTTCAGCAAAGCTCGCATCGTTCATCGGGCTATCGGAGACTTACGTGAAACACGCGAACATGCGGGTGTCGCTGTGGCGCTTTATGCGCGAGTTGCGACGCGATGAGGGGCTGACGGTCGGCCGGCTCGATTCCCGCTTTACCGGCGTTGAGGCGGACCGTGTTGGCGAGCGACCGGAATATGATCCGTCGGCTTATGGCATTGACGCCGCCTATACGGCGGGCATTCTTGATTATTTCAGCCGCGATCTCGAAGTTGATATCGATGATCCCTACACGACCCTTGGCGGCGTGCGCGACTGGAACTGGGATGCGCGCGACGGCGGCGGCGAGAATGCTTACGTGAATGTAGCGCCCTGGGTTGAGCGCGCCATGCGCCAGAATAAAGACCTCAGGGTGCTGGCGGCGAATGGGTATTACGATCTCGCGACCCCATTCTTCGGCACCGAAATGACGCTGGCGCAGCCTGGCTTTGATCGTTCGCGCCTGACGATCACCTATTATGAAGCCGGCCACATGATGTATATTCATCAGCCATCGCTTGAAGCGCTAGCCGCCGATGTGCGCGCTTTTGTGAGCGGCGAATAATGCGTCGGCTGCTTTTATCAGGCGTTGCAGTTTTTGCGCTTGGGGCCTGTGCGTCAAACGATGCAACGGATGGGCTTGGCCTTGCAGCGGACACGGTGAGCCTTCCCGAAACGGAGATATTTCTGGCGCCGTTATCGTTTGATCGAGACATGCCGGTTGTAGGGGAGCTTCGAAACATCTCTCAACATACCGGTTACGATAATCAGCCGTCCTTTCTGCCCGGTGCGGCGGCGTTCTATTATGTTTCCGAAGGCGCCAGCGGCAAAACAGATGTCTGGCGTTATGACATTGCTGAAGACGATAACACCCGCGTTTATGCTTCGTCTGGCGTCAGCGAATATTCGCCAAAAGCGGCGCCTGGCGATTATGGCGTATCCTATATTCAGGAAAACCAAGCCGCGGATATAACGCGCGTTCATGTCATGCCGGCAAGCGGCGGCGCAGGCGCGCCTGTCATAGAGCTGGCGCCGCTTGGATATTACGCCTGGCTTCGAGACGGGGAGAAGCTCGGTGTTTATCTGCGCAGCGACCCCGCGGCGCTGCATCTCGTCGATATCGAGAGCGGTCAGTCTGAAATGATCGCCGAAAATATCGGCCGCAGCCTGCATGCGACGCCAGACGGACGCGGCCTTTATTTCACGCGCGCAGATGCGGATGAAATCCATAGCGTCATGTATTTCGACCTTAATACCGACGCTGTGACGACCATTGCGGATTTGCCTGCGGGTGCAGAGGATTTCACCGTCTTTTTTACCGGCCCTAATGAAGTCGGCGGCCTTTTGGCGGGAGACGGTTCAACGCTGCTGTTCAATGCGCTTGAAAGCGAAATGGCAGAGTGGCGCGAGGTTGGCGATTATGCCGCCAGGCGCCTCAACAACATTACGCGCATCGCAATCAGCGATGACCATGCATGGATCGCACTCGTGGCGCAGTCGCAATAACAGCTAGCCGCCGGGCGTCCAGTCCGGCGGCGCCAGTTCAAAACCCTCAAATTCAAATCCCGGCGACACCGTGCAACTCACCAGCGTCCACTCGCCAAGGCTTTTCGCAGCCTGCCAACAATGGGGCGGAACGATTGCCTGCGGCTGCTCGCTATTTTCGAGGTGCGGTCCGAGCGTGATTGCGTGCGTAGCCGTTCCGTCATCGGACAATTCGAGCGTCAGCGGCGCCCCAGCGTGATAAAGCCAAATCTCCGTCGCATCGACTTTGTGCCAGTGGGAGCGCTGGCCCTGTTCCAGTAGAAAGTAGATCGCTGTACCGCTGGCGCGCGTTCCGGCGTCTGCCTCCGCCCGCCATGTTTCTTTATACCAGCCGCCCTCCGGGTGGGGCGCGAGGCCAAGTTTTTCAATAATTTGCTGTGATGAAACAACCATGCCGCCGCTCCTCTGACGCATACGCAAAAAACGAGATGACCTGTTGGTGAAACGGTTTACCGATTCTCGCTTTCAATAAAATGTTGTTCATTCAATCATACGCGGCGACGGGACGTAAGGGGACACAAAATGTTGAAATATATAGCGATAGCTATGCTCGCCGTTATCGCGGGATGTGCTTCCACACATGCTGAAAATGTTGTGAAGACATCTTCGCCAAGCGCAAAACCCAACGAGATTCGAGTGATGATTCTAGGAACCTATCACATGGCTGGCTCGACGAGTGATCTCATTAATGTCGAGGCGGACAGTGTACTGACGGAGCGGCGACAACAGGAATTGGCCGAGCTTGCTAATGCCTTGGCTGAGTTCAATCCTACAGTGGTCGTGACGGAAAGAGTCACCGAAGCGCCGGACTATATAGACCCGAAATATGTCGGGTTTACGGACGCGACGCTGCTTGAGAGTGAAAACGAGCGCGTGCAGGTCGCCTATCGTCTCGCTAAACAGGCTGGCGTGACAAGAGTGCATGGCATCGACGAACAACCGTCAGCAGGCGAGCCTGATTATTTTCCCTTTGACAAAGTAATGGAGCACGCAAGCGCAACCGGGCAACAGGATGCAATTGGCGCGTTTCTGGCGGGCATGCAAAAGATAGTTGAAGATTTCACCGCAGACACGGTGGAAGACCATATCGCTTTAAAGCTATTGACAATTAATACCGGGTCGATGTCTGCGCCGGACTTTTATTACGCCTTGTCGGAATTTGATCAGGGTGAGGACCAGCCTGGCGCGGAGCTGCAAGCCTATTGGTTCATGCGCAACGCAAAGATCTGGTCCAAACTCATGGATGTAACGCAGCCAGGCGACCGCGTTGTGGTGGTTTATGGCGCCGGCCACAAATACTGGCTGGAGCATATGGCCGATCACACTGACGGCTATGTGCTTGTTGACCCGGCGCCCTATCTTGAAGCCGCGTTTCAGTAGTGCGGTAAGCTGCTGCGTTTGCTCCGCAAACGGTCAATCTTACTATGTCGACGCAGTTCCATCCGGCACGGCGACCACATGGAAGCCGGCATCCACATGCAGCACTTCGCCGGTGCATGAGGCACCGATCTCGGACAGGAGATAAAGCGCTGCACCCGCAACGCCCTCCATGCTTGTGTCTTCTTTCAGGAGCGACCAGTCGCGGCCTGTGGACATGAGTTGGCGCCCGCCGGTGATGCCGGCCATGGCGAGCGTTTTCATCGGTCCCGCCGAGATCGCATTGACACGGATGCCCTTGGGGCCGAGATCGCGCGCCACATAGCGCATGGAGGCTTCCAGCGTTGCTTTCGCCACGCCCATGACGTTGTAGTTCGGCACGACCCGTTCGGAGCCGAGATAGGTAAGCGTGATCATAGCGCCGCCGTCCGTCATGATCTCTGCTGAACGGCGCGCTGAGTCGACGAACGAGAACGCCGATACATCCATGGTGTTGCGGAAATTCTCACGTGTCGTGTTTTCAACGAAGGAACCTTTCAGGGCTTCCTTATCGGTGAAGGCGATGGAGTGAACAAGGAAGTCGATCTTGCCCCATTTGTTTTTGATTTCAGCGAACGCCGTGTCCATGTCGTCGTCATTCATGACGTCGGCCTGCACCAGGAAATCTACACCGATTGTTTCGGCAAGCTGGCGCACGCGGCTTTCCATCGCGGGGATGTAGGAAAAGGCGAGTTCGGCGCCTTGCGCGGCGAGCTGTTGCGCGATGCCCCAGGCGATGGAGTTTTTGTTCGCGACGCCCATGATGAGCCCGCGCTTGCCTTTCATCAGATCGCCTTTGGGAAAACTCGTTTCGCTGGTCATCACTGTTATCCTTTCTGCTTAGCCGCATTGATGGCCCGCCCCGGATGAAGCCTGTGCGTGAACAAGCAAATCAGCCGAGCGAACCAGCGTTGGCCGGGTTCTAGCGGAATCATCAGTAAGACGGAAGCTATTGAGTGTTGATGCTCAGTCGAGAATGCCGATTGCGTGCAACCAAGGCTCAGCAACACCATTAATGTCATACCGCCCGCCGGTGGCGGTGTTGTTGAAGCCGTGATCGCCAAAAGCAAAGACATGCACTTCATTGTTGACTTTACCTGACTTAATCAGTGTTTCGAGCCTGGTAAGCGATGGGATGACAGGAATGACGGAATCGCGCAGGCCGAAAATCCACAGGACTGGAATATCGAGCGCTTCAAGCACAGGCGCCGGATTAAACCCATGATCGCCATCATAGGCTTCCAGAATGGCGTCCGCTTGCGCAACAATGGCTGAATCAGCACCGCCTTCCGATCCTGCGTGCTCGACAAGATAACTTCCGTGAATGGCTTCTTCGCCCGCCGTTACGGGATTACCCTCGCCGATAATGATGAACTTGATTGCAGGCTCGTATGAAGCGGCAAGCGGCATTATCCATCCGGCCTGGCTGCCGCCGAAGAGACCGATGCGAGTTTCGTCAATACCGTCTTGTTCAGCCACCCAGCGCGCAGACCAGACCACGTCCATGGCCAAATCCTGAAAAACACGAGCGCTATCTGCAACAGTGAAAGGTTCATACTCTCCGGTCGATTCCCCCGTTCCGCGCTTATCAAATGAGAGAACGGCGAAACCCATTTCCAATGCGCGGCGCGTATAAAATCCAACGCCTTGTCTTGTGGACGGCGCTGACCCATGGGCGGTCACAATCGCGGGCAGATCGCCTTTTGCATTTGCAGGTCGATAGAGAGAAGCGCCCAGCATAACATCGCCGGCTTCTATAGTGACGCGACGCTCTTCGACTTTTGGTTTTTCTTTGGCGCAAGCATCAGCCAGCGGAAATATTGCCATCAAGGCAAGCAGAAACGCGGTCGCGCGGTTTGGGAGCGTATGAAAAATAAACATCATTGTGGACGCCTTCTAAATCTGGTGTGCTGGCGGGCAGTCTCACACTGTGCGGGGTGAGATGTCTTGGACGATATTCGGGTAGGCAATTGAGCAGAGCTGTACAAAGAGGTCGCAATCAGCGTTTTCGAAGCGTCACCTGCAGCTTGGCGCCCGGCGCTGAAATTGCGCAAGGAGCGTGCCGAGATTTTGCCTTCCCGGCGCATGTCCATGAAGGCCTTACATTAGGTTCCGTCGTATCTGGCCGGGAGTATTTCCAGATTAAAGACCAACATATCCCGGCAGGGCGCGGTGCGGTTTATATTGTACCCCCGGATACAATGCATGGTGGTTACTCGTATCAGCGTAGCGGCTGGCGTTACATTTCGCTCTATATTACGCCGGATGCCATTGCCCGCTTGTTTGACGATAACGCGTATTCATTTGACCTTCGCTGGATGCCGATCGTTCAAGATACGACAGTCGCGCGCACACTCGCGCAATCCTTGCAAGAAATGGCTCATCATCCAGCGCGTTTGTGCGTCGACGTTGCACTCGTGAAAGCTGTCTCGATAGTTTGTAGTGCGAACGTATATGATTCAACATCGGCGGCATTTGTGTCGCAAGTCAAAGACCGGCGACTGTGCAATGTTCGCGATTTTATTGATGCGCATTTTCAAACTGATATTTCATTAGAGCAGTTAGCGACAGTCGCAGGCTGGAGCCGCCAGCACTTGATCGCAACGTTCAAAAAACACTTTGGCGGCACCCCTTATGCGTATCTTGTTGCGCGCCGACTGACGGTTGCACGAAATCGCATACTTGCCGGGGACCCTTTAGCGGTTGTCGCTGTTGAGTGCGGGTTTTGCGATCAAAGTCACCTCAACCGTCATTTTGTGCGTGTCTTCGGTCAGTCGCCCGCAGCCTATGCGCGCAGCCTTGCCGCCTAGCTGCCTGATCGTCCGATTACGATCAGCGTCAAAATGAAATAAGCGAGCCACACCAGCGCGTAAACGCCATAGCGGGTGGTTTTTTCCTGCTTGCGAACAGCCGGCAGGATCAGGCGAAACCACCAAAGGCCTATGCTTGCGATAACCGCCGCCGCGATGCCTGCATAAAAGGCTTCCGGCACGCGGTTGCTCTAGACTCTGGCGACGGCGAGGGACCCGTTGGTGCCGCCGAAGCCAAAGCTGTTGGTGAGGAAGCAATCGATCTTTGCGTCATCTACGCGCTCGCGGATGACAGGCAGATCGGCGAAAGCCGGGTCGATATTTTCAATATGCGCTGACGCAGCAAGGAATTTCTCGCGCATCATGATGAGGCCGTAGACAAGTTCCTGCGCGCCGACGGCGCCGAGGGAATGACCTGTAAGCGACTTTGTGGAAGAAAAGGGCGGGATTTCCGCCCCGAAGACTTCTCGAATGGCGCCGGTTTCTTTCTCGTCGCCAATCGGCGTCGAAGTGCCGTGAGGATTTACATAGTCGATTGGCTGGCGAACCGTTTCGAGCGCGCCGCGCATGCATCTGACGGCGCCTTCACCGGAAAGCTGCACCATGTCGTAGCCGTCGGAATTGGCGAAATAGCCGACGATTTCACCGAGAATGTTGGCGCCGCGTTTTTTCGCGTGCTCGTATTCTTCCAGGACGACAACGCCTGAGCCGCCTGCAATAACAAAGCCGTCGCGATCTTTATCGTAAGCTCGGCTCGCCGTGGCCGGACTGTCGTTGAAGGTTGTTGACATCGCGCCCATGGCGTCAAAAAGGTTCGCCATCGTCCAATCGAGATCTTCGCAGCCGCCGGCGAACACAATGTCTTGCTTACCCCACATGATCTGCTCCGCCGCAGCACCGACGCAGTGTACCGATGTGGCGCATGCGGATGAAATGGAATAGTTGACGCCGAGAATTTTGAACGTGGTGGCGAGCGCGGCCGACGGCGCCGACGACATCGCCTTTGGCACCACGGTCGGACCGATCTTTTTCGTGCCGCCCGTATCTATTGTTTTTTGTGCAGCTTCAACGATCGCCCGCGTCGATGGCCCCCCGGCGCCCATCACAATGCCAATCCGTGGGTCGCTGATCGCGTCCTCTGATAACCCAGCATTTTCAAGGGCTTCCTGCATGGCGATGTAGTTCCAGCCTACCGCCTCGCTCATAAAGCGGCGCGTGCGCCGATCGAGGATTTCTTCAACATTTACAGGCGGTTTGCCCCAGACCTGACATTTGAAACCGTGCTCGGCGAAATCTTCAGATCGCATTATCCCGGACTTGCCTTCGCGCAACGATGCAGTGACGTCCGCGACGTTCCCTCCAATGGATGACACGACTCCCATTCCAGTGATGACTACGCGGCGCATAAACATCCTTTCATTTTAATCGGCGTACTGAACGGCGTCAGAGAGAAAGGCCGGCCTCTAATTGCTCGGCGGAGAATAATCCAACGCGCAGATCTTTAGCTTCGTAAATCTGTCGCCCATCTACTTTCATAACGCCATCACCGATGCCAAGAATTAAAGGGCGCCGCATCATTCTACGGATATCTATCTCATAGCGTACAGTTTTTGCTGTGGGCACCACCATGCCGCCAAACTTAACATCTTTTGCGCCGAGCGCACGGCCATGACCTGGATTGCCCGCCCATGTCAGGTAAAAGCCGATCAATTGCCATAGGGCGTCGAGGCCCAGGCAGCCCGGCATCACCGGATCGCCAGGAAAATGGCAGTCGAAAAACCATAAATCCGGATTGATATCGAGCTCAGCTTCGATCCGCCCCTTGTTATAAGCGCCGCCGTCGCTGGTGATTTTCGTAACGCGGTCAAACATCAGCATGGGCGGCACGGGAAGTTGGGCCGTCCCCGGTCCCCGCAAGCCGTGATAGCCGCACTCCAGAAGTTCTTCGCGATTAAAGCTGTTTTTTTCTTCGGTCATTCGATGATGTGTTGCGTTTCCTGGCCGCTAGGTAGACGCGGCGGTCGCTACGGTCAATTCTGCGCCGCAGCATTTGATGCGGCGCCAGGCGCGCCCCACAGGCCGGAGAGCAACGCCCAGCCTTTGACTCCATCAGCGGAAAGGCGCAGCCAGCCGCCCTCAGTTTTATCAACGCGAGCGATCAGGCCCTTTCCAAGGCGCGCCCGCATAACCGCATCGGATGCCGGTCGGGCGCGAAGCGCCAGGCCATCGACAATTACAAGCGCGGTTCTCAGGCCGGAAAGCTTTGTTCGATGGGCCCAGCATTCGTCTCCTTCGGCGTCGCGAATCTTGCGCCAGTTATCGCTTGTTTCGGCGACGACCATCACCGGAAGGCCTTTTCGCATGTAAGTAATGCGGACAGGATGATCGAAGCTGGGGCCGGAGCGGCAATTGGTTTTGTCAGCTTTCAGCGATACAAAACGAGGGACAGGCAGACCGGACGGCGTATCGAGGCGCGGGGCGGGGCCCGCTTCCTGTTTTGCCGTTGCGGCTTGCGCGGGTGCGGCGCTCGCGCTCATATGGGCATTGGATAGAACGAAAACGGCAATAATCGCCAAAAAACATCGCATGGCGCGAACTCTGACTTAGAAGAAATATGAACAAAAGCTTGTTAGACCTCATAGCCGTTAACAGGGTGTTAACCACAGACGCAAAGCTGGCCTTTGCAAGCCCAATGGACGTTGGCGCATGACGGGTAAAGCTGTCAAAGTCGCGCTGACGCGCCGGCTGCCGGAAGCGGTCGAAAACCGCCTGGCGGACCTCTTTGATACGGTTCTGCAAAAAGGCGATGCGCCGTTATCGCGGGCGGCGTTGATCGCGCTGGCGCAGGATTGCGATGTGCTGGCGGCGACTTTGGGCGATCAACTGGACGCCGAATTTTTCGCTGCTTCTGGCGACCGCTTGAAGCTGGTGGCGAATTTTGGCGCCGGGATCGATCATATTGATATTGCAGCCGCCAATGCGCGCGGCATCACGGTCACAAACACCCCCTCAGTATTGGCGGAGGATGCGGCCGATATGGCGATGGCGTTGGTCCTTGCGGTGCCAAGACGCCTCGTTGAGGGTGTGCGGGCGCTTGAGAATGGCGAGTTTGAAGGCTGGTCGCCGACCTGGATGCTTGGGCGGCGTGTTCGCGGCAAGAAGCTCGGCATAATCGGGCTTGGACGTGTAGGTGAGGCGATCGCGCGGCGTGCGCGCGCTTTTGGTCTCGCGGTGCATTACCACAACCGCAAGCCCATCAATCCGCATGTGGAGGAAAACCTTGAGGCGACCTATTGGGACAGCCTCGATCAGATGCTAGCCCATGTTGACATTGTGTCGGTGAATTGCCCGCACACGCCGGCGACCTTCCATCTGTTGTCGCGGCGGCGATTGGAGCTTTTGCAAACGCACGCCTATGTCGTGAATGTATCGCGCGGCGAGATTGTCGATGAAACGGCGCTTGCGGACCTGATCGAAGCTGGCCGTATTGCCGGGGCCGGCCTTGATGTCTATGAGCGCGGCAGTCCCAGCGAAAAACTTTTGAACGCCCCGAATGTGGTTTTATTGCCGCACATGGCGTCAGCCACGGTGGAAAGCCGGATCGAAATGGGTGAGCGCGTCATCATCAACATCAAAATGTTTGCTGACGGCCACAAACCTGCGGACAGGGTGATCTTAGGGCTCGATTCGGATCTTGAACCGAAAACGGCCTGACAAAAGTCAGTGTTGCAACACGCATAATGGGGGCGCCCCGGCGTCGCGCCGACAGTTAGCAACGCCGCTTGTTCAAGCACCGGATTAAAATAAAGAAGCAATCTTTATGGGATTTTACGCCGATCATATCGAACCGAAGCTTGTCTCTTGTATCTGCGGACTGCCGATGATCAGCAAAGAGCGCGCGTCGATTGTGCCTGAGGCGCAAGGCCGGGTTCTGGAGATCGGGTTTGGCTCCGGTCACAATGCGTCGCATTACGATCATGGAAAAATTTCACACCTCTATGCACTTGAGCCGTCAGCGGCATGGCGCCGGCTTGGTCAAAAGCGCGTCGATGAATTGCCTTTTTCGGTGGAGTGGCTGGATCTGCCGGGTGAAGAAATTCCCCTTGATGACGAAAGCGTCGATACCGTGCTTGTCACCTTCGCGCTTTGCACAATCCCTGATGTTGAAAAGGCTCTTGCCGGGATGCGCAGAGTTCTCAAGCCCGGGGGCAAGCTGGTTTTTCTTGAGCATGGCGCCGCGCCTGACGCAGGCGTCGCCAAATGGCAAAACAGGCTTAATGGTGCATGGGGAAAACTAGCAGGCGGGTGCCGTCTTAACCGAAAACCGGATTCACTGGTTGATAGGGCGGGTTTCCGGATTGATAAGATCGAGCGGCATTATGCGCCAATAATGCCTAAAATCGCCGGATTCGTGACCGCAGGCGTTGCTGTGCGGTAACAGTTGATCGCAACTACGTGAATTTCCGAAAATTTTAGTTGTATCGATAATATCCCGGCGCATCTTGTCCTGACCGAAGGCGCAACCATGCGTCTCATATTTGCTTGTTGAAAGGTGCGTATTGTGCGCGTGTTGCTGGGGATAGGGGCTCTTTTGGCCGGTATGAGCATTGCTCACGCCGACAATGCGCCGTCCGGCAACCCTTTTAACCAGTATTCCGATCCCAATGGCGTTGTCGCCGCCGTGCAGACCAAGTTCCATACGGAAGCTGGTAAATCTGTGCGGCTGGCGGTTTACGACAGTGAGGCGAATTTCCTCGAAATGGCGTCGATCAAGCATCAGGGCACACTTGACGAGAGTGGCCTCGCCCTGGTCCGCTTTCTGGGGATGGAGCCGGGCGATTACGCCTTCGCGGCCTATCTCGATGAAAATGACGACGGGCGTCTAAATCGCGGCCCGCTCGGCATTCCGAAAGAGCCAATTGCGTTCTCCAATGGCGTGGTGCCCAAACTGCGCCGGCCGGAATTCAGTGAAACCAAAGTCGACGTCGCCCCCGGCAGCGTCGTGGTCATCACCCTGGAAGACTAGACCATTTTGCATTTCAGTTGATGCCGTGAAAATGGTCCAGCTTATTGTTTTAGCGGATTGCAGCCGCAAAACCGCGGACCACTTCTGCTGCAATCCGCTTTGGGCCCTACTCGCGCAGGAATTCCGCTTCAATTTCAATTTTCACTGCATCGCCGACTAAGCCGTCAAAGCGGTCGACGCCGAAGGCCTTTCGGCTGATCTGTGATGTCGCAGAGAGGCCAATGACATAGGCGCCGCGCAATCTGTCAGACCCGCCGCCGTTGAACGTGACGTCCAGCGTTACCGGATTGGTAATGCCATGCAACGTCAAATCGCCAGTCATCACGCCGCGATTGTCGCCGGTCACCGTGATCGCGGTCGATCGAAAAACCGCTTCGGGAAACCGGTCTGTATTGAACCAGTTTGATCCCGTCAGGGTGTTGACGAACTCGTCATTCGCCACATCGAGACTGGTCATATCAATGACCGCTTCGACGCGCGCAGCAGTTGGATCGTTCTCATCAAAGTCGAGGCTGATATTGAAACTGTTGAAGCGCCCCACATAAGTCGAAAAGCCCAGATGATCGATCTTGAAAATGAGCGACGCATGCGCGGGATCGAGGGAATAATTCCCGGCTCTTAACGCCGTTGGGTCCGCATTGACCTTTGGCGCAAACACTGGCGCCAGGGCGGCGCAGCCCGCACACAAAAACAGCGCTGCTAAACAGATCGCCTTGAACATTCCTTTGGGTCGCACTTCCAGGGCCTTTTTGATGAGTGATGCTTATCGATTTCCGCATTCAGGACATTGCGGGTCGGCGGGCAGGGCGACCGTACGGAACGTCGCTCCGAGGCCGTCATATAGCATAAGCCGCCCGGCCAGGCTGTCGCCGACATCTAACAATTCCTTGAGGACTTCCATTGCCGCAAGCGTGCCCATAACGCCCGTGACGGCCCCAAGGACGCCTTCCTCCGCGCAATTGACTTGTTGGTCGCGCGGCGGCTCCTCCGGCACGAGGCAGCGATAGCAGGGCAAAACGCCAGGTCTTTGATATGGCTTGAAGGTCGCGAGCTGACCCTCGAACCGTCCGACAGCGGCGGAGATAAGCGTTTTTTTCGCGCTTATGCAGGCGTTGTTCAGCGCATATCGCGTTTTGAAATTATCGACCCCTTCGACAACCAGATCATAGTGCGTGATGATCCCTGCGGCGTTCTCCGCCGTGATGCGAAGCGCGTGTTCGGCGATCTTGATGTCGGGGTTAAGCTGACTGACGAACTCCCTGGCGGCATTGGTTTTAGGTCTGCCCACATCATCCGTATGGAAAAGAACCTGTCGCTGCAGGTTGGAAAGCGCCACCGTATCGTCGTCCGCAACGCCGATGGTTCCGACGCCGGCGGCGGCGAGATACTGGATGATGGGCGCGCCAAGTCCGCCCGCGCCGACGACAAGCACGCGGCTCGCGAGGAGTTTTTGCTGGCCCTGGCCGCCAACTTCCCGGAGCAAGATGTGGCGTGCGTAGCGTTCCATTTGGGTTTTATCCATGGGCCTGCTTTTATGGCGGGAACGCCCGTTTGAACAGGGAGAGAAGGCATGAGTAACAACGCCGAGATCGCGATCCGCCCCGTGCGGATGCAAGACCGTGACGGCTGGGCGGCGCTGCGGCGCAAGCTGTTTCCGAATTTTGATCCGCCGGAGATCGACGAGTTCTTCAAAACCGGCTGTTTTGACGGGTTTGACCAGTGCGCCGTTTTTGTGGCGGATGCCGGTGATGCGCTCGTCGGATTTGCTGAGGCGAGCGCCCGTCCTTATGCCGAAGGGTGCGCGACCACACCCGTCGCTTATTTGGAAGCTTGGTATGTGGATGATCGCGCGCGCGGCAAGGGCGTCGGCAAACGTCTCGTCACCGCGGTTGAGGATTGGGGGCGCTCACAGGGCTTTCAAGAAATCGCCAGCGATACGCAGCCGGAAAACACGACCAGCCGAAAAGCGCATGCGCAACTTGGTTTTGAAGAGATCGAACAGATCGTCTGTTTTGCAAAGGCGCTTTGATCCGACACCGCTCATTCCGGCGAAAGCCGGAATCTTTTTCGGCAAGCCGCGCCGTATGTTTTTTGAGATTCCGGCTTTCGCCGGAATGAGCGGAAGATTAAATTACCGCTATGCAAAAACTCCTGATTGCATTCGGCATTCTTCTCCTCGTTGTAGGGCTTTTGTGGCCGCTGATCTCAAAGCTGGGGCTGGGCCGCCTGCCGGGCGACATCATTATCCGCCGCGAGGGTTTCTCATTCTATTTTCCGCTGACGACGATGATTATCGTCAGCATCATCCTGGCGCTGATTTTCCGGTTTTGGGGAAGGTGATTGGGTCAAAAGCATGCTTTTGACGGGCCCCGGTCATCAAAACTAAACCCCCGTTGAACCGAACCCGCCGGCGCCGCGTTCGGTGTCGTCGAGTTCCTCGACCTCGTCAAAGCGCGCCTGAAAGACCGGGGCGATGACCATCTGGCCAATGCGGTCGCCGCGATTGATGGTGAAATCCTCAGCGCCATGATTAATCAGGATGACTTTCAGCTCACCCCGATAGTCCGCGTCGATAGTGCCCGGAGAATTGACACAGGAAATCCCGTGCTTGGCGGCGAGGCCGGAACGCGGGCGCATCTGCGCTTCCCAGCCGGGGGGGAGCGCAATGGCGATCCCAGTCGGGACCATGAACCGCTCACCGGGGCGCAGGATCATCGGCTTGACGAGGGCCGCGCGCACGTCACAGCCCGCCGCCAGCGCCGTCTCATAGCGCGGCAGGTCCAGGCCCTCGCCATGCGCTAAGCGCTTGATGCGCACGACCGGCGCAGCGCCAAGGTCGCTGCGGGGCTGGTCTTCGGATGTGGGTGTAACGGCGGAAACTGACATGGGGCTTTGATCCTCAAGATTTTGCGCGACCATAATCGAATGACTCGGGCCGCAGCTTAAGGATTCTTTCCACATAATTTCCCGGTATTTTGCCCGTGGAAAACTATTCCGCCGCCTTGACCAGGGTTGGGCCGCCAAGCGCTTTGCCGATCCGGTCGGCGAGCCGCCGCGCGACCTCGTCCTTAGGCATTTGCGGCCAGGTCTCGTCGCCATTGTCGGTGATCAAAATGATTTCGTTGCGCTCCCCGCCCATGGGGCAGTCGGCGCCGGGGGAGACGTCATTGGCGACGATCCAGTCGCAGCCCTTTCGTTTGCGTTTGGCTTCCGCATGACAGAGCACGTCGTCGGTCTCTGCGGCGAAGCCGACAACCAGCCTCGGCCGGCCGGACTGCATCTTGGAAATGGTTTTCAGAATGTCCGGGTTTTCCGCAACCGGAATATTGGTGAGGCCGCCGCGCTCTTTCTTGATCTTGTGGTCGGTTTCAATCGATGGGCGGTAGTCGGCGACCGCCGCGCACATGATCGCGCAATCGACAGGCAGCGCGGCTTCGCTCGCGGCCATCATTTCCCGGGCCGTTTCGACCCGCACGGTATCGACGCCCGCCGGCGTGGAAATTGAGGTCGGGCCGGTGACAAGCGTTACGTCCGCGCCGAGATTTCTGAGCGCCGCCGCAATCGCATAGCCCTGCTTGCCGGAGGAGCGGTTGGCGATATAGCGCACCGGATCGAGGGGTTCATGTGTCGGCCCGGCGGTGACCAGCACGCGCTTGCCGGTGAGCGGTCCGGCGGCGCTTTTGGCGAAATAAGCGTCGACCGCATCGGCGATTTCCAGGGGCTCGGCCATGCGCCCCGGCCCAAATTCGCCGCAGGCCATCTCGCCTTTATTGGGGCCAACGAACAGCGCGCCGTCTTTTTGCAAGGTTTCGAGATTGCGCTGGGTCGCGGCATGCTCCCACATCCGGACATTCATCGCCGGGGCAAAGAGCACCGGCTTGTCGGTCGCCATTAATGTGGTTGACGCCAGATCATTGGCGAGGCCGTTTGCAGCCTTGCCCATCAGGTCGGCGGTAGCGGGCGCAACAACGACAAGGTTGGTCGAGCGCGACAGCTCAATATGGCCCATCTCGGTTTCGTCGGTGAGGTCAAAAAGCTCCGTGTAGCACTTTTCTCCGGCGAGACTTGAAACTGAGAGCGGCGTGACGAATTCCGCGCCGGCGCGGGTCAGGATGGCGCGTGTGCGTATATCGCGCCGCGCTAGTTCGCGGATCAGTTCAAGGCTTTTATAGGCGGCGACGCCGCCGCCGATAATCAGAAGTATGCTTTTCGCGCTCATATTTATCAGGCCCACATCTTGGCCTCATAAATAGGCCTCAATCAGCCCAAAGTCACGTCACGGAAAATCGCAATCAGGCGATCTGTTCCACCCGTGATTTCTGACACAGGGGATAGGAATTCAGGAATGGCTCAATCGCTGTTTTCATCTCGTTATAGGATGGGCCGTAACAGTAAACGCCGGTTTCCCGCTCGCCCTGCCAGTAGCCGCGATATGCGCCTTTGTCGCCCATCATCCGGTTTAATTCCGAGACGACCGTATCAAAATCGCAGGACGCATAGACTTCGTCATCAAGGTCAACGCCGTTGAGGTAAACGGCGATGCCTTCCTGCTTGCCGAAAGGGATTTCCTGGCCGGTGTTCTCAACGATCAGTTTTGAGCCTTTCGGCGCCCCAAGCGCTTCCAGTCTGTCGGCAATCGTCTGCAGTGCTTCTTCGGACGCCTGATGGACGTTGATCTCAACATCGCAAAAGGCGATGCCCGCCGGATCTTCGGCAAGCTGTGTACCGCCGCCGGTTACTGAGCCGAGGTTGCTTTTCTTGAGTGTCTCGTGAAGCGGGTCTTCAAAGTAATCCCCACGATCGATGGGCTGTACGCGAGCATTGAGGCGCGCTGTAACAAATTCGCCGTCGGGTTCGGTTTTTTTTGCGCCGAATTTCAATCCAAACATCAAGGAAGCTCCCTTCGTAGCGGTTGCGATGATCACACCGCAAAAGGGAAAAGAAACAGTGATTAAAATGCGAAATTTTTAACGGAATAGGACAACGGCGATAATGGTCAGCGCCGACAGGCCGGCCAGCCAGAGCATGGGGGCGGCTCCTGATTTATGTTCCGGCAAAGATGCTGGAGCATGAGTTTCGTTAAATTTTTTGGCGGCGGCGCCGATGTCCTCAACATATTGAGGCAGACGCGGGGCGATCTCGACGGCTTTGATCGCCGCCGTTCTGATTTTCTCCGCCTGCGCGCGCGGGCCGATCGCCCGGTCGATATAGGCGCGCACCGTTGGCGTCGCGGCCTCCCAGATGTCGACTTCAGGATCGAGCGCGCGGGCGACGCCTTCAACCGTCACCATGGTGCGTTGAAGCAGGACAAGCTCGGGCCGCAGATGCATGTCGAAAAGCGCAGTAACGTCAAACAGCTGTTGCAGGACGCGCGACATATCCACATTGGCGGCGTTCTTACCATAAAGCGGCTCGCCGACCGCGCGCAGCGCCTGCGCGAAAGCTTCAACGGAATGACCGTCAGGGACATAGCCGGCGTCGAAATGAACCTCCGCGGTACGCCGATAATTTCGCGTGATGAAACCATAGATGATTTCCGCGAAGGTCTGACGCGCCTTATCATCCAGGCGGCCCATGATGCCGAAATCGACCAGCGCCAGCCGGCCTTCATTATCGACGATCAGATTGCCCTGATGCATGTCGGCGTGGAAAAAACCGTTATGGAGCGCTTGTGTCAGAAAAGTCGAAATGACCAGCTTAGCGAGCGCCTTGCGGTCGATGCCGCGCCTATCCAGCGCCGTTACGTCGGCGATAGGCGTGCCGTCGATCCATTCGATGGTGAGCACGCGCTTCGCTGAAAGCTGCCAGATGACCTCCGGCACCCGAATTTTTGGCTCATCTTTCAGGTTTTCAGCCAGTTCCGAAGCGGCGCCGGCCTCCATGCGCAAATCCAGCTCGATGGCGGCGGATTCCTTCAGGGTCTCGATAAATTTCTGCGGCTCCATGCGACGCGCGGTTTTTGACACCGCCTCTATATTTCGCGCCGCGCGGCCAAAGGCGCGAAATTCACTGGCCGCTTTGCGTTCGATATTCGGGCGGAGAATTTTCACGGCGACGTCTGAGCCGGATTTCAGTTTCGCCCGGTGCGCCTGTGCGATGGAAGCGGCGGCGATCGGCGGTGAAAACTCCGCAAACAGAGTATCGGCGCTCTCGCCAAAGGCGGCTTCGATTTCTTTTCGCGCGGCGACGTCAGAAAAAGCAGGCATCTTGTCCTGCAGACGGCCAAGATCGGCGGCGAGTTCAAAGCCTATAATGTCCGGGCGGGTCGCCATGAACTGGCCGAGTTTCACATAAGCCGGTCCCAGACGTTCGAACGCATTGGCGAGCCGTTCGCCGGGACGTTTGCCGCGTCCGCGCGCGCCAAGCCGTGTCGCCGCGCCGAAGGCGCGCACGGGGGCTGGCGCGAGATGCGCATATTCACGGGGGATGAGCGCGTCATGGCGCGTCAGCGTCCAGGCGGCGCGGGCGAGGCGGGCGTAATCGGCAAGGATATTAAACATGAGAACTGCGCCTAAATCCGCCAGGCCATATGCAGCGCCGCGACGCCGGCGCTGAGATTTTCATAGGTTACGCGTGAGAAGCCCGCCTTGCGAATGCGGCTCGCGAAAGCTTCCTGTGCTGGAAATTTGCGAATCGATTCAACCAGATACTGATAGGCCTCGCGGTCATCCGCGATTTTTTCACCGAGCCATGGAATGAGATTGAACGAATAGGCGTCGTAAGCCTGCTGTAAACCTTCCGTAATTGGATGAGAGAACTCAAGGCAGATAAATCGTCCACCCGGACGCAACACGCGCCACGCTTCCTGGAGCGCCGCATCCATATTGGTGACATTCCGTATACCGAAGGCGATAACATAAGCGTCCGCCTGACAATCCTTGACAGGCAGGCGTTCCGCGTCACCGCAGACACGCGATAATTGTGACGCCAGGGGCGCGGCGCTTTCGCGTTCTGCGCCGGCGGCGAGCATTTCGTAATTGATGTCGCAGATGACGGCCCGCGCCGGCGGCTTTTCCGCAGCACGCTTGCGCCTGTTGGCGCGGTTCAAGAATCCAAGCGCTACGTCGCCGGTCCCGCCGGCGACATCGATCAGGGTTTGCCCGGGTTGCGGCGCCAGCCGATCAAGCAGCGTCGCTTTCCAGATGCGATGGATGCCGGCGGACATGACATCATTCATGAGGTCGTAATTTCCGGCGACGCTGTCGAAGACCTCGCGCACAAGGCCGGCCTTTTCGCCGGCGTTCACGCTGCGAAACCCGAAAGATGTTTTGCTCTCATTTTGCTGCGTCATCATAAACCCTTACCTTTTGACGCATTTCGAGAGAAGCGGCCTTGACGCCGCATGGCCGGTTTGACAGTGTTAAGCGCTTGAATTGGCATCTTTTTTCCATGCAGGGAGCATCGCTCTCAAGGTTGTTTGACAGTCAGCGTCGGTAAGAAGCGTTTTTTTCAAATGACGGGGAGTTCAAGAGACATATGATCAAGTCTGAATTGGTGCAAAAGCTCGCGGATGAAAATCCCAATCTGTTCCATAGGGACATAGAGCGCATCGTCTCGATTGTTTTCGACGAAATCACCGATGCGCTTTCCCGCGGGGACCGTGTGGAATTGCGCGGCTTTGGGGCGTTTTCGGTAAAGCATCGGCCGGCGCGGGTCGGGCGCAATCCGCGCAGCGGCGAGGCGGTCCAGATCGAAGAGAAGTGGACGCCGTTTTTCAAGGCCGGCAAGGAATTGCGGGATCGGCTGAACAGCGAAGGGCGCTTTTCGGACGGCGCGCGACCTGGCGGCGGAGACATTTCGTAAGGCGAAACCATTGCGCAAGCAGCCCCCGATATGAGACGTTAGCGCCATGAAAAAGTGGCTTTATCGGATCTTCTGGATTCCGGTGCTTGTCATTGCGGTGCTCTTTCTGGTCGCCAACAGACAGCCGGTGACGATCAGCCTTGACCCATTCAATGCGGACAACCCGGCGGTGACGTCATTTCCAATGCCGCTCTGGCTGTGGCTGATTTTCATGCTTTTTCTGGGGCTTGGCCTCGGTGCGGCGGGCATGTGGTTTTCAGGCGCGCAACGCCGCCAGAAAGCCCGCGCCGAGCATCGCGAACTGAAAACCCTGCGCCGCGAGATGGCGGCGGCGGCGGCGGAAAAACGGGCGCGTGAACAGGTGGCGCAGACCGCCGCCCAGGCTGACCCGCCTTTGCTTGAGCAAGCGGAGCCTTGAAGGCGATGGCATGAACAGCACAGCGGTCAAGATTTGCGGCGTCACCACAATCGATACGGCGATCGCCGCAGCGCGATGCGGGGCGGACTATCTTGGCTTTGTTTTCTTCCGCAAAAGCCCTCGCTTTATCTCGGCTGAGGCCGCCGAAGAAATCATTGTCGAACTCAAACAGGCAAGCTTTGATGAGGGTTTTGGACTGCCGAAGCTGGTTGGGCTGTTTGTCGATGCTGGCGAGAAGGAATTGTCGGAAGCGGCGCCTTTTCTCACGCATTTTCAGTTTCATGGCCACGAAAGCCCGGAGCGCGCATCGGAGCTTGGTCTGGAATTCGCCGTCGATGTTATCAAGGCCATACCGGTCCGTGAGAAAAGCGACCTCGCGCTGGCGGGGGCGTTCGCCGACGCGGCGGATATTCTGCTGTTTGATGCAAAACCGCCTCCGGGGGCGTCACGGCCCGGCGGTCATGGCGAGCCTTTCGACTGGTCGGTGCTTTCCGCTTATCAGGGCGAGACGCCTTATCTGGTCGCCGGCGGGCTGACGCCTGAGAATGTCAGCGCAGCGATTGCTGCGCAAAAAAATGCTGCAGCATTTTTGGGCGTCGACGTTTCCAGCGGGGTCGAAGACGCACCTGGCAAAAAGGACGAGGTGCTTGTGGAAGCTTTTGTTTCTTCAGCAAAATCGGGATAATGAGGAGGGTTATTGTGCGTTTATTGTGCGCAGCATTTGGTGCAGCATTTTTTGTCGTGTCATCGCCGGCAATTGCACAGGAACCGGCGCCGCCGGCCGAAGCTGAGCTTGAAAAAGCGTTTGACATTCTGCGCGATGGCGGCGGCGTCCTGGTGCTTCGTCACGCAAATTCTCCGGGCGGGCAGAAAGCGCCCGTTGGCATGGCTGAGGGCTGTATTTTGCAGGAAGGGCGAGGGCTCGATGCGGAAGGGCTCTATCAGGCGCGCTATTTCGGCGAGTGGTTAAAAGCGGAGGAGGTCCCGATCCTTAAGGCCTATACTAGCGATATGTGCCGCGCTTGGGACACGGCGCGCCTTGCCGCCGGCGGCGCTAAAGTGATCCCGCATCCATCGCAGAAAACGACTGATCCGAATGCGATTGCGTCATTCAAGAAGGAAATTGAAGCAGAGCTCGCCGCCAATCCCGGCCAGAATATCATGCTTGTCAGCCACTCCAATATTGCCCCGCTTTACGGGGCTGCGGCGGACGAGGGTGAAGAGGAGATCCCTTCAGGGGCGATTTTCGTGGTGAAACCGCCCAAATGGGACGAGTTGCGCGCTCGGGTTGATCTCACAGTCAACGCTGCGCCGCAAACTGTCACAGTGGATTAGTCGTGACGGCGGCGGTAAGACCGGCATATTCAGGTTATTCGCACCTGCAAAAACCGATAAATTGAGCCCTACTTTCGTGACCAATCCCAACTCATTTCGCCCAAATTCATTTAAAGAGGGGCCTGACGCTGAGGGCCGTTTCGGAAAATTCGGCGGGCGCTTTGTCGCCGAGACCCTGATGCCGCTCGTTCTGGCCCTCGAGAAAGAGTATGATGCGGCCAAAAAAGATAACAATTTCAATGCTGAGCTTGAGCACTACCTGAAACATTATGTGGGCCGGCCGAGCCCTCTCTACTATGCTGAACGGTTAACAGAGTATTGCCGAGGTATGGCCAATTCGACCGATGGTCCTACCGGTCCGAAGGGCGCGAAAATCTATTTCAAGCGCGATGAGCTGAACCATACCGGCGCCCACAAGATCAATAACTGCATGGGGCAGATTTTGCTGGCGCGGCGTATGGGCAAGACCCGGATCATCGCTGAAACCGGCGCCGGCCAGCATGGCGTCGCCACCGCAACGGTCTGCGCCCGTTTTGGCCTGCCCTGCGTCGTTTATATGGGCGAGACTGACGTTGAACGGCAAAAGCCCAATGTCTTTCGCATGAAGCTGCTGGGGGCGGAGGTCATACCGGTGACCTCAGGCCGGGGCACCTTGAAAGACGCGATGAACGAGGCGCTTCGGGATTGGGTCACAAATGTGGACTCAACTTTTTACATTATTGGGACAGCGGCTGGGCCGCACCCATACCCGGAATTGGTGCGAGATTTTCAGTCGGTGATTGGCAAGGAAGCCAAAACCCAGATGATGGAGGCTGAGGGCCGACTTCCGGATGTGATCATGGCCTGTATCGGCGGCGGATCGAATGCGATCGGGCTTTTCCATCCGTTTCTTGATGACAGGGATGTTGAAATCATTGGTGTTGAGGCTGGCGGCAAGGGCGTTGATACAGACGAACACGCGGCCTCGCTCACCGGCGGGCGGCCTGGCGTGCTGCATGGCAACCGGACCTATTTGCTGCAGGATGAAGACGGACAGATCCAGGAAGCGCACTCAATCTCCGCCGGGCTTGATTACCCCGGCATCGGGCCTGAGCACGCATGGCTGTATGAAACCGGACGGGTGACCTACCTCTCCGCGACGGACGATGAAGCGCTTGAGATGTTTCAGCTCTGCGCGAAGCTGGAGGGGATCATCCCGGCGCTTGAGCCCTCCCATGCGCTCGCCAGAGCGATTGACAAGGCGAAGACCATGGACCGCGATCAGATTTTGCTGCTGAATATGTGCGGGCGCGGCGACAAGGATATTTTCTCGGTCATGGATGCGCTCGGCGGGTAAACGAACTTCATCCTTGAGGTTAGATATTCAGGATGCGCTTTCTAATTCGACTGATCCTTGGCGGCTTTGTTTTTGTAGTGCTGTTTATCGCGTTCGCCGTACTTGGCGGCGATTTCATCTGGCTGATGGGCGGCGCGAAATCTCTCGACATTGAAAATGCGCCGCCATCCATTGTCGCTTCCGCGCCGGATCGGACATCCTGGCCGGCCTATGGTGGTGATGCTGGCGGCGCGCGATACAGTTCGCTGGACCAGATCAATGCCGAAACGGTCGATGCATTAAGCGTCGCATGGACCTATTCAACCGGCGATCTTGAAAAGCGCGGCGACGCGATGAGGCGAACGGCAACGCAAGGAACGCCGATCCTCACCGATGATGCGCTAAGCTTCTGCACGCCGTTCAACGAAGTGATTGCAATTGATCCGGGTAACGGCGCGGAAAAGTGGCGCTACGATCCGAAGCTCAGCCTGGAGCATCAGCTCGGCAACCAGTTTGTGTGCCGCGGTCTGGCGCAATGGCGCGGCGTTGCGGACGAGTGCCCGGCGCGCCTTTTCATGGGAACCAATGATGCGCGGGTTATTGCGCTGGATGCGGCGACCGGCGTTCCATGCGATGGGTTTGGCGAACGCGGCGAGGTCATCATTGATCCCGGGGTGGAGCTTGTCTGGCCGGGAGAGTTCCAGATCACCTCGCCGCCGGTTGTGGTCGGCGACACTGTTATTATCGGCTCATCGATCAGCGACAATCTGCGCGTCGAGGCGCCGCGCGGAACCGTTCGCGCTTATGATGCGGTGACGGGCGCGTTGAAATGGACATTCGATCCGATCCCAAGGGATGCGCAAGCCCCGAACGCGGGTGACTGGCTGGGCGAAGGCCCGCCGGTTGAAGGTCACGCCAATGTCTGGGCGCCGATGTCAGCGGACCCGGAACGCGGTCTCGTTTTTGTTCCGACGTCCAGTCCCAGCCCCGACTTTTTCGGCGGCCTGCGGCCTGGCGATAATCGTTACGCGAATTCGGTGGTCGCGCTTAATGCGGAAACCGGTGGCGTTGTCTGGGCTTTTCAGACCGTTCATCACGATGTCTGGGATTATGATTTGCCGGCGCAGCCGGGTCTTTATTCAGTCACCAAAGATGGCGAGCGACGCGATGTCGTCGCCCAAGTAACGAAAACCGGTTTTGTTTTCGTGCTTGACCGCGACACAGGCGAGCCGGTTCTGCCGGTCGAAGAAAAGGCGGTTCCTCAAGGCGGCGTTGCGGGTGAGGCGTTGTCGCCAACGCAGCCTTTTCCCGTCGCGACGCCGCCGATTGTGCCAAACACACTTTCGCCCGGCGACGCTTTCGGACTGACCTGGTTTGACAAGCGCGCCTGCCGTCAGGCGATCGCCGGCGCTCGCAACGACGGCCTTTTTACGCCGCCTGTTGAAGAGGGAACGATTTTTTATCCGTTCACCGGCGGCGGCGCGAACTGGGGCGGCGCGGCCTATGACGAAACGCGCAATCTGCTTGTCGTTAATATGAACAGCGTTGCTCACCACATCCAACTCATTCCGGCGGATGAGGTGGAAGCGGCGGAGGAAGTTTATCACGGGTCGGAAATCGGTCCGCAGCGCGGCGCGCCCTTTGGCGTCAAACGCGATCTGCTGGCCTCGCCGCTGGGCCTTCCCTGCACGCCGCCGCCATGGGGCGTAATCGCCGGGGTTGATCTCGCCTCAGGCGATATCGTCTGGCGAAAAGCGCTGGGAACCGTCGAGGATCTGTCCGACGGCGCCTTAAAAACCAAACTCGGCACGCCAAATCTTGGCGGACCGATTATCACCGCAGGCGGTCTCGTATTTATTGGCGCCGCGATGGATGATTATCTGCGCGCATTCGATGTGGAGACCGGCGCCGAGATCTGGAAAGGTCGCCTGCCAGCTGGCGGACAGGCGACTCCGATGACCTATGAATGGCGGGGGCGCCAGTATGTGGTGATCTATGCTGGCGGCCATGCATGGCTGGAAACGACCGTGGGCGACCAACTGGTGGCCTTCGCGTTGCCAGAATAAATGTTGGCGTCTTCGCAGCGATGCGAAGACGCCAGTTTCCGCAGTCTATTTCGCCCGCATCTCTTGAAACATTTCGTCCAGAATGGCGTAGCCCGAACCCCAGCCTTTGCTCATGCCTTCCATCATTTGCGCGAAGCATGCTTTTTCAGCTTCTGTCGCATCAACGGGAACCTGTGAAAGACGCACCCTGGTTTTTGCGCCGGCCTCTTCAAAGGTCACAGTCGTCAAAAGAACGGCGGGCCAGTCCGGCATCTTTGGGTTTTTGATGCTGTTCCATTCTGAATCCGTCGACGAGTAATGATCCCACACGATCTGTTCGGGCGGCGTCACGTCCTTGAAAACCATTTTGCTCAGCATGGAGTTCTCGCCCCATTTCATTTCGTTCAGCCATACGCCGCCGGGCTTTAAGTCGAATTTGTGGATGATCGTTTCGACGCCCGGACCGTACCAGCGCGACAGCAACTCAGGATCGGTCCATGCGCGCCAGACCATATCGCGGGGCGCGTCGAATTCCCGGTCGAGGATGTATTCTGGTAAATCACTCATTGTCTGGTTCCTTTGGTTTGTTTTTCATCTGTGTAAGGACGTCATCGAGTTGATCGAAGCTCGTCCCCCAGAACTTTCTGAATTCTTCTAGCCAGCTTACCGCCGCCGTCATGGTCTCGGCTTTCAGCCGCGCGGGCCGGCGTTGCTCCTCAACGTCGCGTTCGATCAGGCCGGCGCGCTCCAGCACTTTCAGATGCTTTGAAACCGCCGGCTGGCTAATTTCAAAAGGCGCCGCGATCTCGTTGACGGAGGCCTGTCCGTCGGCAAGGCGGGAGAGGATTGCGCGCCGCGTCGGGTCGGCGAGCGCTGCAAAAACAGCGTCGAGATTTGGCTGTGGCTTTGCATAACCGAATTGTTCCATAACATAATGGTTATATAAATGAAGAAGCAAAGTCAACGGTCATCGCGCATCCGTAAACTTTGAGTTGTAAGAATAGCGAGAAGATCTGTTTTGAAGGCGAAACTAGATTTTAAGTAAATGGGTTATGGCTTGCGTTTTGTGAGTGTCGCGGCGTCAAGCTCGACGATCTCGCCCTTGTCATCGACGAGCGCCACGCGCAGCGGACGACCTGTCGATTTGTCGATCAGTTCAACGGGCGCGGCTCCGCCAAGTATGTGCTTTTCGCCCCATTGGGTCAGCGCCATCATGGTTAGCGCAACATCGCGGCCGCGCGCTGTTAGGCTATATGCGTTGCGAACGCGTGCGCCCGGTTCCTGATAAGGCTCGCGCGTCATCAATCCCTGCTCGACCAGCCTGCTCAGCCGATCGGTCAGCATAGATCGAGGCGCGCCCAAATCCTCCCGCATGTCGTCGTAGCGCTGCACTCCATAAAACGCCTCGCGCAGGATCAGCAGCGTCCAGCGGTCTCCCAAAATTCCCGCAGCGAGGGCCATCGGGCAATCGTCCTTATCGACGAAGGCGCGGCGGCGAATAGAGAATGGATCGGCTGGGTTTGACATTCGGTATTAGCTAGGACATAAATGGCTAAGTTCAAAATCTGGTACTAGATATCGTGAAATGCTGTTTAGAAACGGAGACGGTCGATGACCTGGCTCAGTACTTTACTGATCGTGAAAATTGCGGTGACGACGGCGTTAATCGCTGCGCCATTTTTGCTGGCGCCGAGACCGGTGCTGGCGAAGCGCATGGGCGTTGAGACGAACACGAGCGCAATGTTCCGTCTTTACGGGGTCGCGATGGCGGCGTTGCTGGTCGGCTACGGTTTCGGGATCGTCGCTGCGCAGGCTGGCGTTTTTCCGTGGGGCGTTGTCGCGGTCGGCCTTGTTTCCAATGGCGGCGCTTTCATTGCGCTACTTGTGACCGGCGCCGCCAGGAAAAGCACTGCTCTTACAGCCTTCCTTGTACTGATTACTGTTGGGCTGGTCGCTGCGATGCTGGCGCCGGATGCTGCATTGACGCGTGCGTTCTGAATCGCAGTTGCGCAACGGGAAACCAACTTATGCCAAACAGAAATATGAACGAAGACGATCCGCTGGAAGATTTTGGCGCGCGGGAGATCACGCTCAATGACGTCACAAAGAAAGTCTATGTGACCGGCGCCGGGCCCGCTGTTATCGTGATGACGGAAATGCCGGGGATCAGTCCGCATGTGGCGCGGTTCGCACGGTGGGCGCGCGATGCCGGGTTCACTGTCTATATGCCGTCGCTGTTTGGACGCGATGGCGCCGTGGCGACAGCGGAAGAGGGCGCGGCCGTGTTTCAGCGCGCCTGCGTCAGCGCAGAGTTCCGGGCGTTTGCCGGCAAAGGCGCGAGCCCGGTGACGGTCTGGCTGCGCGCTCTGGCGAAGTTTGCCCATGAGGAATGCGGCGGGCCGGGCGTTGGCGCGATCGGGATGTGTTTCACCGGCAATTTCGCCCTGTCAATGATGCTGGAGCCGTCAATGCTGGCCCCGGTGCTGTCTCAACCGACGCTTCCGCTGGATGATCCGGGCGCCATTGAAAGCCCGCCGGAAGAGGTCGAGGCGGTGCGGGAGCGTCTGGAGCGCGATGACCTGACTGTGCTGGCCTATCGCTTCGAAGGCGACAAATTCTGTATGGCGCAACGGTTTGCAGCTTATGAGCGCGCGCTTGGGGGCAGGTTTATCGGGCGCGTTTTACCTGACGGCGCCGCGAACACGGATCTGCCGCCCTTTTTCGAAAAGCACGTCACAACGCCCCATAGCGTAGTGACAGCGCATTTGATTGATGAGGCGGGCCAGCCGACGATTACCGCCCGCGATGAAATTCTCGCCTTTTTTGCGCAGCGGCTTTCGTCATAGCCGCCTCCCGATCAAGCTGCTGCAGCGAGGGTTCTTTCAATTGCGCTGCGCCATCCGGCCATCATCTCATCGAAACGCACTTCCGTATGCTGATCGACAACTGTGCGGCCCGCCTCGGTGAGAGCGGTGTGTTGATAGGAAGTTGTCACCGATGACCCTGCGGGCGTTTCGTCGACGGCGATATCAAGACGCGTAACGCATTCATCGGGCGTCACCTTGATCATCAACAGGCGCCGGGTGTCCGGATCATGGATCGGCGTCACCCAGATCGCTTCGCGGCTTTCTGCATTGCTGCCGATTGAAGCCCCTGCGGGGGTCGTGAAAATGCACCCCTCTTCGACAAGACCGGACTCGGAAAGGATCAGATTGGTTTCCCAGCCTGGCTCCCATTCATATTCGCGCACCGGGCACATCAGGGCGAAGACCTTATCCGGATCGGCATTGACCGTGATTGTTCTGGTCCGTTTGCGGGAATAGGGCTTTTCGATTTTCATCAGGCTTCTCCAATATTTGTTCAGCCGTCGTCCGCTTCGCGCAACTGATGGGCGTCATCAGCGGTAAGATCGAGATCGAAAAGCTGTTTCGTTTCCGCGATCATCTTCAAAGTCTCTGGGCCAAAGGGATGCTTGCCTTCAAACGCATGGAGGACGATCCCTTCGAGGAGATCGCCAAGACCGATCTCCTTTTCGGCGGCGATGGTCTTCAGCACTTTGAGGACGCGTTTCTCGATGCGTACGCCGGTCTGGACGCGGGTGACGGTTTTGAGTGTTTTGTTCATGAATTATTGGTACCATGGTACCAACCAAAAATCAAGCAGGCGATGTCGGATGACCGGGGTGGCGACACAGGCTTTTGAAACCCCAGCGTTAGAACTGTGTGGAGAAGCATTTGGTTGTTTTAGGCTTGGGACTCGGCGATGGTTTATCGCCGCCAAAGCGAGACGCTCCCATGAAGTCCATCAAGACCAACGTTGCAATTTTATCCGCCGCTCTTGCTTTCTCGATGGGGAATTTTGCAACGGCCAGTGACTATCGCGAACTGACCGATCTCTTCTCGAAATGGCGGGACTTCGAACCACCAACAGTTGAAGCGTGTGTTCCCGATTACTCCGCAGAGGCAATGGCCGTGAAGGCGGAAGGGCTGGCCGCGTTTCAGAAAGACCTGGCTTACATTGATGCTGATGGGTGGAGCGTCGCGCAGCGCAACGACTTAAAAATTGTTGAAGCTGAAATGAATGGCATGGATTTCGATCTGCGCGTTCTGAGGCCCTTCGCGCGTGATCCCAGTTTTTATGCAAATGTTTTCGCCGACCAAAGCGATGTTCCCGAGCATGAAGGGCCGTCAGCTTATCCGGCAATTGATCTTTATACGTTTCAATATCCACTGTCTGAAGACGATGACGCCAGACTGACCTGCCTGATTGGCGCGATACCGGCCATTCTCGATCAAGCAAAGGTCAATCTGGCGGATTCTAACGCCCGGGGCTTATGGGTCTATGGGACGCGCGCTTTTCGTGAACAAAGCGCTACGCTTGAAGCTTTTGCCGCCGGCGCCTTGAAAATGCGCACCCTTGAAGGGACGGTGGAAGGCGATCTCGAAGGCGCATCGCCTGATTTGTTGGATGCAATCGCCAGGGCGCAGAGCGCGACGGATGCATTCAAGCAATGGCTTGAAGAAGAAGCCCCCTCAAAGTCGGGGCCGTCAGGTGTCGGAAAAGAAAACTACGACTGGTACATGAAAAATGTGCTGTTTAGTCCCTATGACTGGCGGGAACAGGTCACGCTATTACGGCGCGAGCTTGATCGCACCCGCGCCGCGCTTGCGATTGAGGAATTCAGAAACCGTGACTTGAAACCGCTCGAACCGTTCAATGATCCTGACGCTTACATGGCGATGGCGACGGCGAAAATGAACGCACTCGCGGATTTTCTGATTGAGGGCGGGCTTGTCGCAGACAAAGGTTATTATCGCGACGCCCTTGCGCAACAGATTGGCGGTTATACGCCGCCGGAAAATCGAAATTTCTTTTCAAACAGCGCGGCCCATGACCCGACGCCGCTTTATTCTCATTTTTATCACTGGATCGAACTGGCCGCGCGCAAACACGAACCTAACGAAAGCCCTATTCGGGCCGCGACGCCGCTTTACGATATGTATGATGGCCGTGCGGAGGGCCTTGCGACCGCGATGGAGGAAGTGCTGATGCATGTGGGGCTTTATGATGACGCGCCCCGTGGCCGCGAAGTGGTTTGGGTGCTGGCTGCGAACCGCGCCGCGCGCGGTCTTGCCTCGCTTTATGTGCATTCGAATGAATGGACCCTTGAAGAAGCCGGTCAGTTCCATGCGCGCTGGACGCCGCTGGGCTGGACCGACCCGGAGAGTGATTTGGTCGCCTTCGAGCAGCTGCTTTATCTGCGCCAGCCCGGCTATGGGACAAGCTACATCACAGGTAAGCTGGAGTTTGACCGACTGATCAGCAACTTTGCTTTTGACCAGGAGCAAAAGGGCAAGGCGTTCAGCCTCCCGGAGTTTTTCAAGGCGCTCAACGAAGCGGACGTCATTCCGTTCTCTCTAATCGAAGAGGAGATGACGAAGGACCCGTTGCGCGTTGGGGATTAACGGCGAGGCTGCTTGCGAATAGCAAAATTCGGTTTTGATTTTTTTCTTCCAGGCTTTAGGAATAAGGTCGCGGTCGGGCTGTTGCGTTCGTTTTCATCCGGCCGTTTGACGAAGGGTAATTCCATGAAAACCGTAGCTATGCTCGCCGCTGCGTCTATGATTGCGCTTGGTTTTACAGCGCCCGCTATCGCCCAATCCGATCTGCGCGCCGCTATCGCTGCAGACTACGAGGCGAACCTCGATGCGCTATTCAAGCATTTCCACGCCAACCCGGAGCTTTCGCATCGTGAGTTCAAAACGGCGGAGCGGCTTGCTGCAGAGATTGGCGCTCTTGGCTATGACGTGACGGAAGGCGTCGGCGGCACGGGAGTCGTTGCGGTCATGGAGAATGGCGACGGGCCGACGGTCATGATCCGGGCGGACATGGATGGCTTGCCTGTGAAAGAAATTACCGGCCTCCCCTACGCTTCGACCGCGACTCAGGAAGATATTGACGGTGTTGTGAAGCCGGTGATGCATGCTTGTGGCCACGATGTGCACATCACCTCGCTGGTTGGAACGGCGCGTCAGATGGCGGCGCACAAAGACCAATGGTCGGGCACGCTCGTACTCATCGGTCAGCCTGCGGAAGAACGCATTTCCGGCGCGCGCATGATGATGGAAGACGGTCTTTATGAGCGGTTTCCGAAGCCCGATTACGCCATGGCGCTGCATGTCTCCGCCAATACGCCTGAGGGCCGTATTGAGGTGCCCCTCGGCATTCGCGCCTCTAGCTCCGACAGCGTCGACATTATCGTCCACGGCGTTGGCGCCCACGGCGCGTCCCCGCACAAAGGTCTAGACCCCGTGCTCATCGCTTCGCAAATCGTCGTTTCGCTGCAATCTATTGTCTCGCGCTCCATCAATCCGCAGGATGCGGGCGTCATAACCGTCGGTTCCATCCATGGCGGTAACAAGCACAACATCATCGGCAACCGTGTGGAAATGCAGATTACAGTGCGGTCCAATAATCAGGAAATCCGTGATCAGCTTCTCGACGGCATTGACCGCGTCGCGGAAGGCGTCGCGGTTTCCATGGGCGTGCCTGAGAACCTGATGCCGGAAGTCATCCGCTCCAAGACGGAAACGACGCCGCCGACCATCAATGACCGAGAGACGGCTGGGCGGGTGCGTGCGGCGATCCTCAAAGGCATGGGGGACGGCTTTTTGATCGAAAAGCCGCGCCAGGGCATGGGAGCGGAGGATTTCGCCTATTTTGTGACGCCCGATACTGGCGTGAAGGGTGTCTATTTCAATGTTGGCGGTACACCTGAAAAAGATGTCGAAGATGCGCCGTCTCACCATTCGCCATATTTCAGGATTAAGCCGGAGCCGTCGATCAAGTCAGGCGTAGAGGCGATGACCGTTTCGGCCATCGCGCTTTTTAACGGGGAGTAGTGAAATTTTACCCAGAAATTTTGAAGGTAAGATTTGTGTAGTGTGGGTGGACGTTCAATTAAGCACGACTAGGTATATCATCCGTATAGTCCCACAAAGCTTCAAATTGTTTTATCAGTGGCGTGTTTATGCTGGGGTTCGATGTTATGATTACACGCATTCTGTTTGCGCCCAGATCCTTCAGGCGGCCGGAGTAATATACGCCAGGTCTGCCGCCATCAAAAACGGTAAAATCCTCTAACCTAGCTATTGGTCCACCAAGCTGCTGCGCAATTCGTTCGGCTTTTTCTCTTTCTATATATGCGATTTCGACGTTTTCAAGCTCTTGATACTTTGCAATTAAGTCCAAAAGCTCATCAGAAATCTCATCCTTTTTCGCGATAAATATCCGCCTGATTTTGACACCGCGTTGGCCAGCTTCTCGATTGAGAGAGATTAGATCTTGGTATCCTCCAATGTTCATTATCCCTTTCTGAAAACCAGCCCTATATGCACCAACATTTGTAGAAACAATTGAAGATCTCGTTTCTTCGTAAAATGGCTTCGGATACTCTGTGACTGAATCGAAGTCGATTTCGTATTCTCGTTTCTCTAACGTATCTTGAAGCTGCTCCATTGCTTTCTTTGCATAGGTTGCTATTCGTGCGTCTGAATCAGTTGAAATTACAGAGTATGAAGATGCGACTCTCTGAATTATTTGCTCAAGATCTGAATCAAAATTTAGTTGGCGTAAAGATTTGGAAATATTTGCAAGTATGTTTTCGTTATCATCAAGCTCCTTTCGTACTACACTTTGCAGCTCAGCTATTTTTTCTAGGGATCTCGTCTGCAGGCGAATTGAATACATTACAAACAAATAAAAAGTCAGTACAGTAAGTGTGGCGGCAACTAGCTTTAAGTTGTCGCCATCAATGAATAGTGATATTATGCCTGTTGCACCTGAAATAATGCCAAGGCCGCCAATTGCTCCGGCCATCCAATTGGTTCTTAGCCATTTTAAGTCCATTTTCTCTCAATCCTGTCATTGTGAATTCATATCTATCGTGTCTAGGTAGGTTTATTAAACTCATTAACTTAGCTTTGAGCAGTGTTGATCTATTGAGCGGCGTGTTTGTGGGCGCGAAGAAGGCTCGGAAATCCGCTTTGCTAACCAGGCAGCAAAGCGTTTTTCATGAAAGCGAAAGCCGTCGCGTCCTTAGCAAGGCTAACTCAACTACTCGGTGTGTTCGAGAGGCGCGTAAGCGATCACCCGGATTTCCGTGACGCCCCCATCCGGGTAAAGGCGGTCGATATCAATCGCCGTCCAGGCGGGATAGGGCTCGGCCTGATACTTGTTCTTTACGGGAATGAAGGCGTCGATCTGCTTGTGCAGTTCGTCCTTGTGGTAGGTCGTCATCTCCACGACATCCGTCCAACCGGCGCCGGCCTCGTTCAGCACGGTTTCGATTGTGGCAAAAGCCCGCTCGTAAGCCGCCGTCAGGTTCTCCGGTGTTGCGGTCGCTATCTCGCCGTCTTCGTCAGTGGGCAGTGACGCGACAACCCCCGCCAGAAAAACGAAATCTCCTGCGCGGACCGCCGGACTGTAGGTGTATTGTTCAACAATCGCTTCCATGCCCTCTGGTACGATTGCTTGAATGGCGGGTGTGGCGGCGTCCTCGGCGTATGCAGCGCCAGCAAACGATGCCAGGGCTGCTGTGGCCGTGATGGCGTATCTCATAGAGCATTCTCCCGATTAAATTTTCTGCTGCTGGTATAGACGCAGGGTTTGCGCTGCGCCAAAACCTATTACGCGCTGCGCCGCAACATCCCTGCCGGAGAAAATTCGATGCCAGACAAAAAAGACATCAACAAAGTTGTGCTCGCCTATTCCGGCGGGCTGGACACCTCCGTCATCCTGAAATGGCTTCAGGTTGAATATGACTGTGAGGTTGTGACATTCACCGCCGACCTTGGGCAGGGCGAGGAACTGGAGCCGGCCCGGCGCAAGGCCGAGCGCGCCGGCGTGAAGGAAATCTATATCGAGGATGTGCGCGAAGAGTTCGTCCGCGACTTCGTCTTCCCAATGTTTCGCGCCAATACAGTCTATGAGGGGCTTTATCTCCTCGGCACGTCCATCGCGCGCCCTTTAATCGCAAAACGCTTGGTAGAGATTGCGGCGGAAACCGGCGCCGATGCGATCGCCCATGGCGCGACCGGCAAAGGCAACGATCAGGTGCGATTTGAACTGAACGCTTATGCGCTTAACCCGGACATTCATGTCATTGCGCCATGGCGCGACTGGGATCTAAATTCCCGCGAGAAGCTGATTACCTTCGCCGAGCAGCATCAGATTGAAATTCCGAAAGACAAGCGCGGCGAGGCGCCGTTTTCCGTTGACGCTAATCTTCTGCATACGTCGTCGGAAGGTAAAGTGCTGGAAGATCCGGCGGTCGATGCGCCGGACTATGTCTATCAACGCACTGTGGCGCCGGAAGATGCGCCGGACACGCCGGAAGTCATCGAGATCGGTTTTGAAAAGGGTGACGCCGTTTCCATCAATGGTGAGAAGATGTCGCCGGCTACATTATTGACCGCGTTGAACGACTATGGCCGCAAACACGGGATCGGTCGTCTTGATCTGGTCGAGAACCGGTTTGTCGGCATGAAGTCGCGTGGGATCTACGAAACGCCGGGCGGAACGATCCTGCTGGCGGCGCATCGGGGTATAGAGCAAATCACCCTTGATCGCGGTGCGGCGCATCTGAAAGACGAATTGATGCCGCGCTATGCGGAGTTGATTTATAACGGTTTCTGGTACGCGCCCGAGCGTGAAATACTGCAGGCGGCGATCGATAAAAGCCAGGAGCATGTTTCCGGAACAGTCAACGTCAAGCTATACAAAGGTATGGCTTCTATTGTCGGTCGATCTTCGCCAAATACGATTTACTCCGAAGCCCACGTGACCTTTGAGGAAGACGCCGTCTACGATCAAAAGGACGCGGAAGGCTTCATCAAACTGAACGCGCTGCGCCTTAAACTTCTGGCGCGGCGGAACATGAATGCGAAATAGCCATGGATCTCAGCAAAATCGAAATCGGCGTTAATCCGCCAGAAGACGTAAATGTCGTCATAGAGGTTCCGCTTGGCGGGGACGCGATCAAATACGAAATCGACAAGCCGTCCGGCGCCATGTTCGTCGACCGCTTTTTGTACACGGACATGCGCTATCCGTGTAACTACGGCTTCATTCCCCAGACATTGGCTGATGATGGCGATCCGGTGGATGTGATGGTTGTCGGCAATCGTCCGCTGGTGCCGGGCTCTGTCGTTGGCGTTCGTCCCGTTGGCGTATTGTTGATGGAAGATGAGGCGGGGATGGACGAAAAGATTCTTGCGGTGCCGTCGCCACGCCTTACCCGCTTCTATGCCAAGATCGAACACTATACGGACCTGCCGGATATCCTGATCGAGCGGATCAGCCACTTCTTCCAGCATTATAAGGATCTGGAGCCGGATAAATGGGTGAAAGTCGTTGGCTGGCGCGATCGCGCAGAGGCGCAAAAGCTGATCCTTGAGGGCATTGAGGCCGAAAAGAAGGGCTAGTCCGGGCTATCTGACAGGCCGCCCGCCAATTTTAACTCTTTTTTAAGGACGCGCTTCGGGCTATGATTAACGCTTCAGGCCGGCGGGTTCAGTCCGGCGTGCCCGCAAGTTGCGGGTCTGGCGTAGCGAGGGGTCGTCATGCAGGGTTTAAAAGTTGAGGCTATATTCGGGGGGCTGCTGGCAGTCGTTGTGTTGGGCGTCGCCCTTTATTCCATTGCGAATACCAGCCTTGGTGAAACCATCGGCAGCGGCCCTGGCGATAATAACGGCGTAACGACTGTATCGTCGACAACAACGCCGACCCTGACGGCAGCCGGCGGCCAGGATCTGATCTGTCAGTGTTATGATGAGGCTTTTGACCTTGCAGGCAAAGTTAAAGTGATTTCGCCGGAATACCGCACAGGCTTTGAACAGTGCCGGGCCCGGGGCGGTGTTGATGGCGGCGACGCATGGACAGCGGGCTGGAATGCGCGTCTTTCCGCAAAGCCGTATGAGGCAAGTTGCCGGGCCTATAAGCGCCGGTAAAAATCAGATTTCAGACTGTGTGAGCGCACCCGTTACAATTTTAAATGGGCCGATTTCGGCGTCGGCAAAAAGTCCCGCCGCCTCATATGGATCGTTTTCAGCGAATTCCCGGATGTCGCGCTCATCGTTGGCCTCAAGGATAAAAAGGCTGCCGTTTGGATTACCGTTGGCGTCAAGCGTTGGCCCCGCCAGCAGGACCTTCACTTTGGCGGCGGCGACATAGTCGAGATGCGCCGCCCGGGTCGCCAGGCGAAGCTCGAGACTATCTTTCCTGTCACGGCATCTGAGAACAAACTGGGGCATCATTTCGTTTCCGTTTTGATGGGGCGGGCGAGGAGGTCAGTAATGATCTGATCGACGGATTTTTCTCCAGCGACCAGCGCCGCGACGGCGGCGCAGATCGGCATTTCAATGTCTGCTTTCGCCGCCAGGGCCGTGACCGGGCCAGCGGTCGCGACGCCTTCGCTCACCGTGTTGCGTTCTTTCAGGACCTCCTCAAGCGTGCGGCCTTTGCCAAGCTCTATGCCGAGAGACATGTTGCGCGACTGGGGGGAGGAGGCGGTCAGAATAAGATCGCCGAGACCGGAGAGGCCGGCCATGGTTTGCGCGTCGGCCCCCAGCGCCACGCCAAGGCGCTGGAATTCCGCGAAACCTCTCGCAATCAGCGCGGCGCGCGCGCTTTCGCCCAGGCCTCGGCCGTCGACGGCCCCGGCGGCGATCGCGAGGACATTTTTGACGGCGCCGCCAAGTTCCGCGCCAATCAGGTCCATGGAAAGGTATGGCCGGAAATGTGTTGCGCCGACGGTCGCCGCCCAGCGTTTGCCGAGGGCCTCATCTGCACAGGCGAGGGTGACCGCGGTTGGCAGACCCATCGCGACATCGCGGGCGAAGCTCGGTCCGGAAAGAACGGCGGGCCGCGCCTCCGGCCATACCTCGGATAAGGTCTCGGTCATCATCAAGCCGGTTTTCTGCTCAATGCCCTTGCAGCAAAGGACGATCGGCGCATCGCTCGCGGCAACGTGTTTGAGCTCGCCGAGAACGGCGCGCGCGTGCTGCGCCGGGCTCACAAAAACAATCGCCTCAGCAGTCGTCGCGGCTGATATTTCGTTCGTTGCCTTAAGGCTTGGCGCCAAGGGAACCCCAGGCAGGAAAACAGTGTTTTCGTGACCGGAATTAATCGCCGAGACCACGTTGTCTTCTCGCGCCCAGAGGGTCGTCTCGACGCCATTTCCGGCGCACAGATGCGCGAGCGCGGTGCCCCAGGCGCCGCCGCCAACGACTAAAATGGAGGCGAAAGACTGGGGCTCGCTCATAGGTTCCTTGCCGAATGACGATTGAACGGTTTATATATTTGTCAAATTAACATTTAGCATATGGGCCAAGGATGCCGACAGAGCATTTGGACGAAACCGCTACCCAGATTCTAAACGCCGCGAGCCGCCGATTTCTTCATTATGGCTACGGCAAGACGACCATGTCGGAGATCGCCCAGGACTGCAATATGTCCACGGGCAATCTCTATCGGTATTTCCCATCAAAGCTCGATATCGCCGAAATGTTCGTGCGTGTCCTTCGTCGTGAGCAGGTTGCGAAACTGCGGTCGGTGCTGGAGACGCCAGATCGATCTCCCGCCGAAAAGCTGCGTGACTTCTTCCTCCTGAAATACAAGATCGCCTATGACCGGTTTCACGACAAACCAAAAGCCTATGAGCTTTCCTCGGAGTTGTTGTCTCAGCGGCCGAAGGTGGCGCTTGAATGGGAGAACGCCGAGGGTAGGGTCTTGTCAGAGATTTTGATTCTCGGCGCCAAGGATGGCAGTTTCGCCATCGATGACGCCGCGAAAACCGCCAAGATTTTGCAGGACGCCGCCTATCGCTTTACCAGCCCCGCGGTTTTCCATGAGGGCGATTTTGAAGCCTTGGCGATTGAGTTGAATGGGGTTATTGACCTGATGCTGGACGGGTTTGCTTATCGTGCGGCGCGCTATTTCGCGTCTGAGCGCGCGGATAAAAAAGTCCATACGCTATAATATTCCAGCCTTTAATTGTATTTTTTGATCACAAAGCCGTGCTCAGAATTTAATACCTTTCCGTAACATACTGAAAATATTGATGTTTGCTCATCTATCATTATTTATAGAAAAATTGAATACAAAAAAATGAACATTAACGATTTTGTTCATTGACAATCTTTCAGTCAGGGCCTATCTCCCAGTCATCGTCAGCGGCGTGATCTATGACCGAAACTGCCGTTGGCGGGCAAAAACCAGAAACGCGATCACCAGATCAGAATGTAGAAAGTCCCGACCATGTCCACGTCCTTTAGAAATTTTGTCCTTCAAGCAAGCGTCACCCTGGCGTTGACCGGCTTGCTTGGCGCTGCGTTGTTTGGGTTTGCAGATTTCGCAACCCGCGGCGTCGTCGCCTAACGAATACCCTCCGAGACCCCTGGTCGCTGCGGGCCGTCCCCTCACCCCCCTGACAGGACGACACCTCCCTAAACCGCAGCGATTAAACTAGCGCGGAAGCCGCCCCCCGGCTTCCGCGTTTTTTTGCGTCCAGCGCTCCAAGATCCAAATCCTACAAAAAGTATGGCTGGCTTTAACCAATTCGATAAGAATTGTATGTATGTAACAAACCTAGTTACACATATTTAGTTACGCATGTTGGAGCCCGTCATGCCGACATCCAGCCGGTTCGCCGTTGCAGTCCATATTCTGACCTTCCTCGCCGCTGATCGAAAGCGTGCGCATCGGTCGGAGGAGATCGCCGCCAGTGTTGGCACCAATCCAAGCGTGGTGCGGCGCATCCTCGGTGACCTTGCGCGCGCGGGGCTGACCTCATCACAATTGGGGAAAGGCGGCGGCGCGCTGCTTGCCAGAGGTCCAAAGAAGATCAGCCTTCTTGAGGTTTTTTGCGCTGTTGAGGATCAGAACCTTATCGCCATGCACCGCACGCGGCCATCGCAATCATGTGAAATTGGCCGCGCCATTCAGCCGGTGCTGCAAAGTATGGCCGCGACGGCGGAGCAAGCCTTTTTCGATGCGCTGGAGGAGCATTCCTTAAAAGATGTGGCGCGGTCTGTGAAAACCGCCGCCGCTGCGTGAAGCAATCAGGCTTTGGGTCCTTTGCGCCCACCGCCAAAAGTCGCCCCTTCTGTGGGCGGCGCCAGCGGCCAGCGTGCGCGCGGCGCATAGGCGAGATTTTCGGCCATACTTCCTGTTAATCCAGCTCCCAACCGCTCGGCCCCGGCCCAGGCGATCATCGCGCCATTATCCGTGCAGTATTTCGCCGGCGGTGAGGTCAGGCGCCACCCTTTGCATTCGCAAAGAAGACTTAGCCTTGACTTGATCGCGCAGTTGGCTGCAACGCCGCCCGCAACGACAAGGCGCGGGGCTGCTTCTTCGCGTATGACCATGCCCATTGCATTTTCAGTCCGGTCGCTGAGATGGCGCGCTGCGGCGAACTGAAAAGAGGCTGCGAGATCCGCGATGTCCTGACCGGTTGGGTTCTGGGTACTTTCCGCCTCCTCTCGAACGGCGGTCTTCAGGCCTGAAAAAGAAAAATCGCAGCCAGGGCGATTCGCCAGCGGCCTCGGGAAGTCATACCGGTCAGCGCGCCCGCCGGTTGCGGCGGATTCAACCCTGGGTCCGCCAGGTTGACCGAGGCCCAGAAGCTTCGCGGTCTTGTCGAAGGCTTCGCCGGCGGCGTCGTCGATGGTTGCGCCGAGCCGGCGGTAATCATCAAGTCCCCGCACATCGATCAGCTGGGTATGGCCACCGGAAATAAGCAGCAGCAGATAGGGAAAGTCCGCTGCTTCCGTCATCCGCGCTGACAGCGCATGGCCTTCGAGATGGTTAACCGGGATCAGCGGCTTGTTGTGAGTAATACTGATCGCTTTTGCGGTGGTTAGGCCAACCATCACGCCACCGACGAGGCCAGGTCCGGCGGTGGCGGCGACCGCGTCAATTTCATCGATGGCCATACCGGCGGCGGCGACGGCTTTCGCGATTGTGCGATCCAGTCGCTCCACATGACTGCGCGCGGCAATCTCCGGCACGATGCCGCCAAAAGCCTCATGGTCTTCATGCTCGGTCCAGACTTCATTGGAAAGAATTCGGCATGCGCCATCGGGCGATCGGCGCACAATGGCCGCTGCGGTGTCATCGCAACTGGTTTCAATGCCGAGAACGATCATAGTCTTTGAAGCGACTTCCGCACTCACTGTTAAAGCTTTCTCATAGGGTAGGCGCATGGACATCAAAAGCGATAGGGAATGCAAGTCTTGTGACTTGGAAGGCGCCGCTCATGTGGTTGATTGCGATATCAAAACAATAAAGGCGTTTAAACAGTTATGGGCCATCAATAGAATGAAATCATGACCATCCTCATTACGCGCCCGCAGCCGGAAGCCACAGCCTTTGCCGAGATGTGCATGGTGCGCGGATATGAAACGCTTGTATCGCCATTGATGGAAATCCGCATCATGGCGTCCAAAGTCGACCTCTCAGACGTGGGCGCCCTGGCGTTCACTTCGGTCAATGGGGTTCGCGCTTTCGCGCAGAACAGCGCCGAGCGTCGATTGCCAGTATTTGCTGTCGGCGAGACGAGCGCTGATGCAGCCCGGGCTGCCGGGTTTAAGGAAATTCATGTCGCCGGCGGCGATGTTGATGCGCTTGCTGCACTAATTGCTGCGCAGCATGATTCTGCGAAGGGCGCAGCATTGCATTGTGCGGGCGCTACACGTGCCGGTGATCTGGTGAAGGCGTTAGAAGCTGAAAACCTGCCCGCCCGGCGCGCCGTGCTTTATGAGGCGCGCCCGATTGCTGCGCTATCCAGCGCAGCAATTACCGCTCTGAAAGCCGAGAAATCCATCGATTGGGTGGCGCTTTTTTCACCGCGCAGCGCGCGTCTTTTTGTTGATCGCGCCCGTGAGGCGGGGTTGGAAAGCTCGCTCGCCAGCGTAAACGTCGCCTGCCTCAGCGATGCTGTCGCCAAAGAATTGACTACAGCCCAATGGAAATCCGTTCGCATCGCCCCGCGCCGTGACAGCGCCGCTATGCTAGAGTTGCTTGCAGGCGCTTGAGCCTGTTGTCGTGCGCGCTTAACTAAGGTGTAGGCGCGAGCGGACGTGCGTAATGCGTTTTCAGGGAATGTGATGATGTCGGACGAGAAGGAAAAATCAGGCGGAGATGCGCCGCAAGCCTCGTCCGAAACGCCGGAAGTTGAAGCGGAAATCGTTACTGATGAAGAATTTGCGGAAGCGGGGGCCGACAATGGCGAAGCGTTTGATGATGCAGATGAAGCAACGCCCCCGCAGCAGCCCAGAAAATCCACGCTGACGCCGGGCGTTATTTTATTTATCGCCTTCGCGGTTATCGCTTTGATTGTCTTTGGGGCATGGCGTTTTCAGGGGAATGAGCCAGCGTCGATATCGAACGCGCCCGCAGCATCCGCGCCTGACCAGGTTGAGGAAGCGATTGATGCCTCACCCGTCGCCGCAGATGACGAAGAAGGCGCGCCCAGTGAAGATGAGCCCGCCTCGCCGCCTTCTGCGTCAAAGATTTCCAATGAAGCCGCTGCGGCGGCGAAAACGGCTGATCTTGCGCCTCGCGATGCGCTCGAAAATTTTGACGAAGCCGCCCCGCCCCTACCGCCGCCGCCTTCTGATGATGGCGAGACAGCCGGAAATCTTGGACTGCAGGCTGCGGCGAAGGAAGCTTTTATGAGCGGCGATGATCACGATGCTGTTGAGTCGGAAGACGATGACAGTATTGAGCTATCGGATGATGGACCAGCCTTTGAGATTGAAGCTACAGAAGATGAATCGGATGACCTCGATAATGCCGGGACTGATGACAGCATGTCAGTTGTAGCCGCCGAAGACGCTGAACCTGCGCTCGATGAAGATATCGCTGACGACGTCTTGGATGTCGCTTCGGAAAATGTTCTCGGTACAGATGATATAGCATCAACGGACTCTGAATATGCGGCGGCTGACATGGACGTTTCTGATGATGGGCGGATACAAAGCGCACAAAAAATCAGTAATGATCTGGAAGCGGTCAAGGAAAGCTTCCGCGCGGAGATCGCTGGCCTGGAAACAGCCCTGGCCGAGGAGCGTGAAAACGGCGCGGCGCTGCGCGAACAAATCGAAGAAATGCGGCGAAACTTTCAAGCGGCGTTGGCGGCGCGCGACCGAACCGCCAGTCAGCAGGCCGCTGAACTGAATGCGCGCCTTGAGAAGCTGGAAAATGGCGGCGGCGTTGAGGCCGGTCGGCGGGCCGCCGCCGCGCTGGCGTTAAGCGCCGTAGCCCGCGCGGCTGACAATGGAGAGCCCTTCGCTGATGAGCTTGAGGTTCTGGCCGGCTACATCCCCCAAGGGCGCGAAATTGCGACGCTGCGCCGATACTCGGGCACCGAGCTTCCCACGTCTGCGCAGCTTGAGGAAGCGTTTTCGCTTGCCGCACGTGACGCGCTCGCCGCTGACGGGCGTGATGAGGCGGCAGGCATGTTCGGCAAACTATCTGCGAGAGCGGGAAATCTCATCAGCATTCGCCCGGCCGAGCCGACCGCCGGCGACAGTGCACAGGCGGTGATTTCCCGCGCGGAAAGCTTTGTTGAAGCGGGCGACATTGTTGCGGGCGTTGCTGAGTTGGATGCGCTGCCGGATGCGGCCCGCGCCGGTATGGCGGACTGGGTGGCGCTGGCGTCATCGCGTGTCGCCGTCGATAAGGCGATTGCGTCTTTAAGCCAGCGTCTTTCGGCGCCGGTGAGGTAAGGCGCAACATGAGAACCTTGCTGATCTTTTTGCTTTGGATTGTTCTGCTGGCGGGATCGATCACGTATTTTGCGAGTCTTGATAGCCGCATCACCGGCGAAGCTTTTGGATACAAGTTTGACGGGCCATCCGGCCTCATTACCGGCGGCCTGTTTTTCCTGTTCTTGTTAGCGATCTACGCGACCCACAAAATCAAGGACATCATGGGGCTGCCTGCGCGGATCAAAGCCCGGGACGCCGCCGCCCAGCGTGCTCGCGGCGTGGCGGCGCTGACCCGCGGCCTGGAAGCGGTGGCGGTGGGCGATGCGTCAGCCGCATCCCACCACGCCAAGGTCGCGCGCCGCCACCTTGACGACATGGCGCTGACGCGGCTTTTAACGGCGCAGGCGGCGCAGTTGAGCGGTGATGAGACGGCCGCAAAACAGAGTTTTTCTGCCATGCTCGAAGCGCCGGAAACGGAGTTCCTTGGACTAAAGGGCCTTTATCTTCAGGCGATGGCGAAAGGCGATCGAACTGCGGCGCGCGAATATGCAGAGCGCGCGTTTCGCTTGCGCCCCAATGCGCGATGGGCGTTCGATTCCGTTTTAGAGCTTGGGCTGGAGCGCGGCGCCTGGGGTGAAACGCGTGAAGTCATTGATAAGGCGCGCCGCAATAATCTGATTGACGCGCAAAAAGCCGATCGGGGAACGGCGGCGTTGTTGACCGCCGACGCTTACGCCGTGGCGCTGTCCGGCGACGCCGACACCGCGCTTCAGGAAACCGGGTCCGCCCTGAAACTGGCGAAGGGCTTTGCACCGGCGGTGATGCTGGCGGCGAAGCTTCATGCTGATGGCGGCAAGACCGGCAAAGCCGCAAAAGTGATTGAAACCGCTTTTGCGATTGACGCCCATCCTGCGCTGATCAGATTTTATGACAAACTGCATACGGATGAAACGCCGGAAAAGCGCGCCAGTCTTTTGCGCAAGTTGGCGGAGAAAAACCCCGACACGCGTGAGGCGACATTACTGCGCGCCAGGGCGCATAACCTGAACGACGAATGGGCGGATGCGATCACCACCCTGGAACCTTTGATGACTGGCGCGCCGACCGCGGCGGAATATTCGCTGATGGCGTCAGCGGCGGCTGGCATTCACGGCGCCGATATGGGCAAGGGCTGGCTCGAACGAGCGGCTGGCGCGCCGCGCGATCCGCGTCCCGGCGCTGATGGCGAGTTTAACCTGACCCGGGACGGCTGGGCGCGCCTTGTGCGCGAATATATGGAATTTGGCCGCTTGTCGCCGCCGCCTTTGGAGGAAATGGGGGCGGGTGTTTCCGCGGAAGAAATCCGTTTGCTGACTGTCGCGCCAGCGCTGGAGGAGGCCGAAGAGGCTGTCGATGAGGAAGCGGAAACAACAGCAGATACCGATCCCGAAGCGCAAACACCGCTAGACGTGGAGATAGAGGCGGAAGCGGTTACAGAGTCGTCGCAAGCAGAGGCTTCCGACGAGGAAGACGATCATATCCACAATGACGAAGAGGCTGAACGCGCGGCGACAGCGGCGCGTGAGGTTTCCTGATCTTTATTCCGCCGCTTTTTTGAATCCGTCTTCGATGGCTTCTTCTTGCGTTGAAGGAGTGTCCGGTTCTGCTTCCGTGACAGCGTTCGGCGTATCCTCTGGTTCTTCCTCAGTCGCTTTGGCCGATTCTTGTTCGGCTTGTTTCTGCGCTAGCTTGGCGGCTTCTTTCTCAGCCTCTTTGGCTGCCTTTTCCGCTTCTCTGGCTTCTTTTTCAGTGCGCTTTTTCTCTGCGCGCTCTTCGGCCTCGCGCTTTTTCAATTCGCGTTTGGAAAGTTCCGGTTCGGACTCGGCGGCTTTGGCCGCCAAGGCTTCGAGCCCGTCTTCGGCAAGTGTTTTCACTTTGAGATAATCAATCTTGCCGGTGCCGAGAACGGGAATTTCCTCAACGACGACAATCTTTTTCGGCACCGCGATTTCCGGTACGCCATGGGCCTGCGCCCAAGAGAGAAGCAGTCCGCGGGGCGCTTCCTGCCGATCTGTGACCAGAACGACCTGCTCGCCTTTTTTCGGGTCGGGCAGGATCGCGGCGGCATGCAGATTATCCGGCCAAACAGCGGAGGCGCAGTTTTCGACGACTGCCAGCGAGACCATTTCACCGGCGATTTTTGCAAAGCGTTTCAGCCGGCCGCGAATAGAAACATAGCCTTTGTCGTCAATCGCGACGATATCACCTGTATCGTGCCAGCCTTCAGCCGGCGGTTTCACGACGCCGGGCTCGTCCGGCGTCAAATAGCCTTTCATGACATTAAGGCCACGCACAAAAAGCCGCCCGGCGTTTTCCAGCCCTTCGACAGGTTCAAGCTTTGTCTCTATCCCTGGCAACATCTTGCCGACGGTGCCGGAACGGATATCGCCGGGCTGGTTGGCGGCGAGAACCGGCGCGGTTTCCGTGACGCCATAGCCTTCCAGCACCTCAAACCCGAAGCGCTTTTCCGCCGCCTGGCGCGTCTCGTCACGTACGCGCTCAGCCCCGCAGACGGCGATACGCAAAGACGACATGCCGCCATCGTCGCTGGCGCGCATATATTGGGACAGGAAAGTGTCGGTGGCGAACAGGACTGTCGAGCCGCTTTCAAAAATCCGTTTAGGGATGATTTTCGTTTGCAATGGCGATGGGTGCAGCACAACGAGATGACCATTGAGGATTGGCCATAAGGCGCCGGCGGTCAGACCATAACAGTGAAAAGTGGGCAGCGGATTGAAGAAAATGTCCGTTGGCAGCAACTCCACATGCGCGGAAATCTGCTCCACATTGGCGACAATATTGCGGTGGGAGAGAACAACGCCCTTTGGCGCGCCTTCAGTGCCGGAGGTGAATAGGATAACGCCGGGTTCTTCCGGATCAGGGTTGGCGGCGAAAAGGCTTGGCAACATCGGGCCGACGATCGCAAGCGCCTTGTCGCGCGGCTTGATCTCGTTTTTCAGGTCCTCAAGATAAACGATGTCGATGGCGTCGGTGAGCTCATCGATCAGTTTTTGAAGGTTCGCCAGTTCGACGAATTTCTTCGCCGTGACGATGCGGCTGACTTGTGCGGCCTTGCAGGCGGCGAGGAGGTTTCTGGAGCCGGAGGTGAAGTTCAACATCGCCGGCACGCGCCCGCGCGATAAAATCGCAAACAGCGCGATCATCGCGCCGGCGCCCGTTGGCAGCAAAATGCCGACCTTTTCCTGGCGCGCCGTTTTCCGGGCGAGCGCGCCGCCAAGCGCAAAGCTCGCGCGAGTGATGTCCTTGAAAGGGAATTTTTTGCCGTCGCCATCGATCAGCGCGATGGTCCTGGCGCCGTTTTTCGCCGCGCTCTGAAGGTAAGCCTGAAAAATGGTCCGTCTGGACCGGCGCTCAATGCGCTTTACCGGGTCGCCCATGATCCCACATCCATCCCTATCGTCGGCCTTTTTCTGTCGGGGCCGTTAGCTTGCGACGGTAGCGGATTGTAGAGGTCAGAGCAAAGCCAGGTTCATTTTCAGGCGCGACCGTCAAGGTCACGTAATATACCCTTTGCAGCAGAATGCGGATCATTCGCAGCAATGATCGGACGTCCGACGACGATGTGGTCGGCGCCGGTCATGATTGCAGCAGCGGGCGTGACGACGCGCTTTTGGTCATCGGCGCTGACGCCTTGCGGGCGTACGCCGGGGGTCACAATGGTCAGCGCATTACCAAAGCGCGCCTTGATGGCCGCGGCTTCTTTAGCGGAGGCGACGACGCCATCGACGCCGGCTTCGGCGGCGAATTCGGCGCGCTTCAGAACCAAATCTTCAAGCGGCATGTCAATGCCGGCGCGGGTGAGGCTTTCCTGATTGAGGCTGGTCAAAACGGTCACGCCGAGAATTTTCAGCCGCTTGTCGTCGCCCCGCCCGGCGACGGCGCCTTTCAGGACGTCGGGTTCTGCGTGCACGGTCAGGAAGTCGCCGCCAAATTTAGCGACGCTTTTGACGCCGCGTTCGACGGTAGCGCCGATATCGTGAAATTTGAAATCGAGAAAGACTTTACGGCCGGCCGCCGACAAACGCTCCGCAAGCTGAAGACCACCGATCGGCATCAGCTGATAGCCGATTTTATAAAATGCGCCTGCGTCGCCGATAGCATCAATAATTCTTTCGGCTTCTTCGACGCTGGGCAGGTCAAGGGCGATGATCAGGCGGTCTAGCGGTGTCATGCTGTGGCTTTCTTTTTCGCGGTCTTTCGTTTGGCGGCCGTTTTCTTTTGTGAAGTCGTCCGCAGTTTTGGTTTCGCGGCCAGTGTCTTTTTCGACTTCGTCGGTTTTGGTTTTTCGTCGCTCAGAACTTTGTCTTTAAAGCCGCAAAGATCGACAATGACGCAGCGCCAGCATTCGGGCTTGCGTGCTTTGCAGACATAGCGGCCATGCAGAATCAGCCAGTGATGGGCGTCGTGTAAAAATTCCGGCGGGGTTATTTTTTCAAGTCCCAGTTCCACTTCCAGCGGGTTCTTTCCGGGCGCGAGGCCGGTGCGGTTGCCGATGCGGAAGATGTGGGTGTCGACCGCGATAGTCGGCGCGCCGAAGGCGACATTCATCACCACATTGGCGGTCTTGCGCCCGACGCCGGGCAATGTCTCCAGCGCTTCGCGGTTTTGCGGCACCTGGCCGTCAAACTCATCAAGGAGCTTTTGCGACAGGGCGATCACGTTCTTCGCCTTGTTGCGCCACAGACCGATGGTCTTGATGTATTGCCCGAGCTTTTTCTCGCCGAGCGCCGCTATTTTTTCGGGCGTATCGGCAATTTTGAAAAGCGTCTTGGTCGCCTTGTTAACCCCTTCGTCTGTCGCCTGCGCCGACAAGGCGACGGCGACCACCAGCGTAAACGGGCTCGTATAATAAAGCTCCGTCTGCGGCGCCGGCTCTGCGACAGACAGGCGCTCGAACAGCGTGTGCGCATTTTTTCGGGTCATCTTGCGGGGCATAGGCGAAAAACTCGGGTCAGTGCGGGCGCGACCATAGCGCTCATGACGCGCCGGTAAAGTTCCAGGGATAAGAGAATTGCCGCGCGGGCGCTGCACGCCTATGTTTCCCCCATGCGTCGCGTACACAACATTGAAACGCTTCCTCCGGTGGCGAAGGGCAGAATCTCCAGCTCTTCAGGTCTCGACGACATCGATGATGCGGACGGCCGCAGCTTTTTTGACGCTGTCCTTTATCCGAACCGGTCGCTGCCGAATTCCGGTTTCTGGCTGGTGATGAGCGTGGTGATCGGCGCCAATCTTTTATTCGGGACATATTTTTTCACTATTGGCGCCTGGCCAGTGCTCGGGTTTTGCGGGCTCGATATTTTCGCTGTCTGGTTGGCCTTCAAGTTGAGCTATCGCCAGGGGCGGCTGCGCGAGCGGGTGCGGATCACCGATCAGGAGATGCTTGTTGCACGGGTGCTGCCGTCAGGGCATGAAACCCGCTGGCGCTTGCAGCCATACTGGACAAAGGTGCATATCGACCGGCCGGTCGGTCATGAGAGCCAGGTCAAGGTGACAAGCAAGGGCGGTACGCTGATCCTCGGGTCTTTCCTGTCGCCGGCGGAGCGTGGGCGGTTCGCCGACGCGCTGGTCCGCGCCCTTGGCGATGCGCGTGAGCAAACGCATAGCGCCGGATAGAGAGTGGGATAGGCGGAATGGGCTGGTTTTTCTTGACGATCGCAGGCCTTCTCGCTGTGCTGGGCGGGCTCTACTGGCGTTGGCGTCAGCGCATAGAAGCTGAAATTGCCGAAGGCGCTGCAATTGAATGGGCGCATTTTCAGAAAACCGAGCCGGAATTTTTGAAAGATATGACCGAAGCGCAGTTTCGCGAGGTTTACGCCCGCGTGCACATGCCGCGGTTTCCCGGTTACGCATTTGCCGCCTTCGCGACGTTTCTGGCGTCGCTGCCTGTCGCCTTCGGGCTGTTGGCGGCGGGACTATGGGGTGCGGAGAAAGTTGGTTTATTGCCTGCGCCGGTCGAGGTCGCCGACAGGCTGCTGATCGAAGACGGGCAAATGCGAATTTTCAGGGATACGCCGCCGGAGGCCGCGCTTTATTATATCGAGGACCTTGCGGGGTTTTATTATTTCTTTGGCGTGTTGCTCATCTGGTTGATCATCGTCGCCTTTTTCATGCGCAGATATCACGCGCGCCGGCCGGGCTATCTGCGCGATGAAATCATTCGTGCGCGCGGCTAAACGTAAAGGAGCCTTCAATGCAGTTTCTGCACACCATGGTGCGCGTCAGCGACATCGATACATCTTTGGATTTCTACTGCAACAAGCTCGGCCTTGTTGAGATCAGCCGATCCGAAAGTGAGAAAGGAAGGTTCACACTTGTCTTTCTCGCGGCGCCTCAGGATGTTGAGCGCGCGCAGGAGGATAAGGCCCCCGTCGTGGAACTCACCTATAACTGGGACCCGGAGGAATATTCCGGCGGGCGAAATTTCGGCCATCTCGCTTATCGTGTCGATGATATTTACGAACTTTGCCAAAAGCTCATGGACGCTGGCGTTACGATCAACCGCCCGCCGCGCGATGGCCATATGGCGTTTATCCGCTCCCCGGATGGCGTTTCCATCGAATTGCTTCAAAAGGGAAGCAGTCTGGCGCCGGCGGAGCCATGGGCGAGCATGGAAAACACCGGAAGCTGGTAGAATTGTTCCCAGTTATCGCTTCCTTAACAGGGGCTGGCGATAAAAAACCTGGATGTTGTTTAAGGGATTTCGATGACGGAAAAATCCGTTTCGCTCGAAAATGTCACCAAACGATACGGCGCCTTCACGGCGGTGAACGATCTTTCTTTTAATGTCGCCAAAGGCGAGATCTTCGGTTTCCTTGGTCCCAATGGCGCGGGCAAAACCACAACGCTGCGGATGATGCTCGATATCATCCAGCCAAGCGCCGGAAGCATTTCGGTGCTGGGCTCAGCGTCTGCAATTCCGGTGCGTCAGCGCATCGGTTATCTGCCGGAAGAGCGCGGCCTTTACCGTAAGATGAAAGCTGCGGACTCCATCGCTTATTTCGCGCAGCTGCGCGGCCTGTCCCGTCAGGATGCGAAAGCAAAGGCGATGTCCCTTCTGAAGCAATTCGGCCTTGAGGAATTTGCGCGGTCCAAGAACGAAGCGCTGTCAAAAGGCATGGCCCAGAAAGTCCAGCTTCTCTCGACCATCGCCCATGAACCGGAACTGCTGATTCTGGATGAGCCATTTTCAGGGCTTGATCCGATTAATCAGCAAACCCTTGAAGAGCTGATCCGAGACCAGCGGCGGGCCGGGCGGACGATTATTTTTTCAACCCATGTCATGCAGCACGCAGAGCGACTTTGCGACCGGTTCATTATTATCGCGCAGGGCAGCAAGCGGTTTGAAGGAACATTGGCGCAGGCGCGCTCAAACTTCGCCAAACGTGTTCATATTCGCACGCCGGCAAGCGCAGAAACATTGCATGGGCTTGGCGGCATTACGTCTTTGCGCGTCGAAGACAGCGTCAGCGGGGGCGGCGAGACAACATACGAGATCATGCTGGACGATGGCGTTGATCCACAGGACTATCTGAAACGCGCTGTCGCGGCGGGCCTGACGATGACGCGGTATGAGCAGGCTGGCGCCACGCTTCATGACATCTTCATGGCGCTTGCCGGAGACGAGGAGGCGGTTGAAAGAGCGCCGGTGCGGCCGGTGATGGAGGCTGCGGAATGAAACAGATTCTGCTCATCGCCTGGCGCGAATATAAGCAATATGTACTCTCGCGCGGCTTCCTGCTTTTTCTGATCATGTTTCCGGTTGGCGTCATTGGCGCCGGCGCTGCGGTCAGTTTTCTGGAACAGAACAAGCCAACGCGTCATTTTGTTGTTCATGATGAAACTGGTCTTTATACGGCGCATATCGATCGTGAGCTGGATCGGCGTTATTTACTCTCGGCGGTTTCCGCCTGGGACGATTATGTCGCCGTTAACGCCAATCCTGAAATGCTTGAGGATGGCGCGCTGGCTGATGCGTTCCGCGGCGGCTCTGTAAATGAACGCAGGATACAAGATTTTACCGCTGACGGCGGATTTGAGGTGGCGAAGCGACAGATTGATCCCCTGCTGAATGCTGGCGCCGCGCCTTTTGAAATGCCGCGCCCGGCCTTTCGGCGATTGCCTTTGCCGGGACCTGCCGTGGAAGCGGTAAGCCTTGAAGAAGTGAAAGACGCGTTGCGTCCGTATCTTCTTGAAGAAAGGCTGGTGCGGTTCGGCGATGAGCCCCCACAGTCAGTTTTCGCCGCAATCCTTATTCCTAAAGGGTTTGGCGGAGAAAAGGATGCGCCGCCCGCGCAATATTGGAGTCGCAATTTGACGGACCAGGCGCTGGAGGCGACGATCACATCCGCCCTCGACACCGCGCTGAGGCGTGAGGCGATTTCAAAGTTCGGCCTTTCTCAGGAATTACTCGACGAGGTTGTCGCCATTGATGCGCCAGTGGCGGCGTTTCGCCCTGACCGGGCGACAGAGAACGCAGAGCTCGGCCTTCAGGACCGCATTGAAACTGCGCTTCCGGCGATCCTCACCTACATGCTGTTGGTGATCATTTTCGGCGTGGGCAACCTCCTGCTGACGAATACGATTGAGGAGCGGTCCAACAAGATCGTTGAAATCCTCTTGTCTTCAGTGACTGCGAACCAGTTGATGATGGGCAAGCTGATTGGCATCGCCGCTGTTGGTCTGACCATGCCCTCGATCTTTCTCTTTGGTGCGCTCGCCATGTCAGCGACGTCGGTAGGGCAAGAGAACATCATGTCGGTTGCCGTCGCATCCCTGTTCTCGTCCAACCTGATTTACATCTACCTTTTCTATTTTCTGTGCGCCTATGTGATTTTCGCAATGATTTTTCTGGCGATTGGCGCAATCTCGAATTCGCTGCAGGATGCGCAATCCTATATGGGGCCGGTGATGTTGATCGTTTTCGCGCCGCTCCCTTTGATGCTGCTGGTGTTTCAAAACCCGAACGGCGTTGCGGCAAGCGTCTTGACCTGGATACCGCTCTATACGCCTTATGCGGTGATGATGCGCGCCGCCGCCGACCCGCCCTTATGGGAGATTCTTGGCGCCACAGCGTTCATGTTGGCGTTCGCAATTTTCCTGATGCGGATTATGGGTCGGATTTTCCGGAACGCGATCCTGCAGGCTTCACCGCCGAAATTCCGCGAGGTCTGGCGGCTGGCGAAAGCGGGCACCGCGTAGAACGCAAGAAGATCAGGATTTAATTCGAATCCTTTGGTCGGTATATGAATTTGCGGTCGCAATAGCCGCATTCGGCTTCGCCGTCTTCAAGTGAATACCAGACAACCGGATGGCCGAGCGCGCCGCCGCCGCCATTGCAGGAAACGCGCAGCGTATCCACATAGATGACTTCCGGATCGGGTGTTCTCGTTTGTTTGTTGTCCATCATAACAGGGATCTTACTTGGCTTTTGACGTTGAATTGCCGGGGGTTTGCGCCGCCGTCAAGAGTTGTTGACGAATACGCGCCCGCCGACCGATAAGCAATCACGCAAAACACGGATCGCCCGCATGAAACAGAACACGGATACGACGCGATACGCCATCGCCGCGCGATCCTTGCGCAAAATCTATAAGGGCAATAAGAAAGCGCCGTCCAAAGAGGCGCTGAAGGGCATTGATCTGCAAATCCCGCGCGGGACGATCTTCGGGCTGCTCGGTCCGAACGGCGCCGGAAAATCAACATTCATCAACATTCTCGCCGGTCTCGTTCGCAAGACCGAAGGGGAGGTGTCTGTCTGGGGGTTCGATATCGATCGTAATGCGCGCCAGGCGCGCGCCGCGCTCGGCATTGTGCCGCAGGAAATCAATATGGATGTCTTTTTCACGCCGAAGGAGGCGCTGGATATCCAGGCGGGCTTGTACGGCGTTCCGAAAGACAATCGCCGCACAATGGAAATTCTGACGGCGCTCGGCCTCGCCGATAAAGCTGACTCTTATGTGCGGCAGCTTTCCGGCGGCATGAAACGCCGCTTGCTTGTCGCCAAGGCGATGATCCATTCGCCGCCGATCCTAATCCTTGACGAGCCGACGGCGGGTGTCGACATCGAGCTTCGAAAACAGCTTTGGGATTATGTGCTTGAGTTACATGCGGCCGGCGTCACGATTGTTCTGACAACGCACTATCTCGAAGAGGCGCAGGAGTTGTGCAAGGAAATCGCGATTATCCATGAGGGCGAGGTTGTCGCCTGCGAGCCAACGGAAAAACTGATCGCATCTCTCGATCAGAAAACCCTGATGGTGACGCCGCTTCATGAAATCGACGCGGCGCCTGACCTCGGGTCGTTCAGCGCGGAGGTGAAGCCGGACGGTCGCCTCGCCATTCCCTATCAGCCCAGTAAGGCGCAGGTTGGCGAGATCCTCGAACGATTGTCGGCGGCCAATATCGCAGTGAAGGACCTCTCCACGGTTGAATCGGATCTGGAGGATGTGTTTCTGGAGCTGACTTATCGCAAGGCTGGCTAAGTTTTTGAGTTAGCGGCCTTTTTTGTGCGGCGTTTTTCTTTTCGTAAAATCTGCTATGGCTTCCCGATCATCAGACGTCGAAGGGGAGAGCGCGATGTCGTTACGAATTATCGCCATTGTCACTGCAATATTGTTTTTCGCGCGGGCGGGTTTTTCCCCAGCTGTCGCTGAAGAGGGCGACGCCATCCTGGTGCTGGACGCATCGGGCTCGATGTGGGGTCAGATCAACGAAGAAGCGAAAATTACGATCGCAAAAAGAGTGCTTGGCGGTCTTTTGAGCGACTTGCCAGAAGAACGTCGTCTTGGCCTCATAGCCTATGGCCACAATCGCAAGGGCGATTGCACCGACATCGAAGAACTCGCGCCCGTTGGCGCTGATCGTGCTGCGATCAAGAGCGCCGTCGATGGGTTAAGCCCGAAGGGCAAAACACCTATGGCGGATTCGATCAAGCTTGCTGCGGAAAAATTAAAGTATACGGAAGAAAAAGCGACAGTAATTCTTGTCAGCGATGGCATCGAAACTTGCGCGCCCGACCCTTGCGGCGCAGCCTCGGCGCTTGAACAGGCGGGCATTGATTTCACGGCGCATGTGATCGGTTTTGACGTGACCGAAGAAAACCATGAAGCGCAGTTGCGCTGTATTGCCGAGAATACCGGCGGCAAATTCGTTTCAGCGTCGACCGCTGGCGAATTAAGCGCGGCGCTGGAAGAGACCGTCGCCGCAGCGCCGGAGGCCGTCACGGAAACAAAGGTGCGCTTGCGTGCAACGGAGCTTGAAGGCGGGCTTGTTATCGAAGACGGTCTCACCTGGACCGTGACGCCGCGTCTTGGGGGCGAACCGGTCTTTCACCGGGAAAATGCGGGCGTTGTCGATGCGGTTGTTGAGCCGGGCGCCTATGACGTCACGGTCGAACGACCGTCTGACGGTCTCAAAGGCGCTCAGGAAGCTGTGGTTGTGCGGGAGAATTCCTGGAAGACCGTGACCATCGCGCTTACCTTTCCGGTCGAGGCGACGGTGACCCCTGACCCCGGCGGCGAGGTCATGGCGGGGACGAACATTCTTGTCCATTGGACCGGCCCCGACCGCAAGGGCGACTATGTCACCATTGTTCCGAAAGGCGCCGACAATGGCAATTACGGGCCTTACGCCTACACCCGCCAGGGCGATCCTGCTGAAATCAGGATGCCAGTGGAGCCGGGCGCCTATGAAGTGCGCTATATGCTGGGCCAGCCGATCCGCACGCTTGTGAGCGTCGATATCACGGCGACGCCCGCTGAGGCGACGCTGACGGCGCCGGATACAGCAGTTGCGGGCGAGGAAATTACTGTTGAGTTCACAGGCCCGCCCGCTGGGTCGGGCGACTGGATCACGGTAGTCAAACCGGATGCCGATGATAAGGCGTATACGAATTACCATTATACGCGTCAGGGCAGCCCCGGTACGCTGCGCATGCCGTTAGAGGCCGGCGACTATGAAATCCGTTTCGTTCAGGGCAACAAAAAGGTGCTTGCCCGCAAGATGATTACCGTTGCCGCCGCGCTGGCGACCATCAGCGGTCCGCAAACGGCTGTCGCTGGCGAGGAAGTTCAGGTTGAGTTTTCCGGACCCGAGGCGGCGTCCGGAGACTGGATTACCGTCACGGCGCCCGACGCGCCTGAGAATAAGTACAACAGTTATCACTATACGCGGCAGGGAAGCCCGGCGACGATCCGCATGCCGCTTGAGCCCGGCGAATATGAGTTGCGTTTTGTGCAGGGAAACAAAAAGGTCATCGCCCGCCAGCCGATTACCGTGACCGCCGCTACGGCGACACTGTCAGCGAAAGACACGGCGATTGCTGGAGAGACGATACGCGTTGAATTCACCGGGCCGGCGCCAGCCTCCGGTGACTGGGTCACTGTGGCGGCGCCGGATGCCCCTGACAATAAATACAACGACTATCACTACACGAAGCAAGGGAGCCCGGCGGAAATACGTATGCCCTTGGACGCCGGACAATACGAGCTTCGCTTCGTGCAGAACAATAAAAAGGTGCTGGCGCGCCGCCCTATCACTGTGACCGCCGCGACCGCGACACTGAACGGGCCATCAACCGCAAAAGCCAGTGAGCTTGTCGAGATTGAATTTACAGGTCCGCCGCCGGGCTCTGGCGATTATGTGGCGGTATCGAAAATGGGTGCGCCTGATTTGAAATATGAAAGCTATGGTTACACGAAAGGCGGCAGTCCCGTGCGCGTGCGCATGCCGAGAGAGCCCGGCGATTACGAACTGAGGTTTATCCACGGTAACAAAAAGGTTCTTGCGCGCGCGCCGATCACGGTGACGCCGGCGGAGTAACAGGCCAGGATTTGTTGTTCACGACGTCATTCATGGCGTGTTTGCGCAAGGCCTCGGCGATGTCGGGAGGATCGCCTTTGAGCAGGTCCGGCGCAATCGGCTTGCCGAAGGTCAGTTTGTAGGTCTTGCCCTTTTTATTCAACAACTCATGAAACAGCGTGATGTCGCGCAGTTCGGTATTAAGTTTCCAGAACCAGTAATAGAGCCATGAGTTTCGCATTTCGATGTGCACCGGTACGATCGGACAGCGATATTTGCGGGCGAAGATCGCGACAGACGGCAACCAGTCCTGTTCTACAAGTTGCTTTTCATCACTCATTGCCGCGAGGCGGCCTGATGGAAACAACACAACGCACTTTTCCGCTTCGAATGCACGAATAGCGCTGGCGAGCGTCTCGCGAGATCGTAAAAGGGTGCGCTTTTCTTCAACCCACTCAACAGGGATGATCATGTCGTCAAGCCCTGGCGCTGCACGCAGGGCGTCGCGATTGGCGAAGAATGTCATGTCCGGACGCCATGCCTTGATCGCATCGAACATGGCGACGCCGTCAGGAATCCCGGTCGGGTGCGTTGATGCGATCAAAACGCGCCCGTCCAGCGGTATATTTTCAACGCCTTCGGTTTGGACATCGAGATCGAGAAGATCGCTGATAAAATCGAATACGTCCCGCGCAGAAAGGTCTGCGATAGCGTCCGCCATTTTAACGGCCTGACCATGTAACAGCAGCGGATAGAGTAACGATTTATAAAGCGGCCAGAGACGGCTTCGCATTAATTTTTGCGCGCGTTCTTCGATCAGCACATCAACAATATGCTTTTCATCAGGATCATTGGCGATCCGGGTATTTGTTTGCGCCGTGTCCAATCGAGGTTGTCTCCGCAAGGTTGCGCGCCCGCCGGCTGCGAGGCCGGCAAGACTAGCAAAGTTTGCTTTTAAATAAATAACGCTCGCGACAAGCCCGCAAAATCAGGACTTGTTGGTTTCTTCCGGCTTTTCGCGATAAGGTTGACCGGCAAGATGTAGGGCCAAAAACGAGCCGGCGATCAGAAGGGCGACAGCCGCTGGCCCGCCGCCATTATTGCCGAGCCAGTTTCCGACGGCGCACACGAGCGCAATCAGCAAATAGGGTGTAACGGGCGGTTCTTCATGGCGAAAGCGCAGGACAAACAGTCCCGCCGTCGCGACGAATAACAAAACCGCCAAGAGGTCGAAAATCGTTTCCAAGGCATGATCTCCCAACGCCAAGATGCCGCCTCACAGTTAACAAGGGCTTAGGCTACATGGTTAACCAACCCTTTGTTTTGTCTGGAAAGCAAGCCTTGAACGGGGAGTGTCCCAAATATAGAACGGCTACGGCCCTAGTTTCTGCCACTTGCTGGCGTTGCTTGAGGATACCATCAGGGCTGCAGCCCAAAAAAGAGCACATATAAAATAATGACTGACGATCACGAAGCATATAACGAGAATGGGTTTGTATTTTTACCGGCATTGCTGGAGCCGGAGGTCATCTCCGCTTTTCTTTCGATCATGCAACTCAATATGGGTGACACGCTTGAGCATCAAAAACGCTTTCTCTCAAAGACAAACTTGCTGCCCGTGGACGCTTACGAAATAGCGTCGGCGCATTTTCCGTTTTCGCTGGGTTTGTTGTGGGGCTTGACGCCAATCATGGAGAGGATTACCCGCAAAAAGCTTTTGCCGTCTTATGCATGGGGCAGAATATATCCGAAAGGCGCAACATGCGTTGTCCATAATGATCGGCCATCAAACGAACACAGTCTGAATCTGACCTTGGGATATTCCAACGATATTATATGGGATTTTTGTATTGGGTCCGGTCGTATCGCAGACAGCAATTTGGACCATCATACTGGCTATAAAGATTTTGGCGATTTAGAATATGTCAGGACAAAGATGAAGCCCGGCGATGCGGTCGCATACCAAGGACAGCGCCATTTTCATGGACGGATTGACCCAAATCCGAATGTTTGGTCTGCGCATTTATTTTTGGGATGGGTGGATAGAAATGGCCCGCAAAAAGAATTTGCTTTCGACAAATTCGAATTGCCGCCACCGGCGAAATTCTATTTCGATTGAAACACGGCCTTGACGATTAAACAAACGAGGCCTGCAACGCATTAATGGCGCGCAGACCTCGCTGATATTATTTCGCTAGTTTCTATTCCCCGGCGCGCTGTGCGTCGCGCAACGTGCGGAATTCATTCTCTTCATACCAGTCTGGCCGGTCTGGATCATATTCGGCGCCATAGGCTTCGCCTGCGTCAGTCCCGCCATCGACAAGGTCAGCGCCGTCGTCAGCATAAAGCATCGGGACGCCTTTCTTGGCGAGCGAGATGTGGTCGGAACGGTAGAAGTAGCCTTTTTCCGCTTCCGGGTCCGGTGTCAGGTAGCGATCATAACCCGCCGTGAGGTCTTGTAGTCTGGCTGTCGCCACAGCTGGCGACGAGGCCAAACGCGGACGCCGCCAACAAAAACCGTAGACTATTTCTCATACCGTATCTCCCATGACCAAATACGCTTGGGACACAAGGTGGCGACATCAGCAGGAGACCGGCCACATCTGGCTGGCCAGGCCCTGAATTTTGGATTAATAGCGGAGCGCGCCCTCCTGTACGTCGTGGTCCAGGGCATGGTGCAAGGCCCTGATTGCCTGGGCCCGGGAGAAAAAAATGAATGCAATGGCTTCGCCGGCGCCGAGCGCCGCGAGTTCTTTTGATGATTGTGCGACGGCGTCACTGGCGAACCTGCCCGCAGCGGCGCTTTATGAACTTGCGGTGGCGCGCGGTGAGGGTGAAATCGCCAAAGACGGTCCGCTTGTTGTAAAAACCGGTGAGCATACAGGTCGTTCGGCGCAGGACAAATTCATCGTCCGGCAGCCGGAAACCGAGAACACAATCTGGTGGGACGCCAACAAAGCGATGACGCCGGAACAGTTCGAGCAGCTCCATCGCGACATGCTCGACTACGCCAGCAATATTGAGCTGATCAGGCAGGACCTGCGCGGCGGCGCAGATGCAGACTATGCGATCAAGGTGCGGGTTTTTACGGAATACGCCTGGCACGGACTATTCATTCAACATCTGTTGGTTCGCCCGCCACTAAGCGAGCGCGGCGGTGATCAGGATTTCACGATTGTGGACCTGCCGGGCTTTCGCGCCGATCCTGAAGTGCACGGCTCGCGCAGCGGCACCGTCATCGCTGTTGATTTTGTCCGGCGCATGGTTCTGATTGGCGGCACTTCCTATGCTGGCGAGATGAAAAAGTCAGTTTTCACCATCCTCAATTATCTCCTGCCGGAACAGAACATCATGCCGATGCATTGCTCGGTCAATGTCGGCGAGAATGCTGATCCGGCAATCTTCTTCGGCCTTTCCGGCACCGGGAAAACAACGCTTTCCGCTGATCCTGACCGTATGTTGATCGGCGATGATGAGCATGGCTGGTGCCCGAACGGCCTCTTCAACTTTGAGGGCGGATGCTACGCCAAGATGATCCGCCTTTCGCCAGCTGCGGAACCGGAAATTTTCGCGACGACGAAGCGTTTCGGAACGGTCCTTGAGAATGTCGTGATGGACCCAGTGACCCGCGAGCTTGACCTTGATGATGCGACGCTGGCGGAAAATTCCCGCGGCGCGTATCCGATCCACTATATCCCTAACGCCAGTCTTGAAGGCAGCACGACCCATCCAAAAAATATTATCATGCTGACCTGCGATGCGTTCGGCGTGATGCCGCCGATTGCGAAACTGACTCCGGCGCAGGCGATGTATATGTTCCTGTCCGGCTATACGGCCAAGGTGGCCGGCACGGAAAAGGGTCTTGGGAATGAGCCGCAGGCGACCTTCTCAACCTGTTTTGGCGCGCCCTTTATGCCACGCCATCCATCCGAGTATGGAAAGCTTCTAGGTGAACTGATCAATCAGCATGATGTGCATTGCTGGCTTGTCTCGACCGGTTGGACCGGCGGGCCCCATGGCGTTGGCTCGCGGATGCCAATCAAAGCGACGCGGGCGTTGCTGGCGGCGGCGCTTGATGGCTCACTGAAAAATGCGTCCATGCGCAAGGACGAGATTTTTGGTTTTGAGGTGCCCGAAAATATTGACGGTGTCGATGATGCGATCCTTACGCCGCGCAGCACCTGGGCTGACCCATCGGCGTATGACGCGCAGGCGCAAAAGCTGGCGTCGATGTTCGTCGAGAACTTCAAGATTTACGAAGCTTATGTCGGCGACGATGTCCGCGCAGCAGCGCCGAACGTAACAGACTGACCCGCGCATCCGTGTCTGGCCTGCAGGATTGCGTTGTCAGTAACGACGCCAAGGCGATGCTTCCCCTGCACCGTCATGACGATGCGCGCCTCATTGTTGTCCTTGATGGCGAGGTCCGTGAAACGGATCTGGGAGGACGCCATCGCTATGCGAAAGGCGATCTTCTCTTCAGGCCGCCATTTTGCGCCCATGCAAATTCAGCGAGCGGCGCGCCATCGTCATTCATGCGGTTGCCCGTGTCGAAAGACGTCTGGCGGCAGATGATCCGTCGCAACGGTTGGCGTCCTCTGCGCGGTCGCATCGACCTGGAATCCCGCCTTCACCGATCAATGCTGCGCGCATCGCGTTGCAGCAATGATATCGCTGCGCTTCTGTCGCATCCTAATAATGGCTGTGAAAGCATTGATGGCAGAGGGGGCGCCGCTGATCTTCAGGTGGAGGCGATTGAAGCTCGTGGGCTGCGCCCTTACGAGATCACCCGGCAGTTTGTGCGCCGTTTTGGCCTGACGCCGACCGCTTATCGCCGTGAGGAGAGGCTGCAGCGCGCTTATTTCATGTTGTTGCTAAGCAACTATTCGCTGGCGCGCATCGCCGCGGAATGCAGCTATGCCGACCAGAGCCATTTCTCTCGAGAACTCAAATCGGCGACTGGCTGGAGTCCGCGGGCTTTCCGTAATGCTTTCGTTCATTAATCAACTGCAAATCCGTTCAAGACACGCCAGCGCCGTGTATATAAATATCGCGCAAGCCGTAGGGGCTGGAGCGCAGTGCTAATGACCATAAAAATAAAAAACTTTTCAGCGAGTTGCGTCGCGGCGATGCTGTTGTTGTCAGCGTGTAGCGCGCCGATGAGCATTGCAGCGCCGATCGCTAACGCAAAAGAATGCGCCCCCCTTGTACGCAATATTGACACAGCGTTGGCCGCGAACATAGACGCCGTTATCGATGATGCTCTTGGGCGGGGATTTGCCGGTGGTGTTGCTATTTTACAAAACGATATCGTTGTTTACAGCCGTACTGTTGGCAGCGCATCGCTAAGCGAGAACATTCCCGTTACAGACGAAACCCTGTTTCATGTAGCGTCCATCACCAAATATTTTACTGCGGCGCTGGTGCTGAGAGCGGTCGAAGAAGGCTTGATCGCCTTAGATGACCCGATCGCAAAATACGCGCCGGATATGAAGCTTAGCGCGCGGGGCGTGACGATTGAAGCTCTCCTCCTGCATCGTTCAGGGTTGGGGTCGTCATATGTCGCCGAGCAAGAAAGTGATCGTGACGCCGCCTTGGCCGCGATCGATAACGCGCCCTTCGATCCAGAAAAGATGGGGCGCTATAATTATTCCAACGATGGCTATGATGTCCTCGGCATATTGCTGGAGCGCATATATGGCCGCGATTACGAAGATTTGTTGCGCGAGAAAATATTGACGCGCGCCTGTCTTGAGCGGCCGCGTCACTGGAGCTTGGTTGATCTTTCTAATCCGACAGTCATCAGTCAGCCGCTGGCGCCATTTCCGCCTGAATTGATCAATCGTAATTACGGTATGGTCGCCTCCGCTGGATTGTTGATTACCGCTGAAGACTTGGCGGCCTATCAATGGGCGCTGGCGAATGGAAAAGTGCTCAGCGCACAATCTATTAAAGCTCTATTCACACCACGCGCTAAACGAAAGTCTGATTACGCCACTTTTGGCGGTTTCTGGCGTGAACACGACGTTCTGGGCCCGCGGCTCAGCGCACGCGGATATGAGGATTGGGGAGATAACGCGATCATGAACCATTATCTGGACAAGGATGTCATTGTTGTCGTGGTGACTAGCCGGGGCCCGGCGGACGATACGGGAGCGCGCCCTTTCCGTTCTGAGTTATCCGCCGCGATCGAAATACTTCTCTCGGATGCAGCATCAAATGAGGAGTAACGTCGCTAGTACTAACCCGCTTCGGAATCAGCAGGCGCCTCACCGCCATTGTCCGAAGACGTTGCGCCGCTTGAGACTGTGACCATTGCGGCGCGCAAAACGCGCTCGCCGATCGTGAAGCCGGGTTGGGCGACATCGACGACATGTCCTGCGGGGATTGACCCTCCCGGTACTTGCGCAACTGCCTGATGCAGGTTCGGATCAAACTTTTCACCGGCCGGTTCAACACGGTGAACGCCGTATCGCTCTAAAACGCTCAACAGCTCTTTCTCCGTCATCTGGATACCGGATACTAAGCCGGTAAATGCTTCACTGCGTCCTTCAGGCAGTTCTTCACCGGAGACGCCTGCGGCGCGCAATGCGCGCTCGAAATTATCCGCTACAGCTAGCATGTCGCGTGCGAAATTGGCGATGGCGTAACGGCCAGCATCCGCTTTTTCACGGGCCGCGCGGCGGCGGGTGTTTTCGAGTTCCGCCGCGAGGCGCAAAATGCGATCATTGAGTTCTGCAACTTGCTGTTCGGGCGAAGGTTTTTCGTCACCTTCCGGTGCGTTGGCGCGGTCGGCCTGGCCAAGCTCGACGGCCTTTTCCGGATTTTCCTGCCCGTTATTTTCGGGATAATCGTGATCGCTCATAAAATATTGGTCTTTAAATTGCTCAACTGCTGAAGGGGGGATTTACGCGCCGTGAGGTCTTATTTCAACAGGCGCGAGACGACTTCGGCGGTGTAATCCACAATTGGAATGACTTTGGCGTAGTTCAGCCGCGTCGGGCCGATAACCCCCAAAACACCTACAATCTTGCGCGATTCATCGCGATATGGCGCGGCGATGACTGACGAGCCGGAAAGCGAAAACAGCCGCGTTTCCGAGCCGATAAAGATTTTGACGCCCGGCCCATCCTTGGCGGCCGAGAGAAGATCGATCACGTCGCGTTTTCGTTCCAGATCATCGAACAGCTTTCTTACCCGCTCAATGTCGCCAAGAGCTGACTCGTCAAGTAAATGTCCGGTGCCACGCACGATCAGGGATGAATCGTCGCTGCGGGAGAGATCCGCCACGCCCTGGCGCACCAGCCTTGCGGTTAGTTCATCAAGCTCCACCCGGTGGGTTTCAATTTCATTGAGGATGCCCTCGCGTGTCTCGCTGAGGCTGCGCCCACGCAACCGCGCATTCAGATAATTCCCCGCGGCAATCAGCGCCGAGGCCGGCAGATCGTCCGGGGTTTCCAGCGCCCGGTTTTCGACCCTGCCGTCTTCGTAAACCAGCACCGCCAGCGCGTTGCCAGGTCCCGTGGCGACAAATTCGATATGGCGCAACGGCGCGTCGGATTTTTGCGTCACCACCAGACTGGCCGATTGGGTGAGGCCGGACATGCGGGTGGCTGCACTCTCCAGCAACGCTTCGATGTCGCTGCCCGCGGTCTCCGTTTCGATCGCACGGCGTTCTTCGTTGGTCAGTTCGCCAACCTGCATCAATCCGTCGACGAAGAGGCGCAAGCCAAGCTCAGTCGGCAGCCGCCCCGCCGAGATATGCGGCGCATGCAGCAATCCCGCATCGGTGAGATCGGACATGATGTTGCGAATTGTGGCGGCGGAGACCTCGACGCTGCGGTCGTTGCTCAGCGTACGCGAGCCGACCGGTTCCCCGGTGGAGAGGTAAGTTTCAACGAGGCGGCGAAAGATATCCCGCGATCGTTCGTCAATATCGTTCAAGGCGCTCATAGTGAGATAGATAAGGGCTTTGGTGTGAATTTAAAAATACAAATGATCGAATGCCAAACCAAGTGGAAAAGACGGGTCGACAAGCGCGCGCGTGCGGGTCTAGGTACGGCGGGATCTTAAGGAGTTTCTCATGAGACCATCTGGCCGCGCCTTTAACGAGCTTCGTTCCGTAACGCTGGAGCCGGGCTTTGCAAAACACGCCGAAGGTTCGTGCCTCGTCAAATTTGGCGAAACGCATGTACTGTGCACCGCCAGCTGGGACGAGACTGTGCCGCCATGGCTGCGTGGCGGCGGTCGCGGCTGGGTTACAGCGGAATACGGCATGCTGCCGCGCTCTACTGGCGGGCGTATGAAGCGTGAAGCCAAAGGGGGTCAATCGGGCCGGACCCAGGAAATCCAGCGTCTGATCGGTCGCTCGCTGCGCGCTGTGGTTGATCTGAAAGCGCTGGGTGAGCGCCAGATCCTTGTTGATTGCGATGTGATTCAGGCCGACGGCGGCACCCGCACGGCGGCGATCACCGGCGCTTGGGTGGCGTTGCATCAGGCCTGCGATTGGGCGGCGGCGCAGGGAATTATCAAATCCAGCCCTATCACGGATCAGGTAGCCGCCATATCCTGTGGTCTTGTCGCTGGCGCGCCGGCCCTGGATCTCGATTACGACGAGGACTCGACCGCGCAAGCTGATGCAAACTTTGTCATTACCGGCAAGGGCGGCCTCGTAGAGGTGCAGGCTACTGCGGAAGGCGATCCGTTCTCTGACGAGCAATTTGCAGCTTTGCTGGGGCTCGCAAAGGAGGGCTGTGCGAGCCTTTCGAAGATGCAAAGCGAAGTTTGACGCTGAACTTTTTATACGTTGGATTTGTTCGTGGTCAAACGGATGCAAGTCGCTTGATCACGTTGTTTGCCCGACACGTGACGCATGCTAAACGGACAACCCAAGTTGAATCCGAATAAGAATGTTACAGCAAGAAGAAGCACCTGATGAAAACCCGCCCGCCGAACCGCAAGAAGACGGCGCGGGCGAACCGGCTTCCGATACGCTGGAGATAGACCCGGACGAGTCTGCAATTGAGACGCTTGTCGGCGCTGACACGCTGCGGGAAAAATTCAACGAATTTCTGACTTTTGCCCAGTCCCAGATGATTTCCGTGGATGTCGCCATTCAGGCGGTGATCCTGTTTGTCGCACTGGCGCCGGCGGCTGTTTTCGGGCCGCAATTAAAGAAGCTGATCCAAAGCCAGATTGCGCCCCGCGCGCCTTACGGCCTTTTGCGCCGCGCGGCGAACGCTTTTGCGCATATCGCAACGCCAATTGCGCTGTTCATTATTTTGCAGACAGCGGTGGTGATCCTGCGCTCCTTCGGGATTTCCAATGCGCTTGTCGGCGCGAGCACAAGTTTGCTCGCCGCATGGATTGTCATTCGCCTTGTCACGCTGGTTATTCGCTCGCCCTTCTGGTCGAAGGTTGCGTTTTATGTCGCATGGCCGATTGCGGCCCTTGATGCGTTTGGCGTGCTCGACGACGTTCTCGTTCAGCTTGAAGCATTTTCAGTGCCCCTTGGTGAAAATGAAGACGGGCAGGCCGAGCGATTGTCTGCGCTGGACCTTCTTCGGACGCTGGCGGTTTTCGGCGTTCTGTTCTGGGCGGCGAGTTTTGTCAACAAATTCATCACCAGTCGGATCAATACGATTGATGAGTTGACGGTATCCTTCAAGGCGCTGCTGTCAAAAATACTCAACGTCCTCTTGCCAGTTGTGGCGCTGATCGCCGCCCTTCAGATCGTCGGGTTTCCTTTTGGCACACTGGCGATCTTTGGCGGCGCGGTCGGCCTTGGCGTCGGTCTTGGCATGCAGCGTACGGTATCGAATTTCTTCGCCGGCTTTACGCTGATCGCCGACAAGTCGATCAAACCGGGCGATGTTATCCAGATCGAAGACACATTCGGTTGGGTGACCCAGATGAATGCGCGTTATGTTTCGATCCGCACGCGCGACGGCATGGCGCATCTGATGCCGAACGACCGTTTCATCAATGAAGGCGTGATCAACTGGTCGCATTCCGACCGCGTGGTGCGCCTGCACGCGCCATTTGGCGTCTCCTACAACACAGAGGGTTTGCGCGATCTCGCCCGCCGTGCGGAGGCGACAGCAGTGGAGGTGGAGCGTGTCCTGAAAACGCCGGCCCCGCGCTGTAACCTGATCGAGTTCGGAGACAGTTCTGTCAATTTCGACCTGCGCTTCTGGATTAACGATCCAGCGAACGGCATCTCAAATGTACGCAGCGATGTGATGATGGCGGTGTGGGAAATGCTCCATGAAACCGGCGTCGAGATACCGTTCCCACAACGGGAATTGCATATTAAATCCGCGCCAGCGGGCCTGCATGTTGAGATTGACGACCATGTGGAGACCACGCCGTCAAATATCCGTGAGGAATAACAAAGCGCTATAATCCGCCTTTGCCGCCGGCCGGTTCTCGCTCTATATTTATCCCCAAGGGCGACGTGTAGAGGATCAACCGGAGATCAACATGTTCAGAAATTTTTCGCTCAGCGCTGCGGCGTTGTGTTTACTGGCGGCGTGCGCGACGGCGACGCCCTATGGGCCTGCTGCGCAAGGCGGCGGGTATGGATTTTCGGACCAACGAATTGAATCAAACCGTTTCCGGATCACTTTTCGCGGCAACTCCTCGACACCGCGTGATGTCGTTGAGAATTCGCTGCTTTACCGGGCGGCGGAACTGACCGTCGATCAGGGATATGATCATTTTGTTGTCATTGAAAATGACACGGAGACGACCAGTTCGTTCCGAGGATCATCCTACCCCGCATTTTACGGCCGCTATGGGTTCGGGCATCCGTTCCACCGACCGTTTTATGCGTTTCCCTATTACGCTTACGGTTTTGGTTGGGGCTATCCCTACGATACCTATGTCCGTGAGATCACCCGCTACTCAGCGGTCGCGTTTGTTACGATGCATGAAGGCGCCAAGCCTGGCGACAACCCGAACGCCTTTAATGCTCGTGAAGTGCTGGACAATCTGGGGCCGATTGTTTTGGGCCCGGTGGAATACTGAGCAACTGTCAAATTAGATAGTGTCTTTAGACAGCGCGCAGGATTGGCTGTGTGCTTTCTTCCTGCGTCGCTTCGTAGAAAACCACGAAGCCGCGCGGCGTGTGGCGTACGATGACACCGCGTTGGCGGCCAATATGAATTGCCGAACCAACGGCGGGACGGCGCGGGGCGTCCACAGCGACGCCGTCTACGGAGACGTCGAGAATTTTCACATAAAGTGCGGTGCCGTCTTCGAGGCGGCAAACCGTACGGGAATTTGAATTGCGATGGCGCGGCGTTGCGCGGCGGTCTTCAAGCCCTGTTGAAAACGCCTGATTGGAGAGCAGCATCAATTTCTCGGTGAGGAGCGTCCGGCGCTTTTTCGACAACAGGAAAGAAACCGCAAAGCCGTCGGGGAAGGTGCGGGCGACCGTTCCTTCGATAACGTCGAGGCCTTTGATCCTGACCACAACCGCGTCACCGGGTACGACTTTCGTGTCTGCGATGATCGCCATGTCGCCAGGCGAGATGTTCAGCAATTCGCCCTCATAATGATCGACGGTATTGACGACAATCTGCGCCGGCAGGTTAAGACTGATGCGCCGATATCGTCTGTCGTCCCGTTTTGACATGCTCGAAGTCCCCGAATAACCAATACGCCCTCCGTCATTGCAATCTATTGGCCACCGCTAAAACATTTTCTAATGCGTAATGTACATTTTTACCTTTATTTTCATATGGTTAACGTGATTTTCAAGGATGCCTTGCAGCGATGTCAGTGGCTTGTATGGTTAAGCCGGGCGCGGGTCGGGCAAACCTCCTTGAGAGAAGGAAATCGTAATGAAAAGTATGACCTGGGCCGTTTTGGCGGCGACGGCGGCGGTAAGCATGGCGCACGCGGATGACGATCCGCATTTGTGGCTTGAAGAGGTCGAGGGCGAAGCTGCGCTTGACTGGGTTCGGTCCCAAAATGACCGATCGCTCGGCGTTTTAGAGGCCGATCCCCGTTTCGATGTGCTGTATCAGGAAGCACTGTCGATTCTCAACTCTGACGCGCGCCTGCCGCTCGGGCAGATCCACAATGGGTTTGTTTACAATTTCTGGCAGGACGAAACCCATGTCCGGGGCGTTTGGCGTCGCGCTAGCGTGGAAACATATAAAGCCGGCGCGCCCGAATGGGAGACTGTGCTTGATTTTGACGCGCTTGCAGAGAGTGAGGACCGCAACTGGATCAAGGGAAATATCGTCTGCCTGTCGCCGGAATACCGGCATTGCATGGTCGAGCTTTCCGACGGCGGTAAGGACGCCGCCTATTGGCGCGAGTTTGATCTTGAAACCAAGACATTTGTCGATGGCGGGTTTTCAATTCCTGAAGGCAAGACCTGGCTCGACTGGATTGATGCAGACACATTGCTGGTGGGCGCTGATTGGGGCGACGGCTCGCTGACGGATTCGGGTTATCCGAGATCACTACGGGTCTGGCGGCGCGGCGAAGACCTTGGCGATGCAAGTTTATTCTTTGAGGGCGCAACCGGCGATGTCGCAACATTCCCTTCGGTCGAGCATGACGGTGAAGCTACACACTTGTTCGCGCAGCGCGCCGTTACTTTTTTTGAGACAGAATACTATCACGCGACCGACCCAAGTGGAGAACAGGCGAAACTTCCATTTCCTCTGAATACGGATTTAAACGGCGTTCTTGACGGGCGCGCGATTCTTTTTCTGCGCGAGGACTGGCCATATAATGACACGACATACGCACAAGGGGCGGTGGTTGCGTATGATCTTGAAAGCGGCGTGGTTGAGCCGGTTTTCGCCGCCAATGATCGACAGTCGGTTGAAAGCGTTGGTGTCGGTAAATCAAACATCATCATTCAGTATCTTGATGATGTTTCCGGCAAGGCCGCGCGCCTGACCCGTGGAAAAAATGGAAAGTGGAAAGCCAGAGACATCAAACTTCCGGCAAATGGCGTGGTTGAGATTGCTTCGTCCGGTGGTGGAACCGATGATGCGATGCTGTCTTATGAGAGTATGACATCGCCAGAGTCCTTGTACTTTGTGACGGCGAAGAACGGCGTTGATAAGATCATGGAAACGCCGGCGTTTTATGATGCGACTGGCGTTATGGTGGAGCAGCGTTTCGCAACCTCCGCAGACGGAACGAAAGTCCCTTATTTCGTGATGGGCCGTGATTCGGTGTTAAAACAGGGAAATGCGCCGACGATCCAGTATGGCTATGGCGGGTTTCTCGCGCCGATCCTGCCGGTTTACTATGATGAGCCGTCACGGCCTCAACATGGCGCGCTGGCTGGTCTTTTATGGGTCAAGCGCGGCGGCGTCATGGTCCTGTCGAATATTCGGGGCGGTTCTGAATATGGACCACGCTGGCATGAAGCGGCGCTGAAGGAAAATCGCCAACGTTCTTTCGATGACTTCATTGCGGTCTCCGAGGACCTGATTGAAACGGGCGTTACGTCACCGGAGAAGCTCGGCATTATCGGGCGCTCCAATGGCGGGCTTCTCATGGGGGCGATGCTGACCCAGCGCCCTGAGCTTTATAATGCGATCGATATCGGTGTGCCGTTGTTTGACATGAAGCGGTATAACAAACTGCTTGCTGGCGCCTCCTGGATGGGTGAATATGGCAATCCGGACATTCCGGAAGAGTGGAAATATATTTCTCAGTACTCGCCCTATCAAAACCTCGCCGCCGACCAGTCCTATCCGAAGGTGTTGTTTTATACCTCAACCAAGGATGATCGCGTTCATCCGGGCCATGCGCGCAAGGCGGCGGCGCGCATGAGCGAACTTGGCTATGACTACTATTATTATGAAAACATCGAGGGCGGTCATGGCGGGACGGCCAACCAGGATCAACTCGCCTATCGAACGGCGCTGGAATATATCTATTTCGTTCGCCAGCTGATGGGTGAGGCGGAGTAATGAGTCCTATGTTGACGCGCAGGGCGGCCATCGGTTCGGCGGCTCTCGCGGCGGCTTTTTCGGGTGGTGCGTTCGCCGATGAGGCGCCGCTTGCAACGGAAGAAGAGGTCATCGAAGTATATGCTGTCCTGGGCCAGTGGATAGAGGCCTATCGTGCAAGGGACTATGATGCGCAATGGCTCCTGACGGACAGCCGTATTCGTCGATGGCATGATAAGCGTCGTTGGCGAAACTGGATGACGGAGGCGCAGAAAAACAATGGCGATGTTACCGCTTATATGGTTGAAAGCGGTGCGCCGGTTCGGGCGGGAGATTTGCCGTGTACGGAACAGGGGCATTGTTTCCGGCAAGGCGTGCAATATATCATATACATAATGCGGACCGAGTATGAAAAAGCAGAGCCCGCGCAGCCGGAGTTCGCCGTGATGGCGAAGTCAGGTGAAGGCTGGCGATTTGGCGGCGGCACGCTGCTGAACAGACCGCTTGGAGAGACCGCGGTGATCCTGACGCGTCAGGATGAGGCGAGGTATCGACCGAGCTGGTCTATCTCGCAATAAAAACAGGTTACCGTAGTAATGTTGAAAGCAAGTCAGACGATGCAGAAAGTCTCCGCCTCCCTTCTTCACCGCGCATGGCGCAAGGTTGATATAAAACTCGCCATTGATGGCGATTTGCACATACTGCGCTGGCGGCGCGGGTGGTTTGTTGATGAGGTTCTGTTCGATGATCGGCGGGTGGCGACAGCGACGGGATTATTCGGACGCGAATCGATTTTCGGGCTTGAAATTGATGCCGGCGAAAACAGCAGTGTGAAAATTGTTCTGATGATTGATGGGTCAATGGACCCAAATGACTGGTCGGGTGATATGCGCCCGCGCGGCGTGCGCCTTGAAAGCGCAGATCATGAACTGATCGCTATCGGTTCTCTTGGTCCAGATCGGCCGGAACCCTTTCGTCAGCTTTACGACCGGGCCATCAAGGCGATCGGGCTTTCATAACCAAGCCAAACCTATTAGCGTCGCGGTTTGCTTATAGAAGGGTCGGGCATACCGGCTGAGGCGATAACGGGAGCAGCGAATGGCCTGGTGGTTCGGAATAAAACTTTGGAAGCGCGTCTTCCTGGGACTGATCCTTGGCGTCGGCTTTGGTCTGTTCGTCTCTCAAACGATGGACCCGGTCGCGGGCGAGGCGCTGCTTTCTAAAGTTAAGGTCATTGGCGATGTCTTCATCCGCCTGATCCGGATGATTGTTGTGCCGCTTGTTTTCTTTACGCTTGTGGCGGGCATTTACGCCATGGGCGATCCGAAAAAAATCGGCACCATTGGCGTCAAAGCATTTATACTTTATCTGGCGACAACATTCTTCGCCAACCTCATTGGCCTTGGCATGGGGACGTTGTTCCAGCCCGGCAGAGGCGTTGATCTCGGCGGCGCCGAGCCGCGCCAGATGGGTGAAGCGCAGCCGATTGGCGAGCGTTTGATGGGCATTATTCCCGAAAACCCGTTTATGGCGCTGGTCGAAGGCGACATTCTCGCGGTGATTTTCTTCGCCATCCTGTTAGGCGTGGGCCTTTTGATGGCGCGTGAAGCGGGGCAGGTTGCGGGCCGCTTTTTTGAAGCGGTGTCCGAAGGCATTCTTCAGGTCACGCATATTGTTATGGAGCTGGCGCCGTTCGGCGTCTTTGGCCTAATCGCCTATGTCGCCGGCACGCAAGGCGTTGCAACCTTCACGGCGATCCTGTCGCTGACGCTGGCCGTTTATCTTGGCGCCGCGCTCCACATGTTAATTGTTTACGGCGGCCTTGTTCGGCTCGTCCTCAACTTGCCCTTCGTCGATTACTTCAGGGGCATTCTTGACCCGATGATGGTTGCCTATTCCACCTCGTCTTCTTCGGCGACATTGCCGGTCACGATCCGCGCCGCAACGGAAAATCTCGGTATTTCGAAATCAGTCGCCGGGTCGGTCTTACCGCTTGGCGCAACGATCAACATGGATGGAACGTCGCTTTATCTCGGCATCGTCGCACTCTTCACGGCGCAGGCGTTCGGATATCAGTTAGAGCCACAGCATTACATTCTGATTGCCCTTACATGCGCGCTTGTTTCCATTGGCACCGCAGGTGTTCCGTCTGCGTCGCTTTTTTTATTGTCAATTGTGCTCGACGTTTTCGAGGTAACCCCGGAACACACAGCGCTTGTTATCGGGTTCATCTTCCCATTTGATCGTTTACTCGACATGATGCGCACCGTGACCAACGTCACCGGCGATACGGCGGTGGCGACCGCCGTTGCGAAATGGGAAGGCGAGCTTGACCAGGATGTCTTCCGGGAAAGACCGCTAAGCTAGTCCAGGCGGCGATTTCACCGCAAGAAACGGAATGCGCGCGATTTGATCCTGTGCCACGTTCCTTCGTGGATGGAGGTCCGCGGTGGCGAAAAACAATTCTTATAATACTGACGACAAACGCTGGGCGGCTGTGGAAACGCGCGATGCGTTGGCTGACGGCGCATTCTTTTCAGCCGTTAAAACAACCGGCGTCGTTTGTCGCCCGTCCTGTCCCGGACGGCCGCTGCGCAGGAATGTTTCTTTTTATGACGCGCTCGCTGATGCGCTGGGCGACGGATATCGGGTCTGCAAAAGATGCAAACCGGAAGCGCTATAAAGGCGATCGACTGGGCGTCGGTGGAGGAGAGCCTCCACATCGCCCCCTATGCGTCCCTTGGGCGCTTGCTGTCGCCAGCGCAAATCAAAAAACTGATTGCGTCATATGACGATCAAAGCGCTTTTCGCAGCACCATTACGATGGCGAGCTATAATTTCGGGCGGGGTGAATACAGGTACTTTGCCTATCCGCTTCCCAATATAGTCGCGGCAATGCGCAGGGAGCTTTATCCGCCGCTCGCCCGGATTGCGAACCGCTGGGCGGACCGGCTTGAGACGCTGTGCTATCCCAAAACTCATAAGGGGCTGATCGCCAAATGTGCGGCGGCGGGACAGATAAGACCGACACCGCTTATCCTGCGCTACGGCGAAGGTGATTATAACTGTCTGCATCAGGACCTTTATGGCGACGTCATCTTTCCGTTGCAGATCGTCATTTTGCTGAGCGAGCCGGACAAGGATTTTTCCGGCGGCGAATTTGTGCTCGCCGAGCAGCGTCCGCGGATGCAGTCGCGCGCCCATGTCGTTCCCATGCGCGCCGGCGAGGCGGTTGTCTTCGCTGTGAATGAGCGTCCGGTCGAGGGGCGGCGGGGCTATTACCGCGCGAAAGTTCGCCATGGGGTTAGCCAGGTGAGGTGTGGGCAGCGCTATGCGCTCGGCGTTATCTTCCATGACGCGGCTTGAGACCCTACGATAAAGACGATCCGCTGGCGCAAGCCGCGCGTAGGAGAAAGCATGATCTTGCTTCGGCTGTTTTACGTGATCTGCGCCGCCGTCTTCTCGGCGTCTGTCTTCTGGGCGCTCGGCGCTGAGCCACGCGGAACCATGGAAGTTCTCGCCGCGATGGTGTCCGACCCGTGGACGGTAGTGACATTTCTGGACCTTTATCTCGGGTTTTTGATCGCCGCCGGGGTCATCTTCTTGTTCGAGAAAAACAAGCTGGTCGCTGCCGCGTGGGCGATCCCGATCTTTTTTCTGGGCAATATCTGGACGGTGGCGTGGTTTGTGATCCGGCTGCCGGCCTTGCGCGCCCGCTTCGAGCGTTAATTTCAGGCTTGCCCATAGCGCTTGACCGAAACTTCCCCAGACTGTAGGTCACCCTTCGATTTTCGGGAAATTCAAGATTTTCCCGCGTTTGCCGGCACGACCCCCATATATGGGACGGGGCCGGGGATGCACCGCCGCCGGGGTAACGCCCTCGCGGCGGCAAACCGCGTTTGCGTTGAGATGACGGCTTTCCCATATGGGAGAGAAATTAGTTCGGGACCGAAAGGGCTTTGATGTTTGAATCGCTTAGCGACCGCTTAGGCTCAGTCTTCGAGAAATTGCGCGGCAAGGGCGCTCTTGAGGAAAAGGACGTTAATGAAGCGCTGCGCGAGGTGCGTGTTGCGCTGCTTGAGGCTGATGTCGCGCTGCCGGTCGCCAAGGAATTCATCGGCAAGGTCAAGGAGCGCGCCGTCGGGGCGGAAGTCCTGCGGTCGGTGACCCCGGGCCAGCAGGTCGTCAAAATCGTCCATGACGCGCTGGTCGATATGCTCGGCGGCGAAGGGGATGCGGGTCTTTCCTTCAACACCACGCCGCCCGCCGCGATCATGATGGTCGGCCTTCAGGGGTCGGGTAAAACGACCTCGACCGCCAAAATCGCATTGCGTCTGCAGAAGCGCGAGAAGAAAAAAGTTCTGATGGCGTCCCTCGACACGCGCCGTCCCGCGGCGATGGAACAGCTCCAGATTCTCGGCGAGCAGGCTGAGGTCAAAACACTGCCGATCATCGCGGGCCAGTCTCCGCGCGATATAGCGAGCCGCGCCATGGAAGCGGGCAAGCTCGGCGGTTTTGATGTTGTCATGCTCGATACCGCTGGCCGGCTATCCATCGATGAACAGTTGATGGCGGAAATCGCCGATATCAACAAAGCGACGAACCCAATTGAGACGCTGCTCGTCGTTGATGCGCTCACCGGTCAAGACGCCGTGCAGACGGCGGAGAAATTTAAAGAACGCGTGCCCGTCACCGGGGTTGTCATGACACGGATCGATGGCGATGCGCGCGGCGGCGCCGCGCTTTCCATGCGCGCGGTTACGGGCGCGCCGATCAAGTTTGTCGGTGTCGGTGAAAAAATCGATGCGCTTGACACGTTCGAGCCGGAACGCATGGCGGGCCGCATTCTCGGCATGGGCGACATTGTTTCGCTGGTTGAAAAAGCCAGTGAGGAAATGGACATCGCCAAGGCCAAGAAACAGGCCAAGCGCATGGCGAAAGGCGAGTTCGACATGAACGACCTCGCCGACCAGTTCAAGCAGATGCGCAAAATGGGCGGTATGGGCGCGATCCTCGGCATGATGCCGGGCATGGGCAAGATGAAGAAGATGGTCGATCAGGCCGGCGGCCTTGATGACAGGGAAATTGTTCGTCAGGAAGCGATCATTTCCTCCATGACGAAGAAAGAGCGCTCAACCCCCAAGCTCCTCAACGCCTCGCGCAAAAAGCGCATCGCCGCCGGCTCTGGCGCTTCCGTTCAGGAGATCAACAAGCTCGTTAAGGCGCATCGCCAGATGGCCGACATGATGAAGAAGATGGGCAAGGGCGGCATGAAAGGCATGGCGCAACAGCTCGCTGGGATGGGCGGCATGGGTGGCGGCCCAGGGGGTGGAATGATGCCCGGTATGGCGGGCGGCGCAACCGATGCGGGAGAGCTCCTGAAAGAAGCGAAAGGCGCCAAAGGATCGGGTGCGGACGAAGTCGACTTCGAGGCGATTGAGAAAGCACTCTCCGGTCAGGCGCCGATGCCGCCGGGCCTCGGCGGTCTGCCTGGAATGGGGAAGAAGAAGTGATTCTGGTGAATAAATCCCATCCCCGCTCATTCCCGCGAAAGCGGGAATCCAGTCAGAAAAATATGACGGGCTATGCCCGGCTTTATTTATTTTCTGGATCCGTCGATCGAATTCGATCGACCAAGTCCGGGATGAGCGGATTTTAAATTCACCTTTCAACTGAAAACTGAAGCTAAAGGAAAAACCAAATGTCACTAAAAATCAGATTGGCCCGGGGCGGCGCAAAGAAACGCCCGTTCTATTCAATCGTTGTTGCGGACAGCCGCATGCCGCGCGATGGCCGCTTCATTGAAAAGGTTGGTCGTTACAATCCGTTGCTGGGCAAGACGGATGAAAACCGCGTTCAGTATAATGAAGAGCGCATCAAGCACTGGCTGTCCGTTGGCGCGAAACCGACCGATCGTGTCGCGCGCTTTTTATCCGTAAACGGTCTTGTCGATTGGAAAGCCGGCAACAACCCGAATAAAGGCAAGCCAGGCGAAAAGGCTGTCGAGCGCGAGCAGGAAAAGAAAGACAAGGCGGAAGCCGCTAAAGCTGCTGCTGAGGAAGCGAAAAATGCGCCTGCCGAAGAAGCGGCCGCTGAGGAAGAAAAGGCTGAGTAAGCCTTTTGGGCTTTGCTGAAGCCGGCGCATTCGCGCTCCGGCGGTGCGGCGCAAGTCATGGAAGAGCCTTCCACTAAGCCACGAAAGCCAATGGCGGCCCTTGCCTGGAAAGCGGGCGGCGTTGCGGCGCTTGTGCTTGGCGTCATCGGCATACCGTTGCCGCTCCTGCCGACGACGCCTTTTCTTCTGCTCGCCGCATTTTGCTTTGCGCGCGGCTCGCCGCGCCTCCATCGATGGTTGCTCGCCCACCGCCATTTCGGCCCGCCGATCCGGCGCTGGCGCGAGCGCGGGGCGATTTCGCGAAAGTCAAAAGGGCTTGCGGCGATCGCGATGGCGGGCGCTCTTGCCGGATCGGTCGCATTTGGCGCGCCGCTTCATGCGATCATAATACAGTGCGTTGTCCTTGCCGGTGTCGCCGCCTTCATTATCACGCGCCCGGATGAATAAAGAACGCACTGGCTTTTAATCGATCAGATTGCGGCAAGTGCTTGCTGAAAATCGGCGATAAGATCGTCGATATGTTCAAGGCCGACGGAAAGGCGCAACAAACCTTCGGGTGTTGTCGTGTCGGCCCCTTCTAAAGACGCGCGATGTTCCACAAGGCTCTCAACCCCGCCAAGGCTGGTGGCGTTGACGAATATTCGCAATCCGGACGCGACGGCGAGGGCGCCCGCCTGCCCGCCCTTGATCTCGACAGAGATGATGCCGCCGGGGCGCGACATCTGGCGGGCGGCGATCTCATGGCCGGGGTTTGATTTAAGACCGGGGTATCTGACCTTCTCGACGGCGGGATGGGCTTCCAGAAACTCCGCCAGGCTTTGCGCGTTATCGCAATGCTTATCCATCCGGCAATAGAGGGTTTGCAATCCGCGCGCGATCAGCCATGCGCTAAACGGAGATAAAATTCCGCCGGTGATCTTGCGTATTGTACGCAATTCATCCGCAAGGTCTTTGGCCTTTGTCACCAGAACGCCGCCCTGAACGTCACTGTGTCCGCCCATAAACTTTGTTGCTGAGTGCATCACGACATCGGCGCCAAGAGCGAGCGGGCGCTGCAGCGCCGGCGTGGCGAACGTACCGTCAACGGCTGTCATGGCGCCGGCTTTATTGGCGGCCTCAGCGATGGCGGCGATATCGATGACATCGATTTGCGGATTGGATGGCGTTTCAAGCCAGACAAGGGCCGCCGGTTTGGTCAAAGCAGTATGAACAGCGACCATGTCGCGCATGTCGACGAACTCGACAGCGACGTTTTTCTTGGCGAGTTCTGTTCGCGCCAGCGTTTTCACATCGAAGTAGAGGTCACGATGAAAGACGGCGCGCGCGCCGGGCTTTAAGGCTGTCAGCATTGCTGAGGCTGCGCCCATGCCGGAGGCGAAGGCGATTGCATCGACCCCGCCCTCTAATGCTGCAAGGCGCGTTTCCAGATCGCTAACATTTGGATTGCCGTGACGGCCATATAAAAAGCCGTGCGGCAAGTCGGTTCCGAGCGCGCCATGCTCGAAAGTCGTCGTCATGTGTATCGGCGGCGCGACAGCGCCGTCACGGCGCAACATTGGTTCATGAATGGCGAGCGTTTCAGGTTTCATGGAATCTCCAGCAGATTCTGTGGTGAGCATAAAAGGCCAGTTGCAACAGGTTTTTTCAAAGGGCCTGTCAATTCCTGACATGATACAGTGTGCGCATCTTCAGAGCATTGCAAAAACAGCATGTGCGGTTTGTCGCCCGCGCCTGGCCGTCTTTTATCGTATTGATGGTTGTCCTTTTTGTTCTGCGCGGTTGGTGGCGCGGTCGGCGCAAAGAGTGAGGCATTAAGATAGAGCGGCGCAGCGCATAAGCGCTGCCGGTCTTGGCTTAACCTCGTTCCAAATGTTGAGGGTGCGCTTCGTGGGTCGGGCTAAAATTATTATGTGCAATGCAAAAACCATTTGCACCAAGCGGCTGACCGGCGGCTGTTGCTGATTTTGCTAAAAAATCCGTAGCTTAGCGGCATCAAGGTCAAGCTTTTGCTTGTCTTTCCCGGTCGGGCCCGCCTAATCTCCCGGCAATTTTCAGAACAAGCGTGTTGAGCGCGAACGGTCGGGGTGGATCAGCAGTATGGAAGAGTTTTACGCAGGCGTTGATAATGTAAGCGGCTTTATCTGGGGCGGTACATGGAATGGGGCGACAGTTCTGCCGCTCGCGCCCATGGTGGTGGTGCTGCTGGGCACCGGGCTTTTCTTCATGATCCGGCTGAGAGCGTTGCCGATCCGCCGGCTGATCCCCGCCTTCGTCAATCTCTTCACCGGCAGCCGCAAGGCCAGCACCGATCCTGACGCGGGCGGTGAGATCACTCCCTGGAACGCTCTTTCAACGGCGCTCTCCGGTCAGGTCGGCACGGGTAATCTCGCTGGCGTTGCAACCGCCATTACTCTTGGCGGGCCAGGCGCAATTTTCTGGATGTGGGTGACGGCGCTTTTCGGCATGGCGGCGGCGTTTGCAGAATCCAGCCTCGCCGTGAAATATCGCGAGACCCATCCGGACGGGCACATTCATGGCGGTCCGATGTTTTATATAAAGAACGGCCTAAGCAAGAAGTGGGCGTGGCTTGGCGTCTTTTTCGCGATGGGGACGATCTTCTCAGCGATCGTCACCGGGAATATGACGCAAGCAAATTCTATCGCGACGGCTGTCGAGGCTTCGACCCAGCTTCCCACATGGGTTTCAGGCGCCGTGATCGCCGTGCTTGCTTTCATCGTGATCATCGGCGGCATCAAGTCGATTGGCTCGGTTGCGGGCAAGGTCGTGCCCGCCATGGCGCTCGGTTATATCCTTGTCGCCATCATTATGCTGATCATTAACGCCGAGCATGTGCCGGCGGCGTTTATGTCGATCTTTACCTATGCGTTCGGATTGGAGCAGGCTGGCGGCGGTGTCGCCGGTTACGCCGTCTTACAGGCTATCCGCTTCGGTGTGGCGCGCGGCCTCTTTTCCAACGAGGCCGGGCAGGGTTCTACGGCGATTGCGCATGCGGCGGCGAAAACCGACGACCCGGTTCGTCAAGGCGAGATCGCCATGCTCGGGTCTTTCATCGACACCATCGTGATTTGCACCATGACCGCGCTGGTTATCCTGTCGGTGCAGGGCGCGTTCCCTGGCGCGGATGGGGCGTCTGTTGATTATGCGTGGCAGTCAACGCTGCAAGGCGCGCAAGTGACCACGGCGGTATTCAGTCAGGGCATGCCTTATGGAGGCATTTTTATCGCGGTCGCGCTGGCGCTATTCGCGTTCACCACTATTCTCGGCTGGTCCTATTATATGGAGCAGGCCGCGACCTATCTGGTCGGTGACTGGATCGCCAAGCCGATGCGGATTGTCTGGGTAGTCATGGTCTTTATCGGCGCCTTGCAACCGATCGATTTCGTCTGGAAATTCGGTGATCTTGCAAACGCGTCGATGGCGTTTCCGAACCTGATTGCGATCCTGTTACTCAGTCCGGTAGTCGTCGCCATGGCGCGAGAAAAGGGCCGTCTGTAAGGAAAGCGTGACGCTTTTGCGACGAAACGGTTCAAGCATGCGAAGTTGATCGCCGCGCCGCTTGCGTACGGGTTTGGGCGCGGCGTATTATAAGGGCTGAGCAATCAAGGTGTTTCCCGTGAAGCGTTTTCTGGCTGTCACCGCTGTGTTTATGTCCACTTGCGCCCTCGCATCCGCACAGGATGAGGCCCGAGAGGATGGGCCTTATGTTCGTATTGGCGGCGGCGTCTCCCTTACAAGCGATTTTGAACAGAACATTGCGGGCGCGGGCGCAGCGTGTCTCGCGATTGGCTGCAACCCGGATCGTACGCTGGTTGATCTGGAAAAAGGATTTATCGCCGGTGGCGCTTTAGGCTTCGACTACGCGGATGGTATCCGCACGGAGCTTGAATATCGGTACGCATCAAGCAACATCGCAGCGCGACGCTTTTTTGAAGGCGACTTTGAAACGGGTTTGGGGCTTTCAGGCTTGCTAGCGCCAGTCGATGATAAGCTGGACTCCCATTTTATTTTTTCGAATTTCTATTTTGATTTCTATAACAGCAGTCCAATCACCCCCTTTATCGGCGGCGGTGTTGGCGGCGCTTTCATTGATATCGGTTTGGGCGAACGCGATGCGGTTCTCGCCTATCAGGGACGGGCGGGGCTTTCTGTCGATGTTGGCGGCGGTTTCCTGGCGGATCTTGAATACGTATATGTCCGGACAAACAATATTAATTATGGCCCGCGCGTTGAGGATCTTCCGGGATCGGGTGAAGTTGCGTTCACGGACGGCAACTACGAAGCATCGAACGTTATGCTCTCTCTACGCAAACCGTTTTAACTGTCATGCCACTTGAGCTTTATCTTGCGTTTGTTGCGGCTTCAGCGCTCCTGATTTTAACGCCTGGGCCGATGGTCGCTTATGTCACCGCATCGACGATCATGCGGGGCTTGCGGCACGGGTTTTACGCAGTGGCGGGCTCGACATTGGCGTCCGCAATCCAGCTCGGTGTCGTTGCCGCGGGCCTGACGGCAATCCTGTCTGCGGCGGGCGAGGCGTTTTTCTGGATCAAATGGATTGGTGTCGCCTATCTTCTCTTTCTTGGCGTTCGCGCGCTGCGCCAGCCAGCCGATGCGCTGGAATCCGAAAAGATTGATTTGAATTATTCAGCGCGGCGCACCTTCGCTGAGGCTTTTGTTGTTAATCTCACAAATCCTAAGGCGCTTTTGTTTCATGGCGCTTTCCTGCCGCTTTTCGTTTCGCCTGCCGCTCCGGCGGGCCCGCAGCTTTTGCTGCTGGCTTTGACGTTTCTGATGATCGCGGCGGTGATGGACTGTCTTTGGGCGCTGACGGCTGAGCGTTCAAGACCGTTGTTAATGCGGGTCGGGCGATGGCGCAATCGCGTCACCGGCGGCATTCTCATAACGGCTGCCGCGGGGCTGGCGCTGGTGCGAAAATAGGCTGCGGAAATTTATCGCAGCGTCAGGCTGCAACTGGCATTTCAATCAAGATGCTCATCGGCTAGACCGTCGCCAACGCATTCCCGCGGCGCAACGCCGCCCTGTCCCAAGGAGATTTCAGATGGCTCGTAAAAAGCTCGCAATGATCGGTTCCGGCATGATCGGCGGCACGCTCGCCCATATCGCTGCGCAGAAGGAACTGGGCGATGTTGTCCTGTTCGACATTGTTGAAGGCATCCCTGAGGGAAAAGGCCTCGATATCGCGGAATCCTCGCCGGTCGATGGATATGACAGCCGCCTCAAGGGCACGCAGGATTACGCCGATATCGCAGGCGCCGATGTCTGCATCGTCACTGCCGGTATTGCCCGCAAGCCGGGTATGAGCCGGGATGATCTCATCGGCACAAACCTCAAAGTGATGAAATCCGTTGGCGAAGGCATCGCTAAACATGCGCCCAATGCGCTTGTGATCTGCATCACCAATCCGCTCGACGCGATGGTGTGGGCGCTGCAGAAGTTCTCCGGTCTGCCGACAAATAAGGTTGTCGGCATGGCGGGCATTCTGGACTCAGCCCGCTTCCGCTACTTCCTGGCGGAGGAATTCAATGTTTCCGTTGAAAGCGTTACAGCGTTTGTTCTGGGCGGACACGGCGACACCATGGTGCCGCTGACCCGCTACTCCACTGTCGCGGGCATTCCATTGCCGGACCTTGTCGAGATGGGCTGGACAACGCAGGATCGCATTGATGCGATTGTTGATCGCACACGCAAAGGCGGCGGCGAGATCGTGGCGTTGTTGAAGACCGGTTCAGCATATTACGCCCCGGCGGCGTCGGCGATCCAGATGGCGGAAAGCTATATCAAAGACAAGAAGATGGTTGTTCCGTGCGCCGCTCACCTTACCGGCCAGTACGGGCTTAACGATATGTATGTCGGCGTGCCGATTGTGCTGGGCGCGGAAGGGTGCGAGCGCATTGTTGAAGTTAAGTTCAATGATGACGAAAAAGCTATGTTCGACAATTCCGTTGGCGCCGTCAAAGAACTGATGGAAGCCTGCATCAATCTTGAACCGTCGCTCGGGTAATAACGTCTTGCTCGCGTTGATGTGAGGGGTGCGGCGCTTGCCGCGTCTCCGGCTTGCCGCTAATTTGCGCCCGACAGACAGGGACGCAAAATTATGAAAATTCTACCGACGCTTGCCGCGGTCGCGGCGGCTGTAACGCTGTGGACGCCGGCAAACGCTGAAGAGCCGATGACCAAACAGGTCATGAATGCAGAACTGGGCCCCGAAATTGGCGCCGCAATTCCGCATGATCTCAATATTGCCGATGCAAGCGGCGAGCAGAAAGACTTTGACGCGCTGAAAGGCGAGAATGGCATGGCGCTGTTCTTTATCCGGTCGGTTGACTGGTGCCCTTATTGCAAAGCGCAGGCGATTGAAGTGGATGGGCGCGCTGAGGAATTTGAAGAGCGCGGATTGAGTGTGGTCTTCTTGAGTTACGATGAGCCGATGAAACAGCAAGAGTTCATCGAGCGTCGTAATATCAAAAGCGTTGTGCTTTCAGATACGCAAAGCGAAGTGATTAAATCGTTCGGTTTGCTAAACGAGAATTATGAACAGGATAGTCGCGCCCACGGCGTGCCGCATCCTGCGGTCTTCATCGTCAACAATGATAAAACGGTCGCTGCGAAGCTTTACGAAGAAGATTTTCTTACCAACGCAAAAAGTTATAGAAACCGCCCTGCGGTCGATCTCATTCTCGATGCAGTCGATGAAGCGGTCGCCTCTGGCGATGCCTGACGAATTGGCTGGTGCTTAACGGCCGCTGTAAAATCCTTGCGTATAGCGCCGGCTTCTGGGGCTGCGTCCGCTGTAGAAGCCTTGCGTTCTGAGCGAACGAAATGACCGCCACACGCCTTTGTAGATGATAGTGTCGCCGCACTCTTTTGCGGCGTCCAGTTCTGTGCCGGGGGCTGGCTCGGCACCAGCAAGCGCGGCGCGCCCGCGATAGAGGTGAACGCCGCCGATTTCTTCGAAAGTGACGCCGTTGGTCATCGCTTGGCGTTCATCTTCGCCGCCCACAGTCAGGATGGCGCTTCCGGGATGAGCCTGTGCGGCCCCCGCCATCAAGCTAAAAGAAATCGCTAAAATCATTGAGTGACGCATAACTGATTACTCCGCGAAAAATACTGCTGGCATGCTGATCCAGCGGGCAGTCAAGCGCAAGCCGTTGGGGCTTGCCGCCAGCCAATCTGCATGAAATTTTTTCGAATAATCGCGTTTGAAGAGAATCACTTTTGTATCGCTCGCTCAATGGGCGTATTCAGTAGACTGCAATGAAGATTCTCTACTCTCACCGAACCCATTCCGCAGACGGTCAAAATGTTCACATCCGTGAGCTGACGACTGCGTTGGCTGCGCGCGATCATGAGATCATTATGGCGGCGCCGGAAACAGAAACGGTAAGGCGCACGGATGCCCGCCAGTCCGCACCGCGCGGCTTAAAAGCATGGCTGCCAGCGCCAGCATATGAAATTGCAGAACTTGGCTACAATCTGCCAGCCTATGCCCGCGCGTCGCGACTGGCGAACGCGCATCGTCCTGATATTATTTATGAACGCTATAACCTTTTCTTTCACGCAGGCAGCTGGCTGAAGAAGAAGCGAAACCTGCCAATGCTGTTGGAGGTGAATGCGCCGCTTGCGGATGAGCGTGCGGCTCACGGCAATCTGGCGCTGCAAGGTTTGGCTCGTCGCAGCGAACACGCGATCTGGCGCGCCGCAGATATGGTCTTGCCTGTCTCACAGGCGTTAGCCACGCGCGTCGTAGAAGCAGGTGCGCCGCCAGAGCGCGTTCATGTCATCCACAATGGCGTCAGCGAAGCGTTTCTTCAGTCTTATGACCCCGCGCTCATTCGCCAACGATACGGCCTTGAGGGTAAGCTGGTGCTCGGATTCGTCGGCTTCATGCGTGAATGGCACCAGGTGGACCGGGTGATCCGGTTTCTGGCAGGGGGCGGGCGTCATGATCTTCGTCTGCTCGTTGTGGGGGAAGGGCCTGCGCGGGAGCCGCTGGAAGCTTTGGCGGCTGAGCTTAATGTAACGGCGCAGATTATTTTTACCGGCGCCGTGGAGCGCGCGGAACTGCCCGGCCTGATCGCCGCATTTGACATCGCGTTGCAGCCGGCTGTTGTTGACTATGCGTCGCCATTGAAACTGTTTGAGTATATGGCGCTGGGCAAGGCGACGCTCGCTCCTGACAGTTCGAACATCCGCGAAATCCTCACCGACGGGCAAGACGCGATGCTGTTCGATCCGAGAGACAAAGGCGCCTTTGACAGAACGCTTGCGCGCCTCGTAGAGGATACAGACCTGCGTGCGCAGTTGGGCGCTGCCGCTCGTGAAAGCCTTCTTCGCCAGGGGCTGACATGGGCTGAAAATGCGCACCGTGTTGAACGCATTGCTGAACGCTTATTGGAATCGAAAACATGACTATTCGTATAGAAACCGACCGACTGATATTACGGCCCATGGAAGTATGTGATGTGGAGCCTCATATTGAAATGATGCGCGATCCTGAAACGGCGAAATTTTTAACCCGCGATCAAAAGCCGAACGCCCGTGCGGACGAATGGCGCAGTGCAGCAACGCTTTTGGGGCATTGGCAGATCAGAGGTTTTGGTTTTTTCTCTGTGATCGAGAAAGACACAGAAGAATGGGTTGGCCGCGTCGGGCCATGGATGCCGGATGGCTGGCCTGGGCTTGAATGCGGCTGGAGCATTCGCAGCGACAGGCGCGGCAAGGGCTATGCGCCGGAAGCCGCGATTGCATCAATCCGGTGGGTGTTTGACAGATTTCCCAACCTTTCCCGGATTATATCTGTTATTGATCCCGACAATACCGGCAGCCAGGCGGTGGCGCGAAAAATCGGCGAGGAGAAGTCTGGCGAAATCTTTGAGTTCTGGGATTTCAAACTCGACATCTGGGCGGCCGAGCGCGAGGCGTGGCTGGCAAAGTTCGGCGCGTGATTGCCCGCCTTGACCGCTAGCGATCCGCATCCCTTCAAGGGTTGACCTTGCCTCGGTAAAGCGGAACACATGGGTGAGCGTAAAAATCAGGGGCCTTCATGACTGTATTCCGCCTTGCCAGCGCCCTGGCGCTGGCTTTTGTCATATTTGCCGAGAGCGCGACAGCGCAGCAGGATATACGCCTCACCGACGAGGACAGGCGAACTGTCGACCGATTGATCGATGCCGGGCTAGAGGATGACATTGCTTATGACTTGCTGCGAAGTCTGACGACGGAAATTGGGCCTCGCCTTGGCGGTTCGGAAGCAGAGGCGCGCGCGCGAGACTGGGGCGCGGCAAAGCTAAAGGCGCTTGGGTTCAAAAACGTTCGTATCGAGACGTTTGAAATGCCTTATTGGGCGCGCATTGCTGAATCAGCAGAAATTTTAACGCCATTTCCACAGCCATTGGCCATCACTGCACTTGGTCAGTCGCCCTCAACACCGGAGGGCGGCGTTACAGGCGAGGTGGTGCGTTTCGAAACGCTTCTTGACCTTAAAGCTTCGCCGGCAGGCAGCCTCGAAGGAAAGATTGCATTTGTAGATGAGGCAATGGCGCGCACACAGGACGGGTCCGGCTATGTCCTCGCCGTTCAAAAGCGCTCGCAGTCTGCAGCTGCGGCGGCGGAACGCGGCGCAGTCGCCGTATTGATCAGGTCGGTCGGCACCGACAGTCATCGTAATCCTCATACAGGCTCTTCCGTTAGAGGCGGCGCGACATTGGGCGCATTGCCAAGTGCGGCGCTATCCAATCCCGATGCCGATCAATTAGCGCGCGCCCTTGAAAGCGCCGATGGTCGCCCGGTTATCGTGAAGCTCGATCTTCAGGTTGAATGGAATGAAACAACGACATCCGGCAATGTGATTGGCGAAATTCCGGGTGAGACGGATGAACTGATCGTTATTGGCGGGCACCTCGACAGCTGGGATCTCGGCACTGGGGCCGTCGATGACGGCGCCGGCGTCGCCATTACGACGGTGGCGGCGAAACTGGTGGGCGACTTGAGAGGCAAGCCGAAGCGCACCATTCGCGTTGTCATGTGGGGATCGGAGGAGCTGGGCCTGCATGGCGCGCGGGCCTACGCGGCGCAACATGCCGACGAAATAGACCGTCACGTGCTGGCGTCGGAATCGGACTTCGGCGCCGGGCGCATCTATCAGTTCGATACGCGCTTTGGCGACGGCGCGCTTGCGAAGGCGAAGCCGATGGCGGACGCCTTGCGACGGCTTTCGATTGCGCCCGGCAATAACAATGCATTTGGCGGCCCTGATGTTTCGCCAATGCGCGCCCTGGGCGTGCCGGTGGTGACATTGCGTCAATCGGGCTGGGATTATTTTGACTTGCACCACACGCCGGATGATACGCTGGATAAGGTTGATATTGACGACCTTAGGCAGAATGTCGCTGCATGGGCGGCGATGCTTTACATGGCGTCGGAAATGGAAGGCGGTTTTCGTGGAGCGGAGGCTGCTGACGAATAAGGGTATATGCGGCATCCGAATGTCACATTGGCGCTCTAGGGTCAGGGTGCGATCAGGGAGGTGTTGAGATGTCAATGACTTTGAAAACGTCAGTTTTAACTGCGATTGCCGGTGCGCTTGCTGCATCCTGCGCGAACCAATCGCAAGTTACTCCTCTCGGTCCTAATGTGGAACTCGTACGCAGAGCATACGCAACGTATTCTGAGAATCCAAACGATCCGAACGGCATTATCACGGCGATGTCGATGCCGTCTGCGCCCCTCGATGAAAGCAAAACCTTGAGCCGGATCGTCTTTGCTTCCTGTGCGCATCAGAATGAAGATCAGTCGATCTGGAATCAGATCGCTATGGAAAATCCTGATCTCACGCTTTTTATTGGCGATAATGTCTATGGCGACGTGCGTTCTGATGATCCGGCGTTGCCTGAATTGAAGACCGCTTATATGCGCCTTGCGAGATCAAGGCCCTTTGCGCATGTCCGAAGCGTCGCGCCGATGCTGACGGTGTGGGATGATCATGATTATGGCATGAATGACGCGGGCGCGGGGTATCAGCACAAGGAAGCCGCTGAAGCGCTCTTTAATTATGTCTGGGCTGTGCCGGAAGACGATCCGCGCCGGGCGCGCCCGGGTGTTTATGGCTCATGGATGATCGGCGCCGAAGAGGGCAAGCGCGTACAGGTCATCATGCTCGATACGCGCTATTTTCGGGCGGACCTGAAACCTTCCGATGAGCGCGGGGCGCCGGGCAAAGAGCGTTATGTGCCGGACAGCGATCCGTCAAAGACCATGCTGGGTGAAGCGCAATGGACGTGGCTTGAAGCGGAGCTAAAAAAGCCGGCGGATTTGCGGTTGCTTGTTTCCTCTGTGCAGGTGATTGCCGACGGTCATGGCTGGGAAGCCTGGAAGATGCTGCCGGCGGAGCGTGACAGGCTTTACAAGCTGATTGATGATACCGATGCGGATCATTTGATCATGCTTACCGGCGACCGCCATTCCGCGGCGCTTTACCGAAAAGAAGGCGTCAATGACTATCCGTTGTTTGAAGCGACGTCGTCATCGCTGAACCTGCCTGCCGCGAGATGGCGCGAACAGAGCGGCGAGACCTATATGGAGCCCGGCCCCAACCGCCTTGGCGATATGTATTACGAAGCGAATTACGGCCTTCTGGAAATTGACTGGGACTCTGGCGCCGTCATGGTCACTATTCGCGACCCGGAGGGTGCGCCGGTACGCAGCGAGCTTGTGGAGTTTTCCGCCTTGCGCTAACCCTGACGTCAGTCAGGGAGATGTGCATGGACGGTGAAGTCAGAGTTCCCACAGCGGCGAAATGGGCCCGCAAAGATGTCGAGGCCCTGATGGCGCTTCCTTTCGCAGAATTGATCTTTCGCGCCGCGGAAATCCATCGCGACCATCACAACCCGAATGAAGTGCAGGCCTCGCGGCTTTTGTCGATCAAGACGGGCGGTTGCCCCGAAGACTGCGGCTATTGCAGCCAGTCGGCGCATTTCAAGACAGGCCTTAAAGCGTCGAAATTGATGGACAAGAATGCCGTCCTGACAGAGGCAAAGCGCGCCAAAACCGAGGGCGCCTCACGCTTTTGCATGGGCGCCGCGTGGCGCGCGCCGAAAGACCGCGACATGGGCGAACTTTGCGACATGGTGGGCGAGGTGAAAGCGCTCGGTCTTGAAACCTGCATGACGCTCGGCATGTTGTCGGATACGCAGGCGAAGCAATTGAGCGACGCCGGTCTCGATTACTACAACCACAATATCGACACCTCGCCCGAGTATTATGAAAAGGTCATTTCGACCCGGACCTTTGAGGACCGGATCGACACGCTGGAAAAAGTTCGCGGCGCCGGTATGAAAGTCTGCTGTGGCGGCATCGTGGGTATGGGCGAAAAGGTTGAGGACCGCGCCGGGTTTCTACTGGCGCTCGCCAATATGACGCCGCCGCCGGAATCGGTGCCGATCAATTCCCTGATGCCGATCGAAGGAACGCCGCTCGGGGCTTCCGAGCCTGTCAGCGCGATCGATTTCGCCCGCCTTGTCGCGGTCGCCCGCATCCTGATGCCGCAATCCTATGTGCGCTTGTCAGCAGGTCGTGAGCATATGAGCGAAGAGGCGCAGGCGCTTTGTTTTCTAGCGGGCGCTAACTCGATTTTCGTTGGTGATGAGCTGCTTACCACCAACAATCCGGGTCAGGACAAAGATGCAGAGATGTTCGACCGCCTGGGCGTCGAGTTGATTTGAGCAGAGGAGGTTGGCGCAAATGTTTCGCTTGGCGGCGGTTTTATTGATTGGCTTGCCCCTGCTGTTCGGTTGTGAACAGCGTGAAATACATCACGCGGCGCCGGAAAATGTCGATCATATTATTTACGCCGTCCCTGATCTCGAAACGGGCATGGCCGAAATCGAAACGCTGTTAGGCGTGCGCCCTGTGATCGGCGGGCGACACCCGCAATATGGAACGCATAATGCGCTGCTTTCGCTCGGCCCTTCCACCTATCTCGAAATCATTGCGCCGGCGCCTGATATGTCCGCGCCTGAACGAGGTTACTTTTTTGGCGCTGCTTCGGACGTATCGCGACTTGCGATGTGGGTGTTGCGTACGGACGATATCGAAACGCTCTCCGAATCTGCAGTCGCTGCAGGCGTGCCTTTAGGCCAGATTGAGGCCGGACGGCGCGAAAAACCAGATGGTACGGCCATCACCTGGAAGGCGTCCGACCCTTACGCGATGCCCCTGCAAGGCGCCGTTCCATTTCTGATTGAGTGGGGTGAGGATACGCTTCACCCGGCGCAATCCACGCCGCCGGCGGGCGAATTGATCGGATTGAGCGTTGAACATCCAAGGCCCGACGATCTTCGGCGGGCTTTCGATGCGCTGGGCGTTGAGCTCCAAATCACACAGGCCGACGCTTACAGGCTGGTTGCGACAGTAAGGACGCTTTCAGGCGCTGCCGTTGAAATTGACTGAGTGTGGTCACGACAAAGATGCAGCTTTGTTTGAACAGTTTAGTGGTCGCCTGGTTTACACCTGTATTTTTATTGGGGCCTTATGAAGCTCGATATTGATTTTGTCCGCCGTCAGTTTCCCGCCTTTTCCGAGGAGTCTCTGCAGGGGCAAGCATTCTTTGAAAACGCTGGCGGATCATACACGTGCCGTCAGGTGATCGACCGGTTGACCCGGTTTTATCGCCAGCGAAAGGTTCAACCCTATTACGCTTTTGAAGCCTCGCGACTTGGCGGCGAAGAAATGGACGAGGCGCGGCGGCGTCTCGCAGAGATTATGGGGGTCGAAACGGACGAAGTCTCGTTCGGACCCTCAACAACGCAAAACACATATGTGCTCGCGCAAGCTTTCGGCGAGATGCTGGTTGATGGCGACGCGATCATCGTTACCAATCAGGATCATGAAGCCAATAGCGGCCCGTGGCGGCGGCTTACCGAGCGCGGCGTTGAGATCCGCGAATGGGCGATAGATCGCGATACCGGAAATTTGCCGATAGAGGGGTTAAGGGCGCTGCTGGACGACAAGGTAAAGCTTGTCTGCTTTCCTCATTGTTCGAATATTGTGGCGGAAATTAATCCGGTTGCTGAGATTTGCGCCCTTGCTCGCGCGGCGGGCGCTTATACTTGCGTTGACGGGGTCAGCTATGCGCCGCATGGTTTGCCGAACGTGTCAGTGCTTGGCGCTGATATCTATCTGTTTTCAGCGTACAAAACGTATGGCCCGCATCAGGGCGTGATGGTTCTGCGCCGCGCGGTGGGCGAGGTGCTTCCCAATCAAGGGCACTTTTTCAACGCTGATGTGCTTTATAAGCGCCTGACGCCGGCGGGCCCGGATCATGCCCAAATAGCGGCTTGTGCGGGTATGGCGGATTATGTCGATACGCTTTACGCTCATCACCATGATGCAAAGGCGTCAGCCCTGGAGAAAGGCGCCGCTGTGCATGACCTCATGCGTGAGCACGAAAAGACGCTGCTTCAGCCGGTACTCGATTATGCAGCCGATAAAAATTCCGTCCGCCTGTTAGGGCCAAGAGAGGCGAGAAGGCGCGCCCCAACGGTGACGATGGTTGCGAACGAACCGGGCGCTGCAATTGCAGAAAAGCTTGCCTCGAAAGGAATTATGGCGAGCGGCGGTTCGTTTTACGGGCAGCGTTGTATGCAGGCTCAAGGGATCGATCCTGACCATGGCGCGCTGCGCGTCAGCTTCGTTCACTACACGTCGCAAGATGAGGTTATGAAGATGTTGGGTGCGTTGGACGAAGTTCTGTGATCACTGTCTAAGTAAGCGCTTTTTCCATTTCAAAACGCGCAAACATTTCGCCGCCAAGCGGGACCTGCTCTTTCCGAACAATTGTAAAGCCTATTGCGCTAAAGGCCGGCTCAGCCATCAGGCTTGCATGGGTCCATAGACGTGTTTCTCCAGATTGTATGGCGCGCGCTTCAATCTCCTGGTATAAACATCGAAAGACACCCTTGCCCTGCCATGCAGGACGGATATACGCAAAATCGACATAGCCTTTTGGCGCAAGGCTCATGAAACCAATAATGGTGTCATTTACTTCAATAACGGCCACAGCTTGGCCGTCGAGACGTGCGTTCCATTCATCGCCAGTACGTGGCGCCGGCGTCCAGGCCGCACGTTGCGCTTCATTATAGCGACTGGGTCCATTGCGGACAGCGTCAAACATGACTTCGCCGAGACCGACGTAATCTGCACGTGTCGCCCATCGCGGGTTTTTAGTAATCGCCACGAAATGCTCTTCCTTGTGTTCGCGGGTAAGCATAATCACGAGTCAGTAAACGTCACGAAAAACGGCCCCGAGGGGCCGTTCTTAAATTCGTGACCTTCGCAAACCTTGTTTTTGCTTAGCCGGCCTCTGCTTCCCGCTTCAAATTGGCGAGGCCCTCTTCATAGGCAGGGCCCAGAAATTTCTCCATGAAAAAGCCCATATAGGTGGACATGGGCTGCATATGGGTTGGCACGCCCTTGCGCATATTGGTGTCAAAACCCCAAACGACTTTAGTGGCGCCGTCACCTGTTGGCGTCAGCGTGAACGTGGCGTCCGCCTGGCCCATGTCGCCAAAGTCAAGGAAGGTGGTGACGCTGTTCGGCGGGTCCATGGCGGTGATCTCCTGCGCGCCGTTACCGACTTCAGGATGATCGCTCTTCCATTCCATGCGTTGACCGACCCCAGAACCGCTCAGCGAATACTCCGCATCAGGATCAAGCTTCGCCCAAGGGGACCAGCGGTCCCATTGTTCGAAATCTGAAACCAGCGCATAAATTTCTTCTTGTGACGCATTGATAGTGGCCTCGCGCTCAAGATGCACGTTGTCGGGCAACACAAATCCGAGCCCGACGATCACAACGACCAGGCCGACCAAGCCCAAAAGAATATTCTTGATCATTTTCCCTCTCCCAGGATGTTCGGCTGGACTATATCTCCGTACACGTTTGAGGTCACGAGGCTAAGAATGCAAAAACGCCCGGCGATAAGGCCGGGCGTTTTGAACGATTATTCTGTAACTGGTTGAAAAACCTAGTTTGATCCTTTTTTCTGGCGGCGATCCACTTTTTCTTTGATCCGGGCTGATTTCCCGCGGCGTTCGCGCAGATAGTAAAGTTTCGCGCGGCGCACCTTGCCGCGGCGCACCACTTCAATGGAATCAACAAGTGGCGAATAGACCGGGAAAACGCGCTCGACGCCTTCGCCGAAGGAGATTTTACGGACGGTGAAGCTCTCATGCAGTCCGCCGCCTTTTCGGGCGATACACACGCCCTCAAACGCCTGCAGACGTTCGCGCTCGCCTTCGCGAACCTTCACATTGACTTTGACGGTGTCGCCGGGGGCGAACTCGGGCACGGTTTTGCCGAGCTCGTCCATGTGCTCTTTTTCGAGCTGTTCGATGATGTTCATCGCTTCGGTTCCTTGTTCTTGCTGCGCCGGATAGGACCGTTTGATTGAGACCTCTCCCAGAGGTCAGGTCGTCGCGTACGCGTTATTTCTTGCCGCTTTTCATCCCGCCAGTCCGCGATTTTCTTGTGATCGCCGGAAAGCAGGACGTCCGGGATGGCCCGGCCCTCAAATTCTCTTGGGCGGGTATATTGGGGATATTCCAACAAACCACCCTCAAAGCTCTCCTCCCCGAGGGAGGAAGCGGAGCCCAATACCCCGGGAATAAGGCGGACGCAAGCCTCGATCAGCGCCATGGCGGCGATTTCCCCGCCGGCCAGGACGAAATCGCCGATGGAGAGCTCTTCGATGCTCCGGGCCTCGAATATTCGCTCATCAATGCCCTCAAACCGGCCGCAGAGGGCGATCAGGCCCGGTCCTTCGGACAACACCTTTGCGCGGGCCTGGGTCAGGGGCGCGCCACGGGGCGAAAGGCAGATGATAGAACGTTCGTTTCGGGGGACGCTATCAATCGCTTGCCCCAGAATATCGGCCCGCATAACCAGTCCTGAGCCGCCGCCGGCGGGCGTATCGTCCACCGAGCCATACTTGTTGTCGGAGAAGTCTCGGATATTGACGGTATCCAGTGACCACAGGCCGCCCGCCGCCCCGCGACCGAGGACAGAAGCGTCCAAAGGGCCCGGAAACAGCTCCGGATAGAGGGTGAGAACGGTTGCACGCCACATGGCGCTTGAGATGGCATGGGCGCACGGGTCACGCAAGAGATTGGAAGAGGTGAGCTATTCGTCGCTCTTCCATCGGAAAGCTTCAATTTCCACCTGCATCTGAGGGGCTTCAGGACCAACCCACTCACCCTCTGAGACATATACGACGCCTCCCTTGATGACGGCTCTTACATGCGTGCGGTTAAACTCTCCCGAAGAGATATCGCCGGCGTATAAAACTACATCTCCGAGCGCGCCGGACGTTAGCGTTCCGACATTCGATGCCTCCAACATCTGCGCGGGTGTTTTTGTTGCGCCTGCGATGACCTCATCAGGTGTAGCGCCAAAGGCGCTCCAGGCGGCCATCTCCCGCCAGATAGCATCATGGTGGAATTGCCCGAGCGAGCCGGTGTCAGAACCGATAACGAATTTGGCGCCGGCGGTGCGCAATTGGTCGAACTTAACTTGAAATGTTGGGAACGCGGCGATGGCGCCGGCGATGTACTCATCTTGTCCAAAGGCGTCGTGGAAATTGTCGCGCATAGCCGATGATAGTTCGTCAGGGACAAACAGAAATAGTTCATCATCAAGATGCGTCGTATCTGTATTAGCGTAGGCGTGACTGCGTGCATAATAGCCAAGGGGCGGTGAAACATAAAAATCAGACTTCCTCGCCGCGAGCAAATCCATCAGGTCGTCGGGATAAGCTTCCGCGAGCGTGCGGTTGATATACTCACCGGAAACAACGGGCAGGCGCAGAGCAGCCTCTAAGTCTTCAAAGCTATCCGTATCCGCCATTAATTTAAGGCCGGTCTGTTCTGCAGCATTGACGATCGCGGCCAGCTCGTCGTTAGAAAGTCGCGTAATTCCATGCAGCGCCGCCCATCTTGCGCCAAGAATGGCAAGCTCATTGATTTTCGCAGCGGCGTCTATCGGTCCCTGAACACCTCGCATCAACCGTGCATCGAGCGTCGGCGCGCCGCCCCGGAGTCCGGGGCCGCTGATGATAATACGCGGTGACGGAAAACAATTATCAGACGAGAGTGTTTTCATCGCCGCCATATCGGCAAGCGCTGCCAAGTGTGCTCTGGCAGTGGTGACGCCTGAGGCAAGCGTCTGGCGCATTGTAATTGGGAAGATTTCCGTCTGCACATCAAGTTCGCTTTGCAAATGTTTTGCAGCGGGCAACGCATCGAAGTGTGTATGAGAGTCAATCAGGCCAGGCAGCGCTGTCGCATCTCGCCCGTCAATTCTTCGGGCTTCGTCATAGCGCTCCGGCGCGTCGTTCACGTCGCCGATCCACTCAATCATTCCGTTTGCGATATATATTGAATTCAGTCCATCGTTACCGTGCAGATAAACGTTCTCAATCAACAACGGCGCCTTATCGCAGATCCAATCTGCCGCCGATGCGGGAATGCTCATAGCCGCTGTCGCTGCAAATGCTGTTAAAAGCGACGCAAGTTTCATGGAAAATCCCTTGCAGTGCGGTGGGTCAACGGCAATCGAAGGTCACGCCGTCAACGTCAAAAGACACGACGGTCTCGTTCTCGGGGAGATGTCCGCTCCAACCGTTACGCCAGCGTTCAGAACTGCTGGCGACATTATACTCGGCGTCAAAACTTGACCAATCGTCCGCGAAGGCAATCCGGATTTGTCCATGACTGTCGACTTCCATCCACTCTCCTTCGAGTTGACGGTCGTTCAGCACGCCGACGATAGAGCCGAGATCGTTGTTTCCGTTAATAGCGAATACGCCAGCGGCTTTGTCGGGATCGAAGCGAATGAAAAAGGGCCCGAACTCGGTACAATATCGCCGCTCAACTGATACGCTATTTGACGCTGGTTCTGCGGCGTTGGCGGGCGATATGAAAATCGCAGCGGCCATTAGAATGAAGATGGACTTTCGTGACATGCATGCACCTCTCTCCGGGCACGCTATCTGAAGGCGGCACTGGCGCCACTCGGCTTGTCGCATGTGCGCTTCGTTTCGTCGATCTTTTGAAGTGCCTGGTCCAGTCACGGTGCGGCGGCCGCTCTGGCGCTCCTACTACTCGGGTTTGTTTTCCTGCGCCGTAAAGTTTTGAACCTTGATCGCTTTCCGGCAACGGTGGTCATCGCCGAACTGGTCGATATTGCAATTGATGAAGTTGCTGAGCCGGTCACTGTTGCGATCGAAGGAGGCGAGGATAGTTTCTCCTTCTGTGGATGCGCGGCTGATCTGGGTTTGCTCCGAACCCGGTTCCGGCGTCCATGAAACAATGCCGAACAGATATTCCTTGCTTTGAGCGTCACACTGGCGTCGACGCACGACAATGTTATAGGCGTCCGAAGTGTCTTCGTCGTTAGAGGCTTCAAGTAAAACCGATGGCATCCGCAAGGCGCGAGTGGAGCGCAGTACGGGATCGCCCTCGCGTCGGAAATAAAGCGTCAATGGACAATAGCCCTGTGACGTCCAGGCCATGGAATAGTCGAAAGCGAAAACGGCGTGATGCAGATCCTTGTCGAGGCGGATCGAATAGGACGCATATTCCCCATCTTCATCGATAAGAAAAACCGGCTTTTGCGCCGCAGGCGTGCGGCGTTCGTTGTCTTCGTCCTCTTCTTCTGTCGCAGTTTCTAGATCATCTGCATAGAGAACAAACTGATCTTGCGACTCTGGGAAATCAGGAGAGTAGGTTCTGGCGTTAAAAGGCGGCTTTTCAACGATTTCAAGTTCGCTGACAAGCATTGTCCTTGGCGCCTTTTCTCCGTCAATTTCCGCATATTGGCGATAAAACGCATAGGGAAGGATCTCTTCGGCGGCAGGCCATTTCTCGAGACGCTCTCTCCAGTCAGGAATATAGCTGCTCTCCAATTCGTCCTGTTCACGGAATGGCGTGATCATGTCGTGGATGACGTCAGCACGCTGCGCCAATGAATCACCATTTGAATGCATGGAATCATGACCGTGGCTTGAAATGCCGATGATCTCGCCATTGCGATTGACGATTGGGCCGCCGCTGTTGCCCGGCGCCGCCGCCATTCTATGTACGATTAAATTTTGTTTTTTTGGATCGTCAGCGTTTTCGACCTGATCAATGGGCGACAGCATTGTGGAAATGACGCCGCGTTCGACGCGCGCTGCAGCGCTGTCTTCCTGGATGTTGCTGGTGATTGTGTCGATCGGATAACCAATTACGGCTATCGGGTCGCCGGGGGCAAGCGCAGTAAGCGCCGCCTCGCTGGCGAGCGGCATATCAGGGCCGAGCAGGTTTTCGCCGGTTTCAGGATCAATCGGGTCGACAAATAAAAGCGCTGCATCGTTAGCGATGTCGATCACTCGCTTCTGACGCGGGGCGTAAACGCGCGACGCCGGATCGATTGGCTGGTAATCTTCAATGATGCGGCGAAAAACATGAAACCCTGCATGAATTTCCTTTGCACGTATACGCAAAGGCTTTTTCGAGTGCCGGTTAAGAATGCTGTATGTTCTTTCCGGGTCTTGAAAGTCGAGATCAGTCGCGACGTGCGCGGCTGTCACAAGAACGCCGCGCTCGCGATCGAGAACGAATGCTGATCCATAGTGGCGGTTGTTATTGACCACCATATAAACGGAAGGTTCAGCAGCGGCGAGCGTTTCCGGCGTGATCACGGCTTTCAGGGCGGCGTCTGCGCTGAGGGTGGCGGCCTGCACGCGGTTTTCGAGAGCTTTTGTTTCTTTCGACTGACCAAACCGCGCAAACTCACTTAACGCCAACGCAATTGTCAGTATCAAGACGACAAAAACAAGTAAAAGCCGGTCAAAGCTCATATGGACTTCCCCAGATACACCACTGCATGCCGCGCCACTTGGCGCAGACATACCCCGCCTCAACTATAGCGGTTAAGCAGCGCTTGCCAATGGTGGAGAGATCAAATCGGCGTTTGTATGGTTAACGCCGATAGTGTTCCGTATGTTCAGGCGTCATCTTCATGTGTTTTTTCGGCTGTTTCTTCGTCGCCCGCCTCCAGCGCTGCGCGTATGACCGTGACGCGTCCGGCGGTGAGGTCGACGGTCGGCGCGGCCTCTTTCGTAAAGGGGATAAGGCGCAATCCTTTGACGCCGGGAATTGCTTCCAGTTCCAGAAGGTCTCCGGCGCCAAAATTATAAACCGCTTTGATGCGCCCCATCGGTTCGCCTGCCTCGTCAATTGCGTCGAGGCCGATGAGGTCTTCGTGATAAAACGCCTCCGGTTCCGGGTCGGGCAGGCTGTCCCGGTCAACGTAAATCCTTATTCCTTTAAGCGCCTGGGCGTCTTCTCGGCTTGCGACTTCAGGGGCGGTGGCGAGGACAAGGCCGCCCTTTAAGGGGCGGACGACAGTGAGCGTGAAAATCCGTGCGCCGTCTTCAGTTTCCACAGGTCCGTAGGCGCCGATGTCTTCCGGGCTTTGCGTGAACGATTTTAGCTGCACAGCGCCTTTAACGCCGTGGGCGCCGGCGAATGCTCCAAGGCATATACGTTTATCGTTTTTGTTCATCACCAGCGCTGTCCGGTTGGTTGGCGTAAAATAAAACGCCTTTTTCTGTCCACAGAACAATAGCGAAGGCCGCAAGTCCCAAGCAGGCGAAGCCGGTAATAATCGGTGTTGTCGTGCCATCAAAGAACCGGCCAATGACGCCGCCGAGAAATCCTGCGATCGTGGTGCCGGCAAAACCGTTTGCAGCCGCCGCAGACCCGGCGACATGACCCATTGGCTCCATCGCCATCGCTGTTGCGTTCGGACCGATAAGTCCCAGCGAGAAAAATGAAATGCTCATGAACGTCATGAACAGAAAAAATGTTTCGCCAACGGTTGCGACAATAAACAGATGGATAAGATTGGCGATAATGAACACGACTAGAGCGGAGTGTGTCAGACGGCGCATGCCGAACCGCGAGACAAGACGCGCATTGATCAGCGTTGCTGCGCCGAGAGAACCCGCAATCGCCGCGAAGGCGAGCGCGAAAGCTTGCCCGAGATCGAATATCTCAAGGAAAATCTGCTCCGACGCGCTTATATAACCGAACAAGGCGCCAAAGCAGAGCGCGGACGTCATGGTGTAGCCGATTGAAACGCGATTGGTGATGAACTGGCGATAGGATGACAGTATTGGTCCGATGCGTAAGGGTTTTCGATCTTCTGGCGCCATGGTTTCCGGCAGCCGCCATGTGGTCCACAGCATCAGGATGACGCCGTATAGCAACAGTACGATGAAGATCCCCCGCCAGGGCGCTGCGAACAGAATAAGCTGGCCAAAGCCGGGCGCCAGGATCGGCGCCGCCATGAATATCGTAATGGCTAGAGACATGACTTCCGCCATGCGTCGCCCGGAACACTGATCGCGCACGACGGCGATCGCCGCGACCCGCGTACCGGCGGTGGCGACGCCCTGAAAGGCTCGCGCGGCGAGCAGTAAAGAAAAGGAAGATGCGAAAATGCTTAAGACCGAGCCCAGCATGTAGCCGCCAAGCGCCCACATCAGCACGGTCTTGCGGCCAAAGCGGTCCGCCAGCGGGCCGAAAAAGAGCTGTGCGATCCCATTGCCCAAGACATAGACGACAATAATGAGCTGACGATCATTGTCGCGCGCCGCGCCGAGTTCATCGCCAATCTGACCGAGCGCCGGCAACATCATGTCGATGGCGAGCGCATTTAACGCCATGAACGCCGCCGTGATGGCGACGAGTTCCGGAAAGGTCATTCGTTGGGTCGCGGAAGTTTTTGCTGAAGCGTCCATTGCGCCGGGTTACGCCGCTGTCATGCGCATTGCAATGGCGACAATCATTCCATGGCTGGTTTATTTGCGCGTTTACTCTTCGAAAACGTCGCCGATGGCTTCAAGCGCGCGTTCGCGTTCGCGCTCGGATTCGATCTCATCTGCAGCTGTCCGGTAAGCAGCGATCAGGCTGGCGTCGCCGCCGAAGTTTGCGGCAATCGCCTCAAGCGCCTTGCGTTTGTCACGATCCGACTCGATTGTCTCACTTGCGTCGATCAACGCGGTCCATGCTGCGGATGAGTGTCCTGCTTCTTCGGCGACGGCTTCGATGGAAAGGCGCTGATCATGTCCGGACTCTAGCGCTGAGAAGCCGTCGAGCCAGGCGTCAGTCAATGCCGGTTCGGCTGAAAACATTGGCGCCGTTTGAGTGAGAACGAGACGCATGTCGTGATCGCTTTCTATTGTGTCGGCGGCGGTCTTGAGGATGCGGGCCGCCTGCGCTGGCGACAGGTCACTGTTATCGAGAAGCGCCTCGGCGCTCACGCGCAAATCATGATCGCTTTCAATACGCGAATAAAGGTCAAGGGCGAGATCCATGGCGTCCGTGTTGAGCGTGCGTTCGGCGAAGGCTTCAACCAGGAGCCGTAAGTCATGGTCGCTTTCAATGCCGCTCGCCGCGTTTATCAAGGCCGGCGTCGTTTCCGCTGAGACTGTTTCGTTTTCCAGTATGGCGCGCAACGCCAGTCGTAAATCATGATCGCTTTCAATCGACTGCAGGCTGTCTGCAAGCTTTGTAACTTCCTCGTCCGAAAGCTCGCTCTGTTCGGTAAGCGCGATCGCGTAAAGACGAAATGCGTGATCGCCCCCCAGAAACTCAAGCTCCGTCAGTACGTTCTCGACACCGCCATTTTTCAAGAGCGCAGCGACGCGTTCGTCAGACTGAACGCCGCTTGCACGTAAGAATTCGAGCAATAGTGCGGATACCGCGCTATCTGTGTCTGCGCCAGCGGGCTGTTCATCGCCATCGACAAAGTATGAGACTTCGACGCCATCGCCGTCTTTTTCAAACAGCGCGCGCCTTATTTCGTCATCGTCCTCAAATTCGATCTCAAGCTTTTTTTCAACGGAGCTTATGCCGTTGCCGTTATCGGTGAGTTCAAAACCACCGCGCCAGGTCGCTTCCAGCGTATTCTCGTCAATACGACGTACAAACTCGCCGCGATCGCCATTAACGGTGTGGCGAACGGATCGATCACCATCATCTTCAACATCCAGGCGCGTACTGTGATCCTTGATCGCGACCGCATAGGTCGCCGACAGCACGATTGACCCGATCGCAACAGCGCCAAGTGTTTTCAGACTCTTCATCGCAAAGCACCCTCTTATCGCAGAAGCAAACTAGCCGAAAACTGTCGACAAATGAACTATCTTTCGGAAGTAAGATTTGGCGAAAAGCGCTCGGTTCAACGGTTATTCCGACCGGTCCGCCGACAGATAGTCGGCGCTGCGCATCTCCATCAGGCGCGAAGCGGTGCGCTCAAATTCGAACGATCCGTCGCCAGCAGGATATAGCGCCTGAGGCTCATCGTTTGCAGAGCAGATGAGTTTCACCCTGCGGTCATAAATCGCGTCGATAAGCGTAACGAAGCGTTTAGCCTCGTTGCGCATTTCAGGACCCATGACAGGGATATGATCGATAAAAACCGCGCCAAAATGACGGGCGATGACAATATAATCATTAGCGCCTAGCGGCTGCCGGCATAACTCATCGAAACTGAAGCGCGCCGCGCCGCGGGCTGCTTGAGGAACAACAAGATCGCGCCCTTTCACGCGCAGCGTTTCTTTGTGCGCGTGGGCGCCGCAGATCATTCTGTCCCATGCGGCGTCCATCGCTGCGTCCGCCTTCGGTCCCAAGGGTTGATAATAAACCGGCGCATTTTCGAGCTTGGCGAGGCGGTAGTCTTTTTCCGACTGTAACTCGAACATATCGAGCCGCGCCTTCAGCAGTTCAATGAAAGGTAAAAATAACTGACGGTTCAAACCATCACGATACAGATCATCAGGCGGGCGGTTAGACGTGGCGACAACGACGACACCCAGATCGAAAAGGGTGGAAAATAAACGCCCTAATATCATAGCGTCAGTAATGTCCGTCACCTGAAATTCATCAAAGCACAAAAGTCGCGCATCGCGTGCGATGTCATGAGCGACCGGCGGCATCGGGTCGTCCGGCGTCTTTCGCGAATACGCCTTGTGACGGCGCTTTTCCTGATCGCTCGCGCCCCGCCATGCGGCGATGCGTTCATGCACATCCGCCATGAATTCATGGAAATGGGCGCGCCGTTTCAATGCGTAAGGCGTGTTGTTGTAGAAGATATCCATGAGCAGGGTTTTGCCGCGACCGACACCGCCCCAAATGTAGAGTCCTCTCGGCGGTGTTTTTGGGCGTCCAAACAAGCCGCGCCCGTCGCCATAGGGTTTTAACTCGTGATGCAGCGCCTGAAAGCGATCAACGGCCTCATCCTGCGCCGGATCAGCGTCAAGCGCGCCCGACTTGATCAGCGCGTCATATCTTGGCCGCGGCCCCCTTTTCATGCTTGCGGCTATAGCGCGGTCTGTCGCGTTCGTCACGGGGGGTGAAGAGCCACCACGCCGTTACGGTTGCGATAGCGGCGGCGAAAAACTGCGCAATCAAAAATCCGGGCGCGTCGACAGGGTGGATGCCAGCGAAAGTGTCTGTGAGGGTGCGCGCGATTGTCACCGCCGGGTTGGCGAATGACGTTGACGAGGTGAACCAATAACCGGCGGTGATAAAGAGGCCAACGGAGACGGCGACGCTTTCGGGTTTGAACCGCAACGCGCCGAGAATTGTCAGGACCAATCCGAATGTGGCGACCGCCTCCCCAAGCACCTGACCCGCGCCCGCCCGCGCTTTGATGCTTTGCTGCAGGATATCCATATCGAACATGGCGTGGGCCAGAAAAACCCCGGCGATGCCGCTGGCGCTTTGTACAAGTATATAGGCTGCGCCCATGGCGGGTGTGATCTCACGGCGGAGCGCAAACGCAAGCGTCACCGCCGGATTAAAATGCGCGCCGGAAACCGGCCCCAGGATGGTGATCAAAACGACAAGCCCCGCGCCGGTAGCGATTGTGTTGCCGAGAAGCGCGATTGCATCGTTCCCGTTGGCCAAAGCTTCGCCCATAATACCGGAGCCAACGACGACGGCGAGCAGCAAGGCGGTTCCGAGCGCTTCAGCGCCAAGCCGTTGCGCAGTTGAAAAATTCACGCTGCATTCTCTCTCAGAAATTTATCAATATGTGTACGGATTGAAGCGAATACGGTTTCGAAGGCTGTGCGCTTTTCCTCCTCTTCGCCTTTGGCCGCCGCGGGGTCGGGAAAGCTCCAGTGCAGATTGCGCGCGCGCCTGCCGTCTTTCGCGGGCCAGATGGGGCAGGTCTCTCCGGCGGCGTTGTCACAGACGGTTACGATGACATCCATAATGGGCGCGTCACCATTGGCGAATTCATCCCAGCTTTTTGAATGTAGCGGTTCTGGGCCCAGAGGGATGTCATGATTGCGCAGTGTTTGAAGCGCAAACGGATTAGGCGCACCCGTCGGCTTTGAGCCCGCTGAAAAGGCGCGCCAGCCTCCTGCGCCAGCCTTGTTCATATAAGCTTCCGCCATGATCGAGCGCGCCGAATTGCCGGTGCACAGAAACAGGATATTGCGCATTGGCGCGGGCCCTTTCGGTATTTAACGCATCAGGCCGGTGCGCAGCAGGCGCTGTCGTTCTGCGCCGTCGCGGCAATCTCAGGCTCGGCGCCGTAATGCTCGCTTTCTCCGAATGTCTGGAAGAGCTCCCATGACGCCCCTTGCGGGTCTCGGACCCAGTATTTGTTGCTCTTCGCATAACAGCAGGTCGTTTCCTTCTCCTCGAAGAGATTCGCGTTATGGGCGCTAAGGCGGCCCGCGACACGCTCAAGATCCTCATTTTCGTCAAAGGAGACGCCCACATGAGCGATCCCGGCGCTCTCGCTATGGGTTGAGAGCGCGATATTCGCCGCCGGGTCGTCCAGCAGCCATTTGGCGTAATCCGGCTCCTGTTTGTCCGGCGTCTTGCCGAACATCGCCGAATAAAAGGCGATGGATTTTTCCAGGTCCTGAGTCTTGATATGAATATGAAGACGTTTCATCACGCACTCTCCTTTATGACATAGGGGCCGCAAAGCCTGCGGTCGCCCTGGCAGCAATCGGCCAGCAGATAGTCGATGACATCGCGAATGCCGCCATAATCGGCGGCGTAAATGACGCTGCGGCCTTCTTTTCGGGACAGAATCAATCCCGCCCTTTCAAGCTCTTTCAGGTGGAAGGACATCGTTGGCGGCGGGATATTGAGCGCCGTGGCAATCGCGCCGGCGGCGATCCCCGTCGGGCCGGCTGTCACCAGCTGTTTCAAGGTCATCAGCCGCGCCTCCTGAGAAAGCGCTGAAAAGGCTTGTATGGCGTTTTTTGCTTCCATAATTTGATAATTATAGAAATATAAAAATAATGCAAGAGAAAACTTCAGATTACTTACCTGCCAAGGGAGAGAGCGAGCGGCGATGAAACTTTTCATTAACCAAACCCTCGAAGATTGGGTTGGTATTTTCACACCATTTTCGGGCTTAGAAACGGCATGGCTTATAAAACGCTGAGCGCGATAAAAGTCATAGATACGATCGACACGCTGGGCTTGCGGGTTGCAGAGCGCTTTCCAGGCTCCGGCCTGGAGAGCGTCGCGGATGAGTTGGCGGCGACGGCGCGTCGATGTGCGGCGGAATCCGACCGCTTGCGCGACCCGGTAATCGCAATTCGGCTTTCGGTTTATTCAATCTGGGTAATCGGCGCAGCGGCTTTAGTGTGGGTCGCCTTCGGTCTTCACTATGACGGCCTGCGGTGGGATGCGGCCAGTCTCGTGCAGGTTCTAGAACCGGCGATGAATCTGGCGGTTCTGATGGGAATCGGCGTGCTTACCCTTGGCAGGCTGGAAGAGCGCTGGAAGCGGTCCCGAGCGCTTGACTACCTGCATGAGCTTCGCGCCATCGCGCATGTGGTTGATATGCATCAGCTGACAAAGGACCCCTATCGTCAGGCGGGGTGCGCGACACGGTCATCTCCAAAAATTGTGCTGACCGGCTATCTGCTGGAACGTTATCTGGACTATTGCTCGGAGATGCTTTCGCTGACAGGCAAATTGGCGGCGTTGTTCGCTCAAAGTTGCCGGGACGTAGAGGTCGCGGCAGGCGCCAGCGACGTTGAACAGTTGACGACGGCGCTATCACGCAAGATCTGGCAAAAAGTGATGGTGTTCAGCCGTTTTGATGAAATCCAGCCATCGGGCGTTAAAGGTCAAGACACGGATTAACCGCCCGCGCTCTTAGTGTTGCTGGTCAGTTCTTTTTTCGGTCTACATCCCAGAGAAGCGCATCGCCGGCGCCGGCGATGATAATGCCAGCGAGCAAAGCGCTGGCGGTGTCCTGAAACACCATCATCGCGATCCCAAAAACCGCACCCAATACCGCCAGATCCACTGCATATCGCATGGGGCCCTCCGATGTTGGCGCGCCCATCCTATCATGAGGACGGCCCATAGAGGGTTAACAGATGTTGCGTTGCGGTATTCGTGCGCCGTCAGGGGCGGTCAAGACGCCGACGTTCAGGCGCCTTTTTTTAAAGCGATATACTGGTCCACCAGCCGCTCCAGGATCGGCAGGGGAACAGAGCCGTTCTGAAGAACGACATCGTGATAGTCGCGAATGTCGAAAGCGTCGTCGAGTTCGGTTTCGGCTTTTGCACGCAGCTCCTGAATTTTCAGCATGCCAATCTTATATGAAAGCGCCTGACCTGGCCGGGCGATATAACGTTCGACTTCCGTGGTGGCGTCCCCGACAGATAGTGGCGTATTTTGCAGGAAGTAATTGATGGCCTGCTGGCGCGTCCACTTTTTGGAGTGAAGCCCGGTATCGACGACAAGACGAACGGCGCGCCAGATTTCATTCTGCAAGCGGCCAAGATCTTCATAAGGGTCTTCGTAAAAACCCATTTCTTTAGCGACGCGCTCGGCATAAAGCGCCCAGCCTTCGATATAAGCGCCATTGCCGCCATATTTGCGAAACGCCGGCAGCGCTTCCATTTCCTGCTGCAAGGCAAGTTGAAAATGATGCCCTGGCGCACCCTCGTGATATGCGATGGCTGTGTGCACATATTTTTGCACCGCCGTCATGTCGCGAAGATTGGTGTAATAGATGCCGGGACGCGACCCGTCTGCGGACGGGCTATTGTAAAAGGCGATGCCGGCGGTGTTCTCTCGAAATGGCTCAACACGCCGCACGTCGAGTTCTGCTTCGGGCAGAATATTGAAAAAGGCGTCAACCTTCTCGTAAACGCCATCAATCAGTTTGCGCTGACGTTCCAGAAAAGCTTCTCGGCCTTCGTCCGTATTCGGAAAATAGTTATTGGGATCGTTCCGGATAAACTCGAAAAATTCAACCAAAGACCCGTCAAAACCGACGCGTTGCTTGATTTCTTCCATTTCGGTCTGGATGCGCGCCACTTCGCGCAGGCCCAGATCATGAATTTCATCGGCGGTTAAAATGTCGAGCGTTGTATAATTGGCGATACGGTTGGCGTAATACGCTTCACCATTGGGATGCTCCCACACACCGTCATTGCCGTCGGCGCGGTCTTCGGCGTCTTCAACGGCGTCCGCGAACATTTCATAGCCGCGCTTCCACGGGCCGGTAAGCGCTTGTGCGGCGCGATTGCGTAAGGCTTGCTTTTCGTCATCGCCGATCCCCAGCGTATCAACTTTCGCAGTGAAATCCGCGTAAACGGCGTTGGCCTCGCCATCGTCAAACGGCGCGCCGCTGATAAGATTGGCAAGATCTGTCAGGATTTTCGGATAAACGAATTCAGGTGGCAAAATACCGTTTGATGTCTGCGCGCGCAGGCGTTCGGTGAGTTGCGACAGAACATTTTCGGCGCCTTCCAGCCGTGAGATATAGGCTTGCGCATCCTCTATTGTTTCAACGTTGTGTAGGTTCTGTAAAACAACGGGCAGGTATAAGGCGTAACTGTCTGTGTGGTGAGCAACATATTGATTGCCGCGGAACTGATAATTCCGCATCGACTGCTCTGTATCATAAACGAAAATGTCGTAGCTGGTCTGAGCGTCAAGCGAGAGCGCCGTGTAATCAAATTCGCTTCCAAGCCGGGCAAGGTCTGCGCCGCGCCGATCGTTTTCCGCTTGCGCCGAAGCATCCGAGGCGTCATCCCATTTGCCATAATTGTCGGTCTTGCGGCCGAGCTGCGCTTCGAAGATCGGGCTAAGCGCGACTTCACGTTCGAACACTTCATCGAAAAATGCGGCGAGGCGCTCGTCTTCACTGACGCTGGGCTCGCTTGTTTCCTCTATGGCCGCTGGTGCAGAAGCCGTCTCGCTAGGTGTTGCGGTGTCGGCGTCCTCAGACTGCCCGCATGCGGCAAGGGCCAGGGCCCCAAGAATGGTTGAGCTTAGCAAATATGTTCTCTTCAGCGTCATCAGGCCCTCCCGGCAAATTTGTTCGCGGAAATATGAGCGGGCAAGCCCATGATGGCAAGCAGCGCTGCGATAAGCCGAGACGACAAAATATCGCCGCTATCGGTTGCATTGCGTCAATGAGGGCGTCGTTTGTGCGAAACCTTATTGCGCCGCTTTTGCAGGCGTCTTTTGGGCCGGCCTATTGACCATCATCTTCTTGATTTCGACGATCGCTTTCGCCGGATTGAGATGCTTGGGGCAAACCTGTGCGCAATTCATGATCGTATGACAGCGATAAAGCTTGAACTCGTCTTCCAGCTTGTCGAGTCGTTCATTCGTATGCTGATCGCGGCTGTCGGCGAGCCAGCGATACGCTTGTAGCAACGCCGCAGGTCCAAGATACTCTTCCTCGCCGCTCTTGTCGCCATTCCACCAATAGGACGGGCATGATGTTGAGCAGCACGCACACAGAATACACTCATAAAGACCATCGATTTTGGTGCGGTCTTCCGGAGACTGACGCCATTCGTCTTCCGGTTCTTCGGTTTTCGCCTGGAGGAACGGCTCGATATAGGCGTGTTGTTTGTAGAAATTGGTGAGATCCGTCACCAGATCCTTCATTACCGGCTGATGAGGCAGCGGATAAACCGTAATGTCGCCATCGCCTAACTCGTCCATGCCTTTAGTGCAGGCAAGCGTGTTGGCGCCGTTGATGTTCATGGCGCAGGACCCGCACACCCCCTCGCGGCATGAGCGACGGAAAGCCAGCCCTGCGTCGGTTTCGTTTTTGATTTTGATCAGCGCATCCAGCACCATCGATACATCGGAAACGTCGACTTCGTAGCTGTCGACGCGCGGATTGTCCGGGGCGTCCGGGTCATAGCGATAAATCTTAAAGGTGCGGGTTTTTTCCGCGCCATTCTTGGCCGGGTAATGTTTGCCGCTTTTATTGACTTTTGAATTTTTCGGCAGGGTTAGCTGAACCATAACGCCCGTAACTTCCTTTTCTCAGTCCTTTGCGGGACGCACGCCGTACCAGTTCAGATTCCGCGTTACGATCATGATGATCGCAATGGCGCCGAAGGCCGTGACAGAACCAATAAGGAGGGCATAGTCCTCTGATTTCATCAACAGATATATCAGAGCGTAAGCGCCTGAAAAGGCGACAAAAGCGATCGCGCCGCGCAAAATGCTGTGAAATACCGTCGCGGCTGATATCCGGCAGGCCCGGCGGCAGTCGCTATGCCAGTTTTATAATGATGCAGGCGTCCAGACCTGCGTCTTGCAGAGCGGTCCGATGCAGCCTTTCAGCTCAAGCGTTCCATCAGCGCGCCGGCGCAGTTTGGCGCCATAGGTGTTACCCGACATGGGATCGTAGACCCGGCCTTTTTTCCAACCGTCCTTGCGCTCCTCAAAACCGCTGAGAATAGTCAGCCCCAGGAGCGGCCGGTCGCGCAAATCAGGGTCAGGGTTTTCCGCATCCAAAACGGTTCCGGGCTCCGGATGTTCGATCCAGGCGAGTGATCCGCATGGCGCTCCGCTGCAGTCGGTGATTTCGATCACCGTGGTTTTGTTCTCGTTCAGCCACATGCCGTAAACATCGAGGCCGTCGGCGGCGTTGGCCGCAGATGCAAATACGGAGGAAACTATAAAACACAACTGAAAGCGCATGTTACAAACCCGTCTTAACCTCTTTTAGATCAGAAAATGCCGGAGAGCGCTTTTCGCTTTTGGCGATATAGCTTTCCTTGATGTCCTCGCTGCGCAGCATGGCGGCGTTCCACAGGCCGATATAATCGAGCGTGTCGTTGGTTGAGTGATCGCGAGCATAATTGATCATTCGTTTGCAGCCGGTTACCGCCAACGGCGAATGAGCCGCAATCTTATGTGCGGTCTCGAGGACGCCTTCGAGCAACGCTTCATGGGTCTCATAGACCTCGTTGACGAGGCCGATTTCCTTGGCTTTCGCCGCCGGGACACGCTCTGCTGTGTAAGCCATCTGGCGCGCCCAGCCCTCAGGGATTACTTTGACAAGGCGTGGAAAGGTCCCCACATCCGCCGTCATGCCGATCGCGGTTTCTTGCACACAGAAGAAAGCGTCGGCGCTGGCGTATCGGCAATCGCAGGCCGTCGCGAGATCAACGCCGGCCCCGACAGCGCCGCCCTGAATCGCCGCCAGAACCGGTTGGCGAGCGCTTTCAAGCACGGAAAAAGTGTCCTGCAGCGTCCTGACATGAAGGCGGAAAGCTTCCGCTGCGACTTCCCGGTTTTCCGCCGGGGCATCCAGCGCGCCTTGCATGAAAACGGAAATATCCATGCCGGCGGTAAAGTGTTTTCCCTCCGCAGACAGAACGATGACGCGCGCCCTAGCGTTATCCGAAATATCATTGATAGCGGCGGGTAATTCGCGCCAGAATTCGGGAATAAACGAATTGAATTTGTCCGGCCGGGAAAATCGCAGATGCGCTACGCCGTCTGTGATCTCAACGTTGAAGCATTCGTAGGTCATATGGCTCTCGCTTTTCAGGGGCGGACTCTGCATATCTCATAATTAATGCTATACTATAACGAAATAGGCGAGATTGGCAGCAGGGCGCGCAGCAAGGGGATGGTTCGCGCCGCTGATCTTGGCGCCGTTTATGCTATGCAGGAGGGGTCAGGTGTCCGCCAGACGCAGTTAATTCGCGGCGGGCGTGTAGGGTTGGAGTAGAGTTTAGGGCCATGTCGCAGGAAAAAGCTGCGGAAATCATTGATCTTAGCGCGTCGCGGGAAGCGGCTGGCGCTGGCGCCGGGCAATCGGCGGCGGAATACCTTGCGGCGACCCGCAAGGCGGCGGGCCTCAGCCTCGCCGCGGTCAGTGACGCCACGAAAGTCAAAATAGAGCACCTTGAAGCGATCGAAGCTTCAGACGCCAGCGGATTGCCGATTGCGGCCTACGCCGTTGGATTTGTGAAAGCCTACGCCCGGTTTTTGGGGCTTGATGAGGCGGCGCTTGCAGAGCAATTCAAAAAAGATATCGGCGCTGATCAGCCTGTTGTCAGCTTGGAGACGGCTCAGACATCCGTGACCGATAATGCGCCGCCGATCAGTGAGGGCGCCCGGATGGTGTCCATTTTTGGGATCATTGCGATTTTGGTTTTCGTATTCTGGATTGTGCTGCAAATCACCGCCGGTCCAGGCGATGATGCGGCGTCTCGCACCACGCAGGCGCCCGAACAGCGCGTGCGCCTGGGGTCGGCGCCTTTACCTGCGCCCGCGCCGCGTGAGCGCAATGATGTTGCTGAAAAAGAGGCTTCAACGACGACTGAAGAGGCGCCGAATGATACAGTTGGGCAAAATGCGTCATCTTCGACAGCGGCGCCGTCCGTTACTGTTGCAACCGATGAGGTTGATGCTGCGGCGGCAGGCGAAGCGGCAACGTCAGGCACGCTAGCCTCAGGTGATGATATATCACTGGGGACGGAGATAGCGGACACAGATGAGATAATATCCGACGCAGATAGCGAGGACATTGATGTGCTGGCTGATCAGTCGAGCCCACTTGTTACCCAGCCCATACTGACGCCTCAAGTTGAGACGCCGCCGCCGGTTGAGGAACGTCCGGCGACACGTACGGTGATAACGCCAGTCGTGCCGGAGCCTGTCATCGTTGAGGCAAAACTATCCCGCAGTATCGCCCCTCAATATCCAAACCGTTGCGCACGCGGTGCGGAGGATTTGGAGCGCGTAACAGTGATATTCGATGTCACGGTTCAGGGGCGCGCTGCGAATATCCGCGTCGCCGACACATCAAACGATTGCTTTAACAATGCGGCGGTATCAACGCTCAGACGCTGGCGTTTTAACCCGAAAACGGTTGATGGCGCGCCGCGCCCGGACGTCGGGAAACAAGCGACGCTAAACTTCCGTCGCTAAGCTAAAGCTTACTCTTTCAGCTGAAATTGCTCTAAGGGTTTTCCATCCTTGAACCGTAACTGGATTGCGTTCGTATTCTCAAAATCTTCCAACGGATTAGCGCTAAGGATGAGGAAGCTTGCTTCATAGCCGTCGTCCAGGCGTCCGATTTTACGCTGCGGGAAAACGGTTTCCGCGCAGGCGCTCGTCCACATTTCAATAAGTGTTGGGTTATCCAGGACGCCCAGGCTCGCGAGAAGGTCGGCTTCGCTTCTTGACGTGTCGAACACGGTGTCGCTTCCAATAGCGAGCTTAACGCCCGCCTCGTTCAATCGCCGTAAATTATCTTTTTGGGCTTCGACAATTTTTGCATATTCGTCGGGCGCCCGCTGTGCAATCCGTTTTCCGACTGAAATAGTCGTTATAATGCTTGCGCCTGACGTTTTCGCCAGTGCGATTGTTTCATCGGAAATGCGTGTGTTAGAATCGTTCGAGACAACATGAGCGATAATGTCAGCGCCGGCGGAAAGGGCGGTCGCCATGTCGAAGTCAGTTTCAACATGCACCGACGCCCGTAAATTCTCACCATGGGCCATACGGATGAATTCAGGCAATAACGCCGGGTTCAATCCTCGCCGGCCATAATAGTCTGGATTGTCCTTGCGAAGCTCGTATTCTTCGGAATGATAAAGCATCACTTTCACGAAATCCGGACGTTCGGTGAGGATAAGCGCCCATTTTTCGCGCAGCTGCGGCAAAGAGTCAGCCTCAAAATATCCTTTGTCCGGCAGTGTTTCTTTTGTGAAGTCAGGATACCGTTCAAACCGCTCCATTAGAGATTCGCGCAAACGTCTTGGATGTCCGCCAGACCCGGTAAGTCCATTATTCGCAAAGGCGACATCAACAGAGTCTGGCGTGTTGAGTTGATCGGCGATCTTCTCCCGATACAATTGAAACGACCCTTGAATCATGACGTAGAACACGCCGTCTTCGAGGTAGTTTTTAACCGTCTCATCAACGCCTTCAACGCCGTCGCCCAAATTATGATTGTGGGCCTCGCAATATGCCGGGACAACAAATCTATTTTTCAGATCGATTGTTTTTCCGTCCTCCGCCAGGCGATATTCATTGCGGTCAGAAAAACGAAGTGCGCCGCCAACAATATAAACCGTTTGGTCTGTAAACGCGCCGTTTTGATACCATTGGCCATTGTTGAGCCGGTATTCGGCTTCCGGTGTTTGCGGAGCGCCGCAAGCAGCAGCAATCGCTAAACAGAGTAATAAAGACAGCCTCATGAGCCTTGCACCAACAATGAGCGACGCAGGCTACTCTTTGGAGGGGCGCCGGTCAAAATCAAGACGAATGGCGGAATGGATTTCAGCCCTACGCGCCGAACACGTCTTTAAACAGCCGCAGCCAGTTCTGGCCCAGAAGGCGCTCCATGTCGCCGGTTTTCCAGCCGCGCTGATCGAGAACGGCGATCAGATTGCGAAAACGGTCTGGCGTGTCGAGGGCTGGAATATAAGGCGGCCATTTCACGTCATAGCTGGGCTTGAAGGATTTGAGGCGCGGTTCGTACCATTCCTCTCGCGTCGCCCAGCTGGCGATTCCGCGTACCGGAAAGTCCGTCGACAAGGCGACATGCTCTATGCCGATGAGATTAACCGCGTGATCAATATGGTCCGCATAGGTTTCAATTGTCGTATCGCCGCCAGGGTCAGTTCCGATGAAATAGCCAAGGGCGGCAATGCCGACGACCCCGCCTTTGTCAGCCAGCGCTTTTAATTGCGCATCGGTCTTCGCACGCGGATGGTTGGGCCGTAGCTTTTCAATCATCGTGTGAGTAATGGCGACCGGTTTTTCAGAAAATTCGATACCGTCAAGGGTTGTTTGGCGTCCGCAATGGGAAAGATCGATAAGAACGCCGGTTTTGTTCATGCGCTCAACGACTTCAACGCCGAAATCCGATAAGCCGGCGTTAGTGCGCTCCGTACAGCCGTCGCCCAGCCGGTTGCGTGTGTTATAGGTGAGCTGGAAACAGCGCATGCCAAGAGCGTGCAGTGCGTCCACATTATCCGCGTCGCCTTCAAGCATTGTGGCGTTCTGGAAATTCATCATCACCGCGAGTTTCTTCTCGCGTTTAGCGCGTTCGAAGTCTCGCGCTTCGAGCGCAAACATATAGCGATCGGGAAATTCTTCTACGCGGTTCTTCCAGGCGATGAGTTCGTCTATCGCCGTTTGCAGATCCCGCCGGTTGAGACTGGTGATAATGCCGGCATAACCGGATTTTTTCACGGCCTCATACTCAACGTCGTCCCATTCATGGGCGAAGGAGAGGGCGTCAATGACGGTGGTGTTGTTATATAGCCTGCTTAACTTGTCATTTTGCGCGCTAGCCTTTGCGCCGATGAGCGTCGCCGCCGCCCCAGCGGTGAGTTGAATGGCGTCTCTGCGGTTGAGCATGTAAATCCCTCCAGGTTTGGAAGGAATGCTACTTAGCTTTCGGATTATTGGCAAAGAGCCATGAATGAAGCGCTCAGCTAGTGATCGAAAGGCGGTGCGTAATCCACAGGCGGTGGCGCTTTGGAAATCTCAAGGCTCAACATTTCGAACCGCCAACCGTCATTATCATGGCCGCCGCTTGGCCAGTAAACAGACCCAAACTGCGCCAGGTCTTCGAATTCAGTGTAGTTCTCTGAGGACGCTGTTCCCCCATGGCGTTGCGGCGCGCCTTTGTCATCCAGGAGAAACCAGCCGATGAATTCGCCGTGATAGATAAATTCAAGACGTCCGCTCTCACCGATGGAAAGGGCCAGGTTTTTATCTCCTCGCGCAAGCAGATATATTTTCCGGTAGAGAGACCGCGACCAGCTTGTAATTTCCTGTTGCAGGCGATCGTCACTGAACTCGCCAAATTTGCCTTCGGTAACGGACCAGCCGCCATCCGTTGTGTAAGCGCGCACGCGATCCATGTCATGGTTTTTAATGGTGACATAGTGGGCCGGACGCTCCGTGTCGTACCAATATTCCTGTATGTATGGCAGGCGCGCCTGTGGGTGATGATTGATGGCAGTGTTATGAATGCTGCGCACATCGGCCCACGCATCGCCGCCCATGGCGTTAAGAAGTTTTTCGCCGAGCGCGCTTGCGTCTTCCGCGCCAAGAGCGGACGTCCAGCACGCGCATAAAAAGCTCATCGCGCCTAAGAATATTTTCATTTCATCGCCCCGCTGTTTCGCTTGTTCGATCCAGGCCCTAAGATGGTTGCCCGAGTAAACAAAAGTACAGCAGTCAGATGGTCTAAATTTGCGAATTTCAGGCCGCGTATTTCATGCACCGGCCTGAGTATTAGAGCGCTACTAATAAATATTGCTATCCACGACGCGCTGATACGCTCATCTATGGCGTTAAAATTTTCGGCGACAGCCAGCGCATCATGTTGACGAACAAGTTGGCGTTATCATTGTCCGGGCCAGTGATTGTGACATAAACCTTCTCACCTGTGTCAAACGTAAAAATGAAGTCTCGAAACATGCCTTGATCAGCAGCGATGACGACTTTCCCTTTGCCATAATTGAATCCGATCATCCCTGCATAATGGTCAGACTTCTCACTTATTGAGTCGTCCTTGTTATAATTTTCAGAACCAGGCGGAAATTGGAGGACAACATCCTCCGGATTTCGAAAAATTCCCGCGCCGCAATGGTAATCGACTTTGTTAACTTGGAGACCGTTTTTTATAATAGGGTGCTCGCCATTCAGTGTGTTATCTTTCCGAGACATGCCGAAATAGTGAGAGCACCGTCCGTCTTTCGGATCGGTGAAACTCGGATACTCCTTGCTGTAAATGTACCCGTCGCGAAATTTGACCGCGAACGCTTCCAGCAAAGGCAAGGCGCCGCTGCCGCCGGGAAAGTGGCTAAGGCTTACGTAAAGCCCGCCGCCTTGGTCTACCCAGCGTACGATCGCATCCAATTCAGTATCGCTTAAAGGCGATTTCCAGAATACGCCGCCATTGTCGAGTTCAATCTCATCGTTTGGCAGGCCGTGAATGATCAGGATATCGGCATCTGCAATAAGATCGTATTCGAGTTGTGTTTCTGCGTATTCTACAGAAAAACCATCCCTCTCCATAATATCCAACATGACGTGCGCGCCAGTCGCATATCCTTCTTCGGTATGGATGGTTTGATGAAACCGGTCGATCAGCACATGCGTGTCATGATTGTTCGTTAGCGGATCGAAATCATGCTTGTAGTCGCTGTCGACCTCAGCATCCTGAAAACTTCTTTTGATCTGCTCAGCGGCATAAGACGCCTGAGAGAAGACAAGCAATGTGAGGAGAAAGGCGGCGCTTATGGTTTTCATGACGGCGACCTAAAAAAGAATCCAAATTAGAGTGCAATGACATAGAGCAACAGAATAGCGCTCATGTCACGCTCCAATCAGTAAACTCGTTTTTTCGGCTCGATATATTTCATGTCGTCCGTCAAGGTATAGTCGTGAACGGGACGATAATCGATCGTCGCTTTGCCATTGGCGAACCATGTGGCGGTGTGCTTCATCCAGTTTGCGTCGTCGCGGTCGGGGAAATCCTCCCGCGCATGAGCGCCGCGGCTTTCCTTGCGATTGGCGGCGGATTCCATGGTGACGACGGCCTGGCCGATCATGTTGTCGAATTCGAGCGTTTCGACGAGATCGGTGTTCCAGATCATGGAGCGGTCAGTAACGCCGATATCCGGCATCGCGTCATGAACTTCCTTGATTTTGCCGCGTCCTTCTTCAAGGACTTCGCCGGTGCGGAAGACAGCGCAATTGTTTTGCATAACGGACTGCATGCGCGCGCGTAAAGCGGCTGTGGGCGTGTCGCCTTTTGCGTGGCGGAATTTGTCGAGACGGGCAAGCGCGTCATCGGTTGCTGATTTCGGCAGATCCGGCATCGCGCCGTTGGCGTTGACAACCTCGCCGCAGCGCAAGCCCGCCGCACGGCCAAACACCACCAAGTCAATGAGCGAGTTGGAGCCGAGGCGGTTGGCGCCATGGACGGAGACGCAAGCCGCTTCGCCGATGGCCATCAGACCCGGTACGACCGTGTCCGGATCATCGCCGCGTTTGGTAATGACCTCGCCATGATAATTCGTTGGTATGCCGCCCATATTATAATGCACGGTCGGCAGGACGGGGATCGGTTCTTTGGTGACGTCGACACCGGCGAAAACTTTCGCGGATTCTGAAATGCCGGGCAGGCGTTCGGCGAGCACAGCCGGGTCGAGGTGATTAAGATTGAGGTGGATGTGGTCCTTGTTTGGCCCGACGCCGCGCCCTTCGCGAATTTCGATGGTCATCGACCGTGAGACGACATCGCGGGAAGCGAGGTCCTTGGCCGATGGTGCGTAGCGCTCCATAAACCGCTCGCCTTCGGAATTGGTGAGATAGCCGCCTTCGCCGCGTGAGCCTTCCGTAATAAGAACGCCGGCGCCGTAAATTCCGGTTGGGTGGAACTGCACGAATTCCATGTCCTGTAGGGGAAGTCCTGCGCGCAGCACCATGGCGTTTCCATCGCCAGTGCAGGTATGTGCTGACGTGCAGGAAAAATAAACGCGGCCGTAACCACCGGTCGCGAGGATCACCATCTTCGCTTTGAAGCGATGGATCTTGCCCGTGTCGAGCTCCCAGGAAATCAGCCCGCGGCACTCGCCGTCCTCGGACATAATCAGGTCGAGGGCGAAATGCTCAATGAAAAATTTAGCGTTGTTCTTGACCGACTGCCCATAAAGCGTGTGCAGGATGGCGTGGCCGGTGCGGTCCGCTGCGGCGCAGGTCCGTTGCACCTGACCTTCGCCGAAGTTCCTGGTCATGCCGCCAAAGGCGCGTTGATAAATCTTGCCTTCTTCGGTGCGCGAAAATGGGACGCCCCAATGTTCGAGTTCATAGACGGCGGCAGGGGCGTGTTTGCACAGATATTCAATCGCGTCCTGATCGCCGAGCCAGTCCGACCCTTTGACCGTGTCATACATATGCCAGCGCCAGTCATCCTCGCCCATGTTGCCAAGCGCTGCGGAAATGCCTCCTTGCGCGGCGACGGTGTGAGAGCGGGTTGGAAAGACCTTCGTGACGCATGCCGTCTTTAACCCGGCTTGCGCCGCGCCAAGCGTTGCGCGCAGTCCGGAACCGCCGGCGCCGACAACAACGACGTCATATTCGTGATCGATAATTTCGTAACTTTGCATTACTTCTCAGCCTGAAAAAGAAAGTGTGTAGATCGACCATGCGGCCGTAGCGATTAGCCCCAGCGCAACCAGCCAGTTGACGACTAATAATACGTCTTTCATCCATGACTGGATGTAATCGACGATGATTTCCGCCATGCCGATGCGCATGTGGAATGCGCCGATGACGACAAAAGCGCCGACAAGAATGCCATTGATGGGTTGCGCCAGCCACGCTCGCGCGCCGGCGTAATCGGCGCCGAGAACGGCGACGATGGAGAACAACAGCCATACGCCAAGCGGGATCAGCAACACGGCCGTCGCGCGCTGGATGACAAAAGTTGAGGTGCCTTTGTGTGACATTACGCAGCTCCCCTTGCGGCAAAGCCCGCCCAAAGGATGATCGCCGCAAGTAAGAAGGATGCGACATAGATCAGCCAGGCTGTCATCGTCGCCGTCTTTGGCGCCAAGCCGCGTCCTGAGTCCCAATAAAGGTGGCGCAGACCATTCATCATGTGAAAGGCGAGGGACCAGACATAACCGGCGATAATGATTGAGCCGATCAGCGACCGCGCAACGCTGCTCACTAAGGAGAACAAATCCGGGCTGATCGCGGCGGCGAACATCCAGGCGGCCAGCAACAGCGTGCCGCCGTAAAGCACAATGCCGGCGCCGCGATGCGTGATGGAGGCGGCCATGGTCGCGGTGAAGCGCCAGATTTGAAGGTGCGGCGACAGGGGCCGCGAGGCGGATACGCCTTTAGTCATAAAATCCCCGTGAGATAAGCCTTGGCGAGTGAAACTCGCGCGAAGATAGGCTGCGTTGGCGCCAAGTCAACGCGGCGCGATGGCCGAGCAGCCATTGCCAAGTCCGGTCCTGATCGGCCATGATCGTCATAGTTCAGGGGTATTGTCGGGTGGGGTTGAAAGCAATGAGTACGTCATCACAAAAAAGCGCATTTGGGTTAGTCCTTGGGATTTTGCTTATGCTGGCGCCAGCGTCGGGGCAAACGATTGACGCGGTGACCGCCGATCAGCTGGAAGCGGCGCTCGATGCGGCAGGTCTTGGTCCCTCCATGACCCAGGATGCGGCGTCCGGCGCGCCGGTGGCGACCGGATCGGCCGGTGAGTTTGAATTCAATGTGCGCGCCATGGGATGTTCAGGAGAGCCTATGGCATGCGAAAACCTTGTGTTCTTTGCTAATTTTCCACTGGGCCGGACAATCTCGGCTGATGATTTCAGGACAGTGAACAGTTTCAATGACGGTCAGGTCTTCGGGCGCGCGTACATTCTTGAAAGCCGTTCAATCGTCGGGGTCGATTATGTGATTGAGCTTGGCGGCGGCGTTACGGAAGATCACCTGGCGCAAAATATCAGCCGCTGGGCGGATGTTATTTCCGCCTTCGTGACGAAATTTCAGGAAGGGTATTCGGGGTCATAGGCGTCGCTGCGGATTTATTCTGCGCCCATACTCCTGATCGGCAGAATAATCGCCTTCAACGGCAAATGCGGTTGAATTTACTCAGAGGTTACATCTCGTCCTGTAGTGTTAGGGCATATTTTTGAAAGCGCATGTTTCGGGTTGAATTTCGCACCGCCGATTCAACTCTCGGAGGGTATTCTTTCATGAATCCCGCTTTTGGTGCGTAGTTATCCCCGCTTTCCCATCAAGGATTATACTCTGCCTGTTGACGGTTTTCCTGTCGAAATATCTGCATGTGGAGAAATGTCGGTGGTCAAGAGTAATGAGTTCGTTGGAATAAGTTTAGCTGAGGCGGCGAGAAACGCGACTGCCGCCTATGACCGGCGAAAGCTTTGCGAATTAAAAAATCAACAACGATGTAATGAGTTGCTCCGGGAGATATCATTTCTTCAAAATGATGCGCGTAGCCTGGCGGATGAAGCTGAGCGTCTGGAGGGCGAGGCTGAGCGCTTGAAAAGGGACGCGACAATTGATCTCGCGGTTTCAGCTTTCACGGCGCTCACTCTTTTCGGCGCCGCCTTACGTGGTTTGTTAAGAGCGCTTCGCAAGCTTAAAAGAAAACCCGCTCAAGACCTTACCGTTAATGATATTATCGACTTGCTTGCAGCAATAAGCCCATTAGGCACGGCGATTATTGCGGTCGAAGCAATCGACGGCTTGCGGGAAGCTGAAGCGCTGACGCGAAAAGCGGAAACCTTGGAACGGCACAGTGAACTGCTTTCACGGGGATTGCGGGAAGCAATTGAGGACTACCAGAAATTTGGGTGCGGAGCCGATATTGGCGTTGGCTTCTAAGATAAGATGTCAGCAGCAAAGCCCAAAATGACAATTGTTGATGCTATACCGGTAACCAGGCCTATAAATGCAATGATATACCAAACCGGTTTGGATGGTTCGTAGTTCGGCGTCCCTTGTATCTTGCCGGCCGCAAAGGCGGTTAGCAATCCGGCGCCTAACATAACAACAAGGCCGCTTAAAACCGCAAACACATAGACGGCGATATTAACAGGGAAGGATGATGAAACGGGATATTTAATTATGGCCCGAATGATAAGGAAAAGGCCGATGAAAACAGGAAAAAGGCGGACGGGATTGGTAAAGACGGATTTCTCTTTTTGATCGTCGCTCATCATTGCCGCCTGGCCTAAGTTGGCGGCAGCTTATGAAATCGCAACAGGTCTCTCAACTGTGATTATACTTATGGCCTGGGCGGGCGCTTAGGCGGCCCGATCCAAAAGCGCCTTCAAATTTTTCGGCAGGTCTTCTTCCAGCTCACGCATGCGGCCAATAAGCTGGCGCTCATTGTCATCAAACGCACCGTCCCGGCCGATGCGATCCGCCAACCAATCAGCCTCGCCTGCGGTGACTTTGGCCGCCATCGATGCGTCGAGATCGCGCTGGTCATTGTGTTCTGAATGAAGTGACCCTTGCGCGTAAGCGTCTTTAACTGCGCCAGCGCCGCCGGACAGCATGCGTTTGAAAAATCCGCCAATATTGACTGACTGGTCACGCGCCCAGGCGTTCCGGCGGAAGGCTTCTTCTCGGCTCGGCGCAGTGTAGCCGAGATGCGCCATAAGATGATTGATCACGCCCTGAACGAATAATTCCGTCCAAGCTGGATTATTATCTGCTGTTTGTACGGCGTCGTTGATGTCAAAGAGCAATTCGGCTTCTGCACGGGTAACTGCAACAGAGCCGTCGCCGCCGGCGGCGAAAAGGTACCGGCGCAACAGCATGGCGTCGTTTTTTTCGACGACCGGCCCTGCCGGTTTGTTCAGGATCGCCCTTTTAATCTGGTCGCCGGTGAAACGCGCCATTTCGGGCGGAGTTCGGGTGGCGGTTTCCATCAGCTTTACCAGCAGGCAGCGTTCCAGCGCATTTGCCCCGCCGCCATTGCGAGTGACGTGGACTTGAAGCGAAGCAAATTCTTCTGGCGTCAGATAGCCTTGAGGTTCTTCTTCCCGCAGATAGAAATCCGTCGCCGCCTCAGCGAAGAACTGCGGCCATTCCGGATCGCCCTCAGGCGCGCGTGCGCCGAGATCAAACAAGGCGTCCAGTTCTTCCGGGCTGACGACGCCATCCTCGAAAACGGTGCGCCTAAGGAATAAAACTTCGTTCGCCGTGACATGGCCGTTGGCGCCGACAGCGGCGAGCCGTGTTTGAAGAGATGAATCGGTCATGGAGGACGCTCCGCAAAGTGTGATTTGCGAAGGAGACTGCCTGAATGGAGTTAAAATCAGGGAAAAGAATTTGCCGGGGTCGGAGCTTTAAGGTCTCGTTAACTGTGCTGTTGCGGTCGTCAATGCGGCAGGATTTCAGCGAATATCAAAACCGCCGCGCCGACAAAGATCGCAAGCCAAGCGGTCTGCGCGAGTAAGGCCGCGATCGGTTTCGGGCCCACCTCGAACAGTTCTTTGAGAGAGGTTTTCACGCCCAGCGCTGAGACCGCCATGACCAGTGCAAAGCGCGATGCACCAGCAAGCTGCGGGCGGATTGCATCAGGGATCAAGCCAACGCTGTTGGCGATCATCAGTGCGGCGAAGCCAAGCAGAAAGATCGGAAATGCGCGACCGGTGGCTTCGGAACTCGCAGCCTTTTTGGCGAAGGTCATAGCAATGAAAAAGACCGCTGGTGCGAGAAGCGTGACCCGCATGAGTTTGACCACAGCGGCGACGGCGCCAGCGTCATCTGAGACGATATAGCCGGCGCCGATAACCTGCGCGACATCGTGGATTGTAGCGCCCAGGAAGACGCCAGCCTGCATGTCAGTGAGGCCGAGCAAATGTGTCAGCGACGGATAAATGACCATGGCGATTGTCGACAATGTTGTCACACCGACGACAGTCAGAATGAGATTACGTTCACTGTCCTTTGTTTGCGGCAATACTGAGGCGATCGCCATCGCCGCTGAAGCCCCGCAGATGGCGACTGCGCCGGCTGATAGGGTTGCATGCGATGATGACAAGCCGGCGGCGCGGCCGACGGCCCAGCCGACACTGATTGTCGTGATGACGGCTAGGATAACGAGCAGCGCCGTCGCCCATCCGAGCGCTGCGATTTCAGCAAGCGTGACAGCTGCGCCAAGCAGAATGACGCCGAGCTGCAACACGCGCTTTGAAGCGAACTGAATGCCCGGCTTGGTTTTGGCGTCTTCGTTCATAAAATTGAACGCGATGCCAAAAAGAATGGCGTAGAGCATCACCGGACCGCCATATCGCGAAGCGACGAACAGCGACGCCATGGCGATTGTGCCGCAAAGAAGAAGACCTGGCGCGTAGGCGCGCGTAAGGTCACGAGTGGCGGCGATATTCATGAGCCGGAATGTCTTTAAGTTTGGCGGGCGTGTCTATCCGGCGCTATTCTGCTGCTTGCAAATGCGGCTTGTCGGATGTCGTCATCGCAGGCATGCCGTCTTCCGCCTCGGTGCATTTACGCCGGTCGCGATGCAGCACCATGCAGTCGTGAAGATCTTCAATGCACCGGCGTCCTGTGGTGACGAAAAGGAATGGAAACAGCCCATGAAGAAGGCAAGCCATCCCTGCGGTGACCATTTTGACGCCAAAACCAAACGCCATGCCCATATGCTGTAGGTAGCTTTCGCCAACACTTGTAGGATGTTCGGTAAAGGCTTTTTTCAGCATGGCTATGGCTGCTCCCGGTAAGATCAACTTTCTGTGATCATAATCCGGCTAAGAAGAAAATTTTTACTATACCTATTCTAAGAAAAACTATAATGTGCGATTATTTTCTAACATCAGGTATTAGGTTAGAATGGATTTGATAGATAAGGCAATTATTGCGATACTTCAACGCGATAGTTCGACGCCTGTTAGTGAAATCGCCGAATCGGTCGGGTTGTCTCAGACGCCATGCTGGCGGCGGATTAAAAAGCTTGAGGATGAGGGGGTGGTCGCCCGCCGTGTCGCCCTTTTGGACATGGCCGCGCTTAATCTCAGCCTCACGGCGTTCATCTCAGTCAAGACGGCGCATCACACAGACGCCTGGCTGAAAAATTTCGCCGACACGATTGCGCGTATTCCTCAGATTGTTGAAGTGCATCGGATGAGCGGCGAGGTTGATTATTTGATGAAGGTCGTTGCGACAGATATGACTGAGTTTGACCGGATTTATAAGCGTCTAATCGCAGTGACCGATTTTGCCGACGTTACCTCGACATTTTCAATGGAGGTCCTGAAGCAGACAACTGAATTACCTCTTGATTATGTTTAAGAAGACGACACGCTTTGCCGCTAAGTCTTAAGGTCAATACGTTATAATCCAGACGCGTTGAGGGTGTGGCTTTTATGGTCCTTTTATCAAAGCTCAGAAATACGCTCGCAAAGAACGGCGTGTTTCTTTCAAAAGTGACCGCAGATGACGCGCTAGCGCAATTCTTTCGCGATGTTCGTCCGGTTGCGATCAATAAGCCGCTGATCAGGGTTGGCGGAAAGTCCGATGGCGGATATTTGACGCCGGACGATCTGGAAGGAATACAAGCGTGCTTTTCCCCTGGTGTTGCGGATACAGCGACATTCGAACACGAGCTGGCTGGGCGTGGTATTAGGTCTTTTCTCGCTGATTACTCTGTCGAAAGCGCGCCCATTGAAAATGAAATGGTGTCTTTCGAAAAAAAGTTTTTAGGGGATCGCGACGATGGCATGTATATGCGCCTTGAGACGTGGGTGCGTGAAAAGGCTGGCGAAGCCGGCAATGATCTCATGCTGCAGATGGATATTGAAGGCGCCGAATTTCAGGTAATTCTCGACACGCCAAGAGATATTTTAAGACGCTTTCGGATCATTATCGTTGAATTTCACGAAATGGACCAACTATTCGATCGAGACGGGTTTCGTTTTATCAATCAGGTTTTTCAAAAACTTTTAGGTGGCTTTGTTGTTTGCCATATCCACCCCAATAATGTGGACCCCGTTTGGTCAAGCGGTTCTTACGCCGTTCCACGCACCCTTGAGTTTACATTTCTACGAAAGGACAGGGCGACAGCGACCGGCGAAACATTGGCGTTCCCGCACAGACTGGATACGGCGAACGCGCCAGAGCGCAAAGATATTGTATTGCCGGATTGCTGGTGGCGAGACGTTTAATAGTTCGTCATAGGAAGTGTCTGTATGAAAATTCCAGTTACGGAGTTTTGTAGACGACGCCTTCTTTCATCACGAAGTCTATATCTTCCAGCTCCGTCACATCCGCCAGAGGGTCTCCTTCGACAGCGACAAGATCGCCCGCTTTGCCGGGCTCGATAGACCCTAACAAATCAGACTGGCCAAGATTTTCAGCGCCCAAGACAGTCGCGGCGCGGATCGCTTCCATCGGCGTCATGCCAGCTTCCACAAGCAGCGCGAATTCGCGTGCGTTATCACCATGTCTGGAAACGCCGCTATCCGTGCCAAAGGCGATTTTAACACCGCCTTCATGGGCGCGCCGCGCCATGTCTAGCATCTTTGGGCCGACCTCGGCGGCTTTTGCGCGTTGCGGCGGCAAAAGGTGTGAGTCCGGGTCCTCCGCCCATTCAGCTACGGTGACGCCCGCCAGTATAGTTGGCACCAGAAAGGCGTCATTACGCTTGAACAGCCTGATTGATTCAGCATCGAGATAGGTGCCGTGTTCAATTGCGTCGACGCCGGCGCGCAAAGCAGCGTTGATGCCGTTCACGCCATGTGCGTGGGCGGTGACTTTGCGCCCCATAGCATGGGCGGAGTCCATGATGGCCGCCAATTCGTCTTCGAAAAATTGCTGTTCCAGACCAGCGGCGGTGTTGGAGAGGACGCCTGCCGTCGCGGTCAGTTTGATGTGGTCGGCGCCGCGGCGGACCTGTTCGCGTACGGACTTTCTGCATTCGCCAACGCCATCGCAGGCGCCGGTGTGGTGCAACAGTTCTGCAATATCTTCGCGATAGCCTTGTGTGCCGTCACCATGGCCGCCGGTTACGGAAATGGTGGAGCCGGACGCAAAAATTCGTGAGCCAATGACGTCGCCACGCTCAATACCATCACGTAAGGCAAAGATGGCGTCTCGTTCGCGCGCGCCAACATCGCGCACAGTCGTGAAGCCGGCCATTAATGTCGTGCGCGCAAAGCCCGCCCCGTCAATAGCGTAATCCGCTGCGGACTTTTCCACCCGCTGCAAACGCCCGCGAGGATTATTCTCATGCGTAATATGCACATGACCGTCGATGAGGCCCGGCAGGACAAACATGTCACGCAGGTCATGGACTGTGAGCGTATCATCTTCGTTTACGCCGAACGCATCACCGGGCAAATAGCCATTTGCGACGCGTTCGATCACTCCGTCCTTGATGACAACAGTTTGCTCTTGCGTAACGCTGCCGCCAGGCGCCGCTAACAGACGCCCCGCATGAACGATTGCATAGTCTGCAGCGAAGGCTGGCGCAGTAGCGAAGAATGCAGCGCAGCAAAGTAGCGCTTTGCGAAATGCCATGTGTATCCTCCCGTTATCCCCCTCTGGAGACAGCTTTTCAGAAGCATGACGATAAGGCAATCCAATGCGATGTTTGATGATGTACATCAAACATCGCAAAATGGCGGGGACTGGGCGCCGCTGCTAATTGAAAGCGGCGAGCTTTTTGCTGATCGCCAGGCAGATCAATGGGCGGTAGTTATGACGCGTCCACCACAGCGCGGCGGGTGACATAAAATCGTTCATTGGCGAAGTCGAAAATGAAGCTGCGATCCCTGAGAAGATCGGCGCCGAGAAGCCCGTAGCTTCGCCGCAAGAGGCCCAGTTCTGCGAATATTCCAGCGTTGTAAACGATCAAGGTGCGCCGCGGCCATCTGGCGCCGTTTATTCTGATGGGCCCCGCCTCTATGGTGCGCGCTGCTTCTTCATCGCCAAAAACATCGCGGATTTTTGAACCTGTGGTTGCGCCTGTCTCTCGGCGGGGGTCGACATATATGCCGCCCATCAATCTTCGCATTGTGCGATAATTTATAAGCGTGCCGTCGGCGCCAAGGTCGACAATGAACGGTATATTTCGGTTTGCGATGGAAACGTTTATTGTATAAAGGCCGCCATAATCGCGGTTGAACGTGCTATAACGAAGCCCGGTGCGCGTCATCTCTGACATATCTTCCGTAGGGGGATTGCTCGGATCGTAAAATTCGATCTGCCGGGTTCGGGCATTGAACAGGACAGTGTACTTAGAGAGAAAATCAAGCCCGAGAACGCCATCGGGCCTTTCGCCGGGCTTGTCCCAGTCGGGGATGACGACGCCAACATGATCAACAAGTCCGATACCTCCAGCGTCCAGGTCTCCGATCCGGATAGCGGGCAGATCCTGCGCGCCGATGATGCCGAGAACACGTTTTTCAGGAACGTCCGCAGGTTCGAAATTCTGACTTGCTGTAAGGTGGTTGAATACCGCCGTTAGCGTCGCGCCGGTATCAACAATAAACGGGTAGGGTCCGGCGCCGTTGACAGTAACATCGACAGTAAACCAGCCATTATAGTCAATACGATACGGGATTGATGCAACCGGCTCAGCTGCAGCTGCGCGCGTAAATAGCAGCGTCATTACGAAAACAATGAATATTGTAATCCTGCGCATTGTTTCCTCCCGAACGGTTCAGGCTATTCTAAGCGATTAATGGGGCTTGCGTCAGTCTGTTCGACCCCAATTGACAGTCAATTCATCGCGAGTTCAAAAAATAGCACAATCTGCAAAATACAGGTTTAGACGCTGAGCAGATATCCATATAATGGCGGCTTTCCGGGCTTTGGCAGCGGATCCGGATAGTATTTTGCCGGAATGGCTGATTTATCTGCAAACCCCTTGCGAAATGCGCGCTGAGCGCTATAAACCGCGCTTCTTTAGCGGTCGCCGGGCCAGAAGGCATGCCTGGGCGGCTTTGTTACGCGCCCGAAAGGGCTCTTTTAGGATATGCGAAATGCCCAAAATGAAGACAAAATCAGGCGCGAAAAAGCGCTTTAAGATGACGGCGTCCGGCAAGGTAAAAGCCGGCGTCTCCGGCAAACGCCACGGCATGATCAAACGCACCCCGAAGCAAATCCGCCAGAACCGCGGCATGGATGTGCTTTCGGACCCGGATGCGAAGATCGTCAAAAAGTACATGCCGTATAATCGATAAGGAGACGCTGACATGTCACGAGTTAAAAGAGGCGTCACCGCCCACGCCCGTCATCGCAAGGTTATTACGAACGCCAAAGGCTATCGCGGCCGCCGGAAGAATACGTTCCGCATCGCCAATCAGGCGGTGGAAAAAGCCGGCCAGTACGCCTATCGCGACCGCCGAGCCCGTAAGCGCAATTTCCGCTCGCTCTGGATCCAGCGGATCAATGCCGCCGCTCGCGAGGCCGGTCTGACCTACGCCCGATTTATCAACGGGCTCGATCGCGCTGGTATCGAGGTTGACCGCAAGGTTCTCGCCGATATCGCCGTGCACGAGCCCGAGGCGTTCAAGGCCCTGGCGGAAAAGGCGAAAGCGGCGCTCGCTTAACTCTTCTTCCGTCCCCGGCGACGCCAGAAACGAACCGGGTGACGTTGCAATGGAAATTCGATTAAGCGTCACCTGACGAGGGTGACGCTTTTTTGTTTGGTAATTTTCGCAGGTTTTTTGAATGAAGTCCTGGTTTGGCATAATCGCCGCTGTGATGCTCCTCGCCCCCGGCGCGGCGTTGCCGGATGAGCGAGTACGCGCACGTGACCTTGGCGTCGCGCCTGGCATTCTGACGCCCGGCTCATTAAACGCGATCACGGATGTCGATGGCGTGCTCGTCGGTCATGAAACGCTGGTTAAGGGTGATGACATCAGGACTGGCGCGACCGCCATTCTGCCCCATGGCGGTAATCTGTATCAGGATAAAGTTCCGGCGGCGATTGTTGTCGGCAATGGGTATGGCAAGCTTATGGGGTTAAGCCAGGTGCGCGAGCTTGGTGAAATCGAAACGCCGATCATTCTCACAAATACGCTAAGCGTTCCGGACGCAGCTATCGCAACGATTGAATGGACGCTTGCGCTGGAAGGCAATGAGCGTGTCGGATCGGTCAATGCGGTCGTCGGTGAAACTAATGATGGCGGGCTTAATAATATCCGCAAACGCGCCCTGACGCCGAAGTTCATTCGACGAGCTATTGAAACGGCGAAAGCAGGGCTTGTAGAGGAGGGCGCCGTCGGCGCCGGAACCGGCACGACGGCGTTTGGCTGGAAGGGTGGGATCGGCACAAGTTCGCGCAAGCTTCCCTCCACGCTGGGCGGCTATACCGTTGGTGTGCTTGTTCAGTCGAATTATGGCGGTGTACTGATGGTAGACGGCGTTCGCGTCGGCGAGGCGTTGGAGCAGTATTTTCTCAAAGGCTACGTCGATAATGGCGATGCGGATGGGTCGATCATGATCGTTGTGGCGACGGACGCGCCGCTATCGGATCGCAATTTAGACCGGCTGGGCCGCCGCGCCTTGGCGGGGCTTGCCCGTACCGGCGCCTCAATGACCAATGGATCCGGCGATTATGTGATCGCGTTTTCAACGGCGGAGGGCATTCGCCGTACGTCTGAGCGCCGCAACGCCGTATCTATGATTGAAGATTTGCCGAATAATCTTTTCTCGCCGTTGTCGCAGGCCGTTATCGAGGCGACAGAGGAAGCGATTCTGAATTCCCTCTTCATGGCGGAAACCGTTGAAGGATATAATACGTCTAAAAGGGCGCCCTCGCGCGCTGAGGCGCTACCGCTCGACAAGGTTCGGGAAATCCTTTCAGAACACCAACCCGCAGTTAAATAGGCGAAAACGATGTCAGACATTGAAAATTTGGAACGTGACCTGACGGGCAAGATTGACGCCGCCGCGACTGAGGCCGCGCTCGAAGACGTGCGCGTTGCCGCCCTTGGTAAGAAAGGCGCTGTCTCCGAACGGATGAAAACGCTCGGGAAGATGTCGCCAGAAGAGCGCAAGGAAATGGGTCCAGCGCTCAATGGCCTGAAAACGCGGATCGCCGAGGCTATCGATACAAAAAAAGCCGCACTGGAAGAGGCCGCACTGGAGGGGCGCCTTGCGTCTGAAAAAATTGACGTGACCTTGCCGGTGCGCCCGGAACCCAAGGGCAAAATTCACCCTGTGAGTCAGGTCTTTGAGGAAATGATCGCCATCTTTTCCGCGATGGGTTTTGACGTCGCCGAAGGGCCTGACATTGAAGACGATTTCCATAATTTCACGGCGTTGAACTTCCCCGCGGACCATCCAGCCCGTGAAATGCATGACACGTTTTTCTTCGAACCAAAAGAAGACGGCTCGCGCATGCTGCTCAGGACGCATACAAGTCCTGTGCAGATCCGCACCATGATGACCCAAAAGCCGCCGATCCGGATTATCATCCCGGGACGGACGTTCCGTTGTGACAGTGATCAGACGCACACGCCGATGTTTCATCAGGTAGAGGGATTGGTAATTGATAAAGAAACTCATATGGGCCATCTGAAAGGCACGCTTGAAGCCTTCGCCAAGACCTTCTTTGAGGTTGATAGCGTCAAGACACGCTTCCGTCCGCACTTCTTCCCGTTCACGGAACCGTCGGCGGAAATGGATATCGGTTATGAGCGTGTCGGCGCCAAAGGCCACGAAGAAATCCGCATCGGTCAGGGCGAGAAATGGATGGAGATTCTTGGTTGCGGCATGGTGCACCCGAATGTGCTGCGTCATTGCGGTCTCGATCCGGATGAATATCAGGGGTTCGCTTTCGGCATGGGCGTCGACCGCCTCGCGATGCTGAAATACGGCATTCCCGATTTGCGTGATTTCTTTGCCGCAGATGCGCGCTGGCTTGAGCATTACGGGTTCGATGCGCTGGATCAGCCGAGCCTTTGGGCTGGATTGAGTCGATGACCGAAGAAATAAAAAAGCGGCGCGTTCTCAACTTCGAAACCGTTGGCTCGATTACGGCGATGGTGATCGGCATGTGCGCGCTTTTTGTCGCCTGGGATCAAGCGCAAATCATGCGCAAGCAGCAACACGCCAGCGTTTTGCCTGTCGTGAATATCGATGGCGGATTTAGCACATCGGCGGATGCTCATGTCATGACGTTGAGCTTCAGTAATGACGGCATTGGTCCGGCAATTGTCGAGAGTGCGAGCCTCACGCTTGATGGTCGAGAGATCTCGGACTGGCCTGACTTGCGTGATGGTTTGTTGCCGCCGGCGCTGCATGAGGGATTTGAATCAAATCTCGATACGTCAATTGGCGTTCTTGCAGCTGGTGAAACGAGCAACTCGATTGTACTGACCTGGTCTATCAATGACGAACGGACAGCGGCCTTTGAAGAGCTAAAAAGTCGCGTTTTCTCTTCAGTTAATCAGGGGACGCAATTCAGCGTTTGTTATTGCTCTGTTTTTGAACGGTGTTGGCGTACATCGGCAGACTATGCTGCGAAACCTAACCCCGTGAAACAGTGTGAGGATGCCGGCGAGGATGTTGTGGTTCGCTTGCTGCAAACGATCTCAAGTAACGGATAAGAAGAATGAAATTTACCCTGAGTTGGCTCAAAGAGCATTTGGAAACTGACGTTTCACTCGATGCGATTGTCGAGACGATGGTGGCGGTTGGTCTTGAGGTTGAAGAGATCGAAAACCCGGAAGAGCGTCTTGCCGCCTTTACAATCGGTGAGGTGCTACATGCGGAAAAACATCCTGATGCGGATAAGTTGAAAGTTTGCAAAGTCGCTACGAAAGACGGTGAAAAGCAGATCGTTTGTGGGGCGCCAAACGCCCGTGCAGGGATCAAGATCGCCTATGCCCCGGTGGGCGCCTATGTCCCCGGAATCAATGTGACTTTATCCAAAGCGAAAATTCGCGGCGTTGAAAGCCTCGGCATGATGTGTTCGGCGCGCGAGATGGAAATGGGCGATGACCATGACGGTATTCTGGAAGCGCCGGCGGAAGCAAAAGTTGGCGATCCAATTGCCGGATGGTTCGGCGCCAATGACCCGGTAATTGACTTCGAGGTGACGCCCAACCGGCCTGATACAAATGGTGTTAATGGGGTCGCGCGCGATCTTTCGGCGGCGGGCCTTGGCAAACTGGCGACGCCAATACCACAAGCGATAAAGGGTCAGTTCGATTGCCCACAAAAGATCGGGCTTCATTTTCCAAAAGACGCCGAGAATGCGTGCCCCGCTTTTGCAGGGCGCCTGATTAAGGGGGTCAAGAATGGCCCCAGCCCCCAGTGGTTGCAGGATAAATTGCGCGCTATTGGCCTTCGCCCCATCAATTCGCTGGTCGATATCACAAATTATATGTCTTACGACCGCGCCCGGCCGCTCCATGTTTATGATGCTGATAAGCTGAAAGGCGAGATTCACGCGCGGCTTGGACAAGGCGGTGAAAGCTTTCTCGCGCTTGACGGCAAAGAATATGACATTGATGAAACGATGTGCGTTATCGCGGATGATAACGGCGTGCTTGGCCTTGGCGGAGTCATGGGCGGAGAAACAACGGGTTGTACGGAAGAAACGCAGAATGTTTTTATTGAGTGCGCCTATTTCGACCCGTTACGTACAGCTAAAACGGGCCGTAAGACAGGTATTACTTCTGATGCGCGCTATCGTTTTGAGCGCGGCGTCGATCCGAATTTCATTTTGCCGGGTATAGAACTGGCGACGAAGTTTGTCCTTGATATGTGCGGCGGCAGCCCCAGTGAGATCGAGTTGGCCGGCGAAATTCCCGATTTTGACGAAACAGTTTTGTTTCCGCCGTCCGAAGTGTCGCGCCTTACTGGCATGATAGTCGCGCCTGAACGATGCGAAGAAATTCTGACTGCGCTCGGCTTTACCGTACGTAAGTCAGATCCGTGGCAGGTCGATGCGCCGTCATGGCGTCCGGATATTGGCGGCAAGGCGGACCTCGTTGAGGAGATCGCCCGCATTGTCGGCTTTGAGCAGTTGCCGACGGCCACATTGCCGATGCACAAAGCCGTAGAGTCTCCCAAGCTTACGCTGGCGCAAGGGCGCCGCCAACACGCGCGCCGCGCTCTAGCGGCGAGGGGCTTGCACGAGGCGGTGACATGGTCGTTTGCGGATGAACGCCATGCGGCGCTCTTTTGTGACGGTCCCAACTGGCTGAAGGCGAAAGGCCTGGTGCTCGCCAATCCGATTGCCTCTGATCTTTCTGCCATGCGCCCGTCAATCCTGCCTAATCTGATCGCGGCGCTTCAGCGAAATGCAGACCGTGGACGCGATGACCTTGCCTTGTTTGAGATCGCGCCGGTTTATCATGGCGATCAGCCCGATGAACAGGCGATCGCGGCCGCGGGCGTGCGCCTCTCGACGCCGCCGCGACACTGGCGCGGCGCCGAAGAGGCCGCGGATGCGTTTACCGCCAAGGCGGACGCCATGACTGCGCTTGATGCGGCGGGTGCGCCTTTGCAAAGTCTTCAGACTACGGCGGATGCGCCGCATTGGTTTCATCCCGGTCGGTCCGGCGTCCTTCGTCTCGGTCCAAACGTTCTCGCCTATTTTGGCGAGGTGCATCCGCGTGTGTTGAAAGCCATGGATGTGGATGGACCGGTGATGGCTTTCGAGGTGTTTCTGGACAACATCCCTGCGGGTAAAAAGAAGGCGGCGAAGACGCGTCCGGCGCTCGATGCTTCGGAGCTTTTGCCGCTCTCTCGAGACTTCGCCTTTGTCGTTGCGGACGATATTGCGGCGGAAGCGCTCCTGAAGGCGGTGCGCGGCGCCGACAAAAAACTTATCGCGGGCGTTTCGCTGTTCGATGTCTACCGGGGCAAGGGCGTGCCTGACGGGCAAAAGTCGCTGGCCGTTGAAGTTATGCTTCAGCCGCGCGATAGGACCTTGACGGATGACGACATTGAGACGGTGTCAAAGCGCATCGTCGCGCAGGTTGAAAAGGCGACTGGCGGCGTGTTGCGGAAGTAATATGCAAGTGTGATCGGACAACAAGCACAACGCATCTGTGCGGCCCCTAAACGGGCCAATTCCGGCTTGCGGTCGGCCCGGCGTCAAGCTATGACGCCTTCTCGGCGCCGCATTAGCTCAGCTGGTAGAGCACATCATTCGTAATGATGGGGTCGGGTGTTCAAGTCACCCATGCGGCACCAGAATTTCCAAAAAATACAAAAGCTTGCTGAAACCTCACTGATCTTCATTCGCTGTGGAACACCACGGGCTAGCAATGGGGGAACAGCTATTCGTGCAGAAAATTTCCTTGTTTTTCTGATTTTTGTCTTAGGCAGCACCGACTTTGGAAGAACCTTTGATGTTCAGATTTGGTAGCGCTTGGGAACCAAGACCTTCAAAAAAAGCGGTTCTGCGGGCAATCTGAACACTTGCCGAGTTTAAATTACGTCCAAATTCCCGTCTTTGTTCTAAACTGCGGCGCCATTACCTTCGGTTGCGGAACTAGCATCACATTCGCAATAAGGCGCTGCAGCATGGCTGTGGTCAACGTAGATTTTGACACAAATTCCGCCACCGCCCAGCCAAGCCAATAAATGTATCAGGAGGGCGACCGCGCCGCCCTTATTTGGCGTTCCTAAACTGCCGATGCCTCCGCCGCCTGACGGTCTCATCCGATATGGCGCTTCGTGTATCATGACCCGCCTCCATTGATATGGAGGAAGGTAAGTAATCCGCTAGCGGAATAATATTGGAATCATTTTCGAAATAATCCTTCGAAAGATTCTTTCTACAAACGTCAGATGGAGCCGACTTGGCTCCATCTGGGTCAGGTTGACCGAAAATCGACTCGATCAGTCCCCTAGTGTCAGGGTATTTAGATTTCATTTTAACCGTTCGTCTTGCGACGCCCCCGTTCCTGATTGATGACGTCGGCGACATCGTATGCAATTTCGTCAAAGAAAGTTTCCATCATACTTTCCTCAACATCACAAAGCAGGCCGCCGTGCCTGTTAGTCAGGAATTGGATGCCCAGCAACGTGAGTTTCTCAGCATCGCGCATCGCTCTGATGGCCTTTCGGGTCGAGCAAACTCTTCTAACCCGGCGATCAGAGGGATCCGCCTTTAATACAGCGTAGTCGAAATCGCACACGCGGCTCAGCTGCGTTTTAATTGTCGGCAGTGAGAGGTCGTGAAAGTTTTCCATACGGCTGTAAAAGTCTCCGACGGCCAACGCTGCCCGCGCGCGGTAACAATCGTGGATGAACTGTATTATGAACCGCAAACGCTCGTTGTCAGAACCAGTGATATCCGGAGCGACTTTCCTCCAGATATGATCCTGCATTACGCGAAGGCTAAGTTGTAAATGCGACTGTGGCGCCAATTCCTTGCTCATTTGAAATCTCCCGGCGGCGGGTTGATATTCGTTGCGTCCAAGTGATCATTTTCGTCACGGTGTTCCGCGCAAAAATGAGTGTTGCTTTGTTGTGGGTCGCCAACCTTTCGAAAAGCGTGTCGTCAGGCGGAACCCAAGCTGTCACGCCAAGCTTGGCGACAATCCGGATGCACTGAAGCTTCAGACTGTCATAGGTCCGAGTTTCGGCCCCTTGACTAAAACTCCACGCGTTGAATTGAGTACCAAGAATTGAGGCGACGATTAGATTCCGCATCACTCTTTCCTTTGGTTGATGGCCCGCGCCAAAGTATCGACGCAAACCGCTGCCGAGACATTCCGACAACTGTATATTGACAGAATAACCTCGGGTTAAAAAGAAAAATTAACGAAAGATGTTTGTGCTATTATGTTTTGATAATTGAGGAGTTTCAAAGTACTTCGGGGACTCTCAAGTTATCAGCACCTGAACATTTTGAGTGATAATACAAAGCCGCCACAATTGGCGCTGCTTCGCCCGAAAATATAGGCATAAGTTATAATGCTGATAAGATGCTGAATTAGCTTTGTGGCGCAGGAATATAAGGAAGTTCAATCAAGAACCTTTTTCAGTAGTTTTTGTCCTGGCGTTGTATCGATTGAGACCTGTTCTTTTCTTCTTGCTAATGTATCGAACACTGCCTGTAATTCATCGCTTAAAGACGTCAGCTCTTGTTGTTTGGAGTTCATATCGGAGCAAAGCTTATTGTCGCCCTCTACGCTGAGGCCAGCGCAGTAAGTTAGCACGGAGGCCAACACATGAAGGGCGCCTTCAATATTTTTTACGACCCGGCAGCGACATTATTCAAATTCGTTTTTTGGTCATGTCGAATGACGGCGGCAAGCAAATACAACGCTCAACTGGCGAAATGTTGTACGTCAAAGCTAAAAAACACGCCGATAGAGTCTATTAGGATTCATGTCGGCAATGTGAAATTTTAGGCATTACTGTCAGGGGAATTCAACATAAGCGAGGCGGTAAACCATGTTTATGCTTGTCGCTAATTGCATAGCCATTCACGCTCACCCGAACAGAAAGTCGTCCTGGTGCAGATCGCCGACGAGGCGGTTGAGGAGAGTGATCGTATCGCCGCCGCCAAGATCGATGACAACATCGTTCCCGGCCTGGCTCGCCGCCGCCTGCACGTCCGAGAATG